>CAVTCJ010000006.1:0-395455 GCA_963733145.1 uncultured Planctomycetota bacterium | reverse complement strand
GCCGAACAGCCCGGCCTCTTCTCGGACGACGAGCGGCAACTGGTCGAGAAGCGCTCGGATGTGTGGTCCGGGCGGTCATTCACACGATGAAGCCTCGCAAGGGACTCCCCTTCTGGAAGGACGGCCCTGTGCCGAACCGATACAACCACAAGCAGGACAACGACCTGGTTCACCACGTGTACATTCTCTGGGGTATGGAGACGTATCGCGACCACGGCGGCCGCGTAAGCTGCCGTGGACCCGGCCGCAGGCCGCTGTCACTTCGGTCGATTGTTTCTGGCGGGAGGGACGCATGTGGGCGATGCCGCAAGACTGTGCCGGCCGAGCCGGGCGGCACGATCAGACAGTCATTGCCGCCCCTGTGGAGCGTCGGCATGGCGCTGGGATTCTACGCCCGTGGGCGGACCCCGAACACGCGCGGCGGGCGTTCGAGGCGATCGACCGCGACTACGGCCCCTGGCCGGAGTTGCGTCTGATGCCCAAGGGCCCCAAGGGCGAGAGCGAGACGACGTTCTATCCGCGACATGCCGCCCATGCGCTTTTGGGGTTGGCCATCGACGCCTATCGTTGAGACATCGAAAGACTCATGGGAGGGGACTCCGCTCGCCGGACCGGTTTGCCGGCCGGACGTTCACGGTGAGTACCTGAGGATGGCGATCCGCTGCGCGGCCGAGTGCGGGGCGCCGATAGTCAATACGGATGAAGGCATCAAGGCGCCGTGGACCACGGAGGAGGAGGACCACGTGTTGATGCGCTACACGCTTTACGAAGCGGCACTGGTGGCTGAGCGGCGGGGAGTCAAAATCGGGCTGGAGTGCCATGCCCAATACTCCCGCACGCCGGAGGGACTGGACCGGATTTATAGCCTTATCCCGGATTATTCATAAACGTCATCCTGAGCGTAGCGAAGGATCTCCGATGCGCCGCGCAAACAGCCCAGATTTTTCGCTGCGCTCAGAATGACAATGTTCCTTCGTGTTTATGCCATTAGTTTTTGGGATTGAGAAATCGTCCTCAATCTTTGACGGTCTTGGGTCTTAGGTCTTGGGTCTTAGGTCTTGGCACGAAGACCCAAGACCTAAGACCCAAGACCCAAGACCACAATTGGTTGCGGCTACGCCGCGCTAGGAATAATCCGGGTTATATCTTCCCCGGCCATAGGGATCAATCTCGACACGGGAAATGCCTGTCTGGCCGGCCAAGACCCCTACGACTGGCTGGAGCACGTCCGCGACCGGCTGGTTCACCTGCACGCCAAAGACATCAGCGACGAGCACGCGGCGGCCGAGCGCGGCAAGGTCACCGGCACACCCGTCGGGTGTGCCTGTGGAGACGGGGTGATCGACTGGCGGCGGGTGATCGACATCGTCCGCCCCTGCCCGCGGGACATCGTGTTTTCTGTAGAGTGCGGCTCCATCGAGCAGGCGGCCCGGAGTATCGAGCATTTGCGCAAGTTGCTATAATAGCCACGGCTATGGCGGATGGGAGATGCGGGATGTTTCACACCATGGATCGCCGTTGGTTTCTCAAGACAGCGGGCGGTATTACGGCCGCGGCGGCTGTGGGCGGCGCCCGCTGCCCGTTGCGAGCGGCTGAATCGGCCCAACAGGCATCCCCTGCCGAGAAGCTTGGTTGGCAGTTGGGTTGCTGCGCCTACAGCTTCTCCAGTCTCACGTTTTATGAAACCATCGACAAGGTGGCATCGCTGAAGCTGAAGACACTGGTGGGCTTCAACTGGCAAAAGCTTTCGCCGCGGAAGGCCACTGCCGTATTCGGCGAAAAAATGTCGGTGGCCGACCGGAAAGAGGCCCGGCGGCGGCTGGCGGACGCCGGCGTTAGACTGGTGTGTTGCTACTGCAATGGACTGACCACGAAGGATTCGTGCCGCCGGTTGTTCGCTTTTGCCCAGGAGATGGGGATCGAAACCATCGACGGCGAGCCGCCCCCCGCGGCGTTCGATATGCTGGAGAGGCTTTGCGAAGAGTACCGCCTCAACCTGGCCGTCCACAATCACGCCAAGCCTTCTTCCTACTGGCAGCCGGAGACGCTGCTTGGCGTACTGCGGGGGCGGAGCAAGCGGATCGGCGCTTGCTGCGACACCGGACATTGGACCCGGTCGGGACTGGATCCCGTGGCGGCCTTGCGAAAACTCCAAGGCCGGATTCTTACCTTCGACCTGAAAGACGTGGATGAAAATGGGGTCTGTGTTCCCTTTGGCAGGGGTAAGAGCGACATCCGCGGCATACTGAAAGAGTTGCACCGGCAGCATTTCCGGGGCGTGTTCGGCATCGAGTACGATCAGCACCCGGCGGACATCGAAGAGCAACTCTCTCAGTGCATCGCGTACTTTAACAAGACGACCAAAGAATTGGCTCCCGCATAGGAGAGATTGCCATGGGCAAAGGACTTTTGACCGCCTGTCTGATCTGGAGTTTGCTTGCGATTGGCGCGGATACCAGGGCCGGAGAGTTGCTGGCGGGCGCGGCGGCCGCGGACATCACTCCCAGCCAACCGGTGGCCTTGGATGGCCAGTTCCGCACGCGCATCTCACAAGGGGCCGACACGCCCATCACGGCGAACGTGGTTGCCCTGGAGTCGCGCGAGCACGATCATTCGCTCGATGCGGCGGTGATGGTGTCGTGCGACCTAGTGGGGATTTCCGACGTGCTGCGCCAGAAGGTCCGTGAGGAGACGCAAAAACGTCTGCCGCACTTCGACCTGGACAAGGTGTTTCTGAGCGCCACGCACACCCACACTGCGCCCTCACCCAGCCCGGCGTGTACGACGTGCCGGAGGTGGGCGTGATGCAGGTGGAAGACTATTGCCGCTTCGCGGCGGAGCGCATCGCCGCGGCAATCGAAAAGGCCTGGAACGAACGAAGGCCGGGCAGTTTCACCTGGGGACTGGGACACGCCGCCGTAGCCCAGAACCGCCGCGCCGTCTACGCCGACGGCCACGCGGAGATGTACGGCGCGACGGGCCGGGCAGAGTTCCGCGGTCTGGAGGGTTACGAGGACCACGACGTGGGAACGCTGTTCTTTTGGAATGCAACCGGGAAACTGCTCGCTATCGTGGTCGATGTGGCGTGCCCGGCGCAGGAAGTCGAGAACCTCAACCACCTGAACGCGGACTTCTGGCATCCCGTGCGCGCGTCGCTCCGCAAGCGATACGGCCAAGACGTATGCGTGTTGGGCTGGGCGGGCGCCGCGGGCGATCAGTCGCCGCACTTGATGTATCGCCGCCAGGCTGAAGAACGGATGCGGCAATTGCGGAAGTTGTCCCGTCTGGAGGAGATCTCCCGACGGATCGTGGCCGCCGTGGACGAGACCTTCGCTGCGGTCCAAAACGACCGGCACGCCAATGTGCCTTTGATTCACAAAGTGCTGACGCTTCAACTGCCCCTGCGGCCGGTCACCGAGGCGGAATACGCCCAGGCAAAAGCGGCGCTCGCACAAGAGAAGCTGCCGGCCAAGAGGCACTGGCAGCAGGAAGTCGTGGAACGGTACGAAAGGCAACGGACCGAACCGCAACTCCGCAAGGCCACGCAGATTCACGTGCTGCGGCTGGGCGACGTGGTCATTTGCACCAACCCCTTTGAATTGTTTGCCGACTATGGGGTTCAGATGAAGGCCCGCAGCCCGGCGGCGCAAACGTTCGTGGTCCAATTGGCGGGCGGACCGGGTTCCGGATCTTATCTGCCCACCGAGCGGGCCGTGGGCGGCGGCGGCTACAGCGCGATTGTGCAATCCAACCCGATCGGGCCGCAGGGGGGCCAGATGCTCGTTGAGCGGACCGTTGAAGCGATTAATTCCCTGTGGACCAAGCCAAACCAGGTGAAAAAATGAAGAACGATAACTCGGCCGTGCAGAAGCCGGAGCCGGTCCTTTCCCGGCGGCAATTTGTCGCCGGCGCAGTGGCGGCGGCCGTGGCCCCGGCCATCATTCCCGCCTCGGCTTTTGGCCTGGACAACCAATTGGCCCCCAGCGAGCGGATCACCATCGGCATGTTGGGGATGGGCAATCGGGGAACCGGTTCCTGGTACGCCATGCGGCCGCTGCCGGACCATCAGGTTGTGGCGATCGCCGAGTGCCGGCGCGATCGGGCCTTGCTGGCGCAGCGGAGCATCAACGATTTCTATGCCCAACGGGTCAATCAACAACGGTTCCAGGGTTGCCAGATCTACACGGACTTCCGCGACCTATTGGCCCGCCCGGACATCGACGCCGTCTGGGGTTGCGTGCCCGATCACTGGCACGGCGTCGTCTACAGCCGGGCGATAGAGGCCGGCAAGGACATCTACGGTGAGAAGCCCATCACCCGCTGGATCGCCGATGGGATCAAGGTGCGCGACGCAGTGCGACGTTATGGTTGTGTGTTCCAGACGGGAACCATGCAGCGGAGCGCGCCGAATTTTCGCCACGCCTGTGAGCTGGCCATCAACGGCTATTTGGGCAAGGTGCATACGGTCGAGGTGGGAGCCCCGGGCGGCAGGGCCTATCCCGCCGAACCGCCCTGCGATCCGCCGCCCGGCTTCGACTATGACATGTGGAGCGGTCCGGCGCCCTTTATCCCCTTCGACAAGAAGCGCTGCGAATGGTTGGCCATGTACATGATCTCACACTACTGCGCCGGATTCATCACCAATTGGGGTGTACACCATCTGGATATTGCCGGTTGGGGCTGCCCAGAGATCTTCCAACAGCCGTTCGAGGTGGGAGGCGACGGAGTCTTGCCGAAGGAGGGAATGACGGACACCTGGATTTCGTGGCAGATGAAGCTCCGCTGGGCCAGCGGCCTGACGATGCTGTACACCCAAATCGGCGGGGCGAGCGAGTCGGGCTGCAAATTCATAGGCCCAGAGGGCTGGGTCCGCGTCGATCGCAGCGGCATCTGGGCCGAGCCGGCGTCGCTGTTGAAGGTGAAGCTCAAGCCCGGCGACGTCGTCCTGCACCGCAGTCCCGAGTACCGCCCCGATTTCGGCGGCTACACGGCCCACACCGCCGACTTCATCCGCAGCATCCGTACCCGGCAGGACCCCATTTCGCCGGTCGAGTCGGGGCAGGCCGCCAGCACGTTGGGAAACGTCTGCGACGTCGCCCTGCGGCTGGGACGCAAACTGAAATGGGATCCGGCCCAGGACTGCTTCCCCGGAGACGAGGAGGCTAATACGATGCTTTCCCGGCCGGCCCGCAGTCCTTGGACGATTTGATGTTTCCACGCATGTGAAGGATATGCCCATGTTGCGAACATTGAGCTCTTTGTTGCTTTTCTGCGCCGCCGCTCTATCTGCCATCCCGCTGCCGGCGGCAAGAGCAGCGGAGATGCCGATCGAAGAGGCTTGGAAAGCACTGCCAAAATACCAGTACGGCCAAGATATGGCGGCCCTGCTGACAGTCGACCGTGAGGTCATCCGCGCTATGGCTGCGCGGCGCGGCGTGCGGCGTGTGCCCGGCGGCTGGCGGGCCTGCTGGAGGCTGACGGCACGACGTCGGCCGCAAAGCAGTACATCTGTTGCCGGCTCCGTCAGGTGGGAACTGCGGCCGAGGTCCCCGTTCTGACGCGTTTGTTGGCCCGGCCGGAGACGTCTCAGATAGCCCGATATGCCCTGGAATCGATACCCGGCGAGGAATCGGCCGCCGCGCTGCGCAACGCGTTCGAGCGCCTTGAAGGGCGAGTTGCTCGTCGGCGTGATCAACTCCGTGGCCGCCAGGAAGGACCTTCGCTCCGTAGGCAAGTTGAAGGCACTGGCAGCCAGGAAGGATGCTCAGGTGGCCTCGGCGGCTCTTTGGGCATTGAGCGCCATCGCCAGCCCGGAGGCCATCGCGATCGTGGAACAGCAGGCCGGCTCGGTGGGCGACCCCCTGCCCATGGCTGCGGCTGTCCGCTTGCTGCGCTGCGCCGATGCGTTGGCCGCCGGGGGCCACGTGGAAGCGGCCCTGCCGATCTATACCAGGTTGACCGCAGCCGCGCAGGTCAAGGGCGTCCGCCGCGCGGCGCCGGGCGCCATGCTGCGGCTTCAGGCGGAGAAAACTACCGAAACGATCCTCTCATGGCTGGGCGGGGCTGATACCGACCGCCGGGTCGTGGCCGCCGTGCGCCTGACGGCGCTATCCGACGCGGAACTCGACTCCCTGACGGATCGGCTGGCCGAGTTGCCTGAGAAAAGCCAAATTAGCTTGCTCGAGGTGGTGGCATTACACAAGGGAAAGGATGCCCTGCCGCTGGCAGTGTCGGCGGCCCGAAGCGGAAAAGTCGGCTTGCGGCTGGCCGGGATACACATGCTGGGAAAATTCGGCGACGCCACGACCGTGGCGATCGTCTTGGACTCTTTGGCCGCAGGAGGACGAGTGGCGGAAGCGGCCCAGCAGGCGATATGCGATCTTCCCCGCAACGTGGCCGAGCCCGCCCTGCTCGCCGCGCTGACGGAGCGGCCGGACATTCGCGGCCCGGTAATCCGCCTGCTCGAGAAACTGGATTGCCACGAGGCAATGGCGCCGTTGCTGGCCATCGCCGGTCGGGATGACCCGAAGGACTATGGACCGGCTCTGAACGCGCTGCGAGGCATTGCCACTACCGATGCGGACGACCTTTCGCGGTTGGTGAAGCTCTTGCTGGCAACGTCCGGCAAGCACTGCGAGGCGGTTGAGCGGACGGTCTTCCTGGTTTGCGCCAAGTCGCCGGGCGCCGCAGAGGACCGTGCCCGGCCGGTGCTGACGGTGTTGGCCAAGCTCGATCCCGCGGCGGTTCCGAAGTGCCTGCCGCTCGTCGGCCGATTCGGAGGGAAGCAGGCTTTGGCGATGATCGACTCGTCCTTGGGCAACAGTGATCCTCAAGTCAGGGCGTCGGCAGTCCGCGGCTTGTGCAACTGGCCCAATGCCGAGGTGGCCGGCCGGCTCTGGACGTTGGCCCGAGGGGACAACAAGCAGTTCCGGCATTGGGCGGTGCGGGCCTATGTCCGCGTGGTGACTCTCCAGAGCGACCGCCCGCCAGAGCAGACGTTGGCTATGCTCCAGAACGCCATCAAGGCGGCGGAGAGCGTGGAAGACCGGCAGTGGGTGTTGACCCGCGCTTCCAGCGTGCGCACGATGGAAGCGGTTTCCTGGATCGCCGGGTATCTGGATGATCCGGACCTGGGGCAGTCGGCATGTCGGGCAATCGTCGAGTTGGCCCACCACCGCTTCCTGCGCCATCCGAACATGGAGCGCTTCCAGCCGCTCCTGGAAAAAGTGAGCCGGATCAGCAAGGACCCTGAAGTCATCGAACGGGCCAAGAAGTATCGCCTGGGTTTGTGATCGCTCTGCCGTGGCCATTGCCGTTGCCATCGCACCTGTTCAGTGCAGAATGATGCGGAATGACACCAAATTGTCCGGCACCACTGTGGGCACCTTGGCGAAATGCCGTTGCCGAAAGGCTTTGATAGTTTGGCGCAACCGTTCACGGGGCGGCAGGGGACTGGTCCATTTTTCGGCGGGAAAACGTGATTTCATCGATAAACCGTGGGCCGAAAACATGGACCTGTCACCCTCCCGCCGCCCCAGGGGGACAGTCCCATTTTCGCGGCAGTAAAGCTAATCCGCGGGGTTACGTCCCTCGCGCCGCGAAAATTGGGACAGTCCCCTGTGAACGGTTACGATATTGTTTTGGTTCATCGTTTTCCTCCGGCGCTGAAGATCGTGGCGCTACGCGTTTTCAGACATCAACACATGAGCCACAATTCCGCAGAAACAGCAAGCGGATTCTGGGCCGGACATGTAATTTTTGGGTAATTCTCGGCCGGTTGGCCGGCTTTCGAGAAATGTGGGGGGGGATTTCCAGTCGGGGGCAGGGAGAGATTGGCTGCGGCACGAGCCGCTCCAACCCCGCTTGTGGCACCTCAGAGATCCGCCTAGAATATTGGATGACCCAAACGATTTTCCGCACGATGCCCGCCCGCTCGGCATTGCGCACGTGGTGCGCTGCACGCGACATATCGGGCGTTCTGAGGTACTCGGCAAAGTCGGCGAGGTGCAGCGGGGGCACCCGGTGGCACGGGCAAGATATAACCATGATCCCCGCCCTGCGGTCGCGCAACTTGACACGCATGCAGTCGGGATTATTGCCGATCGCCGGGCTGCTCAGGATGGATTGCCCCTTTATTCTTCGCCCCGTCGGCCTCGAGGTGCTCGAAGTTGGGATAATCCGTGACCGGAGGGTTAACCCGGATTATTCATAAACGTCATCCTGAGCGCAGCGAAGGATCTCCGATGCGCCGCAAACAGCCCAGATTCTTCGCTGCGCTCAGAATGACAATGTTCCTTCGTGTTTATGAATAATCCGGGTTAACGGAAAGCGCAAGCGCTAAGGACCATTCCTGTTGCTTCTACCGATTAGTGAGCAGCTTGTATACGCTCGTCTTGGTGAAATGCTTGACCAGTCGGTTCCGCCTGCGGTTGGACAAGCCCGATCCGATCCGATTTTCACTCCCCAAACTTCAAGCCACACCTCGAATATGGTGTGACGAAGTTTTTGAACAGGACGCGCCAGCAGGCAGAGCGCGGCTGCCGCCAGCAGGCAGAGCGAAGCCGGCTCGGGCACGGCCAGCGTGACGATCAATTGCGGCGGGGTGATGCCGTAATACCCGTCGAAATACTTGGCCGTGTTGCCGACGTTCTCCGTGCCGCGAAGGCTGAAGCCGAAATTCGACGCCGGATCGGCCAGCCACTGCATCACCACGGGGGTCACATCGATGTCCGTATACAAGTCGAGATTGGCGGGATCGTAGAACGCCGGCAGGTCGGGGCCGACCGACTGGTTGAAGGGCACCGACGTAGAAGTCCAATCGGCCATGATTTGGTGCAGGGTGACGTCGCCGTTGTTGGCGGCATAGGACAGCCCGTTGCCGTTCTCGTAGACCCGCAGCACGGCCTGCTGGATGGCGTCGCCGGCCATTTCAGACAGATCGAACTTGATGAAGGCCCGGTTGTTGTTGCCGGTGCTGCCGGTGTTGCCGACGGTCAGCGAGCCGGTTGCGACGCGGCTTTGGGTCGCTTGATTGACCGTGACGGCGTCGGCCAGCGGGGCGCTGCGCTGGTTGGAAAAGAGCCAGACCTTGAAGCTGGCGCCGGCGGTCCAGCCCGGCGCGTCGGGATTGGCCGGATCATACTCGAAGGCCCCGGCGTCGGGATTGCTGCCGCTGTAAGGGTAGGGGAAGCCGCTAATCACCCGGCCGTAGTCGACCGCGGGACTGTTGCTTTTCAGGCGGAAATCGCCGGCGGCGGAGTTGACGAAGCGGTCGGTGGTGGTAGTCAGGTTTCTGCTGGTGCTGCTGCCGGCCCACTCGTTGTCGTTGGAGAGATTGTTGTAGGTCCGCACGTCATAATCGCCGCTAAAGCCGCTCCGCACAGCGATATCGACGTTCCAGAAGGTGTTGTTGTAGATGCGGTCGTCGGTGGCCGGCTTGTTGATCTGGATGCCGCGTTGGCAGTTGTAGACCAGATTGTGATGGATCAGCACGCCGCTGGTTCCGGCGTCGGGATAGATGCCGACGTTGAGGCCCGTCGAGCGGGTATCGTGGACGACATTATAGGCGATTTCGGTGCCGGTGCTCTCGCTGGTGTAGGTCGTGATGCCGCCCAGGTCCTTGGTGAGGAAGCCGAAGCGGGAGACGTCGTTGTGCAGGATTTGCGTGTCGGGCGTGGCGTTGCGAAACATGATGCCGGGACGCCCCGTGTTATAGATCGTGTTGTTGGTGATCGTGTTGTGGCCCCAGTCGGTCGTGTTGATGGGGGCCGAGTCGGAGCCGCCCCAGTCGACGTCGTGGATCAGGTTGTTGTCGACCGTATTGTTGGTGTTCTTCAGCGACACCCCCTCGCCCCAGGAATAGGCGATTTCCGAGTTGCGGATGGTGTTGTTCTGCCCGCTTACGGTCACGCCGTTTACGGTGTTCCAGTTCGTCGGGCCGGTGAACGCGACCGGATAAAGGATTTGCGTGTTGTTGACGACGTTGTTGTTGCCTGAGACCAGCACGTTGGCGGCCATGAAACGAATGCCGCTGACATTAACAAACGACTGCCCGGCAAAATCCATGCCGGTGTCGCGGGTGCGCACCTCGACCTGCTGGCCGGCGGGGCTGGCCCCGGCGGTCTGGATATAGAGCGTGCCCGAAGCAGGGTCCTGATACCACTGCTGGGCTCCGCTCAGGGCGGCGCGGTCGCCGTAGAGGTAGTATTTGTTGGTGGCGGTGGGACTGTAATAACTGGACGTGGTGTTCGGCCAGGCGTAGGTGAGTTTGTTGCCGGTTTGGTTGACGTTGGTCCCTCCCCAGGCGACCCATTCGGCGTTGGAGGCCCCGGTTATGCCCGAAACGATCGATATCTTGGCCTTGTTCCAGGTGCCGGCGGCCGGATTGCCCAACGCATTGTCCGTAATTGTAGCCGTGTTGGCGGCGCTATTGAGCGTGGCCGAATCAACCGTGGCGGCAACGGCCCGCAGCGGGTTGGTGTAGACCGGATTGGGCCAGCGGGCCTCGGTCAACATCTTGCCGCCCAGGAAGACCTGGCTGACGCCCGTGCCGGTGGTGGTCTGATAAATCGGCCCGCTGTAGTCCGACCAACTGGCATGGAGTACGTCCAAGCCTGTGACGGTCACGTTTTCGCCGGCATAGGGGGCGAAGTTGATCGGCGCGGCGGCGGTGCCGGAATGGGCGAGCGTCACGCTTTCCCGATAGGTGCCGCCGCGGATATACACGTTGTCGCCAGGTTGGGCCGCGTTGGCAGCCTGCTGGATGGTCGCAAACGGCTGGGCCAGTGTGCCGGAGTTGCTATTCGAGCCGTTCGGCGCCACGTAGTAATCCGTGGCGAGGGCCTTGCCCGCCAGCAGAGACAACAACACCGCGACGCAGCGCAGAAAGCCTCGCACGCCAGTTATGTCTCCGCCGTCGATATGGAGTTTCATAGCACGTTTCCTATTTTCAGATTGTTGCCGGCTCACAGCCCAGAGCCAACATAGCAGTTTTCCGCGTTTTCCGCTACGTTTTTTGCCGTGCGGTGTGTTAACCAGAGAGTAGGAGATTATTGGACCGAGATTTGAGGGTCCGGAAGGAACCGGGGGTTCCTTTTGGAACCTAGTATATCTCCGTCGAAACAGAGAGCGCCGGACTGACGGCATAATCGATGTAAATCGTTGTCGGAAAGGCGATTAGAGGCAAAACGCCCTGCGTCCGAACTCTCGGCGCCGGGCGTTAAATGGATTGGTGGATAGATTCGCTATTTTACCACAAGCTGGGACAGACGTTCCCGGCTCGCCTGATTTGGCCGTTAACCAAAGTTACGGAGTTGAGGGTGTCGAGTCGTTGATATTAAAGGACTCACGTTCGATTTTTGGCCAAAGTTTCCACTACATTTGCGCGAACTCGTCGATTCTCCGAAGGCGAAGAGGGAGTGACAGTGCGGCTCGACACGCAAAAATTGCAAGCGAAGCTGCGGCCAGTTCCGGCAAATTTTGGCAGAACCCGCGGCATGGCTACTGAACCAGTGACGATTGCAGGATTTCCCAGTCTTCGCGCCTCGGGCAGCCGGCGGCAGCCCAGGCCCGCAGTTCGTCAGCCCGCCAAAGGGCCAAGCGCCCGATTCGGACCGGCCGGGGGATTAGGCCGGCGGCATCCCAGGCCCACCAGGTTCGCCGCGACTTGCTGCAGGTGGCGGCGGCCTGTACGGCGGTCAGCAGAAGTGGAGCGGCCGTGCTGCACTTGGCGTCCATTACAATCGTTTCTTCCTGATGTTGTTGGCCGCCCAAGATGTTCCTCCTCGCAGTAGCGGCTCCCTATCTATTCTCCTACTCCGGCCGCGGCAGAGTTGTCCGGCTTTTTCCCTGGTTGCCTGCAAATTGTGTCAGACGGTGTGCATGGACCTGCCAGCCGGCTGGCTATAAGGGCTGGCATGTCGCAATATCATCGAGCCGGTGTTGCAGAGACTGGTTTTTTGGGGAATCGTACTGTTTGGCCAGTAGGCTACTGACACCGTGGCCGCAGATGTGGCATAATCAGGGCAACGCGAGGCAGTCCCATTCCAGGAGGCCCGTTATGTCGCTGTTACCATCCACGGCCGAACCGTCCTGCGGTCTGGAAACGAACCTGAGCAACCTTTATCGGCTGTCCAACTCGCAGTGGCGGTCCATCAGTCCAGAGAATTTCACCGGGGAGAAGGGCAAGGCCGGAATGGCCACCGAGGGCACCGGCATGCACGTCGGCCGCGAGTTGGGCCAGGGCTGGAAAATATCGCCTTCGGTGTCCATTCAGGCAGGATCCACGTTTAATCTGGCCAAGATCCGCGGATCGGGCGCGATCCAACAGATCTGGATGACGCCGGCCCCCCTCGACAAGGCCCGCCTGTTCATCTTACGTTTCTATTGGGACGACGAGACCATTCCTTCCGTCGAAGTGCCCCTGGGCGATTTTTTCGCCTGCGGATGGGCTCGGTACTGCCAGATCAATTCGTTGGCCGTCTGCGTCAACCCCGGCAGCGGGCTAAACTGTTACTGGACCATGCCCTTCCGCAAGACGGCCAAGATCACCCTGGAAAACCTCGACGACAAGGACCTGGTTCTCTACTACCAGGTCAACTACGCACTCAGCGAGGTGCCCGCGGACGCCGCCTATTTTCACGCCCAGTTCCGCCGCGTGAACAGGCTGCCGCCCAAGACCGTGTACACGATCCTCGACGGCATTTCCGGCCGCGGGCACTACGTCGGCACTTACATGGCTTGGGAAACCCGCAGCCCTGGTTGGTGGGGCGAAGGGGAAATCAAGTTCTATCTCGACGGCGATCGGCACTTTCCCACGATCTGCGGCACGGGCACGGAAGACTATTTTGGGGGTGCGTACAACTTCGAGAACCGCGAGACGCGCCGCTACCAAGCGTTCAGCACACCGTACACGGGTCTGGTCCAGGTACTGCCACCAGACACGATCTACGCAGCGGGCCAGCGATTTGGAATGTACCGCTGGCACATTGTCGACCCGGTCCGCTTCGAGAGAGACCTGCGGGTGACCATTCAGGCCCTGGGCTGGGGCGACAAGTATCTGCTGTTGGAAGACGACATTGCTTCCGTGGCCTACTGGTATCAAACCGAGCCGCATGCCACGTTCCCAGCACTGCCGGTCCAGGACAATTTGCTAATCCAACCGCTTGCGAGCGCAGAGCCCGCAATGGAGAGGAATGGCGCGAATTGAGTCGTCGACGACCGTAGCGGCACTGCATGACGGCCGCATAAGAATATTGGCGACTGATGCGTCTTGCCTATTGTGGTGAACCTCCCATGAATCGCCCGCCCTCCTTGCCTTGCGCAGAATAGTGCGCTAAAAGCGAACCTTGCGGCACGGCTGGCGGAGTTTGGGATCGGAGAGTTCCGCCACGGCTCGAACGCGCATCGCCTCCACCGCGCAACGCAACAAAGGATCATGCTCTTGAAACTTCGCTGTTTCGAGAGGATGCTGCAAACGTTCTCGATTGACGTGGTAAGGGCCGGCGAATCAATAAGTGGGGGACTGTCCCAATTTTCGTTCGACGAAAATGGGACTGTCCCCTTCTGAAATGCGACAGTTATTAATTTGCCGATCCTAAACATCTCGGATGCGGCGCAGCCACTCCAGGGCCCAAGGCGTCAACTCCGTCCAGCTCTTGCCCACGCCCACGAAGTCGCGCCGCACGTGTGCCCAACAGAATGACAACAGCAACATCCCCGACTTCACCTGCGCCATGGCCTTGTAGCCCGAGTACCGATCGACTTCCAATGTACCCGAAGCCTCGGGGCCAAAATGTGATTTGGGCACCTCGTGACCGCGACTGGGGTCAAGCAAATACAGCACGGTGTCTGCGCCAAGCATGACCCACAACCACCAGCCATAGCCCTATTTCCCGTCCAAAACAGCAAACACCAGCCCACGGGTCTCGTCGGCCTGATGAAAATCGCCTTGCCGATTGCGCTGACGCAACGCCTCGTAGATCGGCTGCAACAGCGGCTCGATTCGTTGCAACCCATCGTTGATCGTGCCGCCCGGCAAGTCCAAATCGTACTGTTCGAGTTGCCCGAGCAATCGTTCCGTGGGCCGATACGACGAATACTTGTCCAACAAGACAAGCACCCAAATCGAGATGCCGTAGTTGCCTTTGGGAATCAGCTTTGGCGGCGGCGGAGCCACCAGCGTTCGTCGCGTGGGATCGCAATCGCACGCCGCTCGATAGCGTCGCCGGCGAATGCGTCGCCGATGCGCCCGCACGTCGATCTCCACCACCTCCGAATCCTCCGTGTCCGACATCATCGCGGCCGGCTTGCCGCAGATCGGACAGGCCAACGATTCTTCCGGCAGCGCGACAAACTCCTCCGCGACGGGCAGGTGGGAGTGGTCACGCCGACCGTGACCGGCATGACCGGGCTGCGCACCGCGCTTTTTCGCGGTCGCCGAGAACTGATCGGGAACGAACAAATCGTTGGAGCGGTCGCTGCCAGCAGACTTTTCCGACTTGCGGCCAAAGAGCTTGTCTTGCAGGGCGTGGACTTGGCCACGAGATTGGTCAAGTTCCTCCTCCAACTGCGCGATGCGCTTGACGGCCTTGGCGTGTTGGCTTTTCCAGTAGCCGACCTCCCGGCGAAAATCGCGCTGCAACTGTTCCAACGCCCGCTCCAGCCGCAGCACGGCAGGGCAGTTGGTGCAGCAAGCCGATGGTTCCGGCGGCTCGCCTAGAGGTTCCAAAAGCGTGGCATTCATAAGGCCACGCTATAACCAGATTGACTGCCTCTGACCAGATCAATATCTCGCCAATCCACCCCAAAGGACGGGTTAGACGAAACTTTACGTTTGGCGCAGTGCTACCCCTTAATATACAATCGGTTGCGTTTGCAACCCGCGGCGGCTCTTTGGCTTGGGAGCCGATGTTTCACCCCGACTCGTCGGGGTTCCTGTTGGCCGCCTCCGTTGCCAATGGGGCTGAAAAAAGTCCCTGGAATACAACATCCACACTATGGAGTGACCGCCATGAGAATCTTGGGAAGTAGTGGCAGCGCGTTGGTCGTTGCCGCCGTCGTTTTGTCCGCCGCTGCACTAGAAGCGCAGGCCGTTCCCATCCATCACCATCTCGATGTCCGTCTCAACCCCGCGGAGCATCGGCTGACCGTCGTCGACGCCGTTACGCTGCCCAACGGCTCGCCGCGCGAGCTGACTTTCATGTTGCACGCCGGACTGAAGCCGACCTCCCTGACGCCCGAGGTGCGAATAATCAAACAGGCGGAGAAACGAGGCGACGAGCCGCTGGAGTCCTACAAGGTCGCTTTGCCGCCCGGTGTCCGGGCTGTTTCCGTTTCCTACGGAGGGACCATTTTTCATCCAGTGACCCACGGCGACAAAGAGCTGGCGGGGGGCATGCCGTCGACGCTGGGCATCATCTCGACCGACGGCGTACACCTGTCGGAAAGCTCCGCCTGGTATCCCGAGTTCGATGCGGCGATGGTGACGTTCGACCTTGAAATCAAGCTCCCCAAGGCATGGGACGCAGTCAGCCAGGGCGTGCGCACGGCCCACGACCGCGGGCCGCTCGCGACCGTCGTCCGCTGGAAATCGGCGGAGCCCCAGGAAGGGGTCTTCCTGATTGCCGCCCCATTCACGGAGTACGACGGGCCCGGCGGGCCGGTCCAGGCGATGGTGTTCCTGCGCACTGCGGATGCCGGGCTGGCCAAAAAATATCTCGACGCCACGGGACGATATATCGCCATGTACGACAAGCTCATCGGTCCGTACCCCTACAAAAAATTCGCCCTGGTCGAGAACTTCGCCGAGACCGGCTTCGGCATGCCGTCGTTTACGCTCCTTGGTCCGACGGTCATCCGGCTGCCGTTCATCGTCCACACCTCATATCCCCACGAGATATTGCACAACTGGTGGGGAAACGGCGTATACGTCGACTATGCGAAAGGCAATTGGTGCGAGGGGCTGACGAGTTACCTCGCGGATCACCTCTTGAAGGAACAGCGCGGCGAGGGCGTCGAGTACCGCGTCGCTACGCTCCAGAACTACACCGATTACGTGCGCGGCAACAAGGATTTCCCGCTCACCCAGTTCCGCTCGCGGCACGACCCGTCGACGGCGGCCGTCGGCTACGGCAAGTCGCTGATGTTCTTCCATATATTGCGGCGCAAGCTTGGCGACGACGTCTTCCAGCGCGGGCTTCGGGAGTTTTACCGGAAGTACGAGTTCCGTCTCGCCACGTTTGACGACATCAGAACGACAATGGAAGCGGTTTCCGGGAAGTCGCTGAAGCGGGCGTTTGAGCAATGGGTGACGCGAAGCGGCGCGCCGCAACTCAAGGTGAGCGAGCCATCAGTCCGGCCGGAGGGGAGCGGGTTTGTGCTCTCGGCAGTTCTCGAACAGCAGCAGCCCGGCGACGCCTATCGGCTCGGCGTTCCCGTTGCCGTGACGCTTGAGGGGCGAAACACGGCGGTGCAGGAGACGATCGAGATGGACGGCAAGCGAAAGGAGGTGCGGCTTGAGCTGCCCGCCCGGCCGCTGCGGCTCGACGTGGACCCCGAGTTCGATCTGTTCCGCCGACTCGACCGGGACGAAATCCCCCCGGCCATCTCACAGGCACTGGGCGCCAAGCGGCTGTTGGTCGTCCTGCCCGCTCGGGCAGAAGAGCGGCTCCTGCGGGCCTACCGGGCGTTTGCCCAATCACTCGCCCGATCCGGCCCCGACAAGATTGAAACCAAGCTCGATGCGGAGCTTGCGGCACTGCCGAGAGATTGCGCGATCATGGTCCTGGGCTGGGAGAATCGCTATGCCGCCAAGGTGCTCGATTCGTTGAGCGAGTACGGCTTCGGAGCGGACCAACAGGCCGTCCACATCGCCAAATCGACCGTCCCCCGCAAGGGCCACTGCTTCGTGCTGACCACCAGGCGTACGGAAAATCGCGACCTGGCGTTGAGCTTTGCCACGGCGGACCTGCCGGAATCGCTGCCGGGATTGGCCAAGAAACTCCCCCATTACAGCAAGTACAGCTACCTCGCCTTTGCGGGAGCCCAGCCGGCGATCGAGGTGAAAGGCCGCTGGCCGGTGCTCGGCTCTCCGCTGACCATCTTCCTGCCGGTCGGCGACGCCCCGCCGAAACGGATCGAGATGGGGCGGCTCGAACCTCGCAAGCCCCTCATCGCCCCGGCGACGGTTTTCCCGAGTCACGGACGCCCCTCAATGAAATAGGGTAACCGTTCACAGGGGACTGTCCCCCTGGGGCGGCGGGAGGGGGACAGGTCCATGTTTTCGGCCCACGGTTTATTGATGAAATTACGTTTTCCCGCCGAAAAATGGACCAGTCCCCTGCCGCCCCGTGAACGGTTACGAAATAGGAACATGAGCGCAGTCGATTCCGGTTGCCAAGGACGAGCCGATCATGGCGGCGGAGTAGACGCTATCTCGCAACTGCCGATCTCACGGCGAAGTGCTAAGCGGCTTTTCGCCGCCGCCCGAAGCTGAAAACAAGAGCGCCGAGCAGCGACCAGACAACGATGGCAGCCGGCTCCGGGACAGTGCTGAGAAGATGTATTTCCGGCGCATTGGTGGACGGCATTGTGATCGTAAACACCGTGCCGTCGTAATAGACGTGGGCGCTGAAATCGACGAAATTGGCTCCCCGCGCGGCGTCGAAGGCGTAAAAGTCGAAGGCGAACGGTTGATGATTGTTGACGTCGCCCTGCAAATAGAGGTCAAACACCAACGCTTGTCCGCGTACAACGCGCTGGCCGGTGGCGGCGGCGTAGTCTGCCGTGTCGCTGCCGGAGTCTGTCCAGGGCGCGAGGTTCCGAAAGGCGGGCGGCTCAAAACTTGCAGGCGGGTCGCCGTGTGTCAGCCCGGACTGCACTTCGATCCGATCGAACCCGACGTAAGGTACAGCCGCTAAGGTCATCATCATGCTGTCGGCGGCCCGCAGGTCGCCGATTACTTCGATCGAGGCCCGTGCCGCCGTAGGCGCCGCGTGCATCGCCGCCGCAAGCAGCAGAAAGAACGCGGTTCTCCTTGCCATCTCAGCACCCCTTCTGTGGTCGCCGCACGGTGGAAAGCGGCCTCGGTTCAGGTTGCACTGTGTCGTTTACCGCCGCCTTCCTCTGAGCCGTCCCCAACCACAGCCGAAGAGCGCCAACACGCCGCCGATGGCGGCCAGCGCCAAGGAACCCGGCTCGGGAACGACCTGGAAGCTGCTGGTGCCGCTGGCATCGTCGTTGTGCCTTAATACAAACTTGAATTGCGAGGAGATGCCGGTGACCGATCCGGCAATCGGCTGCCACCCCGAGTCTTCCAAACCGACGGCCGATCCACCAGCCGCCGTTACCGGATCGACCAGGTTTTGGAACACGCTCGATCCGTTATACAGGGCCTGAAAGGCTTTGTTGCCGGCGAATTGGCCGGTGAGCGTCGCCATCCCGTCTCCGTCGTCGGTGACGGTCACGGCACCACTAGCGTAGCCCGTGATGTTGCTGTAACCGGAGACCGGAACCACCGCCGATGTAATCGTAAACGGCGTGTCGGTTGCGCCAGCCGTCACGACGAACTTCAACCTCACCATCGGATCAGGCTGCACGCCCACTTCCAGGTCGGTGATCGTTCCCAACACCGTTGACCCGCTCATCAATTGGTACGGCGAGCCGGGCGAGACGACGGTAAACTCCGCCAGCGTGTTGGCGTCGATAATTCCGTGGGGGATCGTCCACGTGGTCGACGCGGTTAACGAACCGTCGGAGTTGGTGGCGGCGGCCGTCACTTGAAGCAGGTACAGCCCGCCAATCTCCTCGGCCAATGCCGGCGCTGTACATGCCAATCCTACGCAGACTGCACAAAGAGCCGTGATCAGATGTCGCTTCATCGAAGAGGTCCTCCCCGGAATGTGTATGATTGCAAAAAGTACATTTCGACTCTAAATAAACTCTCCCCCCACCGTCCCCGGCCGGAAAAGTAGATCTTACCCGCACGATTGCTTATCAGCTATAACCTATCTCCCGCAAACCTCCAATTCCTGACAAAGAATACCACAATTTTCCTGAAAACACCTCTGCGGGTGGGTATAAAACAACTGCGGCTGTCTAAACCAACAATACCTATGGCGGTATTTATATACACACAAGTTGGTACACGCAGACGCTGCAAACGCCCCACCTTACTGGTGGTCTACCTTCTCACTGCGGTGTCATCGGCCATTTTCCAAGGCGGGGAATCGCTCCGAAATGCACCGAGAAACCCGGATTAGCCCGGATTATTCATAAACACGAACGAACATCGTCATTCTGAGCGCAGCGAAGAAACTGGGCTGTTTGCGGCGCATCGGAGATCCTTCGCTGCGCTCAGGATGACGTTTATGAATAATCCGGGTTAGAACTCCGCCAGGCCCGCCCCTTCCACAGCGACGCAAGGCAGGGCGGCCGGCTCGAGATTGCGGGGGCGATAGTAATGCTGGGTCAGGGCCTTCCGCAGCGCCGGCACGCATTCGTGCCGGGCGAGGACCATGATGCATCCGCCCAGGCCGGCGCCGGCGATCTGCACGCCCGCCACGCCCGGCACTCGGGTGGCGATGTCCACCATCCGGTCGATCTCCGGCGTGCTGCACAGCATAGGCGCCGGGCTGCATGAAGAGTTGCGCCCGGAGCACGCGTTGCGGGCTTTCGCTGCCCAGATCGCCGAGCAGCCGCTGGATGTATTCGTCGCCCAGATCGCTCTCGACGCGGAGATATTCGCCGTCGGTGCCGGGCCGGCTGACGCGGTCGCCGTCGTGGCTGATCTTCATCAGGCCGCCGAACTCCTCGACCCGCCCCCCTTCGAGCAGTTCGACGCACATCCGGCTCCGCATGATTTCGGCGATGCCGTACAGGAGCACGCCGCGGGGGTGGTAGACGGCCGGCTCGGCGTGCGTGGCGAAGTTCGTCTCCATCAGTTCCCGGTGCTCTTTCGAGAGCATCGACCCGAAAATCGGTGCGGGTCATCTTCTCGGGCACCCGCAGCAGCCAGCGGTAGACGTCGCTGGTCGGATAGCCCAGCTTGTCGGGATCGATGTCGCGGAGGTACTCCACCGTGCCGGCGATCTCGGGGCAACGCTGTTTCAACAGGGCCAGCCCCAGGTTGTAGCTGGCGATGCGGGAATTGAACTCGTCGCGGGCCGAAGCGCTCTTGGCCGCCTTGACGTGGCTGTTGGCGATCACCACCTGGTAGTCCGCCGGGGCGTCGATCATCTGCTCGACGCGGAACGGCAGGTAGCCGACCTGGGCGATTTTGCCCCGCTGGCCGAGATAGATCGCCGCATGGTCGCCGGCCCCGCCCCGCGAGCCGACGAACCACTCCCCCTCGCCGCAGAGGTCGATGAACTGCCGGCTGGTCAGGTCGAAATTGTTCAGGGCGATGGCCGATTGCAGCGCGGCCACAACGATCGTCGAGCTGCTGCTCAGACCGGCGGCGATGGGCACGTTGCCGGCCAGGGCCATGTTCACGCCCCGCACGCGGACGTCCTGGTAGCGGTGCTGGAGCCGGAGGAAGGCGGCCTTGATGTAGTTGCCCCAGTCGCCCGCCGAAAGGTAGACGATGTTCCGCACCCAATCGCTGTTGACGAAGTCGATCCAGTCGTTCCAGCCCAGCCGGCCCATCAGTTCGGAGATGCGGAACTTCACCGGCTTGTAGCTGTCGTGGCTGGGTGTTGACCGCCACGACCTTGTCGTCGCGGCGGAGTCCGACCACGGCCAGGGTCTCGCGGTCGATGGCCAGGAAGTTGGTCATTCCGCCGCGGTGATCGACGTGCCGGCCCATCAGGTTCACCCGGCCCGGCGCCCGGACGATGCACACCTTTTCGTCCATGCCGAACCGCTTGCCGTAACATTCCAGCACGCAGCGGAGGTCCTTGCACTTCTGCTGGTGCAGGGCTTCGTGGGGGCCGTAGATCGTCTTCAGCCAGCGTTTCAAGGCGGGCCGGGCGGCCTCGAGCTTCGCCAGCCATTGGGCCACCGTGGCGTATTGCGCCGGTTTCAGCCGGGGGCGTCTTTCCACGTCCAGTGTTTTTCGCTTTTCCTGCTGCTTCTTCCGCACGTAGTCCTGGATCACCAACAGTTCGTCGGGCGAATTGAAACTCTGCACCCATTCGGGATGCTCGACCGCCACGGCCCGGACGCGGTAGCTGGGCGCGCCGTTGCCGTCGCGGACGCCGGCCAGCAGCCGGACCATGTCGGTGATGTAGTATTCGCCCTGGGCGTTGTCGTTGCGGATCATGCCCACGCCCCGATAAAACACGTCGGAGTGCATCAGATAGAGGCTGGGATTCACGCCCGCGGCGAGCTTGTCGATCTGCCGTCCGGTGAGTCGCCGGCCGCCGATCTCCAGATTGTATCTGTCGGATTGGAGCGCTTGCTCGAGCTTTTCGGGCTTGATCTGCCCCTTCGACTTGGCCAGCGCGACCAGTTCCGCCACGGCGGCTTCCTGCTTCTCGGGCCGGGCGATGTGCCGCGCGACGACCGCCATCAGTTCGTCGCCGGCGACCGGCTCGCCCTTGGCGACAATCGCCCGCAGATCGTCGGCGATCATCTGCCGGGCGATGTCCACTTTTTCGATGATGTCCAGGGCCTGGCCGTCTTCGGCGACGAACACCCGGCCGGCCGAGGCCTCGGTGAAATGCGTCTTGGGGATGGTCAACAGGGCCATGTCGGCGCGCTGCTTGACGTAGCCGTCGACCAACGCGTCGATGGCGTCGTCTTCGATGTACTTGTCGCCCATCGTCACCAGCACGTAGCCCTGGTAGCCGATCGCCTGCAGGGCCTCGGCGGCGATTTTGGCGGCGTGGCCGGTGCCCAGTTGCGGCTCCTGGTGGACGAACAGCACGCCGGAGTGTTCGCGGCTGACCGTCTCCAGCACCTGATCGGCCTTGGACCCCACGACCACCAGAAAACGGCTGAACTTCCGCCGCTGGAAGACGGCGATCTGGCGATTGATCGCCGGAATCGAGTCGATCTCGTAGCAGACCTTGACCGTGTCGCTCCGCATTCGCGTTCCCTTGCCGGCCGCCAACAGCACGACCATCGTCTGCTCGGGAATGATTCGGTTGCCTTCCATCGGCGGTCTCCTGCAGGGTCAATTATCAAGTATAACACCGAGATGTCATACCCCGCCACAGATGGCCGAGAGAATTATCTGACACACGAGCCGGGGCTAAACGAACCGAGGATAACTATCACCGCGAATGCCAGGGCGGCGGTTTCGACGCGGAGGATTCGCGGGCCGAGATCGACGCCCGTCCAGCCGGTGTCGATGGCGGCGGCGACCTCTTCCTCGTGAATCCGCCTTCCGGCCCGACGGCGAGGAAGTATTTGATTCCGCTGTCAGGTCCGATGGATCGTTTAGCGGCCGACGGCACGTCGGCCCGGTCTGCCGGTTCAAGGCCGACGTGCCGTCGGCCGCTAAATCCCTGTTCGACATTGGATGAGTTCGGATGGGCCAGCAGCCGATGTAACTCGCAGGCGGTTTCGGCGAGGAAATTCGGGCCAGGACCGGGGCTCGTCGATTTGCATCAGGCGATTGCGGCCGCACTGCTTCGAGGCCTCGACGACCGCCCGATGGAGCCGCTTCAAGGTCTGCTCGCTAGGCCGGGCCACCGCACGTCGGGTCAGCAGGGGCACGATCCGGCCGACGCCCAACTCGGTCGCCTTTTCGACCAGCCAGCGCTGCCGGTCGCCCTTGGGCAACGCCACGCCGAGCGTGATGCTCAGCGGCAGTTCCCGATCGACCCGCTCGCGGGAAAGGATCGCCAGTTGCACGTCGCCGCGTCCCACGCGCTCGACCGCGGCACGGAACTCGTCGCCTCCGCCGTCGAAGAGCACCACTTCCAAGCCGGGCGCGGCGCGCATTACGTGTATCAGATGGTGCGCTTCGGCGCCGGTCAGCACGGCCCGGTCGCCGGAGATCGGTTCGTCGTGGAAATAGCGGTCGAGCATTAGTGGTTAGTAAACTCTAGCTGGTCAAACCAGTAGTATCACACGCTGCTACCCATCCTGGGTAATCGTCAGGAACACGTCCTCCAACGTCGGTTCTTCCTCGGCAAATGAGATTACCCGTGCGCCGGCCGCGACGAGACGCTCCAATATCTCGGCCAGGCGGCGATCGTCGGCCGAGAGTTCGACGGCGACCTGATCTGATTCGACGCGCACGTTGCGCGTCTCGGGCATTTCCCGCAACAAGGCAATGCCGACCGCCGCGTTCTCCAAAAACTTGATCCGCACCAGCCGATTTTTGCGGATGCGGCCGAAGACCTCGTCGATCGGACCGTGGATCAACAGCCGCCCCCGGTCAATGATGCCGATCGAGGTGCAGCAATCGGCCAGCTCGGCCAGCACGTGGCTGGAGATGAGGATCGTCTTGCCCGCCTGCCGAAGCCGGCCCAAGAGGGCCTTCAGCTCGACCCTCGCCCGCGGGTCCAGGGCGTTGGCCGGCTCGTCGAGGATCAGGACCGGCGGATCGTGGACCAGCGTTTTCGCCAGGCAGAGCCGCTGCTTCATGCCGCGGGAGAGACTGCCCACCGCGGCGTTGCGCTTCTCCCCGAGATCGAGCAACTCCAGCACGTCGTCAACCGCCCGGCGGCGGCGGGAGCGCGGAATCCGATGGGCCAGGGCGAAGAAGTCCAGAAACCCGCGGACCTTCATGCCGTTGTAGAAGCCGAAGCTGTCGGGCATGTAGCCCACGCAGCGGCGAACCGCCAGCGGGTCCCGATCGAGCGGATGGCCGCAGACGGCGCCGCCGCCCGCTGCTAGCCCGAAGCAGCGTGGCCAGGAAGCGGATCGTGGTGCTTTTGCCCGCCCCGTTGGGCCCGATGAAGCCGAAGACCTCGCCCGGGCCGATCTTCAGCGACAGCCGGTCGACGGCCGCCAGGTCGCCGTAACGTTTGGTGAAATTGTGCAGTTCGATCATCCGCGGTGCCAAGTTATCGCGTCATAACATGATTTAATTGTGGTGCAGGCGTCTCGCCTGCCGCGGGAGATGCAGGCGAGACGCCTGCACCACAACGACCAGTTCCCTACGCCGGTTGAAGAATCCGCAGGTTCATGCTGAGCCGCAATTCTTCGGCCTGGCGGAAATACTCGGCCATGTGGTGGGTTTTCAGATGCGCCTTCAGGGCATCGATGCTCTCCCATTTTTCCAGGATGACGACCGAGTTTTCCTGCGGCGGGGTCTGGGCATCCAGGCCGCTGGAGACGTCGATCAGCGGGCCGTACTCGATGCACCCCTCTTCCGCACGCACCTTGGGAACCAGATCACGGAACAACGCCAGCAGGTCGTCGCGGCGGCCGGCCGCCACCTCGATCGAAGCTAATACGCAAATCATGTTTCGCTCCTCGGATTTCGTCGTGGTCGTATTAGTGGGACGCCCCGATATTAGACCATTTAGCCCCCGGTGAATACACCGGGGGCATGGGCTCGAGTTTTCTCCCGTTCTGACCACCCTGTATTCACCGGGGGCTAATTGGTCTTACGCCCTAGCCGCCGGGCGGATAATGATGGAGAATAGATGATTTCCGTCGCATTGCCCATCCCCTCCCCCAAACGCCAAAGGGGGACAGTCCCATTTTCGTTGACACGAAAATTGGGACAGTCCCCTGCAAAACCATGTCCCTCAGAATCGTCCTCTGCTATCCGGTCGAACCGAAGCACATCCGGCAGATCGCCGCCGCCATGCCGGAGGCGGACGTTGTCGACGCCGGCCAGGAGCGGATCGCCGAAGAGTTGTTCACTGCCGACGTCTTCTGCGGACATGCCAAAGTACCGGTCGATTGGGACGGCGTGGTCCGCCAGGGCCGGCTGCGGTGGATCCAATCCTCGGCCGCCGGAATGGACCACTGTCTGACGCCATCGGTCATCGAGTCGGACATCGTCGTGAGCAGTGCCTCGGGCGTGCTGGCCGATCAGGTGGCGGAGCACACCATCGCCCTGACGACGGGCTGGTGCCGCAGCCTGCCCGTCTTTTTTCGCGCCCAGGCGAAGCGGGAGTTCATCCGCCGGCCGACGCGCGACCTGACCCGCTCGACCGTGGGCATCGTGGGCCTGGGCGGCAACGGCCGGCGTCTGGCCCGGTTGCTTGCCCCGTTCGAGACGCGAATCCTGGCCACCGATATGTTCCCGGTCGATAAGCCGGCTTGCGTCGAGGCCCTTTGGCCGGCCGAGCGGCTCGACGATCTGCTCCCCGAGGTCGATTTCCTCATGCTCTGCCAGCCGCTGAACGACGCGACGCGGGGGATGATCGACAGGGCGGTTTTCGCCCGGATGAAGCCCGGCGCCTGTTGGTGAACGTCGCCCGGGGCGGAGTCGTTGTGACGGACGATCTGATCGCGGCGCTCGACGCCGGACGGATCGCCGGGGCCGTGATGGATGTAGCCGATCCCGAGCCGCTGCCGCCGGAGAACCGGCTGTGGGCAATGCCGAACGTGATCATCACACCCCACGTGGGCGGGCAAAGCGCCTGGCGGATCGACAACATGACCGCCATGTTCTGCCGCAATCTCGCCCGCTGGCAGGCCGGGCAGCCGCTGATCAACTATCTCAGCGACAAGCGGCTCGGCTTTCCCATCCGCGGCGGCGATTACCCGCTCTGGGTAAAATAGTCGCCTATTTTTCGCCAACTTGCGGGGCGAAGATCATGTTGCCCTCCAACCTCCTCGCGACTAAAGCCGGATTATTCGTAAACACGGTTACGTTGAGCAGAGTGCATTACACTAGCCCGAAGCGCAAGCGAGGGCAAGTCGTTGTCCCACCCTCGCTTGCGCTTTGGGCTAGTGTGGCGTTTATTAATAATCCGGGTAAAGCCTCCCGCCTTGATCGCCCCCCAGAGTCTCTCACTAATGACTAATGGCGCTCTGACCCCAAAACTCCCAAGTTCTCCTTGCATTTCTTTTTCAGGCCAAAAACCACGTCCGGCGTCCTGACCAGTACATCTGAGTATTCCGAAAAGCTGCGCGGCTTGCATATCGTTCGCCGTCAAAGTAATACTCAAAACGATTCTGATAGGTCTTCGTTTGCCCATCCTTCTCTGTACTCTCAATCGTATCAGTCACCGTGACGCTCGATTGGTCGAAGGCCGCGCGAAGACGTTCCATTGCGGAACATGCGTCCTCAACCAAGTGTCGCCATTGCCCCATGTCAGCCCCAACCGCGAGCTTCGCCGACAGCAGACTCTCTTTTGCGGATGGCTGCCGCTGGGCCAAGTCTCGTTGATAAGCCGTGTCCAATTCGTCGAGACTAAGGCCAAGTACTGCGCTGCACGTCATCGGGAAACGTGGCTTCGCGGCACGTGCAGCACAGTTCCAGGAATTTCTCGTGACCGAACCGTTTGAGGATGTATTCCACTACTACAGACCCGAGCGAATACATGGGCCCAAGCGAGTTGTAGTAGCACTCGTGGCTGGTTAGTTGGCGGAGACTTGGTAGCTTCCCTTCTTGCTGCGAAGACCAGCATTCCTGCCAGTGCGACTCCGACTCTGGTCCTGAATGAAGTTCAGCCCATCCTTCGTGCAACAACATTGGCACTTCGCTGCCGCTCGGACAAAACTCATCCAGGACAAAGTGAGCAACTTCATGCCGATCAATATGGCTGAGTCTGTCAGTCCCAGGATCATGCGTCGATGGTCGGCTTCCGAGTGCCCAGCCCGACCCGCCTCGTCCATCAATTCCCCACACAGGTCCACGCACCCAGTAAACTTTGTAGCGCGGCTGCCGGCCGAGGGCTTTCTCCATGGCGCGAATATGGTCGTCCATCGCCGCCATCTGGGTGTCGTCGTACTCGGGCGTATCGGACCACATGACAAACCGCTCCGCCTCATGTCGATACGGGTAGTACGCTCGCAAATAGGGCTCCGCGATGAGAGATGCCGCCGCCTCAGCGCACCTGGTCAACAGGTTTGGTCGGTGATTGCGTCCAGCCGCGAAGGCTACGAGGGACTGAGTGTAATCTGCCATCCATAGGATCGGCAGTACGCCGAACAGCATCCATGCCACTGCATTCCATCGCCGCGGCCCACGAAGGGCGAACCATATTCCACCGCCTAATAGGGTGGCAGTGCTAATCAATTGCACCGCCAAAGGGATTGCCATGTAGGCGACACTCGGGTGAAGAACGCGCCGGCACGATAGCCACGCCATGCTGCCCAAGGTCGCCAGCCAGGCCAGCCATGCTACCAGCGTCAACCGTGCCAAACTCAGCTTCATGTGGCACCTTTTGGCCGCAACGTCGAGCGGGGGCCGAACTTGCTTGAGCAAGTGAACTTGCGTCCCGATTCCTTCAGAACACCATTGTCCCAAAGAATGGGGCGGATGCCCATATTCCACCCGTGGGGACCATCTATGCGCTCAGCCATCTGAAATGGCCAACCACAGCAGCGTGCCTCGACTCTCATGTCGGGTTGCGACGGCTACTCTTCGATCTCAAGGCTCGCCCAATGCTCTTTGTAACGCACCTCTTCGATCATTACCCGAGCCATCAGCAAGAGTATCAGCGGCATTACAGGGGCGAAGTAACAGGCAAGACGAAGGTGAGCCAAGCTGGCGGCAAAATCAAACGAGCCCGCCAGATAGGAAAGGAATGCAAATGCTGGAAGGACGGCCAGTGAAGCCAAGCAATAGAATACAGCCTTTGGCACGGATCGGTCGGCTTCCTGCCCGAAGAGCACTCGACCTATTCCCTCAGACAAGAAGAGAAACAGAAACATGAAGGTTGCCACGGCTACGCCAGCGACCACGCTGACGTGCGCGAACATCCCAAGGTCGCTGAGTCTGCCACGGGACACGGAAATAGACACTCCTGCCAGCAGCATGGCAACCGCCATCAAGCACGCCCACAGTACACTCGCAGCAGCAAGATGAAGAACGGGTTGCCCCGACTGGAAGTTGTACTTCTCAACAGTCGAACCGACTCGCGCCCATCGAGACACCGATTCCTGAAGCTCGGAGGTTAGCTCTCGCGGATCGCCGAACCGTCGCTTGACTTGATCGAGGGCGGCCTGGTCGTCGTCCAGTGCCTCGGCTTCCTCCGCGAAGATGGCGGTCAGGTGGGCCAATAGTTCCTCCCGCATCCGGCGCTTGCGGGCCATCGTCGCCCGGACGGGTCGCACCGCCTGCTCTACGACGATCTTCAATTCTTTCAGGATTTCGTCGTTCATGCTAACGCTCCTGGAATCGCAACAATTGTTACTGGGCCGGTTGTGCCCAGTCTGCCTTGTAGCGCCACTCGTTGACCGTCTGACGAGCCATCAGGGTGAATAGTATCGCCGCCCCGGCCAGAAATGGCGGCAGTATCAAGCAGCATGGCACTACGAACGCGCAGAGAACTGCCAGCAGCAGTCGTCCCCGGCGCTTCGAGGCCAAGATGGGACCGACCTTTGTCAACAGTGGAGCCAAGAGAACGGAAACAAATACATTGAACAGAGCCATCAAGGGCACGCATCCCACCAGTACCAGTGCATACAAACGTTGCGCCTCCGCTGGTCCTGGAGTTTCCATGTTCCCGTGGGCTAACAACCATGTTGGCACCCATACGATACAGATCAGCAACACCAACAGGAAATGTTTACCTGCCAAATGCCATGCGGATTCACCCGGCTGGCAGCCCATGTTTTCGAGGATCGACCGGCAACGATCCCATCGAGGCACAGCCTGCTGAAGCTGCCCGATCAGTTCTCGTGGGTCGCCGAACCGCCGCTTGGCCTGGGCGAGGGCCGCGGCTCGTCGCCGAGTTTGCCGGCCTCCTCCTCGAAGATCGCGGTCAAGTGGGCCAGTAGTTCTTCGCGCATCCGGCGTTTCCGGGCCATCGTCGCCCGAACGGGCCGCACGGCTTGTTCCACGACGCGCTTCAATTCTTGCAGGATTACGTCGTCCATGCTGGCGTCCCCATAATTCCGCTGATGACTTGGACAAAACTCGTCCATTCCACACGTCCCTTGGCCAGTTCTCGTTTGCCTTTGGTGGTCAATCGGTAGATGCGGCGTCGGGCACCGCGCCGCCCGTGCGGTTCTTCTTCCCACACGGCCTGAATCTTTCCCGCCTCCTCCAAACGATACAGGGCCGGGTAGAGAGAGCCTTCCTTCAAGTGCAGCAGTCCGCATCCGGCCTGATCCAGTCGGTGGAGGATCTCCAGCCCATGCGCCTCGCCTCGTTCGAGCACGGAAAGGATCAACGTCTCCAGGTGCCCACGCAGTTTGTCGCCATGAATCGGTTTCATGCGTGAATTATAGACAGTCTATGAATTAGTGTCAAGCAGACCTCGATGCCCTTCCACCCACGATCCGAAGCGGGCCAACGCCACCTCAGTCCTACACCAGAACGCACCCTGCCTGCGATGCAGCCACACCAAACGATGCTGAGTCAGAACCGACGATCACGCAGCGTCAAGCCTTGCCCCCCCCCCGGTGGTTAATTTTGGATTCCGTGTTACACTGCTACCATTCAGAACGACTATCCTATAGAACCGCGGTTCTTGACGGGTGGAGCAAAAATGGCGGATTGGGAAGCGGTGGTAAGCCAGAACGTGGCAGCCGTGCGGCGCACGGTCTACCGCCTCGTCGGTAATCATGCTGACGCATGGGACTGCATCCAGGAGACGTTCCTGGAGGCGGTCAAGATCGACCGGCGAGAGCCCGTCCGCAACTGGTTCTGCACTGCTCCGGCACCTGGCCACCGCCCGAGCGTTGGACCTGTTGCGGAGACGCTCAAGGCAGCGCAGCCGACGCAGCCCGGATGCGGACCCGGCGCAAGCCATCAGCCGTGAACCAAGTCCGTCCGGTCACGCCGAGGCAAATGAGCTTGCCGACCGCCTGCGGGCTGCCGTGGGCCAACTGCCCCGGAGGCAGGCCACCAAAGGCAGGCCACCAAAGGGGTCGGAAGTCGTTCTATTCACAAGGAAATGGTTTCTGGTATGCTGTTGTCATACCACGGCCGATTCGTGCAACTGCGGGCTGGCTGGTGTACTATATGCTCATGCGGAGCGTGGGACGGATGCGATTGTTCCGCAAGGCGGCGGACTTTCAAGCTGTGGTCCAAGGAGCCGGCCCCATGACGGCTTTGAAAACGACTTCCGACCCCTTTGCGGGTCCGACCCCTTTGCGGGTCCCCAGCATCGGCATTTACGGCCGAGGCATAAGCCGGGATTATTCATGGGCCGGGGCGTATTGGTGCGGAGTGCGCGACACTAGCCCAACGCGCAAGCGAGGGCAACTCGTTATGCCGCCCTCGCTTGCGCTTGGGGCTAGTGTTGTCCAATGAATAATCCGGGTAAGACCTAAAGCCCAAGACCCAAAGCCCAAGACCCAAGACCGTGGTTAAACGGAACGCATCCGCCCCGTTTTGTCGGCTTGCCAGACTTGCCCGCGGTCGACGTCCAGCGCCGTCAGCCAGCCGTCGCCGTAGCACCAGGTGTCGATGCACTTCAAGTAGCCAAGATCGCAGATTTCGCCGTTGTGCTGCGAGGCATGGCCGATGATGGCCGTTTTGCCGGAGCAATGCGGGCCGGGCACGCGATTTTTGATCGAATCCCAAAGCAGCGTCTCCCGCGGCTGCTCGACGAGCGGCAGAGCGGCATCGTAGTTGCCGTGAACGAAAAAATACCGCTCCATTTCGTGGAACAGCAGGCAATTCCGCAGGAAATTGACATGCGCGGGCGGCACTTCTTCAGGCCGCGGCGTGCCGTACGACCGCATCGTGGCCTCGCCGCCGAAGAGGAGCCAATCGACGTAGAGTTGCGATTGCCCGTCGATGACCAGCATCATCATCTCTTCGTGGTTTCCCAGCAGGGGGATGAGCCGGCATTGCCGCTGTAACTCCATCAGCCGATCGAGCACCTCGCGGGTTTGCGGGCCGCGGTCGACGTAATCGCCCATCGTCACGAGCGTATCGTCCGGCCGGAGCCGGATGGCCCCCAACAGCGCATCGAGGGCGGCGAGGCAGCCGTGGATGTCTCCGATGGCAATGGTGCGGGTCATGGGCTCGAAATCGGGTTTCAACGGGCGGAAAACCCCATTATAATTTGTTTGGCGGCGTTACATAATGCCCGGGGAAACGCCTATCTGATCGAAGGGGGGTGTTTGCCGCGAATGCTGAACTCCGCTTGCGGTTTCGCAACCATCGGCGACAGGACAGCAGCCGCGCCACTCCCCCTCCAAGTACACAATTGCGAACATGACCACGCTCTTCCGCGTAATTTGCGGCATCTTGATGATTTTGGGGCTCTCGGCGGCGCTTTCAGAGCGGCTGGCGGGCCAGGAGGACAAGGTGGACAAACCCGATCAGTTTCCCATGCCTACCCTGGGGGGAAAACAATTCTGGGCCGACGAGCTCTTCTTTCACCAGTGGCGGATTCAGCGGAAAGTGCATACCGAACACTGCCGCCTGCTGGACGAGCGGAACTGGCGGCACGCCTCGGGCACCTTCGACCATTGCCGCGCGGTGCTGGAGCGCATCAAACACGAACGCCATCTGCCGCCGATGTCCGGCAAAGGCGTGGTCGTGCTGCACGGCCTGGGGCGCAGCCGGGCGTCGATGGCCGGACTCTGCAAGTATTTGCACGAAAGGGGGGGCTATCAGGTCTTCAACGTCGAGTATCCGACCACCCAATACAACATGGCCGACCACGCCAAAACGCTCCGCCGGCTGGTCAACAATCTCGACGGCATCAAGGAGGTCAACTTCGTGGCCCACAGCATGGGCAATATCGTCATCCGCCACTACCTGGGCGACTTGGAAGCGGCGGAAAAGGGGACCGCAGCGGAAAAAGGAGGACAGTCCCCATCTGAAAAGGCAAAGGGGGACAGTCCCCTTTTTTCCGAGGCCGACCGCCGGGCCGTGGCCCGATTCGGCCGCTTCGTCATGCTTGCCCCGCCCAACCAGGGCGCACGCTTGGCCACCATATTTTCCAACAATGTCCTCTTCAAGCAGATTGCCGGCGAGTCGGGCCAGGAACTCGGCCGCCAATGGCCCGGGGTGGAACGCCATCTGGCCACGCCGCCCTTCCAGTTCGGCATTATTGCCGGCGGGAAGAACAACGGCAAAGGCTACAACCCGGTGCTGGAAGGCGACAATGACGGGGTGATCTCGGTGGACACGGCGAAACTCGCCGGTGCTACTGATTTCATCGTCTTTCCCACGTTGCACTCGTTCTTTATGGACAGACCTCAGATCCAAAAGTACGTGCTCACTTTCCTGCAAAACGGCTACTTCGTCTCCGAGTCGAAACGGCAACCATTATGAGTGGGAAAAAAATCCTGACGATAATTGCGGTTCTCTTATTTGTGACCTCATGTCGGGATAGCGGGGATCCCCCTTCCGCACGCCGCTACCTGGACATGTTTGAGCTCAACCGTGTGTTCCCCGATGCAGATCCATGTGCCGATTTCGTCACTACACGATTCAGGTTGCTTGAACGTCCTGAGGTTCAAGCCGACCTGAAATTGTCGCCAGATCAACTGCGTGAAGTTCAGAGGATCTATGCAACGCCCTGCAGCCAAGTTCCTGGGCTCAGCGGCTTCATCGCCGGACAGAGAAAGAAGGTGTCGGGCTTGTCGGGGGAGGCGCGGGAGTCGTGCAATATCGAAACGCGCCGTGGAATCAACCGCATCACGGCTGATTTCTACAGTGAGGAGCTGACGGAACTGCTCTCTAAGAAACAACAAAAGCGTCTCGACCAACTCGTCATCCAGGTACATGGCCCGATCATCATCGCTTTTGACACAAATGTCGCATCCACTTTGGTCATTCGTCTGGACCAGATGGAACAGATTCGATCCCTGTTGAACAAGACGGATCAAGACATCTCCCCGGCACTCCAAAGGTTTGGACGAGGGTTCATCAGTGGGTACGGCATCGGCGAAACCGATAAATCGAGAGAACTTGAAATGACAAATCTAATCACTCGCCTCCGCCAGATGATAACCGAACGCGATGAAGCAATTCAGGGGGTGCTTACGAATGACCAGCGGAAGAAATATCGCAACTTGCAAGGGCCGCCCTTGCAGATTGAATGGAACCCCTGGAACTTGTTGCAGCTACCATTTGAGGAAAATAACTCGCATTAAGCCTGTGAACAGACACGGCGAACTGGCCTGCGGTCTCAGCGGTCGGTTGAGGAAACAACTATGAGTAGTCAAACTCCGACGGCCGGGCGCGTGGCGGGCATCGATTACGGCGACGTGCGGATCGGCGTGGCCGTCAGCGACGCCGACCGGCGGATCGCCAGTCCGCTGGAAAACTACACCCGCCGCGGAACTGTCCAAGACGCACAATGGATTCGACGGCTGGCCGAAGAAGAGGAAGTCGTGCTGTTCGTCGTGGGTTTGCCGCTGCACATGGACGGCCGCGAGAGTGAAAAATCGCTCGAGGCGCGACGTTTCGGCGCCTGGCTGGCCGAGACGACCGGTTTGCCGGTCGAGTATTTCGACGAGCGGCTCACGAGCCACGAGGCCGAGCAACTGCTGCGCGACGCCGACCTGTCGCGCAAAAGCCGCAAAAAGCGGCGCGACATGCTTGCCGCCCGGATCATCCTGCAAGGATATCTGGAGTCGAGGGCAGTGAACGGGGGAAACGACCACTAATGCAACCTATGTTTAGCGGCCGCCGAATCAATAAGTGGGGGACTGTCCCAATTTTCGTTCGACGAAAATGGGACTGTCCCCTTCTGAAATGCGACAGTTATTAATTTGCCGATCCTTAGCGGCCGCCGGCACGGCGGCTCCGTTATTGCCGCAGGCCGCCGTGCCGGCGGCCGCTAAACGTCACTACCAGCGCTTATCAGCGGATCCAGATATACATCTTCACCCCGCGACCTGTCGGCTGGACAATCTAGCGAAACTTTAACGGCCCTCTCCCTTCCCTTTTCTCTCTTCGCTTCTCTGTGTTCTTTTCCGTCTCTGACGCTTGTGCGGTATATGCGGGATATTCATTCAATGCGGATAGTACCGAGTGCCGATGCTCTTGGTAGCCGACCCAGATTACCGGCAAGGATTCACCTGCCAAAAATAGACACGAAACAAAGGGGGAAATACCATGCTCCGCCGGATCATGTTCTTGCTGCTCGCGGCAGCCTTGATTGCGTCCGTTTTCTGCGTCTCGAACGCCCAAGCTCAACAGGCTTACGGCCGCCAGTGGGGACACAGCTACAGCACCCAGGACTGGAACCGGATGTATCACTATCCTTACGTGTACTATCCGCAGAACTTCTGGGGCGCCGATTACTACCGCAGCAGCGAAGACCTTTACTATCGCTATCCGCCGGAAATGCGGATTCCGGTGTATCACAAGCAGTGGCAAAGCTATTATCCCTCGCATCGACAGAACCCCACGCGAGACGGGTATCAGTTCTTTCCGATGTTCCGAGGCGAACGCCTCACGGGCGTGAGATATTACCAGGGTCATCATTTCATTGCCGACGTGTTCTAACCGGCAAGAATCAGACCGTGGAAACCACGTTCTTGCACCTTTCTGGGGGTTGCGTTGACGCGAGTTCTGTTCCATAATCGAGAATCGTGAGGGTGCAATCCCCTCACCAAAACCGCCCTTCGCAGGTTCCTGCCCCACCTGCGAAGGGTTTTTTGTTGGCATTAGGTTAAATGCGAGGCGGATAATTTTTCTGGGTTGCCTCGTTTAGCCCGGATTATTCATAAACGTCATCCTGAGCGCAGCGAAGGATCTCCGATGCGCCGCAAACAGCCCAGATTCTTCGCTGCGCTCAGAATGACAATGTTCCTTCGTGTTTATGAATAATCCGGGTTAGACCGATCGCTTGTGACCGGGGGAGTGTGTTTTGTCTGCCGCGGGCCACAAGTGGCGGGGCTAAACGAATAATCATCAATGCGTGGCCACGATTTCTTGCCGCACCCTAAATGGGCGGAAGATTGACCCATTCGGGTCTTGTCCCTAGAATGGGACGGAGCAACACTTTTCCACCGCAAACCGGCAAAAAGGACCTCGACGGATGGAGCTTTCGATTGGGCCGATCTTACCGATCGTCTTGCTGGTTTTGCTCGGGTTTGGGTTGGCGGCGGGGCTGCTGATCGTGGCCCAAATCGTCAATCCGATTCGGCCGGGCGCCGTCAAGCAGATGCCCTATGAGAGCGGCATGGACCCGATCCATGAGGCCCGGCGGCGTTTCGACGTTCGATTTTTTCTGCTGGCGATAGCCTTTTTGGTCTTCGACGTGGAGTTGCTGTTTCTCTATCCTTGGGCCGTATCCTCGCGGTCAAATGGTGAATATAGAACGATGAATAATGAATTATCGATTGACACCAGATCCGACTCTACTGCTGATATTCATAATTCATCAATCATAATTCATCATTCCCCCGCCCCTGCGCCCCTCTTCTCCCGCGCCGCCTGCCAACCGGCACGTGGTTTTCGCCGGGGCCATGATCTTCCTGGTGCTGTTGAGCATCGGTTTCATCTACGATTGGCAAAAGGGGGTCTTTCAATGGCGGTGACGGACGTTCGCGACAGCCGTGACGCCGGTCCGGCAATTGATTTGCCCAAGGGCGTGGCCATCACCAAGCTCGACGAGTTGGTGAGTTGGTGCCGGAAGAACAGTCTCTGGCCGATGCCCTTCGCCACGGCCTGCTGCGGAATCGAGTTGATGGCGACCGGGGCCAGCCGGCACGACCTGGCGCGATTCGGGGCCGAGGTCTTTCGGTTCAGCCCCCGCCAGTGCGACCTGATGATCGTGGCGGGCCGAGTGGTGATGAAGATGCTGCCCGTTTTGCAGCGGATTTGGCTGCAAATGCCCGAGCCCAAATGGTGCATCTCGATGGGCGCCTGCGCCTCGACCGGGGGCGTCTTCGACACGTATTGCGTGGTGCAGGGGATCGACCGCTTCTTGCCGGTGGACATTTACACGCCCGGCTGTCCGCCCCGGCCGGAGCAACTGATCCAGTCGCTGGTTGACTTGCAGGAGAAAATACAGCGTGAGGGGACCATGTATTGCCGCGAGTACGACGCCCCGGCGGGTCAACATCCGGTCCGGGCACTGCAACCGGCCGCGACAAAAAGAGAGGAATAACCATGCGATACCGAAAGTTTGGACGGACCGGCCTGTATGTCTCCGAATTGTGCCTGGGTACGATGACCTTCGGCGGCAAGGGCTTTTGGGAGTTCATCGGCCGGCAGACGCCCGCCGAAGCCGAAACACTCCTGGGGACGGCCTTGGACGCGGGCGTAAATCTGATCGACACGGCCGACGCCTATTCCGAGGGCGTGTCCGAGGAGTACGTCGGCGCCGCCCTGGCCGCGCTGAAGCGGCCCCGGGAGCAATACATCCTGGCCACCAAGGTCTTCTTCCGGATGGGGCCCGGGGCGAATCAGGTCGGTCTTTCGCGGGCGCATCTGTTTGATTCCGTCGACGCCAGCCTCCGCCGCCTGAAATTGGATTACATCGACCTGTACCAGATTCACGGGCTCGATCTGGATACCCCCATCGAAGAGACTGTCCGCGCGCTCGGCGACATCGTCCACAGCGGCAAGGTGCGCTACGTGGGGTTCTGCAATCTGCCCGCCTGGCAGGCCATGAAGGGGCTGGCCTTCGCCGACCAGCACGGCATGGCCCGTTTCCAAAGCGCCCAGATGTACTATTCCCTGGCCAGCCGGGACATCGAACGGGAGATTGTCCCCTTGGCTGAAGATCAGGGATTGGCGATTTTGCCGTGGAGTCCGCTCTCGGGCGGCTTGCTGACGGGAAAGTACCAGATCGGCCAGCCCGGCCCGGAAGGCGCCCGGCGGACCTCCTTCGACTTCCCGCCGGTCGATCAGACGCGGGCCAAAGCGGTACTCGAGACGCTGGGCGAGATCTCGACGGCGACCGGGCTCAGCATGGCCCGCATTTCGCTGGCCTGGCTGCTGACCCGTCCTTTCGTCACCAGCTTAATCATCGGGGCCAGAACCTCCGAGCAATTGGCCGACAATCTGGCCGCCACCGACGTGCAACTCGACGCGGAGCACGTCGCCCGGCTCGACGCCGTCAGCGCTCTGCCCGCGGAATATCCCGGCTGGATGATAGTCCACCAAAACAAGAATCGCCGCCCCGAACAATGACCGATCTCAGGGAATAGATTGTACGAGAGTACGTACGATGGAAACAACCGACTCACCAGACGCGATAGAGCGGTCCCTTCGCTCGTTTGTGCGGGCCTCGGCGGTGGCCGCATTCGTGGTTGGGCTGTCTGCCTTTGTAGCATATCCGAGACCGTTTTGTACGAATTGGGATGTTCGGGAAACCGTTACTGTGGAAGCGGCGAGTTATGCTGCTATAACTGGCGCGATTTCGCTTCTAGTAAGCTCCGTTCCGTGGATCGCGAATCCAAATGGCCGCCGTTCCCTCCCGATACGTTGGTATAACTTGTTGAATATTGTAACAATCGTAATATTTTGGTTGCTACCTCCTTTTTGAATTAGTTAGTCCCGGAGCCCCAATTTTAGTAACAGTTTAGCCGTTTGTAGCCCCGAAGGGGCAGCCGTTCTCCCAGCCCAGGGCAACGCCCTGGGGAAGCGGGAAAACGAAAATATCGTGTCGGCCCAACGGGCCAATTGTTCCTGGAGGCGAAGTATTGGCCCGTTGGGCCGGCAAGAAATCGATGTGACCACCGCTCCCCAGGGCGTTGCCCTGGGCTGGGTGAACCGGAGGGCCTTCGGCCCAATTTTGCTGAATTATAGGCTGTTTCATGCGTCATGCTGCAAACGGCTAAACTGTTGCGGATTTTGTTTTTTCTCCGAACTGCAATTATTAGCAATGACCGAACCTAATAAATTAGCCGCTTTGCAGAACATGTTTGGTGATCGCGCGATAAGCGAGTTTCGCGGCGAGACGCGGGTGGTAGTGCCGGCCGATTCGATCTATGATGTGTTGAAACAGCTCAAGGAAGAGCACCGCTTTGATATGCTGGTCGATATTACCTGCGTCGATTACCTCGATTACCCCGACGCCACGGACCGCTTCGGACTGGTATATTTGCTGGCCAACACGGAGACCAACGAACGGCTTACGGTGCGGTGCTTCGTGAACGATCCAGAGCCGACCGTGCCGTCGATGGTGGGGCTATGGGAAGGGGCCAATTGGCTGGAGCGGGAGGTCTGGGATATGTTCGGCATCCGCTTCGATGGCCATCCGGACTTGCGGCGGATATTGCTCCCGGAGGAGTTCACGGCATTTCCCCTGCGGAAAGACTATCCCTTGCAGGGTCGCGGCGAAAGGCACAATTTCCCGGTTATTACGCGCGGACAGGGATAATACAAAATAGGCTCGTTCCCACGCAGAGCGTGGGAACGAGGAAGAATTATATGCCTCTAACCGCCATTCCACATTCCGGCGATCTGGCCCACGACGAACCGCGTCCGTATATGTGGACGGTGAACTTCGGTCCACAGCACCCGGCCACGCACACCACCTTGCGGCTGGTGCTGAAGCTCGACGGCGAGCGGGTCCTCGACGCCATGCCGGACATCGGATACCTCCACTCCGGCTTCGAGAAGCTCGGCGAATCGCTGGATTTCAACCAGTACGTGACCGTCACCGACCGGATGAACTACATCTCGCCGATGTCCAACAACGTGGCCTGGCATCTGGCGGTGGAGAAGCTGCTGGGCATCGAAACGCCGCCGCGCTGTCAATCGATCCGCGTGATCGTCTCCGAGCTGTCGCGCATCTCCGACCATCTCCTGTGCCTCGGCGCGATGGGCCTGGACACGGGGGCTTTCACTCATTTCATCTACGCCTTCAATCCCCGCGAGCAGATTTACGACATCTTCGAGGCCCTTTGCGGCGCCCGGCTGACGAACAGCTATACGCGGGTCGGCGGGCTAATGTACGACGCCACGCCCAAGGCCATCTCGATGATCCGCGATTTTCTGCAGGCGTTGCCCAGGGCGCTTTCCGACATGGAGCGGTTGATGAACCGCAACCGGATCTTCGTCGGCCGCACGAAGGGGGTGGGACTGCTGACCAAGGAGGAGGCAATAAATCGCTGTTGCTCCGGCCCCGTAGCCCGGGCCAGCGGCGTCACCCGCGACCTCCGCAAGGACGAGCCGTATCTGAACTACGCCGACTTCGACTTCAACGTCTGTTGCGCCGAGGAGGGCGACTGCTACGCCCGATACCTCGTCCGCATGGACGAAATGCGCGAAAGCATGAAGATCATACACCAGGCGGTCGAAAACTTGCCGGCCGGGCCGGTGAACGTCGGCGATGGGGACCGCACTATCCTGCCGCGGAAGAGAGCGGTCGAATCGACCATCGAGGGCCTGATCACGCATTTCGAGTTGGTGATGACCAACCGGGGCTTTGAGACGCCCTGCGAAGAGGTGTATTGCGCCACCGAGGCGCCGAACGGAGAATTGGGGTTTTACATCGTCGGCGACGGCAGCCAGCGGGCGTACCGTGCCCGCTGCCGACCGCCGTCGTTCATCCACTTCGCCCTGTTTCCGCATTTGATCCGCGGCCACACGATCAGCGACGTGGTGGCGGTGCTGGGGAGCCTGAACATCATCGCGGCGGAGTTGGATCGGTAGAGGAGGAATACATGATTCGGGTCAAATATATCAAGTTGTCAGGATTCAAGTCGATAAAACAAACGACGATTGAGTTGCGTCCGTTGAACGTGCTAATCGGCGCCAATGGCTCGGGCAAGTCGAATCTAATATCGCTTTTCAATCTCATACGTGAGATACAAAATGGACGACTGCAGAAATACGCGGCCGTATGGGGATCTGACTCTTTTCTGCATTATGGCGCAAAGACAACTAACAAGCTTGATATTCGTATCATATTCGAGCAAGAATCGAAACAAGCAATAGACAAGTATTTTTCCTATGAATTGCGGTTGATTCCTGCTGCCGTGGATACCTTGGTGCTTGAGGAAGAGAAGGTCATTCCCCGCCTTGAACTCGACAAGGAAACGATAAAGTTCTCCACTTCTCACGGAGATAGCATATATGGATGCCATATAGATCACCGCGAATCAAATATCAAGGAATTTATCAGAGATTGGAGCAAGGGTCAGTCTGAAACGGATATAGTGGCGGCGAGAGTTGGGAAGGACATTTTGGATACCATCGAAAAATGGCATGTCTATCACTTCCAAGATACGTCTCCTGAAGCCAGAATCCGCCGCAGATGTTACTTGCACGATGACAAGTTCTTACAAGCGGACGGCGGAAATCTTGCGGCCGTTTTGCACAGGATTCATCGCAACAACCGCGCAGAGTACGATAGAATCATTTCCGCGATTCGGCAAATTGCGCCGTGGTTCGGTGATTTCGTATTGGAGCCAATAGGGCCTAACCGCACGGATGTATTGCTTAATTGGCGCGATGGTTATTCGGACATGGTGTTTGGCCCCCATCAGTTGCCGGACGGAGCTCTACGGGCGATGGTCCTTATCGCGCTTCTTTTGCAGCCGAAGGCCGATCTGCCTTCCCTCATGATTATCGATGAGCCGGAACTCGGTCTCCATCCCGCTGCCGCCACCATCGTAGCTGGGCTACTCGAATCGGCGGCGTTGCACACACAAGTGGTAATAGCCACTCAGTCGCCAACTTTTCTGGACTCTTTCAATGCCGATGATGTTATTGTTGCCGACCGTCTTCAAGGAACCTCGGCGTTTTCTCGTCGAAGCACGGTTGATTTGGCTGAATGGCTCGACGAATACACGCTCGGTGAGCTTTGGCAAAAGAACTCCATTGGCGGAGGCCCGTTCTGATGGCACGATTGCATCTGACGGTGGAAGGACCGACGGAACAGGCGTTCGCGGCCAATGTCTTGCGCCCCCATCTGCAAAACCGAGGAGTGTACGTTCAAAGAGTCGAGTTGGTTGCCCACGTTAAGAGAAGACGGCAAGTGCATCGTGGCGGATTGTTGAGATATGAGCCTTTCCGCAATGATATTCTACGGCGTTTGAAGGGGGATAAGAGCAACGATGTATTCTTATCCACCATGATTGACCTCTACAAATTGCCGCAGGATGTCCCGAAATTCGCTGAATATCGCGAGGAGCAGAACCCCCAGCGTCGCGTAGAATTCCTGGAAACCGCTCTGGGAAATGCAATCGGTGATCCGAGATTTATTCCCCACATTCAATTGTACGAGTTCGAAGCCATTCTGTTTGCAGACGTGAGCAAGTTTTCCTTCTACTACACCGACCGATTACGGGAGATAAACAAATTGGCGGAATTGGCGGCTGCCCATGATTCACCCGAAACGATCAATGACGGCGAGGACACGGCCCCCTCCAAAAGAATCATCAAACATATCCCAGACTACAAGTCCGATAAGTCGGCGGCAGGGCCAATAATTGCCGAGGCTATCGGGCTTAATCGGATTCGTGAAAAATGTCCGCATTTTAACAAATGGCTTGATAATCTTGAAGGTTTAGGAAACGTATCCACCTGATTGACATGGCCAAAAGCGAGACCGACAGATTGTTAGACGAGCACATTCGCCGTGAAATAACCGGAACACTCGGCCGCTACCCCAACAAGCTGGCGGCCGTGCTGCCGGCGCTGCACCTGGTCGACGAACGGCTGGGATACGTGCCTTACGAAGCCGTCGTCGAGGTGGCCGAACTGCTCGAACTGCATCCCGCCCAGGTACAGGACACCCTCAGCTTCTACGAGTTTTTCCAACAGGAAAAGCCGCGGGGAAAATACCGCGTGTGGGTCTGCCGCTCGATCAGTTGCGCTTGCCGGGGCGGAGAGGAGTTGCTGGAATATCTTTGCGAGAAGTTGGGCGTCCGGCCGGGCGAAACCACGCCCGACGGCCGCGTCACGCTCGAATTCGCCGAGTGTCTCGGGGCCTGCGAACTGGCCCCCGCGGTTCTGGTGAACGACAAGTTGCATGGAAATATGACTAAAGAAAAGATCGACGAGTTGATTCGCGAATGGACGTAGAAGGATGCGAAACCGCAAGCGGCTTCCCCCCGCGACCGCAGTCGCGGGGCGTTATTCACTGACCACTAGCCACTAATCACTATCCGCTGACCACTGATGACCTACGAACCCGTCCTGCTGGCGAACGTCAAAAAAAAGGACAGCCATACGCTGCACGTCTACGAGTCGGGCGGCGGGTATCGCGGACTGCGCCGGGCGCTGAAAGAGATGTCGCCCCGCGACGTGTTGGAGATGGTGAAAACCAGCGGGCTGCGCGGCCGCGGCGGAGCGGGCTTTCCCACCGGCGCGAAATGGTCCTTCCTCCCCGAAAACCATCCCGGACCGGTCTATTTCTGCGTCAATGCCGACGAGTCGGAGCCGGGCACCTTCGTCAACCGCGTGCAGATGGAACTCGATCCGCACCAGGTTCTCGAAGGCGTCATACTGAGTTGCTACGCCACCCACGCCCGGACTGCCTACGTCTACCTCCGCTACGAATACCCGTTGTGCAAACAGCGGATGCAGGCGGCCATCGACGAATGTTACGCCGCCGGATACCTGGGCGAAAACATCACGGGCAGCGACTTCTCGCTGGACGTTTACATTCACGTCGGCGCGGGGGCCTACGTCTGCGGCGAGGAGACCGGGCTGATCGAAAGTCTCGAAGGCCGCCGGTCGTGGCCGCGCATCAAGCCGCCCTTCCCGGCCGTCGAGGGACTGTTCCGCAAACCGACCGTGGTGAACAACGTCGAAACGCTGGCCTGCGTCAAGCAGATCGTCGATCGCGGCACGGCCTGGTTTCGCTCGATGGGCACACCGCCCGAGCCGCACAATCCCCGCGATCCGGGTAGCTTCGGGCCGAAACTGTTCGGCCTCTCGGGACACGTCAATCGCCCCGGCTGCTACGAGGCCCCGCTGGGCATCAGCGTCGGCCATCTGGTCGAGCATTTCGGCGGCGGCGTCTGGAAGGGACGGAAAGCGAAGGCGGCCATCCTCGGCGGACTGAGCACCGGCATCGTCACGGCCGCCGAGTTCGACACCCCGCTGGACTTCGCCGCGCCCGTCCGCGCCGGCTGCCTGGGGCTCGGCACGGGCTGCGTCGTGGTGCTGGACGAGACCTACTCGATCGTCGATTTCCTGCACAACAGTTGCCGGTTTTTCGCCCATGAAAGCTGCGGCCAGTGTACGCCCTGCCGCGAGGGAACGCAATGGGCGCTGGAAATGCTCGACCGCATCCGCGCCGGCCGGGGGCGGCTCCGCGACCTCGACCTGCTGCGGGAGATCGGCGACTCGATCGGCATCATGCCCGGCACCACAATTTGCGGCTTGGCCGACGGCGCCGCCTGGCCGATCAAGACCGCGCTGGGCAAGTTTCACGGCGAATTTGAGGAATACATCAAACGGACGAATCCCGAGGGATATATGCAAACTGAACTCGCGGAGGCCGTGGCGCCGGCGCATGTTTAGTGGCTAGAGTTTAGGACAAAGCCGCTTGCGGCTTCGCAACAAACGCAATCATAATTTACAGATGCCAACTGTCATCATCGACACCCACGAACTCGAACTTCCCGCCGGGCGGCGGCTCAACGCCATCGAGGCCGCGCGGTTGGTGGGCATCGAGATTCCGCACTATTGCTGGCACCCGGGCCTGACCGTGGTGGGCAGTTGCCGCATGTGCCTGATCGAAACCGGCACGCGCGACCCGAAGAGCGGCGAGATCAAGATGCAGCCGAAGCTCGTGCCGGCCTGCAACACGATCGTCGCCGACAACATGGTGATCGTCACCAACAGCGAGAAGGTCGCCCGGGCCCGGGCGATGGTCGAGGAGGACCTGCTGCTGCGCCATCCGATCGATTGCCCGATCTGCGACAAAGCGGGCGAGTGCGTCTTGCAGGACTATCACTTCCAATACGGCCAGGCCGAGCGGCGGGGCGACCGTCGCCCCTTCACCAGCCGGCGGCGCGACTTGGGCGACATCACGCTGTTCGTCGATCGCTGCGTGATGTGCAGCCGCTGCGTCCGCTTCGCCCGGGAAATCAGCGGCACCAGTGAATTGATGACCATCCGCCGCGGGGCGCGGGAGGAAATCGACGTCATGGCCGGCTTCCCGCTGAATAACAAGCTCTCGGGCAATGTGGTCGATCTGTGCCCCGTCGGCGCGCTCGGCGACAAGGAATTTTTGTACCGGCAGCGGGTCTGGTATCTGCGGCGGCACCCCGGCGTCTGCACCGCCTGCGCGACCGGCTGCTCGATCTGGATCGAAGAAAACCAGGAGCACATCTGGCGAATCAAGCCGCGGGAGAATCCCTTTATTAACAAGTGGTGGATCTGCAACGACGGGCGATACGATTATCCGCACATCCACGATCCGCGGCGGATTCTCTTGTGGTGCAGGCGTCCCGCCTGCGCCGATGTAGGCCATGCAGGCGAGACGCCTGCACCACAAATTGACTGGACCGCTCTGCTGAACAATTTGCGTGATGAGCTTCGCGCAGCCGGCCGGCTGGCCGCGGTGATCTCGCCCTTCCTGACGGTCGAGGAGGCGTATCTGCTCTGCAAGCTGATCCGTATCATCGACCCCGAAGCGCCGCTGGCCCTGGGCCCGGTGCCCGAGATCGGCGCGGACGAGCGCTTCCCCGGCGGCTTCACGATCCGGGCGGAGAAGTGTCCCAACCGCCGCGGGGTGGAGGCGGTGATTGCCCATTTTGCCCACGGAATGATGACTTTCGACGAGTTCCTCGCCGAATTGGACCGGGGCGAGTTCCAGGGCGCGTGGGTCTCCGGCGGGTATCGGCACGAGTGGATCGGCCAGTCGACCGCCGCCCGGTTCGAGCGGCTGAAGTTGCTGGTGGTGCAGGACTTGTTCCCCTCGCCGTTGGCCGATCGGGCCACTTTCCTCCTCCCCGGCGCGGCCTACGCGGAACGCGACGGCTCGTACGTCAACCAGACGGACCGCCTGCAATCGGTTCGTCGGGCGATCCGGCCGCCGGCGGGCGTCCGAACCGAAGGGAGCGTCTGCTGGGAGTTGCTCGGGCTGAAAGGGCTCTATAATTCCAGGGCGGTGCTCGACGAGCTTGCCCGGGAGATAACGTATTTCCAACTCGCCGCCGGCCCGGCGCCGGAGACGGGGATCGACTTGAGGGGGAATTTGTTGGCATGACTAGTTGCGAAACCGCAAGCGGGATGCGAAGTCGCCAGCGGCGCAGGGCGTATTTCACTGAAAACTGAAAACTGACAACTCATCTCCCATGCTGACCATCATCGAACCACTGGTGAAGATTGCCCTGCTGATCGGCGCGTTGATGACCGCGGCGGCATATCTGGTGCTGTTGGAGCGTTGGATGGCGGCCTGGGTGCAGGACCGGCTGGGTCCGAACCGGGTGGGGGTGCCGCTGACGAAAATCCGTCTCTTCGGCTTGGGCCAGCCGATGGCCGACGGCGGAAAGTTTTTGACCAAGGCCGAGTTCACGCCCGGCCACGTGGACCGGGTGATGTACTTCGTGGCCCCGGTGTCGATCTTCGTCGCCGCGATGGCCGCCTTCGCCGTGATCCCGCTGGGCAGCGTCCTGCTGCCCGAGTCGTGGGGCCTTCCCGGTCCGCTCCGGCTGTCCGTGGCGCCGGGCCTCGACGTGGGCATGATCTACATCTTCGCCGTGGGCAGCGTGGCCGTCTATGGCGTGGTGCTCGGCGGCTGGGCCAGCAACAACAAGTTCAGCTTCTTCGGCGCCGTCCGCAGCAGCGCGCAGTTGATCTCCTACGAACTCCCGCTGGGATTGGGCATCCTCGGCGTGATCCTGGTCTCCGGCTCGTTGCGGCTCGAAGACATCATTCTGCAACAGGCCCGGTCGGGCACGTGGAACGCTTTCCTTCAGCCGCTGGGATTCGTGGTCTTCTGCGTGGCGGCCTTCGCCGAGGCCGCCCGGCTCCCCTTCGACCTGCCCGAGGCCGAGCAGGAACTGGTCGGCGGCTACCACACCGAATATCTCGGCATTAAGCTGATGATGTACATGGTCGCCGAGTTTTTGCACATGGTGCTGGAATCGTTTCTGATCGTGATTCTGTTCCTCGGCGGCTGGCATTTCTGGGGTCTGACCGGCTCGGCCGAGGCGGTCGCCTGGCCGGTGGCCCTGCTCAGGGCGATCGTGCTGCTGGCGAAAGTGATGGCGGTGATCTTGTTTTTCATGCTCGCCCGCTGGAGTTGGCCCCGCTTCCGCTACGATCAATTGATGGACGTCGCCTGGAAGGTTATGATCCCCTGGGGGATGGTGAACGTGTTTGTGGTGGCCGTGTGGATGGAGTATGGGACGCAACTGGCGAAAGCCGTGAACTTTTCCGCCACGGCGGGCATGGCGGCCGTCGGCTGGGGCGTGCTGCTCCTCTGCTGGCTGGCGGCTGCGATTTTCGACCCCACCGCATCGGACAACAGTCCGCGGCGGGACTGGCCGACAACCGAGGACTATGTGCAATAGAAAAAAACGCCTCGCGGCTGCGGAAGCGGGGGCGGTAAAATCAACCATGAAAACCGACGATAAAAACATCACCTGGGTGCCGCGCCCGCGGTTGGGCCTGGCGGGCCGCTCGTATCTGCTGCTGTTCGCCCAAGGGCTGACCACCACGCTGCGGCACTTCTTCACCCGCAAGCAAACGGTCCAATCGCCCGAGGAGCGGCACGTGATTCCCGAGCCGCTGATCTATCGGGGCGTGCATCGGTTGAACCGCGACGCGGAGGGGCGGGTGAAGTGCGTCGCCTGCTTTATGTGTCCCACGGCCTGCCCGGCCCATTGCATCGACATCATCGCCGCCGAAAGTCCCTGGCCCGACCGGGAGAAGTATCCCCAGTCGTTCACCATCGACGAATTGCGGTGCATCTACTGCGGGATGTGCGAGGAGGCCTGCCCCGTCGACGCCATCGAACTGACCAGTCTTTACGACCTCTCGGGCAAAAGCCGCGAGGAAATGATCTTCGACAAGGAAAAACTGTTGAGCGTTTACGATCAAACCAAAGACGCCGAACCGATGAGAACGCGCAGGGGTGAGGGACGAGGGGCGGGGGATGAGGGAAGAGAGAAGGGGGAAGAGAGATGATCTGCTGATTGCGGTCTCGCACTAGCCACTAACCACTAACCACTACCGTGACCAATCCCAGCTACATCCTGACGCTGGCCGTTTTCCTCGGCGCGGTCGGCCTCTGGCTGATGCTCCCCCGCGGCGGCGCTCGGGGCCGGGCGGCCGGCATCGTGCTGAGCGCGATTGCCCTGGGGCTGTGGCTCTCCCGCTTTCACGGGCTGGGTGGGTGGGGGGCTGACGGTTTGTTCTTTCTGCTGGCGGTTGTGGCCGTCGTGGCCGCCGTCGGGGCGGTGACTTCGCACAATCCGATCTACGCCGCCATTTGGTTCGGCCTCTCGCTGTTGGGCACGGCGGGCTTGCTGCTGCTGGTCGGGGCGCAGTTTCTCGCCGCGGCCACGGTGCTGGTCTATGCCGGCGCGATCCTGGTCACGTTCCTCTTCGTGCTGATGTTCGCCCAGCCCGAGGGCCTGTCGTCCTGCGACCGCCGGAGTTGGGAGGCGGGCCTTTCGGCGGCGGTGGGAATCGCCCTGGTGGGCGTGCTCTCGGTCGCCGTGGGCGGAGTCTTTTCGGCGCCACACCCGATTACTCCGCCGGCGCTGGAATCCCTGGCCGCCGGAGTCCTCGACCCGCAGCAGGTGGCCCGTTTGGGCGGCGAACTGTTCGCCCATTGGCTGATTGCCGTCGAGGTCGCCGGCACGTTGTTGTTGGCCGCGCTGGTCGGCGCGGCCGTGATCGTCAATCGAGGAAAGACGGAGAAGAAACTGTAGGAGGCGACTCCCGTCGCCGATTGGACTGGAACCGCATTTAGATCGGCGACAGGAGTCGCCTCCCACAAAGGAATCATGCACCCCGAAATCGCCCTACTTAACGATTACCTGCTCGTCGGCGCCATGCTCTTCGGCGTGGGGCTGATCGGTTTCGTCAGCCGGCGGAACATGATCGTCATGTTCCTTTCGGCCGAGATCATGTTGCAGGGCGTGTCGTTGAGTCTGGCCGCCTGGGGGCGGTTCCACAACGACTTCGGCGGGCAGGCGTTCGTGCTGTTCATCATTGCCGTGGCGGCCTGCGACGCGGCTATTGCCCTGGCCCTGGTGCTGGTGCTGTTTCGCCGCCGCGGCAGCCTGGACATCGCCGCCTGGAACTTTTTGCGCGAGGCCAACCAGCCGCCGTTCCGCGAAAAGCCGCTGCCCGAGGAACAGAGAGGCCGGCACGGGCCATGGCCGCATCTGCCCCCCGCCGGCGTGCAACCCGAAATCTCCGAGGAAGAAACTGAACATCGGCCAAATGTTTGAGAGAATGGAGGAATGACGCACGCAAATCCGATTAGAAACCGTTTAGCGGCCGCCGGCACGGCGGCCCGTAGCCGACTTTGGCCGTCGTGCCGACGGCCGCTAAACTGATCGACGACATCCTTCATTTGTCGTTTCATGTTTGACATTAAAACACTGTTGATCCTGATTCCCGCCCTGCCGCTGGCTGCGGCGGTGGCTGCGGCCGTGCTCGGCCCGCGGCTGCTGCGCGGGCGGAGCTACGCGCCGGTGGTAGCCGCGCTGGTGCTGAGCTTCGTGGCCGGCTTGGTGCTGCTGTTCCAGGTGCAGAAGCTGGTCGATGCCAGCGAGACCAAAGCCGGATCGGGCCAACCGAAAAGCGTCGAGCAGGTCTTCTCGCTGTGGTCCTGGGCCAGTGTCCCGGACGCCATGCCGGCCGTCGGCGCGGAGCAGGCCAAAACGCCCGGCTGGGGCAATTTCAACATCGACGTCTCGCTCCGGGCCGACCCGCTGACGGTCATCATGCTGTTGATCGTCACCTGCGTCTCCTCGCTGGTGGCGATCTACGCGATCGGCTACATGCACGGCGATCCGGGCGTCTGGAGGTTTTTCGCCTACGTCGGCCTGTTCGTCTTCTCGATGACCATGCTCGTCTCGGCGAGCAATTTCCTGCTGCTGTACGTGTTTTGGGAGCTGGTCGGGCTGTGCAGCTACTTGCTGATCGGTTTTTGGTACGAGCGGCCGGCGGCGGCCGCGGCCGGCAAAAAGGCCTTCCTGGTCAACCGCATTGGCGACGTGGGCTTCGCCCTGGGCATCTTCCTGATCTGGACCACGTTCGGCACGCTCGATTTCGGCGGGGTCTTTTCGCACGTCGGCGAACATGCCGGCGACTGGCGGATCACGGCGATCTGCTTGCTGCTGTTCTGCGGGGCTTGCGGCAAGACGCCCAGTTTCCGCTGCACGTCTGGTTGCCCGACGCCATGGAAGGCCCCACGCCGGTGAGCGCTTTGATCCACGCGGCGACGATGGTCACGGCCGGAGTGTACATGGTCGCCCGCTGCACGCCGCTGTTCGCCTCGGCGCCGGACGCCCAGTTCGTGGTGGCGGCCATCGGCGGCCTGACGGCCCTGCTCGGTGCGATCATCGCCATTACGCAGACCGATCTGAAGCGGATTCTGGCCTATTCCACGATCAGCCATCTGGGCTACATGTTCGTCGGCTTGGGCACGGGCACTCTGCTGGGCATTACGGCCGGCATGTTCCACCTGCTGACGCACGCCTTCTTCAAGGCCCTGCTGTTCCTCGGGGCGGGCAGCGTGATGCACGCCGCCGGAGGCGTGATCGACATCCGCCGGCTCGGCGGACTGCGCCGCCGCATGCCCGTCACCTATTGGACCTTCCTGGCGGCCTGCCTCTCGATAGCGGGCGTGTTCCCCTTGGCCGGCTTCTGGAGCAAGGACGCCATCCTGGAAAGCCTGCAAAACCGCTCGGGCCTGGCTGCCGGCGGGCTGTACGGCGTCTTGTATCTCGCCGTTCTGCTGGGCGTCGTGTTGATCGACTTCTACATCTTCCGGCCGTTCTTCCTCGTCTTCCACGGCAAGGAAAAGATTCCGCCCGAGGCCGGCGGGCACCTGCACGAGGCACCGGGGTCGATGACCGCGCCGATGGTCGTGCTGGCGTTCGGGTCGGTCGTCATTGGGGCATATTTCGAGTGGACGCACGGCTTCGCCCATTTCCTCTCGTTTGCGCCGTCGTTCGACATTCTGGCTCATCCCGGCCATGACGCGGTCGGCGCAGCCGAAAAATGGCGCGTCGGCGCGACCGGAATGGTGCTGACCCTGGCCGGCATCGCGGCGACGGCATTGTTGTATTTGGGCCGGGAAAAAGCCGTCACGCTGCTCACCCGGGCGATGAACGTCTTCGGTCTCTACAGCCTCTCATTCGGTAAGTTCTTCTTCGATCCGTTATACAACGCGATCGTGATTTGGCCGTTGTGGAGCCTCGCGCGAATCTCGGCGTGGTTCGACCGCCGCGCGATCGACTCGCTGGTGGACCTCTGCGGCCGGATGCCCAAGCTGGCCGGGGCCGTCTTGCGGCCGTCGCAAAACGGTTTGATCCAGTTTTACGCGCTGGCTATGGTCTTCGGGGTGTTGATTTTGTTGGGAATGATGTTGATGTAATTTAGACGTTTAGCGGCTGTCGGCACGACGGCCTGGATTATCACCGTTTAGCGGCCGTCGGCACGACGGTCCCGTCGCGCTGGCTGCCGTACCGGCGGCCGCTAAACGGACATAAGAACATGAATGTGTTGCTACTAATATCGCTGTTGCTCCCCTTGGCCGGGGCGGCGCTGCTCGGCGGCGGACGCGATTGGGCGCGCCGCATTGCGCTGGCGGTCACACTGGCAGTGTTAGGCGTTGCGGTCTTCCTGGCGGCGCGATACCCCGGCGGCACGGCCCCCTTCGCCGCTACGGATTGGCCCTGGCTCGCCTGGACCGGCACGCCGATCGACGTCCGCTTCAGCGTCGGCCTGGACGGCCTGAGCCTGTGGTTGTACGCCCTGACCGCGCTGCTGATGGTCGTGGCCGTGCTGCTCAGTTGGGAAGCGATCGAGGAACAGGGGGCCTTGTATTATCGTCTGCTGTTGGCGCTGGAGACCGGGATGCTGGGCGTATTCCTCGCCCGCGACATTATTCTCTTCTACGTCTTCTTCGAGTTCACGCTGATTCCGCTGTTTTTCCTGATCGGCATCTGGGGGAGCAAGAATCGTCGCTGGGCGGCGATAAAGTTCTTCCTCTTCACCCTCGCCGGCAGCGTGCTGACGTTCCTGGGGCTGCTGTTCATCGTGCTTTGGGTCTACCATCACCCGACCGGCGCGACGGCGGGGCGACTGACGTTCTCCATTCCCGAGTTGACCGCCGCGCTGCGGCTGCGGCCGATGGACCCGACGCTGCAAATCTGGATTTTCATTGCCCTGTTCGCCGGATTCGCCGTTAAGGCGCCGCTCTGGCCGCTGCACACGTGGCTGCCGCTGGCGCACGTCGAGGCCCCCGCCGCGGGAAGCGTGCTGCTGGCCGGCGTGTTGCTGAAGGTGGGCGTGTACGGCTTCGCCCGGTTCAGCCTGCCGATGCTGCCCGATGCCGCCGCCGTGCTGATGCCCTGGCTGCTCTGGATTTCACTGGCGGGCGTGATCTACGGGGCGCTGGTCGCGCTGGCCCAGAGCGACCTCAAGCGGCTGATCGCCTACTCCAGCGTCAGCCACCTCGGCTTCGTCGCACTGGGGCTCTTCGCGGCCAACCGCCTGAGCGTCGAGGGGGGCGTGCTGCAAATGGTCAACCACGGGCTGGCCACCGGCGGGCTGTTCGCCGTGGTGGGGATGCTCTACGAGCGGTTCCACAGCCGCGAGATCGCCGACTTCGGCGGGCTGGCCCGGCGGTTCCCCCGGCTGGCCTTCTTTACGATGGTGTTCACCCTCTCGAGCATCGCGCTGCCGGGCTTGGCCGGATTCGCCGGCGAGTTCCCGCTGCTGGCGGGCGTTTTCCAGCGCGGCTGGGCCGAACCGCTCTCGCCCCACGCCGGACAACTCCGCACGATCGCCGTCCTCAGCCTCGCCGGCGTCGTGCTGGGCGCTTGGTACATGCTGTGGTTGTATCAGCGGATCTTTTTCGGACCGGAGAAGATGCCGAAAACCTCCCCTCTCCCTTTGGGAGAGGGGCCGGGGGTGAGGGCTGGCCAGGATTCGGAAAATGCGCGTCATCAGGCCCGAATCCCAAATCAGCAAATCTCCGATTCTTCATCCACTGGCCCTCACCCTAACCCTCTCCCAAAGGGAGAGGGGACCGAAGGATCTAACCCTCTCCCAAAGGGAGAGGGGGCGGTGCGCGATCTCTCGCCGCGGGAGATATTTTGTCTCACGCCGCTGGTGGTGATGATTTTCTGGATCGGCGTGCAACCCGGTTTCTTCTTCGATCGGATGAAGCCGACGCTCGATCATTTGATCGCCCCGGTGATGGAGGCCTGCGAAACTGCGGACACTGCGAAACCGCAAGCGGCTCTCGCGCCGCAACCGCAGTCGCATGACGTTTCCCACGAACCACTAACCACTAGCCACTAACCAATGACCGTCGCCGACATACGCCTGCTCCTGCCCGAGATCGTGCTGATCGCCGCCGCGGTGGCGATATATCTGGGCGGAGCGTTCATGGCGTCGCGCCGGGCATGGAGTTTGACCGCCGGCGCCGCACTGCTGCTGGCGGCGGCCGCGCTGTGGCTGCAAAATCCAGCGGTTTCGGACTCGTTGGTTGCCACTGCTGGCTTGTCCAGCAGTGTTGCTGGCACTGCTGGACAAGCCAGCAGTGGCACCCAGCATTTTCCCCTCGGTGGGTCGCTTGGCTGCGACTCGTTGACACTCTATATCCAGTGGTTTGCCCTGGCGGTCGGCGGACTGCTGACCTTGCTCGCCTGGCGGCCCTTGCAGTTCGACGGCACGCCGGAGTACGTCGGCACGATGCTGTTGACGATCGCGGGCCTGATGCTCGTCGCGGCGGCCGAGGACGTCGTGCTGCTGTTCGTGGCCTTGGAGTCTGATCTCGATTCCCACCTACGTGCTGCTCTACCTGGGCCGGAACGACGTGGAGAGCCAGGAATCGGCCGCCAAGTATTTCTTCCTCAGCGTGCTGGCCTCGGCAATCCTTCTGTACGGATTCAGTTTTCTCTACGGAGTGAGCGGATCGACCGCGCTCGGCGCGGTGCGGGCGGCGCTGGGCGGGACGACGGCCGCACCGCCGCAGTTCGCGCTCTTCGCCCGGCTGGCGCTGGTGCTGATTTTCGGCGGCCTGTGCTTCAAGATCACGGCCGTGCCGTTCCATTTTTACGCCCCGGACGTTTATCAGGGAACGACGTACGCAAACGCGGCGTTGTTGTCGGTGGTGCCGAAGGCGGCCGGATTTGTCGCCCTGGCCCGGATTCTCACGGCCGCCCTGCCCGGCTTGGAACCGTACAACTGGGCGGTGGTCCTGGCCGTTTCCCTGCTGACGATGAGCTACGGCAACGTGATGGCCCTGTGGCAGGACGATTTTCGCCGGCTGCTGGCCTACTCGTCGATCGCGCAGGCGGGCTACATGCTGCTGGCGCTGGCCGTGGGCCTGGCCGCACAAGACGCGCCCGGCGCGTGGAACGGCTTCAGCGCGTTATGGTTCTATCTGGCGACCTACGCGGCGGCCACGATCGGGGCCTTCGCCGTGATGGAACATCTCGGCCGCGCGGACCGCCGGTTGGACGCGGTGGACGATCTGGCCGGGCTGGGCCGCACGCGCCCCGTTCCCGCCGCGGCGATGGCCGTCTGCATGTTCTCCCTGGCCGGCATTCCCCTGCTGGCGGGTTTCTGGGGAAAGTTCCTGGTCTTCGGTGGCGCGTTGAACGTCAATTCCCTGTCCGGCGCCGCGCCGGCGGCCCGCTGGTGGTTCGTCGCGGGGGCGATCATCGGCGTGCTCAACGCCGCCGTGGCCGCGGCCTACTATCTGCGGATCGTGGCGGTGATGTACTTCCGCACTCCGCTGGCTACGCCCGCCGCGCAAGGCGGCCTGGGCGCGTGGACGGCGGCCGCGGCGAGCCGCATTGCTGGTCGTTGGCATCGGGGTCTTCCCCGGCCCGCTGATGAAAGCCGGAGCATCCGCGGACCAACCGTTACCCCGCGTGGACGCGGGGGCTAAACGGGTATCCCGCGTGGACGCGGGGGCTAAACTGGAAATCCCGCCGCTCGGAGGCCACCAAAAAACCGCCGCCACCCCAACCTGCCCCACAGCTTGGAATGGCGGCGATAAAACAAGTTCCTGCCCCAAGAGGCTTTCATTTTCGGCTGTCGATGGTATTATCGCAGACGACAGTGACAACTAGTTGTCATATCAGGATGAAGTGAAGCCGCACATGCGGAAAAGTCTACCACGCTCAGCCGAAAATGCCTTCGCGACGCCTCCACTCCGCCGAGCTTGCCAAGCTGCTCGATTCGGCCGCTCGGCCGCTCTACGTCCTGGATGAGGAATTGACGATCGTGTTTCTCAATCGGGCCTGCCGGGAGTGGCTGGGCGCGTCTGCGGACTGGCTTTTGGGCAAACGATGCGCGTATCATTCCGAACCGACGACGGATGCCCTGGAAGCCGTCGCCGCCGGCCTATGCCCCCCCCCTCGGGTCTTGGCGGGCGAAATCACTGAAGCGGCGGTTTCGCGGTGCCGAGGGGATTGAACAACTCGCCGAACGCAGGGCCCGGTTTTTCCCCTTGGGCGGAGATAAGGAGGAACCAATCGCCATCGTCGCCGTCCTCGATGCGGAAGACCTGGCAGGGGAAAAGGGGACAGTCCCGGAGGATGTCCCAAATTCCGGGGCCACTGTCCTGCACGAGCATATCCGTCGGTTCCGCCACGAGATTGCCGCCCGATACCGGTTCGATCGGCTGATCGGCAGTGGACCCGCCATGCGGCTCGCCCGAGGGCAGGTGGAACTGGCCGCCGCCTGCCGGTCGAGCGTGCTGCTGATCGGTCCCCCGGGCAGCGGACGGCGGCATCTGGCAGCCGCCATTCACTACGGCGCGTTTCGTGGAAAAGGGGACAGTCCCCGTTTCCCGGACGCAACGCTAGTGCCTCAACCGACCTCGGTTGACACATTGGGTGCCACTGCTGGCTTGTCCAGCAGTGCGGGAAACACGGTTGGACAAGCCAACCGTGGCACCCGTCAATTCAGCCCGGACGCAACATTGGCTACGTTGGACTGCTCGCTGCTGGGCGTCGATCTGCCGGAGGCCCTCGCCTCGGCCGCTGCAAAGGCCGCCGCGCTGGATTTGGAATCCGCCACGGGTACCCTGCTGCTGCATCGAGTGGACGAACTGCCGGCCGACGTGCAAGTCCAACTCACCGACCTCCTGACGAAGCGGCTTTCCGCCTGGCGGCTGACCGCCACGGCGGTCGAGCCGCTGGTGGAGTCGGCGCGGCGGGGCAAATTCCACGCCGAACTGGCCGCTATGCTGAGCACGATCACCATTGAACTGCCGCCGCTGGTCCAGCGCCGCGAAGACATCCCGCTGCTGGCTCAGTTGTTCCTCGAAGAGCGGAACGCGGCGGGGACGCGGCAGATCGGCGGTTTTTCGCCAGCCGCGCTGGACCGGCTCGACGCTTATCACTGGCCGGGCAATATCGACGAGCTGGCCGAGGTGGTGACCGAAGCGCACCGCCGCGCCGCCGGCCGGGAGATCGTCCCCGGCGATCTGCCCGAGCGCCTGCGGCTGGCGGCCCAGGCCGCTGCCCATCCGCATCGCGTCGACGAGACCATCGTCCTGGACGAGTTTCTAGGGCGGGTGGAACGCGAGTTGATCCGCCGCGCTCTGGCCCGGTCGAAAGGGAACAAGGCCCGGGCTGCGCGTTTGCTGGGCGTCACCCGGCCGCGGCTCTATCGGCGGATGTTGCAGTTGGGACTGGAGTAGTGGCTAGTGGTTAGTCTATTCGCGTTGGGGTGGCAGTTGAACTGCCACCCCAACAATGTGACGACCTTCGCAAGAACGCAACAAGCCGCTTGCGGTTTCGCGGTGAAACGATGAACGCCGACTCTCAAGAAAACATCGCCGTCGCCCGATTGATCGTCTGCGAGCGGGACGGGCGCTGGGCCGTGGCGCTGCGGCGGGAGTTGGCCGGCGCGGGCGTCCGCGTGTGGGAAACCCGCACGCTGGACGATTGCCGCCGGGAGCTGATCGCCAGTCCCGCCTCGTTCGTGGTCGTGCAACTGGGGCGGGACGTTGTCGAGACGTTGCGTTTTGTCGCCCGGCAGGCGCGGGATTTTCCCGCCGCTTGCCTGGCGGTGGCGGCCAAACGCGCTCAGGCCGACATTGAATGGCCGGCACGCGAGGCCGGGGCGATGCACTTCCTCTGCTCGCCGCGACGGGCGGGCCTGATGGCCCGAATCGCTTGCCGTCATCTGGCGCAAGTCCCTCCGCCGCACCAGAGCATGAGCGCGCGAATTTGGGCCGGCCTGCCCTGGGGCGAAAGAAAAGCGTGATTATACGGAATCCAGGTCAACTCCGCGCGGTAATCTCATTGCGGAACCGCAAGCGGTTTGCGGAACAGATTGGACGGTTGATTCCCTGAAGGCGGGCAAACGTCGCGCAGTTGTGAACCGGAAACTGTGTCACCCGTGCGAGCGCTCGATGCCGAAATGCAACTTCAGTTGCGGATCGCGCTCGCACTCCGGGTTCAATTCCTTGAACAGGAGACTCGGCTGAATGTCGGTGTTGTTCTGATACTTGTCGCTGTGGTACTCGGTGACGTCGCCGCGGATGTCGTGGTAGAAGATCTGGCAGATCGAGACGCCGGCGTAAACCCGCACCGGCTGGACGGCGAACATCTCCAGCGTCCAATATCCGCGGAAGCCGACGTCGCCGAATCCGGCCGTGACGTGGACGAACAGCCCCAGCCGTCCGATCGAGGAGCGGCCCTCGATCATCGGCACCAGGTTGTGCGTCTCGGTGTGTTCGACCGTCCGGCCGAGATAGAGTTGGTTCGGTTGCAGCACCAGCCCCTCGGGCGGAATGGAGATCCGGCGGACCAGGTTGGCCTTTCGCATGTCGAGCACGACTTCCTCGTAGACCATCAGTTCGTCGTGCAGCGTGAGGTTGTAGCTGTTGGGGTTCAGCCTCGACTCGTCGAACGGGTCGATGGCGATGTTCGTGCCCAACTGTCGTTTGATTTCGCGGCCGGAGAGGATCATGTGAAAGGAGGAGGGATGAAGGATGAGGGATGAATGGAACTCGAAAGAGGCTTTTATATGCTCCGTTTAGCAGCCGCCGGCACGGCGGCTTAAAGCAGTGCCGGGGCCGTCGTACCGACGGCCGCTAAACGCAAACAAACAGATCCGACGGTTATTAGACTCCGATTTTCGGACACAGCGATTCCAAAGGGCACTCGCCGCACTTGGGCTTCCGCGCCGTGCAGATCGCCCGGCCGTGCTGGATCAGCCGATGGCTGAGCGCAATCCACTCTTTTTCGGGGAACAGCCGCATCAAATCCCGCTCGACTTTCTCGGGATTTTTCTCGGCGGAAAGGCCGAGGCGGCGGACGATCCGGCCGACGTGTGTATCGACGACCACGCCGGAGGAAATTCCGTAGGCCGTGCCCAGCACCACGTTGGCCGTCTTGCGGCCGATGCCCGGCAGCAAGACTAGCTCCTCGATGTCCTTCGGCACTTGGCCCTGGTGCTTGTCCAACAGTTCCCGGCAGCAGTTCTGGATGCTCTTGGCCTTGTTGCGGAAGAATCCGGTGCTTTTTATGTCCTGCTCCAACTGGGGCAACTCGGCCCGCGCGTAATGGGCCGCCGAGGGATACTTGCGGAAGAGCGCCTTCGTCACCAGATTCACCCGCTCGTCGGTGCATTGGGCCGAAAGGATCGTGGCCACGAGCAGCTCCAGCGGCGAGCGGAAGTCCAGCGAACATTTGGCGTCGGGGTAATGTTCCGCCAGCAGCCGGGCAATGCGGGCGGCGCGTCGGTTGTCGGCGGTGGTGCTGGGCATTATGCGGCTCCCGATGAAGACTCACGATTTTGACTCGCTTATCGCTCGTTTGTCAAGTATGGCGCATTTGGACGTGCTGGAAGATTTCTTGGCGTTCGTGTCATTCTGAGCGCAGCGAAGAATCTCCGTAGTTCCAGCGAGATTCTTCGCTGCGCTCAGAATGACCGATTTGCCAGGATTTCTTGCCACACAGGCGTTTGGCGTCTGGATGTTGGGGTGGCAGTTGTACTGCCACCACAGGGCGGCTTGACCGCCGGGTATCCCCCACTTATGATGAATTGTTTAATTCCAGTGGCAACAAATTTCGGTGCGCTTCCGTTTAGCGGCCGTCGGCACGACGGCCTGCAACGTCAAAGGGGCCGTCGTGCCGACGGCCGCTAAACGGATTAACGGCAAAATTTGGATCCACTGAGTTTGTTTTCCAGCAAGGTGCAACACCGTGGCGTTAGTTTCCGATCTCAACGAACGTGTCTCAGGCAGCCTGGACTGCGAAGTGGAAGAAGAGCCTGCGGCCGAGCATCCGGTCGATCTGCCGCGCATCGAACATGCGGTGCGGGAGATATTGGCGGCCATCGGCGAAGACCCCGGCCGCGAGGGCCTGCGCGAGACTCCCGCGCGGGTTGCCCGGATGTACGCCGAACTGTTCAGCGGCCTGCACAAGGACCCCCGCCGCCACCTCGACAAGTCCTTCAGCGAAACCTGCGACGAAGTGGTGTTGGTCCGCGACATCAGTTTCAACAGTATGTGCGAACACCACCTGCTCCCCTTCACGGGCGTGGCCCACGTGGCATACTTGCCTGACGACCGCGTGATCGGTCTGAGCAAGCTGGCCCGCGTGGTGGATGAAGTCGCCCGGCGGCCGCAAGTCCAGGAACGCATGACCGAGGAGATCGCCAATCTGCTGGTCGAGGAGCTTCACGCCAAGGGGGTGGCGGTGGTGATCGAGGCGGTGCATACCTGCATGACCATCCGCGGCGTGCGGAAACCGGGCTCGATCTGCGTGACTTCGGCCATGAAGGGCTGCTTCCGCACGAAGGCCTCCACCCGCGCGGAATTGATGACGCTGATTTACGGGGATCGACGATAAACCAGTATGAGCCAACTCGACCAGCAGCGAGAACGCATCCAGGACGATCTTCGCGGGCTGATCGCCGGCGAAGTCCGCTGCGACGACGTCCTCCTGCAACTCTTCGCCAGCGACGCCGGCATCTACGAGATCAAGCCGTTGGGCGTCGTGCGGCCGCGTTCGGCGGCCGATCTCTCGGCCTGCGTCGGCTACGCGGCCGAGAAGCGGATTCCGTTGCACGCCCGCGGCGCGGGCAGCGGCGTGGCGGGCGAATCGCTGGGGCCGGGCCTGATCGTCGATTTCTCCGCCCACCTCCGCCGCATAATTCGCATCGACGATGAGCAGGTCCGCGTGCAGCCGGGCGTGGTGCTCGAGCGGCTCAACGAGCAATTGCGCAAAGGGGGCCGGCTCTTTGGCCCCGACTCGGCCGCCGGCACGGTGGCCACCGTCGGCGGCATGATCGCCGTCGACGCCGCCGGAAGCCGCTGGCTGAAGTACGGCTCGACGCGGCGGCACGTGCGCAGCCTGCAGGTGGTCCTGGCCGACGGCGAGGTGCTCGAACTGGGCCGCGAGCCGCTGGCCGACGGACGCAGCACCAGCACCATTCCGCGAAAACGGGAGCTCGTCGATCGGCTGGCCGCGCTGCTCCGGGAAAACGCCGAACTGATCCGCGGGAACCAACCGAAATCGCCGGAAAACCACTGCGGCTACAATCTCGCGGAGGTGTTGGGCGACGACTATCTCGACCTGCCCCGGCTGCTCGTCGGCTCCGAGGGGACACTGGCCCTGACGACCGAGGCCACGCTGGGCACCGATCGACGGCCGACGTCGCGGGGCGTGGCCTTGCTGCTGTTCGACGGCGTGGAGAAGGCCGCCCGCGCCGTGCCCGACGTGCTGGCCCATGCCCCGGCGGCCTGCGATCTGATGGACCGCCGCCATTTGAGTCTTGCCCGCGACTCCGAGCGGAGATTCGAGCAGTTGATTCCCGTCGAGACCGAAGCCCTGCTGCTGGTCGAGCAGGACGGGGACGATCCGCAGGAAGTCCGCGAGCGGCTGCACCGCCTGGTGAGCGAAGTGTGGCAGCAGAAGCGGCTGGCGTTCGGGGCGCGGCAGGCGTTTGAAGACGACGAAACCGAATTGTATTGGCGGCTGATGGACAAGGTGCAGTCGGCCCTGTACCGGATGGCGGGACCGAACCGCCCGCTGCCGATCGTGGAAGACATGGCGGTGGCCCCCGAATCGATTCCCGATTTTCTGGTGCAGGCGCAAAACGTGCTCAAACGCAATCAGGCGACCGCCTCGCTCTACTGCCACACCGGTCAGGGACAACTCCACGTCCAGCCGTTCCTCGACCTGGCGAATCCCGACGACGTGCGGCGCATGCGCCGCGTGGCCGAAGAGCTTTACGAGGAAGCGCTGGCCGTCGGCGGCAGCATCGGCGGCGAGCACGCCTGCGGGCTGAGCCGCACGCCCTTCGTCCGCCGCCAGGCCGGACCGCTGTTCGACGTGATGCTGGCGGTGAAGAAAATCTTCGATCCCGAGAACATCTTCAATCCCGGCAAGATCGTGGGCGACGATCCGGACATGATGATCCGCTATCTGCGGCCGGAGTTGCCGTCGGCGGGCGCGGCCGCGAATAGTGGCACGGCCGCGAATAGTGGCACGGCCGCCCTCGGCCGTGAGCAAATCTCCACGCAGCCGGGGGCGTCTGTGCTTCCCGCGCGTGCCAGGCGCCGCCGCGCCGCAGGAAATGCGGAAGCTGGTCGAATTGCAGTTGGATTGGGAACCCGACCGAGTCGCCGAGGCCGTGGCGGCGTGCAATCGCTGTGGAGAGTGCCGCACGCAAGAGGCGCGGTTCCGCATGTGCCCCATCTTCCGTTTCTTCCCCGCCGAAGAGGCCTCGCCGCGGGCTAAAGCCAATCTGCTCCGCGGCGTGCTCACCGGCACCCTGGACTTGGAGCAGTTGACCGTCGATGAGTTCAAGGCCGTGGCCGATCTGTGCGTGCATTGTCATAGTTGCCGGCTGGAATGTCCGGCGAACGTGGACGTGCCCCGGATGATGTGCGAAAGCAAAGGGGCCTACACGGCCGCCAACGGACTCTCCATGGCCGATCGGGTGCTGACGCGGATCGATCTGCTGGCCGCGCTGGGCGGAGCTGATCGCGCCGGCCGCCAACTGGGCGCTGGCCAACCGGCAGATGCGCTGGCTGCTGGAAAAGACCCTCGGCATCGCCCAGGGCCGCAAGCTGCCGCCGGTCACCTCGCGGAGTTTTCTCCGCCGCGCCGCCCGCCGCCGGTTGACCCGTCCCTCGCGCCACGGCGGCCAAAAAGTGCTCTACTTCGTCGATCTTTACGCCAACTATTTCGATCCGCAACTGGCCGAGGCCCTGGTCGCCGTCTTGGAGCACAACGGACTGAGCGTCTACGTCCATCCCGGCCAGAAGCAGGCAGGCATGGCGGCCATCGCCTGCGGGGCGCTCGATTACGCCCGGCGCCTGGCCGCGCACAACGTCGCGCTGCTGGCCGAAGCGGTCCGCCAGGGGTATCACATCATCGCCTCCGAGCCGGCCGCGGCCCTCTGCCTCCGCCAGGAATATCCGCAGTTGATCGACCACGACGACGCCCGGCTGGTGGCCGCCAACAGCAGCGAGGCGGGCAGCTTCCTCTGGAAAATGCACACCCTCGGCAACTTGCAACTCGACCTCAGCCCGCTCAATCTGACCTTGGGCTACCACGCTCCCTGCCACCTGCGTGCGTTGGAGGTGGGCACGCCGGGCGAAAACCTCCTCGGCCTGATCCCCTCGCTCCGCGTGCAGAACATCGAAAGCGGCTGTTCCGGCATGGCGGGCGCCTACGGGCTGGCCCATCATAATTTCCGCAGCAGCCTCCGCGCGGGGCTGAAACTCATCTCCCGCCTCCGCGACCCCGAGATCCAAGCCGGCGTCACCGAGTGTTGCGCCTGCAAAACCCAAATGGAACAGGGCACCGACAAACCGACGTTCCATCCGATTGTTCTCTTGGCACTCTCCTACGGATTGATCCCGAAGCCGCGGGGACTCGCGTTGTAATCAAATCGTCGCGGTCGATATTACTGGGGGGATGCCGGTTCATTTAGGATGGGCGAATCAATAACTGTCGGAATTGGCAGTCATCCTGAGCGTAGCGAAGGATCTGGTCTGGATGCACGGAGATCCTTCGCTGCGCTCAGGATGACAGTTATTGATTCCCCGATCCTTAGTTCCCGTTCCAACTCGAGCAGTTGGTCAGCAAACCTGTGTTTTTCCAATTTACAGCTTCCGCACCCCATCTGGCGAGTTAAACCTCGCCGTGCCGCTATGCGACAGAATTTCACTTCGCCGATATGCTATTCGACGCATGCACTATAACGCAACGCTTTACGCGACAATCACTTACGGATTGCGGAACAACCACTTTCGTCTCCCTCTTTTGGCGGCAACGTGTTGCATCGGCAAGCCGGTCAAGCGCGTTTGCCGGCCAGTCTGGGCCTGGGCGCATACCGCCACACACATCCGACCGCATGACAGTTTGTCAAAGAACTTTTCCACGCCAAGACCATCGGCCGCCGCTCATCCTAGCGGCCGCGTTGGGCCTATTCAAGTTCAAGAATTGTGCCACTTCGTAGTGCCGCCGCCGGCAATCCTTGATTGACTACTCCTCCGAGACGATTTATGCTCAGAGCCGGCGGCAATGCCTCTAACAGTGGGTGTGATAAGGCATCGTCGCGTCACAAAGTGCTGTGTCCCGTTTTCAATTCCGCAAGGAGACATACATGAAGGCAACCACCTCCGCAAGAACGCGGCAATCCATTTTGCCGCCGGACCTTATTGGAAGGGGATGGAAATTGTCGTCCGCGTTTCTGGCGGGCATGCTTTTGCTTGCCGGTTGTTCCAGCGAGTCGTCCCCCTTTCAGATGTCTAATCCATCTACATCGGCGGTTAGATCGGCCCAAACCCTCGGCCGCGAGAACGGGGAGCTCCGCCGATTCGTCGCCGTGAGCCATGAAGTGACCGTCGAAGCGTCGGAAGACGACTTGCCCAAGGCTTGGGAAGCGATCGAGGCCTATTGCCGGACCATCCCCTGTGAAATCATGGCTTCGTCTATTCGCCAGAAGACGTCCGAAGAGCCGCCTTATGCCGAGCTGTCATTGCGGGTTGATCCCAATCACGTCGGGGATTTGTTAAAGCGGATCGAGACCGTAGGAAAGATCATCCGCCATCAGACGAACAGCGAGGATAAGACGGAAACTGTGATCGACGTGGAGGCCAAGCTGAAAAATCTTACCCAATTCCGCGACAGTTTGCGCAACATGCTCACCTCCGCCAAGGGAGACTTGAAAGACATTGTGGAAGTCCAACGGCAACTAGCCAACGTACAGTCGGAATTGGACAGCCTTCAGACGAAACGCAAAGTGCTGGCAAATGAAACTGAAAAGGTAATGGTCAATGTGAGTTTTTGCACGGAGCACTCTACCTCTGAGCCCGGCGTTTTGTCGCCGATCATATCCGCGTTTCACAACTCCGGCCCAGTTCTGTCGGGAAGCATAGCGGCCCTAATTATTTTTGTCGTCGCGGTCGTTCCCTGGCTGGTGATATTGATCCCGGCTTTATGGCTGTGCATCAAGGGCCTGCGGAAATTGAGAAGAAAGCGGACAAATCCGGCCGGGAAATAGTTTTACTGCGCAGGATCGGCGGAAAAATGGGGACGGGCACCGTCGCAGTCGGCCGTGTCGGCGGAAATGAACTGTCGTTGCGACGGAGCCAGTCCCCATTCCCGCGACTCCCGATCCTGCGCAGTAGAAATAGCGGGATGGGAGCAACGGGAAAGTGGAATAAGCCCATTGAAACGGCAACCCGGCGCGGTTTTCCGCGGAGTCGGACCATGACGCGAACAGTCCGCATTGATCCGCGCGGATGGCGTTGCTCTTGCTGAGCCGCATACAATGTGCGGTGCAGTCGTCTCGCCTGCCTTGTGCAGCCGGGACGGCCGCACCACAAACCGCGCAGTTGTATTCAGACAGCGACTTACTCAGGGGATCGCAACATGTTCATTCGTCACGGCGTCATTCTGGTAGTGCATCTTTCTTGCGTCGTGGTATTAGGCGCGGCGGCAGCGGCGGCCGATGGCAACGCCGTTCCGGAATCCGGCGGCGGCACGCCGGCGGCAAAGGTCGTCGGCGCGTATACCTTGCCCGACACACCGCTGGCGTCCGTGGAACGCTATATCAAGAACGACCGCGGGATCTTGCTGGGCAGCATCGGCAGCGACCTGTGGCACGACCCGTCTGATCCGCCGAACCGTTTTTGGATGACCACCGATCGCGGCCCCAACGGCAAAGTCGAGGTCGAGGGCCGGAAGCGGCGGACCTTTCCCATGCCGGAGTTCACGCCCCTGTTTTTGCACGTCGAGGTTCGAGATGCGCAGATCCGAATACTCAAGGCGGTTCCCATTCTCGACTCCCACGGCGCCCCGGTCTCGGGCATTTCCAACATCAAGGGCCACGACGAGGCGCCTTACAACTTCGACGGCCGGCGGCAACTCCCCTACAACCCCAACGGCCTGGACATCGAAGGGCTGGTGCGGACCGCGCGGGGCGATTTCTGGGCGGCCGAGGAGTATTCGCCGTCGCTCGTGCATTGCGACGCGGGTGGGAGGGTTCTCAAACGCTTCATTCCCGCGGGCCTGAAGCTCAGCGGAACGGGCTACCCGCTCGCGGCGAGTTTGCCCGGCATCTTCGCCCGGCGAAGGAAGAACCGTGGGTTCGAGGGCCTGACGCTCGGCCGCGACCGGAAAACACTCTACGCCGTGCTGCAAAGCCCGCTGCTGAATCCCGATGAGCACGCCGCCGCGCACTCGCGGAACGTCCGGCTCCTGGCCTTCGATATTGCCGAAGAGCGGCCGGTCGGGGAGTACGTCTACCAACTGGAAAAGCCCGCGGCCGCAGTGGTGTCCGGGATGGCCATGCTCTCCGACGCGGCGCTGCTCGTGCTGGAGCGGTCGGACGACGGGGCTTGGCTGTACAAAGTCGATCTCGCCCGGGCCACGAATATCCTGGGCGGCAAGTGGGACGACGTGTCCACTTCGCCAGCCTCTCGAAGCGGTAAGCGATCCGGCGGCCGCGGGCGTCAATCCGCTGTCGAAACGATTGGTCGTGGATCTGTCGAAATTGCCGGGCGTCCCCAAAAAGGTCGAAGGCATCGCGGTGCTCGACGCCCGGACAATCGCCGTCGCCAACGACAACGATTTCGACATCGGCCCGTTCGACGCCGCCGGCCGGAATCGCGGCGCCGGCGTCAAGAATCGGCTCTGTGTGATTCGACTCGATTCGCCGTTGTTCTGAAAGCTGTGAACAAATGTTCCGACGGCTGAATCGAGGCGGGTTTTTCATGCACCTCGCACGGATGATAGCGGCAGCACCCCCGCGCGCGTAACCGTTCACGGGGCGGCAGGGGACTGGTCCTTTTTGCGGCGGAATAACGTAATTTTATCGATAAACCGTGGGCCGAAAACATGGACCTGTCCCCCTCCCGCTGGCCCAGGGGGACAGTCCCATTTTCGCGGCAGTAAAACTAATTCGCGAGACTACATCCCTCACGCCGCGAAAATTGGGACAGTCCCCTGTGAACGGTTACCCTGCGCGCTCACAAAGTCCCATTGAAACCCTCATCAAAGATTAACAGGAAACTAACTCATCAAAGATTAACGGTAAACTAACTTGATTGTTGGCACTCATTGATAGAATTTGGATGTGCTTCGCCGGCGAGCGGCGAGGCGCTGGATTTGCCCGCCGGGACGAGTCTTTGATACGTTACGGTAACGTGACCTCGTTCGGACGGTATCACGCAAATCGGGAACAATCCAAAGGAGAGACTACGATGAGAACTTGCAGTGAACTGTTGAATCGCGTGATCGGTTGGACCCGCTCCATCCGGACGGTTGGACATTCGAAAAGCAACATTAAACGGGCAATGCTGGTTGTTGCCGTGCTCGCTTTGACGGCCCCCGCGTCGAGCCGGGCGGACGTCATCATCTCGGAGGTCAGTTCCACAAGCAGCAGCAACGCGACCTACGGGGCGGACTGGTTCGAGTTGACCAACACCGGCGCCGCGGCAGTGGACATTACCGGCTGGAAGATGGACGACGGCTCCCACGCGTTCGGCGCCGCCGTTGCCCTGAACGACGTGACCAGCATCGATCCGGGCCAATCGGTAGTTTTCATGGAAGGGACATCCGCCGATTACGCGGCTTTCGAGAGCGCCTGGTTCGGCGCCAGCGTGCCCGCCGGATTCACCATCGGCAGTTACAGCGGCTCGGGCATCGGACTGAGCAGCGGGGGCGACGAGGTGAACATCTTCGATTCGCTCGGCACGCGCGTAACGGGTGTCGGTTTTGGCACCGGCACTTCTGGTGTAAGTTTCGACAATGCCGCCGGCCTGGGCGGCACGACCGATCCGGTGCCGACGATTTCCGCCTTGAGCGTTGTCGGAGTGAACGGCGCGTTCCTTTCGCCCACCGGCGAGACGGGTTCGCCGGGCACGATCTCCTCCGTTCCCGAGCCGGGGACGCTGACCTTGCTGGCCGCGATGGGGCTGGGCCTGTTGGCGTACTTCGTCCGCCGTCGTCTGGCCGTGAAAGGCATGGCATGATGCGAAATCCATTTAATGCACACCTGTCGCGGAATGTAGGGTGGGACAAGCGCAGCGCAGTCCCACCATGCTTTCCGCCGTTACTGGTGGGACCGCGCTGCGCTTGTCCCACCCTACGCACGCCTGCCGCAATAGCAACTAATGCACCGCAAGGGCTTCTGCTTATGAAGCGATCGTGGAGCGGTCTCAACGACGATCTGCATCCGTTGCATGCCGACCGTGGAGATCGCCTCTCGTCGCGCCGCCGGTTGCTCCCGCCGGAGAATTGTTCTGCGGCCGGGGGCTTTACCCTGGTGGAACTGTTGGTGGTCATTACGATCATCGGCATCCTGATCGCGCTGTTGCTGCCCGCCGTGCAGGCGGCGCGCGAGGCGGCCCGCCGAATGCAATGCACCAACAATCTCAAGCAGATCGGTTTGGCGTTGCACGAGTACGCGGAGAGCTATAACGCGTTGCCGCCGGGCTGCATCGTCCGCCTGCACAGCGGCAGCCACCTGGAAAGGCTCGAGCCGTGGGAGGAGGCGCTCTCGGGGGCGTCGTTTCACGGCACCAGTTGGATGCTCATGATCCTGCCCTACATGGAGATGCAGAACCTTTATGACGAGTGGGACTTCCGCACGAGCGTGAAGGACAACCCAGTCGCGCAGCGGGACATCGGGGGTTTCTATTGCCCCACGCGGCGCAACGGCATTCGCCCCGAGGACATGTCGATGCCGGCGGGGCGGCCGGCGCGAATGATCGTATCAACCTGGACCGGCGGCGGCACCGATTACGGCGGTTGCCTGGGGGCTACGAACGGCTGGGACAACACCCCGACCGGACCCAATCATAAGTTCACCAAGACCGCCGCGACGGGGCACTTCTGGAACTTCCAGGGAGATAGTGTTGCGCCACCGCTGATCGGCATTTTCCGGCCCAACATCGCGGCCAAGTTCGCGGACATCAAGGACGGCACCTCCTACACCATCATGACCGGCGAAATGCAGCGGCTGGACGGTTCGACGGACGGCACCACCAGTCAAGACGGCTGGGCGCTGGGCGGAGTGGCCACGCTGTTCACCACCGCCAACGCCGTCAACGGCGGCGCCGCCGGCGGATTGAACAACAATTTCTTTCAATCGCCCGGCAGCGATCATTCCGGCGGGGCCCACTTCGGTCTGGCCGACGGCTCGGTGCGTTTCATCAGCGAGAACGTCGATACGAATCTGTTCAACAACCTGGGCTCGATGGCCGATGGGCAGCCGGTGAAGTTGCCGTAGGGCACTAAGGCGCCGCCCGTAAATAACTTACCGAATGGACGATGTACAAGCCGCTGTAGGGAAGGCCCTCCGTGGCGTTCCGGGGGCTGAAAAAGGGCTGTTTTCGCAGGTCACGGAACGCCACGGAGGGCGTTCCCTACAGAATGAAATCGGTAACATATTTCCGAGCGTGCGGTAAGGAGGCGGAGATGGAAAAAAGCGTTCGTTTCGGCCCACCCCATCTGAATTGCGGCTGGGCACTCGCGGTTCTCGGCATGCTGTTTCTGGCCGGCTGTAGCCGCGGCGACCGTCCTTCGCTGGGACTGGTCTCCGGCACAGTCACCTTGGACGGGAAACCGCTGGCCGGCGCCCGCGTGATCTTTGAGCCGGTCGAAGGCGGCCGGGCCTCGACCAGCACGACCGACAGCCGGGGCCGATACGAGTTGATCTACATTCGCACGGACAAAGGGGCCAAGGTCGGCCCGCACAACGTCCGCATCTTCGCCGGCAACGCGGACCTGGGCCGGGCCGAGGTCGTGCCCCCACGGTATAATCTCCAAACCACGCTCCGCGTGGAAGTCAAACCGGGCGAGAACGAACGCAACTTCGAGCTGCTATCGGGGCCCCAATCGTCGCCGTGATTCAATCGGCACGCGGCAGAAGTCAATCCTACGCGCCGGCGGTTTGCACCGAACAGTGTTGCCGCCGGGGATCGGTGTCGCGAATGATCTCGTTGATGCCGGCCTGGTTGAAGCCCTTGTAGCCCTCCTCGCGCTCGAGTATCTCCAAGTGCGAGCCGATGGCGCCGGAGCGGTGAAAGCGTTCGGCCTCGGCCGGGGTGACGGCGCGGGCGGCCGGCGCGGATTCCAGTTGTGCGGCCTCGACGGGCCACGTCTCGCCCTCGGTGAAGGCCTGCTTCAGGCAGGGCAGTTCGGTGAACGGCTTGAGGACCGGCGCGCCGGAGTCCTGCAACTGACGCCGGGCGGCGTCGAAATCGCAGCGGAACGCCAAGTGGTGCAGACCGGCCTGGAGCATCGCTTCGCCGTGCAGCAGGCACCACAGCCCGACCGTGCCGAACTCCTCGCGCGGCGGCAGGGGCTGGTGGGCGAAGTCGCCGACGACCTCCTCCGGGCCGAGGTCCACGTCGGCGAAGACCACGACGCCGCTCGCCATTTGTTCGAGGACCTGCGCCCCCCAGCCGGCTTCGCGGCCGGCATAGAACCGCTCGCGGCAGGTCAGCCCGAGTTGTTCGAGAATGCCGATCAGGCCCGCGAAATGACCGCGGCCGCAGCGGTAGGTGTGGTGGTCGTGGTTTTGCCAGCCCAGCCCGAGGGCGTCCTGCCGGGCCTTTTGCAGCCGGGCGGCGCGATTCCGCCGGGCCCAGTAGTCGCGCTCGGCGGCAAAGAACAGCTCGGAGGCCCAGCCCGTGCCGAGGTCCGCCACGGCGGCGCGGACCAGTTCCAGCGTGTGCGCGAAGCCCTCCTCGACCCGGGCAAAACGCCGTTTCCGCCGGCGGAACGTCTCTTGACGGCTGAGGATGCCGGCGACGGTCGCCGGGGGCGCCTCCGGCGGCTCCCAGCCGGAAAAGCCGTGGCGTTCCACAATCCACATCTCGGCGCCGTTTTGTTTGGCGATGCGGGCCTTGCGCATCGGGCCGAGCGGCGCACCTTCGATTGCCGCGTCGCTCAGGCCGTGGGCGCGGAGAAAATCGGCCGCCGACTCGACCCGCAGCGCCAACCGCCGGACCGCCCGATCGTCGACGATGATCCTGGGAAACAGCCCGAGGGGATGTTCCCAGACCTCGGGCGGTTGGCTGCTAGAGCGGACGAAGCCCGCCGATTCGAGTTGCGGACCCAGGTCATGCTCTCCCGGCAGTCCGAGGTGGTCCGTCCAGTCGATCAAGCGGGTCCCCGTTTCCGCACGCAATTTCTCGGCAAAGCGGCGCGCGTCGGGACACAGGTCGCCGAACTCGGCGAAGAGCTTCTGTAGGAACCCGGCCGCTTGGGGTTGCGGCTGCCAGGAGAATTTTTGCACGGCTCGGCCCTCGCGGCGCGGTGTTTCGGTCGACTTTAGAGTCGTGAATTGTAAGCAATGCAGTCCTGCATGGACAGCGGGCCGCGGCCCCGGGGAGCGAACTGTCAGCGCCGGTTCGATTATCCCCCGGTTGAACGGTGTTCATATTCTTATGCCCCTCTGCTAAGGGGGCTTATCGAACGTCAGAAAAGTCATGCGTAACCGTTCACAGGGGACTGTCCCAATTTTCGCGGCACGGGGGACGTAGCCCCGCGAATGAGCTTTGCCGCCGCGAAAATGGGACTGTCCCCCTGGAGCGGCGGGAGGGGGACAGGTCCATGTTTTCGGCCCACGGTTTATTGATGAAATTACGTTTTCCCGCCGAAAAATGGACCAGTCCCCTGCCGCTCCGTGAACGGTTACAGTCATGCAATACCGTTTAGCCCGGATTATTCATAAACGTCATCCTGAGCGCAGCGAAGGATCTCCGATGCGCCGCAAACAGCCCAGATTCTTCGCTGCGCTCAGAATGACAATGTTCCTTCGTGTTTATGAATAATCCGGGTTAGGATCGGCAAATTAATAACTGTCGCATTTCAGAAGGGGACAGTCCCATTTTCGTCGAACGAAAATTGGGACAGTCCCCCACTTATTGATTCGCCGGCCCTTAGCAGCCGCCGGCAGGGTGGCTTGCGTTGGGACCGGGGCCGTCGTACGGACGGCCGCTAAACATAGGCTGCACTGCTTATGCGGGAGCAAATAGTGGTTTTTTATCGCAACTTTTGCCGGCCGGCCCGGTTTAATGCTTGCGAGGCATCAGTTTGAGGCCGGAGGCCGGTTTTGCACCGGGATTGGCCGCTATTGATTTCCACTCGGCAACCGCTACTATGATTCGGGTCCTCAAGGGACGATTTTCAGGTGTTTCCTTTATTTTTTGGAGTGCCTTTTATGAGCCGTAAAATGTTTCGTTTCGCCGCGGTAGTAGTCCTGTTTTCGGCGGTGTCCGCCATGTGCAGTTCAGCCTGGGCGCAAGGCGGGCGGGGAATGCGGGGAATGCCGGGAATGAGGGGGCAAAACCGCTCTCTCTCGGTGATGTATCCGATGTTGTTGCAGTTCCCCACCGTGCAAAAGGATTTGGACCTCGTCGAGGAGCAGAAGACCAAGCTCGAGGAAGCCAACAAGAAGGCCACGGAAGCCCGGCGGGAGATGTTCTCCGGCATGCGCGATTTATCCCCGGATGAACGGCAAGCCAAAATGGACGAGATCCAGAAAAAAATGCAGGCTCAGTCCGACGAACTCAACAAGGTGATCCACGACACCCTGTTGCCCAGCCAGATGAAGCGGCTGCAAGAAATCGCCATTCAACGGGCAGGCGTGGGGGCCCTGAGCGACAAGGAAGTGCAGAAGGAACTGAAGCTCTCCGACGATCAAACGGCCAAGCTGAAGTCGATCGAAGAGGATGCGGGCAAGAAGATGATGGAATTGATGCGCGGCGGCGATCGTTCCGCGATGCGCGATAAAATGGGCGAGATCCGCAAAGACTCCGAAAAGCAAATCATGGAAGTGCTCACCGCCGAGCAGAAGGAGTCCTTCGAGAAAATGAAGGGAAAGACGCTCGACATCCCGCAGGAAGAAATGCGCGGCATGATGCGCGGCATGATGGGCGGACGGCGGGGAGGAAACGGCGGGAACCGCAACCGCGGGAACCGGGGCGGCGAGGATCAGCCCCCCACAACGTAAATACCCGGACATGATTCGGGGAGAAGATTCGTGCAAGTCGAATGAGTGTCGCAATGTCCGGGGGCGAACAGCCCCCGGTTTCTTCCGTCAATCTGAAAAACCCAGGTTTCCAGGCACGGATTTCGGTGGAAAACCGACTCCCCGCCGATTGGGTTATGCCCGGATGGAATAAACAAATCCGCTTCTTCGGTGGCACGCACCCCATTCCGCAAGTAGAATAGTGTATGATTAGCACCTACTTTCGGAGGTTTGGGCATGTACGGTTTTAGATGGTCCAATTTCGTTCGTCTGTGGCCGGCCATTTTGTCCGCCGTCCTGTTGGCTCCGGCGAGCATTGCCTGGGCCGCTGAAACAGCGCCGCAGCCGGTGGCGCCTGCGGCAGTCCAACCACAGACAGTAGGACAGGTTGACAACCTGTCCCACGCCAAACCCTCCGCACCCGCAGGTCCGGCCGTGCCGAGCGCCGCCGCCGAACCGGCGGAAAAATCCGCCTCCGAGCCGAGTGCCCCAACGGCGCACAAGATTCGCTTCCAATTCCGCTTTCAGCCGTGGAAGGACGTCCTCGACTGGTTCGCCAAACAAGCGGACATGTCGCTGGTGATGGATTCTCCGCCGCCGGGGACGTTCAACTACACGGACAACCACTCCTACACGCCGACCGAAGCCATCGATCTGCTCAACGGGGTGCTGCTGACGAAAGGCTACACGCTCGTCCGCCGCGGCCGGATGTTGATGCTCATCAACCTCGAGGACGGCGTCCCGCCGAATCTCGTGCCCACCGTGCCGCTCGACTCGCTCGACGGCCGGGGCGAATACGAGTTGGTCCGCGTGCTGTTCAACGTCGACAAGCTCAAGCCCGAAGAGGCCGCGGCCGAGATCAAGAAGCTGCTCGGTCCGCAGGGCTCGGTGGTGTCGCTTCCCAAGTCGCGGCAGGTGTACGTGACGGAGACGGTCGGCCGGCTGCGGGCGATCCGCAAGATGCTCGAACGGATCGAGGGTCCCACCGGGTTGGGTTCGGCCGGCTTCCGCAAGTTCGAGTTGAAGTACGCCCGGCCGGAAGACGTCCTGCCCGTCCTGCACCAACTGCTCGACATTCCAGAAGATAAGAACGCCGCGGCCGACGGCTCGATCCGCATCGCGGTCGAGTCGGGCGGCCGGCTGTTGGTCAGCGGCCAGCCGGAGAAGGTGGCCCAGGCGGCCACGATCATCCAGGGGCTCGACGTGCCGGCGCCCGGCCAGGAAGGGGGCAGCCGGCTGATCGGCTCGCCGCAACTCGAGGTTTACCCGGTGTCGGGCATCGATCCCCAATCGGCTTTGGCGGTGCTGCAAACGCTGCTGACGGGCCAGCCCGACCTACGGCTGAGCATCGACGCCAAGTCGGGCAATCTGATCGCCCTGGCCCGCCCCGCGCAGCAGGCCACGATCCGCGCCACGCTGGCCCAACTCCAAGGCGAGGGCCAGCATGTTGAGGTGATCCGGCTGGTGCGACTCGATCCGCCAGCGGTCGCGGCGGCCATCGGCAAGCTATTCGGCACGGGTGAAGAGAACAAAGAGGGCAAGGGGACGGGGACCGGTCCGCAGGTGGAAGCCGACGCGGTCAACCGGCAACTGATAATCCGCGGCAGCGAGGCGCAGATTGTGCAGATTCGTGGCATGTTGGAGCAGATGGGCGAGCCGTTGCGGCCGCGGGGCGGTCAGGCGGCCTCCGGCGGCCACGTCCGCCGGATCCCTTACGGCGGTTCCACGGCGCGGTCCGCCCTGGAGCGGGTGCAAGAGATATGGCCGACCCTGCGGGCCAACAAAATTCGCGTGATCCGCCCGTCGGCCGACGACGAGGGGCGTCCGTCGCAAGGGCATGGTGCGGAGGGGCTTCCGCCCGAGTTGCTCGACCGTCTATCCCGGCCCGTTCAGCCGCCGCAGGGTGCTCCCCCGGCCGTCCAGCCCACGGAAAAACCGCAGCCTGCCCCGCCGTCTAAGCCTGCTTCAACCGACAAACAGCCGACCGCCATGCACGGCGGCGCCAACGTGTTCTTTGCGGCGGATCGCGTCGAGACCGTGGCCCCGGCGGAGGCCGCCCAGCCGCCGGCCAAGACGGCACCGCCGCCGATTATCGTCATCCAGGGGCCGAACGGGCTGATCATCGCTTCGGAAGACACCGAGGCCCTGGACGAGTTCGAGAACTTGCTGGACGAAATGATGAGCAGTGCGGCCAACACCCGCGGCGTGACGGTCTTCTACCTGAAGCACGCCAAGGCGGCGGCGGTGGCCGATACGCTAGTGCAGATCATGGGCGGGGCGAGCAGCGCCGCCGGCGGCGAGGCCGCCTCCCAGCAGAACAACCAGTCCGGCGGCTTCCCCAGTCCGTTCGGAGGTTTTGGCGGTTTTGGGGGCTTCGGCGGCTTCGCGGGGAACAACTCCGGCGGCCGGCGCCGCTCCCGCGACTCCGATCAGAACGGAAGCGAATCGAGCGCATCGGCCACCGCCACGGCCAATAACGCAGCCAAGCAGGGAGTCCTCGCCACCGGGCCGGTCCGCATCACCGCCGACCAGCGGCTGAACGCCCTGCTGGTGCAGGCCAACCGGGCCGACCTCGACAGTATCGAGCAACTGCTGAAAATCCTCGACCAGCGCGAAAGCCCGGAAGACGTCGCGCTTTCCCCGAAGCCGCGCATGATTCCCTTGCAGTACACCAACGCCGAAGAGGTCGCGGACGTCGTCAAGCAGGTCTACGCCGACCGCCTGGTGGAAAACCCGAACGCCAACGGGCAGCGGAACATGGCGTTCTTTTTTGCCCAACAATTGACCCGGGGAAGAAACCGGGGAACTCAACAGCAGACCAGCGGCCCCGAGCCCGCCAAGATGTCCATCGGCGTGGACGTCCGCACCAACTCGCTGATTGTCTCCGCGCCGGACACTCTCTTCGACGAGGTCCGGCAGTTGGTGGAGTCGTTGGACGTGGGCGCCGGCGACCAGAACGAAACCGTGCGCGTGGTTGCGCTGCATCGCAGCAGCCCCGAGGCGGTCGAACAGGCGCTCTCGGCAATCGCCGGCGAAGCGGTGCAGGTGAATCGCAACGGCGGGGGGGCATCCGGCGGATGGGGTGGGAACCCGTACCAACGCGGCCAATCGCAACGGTATAACCAATCGCAATACGGCGGCTACAACCGGCAGCAAAGTTACGGCCGCGGCTACAATCAACCCACCCGCGGGCAAAACTACGGAGGGGGATACAACCGCTCCAATCAGTACAATCGCGGCAATCAGTACAATCGGCAAAACTCCGGCCGCGGCAACTCCCAGCCATATCAGCGCGGCGGCCAGGGCGGTCAAAGAGGGGGCCGATCCAACCAATATCAGCGCTCCGGCCGCGGCTGACATCACATCTGAGCACGTCCGGCATTTAGCCCCCGGTGAATACACCGGGGGCATTGTTTGGACTTCTATTCCGCGCTCTCCCCCCGTGTATTCACGGGGGGCTAAATGACTCCAGCGCTTTTTCGCGCGACGCCCGAAAATACTTGCCGTTTTTTTCCACGGCCGGCGGACCCTTTTGCTCTCAGCGGGGTTAATACGTTAGGGAGGATATATTGCGCCGAAGCTTGCGCCCGGAAACCGCCGCGGGTGGAACGGCACCGACTGGCAACCGCGGCCGAGATCGAATATAATGCCGATTCCCCCCAATAAATACTAGGATCATACCATGAGACGCACCCCCCCTCGCCGCCGCCGAAGCGGCTTTACCCTGATGGAAGTGATGTTGGTCTTGGTGATTTTGGCGATATTGGCCTCGTTGGCCAGTTTTGCCTACATGAGCACGATGAAAACCGCCCACATCAAAGCCGCCAGGACCCAAGTCGGCTTGCTGAGAACGCCCCTGCAAGCCTTCCAGATGTCGATCGGTGTTTTTCCGAACACGGCGCAGGGGCTTCAGGCCCTCCGCACGCCGCCCGCCGATTTGCCCAATCCCGACAAGTGGGACGGGCCGTATCTGGCCTCGGAGATTCCCTTGGACCCCTGGGACAATCCCTACCAGTACGTCGCCCCCGGCGTGCATAACCCCGACAGCTTCGACGTTTGGTCTTTCGGCCCCGACGGCATCAACGGCACGCAAGACGACATCGGCAATTGGAATTAGGAGCACGGACGGTGAACGATCGTCGGCAACAAAATATGCGGGTGTCCAAGATATGTGGCACAGCCGCCCTCGGCTGTGCGGAATTGCCCAAGACAGCCGAGGGCGGCTGTCCCACAAACTTCAGAGTTTCACTTGGACATCACCTAACGGAGTGGACGGAAACCGGCGGGCACGGCGGGGCTTCACCTTGATGGAAGTCGTGCTGGTGCTCGTGCTGACGGCGATCATCGCCGGCGCCGCCTGGCCTTCGGTGCAACGGCTCTACACCAGCCGCCGGCTCGGTTCGGCGGCCGATCAGGTCCGCAGCGCCTGGTGTCAAGCGCGGATCGAGGCCATGCGCTCCGGTCACACTTACTCTTTCCGCTACGAGATTGACGGCGACCACTACCGGCTGGCGGCACAGAGCGACCAAGGCGACGCTTCATCCGCCTCCGCCGGCGCGATCGGCGGCGACGCCGCGGCGGCGTCCGCCTCGTCGTCCGGCGACGGCGCGGCGACCTGCGCGGAACAGACCTTGCCGGAAGGAATCAAGTTCAGCAGTGCGGCCGCCGGCGGCGAATCGGACGGCTGGTCCGCTCCGATACTCTTCTATCCGGACGGCACCGCCTCGGACGTGCAGTTGGTGCTGGCCGACCAGCGGAGCCGCGCGGTCCGCGTCATCCTGCGGGGATTGACCGGGGCCGTGACCCTCTCCGACCTGGACTCGATCGTGGAGTAGCGGCGATGAAAAAGCGGGCCGGTTTCTCCCTGCTGGAAGTGATTTTGGCCCTGGCCCTGCTGGGCGGCGCGATCGCGGTGCTGGGCGAAGCCGGCCGCCAGGCGCTGCGAAACGCCCAGGTCGCCCGCGACCTGTCCCACGCCGAACTGCTCTGCGAGAGCAAGCTCTCCGAAATACTCGCCGGCATCACGCCCGCCACGGCGGTCGGCAACACGGCCTTCGACTCCGCCACGACGGCTTCGATCGATCCGGGCGAACCGGCCTGGCTGTATTCGATCGAGACCGGGGCCACCGACGAAAACGGTTCTGATTTACGTGCGGGTCACCGTCACCCGGGATTTGCCGGCCAACCAGCATCCCGTCAAGTTTTCGCTGGTCCGCTGGATGCCCGATCCCAATGCCGCGACCTCGTCCAGCAGTTCCAGCACGGAGAGCACGGAGTCCGGCGGCAATTCCAGCGAAAGTTCCAGCGGTCAGAAAAGTCAGTAACCGGGACGAGTGGACAGTATTGGAGTTTTTATCCCGAAGGGATTTTGCAAGACAGCCCAGGGTTGCCGCGCAGCGGCTACCCTGGGGGAAGAGGTTGCAGAAATATATTACCCCGCAGGGGTTGCGGAAAGGCGGCGCCGCTCCGCAACCCTTTCAGGGTTGAAAAAATGATCGGCCCCGCAACCCAGGGTAGCCGCTGCGCGGCAACCCTGGGCTACCTTATGAAAGCCCTTCGGGCTAATCGGAGAATACACGCAAGTCTCTCCTGAGTCCTGTTGGAACTGTTGAAAACAGCGCTTCGTTCGGCGAGAAGTTGCCGGCAGAATCGGTGCGCGAACATGCAATATGAAACTACGCACATTCTGAAGGACGCCGAACGACGCCGGCCCGCGGGCCCCCGTCGGCGGACGGCCTTCACGCTGCTTGAGGTCATCCTCGCCCTGGCCCTGACCACGGTCGTCGTGGGGCTGATCGGGATGGCCATTCACGTCAATTTCAACGTGGCGGACAAGAGCCGCCGGCAGGTGGAGGAAGCGCAGCTCGCCCGGGCGTTGCTCCAGCGGATCGCCGAGGACTTGCGCAACGCCGTCCCCTATTCCGCCGCCGGCTCGGCGTCGTCCGGCGGCTCGTCTTCGTCCTCCGGCAGTTCGTCAGGTTTGTCCGGTTCATCGGATTCAGCGTCGAGCCTCGACACGTCGAACGGCTCGGCGGCGGAAGCGACGCCGTCGGGGTCGCTTTTGGGCGGCTTGATCGGCGACATGGAATGTTTGCAGGTGGACACGAGCCGCCGCCCCTGGTCCAACCGGCGGACGGCGGCGGCCGCGGCGAGCGACGGTTCCCCCGCGCCGACGAGCGACGTGACGACGGTGATCTACTGCCTCGGCAATCCCGGCACGGTCTCCCCGACGGAACAGAGCGGCTCGTCGAGCGCCACCGGCAGCGGTTTGTATCGCCGCGCGATGGAGCGGAACGCATTCCTGTTCGCCGTCGCCCAGGGGCAAACGGACCTCCTCAGCCGGGCCACCGATCTGCTGGGCGCCGAGGTCGTCAATCTGCGGTTCACCTACTACGATGGCACGACGAGCAGCGACACTTGGGATTCGAGCCAGCAGGGCAAGCTGCCTACCGCGGTGAAGGTGACCGTCGCGCTGAGCCGGCCGAACGCTGCCCGGAATGCGTCGCCGATGATCTACGACCTCCTGGTGACGCTGCCCAACGCGCAGGTTTCGCCCGCCGCGAGTAGCTCGGCGGGATCCGGTCGGGGTGGCAGCTCAACTGCCACCCCATCGTCGGGAGGATCATTGTCGGGAGGGACGCCGTCTGGGGGATCATCGTCCGGTGGCGGTGGATCGAACAATCAAAACCAGGGGACGAACCGATGAACGGCCGACAACCGCGGGGAATCATCCTGGTGCTGGTTTTGGTGGTGATCGCCATCCTGGCGTTGGCCAGTCTCAGCTTTTGCGAACTGATGCTCAACGAGCGCAAGGCCGCGCTCACCTCGGGCCAGCAGATCCAGGCCCGCGTGTCGGCCGAGTCGGGGGCCGAGCTGGCCCGGCAGTTCCTCGACCGCGACCCGGACGAGCGGGCGGACGCGGGCGGGATTTACGACAATCCCCAACGGTTCCGCAACGTGCTGGCGGCCGAGGCCGACGACGCCCGCGACCGCGGCCGGTTCACGCTGGTCGCCCCGCTGATCGACGACCGCACGGTGGTCGGCCTCCGCTACGGTCTGCAAGACGAATCGACGCGGATCAACCTCCGCACGCTGCTGCAGATGGACAAGCAGAAATCCGGCTCGGCGAAGCAGATGCTGATGGCCCTGCCCGGCATGACCGAGGAGATCAGCGACGCGATTCTGGATTGGATCGACAGCGACGACTCACCACGGGTGCAGGGGGCCGAGGCAGACTACTACGCCTCGCTCTCGCCGCCCTACGCCCCGCGGAACGGCCCGCCGGAGTCGATCGACGAGTTGCTGCTGGTCCGCGGCGTCACGCCGCAGTTGCTCTACGGGACCGACGCCGCCCGGATGGGCTTCAGCAGCGATACGGCCGCCGCGGGAACCATCGACGGCGTGGACAACTCCGACGGCTCGATGGACCACGGCTGGGCCCAATATCTGACGCTCTACAGCGACGAGACGACCATGAAGCCCGACGGCACAAAGAAAATCGACCTCAACAGTGACGACCTGGAAACGCTCTACAACGATCTGAAGACGGCGCTGGACGAGCAGCAGGCGATGTTTATCGTAGCCTACAGGGCCTATGGCGCAGCCTCAACAAATGATCGACTCTCTGATTTTAATTATGTCCAAACGCTCTCGCCCGATCTGTTTGACGTCTCGAAACTGAAGGCGAGCGCCACTCTGACCAGCGTTCTGGACTTGATCGGCGTCAGCGTGGAGGTCCCCTTACCCAACAATTCCGCCGGGCCTCAGGATAGGCACGTTGGACCGGAACAACCGCAACAGCCGAAATCCATCCGCCTGCAATCGCCGTTCAATGATGATCCCGGGGCGATGGCCGAGTACCTGCCCAAGTTGATGGACGCCGCGACGGTCGAGACGGCCGAGACGATCCCCGGCCGCATCAACATCAACCAGGCCTCGCGGACCGTGCTGATGTGCATTCCCGGCATGACTACGGACATCGTCGATCAGATCATCTCCAAACGGGTGATGGACCCCGCGAGCGACGACGAGAGCCATCATTACGAGACCTGGCTGCTCAGCGAGGGGATTGTGCCGCTGAAAACGATGAAGACGCTGATGCCGTTTATTACGGCGGGGGGGAGCGTATATCGGGCACAGGTGATTGGGACCCTGGAGGGGGGAGGGCCTTCCGAACGGCTGGAAGTGATACTTGATGCTGGCAAACGCCCGACGGCCGTATTATCCTGGAAAGATGTGAGTGGATTGTCCGGCGGCTTTCCCGCGGAAGCGGCTGCGGCGGCCCGCCCCACGGAACAGTGAAGGATTGGTTGTGGTGCAGGCGTCCCGCCTGCACGGTGCAGCCGGGACGGCCGCACCACAAAGGCAGGTATATGAACAGAATGATCGCCATTGAATGGAGCGCCCAAGAGATCCGCGCGGCCGTCGCCGCGCTGGGCGGTCACCGCGTGGCGATCGAGCACGCCTTTGCCGTCCCCTGCAACGGCGGCGAGCCGGGCGCCGAGCCGCCGGAGCAACGCATCGGCCGGCTGATCGCCGCGGAGCTCGACGCGCGGGGCATCGGCCGTCCGCCGGCGCTGGTCGTCGTCCGCCGCGGCGGCATCGAGCTGCGGCAACTGCAACTCCCGCCCGCTCCCGAGGAAGACCTGCCCGACATGGTCCGCTTCCAGGCGGCCCGCGAGTTCAACGAGTTGACCGACGACTGGCGGCTGGATTTCGTCCCCATCGATGAGACGGCCGACGGCGCGCGGACCATCCTGGCGATGGCCATCGCCCCGGCCGTGATTCGGCGGATCGAGAATGTTTGCGCGGCGGCGGGGCTGAAAATGCAGCGGCTGCTGTTGCGGCCCTGCGCGTCGGCGCCGCTGCTGGCCCCCAACAAGCCCGAAACGCGGGGACAGTTGCGGCTGCTGGTCGAACTGCTGGGCGGCGAGGCCGATTTGACCGTGGTCCTCGACGGTAAAGTGGTCTTCCTGCGGAGCATGTGGCTGGACGACGCGAATCCCTCCCTGCCGGCCCTGCAAGCCGAGGTGCGGCTGACGATGGCCGCCGTGCAGAATCAGTTTTCCGGGCGGAAGTTCAAGTCGCTCGTGCTCTGCGGCGACGAGCCGGGCCACGCCGATCTCGCCCGGCGCATTCAAACAGAATTGGGAATCGCCACGGAAGTGGTCGATCCGTTCCAGGGACTGGAGCAGGGAACCGCGCTCCGCGAGGCGCCGCCGGCGCATCCGGGCCGCTTCGCGCCGCTGCTCGAGCGCGCTCGTGGCGGAGTCGCGCCGGGCGGGCCAGACGATCGACTTTTTGCATCCCCGCCGCCGCGTCGAGGCGCCCAGCCGGCGGAAGCGCTGGGTCGCCGGAGCCGCTGCCGCGGCCCTGCTCTTGCTGGTTTGGCTGGTCTATGCCCGGGTGGAAAACTACCGGCTCGCCGGCGAGGTCGAAAGCCTTAACGCCCAGAACAGTTCGCTCGACGCCTCGTTGGCGGGACTGAAAAAGACGCGGGAGACGGTGGCCGAAATCGAACGCTGGAGAGAAGGCCAAGCCGTCTGGCTCGACCAGCTTCAAACCCTCAGCGAGGGCTTTCCCTCGGCTCGGGACGCGATTCTCGGCCAATTGACCTTCGCCGTCCGCCAAGGCCGCAGCCAGGTCGATCTGAAGGGTTGGGTCCGCAACGCCGAAGTGATCGCCAATATGGAGCAACGCGCCCGGGCCCGCGCCGGCCAGATCACCAGCCGCAGCAGCCGCGAAGACCACTCGAAGAAAGACTACTCCTGGCGGTTCGAGGCGTCGTTGCTCGAGGGCAAGGGGGCCAAGCCATGACCCGACGCCGCGAAAAGATTTTGCTCTACGTAGCCGGCGGACTGCTGGCGCTGATGGTCTTCTGGTTCCTGCTGTTCGGCGGCGACAGCCGGACCTCGACCCAACTCCGCACAGATCGGGACAAGCTCGCGGCCGACGTGGCCGGCAAAGAGGAGCGGCTGGCGGTCGCCCGGCGCGAGGCCGCCCGGCTGACGGCGTGGCAGCGGCAGGCGCTCCCCACGGACACCACCGTCGGCCGCTCGCTCTATCAGAACTGGCTTCGCGGCCTGGCCGACCGGGACGGCTTCCGCCAACTCAACATCGACTCGAAGCAGATCGAAACCCGGCGGGACATGTTCACGCGGATGTCGTTTTCGCTCCGCGCCCACGTGGCCCTGGCCGATCTGACGCGGTTTCTCTACGAGTTCTACTCCGCCGGCCACCTCCAGCAAATCCGCCAGTTGGACATCAAGGCGTTGGAAAACTCCCGCGACCTGGACGTGAGTATGACGATCGAAGCCCTCTCGCTGCCGGGGGCCGACCGCAAGAACCAGCTCACCAAGGAACCGGGGCGCGAGTTGCGGCTGGCCCGGCTAGACGACTACCGCGATCCGATCGGCAAGCGGAACCTGTTCGCGCCGTACTCGCCGCCGCCGCCCAAACGGGACCGGCCGCAGGTCGCCGAAACAAAAGTCAAGCCGATCAACGCGGCAAAATATGCCGTTGTCACCGGATTTACCGAAGTCGACGGCGCCCGGCAGGTGTGGATTTTCGACCGCATTCACGACAAACTCTGGAGGCTCCGCCAGGGGGACGAGTTTCAGGTCGGCAGTCTGCAGGGGACCGTGCGGGAAATATCCCCGACCCCCTACGCCGTCGTCGATTTCGATGGCCAACACCGCCGCCTCCGCGACGGCGAGAACCTCCGCGGCGGCGTGGAATTGAAAAAAGGGGATAAGTCCAATTATTGAGGTGTAATCGATAAGTAATTGGGCTTATCCCCCCTTTCCCCCGAACAACGAGAACGTCGAACAGCAGGCGACCCAGTATCTCTACGAATCCGAGCTCAATCCGTCCTGGCAAACGGCCGCGGTCTATCCCGACTCGACCGACACGCTCTCGCAGAACGGCACGACCAAGGTCTGGACCATCACGACCGACCTGGGCGACCACGTTTCAACCACCTACGACCGCCTGGGCCGCACCGTCACCACGACCGATCAGCGGGGCGTCGAGCATACGTATCTCTATGACGACGCCGGACGGCTGGCCCACGATTGCGTTACCGATCTTGGCTCGTCGGGCATAGTGGACGACGCAATCCTCCGCATATCAACGACTTACGACGACATTGGCCGGGTGGAATGCTGTTGCCAGCCACGACGACGCCGACCCCGGCGAGGGGAGCGTGGTCAACGAAGTCCAGTACGCCTACGACGGCTGGGGCAACCTTATCGAGGAGTGGCAAGCCCACAACGGCGCGGTTGACACGCAAAACACGCCCGCCGTACAATACACCTATCAGGACGGGGCATCCGGCAGCACGGCGAAGTACGTCCGGCTGGCGGAAGTGACTTATCCCGCCGGGCAGGCGATCGAGTACGGCTACGGCACGGCGGGCGCGATTGACGACATCATGTCCCGGCTGGCCACAATCGGCGACGGCACCGACACCTACGCCTCATACAAATACCTGGGCGCGGGCCGGGTCGTCGTCGAGGATTACGAGGACATCGCGGTGAAGCTGGACTACGCCGAGAACGATTTCGCCGCGCTCGACCGCTTCGGCCGGGTGCTCGATCAAATCTGGACCGACTACGGCGCAGACCCGGACGTGGTGCTCGACCATTATTCTTATGAATACGACCGCGCGGGCAATCGGGTGAGCAAATCCAACGAGTTGCACGCCGCCTTCGACGAAGTCTACGATTACGACAATCTCGACCGCCTCGTCTCCTCCGAGCGGGCCGACGACTACGACCAGACCTGGACCCTCGACGGGCAGGGCAATTTCGCGGCGTTCGACGACGACGGCGATTCGCAGTCCCGGTCCACCAACGGGGCCAACGAGATCGAGTCCATCACCGGCGGCTGGGTCACGCCCGGGTACGACGCGGCGGGCAACATGATCTACGGCCCGAAATCCGGCGACGAGACGACCGGCCTGCACTTCGTCTACGACGCCTGGAACCGGCAGGTGGCGGTCTACGAGGACGATGGCGACGGCACGTTCGAGCCTGCCACGGACGACGCCCTGATTGCCGCGTATGAGTTCGACGCCGCGAACCGCCGCATCGAGAAAGTCCTCTCCGCCTCCCATGCCCACTATTTCTACAATCACGATTGGCAGCTTTTGGAAGAGCGGTTCGTTGACGGCCAGGGCGCGACGATCTCGGCCAATCAGCACGTCTTTTCGCCCGACTACATCGACTCGCCGATCGTCTGGCGTCACGACGCCAACGGCGACGGCGATTACGGCGACCAGGGCGACCTGCTCCGCTACTACCTCTCCGACGCCAACCACAACACGACGGCGGTTGTCGATTCCGCCACCGGCCTGGTCGTTAAGCGTTACGTCTACAACGCCTACGGCTCCCACACGGTTTACGACGCGAACTGGTCAAACCCGACCGCCCCCACCGCCGACGGCATCATGTACAGCGGCTACTGGCGCGACGCCGAAACCGGCAATTATCTCGCCCGCAACCGCTTCTACAACACGGCCCTGGCGACGTGGATAAGCAGAGATCCAGCGGAGAGTGACATCAATCTCTACCGCTATGTTGGCAACAATCCGGTCATCTACGTCGATCCTCTGGGTTTGTGGGGCGACGAAGGTCACAGCGGTATGCCAAATCTGCCTGACTGTAATGGAAACAACACCTTTAACTGGACGAAGGAGGACAACGACTTCTGGAGTACCGGCCCGTTTACGCACCCGTGGCGGCATTTCCGCGATCTACCAGATGTGGAGGCGGAGCTTGTCCAGGCCGTGGGGAATTGCGATAAGGCGACATTCCAGAGCCTTATGCACCAGGGACAAGACTACTATTCACATTACCTCCCTGGTTGGCGTTGGTGGATCGGCGGACACATCTTCGATATATGGGGCTGGCACGAACCAGACAACATCGCCACGCACAACACACAATATCTGAATGCGAAGTATTTTACCAGTAAGTGGTTGGCGATATGGTCGGCTCATTGCTCCCAGCCGTGTACCCCGCCGCCCTCTGGGCCGTGTCCAGCGTCACCGCCAGCACCACCGGCAACACCACCATCTCCCCAAACGCCAGTTGTGCCACCAGCGCGAGAGAGGGCCGCTGCCAAATGGGCAGATATTCAGGCGGAATATGGCAATAAACGTTATCAGTGTAAAGCACTCACTGCTGCGATGGAAAATGAACGTAAGGGGAGCGAATCGGCCTACGCGATGGAATTGGAGTACATCTACAACGCCAACTGTCAATAAACAAGTAAACCGGAGGGCACGCTATGAAAGGGGTGGTCCTGTCATTTTGCATTGGGGTGATAGTTGCTTCCTCCCTGTCTGCCCAGGAGGCGACACTTCGCCGACACTCGTAGGGCATACGGACTTCGTTAATTCTGTGGCTTTTAGCCCGGATGGCAAGACTGTGGCTTCCACGAGTGCGGACAGGACGATCAAGCTCTGGAACGCAACCACCGGAGAGAACATCGCTACTCTCAAAGGGCACGGGGCCACTGTCTTCTCCGTGACGTTTAGCCCAGACGGAAAGGCCGTGGCTTCGGGCAGCACTGACAAGACGATCAAGCTCTGGGATGTAAACACTGGTCAGAATTCTGCTACGCTGCAAGGGCATACTGGCAATGTCTATTCGGTGGCGTTTAGCCCAGACGGCAAAATCTTGGCCTCGGGGAGCGTTGACAAAACAATCAAACTCTGGGACGCGACCAGCGGCAGAAACACCACCACACTCGATGGCCACGCCTCCCCTGTCTGGTGTGTTGTGTTCAGTCCAGACGGAAAAACCTTGGCCTCAGCGAGTGCAGACAAAACGATCAGGCTCTGGGATGTTGCCACTCGCAGAAACACCGCCACCCTCAAAGGGCATGATGATTGTGTCATTAGTGTGGCGTTTAGCCCGGACGGTACAACTTTGGCATCGGCCAGCATGGACAAGACGATTAAACTCTGGGATGTGGCCACCGGCAAGAATACCACCACTCTCAACGGGCATACGGACTTCGTTAATTCTGTGGTGTTTAGCCCTGACGGCAAGACTTTGGCGTCGGCAAGTTGCGACAAGACAGTCAAACTCTGGGATGTGGCCAGCGGCAAGAACCTCGTCACGCTCAGTGGACACACCTTCGATGTCTGGTGCGTGGCATTTAGCCCGGACGGCCACACCTTGGCAACGGGCAGTTGGGATCATACGGTCAAACTTTGGGATGCAACCCGGCCGTAAACTTGGCGGACAGAACGGCGAGTAACGCATTATGAGTACCCTCAAGCTAATCGCTGGGATTATCCTGTGCATTGTGGGAATCTATCTGGTCTTTTTGGAGGTTGGAATGCTCGTTAGCGAGCCACATTGTTTCTGGACCGGCGGCTGGATTCCATTCACCGTGATTGTGGTGATCGGCGTGTTGATTTTCGTAGGTGGGATACTGCTATGCAAAGGCTAGGAAGGGAGTGAGCGAAAGGGTCGGATCGTCCTGTTCAAAAACTTTGGTATTCTGATTCTATGAAAGAGTGGTCCTCCTGGTGCTATACACGGTGTAGTGCGTTTTTTCACTCACCAAAGCACAAGCAGGAGGACCGAGAGATGTTAAGACCAGCAAAGGGGTCGGAAGTCGTTTCTATTGACACGACGGCGCGGTTGACACGCAAAACACGCCCGCCGTACAATACACATATCAGGACGGGGCATCCGGCAGCACGGCGAAGTACGTCCGGCTGGCGGAAGTGACTTATCCCGCCGGGCAGACGATCGAGTACGGCTACGGCACGGCGGGCGCCATCGACGACATCATGTCCCGGCTGGCCACAATCGGCGACGGCATGGACACCTACGCCTCGTACAAATACCTCGGGGCGGGCCGGGTCGTCGTCGAGGATTACGAGGACATCGCGGTGAAGCTGGACTACGCCGAGAACGATTTCGCCGCGCTGGACCGCTTCGGCCGGGTGCTGGATCAAATCTGGACCGACTACGGCGCAGACCCGGACGTGGTTCTCGACCATTACTCTTACGAATACGATCGCGCGGGCAATCGGGTGAGCAAATCGAACGAACTGCACGCCGCCTTCGACGTAGTCTACGAATACGACGCCCTCGATCGCCTCGTCTCCTCCGAGCGGGCCGACGACTACGACCAGACCTGGACCCTCGACGGGCAGGGCAATTTCGCTTCTTTCGACGATGACGGCGATTCGCAGGCCCGTTCCACCAACGGGGCCAACGAAATCGAGTCGATCACCGGCGGCTGGGTCACGCCCGAGTACGACGCGGCGGGCAACATGATCTACGGCCCGAAATCCGGCGGGAGAGAAAAGGAGAGAAAAGGGGATAAGTCCAATTATTTGTATTTCCGCGGTCGCCCTCGGGGTCTAAAGGTGGACTCGAGCCCCAGTTTCTCGGCGGTCATCGCCTGCCATGCCGTGCCGCCGAAGGGACGGCCGCGCTCGACTGCCGTTTGCAGTAGCTCCAATTCTCCCTCCGCTTGCGGACGGTTCACCTGAAGCAGCCATTGCCGCGGCCGGTCGACCGGCCAGTCCGTCAACGGCGGCACGTCCTCCGTCGCTTCCGGGTGGCGCCAACGCCACAGGCTCGACCAGCGCCAATCTTCGGCCCGCTGCACCAGTCCCGCCCTCAAGGCGTTCCGCTCCACGTAACACAGCGCCGTCAACAAGTGTTCGTCGGCTTCGATGGGAAACGATTTGTAGGTCCCCTGGTAGAGGTGCCCGCAACCGACGGTCTTGCGATGCAAGTGCCAACGCCGGACGTGCGTTATCGTGAGCCGGTGCATGAACGCCGCCAACTCGCCGTCCCGCTCCGGCCACAGGACAAGGTGCCAGTGGTTGGGCATCAGCAGGTAGCCCAAAATCCGCATCGGCTTGCGGCGCAGAGTTTCGCACATTGCCCGTTCAAAGGCGGCGTAGTCGGCGACCTTGGCGAAAATCTGCGCCGCGCGTTCGCCCGGTTTAGTACGTGAAAAACCATCCCGCCAGGAGCTATTCGGGCCGTTCGTGGCATGGCCTGAACCTACCATAATCGCCCCATCTTGTCAATAATTGGACTTATCCCCTTTTTTCGCTCAAGCACCAAAAGGTTGACCTTTCACAACCGCGAGGGTAGGATGAAGATTGAAACCGGGCAGTTCCCAGGCGTGGAGAATTGTATATGCGATTAACCTCGACGATTGTGGCCGTCTTGATCGGCGGCCTGCTGTGCGTTCCGCAATCGGCGTGGGGACAGCAGTCCGGCGCGCAATCGGGCATGTTCGGCAGCCGCTCGCTGGGATCGAGCTTCTCATCCTCACAGGGCAGCGCTTTCGGCAGTTCGACGGGTAGCTCGATGGGCGGTTCGATGGGCATGGGTTCGCAAATGGGATTCGGCCAAAGCGGCTCCGGCAGCTCGATGGGCCTCGGCTCGTCGATGGGCGGACAAAGCCCTTATGGGCAATCCAACACCGTCGGCGTCGGCGGCCAAGCCCGACGGGCGGGCGACTTCATCGGCGTTTCCTCCACCCAGATGAACGGAAACGGTTTCATCGGCGCCGCCCAAACGGGCAGCGGCACGGGCGGCGGCATGGGCATGGGCATGAACCAGGGTCTCGGCGGCAACCGAGGCTCATCCTACGGATCGGCCTTGGGGGGTTACGGTCAACGGGGCGGGACTTCCTACGGCGGCGGAATGTACGGTGGGGGAATGTACGGCAATGGAATGAACGGCGGGCAGGCGGAGACGCCCTCCATCCGCATTCGATACACCTTGGATTTCGATCGCCCTCGATCCGGTGGAAATCAGGTCAGTTCCGCACTGGCGGGGCGCTTGACCAACCTGCCGGCGCTGCATTGGCTGGCTCCGTGCCGGATTGAGTTCCAGGGCCGGACGGCGATTCTGCGGGGGGTTGTGGCGACGGAACACGATCGCGATTTAGCCGCTCGAGTGGCTTCCCTAGAGGCCGGAGTCGATCGAGTGGAGAACCAAATTGAGGTCGGCTCGCACTCCACCAGTTTGCCGGATTTGATTCCGGCGCGGTAGCTGCCGGCGCCGGCGGTTGCTCTCCCCGCCGATAAGTCCACGGCGGCGGCGGTGTATAGTTGCCGGACATCTGCTGCCGGGCCTCCGGCGGCGGGCCCGCGGGACGCACGGTTTCCGGCCAGCGCGCGGCCATTCCCGGGGGAAGCGGGATCGTCGTGGTGGTCATCTGCTGCGGCGACCCGGTCTGAGCCTGCTTCGGCTGGGTTTCCGGCTGTATCGGAGCCTGGTAGGAAACCGGCTGCACGCCGTCCCCATTGGAGGACAGGTTGTTAACCTGTCCCGCGTTGTAGGACAGGTTGTTAACCTGTCCCGCGTTCTGATTCCCGGACAGGTTGCCAACCTGTCCTACGATCTGGTTGCCGACCTGCCCCACGGGCGGCTTGACCGACAAGGCGGCAATCGCGGCGGTACGGCCCTGCGGCGGCATGCCCGGCAGGCTCTGACGGCATTGCTCTCCCATCACGATGGCGCCCTGTTTGGGCTCGAAGCGAGCGATCAGGGTGATCTCCTTTTGCAACCCGCCCACCTCGTCCCAGGGAATCCACACGCTATAGGAGTTGCCGATCTTCGATTTGCTGAAGTGGTCCGGAAGCTGTTGGGGCAAAATCACGTACTTCCGGTCCGGCCGGACGTTGCTCGGATCGCGGTTTGACTCGTCGAAGGCATAGACCACCAGCGTCCCGTCGACCTTGATCGGATCTTCGCTCTCGCCGGCGTAGAACATCAAGCGTCCGCCGAAGCCGCGGATGGGCGGTTGGCCGGGGCTGGTCAGGACGGTATCGGTCCACGACGCCAGAATCTTGTCCGGCCGCCCCGGCTTCTCCTCCTTCGCCGAGGGCCATAAGTGCCACGAATCCTTGGACCCGTCCGAGAGCGTCGAGCACCCGCAGGCAAACAGGGCCATGAACAGCAGAGACAATCTCGACATGCCGGTTCCTTTCCTGCCCCGATTCCTTGTTCCCACGCTCCGCGTGGGAACGCGGTGAAAACCGTTTAGTCCGCGCATTTCTCACTTGTCGTACACTAGCCCACAGCGCAAGCGAGGGTAGCGCAACGGATTGCCCTCGCTTGCGCTTCGGGCTAGTGTTGGACGCTCTGTGTCTTGTTTTCCCGTCTGGTTACGCACCCGGCGTGGACGCCGGGGCTAAACGGTTTATGATCGGAGCGGGCGGCACATCTTGCGGCAACTGCCGGCCCGAAGGCTCCTGGGGCAAAGCGGGCAACGCGGGCAACAAGGTCCCGCCGTTCGTTCGCGGCGCCGCCGGGCGAGGAGTAGTTCCCGGCACGGCCGCCGGCGTGGGAACCTGCTCCGGCGCTTTCCCCTGGCCGGGCATCAGTTTCGGCTGCGCTTGCGATTGCAGATCGGGATAGATCACCTTCGTCTCCCCGTCCAACCACTGGTCGGTGCGGCTGCGCAGGCCCAGATCGCCGTACATCTTGGTCACGTCCTGGAGGCACCAGCTCATGCGGGCGGCCTCGGCGCGGCGGATGCCGTCGGCGTCGCTCTCGTTCTTCACGATGTGCGGCGTCATGATGATCAGCAACTCGGTCCGCGTGACGGTCTTGCCGTCGAAGCGGAAGAGGTGTCCCAGCAGCGGCAGATCGCCCATCAGCGGCACCTTGCGGTGGTAATCGTTCGAGGTTCTGGCGATCAATCCGCCGAGGACCACGGTTTGCCCGCTCATCGCGCTGACGGTCGTCTGGGCGGTGGTGGCGTCGATGATCGGCGAGCGGATGATCTGGCCGTTGGTCGAGGTGATGGGGATGCCGGTGGCCTCGTTTTCGAGGGCCGACTTTTCCGCGTCGATTTGCATCACGACCAAGCCGTCGGGGCTGATCCGCGGGGTGACGCCCAGGATCAGGCCCACGTTTTCCAGGGTGATGGTGTTGACGGCGCCGTTGGCGTTGACGGTGGTGCCGGTGATCCGCGGCACGCGTTGCCCGACCTGGACGAAGGCCGGCTGGTTGTCGAGCGTCATGATTTGCGGGCGTTGGAGGACCTCGACGCGGTGGTTTTCGGCCAGCGCGCGGAGCAACATGCTGACGTTTTCGCTGGCCAACGAGAGGACCAGACCGCCGTATCCCAGCGTGCTGTTCTGCCGCCCCAGGGCGAAGTTGGAGAGGCTTTGTCCGCCGACCGCGGCCGGTAGGGACGCCGCTCCGGCACTGTTGCCCAGCGGGTTGCCGTTGTTGAAGTTGAAGCCCGGGTTGGAGTCCGCCGAGGCAATGGTCTCGGTCGTGCGTGCCGTTGGGCAGGGTGGTGGATGTCGGTTTGCAGGTTGCTCAGCACGCTCCGGTCGAACAGCACCGAGTCCTGCAGGCCCAGCTCGATGCCGAACTCGTTGGTGTTGCCCAAGTCGATCTGGGCGATGAGCACCTGGATCATGACCATCGGGGGCCGGGCGTCGAGTTGCTCGATGATCCCCTTGATCTCGTCGAAAAATCGCGGCGTGGCGCTGAGCACCAGGCTGTTGCTGACCTGTTCGGGCACGACCACCACTTCCCGCTGCACCTGCTCGAAGGCGCTGGTCATGCCCGGGGCGATCTGCTCGATGCTCCGCTCGTTGGCGAGGAAGTTGTTGATCGTATCGGCCACCTGCAAGGCGGGCGAGTTTTTCAGCCGCATGACCACGCTTCTGCGGTTCCGCACGCCGTCGTCCAGCCGGGTCAGCAGCGCTTCGACCACCGCCAGGTCGGCCGCCGAGCCGCAGGCGATGATGCTGTTGGTCCGGGTGTCGACGCCCAAGCGCAGCGGCACCAGCGAAGTACCCGCGCCGGCGGTCGAGGTTTGCGGTCCCTGCGCCGTTCCCTGCTGCCCGGTCTGCGTCAGTTGCGCGGAGAAGAGCGATTGGAGCATGGCGGCCAGATTCGAGGCGTCGCCGTTGACGATCGTGAAGACCTTGATTTGCGCTTCGGCCGCCGGCAACTGATCCAATTGGCGGACCAGGGCCTCGATCAACTCCAGGTTCTCCCGCGGGGCGGAGACGATCAGGGCGTTGGCCCGGGTGTCGGCCGTGACCGTAACGTCGGTGAGGATGCCGGAACTGAGCAGCCGCCGGCCCTTGGCATCGACGGTGAGGAAGCGGAGCATGGCCGAGCGCTGCTCGTTTTGCTGTCCGGCGGCGGACGGGTTTTGTTGTCCCGGCACGTTCGGCTGCCGCGCGGCGCCCGGCTGCGCGGACTGGCCGGTCGCGGCGCCGATGGCCGATTGCAAGATCGAGGCCACGTCCGCGGCCAGGGCATGCTCCAACTGGATGATGCGGACCTCGTTCACCGAGCCGCTGGTGGCGGTGTCCAGCCGCTTGACCATTTCGGTGATTTCGTCCATGTCGCGCGGGCTGGCCTGCACGATCAGGGCGTTCGAGCGGGCGTCGGAAATCACGCGGGCGAAAGTCCCCAGCGCTCCGCGATCCTCGAAGAACTGCTGCAACAGCCCCTGCACCACGCCGGCCGATGCATGCTGCAGATGGAAGACCTGAAACTGCGTGTTCGGGTTGACCGGTTGATCCAGGCGCTCGGCCAGGGACTTGACCGTTTTCAGACTCTGCGGCCGGCCCACGACCAGCAGCGCGTTCGGCTTCACCAGGGGCGTGATGCTGACGCTCCCCTGCCGGGGCTGGTACACTTCCTCCCACAACGACATCAGCAAGTCAGCCAACGCCTGGCAATCGACCTGCCGCAAGGGAATGATATCCACGACCGGCTCCGTCTCGGCGCTCATCCGCTCGATCTGGCTGATGATCTCCGAGACCTGATTGACGTCCTGGGCGTTGCCGCGGAGCACGATTACGTCCAGCCCTTCGAGCATTTCAATCTGCACCGGTCCGAGCGCTCCCAGCCGCCGCTGATCGGCGGGCGGTTGTCCCGGCGCGGCCGGGGGAGAGTTGGCGGGGGCTGCCGGATTGGCCGCGTTGGCCGGCGGAGGATTGACTCTCGGCGGCGCCGCCTGGGCAAGATCGGGCGACTGAAAGAGCCGCGCCGCCAGGGGCGAAGTCGGCTGCCGCGGGGCGGCGCCGTCGCGGATCGCCTCGGACACCTTGCGGATGCTGGCCGATTGCTCGGCCCGTAGCGGAAGCAGGCGAATCTCGCTGCCATCGGTCCGCCTCGGGGTATCGAGCACCCGGATCAGAAAAACGCACCTGTCGATGGCCGGTCCCGGACCCTCGACCGTCACCTGGGAGTTCGCCAAATCGAAGGTCAGGTCGAAGCTGCCGCCGCCGGACAAAGCCAGGCGATAGCGCCGCGTCTGCAGCTCTTGCGACGGCAGGCTGACCAGCCGGCCGCCAAAGACGCTCGATAGTGACGCTGCCATTGATTCCGGCCGGGTGTGGCTGAGCCCCATGCGGCGAATCTGGTAGGCCGCGGTCGCGCCGGCGGCGCGGGCCGGCTGACGCGGCGCGGCGGCGGGCGCCTTGGCGGGCATGGCCGCCAGCACCCTCAATCGCTGCGGCACGCGGGCTTGAACCTCCGCCGGCGCCTGCACGATGACTTGCGAGGTCCGCTCGTCCGATGCGATTCGCACGTCCCGGAACACGCCGAACTCATCGCGCAGCCGATCGGCGATCGTCGCGGCCTGGCCGGCCGGGCAAGCGTAAATTCTCACCACCGGCCCGGTTTGAGCCGCCGCGGGCAGCGGCCGAAAAAGCGAGAACCATCCACAGCCCCAACGCAGTCCATCGGCCCGCCATCGAGTTCCGAAGGTGAAAGTGTTCTCCAATAGCCCGACGAATAAGTCGTATTTCAGGAGCGCGGGTGCCACGGCTGGCTTGCCCAGCAGTGAAATGCAGGGGATTCCCCACCGCACTGCTGGACGAGCCAGCAGTGGCACCCTCTTTCAACGGGCTGCTAAGCATTGTATTCACTGGGGATGATCCTTCGCTGTCAGCCGGAAGTAGTTCCGGGCCTCCAAGCGGCTGGTAGCGCAGCGATAGCGCGCAGCGACTTTCCACGCAGGTCGAATAATCGGCAAACTTTGCGCAGTTCTCCAGGTAAAAGCGAAAATCAGCCGATTTGCGTCGATGCAGATTTCCCAGATTATCCATGATGTCGCTTGGCCCGCAATTCGCAAGAGTCGATAACTAGCCCGAAGCGCAAGCGAGGGATGGAAGACGGATTGCCCTCGCTTGCGCTTCGGGCTGGTGAATAACACGTCGTGCCGATGTTATCTCGTGCCGGAAGAAATGCGGGCTAGACGGCCGCGCTCATCTTCAGCAGCGGCAGCATCAGGGCGATGACGAGCAGCAGAATGACGCCCGCCAGCAACAGCAGCAAGACCGGTTCGAGCAGCCGCACGCTCAGGTCCACGCGCCGCCAGGTGCGGCGTTCCATCGAGTCGGCCACCGAGAGGAGCACGCCTTCGAGGTTGTTGGCCTGCTCGGCGACGGCGATCATTTCGACGACCACGGGGGGGAACTGCCCGCTGGCGGCCAGCGGTCCGGCCAGGGATTGGCCGGCGGAGATGTTTTCGGTGGCCTTTCCGATGGCTTCGGCCAGGACCCGGTTGCCGGTGGCGTCCCGCGAGATTTCCAGCGAGCGCAGGATCGGCACGCCGTTGTGCAGCAGGGTGCCCAGGACGCGGCAGAAGCGGGAGACGGCCAGGCCCAGGAAGATCGGCCCCGCCAGGGGAAGGCGGAGACGCAGCCGGTCGAGCCACCAACAGCCGGCGTCGGTCTTCAGCCAGCGGCGCGCCATCCAACCGCCGGCCAGAACGACCACCAGCAGCAAGAGCCCCCAGTGTTGCAGAAAATCGCTGGTGGCCAGCAAAATGTCCGTCATCATGGGCAGCTCGCCGCGCTCGCGGAGCCGGGCGAACAACTGGCTGAACTTGGGCACGAAAAAGACCAGCAGCACCGTCACGATGATCGTGCCGGTGACGGCCAGAAAGGCCGGATAGGCGACCGCGCCCAGGGTCCGCTTTCGCAGGTCGTCCTGGGTTTCGGTGAACTGGGCCACGCGGGTGAGGGCCTCTTCCAGAAAGCCCCCCTCGCCGCCCGCTCGCACCATGCTCACGGCCATTTCGCCCAGCACGTTCTGGAAGCGGGCCATGGCGTCGGCCAGCGTGCCGCCGTCCTCGACCAGCCGATGGATCTCGCCCAGAATCGACTTCAACCCGGCGTGGGAGGTCTGCTGCTCGATCACCTTCAGCGCCCGCAACAGGGGCACGCCGCCCCGCAGCAGATCGGCCAATTGGCCGTAGCTGACCGCCAGCAGGGCGGCGGGCACGCGGCGGACGCGGCGGGGCTGAGCCGCCGGGGCCGCGTCCTGGACCTCGATGGGGAAAAGCTGCTGACCCGCCAGCGCCGCCACCGCTTCGCCCCGGCCGGCCGCGGCAATCGTTCCTTCCATCCGTCGGCCGGTTTGGTCTCGGGCGATGTAATTGAACTCGGGCATGGGGTCTTTGGTCTTGGGTCTTGGGTTTTGGGGCTTGGGGCTTAGGGCTTGGGGATTGGGTCTTCAGGCTTTATTTTGCGGTCCAAGACCTAAGACCCAAGACCTAAGACCAAAGTCAATTATGCCTTGATTTTTCCCTTGGTCACACGGAGGATTTCGTCGACCGTTGTTTTCCCCGCCAGCACTTTGCGCCATCCGTCCTCGCGGAGGGTTCGCATTCCCTGCGCAACTGCCGCTTCCTGGATGCTCCAGCTTGTCGCCCGCTCGTGGGACAGTTGGCGGATTTGCTGGGTGGTGACCATCAGTTCAAAGAGCCCCACGCGGCCGCTGTAGCCCACCTGCCGGCACTCGCGGCAGCCGGTTTGCCGGAACAGCGGCGTCTCGGCCGTTACGGCCTCGAAGGGGAAATCGTCGGGCAATTCCTCGCGCGTCGGGCGGTATGGTTGTTTGCAGTGCCGGCAGAGGGTGCGGACCAGACGTTGGGCCATCACTCCTTCCACCGTGCTGGAGACCAAAAACGGCTCCAATCCCATATCGACCAGCCGGGTGTAGGCCCCCGCCGCGTCGTTCGTGTGCAGCGTGCTGAAGACCAGGTGGCCGGTCAGCGAGGCTTGGATGGCGTTTTCGGCCGTCTCGAGGTCGCGGATTTCGCCCACCAGAACGATATCCGGGTCGTGGCGGAGGATGCTCCGCAATGAATTGGCGAAGGTCAGTCCGATCTTCGGATGCACCTGAATCTGGTTGATTCCGTCCAACTGGTACTCGACCGGGTCTTCGGTGGTGATGATTTTCGTTTCGTCGCTCTTGATTTCCAGCAAGGCGCTGTAGAGCGTGGTGCTCTTGCCCGATCCGGTGGGGCCGGTGACGAGAATAATCCCGTGGGGCAGGCGAATCAGCTCGCGGAACGTGGCGTAGAGGTCGCCCTCCATGCCCAGCCGGGCGAGCGAGAATTCCATCGCCCCCTTGTCCAGCAACCGCAGCACCAAACCTTCGCCGTGGACCATGGGGATCACCGAGACGCGGATATCCACCTCCCGGCCGCCGGTCCGCACTTGAATCCGGCCGTCCTGGGGCAGGCGGTGCTCGGCGATGTTCAACCGCGACATGATCTTCAGCCGGCTGATGATGGCCGCCTGGAAGCGGTGGATTTCCGGGGGCATGGGCTGGGCGTGCAACACGCCGTCGATGCGGTACCGCACGCGAAGGCCCGCGCTCTGCGGCTCGATGTGAATATCGCTCGCCCGCGAGGCGATCGCCTCGAGGAGAATTTCGTTGACCAGCCGCACCACCGACGGCTCCTCGGCCAACTCGGAAAGCTCCGAGTCCTGCTCGATCGCCTCGTCCAAACCGATCCGTTCGTCGCCGGTTTGGGAGAGGAGCAGGTCGATCGTCTCGCTGCCCACGCCCAGATGGGCCTTGATCCGCTTGGCGATTTCATCCCGCGTGGCCAGCACGGGCACCACCGTCAGACCGGTCGCCGCGCTCAGTTCGTCGAGGGGATACAAATTGAAGGGGTTGCTCGTGGCCACGACGAGCGTGCCGTTGCTCCGCCGGATGGGGAACAGGGCTTCGCGATGGATGAAGCGGGAGGGAAAGTCCTGCAGCAGGCTGAGATCGACCTCGGCATCCACCAGATCGACGAACTCCAGCCCCACCTCCTCGCCCAGCGCCCGCAGCGCCGTTTCCTCCTTCAGGAAACCCAAGCGGACCACGACCTCGTCCAGCCGCAGCCCGTCGCTTTGGGCGTTGCGGGCCAGTTCCACTTGCCGCTCGTCCAGGAGCCCTTTTCGGAGAAATGTTTCGGCTACGTCCATCAAACACCCTTGCTCAATAATCGGAAAAATACCGTTTAGCCCCGAAGACCGCGCCGGGGCTAACGGCCTGTTGAAAAAGGGTGCCACTGCTGGCTTGTCCAGCAGTGAATGGAGAAAACCCCGGGATTTCACTGCTGGACAAGCCAGCAGTGGCACCCATACTCCTCAATACAGTCTTTTTCAACGGGCTGCTAAACAACTTCCCCTGCACTCAGCGCATACTGCCATTATATATTGCCCTCCCTGGCTCTTTCCAATAAAACCCCGCGGGGGGCCAAAAGTCTCGCGTTTTTCATTGAATTTGGCCGGTTTGGGGGTAGAATGGAGGTGTCCTGCGGGACCGTAACAGTTCACCGGGGACTGTCCCAATTTTCGCGGCGCGAGGGACATAGCCCCGCGAATTAGCTTTACCACCGCGAAAATGGGACTGTCCCCCTGGGGCGGCGTCAATGCGAGCATTCGTCAAGCATTTCGTGCTGATTGCAATTCTAGTGTACTTATGCACATTCGCCGCCTGGGGCCAATCCAGCCGCCGCGACCGAAGCAGCCGTAATCAGCGGAGCGAAAACCATCGGTCCGAATCGGCCGACGATCCGGCCCAGCGGATGGCCGCGGCCAAGGGATTTCTAAGCCGACTCGACGCCAACCACAACGGAATCATCGAGTCCGACGAGGTGCCCGAGGCCCAGCGTTCCATTATCGAGGGCCTGCTGCATCGAGTGGGCATCGAGCCGAAATATCCCCTTGACCTGAGCAAATTCGCCCCGTCTTCTTCGGCTGCCAACGGCGGCGAACACACCGGCGGGGCCAAGCCGGAGCATCGCGAGCCGTCGCAGCCGGCTGTGCCCGGCTTCGGCAAGCCGGGCAATGCGGAGCCGAAATCCGCCTCGGCTGCACCCGCCGACTCAAAGCCGGCGGCCTCCGCTTCATCCGAGAAGCCGAAACACGAGGAGAAAACGGCCGAAGCGGCGTCCACTCCGGACGATTCCGCTGCGCCCCCCGAAAAACGTGTGATCCGACAACGCTCGGCCAAGGAACGGCTTCCCGATGGGTTGCCCGATTGGTTCCGGGAAAAGGACCGCGACGGCGACGGCCAGGTGATGATGTCCGAGTTCGCTCGTGAGTGGACGGCGGAAAAAGCGGCCGAGTTCGACCGCCTCGACCTGAACCACGACGGCATCATCACTCCCTCCGAATGTCTGAAGGCCCAACGGTGCGCGGCCGCTCCGACGAAATAGAACTGTTGCGAGATGTAGGGTGGGACAAGCGCAGCGCGGTCCCACCAAGAAGTTACGCGGTTCTGGCGGGACCGCGCGCGCTGTCCCGCCCTACGCACGGCTGCCCCACCCCGGCGAATCTCCATCACAACTCCCTGTCCTCCCATAACTGCCATCGCGCGGATTCAATTCACGCCCCCGTTCCCCAATTTAATCCTTGCCGATTGGGTTGATGATAACGGTTCTACTAATCATAGGGGGGCGCGGCGGCCGATCTAAGCTGATGACGTTGGCCCGTCGAGGCTTTCGCAATCGCTACATTCTTCGTCAATTACCCTGCGGACGGTCGAGATGGCAATCTGGTTCAGGTGGGCAAGATCGACGGTGTCGGGACTGGCAATCATGCTGGCCCTGGCCGGATCGGCGGCGGCGGAGGACAATCTGCTCCTCGAACCGCAGCCGGCGCCGCCACTCTGTTGCCCGCCGCTTGGGCCGCCCGAGTGCCGGCAGTGCGGCAACGCCCCGCAGGCGAGCCTGGCGATCCCGCCCGAGTGCTGGCCGCCGCAGTGCAACAAATGCGTGGAGTGTGATCCACTGCAATCGAGTTGTCCCGACCGGAGCGATTTCTTTCTCCTCCCGCCGCGGCCGGACTGGTATCTGTATTCCGACGGAGCCGCCTTCCAGCGCGTTCCCGCGCACGGAGTGAACTTCGCCTCGCTGGGATTGCTGCCGACCGGGGCGACCGCTCCGACGGACGTCGTCCTCTCGACCTACGACTTCAACTACGACTTCCGCGCAGCGGGCCGCATCGTCCTCGGGCATACCTTTAACGACTGCCTGCAACTCGAAGGGGAGTACCTCGGCGTATCGGAGTCGCGGAACTCGGCGGCGGTGCGAGACACCACCGCCAACGGCCAGGGCGGAACCGGCAACCTCTTTTCGCCCTTCGGCGGCTTCGGCGCTGCGCCCATCGGCAACCTCGACTACAACAACTTCGCCCAGATCCGTTATACCTCCTCGCTGCAAGGCGCCGAGTTGAACATCCGCCGCAAGTATCCCCTGGCGCCCGAGAAACTGACGATGTCGTTCCTCTTCGGCGTCCGCTACTTCGGCGTGCCCGAGGACTTTTATTACTTCACGCAGTCGGACACCGTTTTCCCCGCGCCGCCGGCGCCGGGCACGGCCACGAACACGATCCGCGTCAACACCGACAACCAGATGGTGGGCCCGCAAATCGGCGGACTGTTCTCCTTCTACGTCGACAACCGCTGGTGGATGAACTTCGAGATCAAGGCGGCCGTGCTGAACAATCGGGCGAGCCTGACTACCTTCTACCAGAGCGACGTGAACGGAGCGGTCAACGTCTATTCAACCAGCGTCAAGGAAGAGCACACGTCCTTCGCCGGCCAGATGAACTTGACGTTCGTTTATCGCTGGTCGCCGCATTTCTCCACGCGGCTCGGCTATCAGGCCCTCTGGCTTACGAACATGGCCCTGGCCCCGGACAACCTCAACACGGACATCAACATCCTCACGCTGGGTCCGCCGCAGTTGAACCACGGCGGCTCGGTCGTCTATCACGGGCCGACGGCCGGCATTGAACTGGGCTGGTAGCGAGCGTAGGGTGGGACAAGCGAAGCGCGGTCCCACCAGCAATGGCGCTCAACATGGTGGGACTGCGCTTCGCTTGTCCCACCCTACGGTCTATCACGGGCCGACGGCCGGCATCGAACTGGGCTGGTAGCCCACGGTCAGCCGGTTGTCGATGCGGCTCATGCCCGGCTCCAGGCCGAGCACGTTCGCCAGCAGGTTTCGGCGCGCGGGGTGCTGACCGTGCCTTCGATCCGCGCGATGCGATTGCTCACGAAGACCCTGATGTCTAGCCCGGCGAGCACGCCCTTGTTCCGCGCGATCCGCGTCATCAATAACGACAGGGTGGGCGAATAGGCGTACGGCTCCGCGCCGGCGGCCGCGTTGACCGATGCGTTCTGAGCGGGGTTCTGCACGGTGATGCCGAAGGGGACGCCGAGTTGCGGCGCCGTCGGTGATATTGGCCGGCAGCGTAGCCGTTGTCGGGTTCGGCGCGGCAAGCGGCGCAACTGCAACCGGCGTAGCCGCGACGACGTTCGCCGGCTGGGGCGCCGCACCGACGGGGCCCATCTGCAAGACCCGCTCGACCGCCGAAGCCTGGCCGACCGGGGCGACGGGCAGCGGCGCGGGCCGCCACGGTGCTGCAAACCCTGTCCCGTTCGCTCGAGTCGGATAGAGGAAGTTGCCGCTCGCGCCGGTTTCAAAGCCGCCGCCGAAACTGCTCGGCCGCGGCTGGAAAGACCGGCCGAACGACGGATTATAGAACATCCCACCTTGCCGGGCCGTCTGTGCTGCGGCCGTTTGCACCAACCCGAGGCCGCTCAGTAAGACCGCAACCAGGATCGCCAGAAAGTTTCTCATAAAGACCTCTTCTCCGTTCCGGACACCCGCAATTACTCCGCCGCGCCTCTGTTCCTACAGTAATTCTAGGTCCTGGGACGAGGAAAACAATTTAGGGATGAAGGCAAGAAGGGGGGTAGGCTTTTCCCGTAAAAAATGGGCTCGTCAGCAGAATTTGTGGGTAGATATTGAGCCAAAGAGCCGCTTGGGGTGCGTTTTCCAGGCATTTGCAGGGCAAATGGATGATGCGGAATTCGGTACTCAGATGCTGTGAAGGGCATTTTGCGACCTTCCGGCATTCATTTGCGCTGTTATGCCTGAAAAACGCACGTCAACACTGCCACCCCCCATTTTTACCCACAAATTCTGCTGACGATCCAATGTTCAAATGGTGAGCAAGATCGCTACAGCCGCGTCTGCCGCTGCACGGTTTCGATCGCGGCCAGCATGTTTTCCAGCGGAACGTCGCCTTCCACGTCGTGGGCGGGAGCGAAGATGTAGCCGCCCTCGCGGCCGAGCGCCAGCAGTCGTTCCGACTCCGCCCGGACGCTCTCCGGCGTGCCGAAGGGCAACGTCTTCTGCGTCGACAGCCCGCCGTGAAAGGCCAGCCGGCCGCGATAGCGGGGGAGCAGTTCGTAGACGTCCATCACCTCCGGCTGGAACGGGTTGAAGCAGTTCAGCCCGGCGTCGATCAAGTCGTCGAATAGCCCATCGACGTCGCCGCAGGAGTGGATCATGACGAACTTGCCGGCCGCGCGGACCACGCCGTACATCCGCCGCAGCACGGGCAGGATGAACTCCCGCCAGCGCCGCGGGCCCATCTGCAATCCGTGCTGCTGCCCCCAATCGTCGCCGAAGTAGGTCGTCGAAGAAGCCGATGTCGCTACCCAGTTTGAGCAAATGGTTTTCCAACGGCCCTTCGATGTCCGCGCAGCCGTAATGCCGCTGGAGCTACTCGCGGGCCTCCTTAGTGAAGCCCATCGACCAGGGGACGTAGGGCGGCTTCTTGCCTTGCAGGACCAGGCGGACGACATCGCGTTTAGATGTTGCGTTCATAGGAATAATATTTTGATAGGAATGATTAGTGCCGTGTCATCGCACGATGCGGCTCCTCTTGTCAATATCGGACCTGTCTCAAATATCTCAATTGCTTCTCAAGCCTTTCCACAACCCTGAAGAAAAAGTAGAATGTCCGTGTTGAACCTCGGGCTAATATGGCGAAAAACAACCGCATAATCCATGCCGATGTTATCCACCCAAGAACGGCCTAATGACATGGTTGCCTTCCGTGACGCTCAATGGAACACGCGATGGCTGGTTGTCGGCCTCGCTTTTTTAATGCTTTGGTGTTGCGGCTACCTGTTCGATCATGAATGGGTTTCGCAATTTTCGCCATGGCTATTGCTGATTCTCACTGGATTGGTTCCGCATGTCTTTTTGATCGTCTTTCCGATAGTCACTCGTAGCCCGAATCAACGCAACAGCTTTGGCATCCCGCCACTCAGACGCTGTTTGATTGAATTCGGCATTTCAATTCCCGTCGTGATCCTGTCGTTGGTCGCGCTGGCCCTGCTCAACTATCTCCTCGGACGCTTGTTGCCGGGAACTTCACTCACGCCCGACGCGGCCGCGAAATGGGCGCGGTCGCCCGCCCGGACGCTCGTGATTATTGTTCTGGTGTTTTCGTTCACTATTGCACCACTTTCCGAAGAGCTATTCTTTCGCGGGTTTTTGTACAACGCGTTTCGCGCCCGCATGCCGTGGATCATCGCCGTCGTCGCACAATGCCTGATTTTCGGATTCTGCCATTTATTTTACTGGGGGGCGTTGCACGCCGTAATCGTCTTCTTTTTGGGGCTGCTTCTAACGCTGATTTACGAATGGCGAAAGACGCTCATCGCGCCGATTTTCGTCCATGCGGGCTTCAATTCGATCGCGGCCCTCGGCACTGCTGTTATGATGGCCGCGTATGCCAATACCGCCGCGTTGGGCATCGTCGGCGATCAACACGATAGCGTGTGTATGATTCACGAAATCGTGCCGAACTCGGCCGCGGAGGCAGCCGAGCTCCGAGTCGGTGACGTCATCGTGACCATAAACGGCAATTCTATTCGCGATTTTCAACAATTACTGGATACGATACGCTTGTATCGACCCGGCGACACCGTTTCAATTGTGCTCGATAGGGGAGGCAAGCCGGTTGAGGTCAAGGTGGTGCTCAGTCGCCGCGGTGACTTGCAGTAAATCGTTGACGTTGAAAAAAACGGTGATTGACGTTGTTGTCGGTTTGCCCCGCAGATCATTCCACAACCAACGGCACCTATCGGTTCCGACGGCTTTTCAAGAGAATTTTTTGTGCCAGGCGACCGTACAAGTGCCGGGGCTAAACGACCGACGGCTCCCGGAATCGCGAAATCTCGGCTAACGTCGAAAGAACCAGAAGAACACGTTCAGCAACACCGTCAACACGATGCTGATGATGATGCAGGTCACGATGGGGAAAGAAACCGACCAGCCGTGGCCGCGCATGCGAATATCGCCCGGCAGGCGGCCGAGCGGCACGCCGAGGCTTTCTGCCAGCCAGACGATCGCACCGATCACCGCCAAGACCACGCCGAAGATCAGAATCCATCGGCCGATCATGCCATGCCGATTCCGCCGCTGGCCTCGATGTACTGCCCCGTGACCCAACGGGCGTCGTCCGAGGCGAGCCACGCCGCCACGCCGGCGATGTCTTCCGTCTCGCCGATCCGACCGAGGGCCGTGCGAGACGCTATCTGCTGGATAACTTCCGGGTTCGCTCGGGCGTGGGCCGTAAAATCGGTGGCCGTCAGGCCGGGGGCGACGGCGTTGGCCGTGATGCCGCGCTTGCCCAACTCGGCGGCGAGGATCAGGGTGAAGTGGTTGATGGCGGCTTTGCCCATCGAATAGGCCGCCATGCGCGGATATGGAAACCGGGAGAGGGCCGAGGACAGATTGATTATCCGCCCGCCGTCTCGCAGGCGGGAGATGGCCCGCTGGGCGACGAAGAATGCCCCCTTCACGTTCACGGCCATCAGTTCGTCGAAGATTTCCTCGGGCGTCGCTTCGACCGTGCCGTCGCGGCCGATGCCGGCGTTGTTGACCAGAATGTCGAAATGGGCGTCGCCGCGCCGGGTGCCGCTGCTGGCTTGTCCAGCAGTGAGAAGAGTTTTCAGAGCGGGAACACTGCTGGACTAGCCAGCAGTGGCACCCCGGCGATTAAAACTCGACGGCATTTCCGTAGTTTTTCCGGGCCGGACGCTGCCAATTGGACTGCGGCCTCTCGCGGCGCGTGGTCTCCGGGACCTGTGAACGCCCCGCCTGCGGTCGGAAATTCGGATCGGCGAGGTTCACCAGCGGCGCGCCGGGATACTGCGGCATCGTCCATAACGCCGCGTTGCTCAGCGGGCGGTTGATCTCCACGTTCCCCAGGTCGATCCGCATCGACATCTGCGCCGGCGGGCAGTTGATCCGCACGACCGTGGGCATTATCAGTCCGCTGAGCGGATCGCGGCGATGGCCCTCGGCACGCGAACTGGCCAGCAGCCGCCGCTGGGCGTCGAACAGATATTGTTCGAGGATCCAGCCCTGCGCGCCGTCGATGATGGTGACTTTCGTCTGCGGGCCCTCGGGGGTGTTGCGGATGGTGTCGATCCGCAGTCGGTCGTTAGGCAAAGGGGTCGGGCCCTGGTACGGCAGCGAAGGGTCCAGCTCGGCCACGCCCAGCGCCTCGATCAGCCACTCCGGCTCGATGGGCATCGTCCGCAGCGCTTCGCAGGAGGCAATCTGGTCGTGGCGGCAGTAATAGACCGCCGGCGGATCGTTGCGCCGCACCCAGAACCAGAACAGTTCGTCGTTGCTGCCGAAGTCGAACTCCGTGCCGGTAAGCCCGGTCTCGGCCCGCATACGTAGGCGAAGCGGCCGCTCGAAGGCGATGCTGGCCCCCAGCGAGGGGAAGCCCGTCCCGTCGATCGTCGCCCGCGAACTGGAAAACGTGCGTATCTGCGAGTTGTTCCGGTTCACTACGGAGATCACTTGCTCCAACGTCGGCGAGGGCGGGAGCTGCCGCGGCAACGGAGGCGGCGGGGCGGGATTGAGCCACGGAAATACGTGGCATCCAGTTTCGATCACCGGCAGCGAAATGAGCAGCAGCAACGCGGCTGCGCGGGTCAGCCTCCGGCGGATGGTCCAACTATTGTGATTCATAATGTCTTCGCTGGGTGCGTGAAACGCATCAGTGCCCTAAAAACGTGTTTTTTAAAATCTCCCCTCTCTCTTTGGGAGAGGGGCCGGGGGTGAGGGCGGTTCGCAGTTTTTCACTATTTGAAGACCAAAACAGCCCTCACCCTAACCCTCTCCCAAAGGGAGAAGGGACCGCATTTTGCATTTCATGACACGTTCTAAAACGCCTCCTCGGCCGTGCAGCCAAGGTCTATGGTTTTGGCCGGCGCGTCAACCAAAGGCGGCGTCGGCGCCGGATATCTCGGTCCCCGAAAACTACTGCATCCCCATCCAATCAACATTGTCGCGGCCAAGGCGATTACAGGTCGAACTCTCATCCCTTCTCTTGCCTCTTCTCTCTTCCCTCTTCTCTCTTCCCTCTTCTCCTATTGCAGCAGCCCGGCAAGCTCCTCCTGAATCTGCTCGATCCGAGTCGGCGCCGGCATCACCGCCGGGACTTCATACATCGCGTCGCGGCGGGGACAATGCACCACGAGCACCTCCGCGCCGCCGGCGTCCCGCCGCTCCTCCTCCAGCCGAAAAACCCGACGGCGGACCAGCAGCAGCGTCAACACGTAGCGCATGTCTTGTTTATCGGCCTGATCGGCCAGACGGTCCCAGAAATCGAGCATCACGTCGTTCGGGGCCCAATGTTTCTTGTTGACGTTGCGCTGCGGGAGCCGCGATTTCCACCAGCCGACGGCCGACTCGGGCGGACCCGGCCAGGCTTCGGCCGCGTAGTCGTAACGCTTCAAGTCCGCGCCTTCGACGACCAGCACGGAGTAATACTCCTCGCCCGGCGCGAACTCGCGGCCGGTCGTCGTGCAACGTCGCGTGCAGTGTTGAACTTCGTATTCCATCCGGTTCTATGGTTTGTAGTCCCGGCTTTAGCCGGCAACGGTCGTTTAGCCCCGGCACAAGCGGTCTGTTGATCCCTTGTTCCCACGCTCCGCGTGGGAACACACTGCCCGGACGCTCCGCGTCCGCGCGGCTGAAACATGCTCAACGTCAATGCGATACGGCACGGACGCGGAGCGTCCGAACAATGCGTTCCCATGCAGAGCATGGGAACGAGTGGGAACAGACTCCGGGGGTGACGAAGAGTACCTAAAAGGCAGGTTCACGGCAAGACGCTTTGGGGAATTTGCACGTGAAGATAGAGAGGCGGGGAGGTTGCGCGAGTAGGGTGGGACAAGCGAAGCGATGTCCCACCAATAACGGGGCGAATCCTGGTGGGACATCGCTTCGCTTGTCCCACCCTACTCTCCGGTACTACCCGCTCTTCCCGCGTCGGGCAAGCCGCAGCGAGCCATAGACCACGCCCAGCAGCGCCAGCCAGGCGGCCCAGACGAGGCCCGCTGACCAGAGGCGTCCGGCGACTTGCGTCCGCCGATGTTCGTCCAACACGCGGTCCTTCGCCTTGTGGTCGAACTCGAGCAGCACGTGCAGCGTGGTCATTGGTCCGACCGAGTATTGACGCACTTCCTCCCAGCGGTCCTTCACAAGTTGGCGGAGGTAATCCGTGGGCAGCACGATCCGCTCCGGGGCATCGCCGCCGAGACAAACCTCGGCGTAGCGGTCCAGCGCCTTCTGCAGTTCGGCGGACAATTGGGCCTCGCACTCCGCCCGCGTCGTGTACGGACCGACCGCGACGCTCATTTGATACGCGTCGCCGACCGAGCGCGGCGGGGCATCGACCCAGGCGGGTTTGGATTTATCGTCCGCGGGGTCAATCTCTTCGGCGTGTTCGGTAGGTAAAGCCTTCCTAACCGCTGATATTTCGACGTGAGGCGTGTACTCATCTTGGGTGATTGCTGGAGGGGAACCGGACCATGGCAAAACCATCAGTAAGAACAATCCTCCTCCCGCCGCAAGCAGCGATAATCCCACCGGCCTTGTTTTCGGGAACAAGACCAGCACGATCAAAATCGGCGTCCCGATTATCAGAACCACAAAGATCAATATGAGCAAAATTAGCAACCTCATATCACCACCGATGCTTGAGTCTGTGCGCGGGCCGTTGCCAGGGAGTGGCCAGTTGAACCGATACGGAGATCACGGCGGCGATCATCGGCAGCACCGGCTGTGGAAACTGCCACAGGTAGGCGATCAACGCCGCCGCCACGACGCTCCCAAACACCGTCCCGAAACTGAACCGCATCTTTCGCAGCGGATCGGCCTGACGCCACCAGCGGATCAACAGGAACAGCGTGCCGAAACAGGCGACGTGGGCCATCAACAGCGGCCGGCCGTCGGCGGCGTCGTAGAAAAACGTGGGCAGTTTGTAGGCGGGCGGAGTGGGGTATCCGGGCGCCGGCGACAGCCCAACCAGCAACGCCTCGGACAAGCCAAAAGCGATTACCCCGACGCACATCCCCAGGACCATCATCAGGAAGCGGCGGAGGATGGGGTCGCCGCGATAACCCTCCCAATACTTCGCCGGCGCCAGCACGGCCCCGACGCACACCGTGCCGACCAGCAGCAGCCAAGTGAACTGCTCCGGCTTCGGCGGGACGGACGAGATAAAATAACCTTCGATCAGCACGGCGACGATGCACGTGATCGCCGCCGTCAGCGTGCCGATCAGCAGCGATCCGGCCAGTTCTGTGAAGCGTTGGCGGACCGGTTTCACCAGCAGCGCCGGCTGCGGCTTTTCCCGCCAGCCGAGCCAACTGTAGTTGGCGGAATCGCTTCTCATCGGGCTTGATCCCATATCATCTTGTGGGACAGCCGCCCCCGGCTGTCTTGGGCGATTTTTCACAGCCGAGGGCAGTGCATTCACAGCCGAGGGCGGCTGTGCTACATCTTCCAGCGGCAGAGCCGCGGCCATCTCCCCCGCCGAGCGGAACCGCAGTTCCGGGTCCTTTTCCAGGGCCCGCGCCACCACGTCCCGATAGGGCTGCGGAAGCATCGAGACGTTCGGCTTCGCGGTCAGGTGTTTCATCAGCACCTCGCCGACGCTCTCGCCCTCGAAGGGGACCCGTCCGGTGAGCAGTTCGTAGAGGATCACGCCCAGGGCGTAGACGTCGATCTCCTTGCCGTAGCGTCCGTTGGCGATTTCGGGGGCCATGTAGTGGACGGTGCCGACGCTTTCGGTCTGCCCGCTGCGGCGGCTGCACGAGATGAACTTCGACAGTCCGTAATCGCCGATTTTGACGATCCCTTCGTCGCGGAAGATATTGCCCGGCTTCAGGTCGCGATGGACGATTCCCCGCTGGTGCAGGTAGGCCACGCCGGCGGCGATGCCGCGGATCCAGGCCAGGGCCTCGTCCGGCGGCAGGCCGCGTGGATGCTCGGCCAGCACCTCGTCCAAGTTTTTGTCGGCCACGAACTCCATCACCACCCAGGTGTCGCCCTGGTCGTCCTGGCGGATGTCGAAGATGTTCAGCAGGTTGGGATGTTTCAGGTTGAGGCACTGCCGGATGCCGCGCAGCTCGACTTCGAGATTGCGGCGGATCAGCTTCAGGGCGACTTCCTTGCCGGCGTCGCTGGCGGCGAAATAGATTTCGCCGAAGCCGCCCTGGCCGACGCCGCGCTTAATGGTGTATCCGGCCAAGGGGCGCGCACCGCCGGCGTAGAGGAAGCGTCCCGCCGGCCGATCGGCTGAGCGGGATGGCGTTTCTCGTTCGTTCGGTTTCAAGGTCGCCGCCTGTGGTTGGGGCACGGATTAACTCCCGTATTTTACCGCTCCGCCGGGCTTATGGGAACCATTCGGTACTTAGGGTGGGACAAGCGGCGGTGCGGTCCCACCACGACATCCACTTACAGTATTTCCTGATGTTGGCGAAAGAATCGTTTAGCAGCCGCCGGAACGGCGGCTGAGCGTCGTCAACGGGGCCGTCGTGCCGACGGCCGCTAAACGGAACAACGGCATAATCTGGAACTACTGATTTCACTTACAATGCCTCCATGTTGAACGATAACCCGTCTCCCTCGACGCGGGAATTATGCTCGATCCGGCCGCCGCCGTCGCAGCGGACGCCGTCGATTTCCAACGGGCCGGCCGCGCGGCAATAGACTTCACCGCCGCGCCGGTGGAGGAACACCTCCTGCGTCCAGCCGCGGCAGACGACGTGGCTCCTCAGCCCGGGACCGAGGATGCACGAATCGGCCATCAGCAACACGGCGTTGGCCGAAGGCTGCGTGCGGTGCGGGCTGAGAAAATCGAGCCGGGCCGAGCCGCTGAAGGCGTGTGGCTGGCGGAACAGCAACCGCACCGACTCGCCCAGCCGAATCCGGCTGCCGTCGCGGAGGCGGCACGGCCCGCGCTCCGGCCGGCCGTCGACCGAGACCTGGCCCAGGGCCAGCAGGCAATATTCGCCCCCTTCGCGGCGAATGAGCGCGTGCCGGCCGGCCAGATCGCCGAGGATGGGTACGTCCACCGCGCCGCGCCGGTCCGGCTGCCCGAGCACGATTTCGTCGGCCAGCGAAACCAGGTATCCGCCGACGGCGTCGATCCACAGCATGAACCGATCGAAATGCCGCCGGTCGGCGTTCATGGGCTCCCGCTCCAGAAGATCATAGGCAAGACGGATCATGGCGAATAATTCCCTCGTTCCCATGCTCTGCATGGGAACGCACTGGCCGGACGCTCCGCGTCCGTTAGTGCCCGCGTCAGAATACATTCCAACGGCAAAGGAACACTGATTTACGCCAATCTCCCCTAATAATCGTTATTAGTGTTGATTAGCGAGAATTAGTGTTCTGCAGAATTCACACCAGTTCCACTGAACGGACGCGGAGCGTCCGGGCAGTGTGTTCCCACGCGGAGCGTGGGAACAAGTTTTTTCGATTTACTAGCAACTAACCGCTCAGCCACTAACCACTACTGCTTCGCCATCTTTCCGGCCAACGGCGTTTTGGGGGCGAAGTGTTCGGTCACTTGCTCGACGATGTCCTGCGGGGTGGCCCGATCGAGCGGGATGTCGTCGTGGAAGTTGACCTCGGCATCGACCATTTTCTCGGCTACGTCGAGGCGGCTGCGGAGGTTCGTCACCAACTCCTTGACGCGCCCCAGCCGGCTGTCGTCGAACTGGTAGTTGCTCGTGGCCTTGGCGGCGGCGATCATTTGGCAACGGGCCTCGAGATTTTCCACCTCGACCTGCAACTGCCGCTTCGAGGCCAGCATCCCTTCCAGCTTCTGCCGCGCGGCCTTCAGGCTCTTCTCCCGGGAGTTGCGGATGTCGCAGAGGCTGGCCAGGGTCGCCTCGTTGGTCTTATAGCGGTCGAAACGGCCGGCCATGTCGGAGCGAACCTCGTCGGCGGTGTAGCTCCGCGAGGCGTAAGTGAAAACATCCTTGCCGGTCGAAAGGTCGGCCTTCAACCGCAGCAGTTGCTCCTTTTCCGTTTCCAGCCGTTTGCGGCAGGCGGCGATCTGCTCTTCGAGCCGCGCCACGTCGACCTCTTCCTTGGCGATGACGTGCATGTTCTTGCGGACCTCGGGAACGAGGTCTTGGATCATGCCCCGCGCACGATCGATCTGGAACTCGATGGGCACGGCCTCCTGCGCCGCGTCGGTCACGTAGCCGAACGAGGTGCGGAGATAGCTGTAGGCGTCGCGTCCGACCAGCAACGAGCCGAGCAGCACCACGCCGCCTCCGAGCAGCAATACTTTCTTAATCATGATCGGAACCTCCTATTGTGGGGTAGACTTGAATACGTTCCATAGGGCCTCGGCCGGCGGCCGCGGCTTTGCAGCTTTGTTTCCTTACGAGGTGTTATTCGCCCCCGGAAAACTGATCTTGGAAACTTCCGGAGAAATTCCGACTCCCGTTTGGTCCCCGGGTGCGTGCCGGGATATATTGAGTGCCTTTCCTCGGTTCAACGCTCCCGGCGCGGACGCCGGGGCTAAACAAATGTTGAAAATCACGCGATTTAACTCAGATTCCGCCTCTTTTCCCGCGGGCCGGCGCCGTATACACTACCCAACGAACAGATATGGCCCTTTCCCCCGACCAACTTGTGCAACTGATCCACGATTCGCCCCGGCGGATCGTGCTGGCGGCAACCGGCGGGGGGAGCCGGGCCATCGCCGATCTGCTGGAAGTCCCCGGCGGCTCAAGGACCCTGCTCGAGGCCGTCGTCCCCTACTCGCCGGCAGCCTTGGTCGATTGGCTCGGCGGGACGCCGGACGAGTTCTGCTCGGCCCCCACCGCCCGAGCGATGGCGATGGTCGCCTTTCAACGGGCGCTTCGATACGAAGATCGCGGCGGCGCCGTGGCGGGCGTGGCCTGCACGGCCGGCTTGGCTTCCGATCGGCCGAAACGCGGCCCGCATCGCATCCACGTCGCCCTGCAAACCGGCGAGGAGACCGCCGCCTGGCACCTGCAACTGCTCAAGGGGCGCCGCAGCCGTTTGGAAGAAGAGCGGTTGGCCGCGGATCTGTTGCTTGAACGCCGTCGCTGCGAGTTGCAATCTTACGGACCGGCTGAAGCTGGAATTGCTCGAAGGCGAACGAGTCGAGGAGTCGCGGGTCCGTGCGCCGCGGGAGTGGCAGGACCTGCTGCTGGGCCGGCTCGACAGCGTCCGCGTCGGACCTGAGAAGGCCCCGCCGCGGTTGGTCTTCCCCGGCGCGTTCAATCCGCTGCACGGCGGCCATCGCCGCATGTTCCAGATCGCCCGGGACATGCTGCAACAGCCGGCGGCCCTGGAGTTGTCGATCGTCAACGTCGATAAGCCGCCGCTGGACTATATGGAGATCGAGCGTCGCCTGGGCCAGTTCCCGGCGGAGTGGACGATCCATCTTACCCGCGCGGCCCGATTCGCGGAGAAATCGCGGCTGTTCGCCGGGGCGACGTTCATCGTGGGCGCGGACACGCTGCGGCGGATCGCCTCGCCCCGCTACTGCGGCGGCGACGCGGCGGCCTGCCGGCAATCGCTCGAACGGATCGCCGCCGCCGGGTGCCGGTTCCTGGTCTTTTGCCGCTCCGAGGAGAACAGCGGGCTAATCCGCCTCGCCGATCTGGACCTGCCCGAGCCGCTCCGCTCGCTCTGCCAAGAAGTGCCGCCGGAAGTTTTTCGAGATGACGTTTCCTCGACGGCGTTGCGGCAATCCGCTGCGGAGTGAGCCGCTACTCCGCCAGCTTCGCACCTCGTCGGCCAGGGAGCCGAAGCCGAGGGGAAAGCACTGTGCGAGCAAAGCCATTTGATCTCCTTGCACCATTCGTTGTGCTTGCTCGACGAGTCGTTGGGTTTCCCACGACAATACTGGATCAGATGACCCGTAAAGCATTTCCTTCAGCCCCTTTTTGCTGAACGGGAAATGGCGGGATTGAAGGGCCTGAATCCAGGTGGATTCGGAAATGTGTGGATCGTTGCCGCACAGAAACCATGCCTCGATCGCGGGAACCGCAATACCCAGTCCGATCCGAATCGGCCCACGCCCCTGCCGGGGCCGAAGCGAAGACTGGATGGCATTGATTTGTTCGCGGAGTTGACAGAGGCGACACTTGGGATCGCACGGTTCGGATTCGGTGGACATTCGCCGATGAACGGGCGATTCGTCCGAATCCAGGATAACGATGAGACCTTCCGTATCCGTGCGGTAGTGCAAATGGCGAAGAGTGGTTTCAATTGCCTTGAAAACGCCTTTCCAACCGCGCGTCGGCGGCTCCGCTAAGAATACCCGCTCAAAATCGACGCCGAGCAGCCCTTCGATCAAGACCGAAACGGCCGCTTCGTCAGCCGATGATTCGCTCAGGACGGCAATCTTCATGATCCGCTGGGCACTCCTCCCAGTACGCCGCTGTACCAAGCGTCCCCCAGCCCGGTTTGGCCGACGATGTCATGAAAATGGGGCTGATCGGTAACTCGCTCGAACTTGACGTCCAAACCGACTTTGTTGGCGACCACGATGCATTCAGGCGTTTCTCGAAACAACTCTACGAAATATGGGGAGTGCGTGGTGGCAATCACCTGAACCGGTTCACGCTTCTCGCCGCAGCTTTCCGGATGGCTCAGTCGAATCAAGACATCTTTAATATGACGAAGCAGATACGGATGAATGCCACGGTCTGGTTCCTCGAGGGCGACTAACGACGGCCGAGTCGGATGATAGGCCAATGTCAACAGTGTAAGGGCAATCAACGTCCCTTGCGAAAGGTCTGAAGCAGGCACTTTGTGCTGACCTTCTTTCGTCCGCAAAGCGATTGACTTAGTCCCTTGGCTTGGCCTATCAAACAAAATGCAATCGTACTCCGGCAGCCATTCGCATATTTGGTGTTGGATGGCCTTGAATTGTTCAGGGGCATCGTCTCGCATTCCATCCAAAACAGAAGCAAGGCCGGCGCCGTCACTCGCCAACTCGATGGTACCTTGCACGGGTACCGCATCTGCGATCTTGCGAGCGTCGAGAGAGAAGACGCGGATGCGACTAATGACTTGCCCAAATGCCACCAGTATTTTTTCTTCAATGCCTCCGGGGGCAATCACACCTCCCTTGCGCTCATTCGAGATCCAATGCAGTTTATACCCAGTTGCGGGAGGAAAATCGCCACAATTGAGTTCTAAGGATGCTTCTGCGTTCTTGGTGTCACGAACTTGAAAACTTGCTATCTTCGTGAAGGTTGCTGGTTGCACCTGGCGATATGGCTGCATCGATTGCATTGCCTGCATCTGTTCTTGCCGGTCCATCAATTGCAACACATCCCTTGGTGTTACTGTTCGGCGAACCTCTTCCAGTGCCTGCAACACCGTGCTTTTTCCGCTGCCGTTGGGTCCTATGAGAATGGTCAACGGGCCGAGCGGCAAGGTGGTGTCGCGCAGGGCCTTGAAATTTTTGAATTCGATTGACTCGATCATCGCTATACCCTCCATAGAGAAGCCTAGCATACCCCCAAGATTTTTACCATACCCATTCCAAGCTCGGGGACGGCCAAAGCCAATGGGTTTATGGGCTTAACGGCCGGGCGACGATCAGACGGCGCATCTCGGCGGCGAGGAAGAAGGAGCCGGTGACGCAGATCAGATCGTCCGGCCGGGCGAGACGTTGAACCGCGGCCCAGGCGTCGGCGGGTGTCGGGGCAATCTCGGTGGGCACGGCCCTCACCCCCGGCCCCTCTCCCAAAGGGCGAGGGGAGATTGCGGAGGCCAACCGCTGCAATTCCTCGGGCGGGACGCTACGGGGATTGGTCGTGTAGCGGGTGAATATCACGTGGTCGAAATGATCGAGCAAAACCCGCAACATGCCGGGGACGTCCTTGTCGTGTGTCGCGGCGAGGACGAGCAATTGCCGGGCGACGGTGAAGCTCTCATCGAGCGTTTTGACCAGCGCCTTGATCGAGGCGACGTTGTGGGCGGCGTCGAGGACCACCGCCGGCCGGCGTGAGAGGACTTCCACCCGCGCTGGCCAGACGACCTCGATCAGACCCCGGCGGACGGCGGCCTGGGGAATCTTCCAGCCGTCGCGGCGGAGTTCTGCGACGGCGGCCAGGGCGATCGCCGTGTTGGCGGCCTGATGCCGGCCGAGGAGGGAAAGGGCAAATCTGCGATCGGCCCTCACCCCCGGCCCCTCTCCCAAAGGGAGAGGGGAGGAAATGTTTGCCGCGGCCCTCTTCCCCGGCCCCTCTCCCAAAGCCCTCACCCCCGGCCCCTCTCCCAAAGGGAGAGGGGAGATGGAGAAATCGAACGTGGCCGGCGAGGGGGCCGCTTCCAGATGACGCGGCGGGTGATACTCGAAGTCAAAATCGACGCCCAGTTCCACCAGCCGGCAGCCGTACGCGGCGGCGGCGCGACGGATGACCGCCCGGGCGGGGTCGGTGCGGACGCCGCTGACGACGGTCGTGCCGGGTTTGACGATGCCCGCCTTCTCCGCCGCGATGGATTCCAGCGTATCGCCCAACTGCCGGGTGTGGTCGAAGCTGATGCTGGTGATGATCGTAAGACAGGGAGAGCAGACGTTGGTCGAATCGAGCCGTCCGCCCAGCCCGACCTCAAGTACGGCCGCATCGACCTGCCGCCGGGCGAAGTGCGCGAGGGCCGCGGCGGTGATGATCTCGAAGTAGGTCGGGCCGAACTCGGGTGGACTGCACCCGGCCGCCGCCCGATCCATCGCCTCGATCTCCGGCCGGATCGAGTCGATCAGCTTGGCGAACTCCTCGGCCGGGCAAGGCCGGCCATCGACGGCCATCCGCTCCTCGACCCGATCGAGGTGTGGCGAGGTGAACAGCCCGGTGCGGAGGCCAGCCGCCGTGAGCACGGCGGCGATGGTAGCCGCGGTGGAGCCTTTTCCCTTGGTGCCCGCGATGTGGACGATGGGCAGGGCCTGCTGCGGGTTGCCGAGCCGCCGGAGAAGTTCCCGCATCCTATCCAATTTCAACGCCGCCTCGGAATTGGGCATCGAAAGGGTTCGTTCGTAGTCGATTCGACCGGCGAGGAAGCGTTCGGCGTCGATTTGGAGGGTCATAAGGTGTGAGTTAGAATGATATGAGAGATGCGCACACGACGGGGTTTATATCAGGTCGCCGACGAACGCGGAGCGTTCGGGCAGTGCGTTCCCATGCGGAGCATGGGAACGAGGGTGCTGCGGGCAGTGCGTTCTTATGCGGAGCATGGGCACGAGGATATTCTAATAGCCCCCTCTTCTGCCGGGAAGGCGGGGGCCGCTTGTAACGTCGGCTGGGGTATTTTATAGTAATGGCTTCGCACTGAATTATAATTAGAATATGAACACCTTTTCCGCCGAGAGCGTATTACAAGATTACGTGATGTTATGTCCCGCCACGGCGATCGCGAGGATCAAATGCAGTCGGAAATCATCATCGAAACCCGAAATCTCACCAAGGTTTACCGCGATTTCTGGGGGCGTCAAAAAGTAAGGGCACTGAAGGCTCTCGACCTGGAAGTCCGCCGCGGCGAAATTTTCGGGCTGCTGGGGCCGAACGGCTCGGGCAAGACCACGACGATCAAGCTCATTCTCGGCCTGCTCTTCCCAACGACCGGTCAGGCCCTGGTCTTCGACCGCGACGCCACGGAAGTCACCAAAAACGAGCGGATCGGCTACCTGCCCGAGGAATCGTACCTCTACCGCTTTCTCAATGCCGAAGAGACGCTCGATTTTTACGGGCGGCTGTTCAACATGCCGCGGGCGGTCCGCCGCCAGCGGGTGGCCGACCTGATCGAGATGGTCGGCCTGAATTGGGCCAAGCGGCGGCAGTTGAAGGAATACAGCAAGGGCATGACCCGCCGCATCGGGCTGGCCCAGGCCCTGATCAACGACCCGGAACTGATCGTGCTCGACGAGCCGACCACCGGGCTGGACCCGATCGGCACCCGCGAGATGAAGGACCTCATCATCAAGCTCCGCGACGAGGGCAAAACCGTGCTCCTGTGCAGCCACCTGCTGGCCGACGTGCAGGACGTTTGCGACCGCATCGCCATCCTGTATCAGGGCGAACTGAAGGAGATGGGCCGGGTCGACAGCCTCTTGAAGGTCCAGGACGTGACCGAATTCCGCATCGCGGGACTTGACGCCATCGGCCAGGAAGAGGTCAAGCGGGCCATCGAACAGAACAACGGACACGTGCTGAACGTCGGCAATCCGACCACAACCCTGGAGGACTTGTTCCTGAAGATTATTCGCGAAAGCGAGGAGCACCCCGGCCGCAGAGTGCGGGGCGTGGCCGAGAAAACGTAAATCAGCATGAGCCGCGAAGAGAAATTGCGAAGCCGCCGGCGGAGGATTTGCGAAACCGCAAGCGGCAACTTGATCTGTTGCGAGAGTCTCCCGCCCGCCGACATCCACCCATTGACCCCCTGGCCTCTGACTTCTGACCTCTGACTTCTGACCTCGACCCCTGATCTCTCATGGTAATCGACATTACCGACGTGACGCCGCTGTTCGACTGGTTGCTTGGGCCGGGCTGGTCCGGGGGGCTGTTGTTTAAGCCCTTGCCGCTGGCGGTGTTTCTATTGTTGGTTTGCGGCGGACTGGTTTGGGGGCTTATTCGGGCGCGGAAAGGGGACCGCTCCACCGGCCGCGGCGCCGCCCTGGCCATCAGCGGCGGATTGAGCGCGGCAATCGTCCTCATCGTACTGCTGATTATCGTCTGGGAATTGCTCCTGCTGGGGAAGGCGCAGAAAGTCGCCTGGCTCCTGCCGACGGCGAACTTCGTCGAGGGAGCAGGCAGGGCCTGCCTCGAAGGGCTGCAAGGGCTCCTGGGCGACCAGTTGGTATCAGGGCGCGTTGTATCAGTGGTTCGCCGTTATTTTCGGCACGACGGCCGTTGTGTTTGCCGCCGCCTGGTTGTTCACGGCGCTCAGACGCGGCCCGGTCGATGCTCTGGCAAGCATGGGCCGGGCAATTGGAGACTGCGTGCTGGACGTGGTCCGAATCTCGCCCCGGCACGTCGCCGCTTTGGCCTGGCTGGCGGTCAAGGAGTCGATCCGCCGCCGGGTGGTGGTGGTCTTCGCCGTCTTCGTTTTGATCCTCCTGTTCGCCGGCTGGTATCTCGATCCGGGCAGCCCCAACCCCGCGCGGTTGTATCTGGGCTTCGTGCTCACCACCACCAGCTATCTGACGATCCTGTTGCTGCTGTTCCTCAGCTCGCTGAGTCTGCCGGCCGACATCAAAAGCCGCACGCTACACACGATTGTCACCAAGCCGGTGCGCTCCAGCGAGGTGGTGCTGGGGCGAATCGTGGGCTTCACCGCGGTGGCCACCTTCCTGTTGCTGATTATGGGGACGATCAGCTACTTTTTCGTCGTCCGCGGACTGGCCCATACCCATGAAATCGACGTCGACAGCCTGAAAAAAGTCGAATACGCCGCCGGCCAGCCGACCGGGCGGCAGGGCTTCACTTCCAAGGTGCATAACCATCGGCACAAGGTGGTCATCGATTCCTCCGGCCACGGCCGGATAGAGATGGAACAAGACCATTGGCACGAGTTGCAGGGAGACTGGAAGGATCTGCTCTCGAAAAATGCGGCCGGAAAGAAGTTTCAGACCGGCCAGCCGGTGGGAATGCTCATGGCCCGCGTCCCCGTCTACGGAAAGCTCTCCTTTCGCGACCGCGAGGGCAAACCGGCCGACAAGGGGGTCAACGTCGGCGATGAATGGACCTACCGCAGCTACATCGCGGGCGGAACGCTGGCCTCCGCCGTGTGGACCTTCGAGGGGGTAACGCCGGCGCGGTTTCCCGACGGTTTGCCGGTGCAATTGACCCTCGGCGTCTTCCGCACGTGGAAAGGGAACATCGAGAAAGGGGTGATGGGCAGCCTGCTGTTGAGAAATCCCGGCGCCGGGCCGCAGGTCAAACCCACCGAAGTTCAAATCTTCGAGTCGAAGGAGTTCCAGATCGACAACCGCTTCATTCCCCGCGAGGTGCGGACTCCCGACGGCAAGACCGTCGATCTGTTCAAGACTTTCGTATCCGGCGGCAAAGTGGAAGTCTGGCTGCGGTGCATCGACCAGGCCCAGTATTTCGGCATGGCCCAGGCCGACATGTACCTCCGCGCCGCAACGGCTCGTTCGTCTGGAACTTCGCCAAAGGCTACATCGGCATCTGGCTGCTGGGGCTGGTGGTGATCGGGTTCGGGGTGTTGTTCAGCACGTTCCTCAGCGGCCCGGTGGCCATTTTGGCCACCGTCGGAGCGATGTTCGGCGGGCTGTGCCACGACTTCATGTACCGCCTGGCCACCCACCAGACCTACGGCGGCGGACCGTTCGAGTCGTTCGTCCGCATCCTCACCCAGGACAACGTGACTTCGCAACTGGAGCCGGGCCTGCGGACGACGGTGGTTAAAGTCCTCGACCAGCCGGCGGCCTTCGGGCTCTGGCTGCTGGCGGAGGTGCTGCCCGACATCGACCGTTACGGCGTCTTCGCCAATTGCGTCTCCTCCGGGTTCAACGTCCCCGGCGATACCCTCATGACGTATACCTGCCGGACCTTTGCCTTCGTTTTTCCGTTGTTCGTGGCGGCCTATTTGTGTCTGAAGAACCGCGAAATCGCCCAGCAGTAGCTGGGCGGCGATTAAGAATTATTATGAATGATGCCGCCGGCGGCTTCGCACGTCCGCCGCCGGCGGTTTCGCAAGAGCGAGGTGTCCCATGAGTTCCCGCAGCACTTTTCAACGCAAGCTCATCTATCTGGCGGCGATCGCCCTGTTGCTGCTTCCATTGTTCTGGCTCAGCCAGCCGGCTACCATTGCCACCAAGGAATCGCCGGGGTCGCCCGGCGGCAAGCTTTCCCGGCTCCGCAGCAAGTACGGCCTCAGCCAGGCCCAGATCGGCGAGATCGACCCGACCAGCGTCACCGTCAAACTGGCCACGCTGGGATTGCGCGGCGTAGCGGCCGACATCCTCTGGGAAAAGGCCGGGACTACCAGATGAAGAAGGACTGGGTCAATTTGCTGGCCACGCTCAAGCAGGTCACCAAGCTCCAACCCCACTTCATCAATATCTGGAGCAGCAGCGTGGCCTGGGACGTGTCCTACAACATCTCCGTCGAGTTTGACGACTACCGCGAGCGTTACCGCTGGGTGATGAAGGGGATCGAGTTCCTCGAGCAAGGGATCAAATACAACGAGCGCCAGCCCAAGCTGCTGTGGGACATGGGCTGGACGATCTCGGAAAAAATCGGCAAGGCCGACGAGGCCAAAGAGTTCCGCAAGCTCTTCAAGGAGGACGACGAGTACCACAACCGCTTCCATCGCCCCACCGCCCTGCGCGACAACTGGCTGGTCGGCAAGGAATGGTTTGAAAAAGCGGTCGATATGGTGAGCACCGGCGTGGGCATGATGGGCAAGGGCCCCTTGATCTATCTTTCCAACGCCCCGATGTGCCAAATGTACTACGCCCAGGCCCTGGAAACCGACGGCACCTTCGGCGAGGTGGCCAAGCGGGCGTGGGCCGGGGCCGCCAAAGACTGGAAAAATTACAGCGAGTTGGAAATCCCCACCTCCTTCCGACGCCAGGATCGCCCCGACGAACCGGTGATGATCCGCCTGGGCGATCTGGATTCGGAAGATAAGACCACCCACGACCTTCTCGCCAAACTCGACGCCCTCGATCCGGGCCTGCGCGCCAAACTGGTTGCCGAGAAGCGTGCCATGCTCACCGAAAGCCAGCGTAAAGCCCTCGACACGCCCCTGGAAAAACGCACCGGAAAGCAATTGCAGCTCGCCGCCGAGGCGGCCGCCAAGGTCGAAGTCACCGACAACGAGGTCGCCCGAAAGATCACCGGCCCCAAACGCAAGGAAGCCCTGGAACTGGCCAAAAAAATCGGCGATCACGAACAGATCGCCGACTACATCCGCCGCTACCGCAACATCGTGAACTACGAATACTGGAAGAAACGGGCCCAAATCGAGCAAACCCCCGACGCCCTCAGTGCCCGAAAACTCATCTTCCAAGGCGATCGGGCCTTCTCTGAAGGAGCGCTGGTCCCCGCCCGCGATGACTACACCAAGGGCCTGGCCGAGTGGCGCAAAGTGCTCGACGCCAACAAGGAACTCGTCTCCGATCAGACGCTCGGCGAGTACCTCCTGGACGTCATCAAGCGCTACCGGCGGATTCTCAACAAACTCGACGACACTTTCCCCGATCCGTTTATTCTCCAGGACGTCATCGACGCCCAACAAAAACTGTACGGTGCATCCTCGAAGGGCAATTAACGGCGGCGTTCGCATCGTCCCCGGCCGGTCCCCCTCATTGACCCCCGTGAGGGACTCGCGTACATTGAGTGGGCCGAATGCCGCTGAGTTGCCGGCCAAAAACAACTTCGTGTTTTGTGGTGCGGCCGTCTCGGCTGCACGGAGCAGGCGGGACGCCTGCACCACAAGTTGTTCTGGACGGCCGCTAGGGATAGTGCTACAGCGCTAACTTGAGTCCCATTTACATACACGGGTTTCGGTCAGTTTGATGCCCATGTTCCGCAGAATTCGACGTTTTCGCTTGATATGGCAACGACGCGCCAGGGCGTTGCGATCTTGTATGCCTGCGAGCAACGCCGCCGTACGATGCAACAGACGCGACGAGACACGGCCGTCGAGCCACCACGAGCGAATTAACCCCGACACCGCCGTATGCACTTGGCAAACGGTCCACTCGGGATTTTTTTTCCCGCAAGCGTTGTTTCGTCTCGGCCAGAAACAAGTAGCTGATCGAACTGAGAATCAAATGCCGCTTGAGGCCCGGATACCGCCGTCCTTCGTAATGAGCCAAGCCGACTTCGCCCTTGTCGTCCTCGAAGCAGCGTTCGACGCGCCAACGCGAGAAGGCCGCCAGAAGGATCGGCCCTGCCGATGTTTCCGGCGACGCATTGCTCACGAAGAACTTTATCTCGGCTGGATCAAGTACACTGCGGGCAACCATCAAATGCCACGGGCCGGTGGGCAGGCCATCCGGTCCTTGAAGGAAGAACGGCACGCGTTTGACCTCCCAAAGGATCGGCCCCTTGTGGCCGTCCTTGACGCGATACCGCACCCACTCTTGGTCCTGCAGTTCCGGCGCGTACTTGAGCATGTTCTCGACCCTGATTGCCGGACGACTGCCGGAGACGATTCGCGGCGTCTTGCGGCCGCGGCCGCGGCCGCGGCGAAAGGGCCGACTCGTCACGCGCGGCGGAACGATCCAGCCCATCAGGATGCGCGGCACTTCGGCCACGAACCGCTGCTCCCGGCCGTCCAATGCCCGCAAAAACGCGGGTTTTCCGCCATACCACTCGTCGAACGTCAGCCAGGCAAACCGCACGCCGTTGGCCCGCGCGCGGTCGTACAACTCCAAGGCGATTTCCGTTTTGGGACGATAGGTCATCCCTTCGGGAATCTCCGCCTCGCGGCAACGCGCGGGATCGCCAGCCCAACTTTCCGGCAGGAACAACTCGCCATCGAGCAAACAGTGAAAATCGTCCGCGGCATAGGCCAAATGCACCGTGACGATCCCGTTTTCCTGCTTGCCGATCGTACCCAAGTATTGCCGTTGCACGCCGGGCGTCTTATTCCCTTGTTTGACGAAGCTGGTTTCGTCGATGACGCCCACGGAATGCGGATGGGAATGATCCTCGGCGACGATTTGCTGCAAGCGGTTGCGGGCCAGGTTTTCCAGCCAACGATGTTGGCTGAGGAACTCCTGAAGGGTTCGCACGGGCACGCCGGACGCCAGGGCAATCGGTTCGACGCTCTTTCGCGGCAAGTCGGAAAGCTGCCCATTAACGTAGACGGTCAGATGTGCCCGTGTGTCCTTGCGGGCAAAGCAGTCGTCGAAGCGTTTCAGAAAACGGGCAAGCATCGGTTGCAACCCACGAATCAGTTTAGCGTCCATGTCTGGCCCTCCGTGACTCAGCAGGACACAAGTTTCGCCATTTTATCCAAACAAATCAATATCAACTTAGCGCTGTAGTATTAGGATCGGCAAATTAATAACTGTCGCATTTCAGAAGGGGACAGTCCCATTTTCGTCGAACGAAAATTGGGACAGTCCCCCAAATATTGATTCGCCGGCCGCTTAGTTTTGGCAACCGGCGACTTTTCGGCCGAGTGGCGGAATGGCAGACGCTCGGGATTTAAAATCCCGTGTCCGTAAAAGGGCGTGCGGGTTCGAGTCCCGCCTCGGCCACTGTTGCCAGCCTTTGCCGCCTCTTGCCGGCGTTCGCCTAACGTGGACACTGGCAGGAGGTTGGAACGAGTGTTATCGTCGTCCTCTTGCTCGTCAGCACGTTGGGCGGGATCGCCGTGTTTCGCCGTGGTTCGCCGTGTTTCGCCGGTTCCCGCCCTCTGCGCGCTGCGCCATCGCTGCGCTCGGGTTCGGGTTGGGGCATTTGATCGTAGGTTCCCGTCGCTTGCATGACCCTGGGCAGTGGGTTGCTCAACAGGTTGGGAAAACGGGCCACCGTGTCCGCCTCTTGACCGGGGAACAAGTGGCCGTAGGTGTCCATCGTCAGCGTGATGACGGAATGTCGCGCTTTATTTCGCAGTTGGGCAATGCCTGCTGGAGTCTCTTCACGCCTTCGTCAGTCACGCCGGTTTCCGATAGGTCCAAAATCCGCAATTGTGTGAGCCCTTTGAGGTGTTCCAGCCCTGCGTCGGTCACCTTGGTGTGCCCAAGGTACACCTGTTCGAGTTTGGTCAAGCTTTTGAGATGAACCAGCCCGGCATCGGTCACCCTGGTTCCACATAGGTTCAGAAATTGGAGTTTGGTCAACTTTTCTAGATGCTCCAGCCCCGCATCGCTCACCTGGGTATCATCTAAGCCCAGTGTTTCGAGGTTGGTCAACCCTTCGAGATGCCTCAATCCAACGCCGGTCACCTGGGTGTCTCCAAGGTACAGTGTTTGGAGTTTGGTCAACCCTTCGAGATGCCCCAGCCCGGCATCGGTCACCCTGGTTCGCGCTAGATGCAGCATTTGGAGTTGTGTCAATCCTTGGAGATGCTCCAGCCCTTTGTCGGTGACTTGGGTGCTGAAGATAGTCAGCGATTGGAGTTGGGATAAACCTTTGATGTGCTCCAGCCCAGCATCGGTCACCTGGGTGTCCCCCAGTTCCAGCCTTTGGAGTTGAGTCAATCCTTTGAGACGCTCCAGCCCGGCGTCAGTGACTTGAGTGTTGAAGAGGTTCAGCGATTGGAGTTGTGTCAGTCCTTTAAGATGCTCCAGCCCTGCATCGGTCACCTTGGTGGACCCGAGGGACAGAGCTTCCAGTCGGGTCAACGCTTTGAGGTGTTCCAGCCCCGCGTCGGTCACCTTGGTCTCGGACATTTCCAGCAATTGGAGTTTGGTCAATCCTCTGAGGTGAACCAGTCCAGCACCAGTTAGTTTGGTTCTCCACAGGTCTAGCGTTTGGAGTTCGGTCAACCCTTTGAGGTGCTCCAGCCCTGCGTCGGTGACTTCGCTGCCCTGCAAATCCACGCGAATTGCTGGCTTGTCTGGACTTTTCTTGTCAACGGTGACCTTGCCGCCCAGTTTCTCAATTTCGGCAATTGCTTTGGCTTGTTCTGTAGCGTGCTTGGGCACAGCCACGTCAGGCACGGGGGTGCCTGCACCACTGTTCTCTGCCACCGAGAGTCGCCGCACCTGCTCCGCGATGTCGCCCATCCACACCCGGCCGTGGCCTGCGACCTTGCCGCCCTTGTCTATGAGCACCGTATATGGCCACATTGATACGCCGAACCAGTCTTGCAAGAGGCCCAGTCCGCCCGGCTTGGTTGCCGGCAAGTCGATCACCACAGGATACTTCGCGCCAAACTCAGCCAACTTCTTGCGCACAGCAGCCAGGTCGGTTGTGGGGCGATGAATGCCGATAACTACGACGCCGGTGTCGGCTGAGTCCTCGTGCCACTTGGCGAGAAACGGCAGTTCATTCATACACGGCCCGCAGCCAACGTCCCAAAAATGGAGCACCACCACCTTGCCACGAAGCTGGTTCCAAGACATGGGATCGCCGTTGAGCCAACCCTTTTCGGGCAGCGGGGGTGGAGCCTGACCCATGCGATTCGCAATTGCCGCCTCGCGTTTCTTCAGTTCCTTCTGCCCTTCCGCTTGCTTAGCCCGCTCAGCTTCGCACAAAGCAACCCGCTCCGCCTCGGTTTGGTCTTTGCGGTACGTATAGCGGATAGGCGGATCGTAGTGCCAATCGGTGGCGACCGTCACGCCATCGACCAGTTCGACGTGAAATAGTGAATTGGGCAGCCGTTGGTTGACGCTTGCTTCGACCACATTGTTCTCGCCATGAATAGCAAGAAACGCCTCTGGCGAATCAAGCTCGTACATTTCCGTCGTCTGACGGAATGCTCAGCCAGCAACCGGAAGCTACCTCGCGATAATCGTCATACGTAGTGGACGACCACGGACGAGCGAATGGGAATTCAGCTACCTTCGACTCGCGCCATTCGCGGCGTCGCTCGTCGGGTTTGAGGCTTTCCACCCACGGTTGCCAATTATTGATCGTCTTGATCGACGGCCCGCCCACCCTTTGGTAGGTCGCCAAGACGCTGTAGCCCGCTTTCCCCTCGCGAACAACCAGAACGGTGCGGCGATAAAGCCGACCGTCGGCCACACCTATGTGCAGTCGGTAATGACCCGCCCGCGACTGAACCACGTAACAGGGTCGGCCGTTGACATCCTCCTTCCCCGCCAACTCGTAATCCTCGGGAGTAATGTTCCAGTCGGCTCTAAACTTCGCCAGGTTTGTCGGACACCACCAAAGGCTGTAACCATCGTTCGGCCCCCAAGGGAGCGAGAACGTGTTCGTGACCATGTGCTCGAAGAACTGGCCCGCCTTGTTCCCCAACACGTATTGCTTGTGGTCCGATGACTCGCCGTACTCAATGGCCAATGAGCCATCCCAGAGCTTCGTGTAGCTGTGCCAATTTGCGTCACCCTCGTTATGCCCTTTCGTGCGCCGCAAAATATGCCCCTCGTCCCACGCCCATTCTTCCTCGTAGCAGTATTGCCGAGGGTCTACCTTGTCCAATCCGTATGGCTGTCGTATTGGCTGCTTCCGCTGCCAACTGATTTCCGCCTCAGTCTGAGTCGTTTTGCAATTGGTGTGGAGCCGGAAACTTCGCGCGGTGTCGATCCATGCGTGACTGTCATAAAGTGGCTTGTACGAGGGCGGCTGCCGAGACCTGTTGCTTGCGAGATGCGGAAGACATCGGCTGGGTTGTTTGTGACAAATCCTGATCCCCGTTGGCCGGCTTCTGTACATCCGGCTTCTTTGCCGGCTCGCTGCCGGTTTTGTTTTTCTGCGCCGATAGGCAACTCTGACGCGACAGCCGAAGCAGCGGGAGCCGGCGAACCTGCGAAGATACTGATCGAGCCAAGCCCGAGCACGAGCAAAATCGCTGCAACCGAGAACCACCGGGCAGTTCGCCGGCCGATCGGCAAACGACAGCGGCCGGGCTGCACGATCCAACGAATCCGCTCCTCGACTGAACGGCCGCAAGCCATTGCGATTGCCGCGGTGCTCATTCCAATCGGCCGGTCGGCCAAGGATGCCGCCACGTCGAGCAGCAACGATGCGTATTCGCTGGGGCGCTCGACATCCCGCAACACGGCATCGTCGCAGGCCGCCTCCCGCTCCACGCGCATCCGCCGAGCGGCAAACCAGACCATCGGATGCGGCCAGTAAATCACGCAGGCGAGCTTCGCGGCGATCTGCCACAGGACATCGCCGCGGGCTACGTGGGACAACTCGTGGATCAGCACCATCCGACGCCGGGAGCCGGCCCACCCGTCGCATTCGCTCGGCAGCAGAATCACGGGACGAATCCAGCCCGCTGTTACGGGAACGGCAATCCGGTCGCTGATCCGAACTGCAACTCGGCGGCGGACCCCCAGTTGCGCGGCGAGAACGCCTGCCATTTCACTCCAAGACGGATCGGAGGGTATTGTCGCTGTCCGCACCAATCGGAATGCGGCCAGATGGACATTCACCAGGAGTCCCAAGCCGATTGCCGTCCCTATCGCCCAGATCGCGGCGAGGATTGACGGCCAATGGAACACGGATGCTCGCAATGAAGTAGTGGCGAGTGGCGAGTGGTCGAATGGCGACCGTCATCGCAGGGTCTCCGGCGTTGGCAGCGGCAATGGAACGGTTGACTGGTTGGCGTGGGTGGCTATCTCATCGACAAGCCTCCGATCCTGCACAGGCAATACGGTGCGAGCGAACGACGGAGATTCCGGGGGATTCGTTGCTGTCGGCCCTGCGTCCGATGACGTTCTCTGGCGACGCCAAGTGAAGTCCAAGTGAAACCTTCGGCAGCAGCGGCTGCACTGCCGGATACGCCAGCAGGCCGAGGATCGCCAACGCCCAGACTCGGTGCCGCAGGGAAGCGGCCGACCGTCGCAGGCACCAACTGACCAGCAAGGCCACAACCAGCATCAACGTCACCGCAACGGCGACTTGCAGGGCGATCGGTCCCGCCCATTGGTCGAGCCATGCAATTAGGTGAGTCACCATGTCAGCGGTTCTCCTTTCGGGTCTGGTCGATCAACTGCCTGATACGGTCCAACTCCTCGTCGGTGAGACTGCCGCCGGCCACGTCGAGCAGGGCTGCCATTGCGTCGGAAGCGCGGCCCCCGAACAAGCCCGCCACCAGCCGCCGCACCGCCGATTTCTGCGTCTTGCCCTTGGAGGCCACCGGCCGATAGAGATACCGCTTTCCCTCGTGGCGATAAGCGAGCACGTCTTTCTGGACCAGGGTGCCCAGCATCGCGCGGACGCTGGAGTAGCTGGGCGGATCGGCAATCTCGGCCAGGACTTCCGATACCGACGCCTCGCCCAGCCGGTACACGGCCTCGACAATCTGCCGTTCACGCTTTCCCAGATCGAACAAATGGTCTTTCGGTGCCACGCTTTGCCTCCTATGAAGACGTGCTACTTAGCTCGCACATGCTAGTAGAATAGCAGGTTGTGAGAAATTGTCAATAGCAGAAAATGCGGGCTCCGCGCCAACGAGGCATTGCCAGCCACACCGCGGCCGTCAGGATTGCCAGGATACGTTGTTTTGATGGTTTGCCCAGACGGTGCTTCCCCCTCTGGCGATGTCCTGCCGTCCCGAAATCCTCCCCGGCAACGTTTGACGGCACCGCCGGGCGCACTTCAGAAAAGGGGTCGTTTGATGAGATGTCCGAGCAAACGCATGAGTAAATTGGAAGACCGGCAACGAGCCGTGGTCCGCGACGACGCTCCGTGGTTGACCTTGCCGCTTGGCGATCATTTGTTCTGGTGTCGGGGTCAACTTGGCAAACTTGGGACTTCCTTTGCGGGGAGGTATCGCGGCGCGGAGCCTAGTGAGCGGCGTTGGTAGGAGCGTTTGCAGCCGTATCGCGCAAAGCCGGTTGCTTAGCCCGGATTATTCATAAACGTCATCCTGAGCGAAGCGAAAGATCTCCGATGCGCGGAAACAGCCCAGATTCTTCGCGGCGCTCAGAATGACAATGTTCCTTCGTGTTTATGAATAATCCCGGTTAGGGCCGGCGAATCAATAAGTGGGGGACTGTCCCAATTTTCGTTCGACGAAAATGGGACTGTCCCTTCTGAAATGCGACAATAGTATTAATTTCGCCGATCCTCAGTGGACTGCGATGCCGCTTTGGTGTGTTTCTTGCCACGGGAGGGAGGCGGATCACAATAAGCGGCAGGGCACAGTCAAAGTCGCTCGATGCCGAGCTGTTTCATGCGGTAGCGCAAGGTGCTCGGGTTCATGTCCAAACGATCGGCAGCGGCACCCGCGCCTTTGATCCGCCAATGGCACTCCTGGAGGACGCCGAGAATGTGAGTCCGCAAAACATTGTCGGCGCTGCCGGACTTTGCCTCGGGGAGGCCGGTGCCAGGCACCGCCACGTGGAGAAGCGGTTCCACAATCAAGGTCGAACCGGGAGAGAGGATGATGGCACGCTCCACGACGTTTTCCAGTTCTCGAATATTGCCCGGCCAGGGATATTCGCTGAGTCTGACCATCGTGGTTTGAGAAACCTGTTCGATCGTCTTTCCAAGCTTGGTCTGCTTATTGGAAATGAAGTGCCAGACCAACCGCGGAATGTCCTCACGCTGTGCGCGAAGTGGGGGAACCTCAATAGGAAAAACGGCCAGGCGAAAGTAGAGGTCGGGCCGAAACTGGCCTTCCCGCATCGCCCGGCGCAGGTCACGATTCGTCGCGGCAATCACACGCAGGTCCACGGTCCGCGTCTCGCCGGAGCCAACCCGCTCGAACTCTCCTTCCTGGAGAACGCGCAGCAGCTTCGTCTGCAGATCCGGATGAATGTCGCCGATTTCATCGAGGAAGATCGTGCCGCCGTCGGCTAGCTCGAAGCGGCCGAGTTCCTGCGACAGCGCCCCCGTATATGCGCCCTTCTCGTGTCCAAACAGCGCGCTTTCGATCAGGCTGCTCGGCAGCGAGGCACAGTTGACCTTGACCAGCGGGCGATCTTTCCGGTTGCTATGAGCGTGAATCGCTCGCGCCACAAGTTCCTTGCCAGTCCCGGTTTCTCCCAGAATCAAGACGGTGGCGTCGGTCGCCGCCACGCGATCAATCTGCTCGAGCAAGAGCTGCAGCACATCGCTCTTGCCAACAAACTCGTTGAAGCCGTAGACGGTCGCAATTTCCTCGCGGAGATAGAGGTTCTCCGCCTCGATCCGATCCCGCAGGCGCTCGATTTCCGCCAGGGCCCTGCGAAGCTCCAACTCCTCTCTCTTGCGATCGGAAATGTCGCGAATGCTGGCCGCGACAAGCAAGCCGCCGGCGGTCTCGATAGGGCTGAGGCTGATGTCCACCGGCACCTCGTGCCCGTCCTTGCAGAGGGCCGAAAGATCCCGGCCGCCTACCATCGATCGCACGGCGGGCTCCGCGAGATAGGCTGCCGAACGTTCCGCATGCCGCTCCCGAAATCGCTCCGGCACGATCGTTTCCAGCGGAAGGCCGACCAGTTCGTCTGTCGTATAGCCCAGCAATTTCGCCGCCAGGCTGTTGGCAAAAGCGATCTTGCCGTCCTCACGCATCAGAACCACGGGATCGGGCATGATCTCCAGCCATCGGTATATCTGTTCGTCGTCCATCAATCGATCCCGAGTTGCTCTTGGCTGGCCCCCCTGGCAACTGTCGGCAGCCCCGGAATGCAGCCATGCGGCGCCGCCCAGATCATTATAGAGCCGCACACGGGGCGGCAATTGGTCTAAAGGACAAGATTTCCGAGAAAGGACAAACGGCTGCCCCCGGCCACCGCCTTCACGAGAAGGCGGAGAAGAGATGTAAGTCGCTTCGCAGTGGCCGCTTAGGATGCAATCGTCGGTCTCGACAGACGTTTGGCACGAATCGTGCGTGCGAAGGCCGGCATGTGCTTCCGAATTACCAGAGCGATCGATGGCGAGCTGACCCGCGTCCAGGTTGCCGGCCGACTCCAGCCCCCTTTCGAAGCGGAGCTTGACAAGGAAATCCGCTCCATCGACAGACCGTTCGTGCTGGATTTGTCGGAGCTGCTGTCGGCCGACAAGGCCGGCATCGAGAAACTTCGCCACTTGGCGTCCAACGGCGCCGAGTTGCGCGGGGCCTCGGGCTACGTGCGGATGCTCTTGGATGATCGGGGCTCACGAGGCCAAGAGATGGAAGAAGATGAAGACGCCGAAATTGAGCCCTGAGTGTCGAAGTAGCACACGTAACCCGCCGGGCAACTTCCGCCCGGCACATTCGAGAGAGTTTACTTTACCAGGAACCGTGTCGATCTCGCGCGTAGCGAGTACCGGCGGGTCCGTATTTCAGAAAGATGTCTTATGAGCATGAAAACAGCGGAAATCGTAAAACGCGACGAGAGTGAGCGCTCGCTTCACAACGCCTATCGGTTCAAGCAAAGGTGGTCAATCATGAAAGTAACAAACATTTTGGGGATCATCATGTTTTCCGCGGTGGTGGCATTTGCGACATCCGCAGTTTCCCAGGGCGGCCAGGCACAGCACAACCAAGGCAGCGGCGACAACCAAGGCAGCGGCCACAACTCCGACAGCGGCCACAACTCCGACAGCGGAGCACCACTCCGACAGCGGCCAGCACCATCCCGGCAGCGGCCAGCACCACCCCGGTAGCGGCCAGTCCGGCACGGCCAATCCCGCAGCGGGCACAACTCCGGCAGCGGCCAGCACGACCCCGGCAGCGGCCAGCACAATCCCGGCAGCGGCCAGCACAATCCCGGCAGCGGGCACAACCCCGGCAGCGGCCAGCACAATCCCGGTAGCGGCCAGCACAATCCCGGTAGCGGCCAGCACAATCCCGGCAGCGGCCAGCACAATCCCGGCAGCGGCCAGCACAATCCCGGCAGCGGCCAGCACAATCCCGGCAGCGGCCAGCACAATCCCGGCAGCGGCCACAACTCCGGCAGCAGCCACAACCCCGGCACGGCCACAACCCCGGACACGGCCACTACACCTCGCATTACGGAAGCCAGCATGGCAGCCATAGTGGCCAGAAATGGGACAAGCACCGCTGGCAAAGTTCGTGGAATCGCCATTGGTACCATAGTCATCCCGTTTGGCAGAAAAACGGATGGTACTGGTGGGACCCCACGGTTTCACGGTACGAGGTCTACGAACAAGGTGTCACGCTTCCGGAGGATGAATACGTTATCGCCTGCTGCCCGCCCGCCCCACCGATAGCATCCGGTGCTCCGATCCGGATCGCTCCGATCCGGATTTTGAATCCAGCCGGCACGACGGCGACCCTGAGCTATGAAATCAATGGCGACTCTTACCAGCTCCTTCCCGGGGAAACCCAGTCGCTTCCCGACGCCCATTCGCTTCCTGCCACCCAGCCGCTTCCTGCCGACCAGCCGCTTCCTGCCGACAGGAGTTGGGTGATTGAATTCGATCGTGGAGACGAATACGGCTCCGCGCGATACACGCTGCAAGCGGGGCAAAAGTACCAGTTTGCCAGCACCGATCAGGGCTGGGATCTGCAACAGGTGCAAGGCCCGTAGAAGCACGCGATCTGCAAAACAAGAGGCACGGGCCACGAGGAAGGCCCGTGCCTCGGATTGCCGTGGCTCGAATCGCTCACCTTAGATCTATCGACTTAGGGCCGGCCAATCACTAAGTGGGGGACTGTCCCAATTTTCGTTCGACGAAAATGGGACTGTCCCCTTCTGAAATGCGACAGTTATTAATTTGCCGATCCTTACCCGCGAGTGTTTGCCGACAGGAAGTTGATGAATCAATAAGTGGGGGACTGTCCGCTCCGGCAAGGACGAGAATCCGCTGGCTGACCTGTTGAAAGTGGTGCAGGTAAGGCCAGTTCGATGAGAGTTCCACTACCACGCGGCGAGTGGTTTCACGCACGTACGCGCCGACTTTAATCAAGCGCGTCCGCCAGGTACAGGGTTGCCCTTTGCCCAGCGGATCGCGCTCGCGGCGGTGATTGTGCCAGCGGCGGCGATCATGGTCGGCGAGGGCTTCCAGGGGGACTTCCGCAGAAGCCGGCGGCGGAGGCGGATCGGCGAGAGGGTGGGCTGGCTGGCCAGATCGTCGTCGGTCGTCGAGCGATCGCAGAGGAGCTTGAAGATCGGATCGCTGCGCAGCACGTCGTGGTCGTTCTGGTCGGGATAGTCGGCGAGTATGCCATAGACCCGCATGCGGGTCATCTCCAGCAGGGGATGATCGACGTATCCGGGATGCCGTCGGCCGCTGAGCGCATTGGCGAACTGCCGCGTCAGCCCCAGCCGCTCGTCGAGTTGCCGAAAGGGCAACAAGCCCGCGTCGCTGGAAACCTGTGCCGCTGCGGGCTCTACCACAATCGCCTTCGATGTGAGAAAATCGAAGGAAACCTGAAAAGCAGACTGCTTTACCACAATGCGCCTCCGTGGGTTGTCCAAAATGTATGTGGCTTAACACTTTAGACGCTCGCGGAAGGCTTTTGTTTGCAGATTTACGAATAATCCGGGTTAATCGCCGTCCCCACCCGATTGTGGTGTTCCGCCTTTTTCCGGATTTTGGCGGTAATTTCGGCGGATTCCACTATTTCCTTTATGGGCGCACGTTTCCGTGTCGCACACGGGAGTCTGTGTATACTGGAATAAGTTCGGGCAATTTCTCTTCAGCGGGCTGGTCTATGCCGGTGCAGCCACCATCCGACGAGCACGATTTCGGCCGGCTGTTCGTGCAGCACCAGTCGCGGATCTACGGCTTCATCCGTTCGCTGGTCGTGCGTCGCGCCGACGCCGAGGACCTGCTGCAAGAGACGGCCTCGGTGCTGTGGCGGAAGTTCGACGAGTACCGGCCGGGCTCGAACTTTCTGGCCTGGTCGCTGCAAGTCGCCCGGTTCCAGGTGCTCTACTTCCGGCAGCGTCAAAAGCGGGACGTGCTGCAATTCAGCGATAAATTCGTCGAGGCCGTGGGCGCGGACACCTTGGCGGAATCCGAGCGGCTGGGCGACCTCCAGGAGTTGCTCGAACTGTGCATGGACAAGCTGCCCCCGGCCGACCGCGAGTTGTTCGACTTGCGATACCAAACGGACCTGCCGCCGAAGGGCCTGGCGGAGCGGTTGGGCCGGCCGCTGTCGACGGTCTACAACGCCATCAACCGCATCCGCCGCGTGCTGGCCGAGTGCGTCGAACAAGCAATGAACAAGGCGGAGCGCGATAGATGACGGTTGCACCCGAACACATTACGGAACTCTACGAGTTGGCCGCGCCCAGTGCGAAGGCGCGTTGACGGACGCTCAGGCCGCGCGGCTCGAAGAGTTGGTGCTCGGCGACGGCCGGCTGCGGCGTCTCTACATCCTCTACATGCAGATCCACGCCTGTGCGGAGAAGGGAGCAGGACGTTACGAGGGGCAGGACATTAGTGGAGAGTGGGGAGCGGATAGTGGAGGGAATTCCAATTTCCCGCTTTCCCACTCCCAGCGCTCGTCGCTTCCTGCAGTCTCTTCCCTTCCACCTTCTGCTTTCACCCTTTCCCCTCTCCCCGCTCCCCTCTCCGCTCCGTTTGTCGGCGGACCGGTCTTTTCATACATGGTCGCCACGCTGATCGTCGGCGTAATGTTGCTGGGAGCTTGGGCCTACACGGTCACCTATCAGCAAGAGGTCGTCCGCAACTACCCGCTCAGATCGGAATTCGGCGCCGAGGAGGCCGGAAATGGTCTTCGTCGGACGGATCACCGGCATGACGGATTGCCAATGGTCGAATCCCGACACGGCGGCGTTCCTCGGGTCATCGGTCCCGCTGGGGCGAAAATACGCCTTGTCCGCCGGGCTAATGGAAGTCACCTACGACACCGGGGCCAGGGTGATCCTCGAAGGGCCTTGCACGTATGAAATCGAATCCGCTGCCGGCGGATATTTGGCGAGGGGAAAACTGACGGCGCAGGTCGAGAAGGGAGAGAGGAGAGTGGAGAGGGGGGTAAAGGGTGAAGGCGGAAGGATGAAGGGTGAAACTTCACTAGCCACTAGCCACCAGCCACTAGCCACTAATTCTAATCCCCAATCCCTAATCCCTAATCCCTTCTTTGCCATTCGCACTCCCACGGCGATTGTCATTGACCTGGGCACGGAGTTCGGCGTCCAGGTGAATGACGAAGGAAATACAACGTCACGGGTTTTCGTGGGAATGGTGAAAGTCCGAACCGCAAGCCAGAAAAGAGAGGGCGGCACGGTGCTGCGGGCCAATGAATCGGCGGCGCGTCGAAAAGGATAAAACCACCGGCGCCGTGCGGCTATCGACGGACGGCGAAGCCGGGCCGCCGCCCCAGTTCGTCCGCAGCTTGCGGGGGCGGCCGAAACAACTCGATCTGTTGGACCTCGTGGCCGGCGGCAACGGCCTGGGCCACCGCCGCGAGTCGGGCATAGATCCCACCAGCGGCCAGCAGGACGAGCAATACGTTCCTTGGACCCGGCACGGCGACGGCCAATACCATCCGGTTAAGTGGAGCAAGTTCGTTGATGGGGTGTTTGCCCCGGACGGCCGTGCGGGACCGGTGCGGATCGATTCGGCGGGAAACACATTCGACGGTTTCCCGCACGCGTCGGGAATAACATACGGCAGCTTATGGTCCTGCGCGGTGAAGATCGCCCGGCCGGACTTGGCCGACGAATTGCCGCAAATGGTGTACAGCATGAGTCACAGCGATAAGTTCATGCCCAAGGGCCGCGGTTTGTTGGCTTTGCACACCAACGCCGGAATTACCTTCGACCTCGATGCCATCCGCCAGACAACCCACGGCGCGCGACCGGTGCGGTTTCAGGCCCGAGCCGGAATGGTTGACGTCAGCCATCTGCTGCCTCGGGCCATCGGTATCGCCGACGTTTGGGTACTGGTCGATGTGCAAGCGAAGTTCCAGCGAGCGAGCCTCATGGTCAGAGACGGCACTGTGGAAATCGACGTGGGACTCGGTCCGCACGACCGGTTTCTGACCCTGGCTGTCACCGACACCGGTGCCGGTCACGCTTACGCCCTGGTCATCTTTGGAGATCCGATATTGCAGATGGAGTCGATGAAAGCTGAGAAAAAGTAGCGGAAAGGAGATGAGCCTATGCATGTGTGAAAGACAGCCCAACTAAAAAGTCGAGCGAGAAGCACTCGGTTGCCAAATGTAAAAACAGAGGCAGAGGCGGCAAATTCGGGCGGATGTTCCCCCCGAAAATGAAGATGGTTTTTTTGCAAGGATTTTTCCAATGAAGACTCTCAACTACTTTCTCGTCGCGTTCGCAGTGCTGGCGGTGTTGGTCGTCGTTTCGCCGGCTCGGGCCGAACTGTTGTTCAGCTATTCCTTCGACAACCTTAACTCCGGCCCACCCAGCACGGACGGGAGCGGACCAAATGTCGCCCTGAACGGACAGGATGGGTGGAGGCTGATGTCGGAGATTAACTCCAACTGGCCAAACGGCTGCTATCCTTCGGCGGGCATGGAAATCATTCCAGGTCCCGTCGGATCTGACACAACGCAGGTCGTGAAACATCCGCTCAACAACGGCGGCGGGAGCAACGGTTTTTCCGGCAACTGGAAGGCAATCGGTCCGTTCACGTTCACAGCCGCGGACACCAATGTCACCCAGACTTTCCAGATGATGAGTTCAAATATTTTGTCGGGGAGCATGAGAGTTCCCTTGATATGGGATGGCGAGGACACTAGCAAAGAGTTCTCCGGCGGTTGGGGCACAATCCTCGTAGCGAGTGGAAAACCCGGGTGGGTGGATCGAGGCGGCAACGGAACAGTCATCTCGACCTACGCCGGCACCGTCCTCACAAATGGCGATTGGTACGAGTTTCGTGGTGAAATGGACTTTTCGGTACCGGGCGGGCAAATTACCGTATCCTATCGGGACCTGACCGCCGGATCGGATTGGGTAACGGAGGACGCTCTGAAAAACCTGGCCATGAACGTCAACCCCATTTATGTTGCTGGACAACCCACCTATACGGTTACTGGAATCAGCATCATGGACCAGCGCGGTCCGTACACCCAGTACTACGACAACTTCGCGCTGGTAAACGGCGCCGTCCCCGAGCCGTCCACGCTGGCTTTGCTGGCCTGCGGCCTGATCGGCTTGCTGGCCTACGCCTGGCGGAAACGGAAGTAAGAGCAGAGTTTTACGGAAGTTAGGCACTTTAGCTAACAACCGTTCCCTCTCCCGCTGGGGAGAGGGAACGGATTTGCATGAATCGTCGTTATCATTTATAGTAGAAGACGAGACTCACGTTGGGGCGACGGTTCGGCCGTCGTCCCAGCGGTGCGTTGTTTCGACAGAGCGATCTCTCTGCCGATGAGTTAGCGATTGTAACAGAAATGGAAATGTTGGATGGGTGGCGGCTGGCGGAGGCGTCGATTCCGACGCGTCCATCGCTTGGCCGTGTGCCGTCCGGCGGGTTGCTTATCAAAGGATCATGTTATGAAGTCGTTTCCATCATCCAAAAGTCAGAAGTCAAAATCGGCCTTTACCCTCGTGGAGTTGTTGGTCGTGATCACGATCATCGGCATCTTGATCGCCCTGTTGCTGCCGGCGGTGCAGGCGGCCCGCGAGGCGGCCCGGAAGTTGCAGTGCGCCAACCAACTCAAGCAGGTCGCGCTGGCCTGCATGAACCACGAGGAGGCCCAAGGATTCCTGCCCACCGGCGGATGGGGAAACGCTTGGTCCGGCGATCCCGACCGCGGCTTCGACCAGAAGCAGCCCGGCGGATGGTTCTTCAACATCCTGCCCTACATGGAACGCCAGGCCATCCACGACCTGGGCCTGAACGGCAACGCGACAAACGGCGATTTTGACGCCTCAAAAGCGAACCTCATCAAACAGGCGATCATGACGCCGGTCAACGATTTCTATTGCCCCACGCGGCGGCCTGTGGACATTTATCCATCACCGGGCTACAACAACCCCCAGCACCGAAACCTCAGCAACGCGGGGGTTTCGGCGCCCACGAAAGCCGGGCAGACGGACTACGCCGGCAACGGCGGCAACCCGATCGAGCATAACAACTTCTGGTACAGTTCGCGCTGCATCGATTCGTTCTATCAACCAACGTACATGGGCAGCATCGCGATGGTCGATAATTGGGACAAGACGCTGAATGTGACCGGCTATGCGTGGAAAGGGGGTTGCGGCCGCTGCTCGGGCGTGATCTGCTTCCGCAGCACCTTTGCTTTCAAAGACATTACCGATGGAACCAGCAATACCTACCTCGCCGGCGAGAAGGCCATGAACTCCGATGCCTACACCAACGGCATCGACAACGGTTCGGACCAAGGCTGGGACCACGGCCTGGATTACGACATCGTCCGCTTCACGGAATTCTTTACCCAATCCGGCTACCCCGCACCGAAGAAGTACTTTGCTCCGGTGCAAGATCAAGCAGGAAACTACAACTTGATAGAGTATTTTGGTAGTGCGCACCCCGTTTCGTTGAACATGGCCTTCTGCGATGGATCGGTTCACGCAATAGCCTATACGATCGATCCGGTGATACATGCCCACTTGGGCGACAGGCACGACGGATATACGATCCCGGCCAATTCGTACTGATTGGGAGCGTATTTAGAAAACCGTAACCGTTCACAGGGGACTGTCCCAATTTTCGCGGCGTGAGGGATGTAGCCCCGCGAATTAGCATTACCGCCGCGAAAATGGGACTGTCCCCCTGGGGCGGCGGGAGGGGGACAGGTCCATGTTTTCGGCCCACGGTTTATCGATAAAATCGCGTTTTCCCGCCGAAAGATGGACCAGCCCCCTGCCGCCCCGTGGACGGTTACAGAAAAACGCCCCTCTCCCAATGGGAGAGGGGCGTTTTTTGTTGCGTTTCATAACGCGTTCTCAGAATTCCAGGTTCAGCCGAATATCGCTCTGCAAAACCCCGCTATCCAGCGCAATCTCCGCGCCGAGTACGGTCTCGGTGTTGTATTTTGCCGGGATATCCATCCCCTCCTTGGTGATCTCGATGCGATAGAATCCGGGCGGAAGCCCCAGCGGGTCATAAGCCGTTCCGGCCGCCCCGGGCGTGCTGACCTGCACCATGCCGCTGGCGTCGGTCTTCGCCGAGCCGGTCGGCATGTTGTCGCCTAAGAACTTCTCCGGCACGAACTTCACCTCGGCCCCTTCCAACGGCGCGCCGTTGCGGGTGACAACGCAATTCGCGGGAAGACGCCCGGCCTTCGTCCGCTGCCATTCCTGGATGCGGCCGGCGATCATGTCCGCGGTGACTTCGCTGCCGCCGAGCCGGGGCAACGCCGCCTTCAACCCCGGGCACTTGTCCAATTCCTCGCCGCTGAGCTTGCCGTCCTTGTTGGCGTCGTACATTTCGATTGCTCGCGCCCCTGCCGCGGAAGCATTTAGGGACGGAGCGCTAAGCCGGCTCGGCCCACTGGAACAACTCGAATTGACCACAACAATCGCCGCCACGACAAGACCGGCGCAAATCAACTTGAAATGAGACATTATTTCACCTTTCAGAAAAGTTGAACAAAGATCGTCCGTTGACGTGATATTACTAAAATTATCCAATTTCTTGGCGGTAGTCAAGCCTCGGCATCCCCAAGGCGTTGTAAGAGGTGCAAGTTGTACTTTGCCGCTACTGTGCGTCTTATAGCCCGACGGGCTTCCAATAAGATAGCCTGGGGTTGCCGCGCAGCGGCTACCCCGACCGCAAGATCGCCTTGTTTTTCAGCGGGCGCCACCATGCCGGCGAGAATCTGGCGGACGTGCTGGCCGAGCGGGCCGAATCGTTGGCCGCGCCGATCCAGATGTGCGACCCACTCACGCGGAACCTGCCCGGCGATCTGAAGACGATTCTGGCCCACTGCCTGGCCCACGGGCAGCGTCAGTTCGTGGAAGTGGCGGAGCGCTTTCCCGAAGAGTGCCGGCCCGTGCTGGAATCGTTGGCGGTGGTTTATCGCAACGACGCCCTGGCCAAGCAGCGAAACCTCTCGCCGTCGGCGCGTTGGCACTTCCACCAAGCGGAGAGCGGCCCGGTGATGGAGGAACTTCGCATCTGGCTTGTTCGACAATTCGGCGAGCGGCGGGTGGAGCCGAACTCGTCGTTGGGCGGAGCGATTTCTTACATGCTGAAGCACTGGGAGAAACTGACGCTATTCTTGCGCGTGGCCGGCGCGCCGCTGGACAACAACGGCTGCGAACGGGCGTTGAAGAAGGCGCAAGCAGACTGATACTGTTGATTGCTCTTGTTCGACCAGCGAAACCCCGATTAGACTGGGGATTGTAGCACTTCTCAAGCTGGCGCGATGGCGTCAGCTTGCAATGCCAGCATCTCAAGGAGGAGAGCCATGTCGAAGCCCATTAGGAGGGTCCCCCCCCGCGCTTGAACCAACGGTCGGTAAAGCTGACCGAACTGTGGGATCATCTGCCGCAATCATCTCGCCAACAAGCACTGCAAGCGGCAATTCGGATCTTGAAGGCTCGTGTGTCCCTCTCAAACGCGGAGGTGACCCATGAAGACTTGTGAGACCGAAACTCTCCTTGCCAATGATATGGGAGGGTTCCTCCAACCAGACCGTGGCTCTCGACTTAGCGGCAAGGTTCAAGCTCGGCATTTGGAACGACGGGCCGTCGTGTATGTGCGCCAGTCCAGCGCGCCAAGTCCAAGAGAACATTGAATCGACTCAGCTTCAGTATGCACTTGTCGATCGGGCGAAAGCCCTTGGCTGGCCCGAACACCAAGTGGTAGTCATTGACGATGACCTGGGTGTCAGTGGGCAGAGCGTGGAAGGGCGGGTGGGATTTCAACGGCTTCTGGTGGAAATCAGTCTCGGCCACGTTGGCATGGTGTTTGGCATCGAGATGAGTCGGCTGGCGCGAAGCTGCTGCGACTGGCATCATCTTTTGGAACTGTGCGCGGTATTCGGTTCGTTGCTGGGTGATGCGGATGGAGTTTATGAGCCGCGCGACTACAATGATCGCTTGCTTTTGGGCCTGAAGGGAACCATGAGCGAAGCGGAATTGCACATCCTACGCGGTCGATTAGACGCCGGCAAACGCAATAAAGCACGTCGGGGTGAGTATTACACGCAGGCGTCCATAGGGTACATGCGGACCGATGAGGGCCTTGTGCTGGAACCCGATGAACAAGCGTGCGGCGTCGTACGGTTGGTGTTCGACAAGTTCGACGAACTGAAAAGCGTCAACGCCGTCCTGAGGTACTTTCGACAGGAAAAACTTCGGCTCGGCATCCGCGCTGTTCAAGGTCCTGATCGCGGCAAACTCACTTGGCGCATTCCCAATCGCACCACGTTGCTGGGCATCTTGCACCATCCCATCTATGCAGGGGCTTACGTTTATGGGCGTCGCAAGTCGGATCCCAGTCGTCGCATTGCCGGCAAGCCCGGCTCGGGCCGCCGGTGGGCAAGCCAAGACGAATGGGACGTTCTTATCCGAGACTTCTTGCCGGCTTACATCGCCTGGGAGCAGTGGGAGCGGAATCAGGCACAACTCCGGGAAAATAGCACCCATTACGGCACTGGTGCGCCGCGCGGCGCCTTGCTTGCCGGCCGTGTTGTCTGCGGGCGGTGTGGGGCCCGCATGGGCATCTCCTACGCAGGGAAGAACAACGCACGATTTACGTGCGACGCCGCCCGATGTCAATGGGGAGAGCCGCAGTGCCAATCCCTGAGAGCAAGGCCGCTGGAAACACTGGTTGCCGAACAAGTCTTGTGTGCCTTGGAACCAGCCTCGCTCGAACTGAGCCTGCAAGCAGCCGAGCATATCGAAGTGGAGCAACAACGTATCGAGGCGCATCACCGGAAGACTGTCGAACGGGCTACGCATGAAGCGGCGGTGGCTCGTCGGCGGTATGAGGCCGTTGAACCTGAAAACCGCCTCGTAGCCGCCGAGTTGGAGCGGCGATGGGAATACTCGCTTCAAGAACAACGGAAGGCCGAAGAGGCTTTCCACCGACTCTGCCAGGAGAGGCCGAGCCGCTTAACGACGGAGCAGCGTGAGGCAATCGTCGCTTTGGCGCACGACATTCCCGCCTTGTGGCATGACAACTCGACAGCCCCGATCGATCGCCAAGTTATTGTTCGGTCGCTCATCGATCGAATCGTCGTTGAGGTTCTGGACGGTACGGAGCGCGTTTCCGTAACGATCCATTGGGCCGGCGGATTTGAAAGTCACCACGAGATTCGCCGCGCCGTAAGTCGCTTTGAAAAACTCGAAGCGGCCAACGAGATCACAAAGCGGATCCGGGAGCTTTTCGATGAAGGATACAATCTGCCGGACATCGCCAAACAACTCAACAGGGAGGGGTACTGTCCGGCGAGAGGAGAAAAGTATACAAAGACATGTGTGGGCGTGTTGTGTCGAAAACTGCGTCGTTTGGGGATGATTCCCAAGCGCCCGATGGTAAAACCGAACTACTGGCGGGCGAGCGCCTTAGCCAAACACCTCGGCGTGAAGCGATCGACGCTGAGCGGCTGGCGTCGCCGAGGGTGGGTCCAGGCACAACAGGTCGGTAGCCGATGGATGTATTGGGCGGACCAAGCCGAGATGAAACGGCTGGAACAGCTCTCTGCACGCGATCGAACGAGGTTCAAATTGACACCGAGGGAATTGGCCGTAGCCGTTTCTCAAATGCCGGAGCGATAAATTTAGAAGATACGCTTCCATGAAAACAACGGTAACAAGGAGGGCATTATGAATGCGCGGTCAAGCGTGCGATCCTGCACCGCAAAAACGCCCTGTTTTACAAGACCTGTCACGGAGCGCACGTCGGGGATCTGTTTATGAGCCTGATCCACACCTGCGAACCTTGCGGAGCGAATGCGTTCGACTACCCGACCGAACTCGGTCGTCACGCGGACGCGCTGCCCGCTAACCCGCAAGACCGGATGCCGTGGAGCTATCGGTAAACGCCGGCCGCGGCCATTCCCCCAACTGCCCGCGGACCATCGGCTATCCGCACCACTGTCGCCGCCGGCGATCGACGACTTTTCACGGGCGCCGGAAGCACACGACCTTTCACCGAGGGGACATTTCTATCTGTGAGAACGCGGGGACATTTCTACCTGTGGACAACACTTCTTGCCGTAGTCCTTGACCAGATGAGGGGAATGGGGTACACTACTTCTCCTGAGGCTCCCGAGACAATTTGCCGACACCTGCACGTTTCTTTTGCGGGCGGATGTTGATTTTTCGGCAGCAAGTCGTTTTGGCGTTTTTGGAGGGTACGCGAATGGTTAGCAGCCTGACTCGAAATCAGGTGCCGGGTAACCGGTTGAGGGTTCGAATCCCTTGCCCTCCGCTGGCGTAACTCCCAACCCCGCAAAGACTTGCGGGGTTCTTTTTTGCGCGGTCACGCGGACAAAAGCAGTCGAATCCGGCCGAATTTGTAGCCACATTGTAGCCAGTGTCGCGACACGCCACCAGAAGGACGCCGACGGACGCGAAATACGCCCAGGGACGCGACGCCCTGGACGCGAGTGGACGGGGGGAAACGAAGCCAAACGTCGGCGGGCTCTATAACGCGGTTGCCGTTTACCGCCGCTTCTTAGGCGGCGCCGGCTTGGCCGCGAGCATCTCGTCGAACTTCGCCGCGGCCTCGCGCTGCATGCCGGGCAGGACATGCGAGTAGGTATCGAGGGTGACGCTGATCTGGGCGTGCCCCAGCCGCTCCTGCACCACCTTCGGATGGATGCCGGCCGACAGCAGCATCGTGGCCGACGTGTGCCGCAGGTCGTGGAACCGGATGTCCGGCAACATGCCGAGGAAGTCGGCCGTCCGCCGTTTGCTCTGGCGATAGTAGGCCATCAACAGCGCGACGAAAGCCATCAAATGCGGCCCCGACTGGCCCTGTGGCACGCCCGGGGGCAGGTCCGCACAGCTTGTTTCTCCACAACACGGACACGTCAACTGGACGAGTGGTGCCGCGTCGGCGTTCTGGACATGAGAGCCGAAGACCCCACTTATCCCGGCTATTTTGTGGAGCCGTTCATGGGTGGCTTGGCTTCAGAAGCTCTGATTAAGTATTACAACTACACGGTTGCACAACATACTCTGGACCCAAGTTTTCCCATCGACACCCGTGTTCCGGTGGCGGTCAAGGCGTTTGGCGATTGGCTCATCGGCCGCGGGCCGGACCAGCCGACCAAGACCGACATCGAGGTAGATTCAGTTTTGCACAACGGCCATTATGCAATTCGTAGTGTTGCGTTACCTTTTACCGCCCAAGACATACAGAGTTCTGTTCATATCAGTTCGGGCACGGGGTGGAATCCTTATTGGTATGTGATTCTCACCGCACCGGATGAAAATGGCTGGGTAGAAGTCGATAAATATGAGCCGTATGGGGCAAACGTGCAATGCACGGCTCTCAGCAATCCCGACAAAGCCACCGGCCAAATTGAAGTATGGAATGCTTGGTCTCCAGGCTATCAGGATTGGATGTACAAGATTCACTACAAAACTGACGTTGTTTCCAGTGACAATATCGACTGGGGTACAGGAAGTCCTGGATACGAGAACGTCAATTACGACAACCTGCTCAATGCCTTGATTTGCCCGACGTTCGGCTGGCTGTATCACATGTACGGAGAAGCGGAGGGTTCCCAATACCGGGAGTTCGGCGACATGGCCTTCGCTTCCGCCGTGAGTCCCGCCAGAGTGCTCTTCACAGGCAAGGAGTTTTCCCAGACGTATCGCTGGACCTTCGATTACGTGCAGTGGCGCAATGACAACCCCTGGGCCAACGACACGACCGGCCCGGTGATTTCCCAACTGACTACCAGTGTCCTTTCCACCACTGGCAATTACATTACTTGGAAGACGGACGAGGCGGCCTCCACGATCGTCGACTACGGCCTGACCGACAGTTATGGAACCACGCTGACCAACGAGCTGGTGCTGACGAACCACCGCCAAGAGATCGCCGGGCTGACCCCCGGCCAAACTTATCACTACCGCATTACGGCCACCGACTCGTCGGGCAATAGCACGTATTACGTCGGAAGCTTCACCGCGGGATTGGTCGGTCCAACCGTGAGCACGCCCGCCGGCGCTACGCCCGGCTCCATCGCGGGAACCACCACGCTGCTGAGCGTGCTGGGCGACGACGATGGCGGCGAGGCCAATTTGACGTACACGTGGTTCTGTCGCCGACAAACCGACCGGCGTCGCCGATCCGACTTACGGCGTAAACGCCACGAACGCCGCCAAGAATTCCACCGCTACTTTTTATGGGGCGGGCGACTACACCTTCCAAGTCACAATTACCGACGCCGACGGGCTATCAACCACCAGCACTGTGGATGTCACCGTCAATCAGACACTCACGAGCATCGCCGTTTTGCCGGACGTGGTCACGCTCAACGTCAATCAGACACAGCAGTTTACGGCCACAGCCTACGACCAATTCGGGGCGGTCATAAGCAACCCACCGCTGATCACGTGGACGAAGACATCGGGCGTCGGGACTCTCGACGCCGGCGGTTTGTATACGTCACCAGCCACGACCGGCTCAGCTACGATCAGCGCCGCGCATAGTGCGATCAGCGGCAGTGCCGCGATCACCGTCAGCAACACGGTCCCTTCCGTCGACACGCCGGCCAGCGCCACGCCCGCGACCGTCACGGGAATCACAACGGCATTGAGCGTACTCGGGGCCGACGACGACGGCGAGGCCAATTTGACGTACACATGGGTGGCAATCAGCAAGCCGGCGGATGCCGACGACCCAACCTATACGCGCAAACGGCACAAACGCCGCCAAGAATACTACTGCCACGTTCTGCAAAGCCGGCGACTACATATTTCAGGTCACGATCGCCGATGGCGGTGGGCTTTCCGTAACGAACACCGTTAGCGTCACTGTCGCTCAGACGCTGACCAGCATCGTGGTCAGTCCGTCCGCTGCTCCGCTGCACGAAAGCGAGACACAACAATTCTCGGCCATTGCCTACGATCAGTTCGTCGATGCCCTGAGCCAGCAGCCCGACTTCACTTGGTCAAAGACCTTGGACAGCATTGGCTCGATTGACGCTTCGGGGTTGTACACCGCGCCCGCGACCGCCGGTTCGGCTACAATCATCGCCACATGCGGCGCAGTGAGTGGCACCGCCACGGTTACGGTCACCATTACGGGCAACAGTGCCCCGATCATTTCCCAGGTCGTCCTAGTGCCCGCACGGGGATTGATGACGTGGAACGCGCAAGATTCCGACGGGGTGGCAAGCACCTCACTGCAGGTTGACGGAACGGCCATAACGAAAGTCTTCGGCCCATACAACGCCGCATCAGGCGTAAACTTCTCGGGGGTATATGGAACGCTGGCGGCGGGGAGCCACAGCTACACCATCACGGCCATCGACACCCTGGGTAACTCGTCGCAATGCACGGGGACATTCACCGTGGAGGCAAACCCAGAGCCGACCATTGGGAGTGTGGTTGTGGTGCCGGCGAAGGGAATGATGACTTGGAACGCGCAGGATTCCGACGGGGTGGCAAGCGCCTCTCTGCAGGTTGATGGACAGGCCGTGACGAAGGTCTTCGGCCCTTACAACGCCGCAGCAGGCGTAAACTTCTCGGGGGTATATGGAGCGCTGACGGCCGGGAGCCACAGCTATACCATTACGGCAATCGACACCCTGGGAAACTCGTCGCAATGCACAGGGACGATTGTAGTGGAAGGCGCTTTCCGGCCCAATCATCAGTCAGGTTGTCGTAGCCGCCACGAATGGGTTGATGACCTGGAACTTGCAGGATTCCGACGGGGTCTTGGGGACACGCCTGGTGATAGATGGGCAGAATGTGCCTGCTGTCTATGGCCCTTACGCCGCACAATCAGGGGTGAACTACGCCGGGAAGTTTGGGGCTATTTCTCCCGGGAGCCATACATACACCATCAGCGCTTCAGACAAGCTCAGCAACGTCTCACAATATACCGGCACTTTCAGCGTTGCGGCCCTGTCGATCGAGGCCGCAATTGCTCCCACAGGCTCGTCGGAAGTTCTTACATCACAACAGCTTGTCCCCATTGTCCTGGAAGCAGAGCAGAGGCTGGCAACCGCAACCGGCATTCAGACCTTGGAGTCGCTGAAAAGCATCGACGTACAGATCGTCGACTTGCCGAACGGCCTGCTGGCCGAGGCTTCTGGAAGTACAATCCTAATCGATCGCGACGCCACCGGATACGGATGGTTCGTTGATCCGACGCCCGCGGACGATTTTGAGTTTGCCGAACTGCTTGGCCCACACACAGAGGCAGCCCGTTGGGATAGTCCCGCCGCGCAGAGGGCCGATCTGCTCACGGCCGTCATGCATGAAATGGGGCACCTGCTCGGATACGATCATTCCGACTCTTTGGACTTGATGTATCCTACACTCTCTCTCGGGGCGAGGCGTTCTCTTGCCGGGTAGCTTTCTTCTTCCGCCCGTCGAATTGTATTGCTTCAGACAGAAGTCTTGAAGCAACCTCTAATCCGCAACTCCCGACAAATCGTGGGGTGCGCGGTGTCACACGTGGGCAGAGTCTAGCCTACGCAATCTTCCTCCGCCGCCGCCGGCCGGCAATTACGGCAAGGCCGCCCAGCAGCGACCAGACAACGATGGCGGTGGGTTCGGGAATGCAACAGTGCGAACAATCCGTGCCTATCGTCCAATCTGCGTTGTCGTGAGTGCCGTCAAAATACGTCTCCAATGTGGTGATGTAGTTGGCTGTCGGAGCCGACCAAAGGTGGGGCGAATTAGCGGTGAATGTTCCATTTGAGATATTGAAACCCCAAAGGAACGTGTCGATGATGTCCATTTCGTGCGTCGTCAAGTTTTTGCAGACCAGCCCAAGCTCCGCGAGCCAATATTGATCGCCATCACTGGGGTACCGGTTCGGAAAATCCTGGAAAGCTACGGTCGGGGCCGGATTGGCTACAACTGGAAGCGACTGGTACGGGTAATCCGGGTCAGTCTTGCTGTTCCCGGTATCGGGAAACCAGGTGCCATTGGCCGCTCCCCACACATTCGAGCCGGAAAACGTCGAACTGACAATTTGGACCCACCCCAGTTGCCAACCTGGCGCCAGTTGGCAGTCGGCCGTCTTGAAGAACCCGCCCGCCAGCGCACCACCGCCGGTAGCGGTTCCGGGGGCCGGAAGTGTGTTACCGGTCCAAGTGTCGTAGGTGAACGAGATGTAGCCCACCTTTCCGTGGCCCTGACAAATCACGTCTTGTGTGAATTCGGTGCCGTTGGCGCTGCCGTAAGCCGTAACGTCGATCGTCGGCGGATTCCCTAGCGGGAAGGTCGTGTCCGGCAAATACGTTCCGTGGATCGCAGCGAGGGCCGTGCCGCTTACCGCCAATACTAGCCATACACCGAAAAACCCGATGATGAGGCGTCCGGTTTTCATTTTCTCTTCCTCCGCCATCTGGAAAGTAGATTAGAAACTGCCCCCTGGTCACTGCACTTGTCTATAGACCGCCGAACCGCGATTCCTGACACGGAACCCGACAAAATCAAAAATTGACTCTCCAGGGTTAGCCCTAACGGGTTACTGGACGAGAACGCGTCTGCATTCGCCCCATCCGCTGACCAAACACCAGAGGAGAAGCGCCGCCGAAAAAGCTCGCCAACGGCACACTCGTACAGTGAACTTCCAGAAGAGGCGAATGCCTGGGCAAGGAAATGCTGGCGTGAAAAGGCTGTACGGGGAGCGAATTGGACTCGGACCAGTTGAAGCCGTCGCCGAAAACCCCCTGGGCGAGAACAGTGGCAACAACCGCGAAACCGGCTGGGATTTACAGGAGGCAACGGGAACAACGATAACATCGTTGGCAAAGGCCAAGGGTGATCGCGGATGCTGCTCCAATGGAGTACTCGAACATGCCTCCAGGTTTTTTGACGGTCTATCCCTTTGCTCGCGGTTCTGGTTTACGTAAGCCTATAGGCCGCCGGAGCCAGATTACTGACACACATGAAAACAATTCCGTCAAATTAACCCGGTAGAGCAGCAACAAATGGGTTATGCCGCCAAGAATTCCCTGTATGTTGCACCAATGCAGTTCGCAACGCTTGCTTACGTTACCATCGCACTCCTCGCATCTTGTGATGCTCGACAGGCACAAGATGCCCGGTGTTGTCTTGAACCATCACGGTCCAGTTTGCGCCGGCACGGATTAGACGGCCCTACGTCCCGGTTCGTGTTGACACCGCCGAAACCGAGCGAGTTTACCGCGAGCGATCCTGCTGCCGCAACACCGCAGAGGTGGGCAGAATTACCGGTAGCGGCAACGGGTGCTGTGTGTTGACGAGCAAACTGTTTGCCGCCTGACCCACCATATTCGGAGATTGGCGGGGATTCCGCAAATGGCTCCTGATACACGAGCCTTTGCCTGCGGCCATATCCGGATTCTCCCCACAATCCGCTTGAGCTTTTCTTCGACCCGAGGTAACTGTCTGTCGACTGGCATTGCGAAGGTCGCGACGCCGAACGAAAACCCCAAGATGAAAGGGAACGACAGATGGCAACGAAGAAGACCACCACGAAGAAGGCCCCGAAGCCGGCCGCTGCCAAGGCGACCAAGAAGGCTGCCCCGCAGCCCGCGGCCAAGAAGGCCAAGCCCGACGGCGACACACCGGCCAAGAAGCTCAGCCAGATTGACGCCGCCGTTCGCGTCCTGGCCGAGGCCAAGGAACCGATGAATTGCGTGGCGATCGTCGACGCGATGGAGGCCAAGGGCTATTGGACGAGCCCCGGCGGCAAGACGCCGTCGCAGACGCTGTACTCCTCGATCCTCCGCGACATCCGCAAGGGCAAGGACGCCCGGTTCATAAAGGCGGATCGCGGCCGGTTCGCCCTGGCAGGGCGGAAGTAGCGCACGCTTCCCGCCCTCGTCGCCCACGAGGCCCCACGTCGGGGCCTCGTGTCACGGTTGGACGTTCCCGTTCACCCGCCCACTCGCCCCGCCCTGGGCCACGCCATGCGCCCACGTTGGCCCTGCACTGGATTGATGGCGGCCGGTTGCGTAGTTGTGTGGCTGAGGCCGAGTGGATTCGGAAATCCGGCGCCGCTTACGCCATTTTGCTTGCGATTTGTAGCCACTTTGTAGCCACGGGCGTGGACGTTGGCAGATTCGGCAAACAATCGCGGATTTTGGCTCTCGCCGCAACTACGCAACGGTGTACGAGTTAGGGCGTCGTGGACGTGTGTGGACAAGCGTCCACCGACACTCGAAATCAGGTGCCGGGAAACCGGTTGAGGGTTCGAGTCCCTTGCCCACCGCTGGCGCAACGCGATACGCCGCAAACACGTGCGGGGTTATTTTTTTGCGCCGGTCATCAGCGGATTCGGCGCCTCCTCTACCGTTCCCTTTACTACCGGCTGGAGCGACTTTCGGATGGGATTCGCACCCGCCGTTCCCCGCCCAACAGCATAGACTCCACTGCGACCGCAATGGCGAGGCGTTGCAGTTTCCCCAATCCCGACCCCCCGCCCCCGAACCCCGCGCATTCACTTTGGTGGAACTCCTGGTTGTCATTACGATCATCGGCATCCTAATCGCGCTGTTGTTGCCGGCGGTGCAGGCGCTTCCAAGGCGACTTGGCTCGTGCCCCAGAAATACGCCGACCGCGAAACCTCTCCTCTAACGGCCGAAGTGAAGCCGGGCGAGAACACCGTCAATTTCGATCTCCCTCCGCCGCGTTGAGAATTGCTGCGCAAACCGCTCTCCCCGAAGCAAATATCCATAATGCGGCTTGCTCTTGCGATGACGGCTTTTCCAGGTCGCCTAATACTCGCGATATTGATGCTGCCTCAATAACCCGCTGTAGCAGCGGGTGCGGCAAGTTCTCTTGGCGTTCGTGTCGCTCTGAGCGTGGCGAAGGATTTCCGCAGTTCCCGGGAGATTCTCCGCTGCGTTCAGAATGACCGATTTGCCGGGATTTCTTGCCACGCCCGCAGGGGTCGGTGGGACTTGTGAGACCCATAAGATAAGTGTATAATCACAACAAGTTTAGGGGGTCGGTGTTCTCTTCGAGGAGCAGTCAAATGGCCTCAGACCGCGGTGAAAAAACGATCGCCAGGTTCCGGTTTCGCGTGGGATGCGTCCTGGTGTTTCGCGAGTGCCTGCGGTGGTCGTTTGCTTGGATCATGCTTTGGGCCGTGGCGCTGGTGGCCGCCCGGGCCGTGTTCCGCATCGACCAGCCGGTGCTGATGTGGGGATTTCCCGGTCTGGCAATCGTCCTGGCGGCGAGCGTGTTCCTGGCCGTTCGGCAACTTCCCAAGCCGGATTCCATTCGGGCCCTGCTCGACCGACATGATTGTCTGGGGGGGCTGCTGATGGCCACGGGCGAGACGGATATCGGCCATTGGTCGGAACGCCTCCCCAACGTCACGATGCCGGCTCTGAGATGGCGATTGTCTCGGCGGATCATGTTGTTGGCGATGAGCGTCGCCTTTCTGGCGGCCGCCTATCTGGCGCCCGACCGGTCCCTGTCTTTCGGACGCGAAACGGGGTTGCAGATCGGCGGTGAAATGAACAAACTCACCGAGAAACTCAAGGTTCTCAAGCAGGAGCGGATAATTCCTCCCGAGAAGGCCGAGGCGCTGGAAAAAGACCTCGATCACATTCGCAAGGAGGCCCAGGGCAGCGATCCCGCCAAAACGATGGAGGCCATGGATCATCTCGAACAAGCCTTTAGCCGCGAAGCGGCTGAGGCGGCCGAGTCGGCCGTCAAGCAGGCGAACGCGGCCGGCCGCACGGAGAAATTGGCCTCGGCGCTGCAGACGGCCCAGTCGCAGATGGACCCCAAGCAATTCAGCGCGGCCATGAAGGAGTTGGCTGAAATGGCCCAGCAGGCCGCCGCCGAAAGCGAGATGCTCGACAAGGGACTGGGCGGAGAGGCTCGGCGACGCCTGCCGGCAGGGAAATCTCTCCTCGGAGCAACTCCAAGCCCTCCGCAAAGCCCTTCATTCGTGCAAGGATTGCCAACTCGGGCAGATCGAAAGGCTGATCGACGCGGAATTGATCGACGGCGATATATTGTCCAAGTGCGAAGGCGGCGGAGAAGGGGATTTTGACGAAGGCGAGTTGAGAGCCGCCCTGCTCGGATGCGAAGACGGCGAGGAGTTGGGCGAGTTGCTGGCCGCCTTGAATGGCGGGTGTCTGCCGGGGCGTGGCGGAGTCACGCGGGGCCGCGGCGACGCCGCCATGTCCTGGAAGAACGGTTCCGAAAAGAACGGCGTGAAATTCAAGGAGAAGGCATTGTCGCCGGCTGCCCTGTCGTCGGTGAAGGAAAGCCGGCTGACCGGCGTCAGCCGGGGAAACCCCACGGCGAAAAAACATTTTGACAATTCGGCCGGCGGCGCGCTAAGCTCCTCTCAGGCCGGCGGCGGAGAGGCACAATCCCAACTCATTCTCCCGGAACACAAAAAATCCGTGCAACGCTACTTCGACCGCGGAAAGAAGTAAGGCGTCGGAAAGCAACAGTTATCGAACATCAGTTATTGTAGGAGGCGGCTCCCGTCGCCGCTTCTCCCGTGCTGCACCGCACAATCGGCGACGGGAGCCGCCTGCTACGGAAAAAATCACCACCTCAGAACGAGCCTACCACATCCCCATGACCATGCAACCCCCGGCCGGCGCTCTCATGCAACCCGAAGAGTTGACACCCGCCTTGGAACTCGCATCCAGGGCACTGGCCCAGATGGACCGCGTTTTGCTCGGGCGGAGCAACTTGCACAGATTGGTATTGGCGGGCATCCTCAGCCGCGGCCACATTCTGCTCGAAGGTCTGCCGGGCGTGGGCAAGACGGCCATGATCAAGGCCCTCGGCCAAATCCTCAACTTGCAGTTCCGCCGCGTTCAGTTCACGCCCGACCTGATGCCGAGCGACATTCTCGGCACGCACATCCTCCGCGAGACGGCCGGCGGCGGCCGGGAAATGACCTTCCAAAGCGGCCCGATCTTCACCAACATCCTCCTGGCCGACGAGATCAACCGCGCCAGTCCGAAGACGCAATCGGCCCTGTTGGAGGCCATGCAGGAGCGGTCGGTGACGCTGCTGGGCAACACCCGCATGTTGCCCGATCCGTTCTTCGTACTGGCCAGCCAGAACCCGATCGAACTGGAGGGGACCTATCCGCTGCCCGAGGCCCAATTGGACCGTTTCCTGTTCAAGCTGAACGTGGGCGACGTGGCGGCGGACGTGCTCGAGGGGATCATCTCGACGCGGCGGCGGGGTGAGCCGCCCCGGCCGGAAAATCCGCTCTCGCCGGAGGAGTTGTCGCTGCTGTTCGGCGTGATGGAGCGGATGTATCTGCCGCACGCCGTGTCGCGTTATATTTCGCGGCTGACCGCCGCCACGCATCCGGGCAACCCCGAGTCTACCGCGGAAGTCAACAACTACGTCCACTACGGCGCCAGCCCGCGGGCGGCGATCTCGATGGCCGAGGCCGCCCGCGCGTTCGCCCTGCTCGAGGGCCGGCCGAGCGTCGGTTTCGAGGACGTCCGGGCGGTGGCGCCGGCCGTGTTGAACCACCGTTTGATCCTCAATTACAAGGCCCGTTTCGATCAAATCGGCGAAGTGGCCGTCGTCCAAGGTCTTCTGGACTCGCTGGACGAGGCGGGGATGAATCTGCCGGCCGAGCTGCACATCGAAAGGACGCGGAAGGAATAGGAAAGCATGAATCATACTCATCGTTTGATCTTCATCCTGGCCGTCGCCTTGGGGCTCCACTCCGCCGCGTCGGCCGGGGTCAAAGTCGGCGACATCGACGCCGTCGTGCAACCGGTGCCGAGTTTGGTCCACCGCTCGGGCATGCCCGGCGAGGGCACGTGTCACGGATACGTCGAGTTGCGCGTGCAACTCAGAAACAATTCCGCGGAAGACCGCGTCGTGCATCTTTCCTTCCCGCCCCGCAGCGGAGCCTTGAATTACGGGGCGTTGATCACGCGGACGGTCAATGTTCCGGCAAGGCAAGCGGTGGCGGTTTCGCTCTATCAACCGCCGCAAAACGTGGCCAATGAAGCCTTGGAAGTAAAAGTGGAAGGGGTGAAAGACCCGGGAGTTATTTCGGTCGGCAGTCCCTATTCCAATCGCTACAGCTACAACGAATCGCCCCGCATCGCCGTCCTTCTGGGCCGGAGAGTGCCGCAGGAGTTCTGCGAGGGCATGCGCGAGGAACGCAAATCCGCCGCCAAGACGAAACCGAGCCACGTCCCCGCGGAGGTAACGGAAGCCATAGAGAAAGGATTGATGAGCGGGGCACTCCCTGCCGGAGGCGAGGGGCCGGCCGCGGAACGCTTCACGTTCCTGCGCAGCGAGTTGCCGGCCGCCCAGTGGAGCCACAATTGGCTCGGCTACTCCTGCTACGACGCAATCGTGCTCGGCGGCCGGGAGGTCGAGGAGATGCCGCCGCAGGCGCGGTTGGCCCTGCGGCGCTGGGTGGAGTGCGGCGGAACGCTGCTCGTCAACGCCCAGACCGTGCCGGACGTCTTTACCGAGGGCGGGCACAAAGGCGCCAAAGACGATATTCGAGTCGGACTGGGAGGCGTTATCGTTAGCCGCGACGACGGCAACCAGGGCTGGAGAAGAACGTACAGGCGGCTTGTGGACGCGGGCATTCCCATCTATTGCCCGACCGATGCCCCCGATACCCACGACGGACTGATGGTCGCCCGAGACCACGGTTCCCGTCCGCGGGCTTTTCGTGTTGGTGTTGCTGTTCGGCGTGGGCATCGGCCCGGCCAATCTGTGGCTGCTCTCGCGCTACAAGCGGCGGATCTGGCTGTGGTGGAACGTGCCCGCCATCTCGCTTGTTGACCTGTCTGGCCGTGTTCGGCTACTCGCTGGCCTCGGAGGGCTGGACCGGCCGGGGCAAGACGGCCAGCCTGACCGTGCTGGACGAGCGTTTCCATCGGGCCACGACGCTTGGATACCTGTCCTATTACTGTCCGTTGACGCCCTCGGCCGGGCCCGCATTTCGGCGTCGACACCGACGTGGCGCTGTTGGAGCACACAGATCGAACCCCTGGCGCCGGTATCGGTCCGGGCGACTCGAACAGCATGCTGCTTGGTCGATTGGACGGCCGACCAGCATTTGCTCTCCGGCTGGGTCAACGCGCGGGTGCCGGCCTACTTCCAGATCCGCAAGAACGAAGACCGCCGCGAGCGGCTGACCGTCGAAAAGAACGCGGACGGGTCGCTGAAGATCGTCAACGCCTTGGGCGCGGACATTCGCGCGCTTGTATCTGGCCGATGCCTCGGGACGCGTGTTCGAGGGCCGCGACATTCCCGCCGGCGCGGAGCGGACGCTCAAGCGCCGGCCCGGTCAGAACAGTCGAGACCGGGCAGCGATTTCGTGCAGAAGCAGATTTCCTTGCGGCTCCGACTGGCTCGGCAATGCTTTCGCGCGACTGAGCTCAGCCGCGAGACCTGTCCGGCAACGCTTTCGCCCGGGCAGCTTACATCGCCTGTCTCGACAAGTCTCCGTTTGTCGAGACGGCCCCTGGCAGGCGTGGAATCCGAGGACACGGTGGCGATCGTTTACGGCATCTCGAAGGGACAAGACAGATGGACGTTAAGATCGTCAATCTCAAGCGGTACTTCGGCAAGACCAAGGCGGTCGACGACATCTCGTTCGAGTTCTCCTCCGGCAACGTCTTCGGCTTCGTCGGCCCCAACGGCGCGGGCAAGACGACGACCATGCGCATCCTGGCCACGCTCGACGATCCCACCGAGGGCAACGCCTATGTCAACGGCGTTTCGCTGGTCGACGATCCGGAGAAGGCCCGGCGTTTCGTGGGCTTCATGCCCGACACCTTGCCCGCCCACCGCGACATGACGGTCCACGAATATCTCGATTTCTTCGCCCGGGCCTACGGCCTGCGGGGCGCAAGCGGCGGGCGGTGGTCGAGTCGGTCGAGCAGTTCACCAACCTGACGGGCATCCGCGAGAAGTTTCTCCGGCGCTCTCGAAGGGCATGAAGCAGCGGGTCAGCCTGGCCCGGGCCATCGTCCACGATCCGCCGGTGCTGGTCCTCGACGAGCCGGCGGCCGGGCTCGATCCCCGCGCCGGGTCGAGCTGCGCGAGCTGCTCCGCGTGCTGGCCGACCGCGGCAAGGCCATCCTCATCAGTTCCCACATCCTCACCGAGCTGGCCGAAATCTGCAACGGAGCGGTGATCATCGAGCAGGGCAAGATACTGCGGGCCGGCTCGATGGAGGAGATCGTCGCCGGCGAATCGCCGCACCGGACGATCGTCATCCGCGCCGCCGGCGGCGCCGACGCCCTGCACAAGGAACTGCTGCAGGTGCCGCTGGTGCAGGAGGCCCGCATCGTCGGCGAGGAAGTGGAAATCCGCGTCGACGGCAGCGACGACGTGCACAGCGACATTCTCACGCACCTGGTCGGCAAGGGCTTCCGCATCGTCGACTTCCGCCAGCGGCAGATGGACCTCGAAGACGTCTTCATGACCGTCACCAAGGGAGAAGTGCAGTGAATAGACTGCTCGCCTTGGCCTCGGCCGCGGGCGACCGCGTCAACCCGGTCGCCGTCAAGGAGTTTCGCCAGGCCGTTCAGAGCCGCTGGGTGACGGTCGTCTTCATGCTGTTTCTGCTGGTCAACCTGGCCATCGTCGGCGGGTATCTGATGCTCTCGCCCGACGCCGCCACCAGCACCACCGGCGGCCGGGATATTTTCATCGCCCTGGTAAGGCATCCTGCTGATTCACCTGCATCGGTTTCGTGCCACTCTACACGGGCATGCGGCTCTCGCTCGAAGCGCAACGACGCCAACATCGACCTGTTCTTCATCACCACGATCACGCCGGGGGCCATCGTCCGCGGCAAATATCTCTCCGCCATGGCCTTGACGCTGTTGATCTTCAGCGCCTGCATGCCGTTCATGATCCTGACCTACCTGTTGCGGGGAATCGACCTGCCCACGATCTTCACGGTGCTGGCGGTGGGCTTCATGTATTCCGCCTTCGCCAACGCGCTGGGGATTTTTGCCGGCTCGCTGTCGGGAAGCTGGCTGCTGCGGGGACTGGTGGCCGTGGGACTGCTGATATGGCTCCTCTATACGGCCGCGGGATTTGTGTCGATGGTAGGCATGTCGCTGCACTTCGGCATGGGAAGGATATTCCCCCACGATGCGTGGTCGATTGTTGCCACCATGCTGTTTTTGGAATTGTTGGCGATCGGACTGCTCTATGTATTCTCGGTGGCCCTGCTTAGCCCGAAGCCGGCGAACCGCATGTTCGTTCCGCGGATTTACATCACGGCCGTATGGCTGGTCACGGGCGTTGTGGCCGCCGTCTGGAGCGTCTCGCTATCGAGGGGCGAGGCGATAATAGTCTGGGTCATATATTGCTGCGTCGCTTTTACGTTTATGACGGTCGTCTCGCTCGGCGAGCGCGACGCCTGGACCACTCGCGTTAAGCGGATCATCCCAAAAAACGTCTTCGTTCGGCTCTTCGCCTTTGTGTTCTATTCGGGCGCGGCCGGCGGGATTGTCTGGAGCACCATTCTCTTTTGGCTCTCCATCGCGGCGGCCACGATGCTGGTAAATTACATGGGCTGGGCCGGCCACGTCGATTTCCGCGAGTGTTGCGACAACGTGTCGCTCGTCTTCGGATACATATTGTGCTATTGTCTGACGACGGCGGTGATCTGCAAGGTCTTGCTGAAGCGCTTCAATTTGCCAAACCTTTCGGTGCTGGCCGCGTTTCTTGCCGTGCTGGTCTGCTTGGGTCCGTACCTGGTCGCCTTTTTTCTCTTCGGAGACCGCTGGTGGAACTCGATCGCCTGGTATTTGATCGGCAGTCCGATGGTCCTGACCATGAACAATAAAGCCGCCGCCGAGGCCGCCCGTCCGTTCCTGCTGACGTGGTTGACGATAGTGATATTGCTCTCCCTGCCCTGGACGATCGGCCAGTGGCGCCGCTTTGTTCCGCTCGAATCCCAAAGCATCAGCAATTCGACCGTCGGAGGGTAATTCCCGCGTTCCATATTATGCAATCCGTCGTTTAGCCCCGGCGTCCACGCCGGGTAGGTAGCGCGGCGAAAAATGCCCTTGATTCCCGGCGTGGACGCCGGGGCTAAACTATTTCCAACTGGTTGAACATCCCATGGCCGACCGAATCGCCCAATATCTGTCCGAGGGAGAACGGGCCGGCGCACGGTATCGGCTTGCCGCGCCGCGCCGCGCGCCGCAGGGCACCGCCGGCGCGCAGTTGGGCCGGCTGGCCGGCGAGAGCATGGAGTTCATGGACCATCGCGAGTATCAGCCCGGCGACGACCTGCGGCGGCTGGATTGGTCCGCCTACGCCCGCAGCGACAAGATGATCGTCAAGCTCTACCGGCAGGAGGTCTGCCCGCACCTGGACCTGGTGCTCGACGGCTCGCGTTCGATGGCCCTGGAGGGGAGCGAAAAGGGCCGGGCGGCCGCGGGCCTGGCCGCCGCGCTGGCCACGGCGGCCGCCAACGCCGGGCACGCCTTTCGCAGCTTCATCACCAACCAGCGGCTGCCGCCCGATCGCCGGCGGCGCGCGAATCGCCGGCGCGTGTGGCAGGGCGTGTCGTTCGACTCGCAGGAAAGCCCGCCGGAGTCGTTTCGCACCTTTCCGCCCAGGTGGCGGCCGCAGGGGATTCGGGCGATCATCAGCGATCTGCTCTGGCTGGGCGACCCGCTCGAATTCCTGATGGCCCTCAGCGACCGCGCCGCGGCGGTCTACGTGATCGAGGTGTTGGCGGCCGCCGACTTAGGCCCGGCCTTCCGCGGCAACCTTCGCCTGGTGGACAGCGAGGACGACCGGACGGAAGAGATTTTTCTCGACGCAACCTCCTTGGCCCGCTACCAAAGCAACCTGCAACGGCACCGCGACAACTGGCGGCTGGCCGCGCGGCAGGTCGGCGCCGTGTTGGTTCCGCTGGTGGCCGAGCGAGCTCTGCGAGAATTGGGATTTCTCGCCGCTGGTGGAGGCGGGGATTTTGACCGTTTGAATTGGATTAGATGGAAATGGGTGCCACTGCTGGCTTGTCCAGCAGTGAGAAGCGTAATTAGTTTCTGTTGCGGAAAGCCTTTTGTCGCCTTTCGCTCCGCGAAAGTTGCGGGCAGTCCACGCTACTTTCGCGGAGCGAAAGGCGACAATCCGGCCGAATCGCCATTTCCGCAACAGTAACTAATTACCCGGCAAAACACTGCTGGACAAGCCAGCAGTGGCACCCGCGGCGTGTACGCCGGGGCTAAACAGATTGCCTGAAGAAATGATCCTCACCTCGCCACTGATGTTGCTGGGGTTGGCGGCTTTGCCCGTGCTCGCGGCCGTGTATTGGCTCCGCAGCCGGTCGCGGCGCGAGGTCGTGTCCAGCCTGGCGTTTTGGATCGATCAGCGCAATCCCCGCCGGGGCGGGCGAATCCTGCACCGGATGCAGACGCCGCTGACCTTCTTCCTTGAATTGCTGGCGATCGCCCTGCTGGTTGGGGCGGCGGCCGGGCCCGCCTTGTTGAATCGAGACGTTGTCCGGCCGGTGATGCTCGTGCTCGACGATTCGTACTCCATGCTGGCCCATGGCGGGAAGCAATCGTTCCGCGGCCGGGCGGAGCAGGCGATCGTCGATGAAATGCGAAACAACCGGTACGTCGTCCGGGTTATTCTGGCCGGGGCGCAGCCGCGGATGATCGGCCGCCCGGTGCGGGACGCCGGCCAACTGAAAGAGGTTCTCGCGGAATGGACCTGCCAGAGTCCCACCGCCGACCTGTCCGCCGCGGTTTCGCTGGCGACCGAGGCGGGCGACCGGGCGGACGCGAATCCTCGTGCTCAGCGATCATCCGCCCAAGGGCGACCTCGAACCCGGCCGGATCGAATGGTGGGCCTTCGGCGAGAAGCTGCCGAACATGGCCTTCACCGCCGCCGTGCGAAACCGCGGCGTCGACGGCGAGCGCGTGCTGCTCGAACTTGCCAATCTGTCCGATTCGCCCGCTCGAACCACGCTGAACACCCGGTGCAGCGCGCAAAACGAACTCAGCACCAGCACCGTGGAACTGAAAGGCGGAGAAGTCAAACAGATTATCCTGAGCCTGCCGCCCGGATCGCCGCCGCTGAACGCTTCGATCGACGCCGACGCCCTGGAAATCGACAACGAGGTTCTCCTGCTGCCCGAGGCCGCGAGGCCGTTGCGGGTGGCGGTCGAGATTGCCGATGAATCGCTGCGAAAGCCGGTCCTCGCCGCACTCGAGGCCGCCGGCGGAGTGCTCGCGGTCGCCGAGCGGCCCGAACTGGTCGTTACCGACCGTGCCGGAGAACCGTCGGGCGAGGCCTGGCGGATGGAAATCAGCGGCGGCGGCGACGCCCAGGCGTTCGCCGGACCGTTCGTCGTCGACCACAACCGGGAGTTGGCCGAGGGCCTCTCGTTGCAGAGCGTCGTTTGGGCCGCCTCGCCCAGTTTCAAAGCGGCCGGAGTTCCGCTGGCCACGGCGGGAAATGTGCCCCTGTTGGTCGAAAACGCCGACGCCGCCGGGCGACGGCGCCTGCGGATGCAATTTCGATCCCCGGCAGTCGAACCTTCAGGACTCGCCCGACTGGCCGATCTTGTTCGCCAACGTCGTGCGGTGGCGGCGCAGGGGGCTGCCCGGCGTGGCCCAGCCAAACGTCCGGCTGGGCCAGACGATCGAGGTGCTGCTGGAAAAGGACGCCAAGCAAGTCGAGGTCGTTTTGCCCGACGAAAGCGTGCGGAAACTCGGACCGCACGGGCGGCGCGTCACGGTGCCGGCCGAGCACGTTGGCCTGCACGCGGTCAAAACGCCCGACGCCGAATATCAGTTCTCCTGCAACGCCGTCTCACGCGACGAATCGGACCTGGCCGGCTGCCGGTCGGGACGCTGGGGGAATTGGAACGAATCGCCGGTCTACCAGGACCGGCGGATCGGCCTGAGTTGGATTTTTCTCGCCGTCGCGGTCGCCGCGATGACGGGCCATTTGGCGCTGATCGGAAAGAGAGAAGACGGAATATGACGCCGCGACCGCCGGATACGTTTTTGGACCGCTACACATGAACATCACCGATCCATTTTGGCTGGTGTTGGCGATTCCGCTGGCCATGTCGCTGTGGCTCTGGCCGCTGCCTTCGCGGCTGATGTTCGGCCTTGCGGTGCTTGTCGTTGGCGCTGTTGCTGTTGGCGCTGTGCGGCTTGAGCCTGCGGCTGCCGGTCCGCTCGGGCACGGTCGTGTTGGTGGCCGACCGCAGTCTTTCGATGCCGCCGGGAAGCGATTCGCTGGAAACGGAGGCGGCCGACATCGTTCATTCGACCATGCGCCGGAGACGACAAGCTGGCCGTGGTGTCGTTCGCCGAAACGGCGGCCGTCGAGCAATCGCCCCAGGCGGGCAAGTTCGCCGGTTTCTCGGCCGAGGTCGGCCGCGAGGCCTCGCGCCTGGCCGACGCGCTCGACTTGGCCCTGTCGCTTGATCGGCCGGGACGAGCCGGGGCGAATCCTCGTCCTTTCCGACGGCCGATGGACCGGCCGCGATTGCCTCCTTCGGCGGCCCGAGCGGCGGCGGCGGGCGTGGCCATCGACTACCGCGCCATCGAACGCCCCAGCGCCGGCGACCTGGCCGTCGAACGCATCCAGGGACCGGAGTCGGTCCTGCCGGGCGAGTCGTTCATGATCTCCGCCTGGCTCGATTCGCCGCTGGGCCAGCCGGTCGCCTACGAACTGCCGCGCGGCGCGCAGGTCATCGCCCGAGGCACGCAGACCGTCCCGCTCGGGCACGAGCCGCTTGATCTTCCGCGACACGGCCGGCGAACGCGGCGTCTGCGAATACGTGCTTCGCGTCCAGGGGCAGGGCGCCGATCCCGTGCCGGAAAACAACCGCGCCCGGCTGCTGGTCGGCGTGCGCGGCGCGCGGCCGATCCTCTGCGTCAGCTCCAACCGGCAACTCCGGCCTGGCCGCTCTGTTGGCCAAGGGCGGGCTCCGAGGTCGAATCGCGCGCCGCGTCGCAGTGCAACTGGACGCTTGGAAGAACTGGCCGGCTATTCGGCCGTCCTGCTGGAAAACACGCCGGCCAGCCTGATCGGCCACGTCGGCATGCAGAACCTCGCGGCCTGGGTCTCGCAGAGCGGCGGCGGACTGATGCTCACCGGCGGCAAGGATTCCTACGGACCCGGCGGATACTACAAAAGCCCGCTGGAGCCGATCATGCCGGTCTCGATGGAACTGCGCCGCGAGCATCGCAAGCTCTCGCTGGCGATCGTCGTGGCGCTGGACCGCAGCGGCAGCATGGCCTGACCGTCCCCGGCGGACGCACGAAAATGGACCTGGCCGATCTGGCCACCGCCGAGGTGGTCGAGATGCTCGGGCCGATGGACCAGTTCGGCTGCATGGCCGTCGACAGCATCGCCCACGAAATCGTGCCGCTTTCCGACGTGGACGACAAAAACGCCATGCGGAACAAAATCCTCGCCATCGACTCGGCCGGCGGCGGCATTTTCATCTACGAGGCCCTCTCCAGGGCGGCGAGCATGATCGCCGGCCAAGGCCGGCACCCGGCACATCATCCTCTTCGCCGACGCCGCCGACAGCGAAGAGCCGGGCGACTATAAGAAGCTGGTCTCGCAAGTGCGTCAAGGCCGGCATCACGATCAGCGTCGTCGGGCTGGGCACCGAAAAGGACTGCGACGCCGACCTGCTCAAGGACATTGCCCGGCGCGGCGGCGGACAGTGCATGTTCACCAACGTGGCCCAGGAACTGCCGCGGCTGTTCGCCCAGGACACCTTCCTCATCGCCCGCAGCGCGTTTCTCGAAGACCCCGTGCCGGTCCGATCCACCGGCGGTCTGGTCTCGATCACCAGCCGTCCGCTGGGCGACTTTCCCAAGATCGGCGGATACAACCTCTGCTACCTCCGGCCGGGCGCGAATCTGGCGGTCGTCTCCGGACGAGAATACAAGCGCCGATCGTGTCCGCGTGGCAGGCCGGCTTGGGCCGCGTGCTCTGCTACACCGGCGAGGCCGACGGAGAATACACCGGCCCGATCGCCGCTTGGAGCAACGTCGGCACGTTTTTCTCCTCGCTCGCCCGATGGACCGCCGGAAAGTCGCAGGGGCTGGCCGACAACGCCGTCGCCACCCAGGAGCTCCGCAACGGCGTCTGCCGCATCGAATTGCACCTCGACCCGGAACGCGAAAAATCGCCCTTCGACCGGCTGCCGGAACTGACCGTGCTCCGGGCCGTCCCGGCGACGGCCGCCGACTCGAACACCGCTCCCATGCACTGGTCCTCGGCCGATACGCTGATCGGCGAAATGCCGCTATCGGGCAGCGAAACGGTTTTGAGCACGGTCGCAGCGCCCGGCCTGGGCCAGGCCACGCTGGCGCCGATGTGCCTCCCTTATTCGCCCGAATATCTGCCCCAGAAACGCGGCCGCGGCGCAGCGGACCTGGAGCAACTCGCCAAAGCGACCGGCGGCTGCCAGCGGCTGGACCTCGGCTCGATCTGGCAGGATATTCCCAAGGCACTCGGCAGATTCCGCTCGCGCCGTATCTGCTGCTGACGGCGGTCGCGCTCTTCCTGTTGGAAGTGCTGCGACGCCGCACGGGACTGTTGTCGATCCGCCCGCGCTCCTTCGGCCTGCAACGGCTCAAGCTGCCCGAGCGCATGCGCAGCCGGACCGCCTCGATCTTCGTGCGGAGGCGCCGCGAAAAGTCCATATCCGAGCAGGATAAGAGAGCGGTTGTCCGTCCGGACACCGAGCGAAAGCCCTCCCAGAAGCAGCCGCCGGATAAGACTATTCCCGAAGGCAACGAGATGCTGGACGCCTTAAACCGCGCCCAGCAACGCGCCCGCAGCCGGACGAAACGGGATTAGTCTGTTTCACGTCTCTGGCGGGAATAACTTTGAATGACAAACAAAGTAAATTTGTGGCAGAGCTAGACGCAATTGTCATGTATAGCGTTTCCCGCGCCTCCTCGGACTTCAATGGTCTCTTTGACCAGCGCGAAACTTATCTGTTAATACAGCGATACTGGGCAGTCTGCGAAGCGGGGGTAGACCGTCTCCCGCCCGTATCTCATCGCGGTCAAGCGTAAACGCGCATTGACAGCGGCGGCCGATTTCGGGTACAAACCGCCCGCTTTTCTCCTATTTATGTTTGCCGTTCCCGCCGGGAGGCCGCGGGCACAGCCGCCGGGGGAATCGACGGGTTTGGTCGCTACTCATTAGCCGCCTGGACGGCGGAGGACGGTGTTGCATGACAACCTATCCGAAATGCCGATGCCACGGGACGTTTGCCCTGCGGGAGCTCGTCGAGGAGTGTTGTCGCCCCTTGGCCGCGCGGCTGGCCGCTCGAGCGATCCGCACGGTCATCGACGTGCCCGCCGAACATCGGGTCGTCGGCGACCGCGAATTGCTCGTCCGGGCAGTGCGAAACCTGATCCTGGGCGCCATCGACGCCATGCCCGACGGCGGCACGCTGGAGGCCACTTCGGCCGCCGTGGGAGACGCGATGGAACTGGAAATCGCCGATACCGGCGAGTCGCTTTCCGACGAAGATTTGCATCCACGCCTTCGATCCGACCGGCGCGTTTCATCGCGGCACGTCGGGCTGGGTGTTGGCCGCCGTCCGGCAAATTGCCGAGACGCTCGCCGGCAGCGTTACCGTGGCCAACTGCCCTGAAGGGGGCGTGGCCTTTACGCTACGAATCCCTCGACCCCTCGCCTTGGAGGCCGCCGCGTAATGGATTTCGTCGATCGGGCATCCTCCCAGTTGAAAACCCTGTACGGCGCGATGACGCCCGCCGCGCGGCTGGCGGCCGTGCTGCTCGTCGCGGCCGTCCTCGTCGGCTTGGGCTATCTGGGTGCTCATCGCACCGCCACGCCGGACACCGAACTGATGCGCGGCGTGCCGATCCCGGCCTCGCAGTTGGCGTTGATGGAGGCGGCGGTTGCCCGGGCCAATCTGACCGACTACGAAATCCGCGGCACTTCGATCTACGTTCCGCGCGGGCGGGAGGCCGTCTACATGGCCGCGCTGGCCAAGGCCAGCGCCTTGCCTCCGCAGCTTGGCGACGCGACATCCGATGCGGTTCGCAACAGCACCCCCTTCATGAGCAGCCGCGAACGCGAGGAGTTGCTGAAAAAGGCCACCCAGGACGAGCTGTCGTTGATGATCCGCTCGATGAGCGGCATCGAAAGCGCCTACGTCATTTACGACGTGGACTCGAAACGCCCCTTCGGCGAAGGAGAAGCTGATCACCGCCAGCGTGAGCGTCAAGCCGGTCGGCAAGACACGGCTCGACGAGGCCCGCGTCTCGGCGATCCGGCATCTCGTCTCGGGCGCGATCGCCGGCTTGAAGCCCGAAAACGTCACCGTCTCCGATGGGAACGGTTCGACCTGGCACGGGAAATTGGAAAAGACGGCAAGCGACGCAGGGCACGCAGAGCAATCCCCCGTAACGAATCGCAAGCCCGACGAGGCAACCGAACCGCGCGAAGCAAGTCACGGCAGGAACGAGAGCCGGCGCGAGTCGCCTGCGACCGAAGCAGCGGCCGAGACGCCATGGATCGCTTCACTCTGGGGCAAAATCGGCCTGATCGTCCTGGGAGCGGTCGGCCTGCTGGTGCTGTGGTCGCTCGTCCGCGGCGCATCGGCCGGGAACAAACGAACGGCGGCCCTGCATTCCGCCTATGACGAAGAGACCTCCGCACGGTCCTCGGCGAGCGTCGTGCCGGCCCCGCATTGGAAACCAGCGGAGACCGCCGACCGCTCGGTCCGCGAGGAGCTTTCGCAACTGGTCGACGATGACCCCGACGCGGCCGCCAACATCCTCCGCAACTGGATCGGACAAGCGAGTTGAAATTATGGTTCCGGCCACAAGACGCACAATGGACGCGGGAATACGCAAGGCGGCGGTGCTGGTCTCCTGCCTCGACCAGCTTTCGGCCGATCTGCTGCTGGAGCAATTGGGCGAAGAGCAAGCCGGCCGCGTCCGTCTGGCCGCAGTAGAGCTGGACGAGATCGACGAGGAGGAGCGCCGCCGGGTTATCGACGAGTTTCGCCGCATCGGACCGATGGTTCCAGACACCGCTCCGGCGGGCATCGAGCTGACCGATCTGCCGCCGCGGCGCGTTCAGTCGAGCGCGCCGGAGGAGGCCGCGGCCGCGGGCGATTCCTCTCCGTTCCAGTTTTTGCACGAAACCGAGGACGAGCAACTGGTGCATCTGCTGCGCCGAGGAGCAGCCGCAGACGGTCGCCCTGGTGTTGTCGCATCTGCCACCCGAGCGGGCCGCCTACGCGCTCGACCGGATTCCGCCGTCGCAACAGGTGGAAGTCGTTCGCCGGCTGGCCGCCCTGGAAAACACCGATGCGGAAACGCTCCACGAGATCGAACAGGCTTTGGAGGCCCGGATGAGCCGTTTGATCGACTGCGAACGCCGCCGTTCGGCCGGTCCGCAGTCGGTCGCCCGAATCCTCTCGGTCTGCGACGAGCGGAGCCGCCGCCGGATACTGGACAACATCGCCGTCGACGACGGGTCGCTGGCCGAGCGATTCGGACACCGCGAGCCGAACTTCGACGACTTGCCGCACTACGACGACGCCGTGCTGGCCGAGGTCTTTCGCGCCGCCGAGCCGGAAGCGGTCCGGGCGGCGCTGCTGGGAACGCCGCCGGCGCTGCTCGAACGGTTCCTCCGCTGCATGACGGCGGCGGAGGCCAAACGGATTCGCCGCCGACTGGATTGCCCCGGTCCCATCCGGCTGAGCGACGTTGAAGAAGCGCGGCGGGAGATCGCCGAACTTGCCGAACGCCTGGCGTGCGGCCGGCAAAACAAGACCGCCGCATAGATGGTTTTGTGGTGCGGCCGTCTCGGCTGCACGGGGCAGGCGAGACGCCTGCACCACAATGAGATATATCGCCGCATAACACGACACACATGGCCACAATTATCCGAACCGCCGACGCACACGCTGGCCCGCCGATGACGGCGTTCCATTTCGAGGACGTCGCCGCCGAGGCCGAGAAGATCCTGGCCCGCGCGGATCGACGCCGCTCAACTCGTTGCCCGGGCGAAGAGCGAGGCCGATTCGATCCGACGCCGGGCGGCGGAAGAGGGTTGCCAAACCGCCTTGCAGGAAGTCGGGCGAATGGTCGGCGAGCGGTTGGCCCCGGCGCTGGCCTCGCTCGGCGAAGCTGCCGCCGAACTGAATACTGCCAAAGGGGCCTGTCTCGCCCATTGGGAAGAGGCCGCGGTGCGGCTGGCCGCCGCGATGGCCGCCAGGATAATTCGCGGCGAGCTGCGCGATCGGCCCGAAATCGCGCTGACCCTGGTCCGCGAGGCGCTGGAACTGGCCGCCGGGAGTCCCGACGTCCGCTTGCTGATGAATCCGCAAGATTACCAGTCGCTCGGCGGGGAGGCGCGAAAAATCGCGAAGACGCTTTCGGGCGTCGGCGAGGCGGAAGTGAAGGCCGACGAGTCGATTGGCCCGGGCGGATGCCGCGTAGAAACCCGCTTCGGCGCGATCGACCAGCGGATCGAGGCGCAATTGAATCGGATTGTGGAGGAATTGCTGGGGTGAAATGATGCGAAACCACAAGCGGCAGTGATGCGAAGCCGCAAGCGGTGGCGATTCTTCTGAACCCACTAGCCACTAACCACTAGCCACTAGCCACTAACGACTAACCACTGTTCCTTATGCCCGACTACGCCGAATATCTCGACCGGATCATGCCCACGGCCCTTTGGGGAAGCGTGGCGCAGACGGCCGGCACGACGGTTTCGGCGGCCGGGTTTCCCGCGCCGGTCGGCGCGGTGGCCGAGGTCCAGCGTCACGGCGGATCGCCGCTGCTGGCCGAGGTGGTCGGATTCCGCGACGATCTGACGGTGCTCTATCCGCATGAGCGAGCCGAGCGGCGTGCGGCGGGGCAATCGCGTCCGGCTGGTCCGCACGGCGCATCTGCTCCGCGTGGGGCCGGAACTGTTGGGCCGGGTGATCGACGCCGAGGGCCGCGCGATCGACGGCCTGCCGCAGCCGGTGTTGAACGACCGCGTCTCGCTGCACCGCCCGCCGCCCGATCCCTGCACGCGGCCGCGGATCGACGAGCCGCTGGCGACGGGCGTCCGCTCGATCGACGGCACCTTGACCTGCGGCAAGGGGCAACGGATGGGCATCTTCTCCGGCTCCGGCGTGGGCAAGAGCGTCCTGTTGGGGATGATGGCCCGATACACCGACGCCGACGTGATCGTCATCGCCCTGATCGGCGAGCGGGGCGCGAGGTGAACGATTTCATCGAGCGCGACCTGGGGCCCGACGGCCTGGCGAAAAGCGTAGTCGTGGTGGCCACGAGCAACGAGCCGGCCATCGTCCGCGCCCAGGCGGCGGCCACGGCCACGGCCGTCGCTGAGCACTTCCGCGACCAGGGCCGGAATGTGCTGCTGCTGATGGATTCGCTGACCCGGTTTGCCCTGGCCCAGCGCGAAATCGGCCTGGCGGCCGGCGAGCCGCCGGCGACCCGCGGGTTTCCTCCCTCGGTCTTCGCTCAATTGCCCAAGCTGGTCGAACGGGCCGGCCGCACTCCGGCAGGAAGCATCACCGCCTTCTACGCCGTGCTGGTCGAAGCCGACGATCCGAACGAGCCGATCAGCGACACGGTCCGCGGACTGCTGGACGGCCACACCTGGCTCTCGCGGAATCTTGCCGCCCGGGGCCACTATCCGGCCGTCGACGTGCTGGAGAGCGTTAGCCGGCTGATGCCCGAGGTCGCCGACGAAGAGCATCGCCGGGCCGTCTACGCGCTCCGCGAGTTGCTGGCCGCCTACCGCGACAACGAGGACCTGATCTCGATCGGGGCATACAAGCGGGGCAGCAACCGCGTCGTGGATGCGGCGATCGACATGCGGGCGGAAATCGACCGCTACTTGCGTCAACCGGTCGAGCAACCGTCGTCGCCGGCCGACGCCCGCGATGGATTGCTGAAAATATACCAACACTACCGTCGGCAGATCGGCGGATGACCATGCCCGAGTTCCAATTTCGACTGGCGACGCTGCTGCGGCTACGGCAATCGGCGCGCGACGAGTGCCGCCAGCGGCTGGCCGAGGCGCAGTGCGCGGACGAAGACCTCCGCGACCGGCTGGCGCGGATCGCAGCGGAGAAGCAGCGGTTGCACGGCCGGGGGCGCCGCTGCGGAGGACCGGGAACGGTGGACGTGGACCGGCTGACCGAGATCGAACGCTACGCCGCGGTGCTGCGGGACGATGCGGAGCGGTTGCGGCAGCGCCGCGAGGCGTTGGCCGTCGAAATCCAACAGCGCCGCCACGCCCTGTTGAAGGCCGATCAGGACGCCCGCAGCCTGGAAAAACTGCAAGACCGCCATCGGCTCCGCCATCGCCGGGAAGCGGAGCGCAGGGAATCGAAACAACTCGACGAAGCCGCCATGCACGCGGCTGAGTCACGACTTGAAAAGGAGGCGTTGCTGCGATGAACCAAGACGTATTGGGCAATATGTTGACCGACTCCGAGCGGGCGCTGTCGCGCCGTCCTGCCGCCGACCGGCGGCAATCCGCGCCATCGGACGAAAACCATGACCTGGGAAGAGTTCGACGATGGCACGGCGCCGATTGCGCCCGACGGCAAGGAATTGGAGTTGCGGATTGAACTCGGCCGGGCGCGTTGCGCCCTGACGAAGCGCACAAACTGCGCGGCGGTTCGGTGGTTCCACTGGACACCATGACCGACGAGCCGGTGAGCATTTTCGTCGGCCGGCGGAGGATCGGGCGCGGCGAGTTGGTCGTCCATGACGGCAAGATCGCCGTCCGCCTGGTGGAACTCGCGGAATGAAAGGATGTCCAAGCAACACATATGAGTTTGTGGGACAGCCGCCCTCGGCTGTCTTGAGCGATCCTACACAGCCGAGGGCGGCTGTGCCACAAGTTATTCTTTGACACCTGATGTATAGGAGGAATCGCCGAACGGCGAAGATGATGCGGACCTGTTTGCTGACACTGATCGTGGGATTGCTTTCGCTCGGCGCGAATGCGGACGGAGCATCGGCTCAGACTGCGCCGACCACGCGCGAGCGGACCGCGCTGACCTCCCCGCTGTTATCGCCGCACCAGCCGGGCACGGATACGAACGCCGAGCGGAAAACGACCGGCTTGTCGTCGGTGGTGACCGTGGTCGGCAGTCTGGGGCTGGTCTTGGGCGTCTTCTTCGTGGGCTTATGGCTGATGCGGAAATCGGCGCCGGCCGGGTTCGGCGTTCTGCCGGCCGAGGCCTTCGAGTCGCTCGGCCGCGCGCGGCTAACCGCCCGGCAAAACGTGCAGCTTTTGCGCTGCGGCAACAAGGTCTTGCTGGTCGCGGTGGGCGCGACGAGCGCCGAGACCTTGACCGAAATCACCGACCCCGACGAGATCGAGCGGTTGGTCGAGACGTGTCGCCGGCCGCAGCGGGGCGGCGCGGCGGCGGCCTTTCGGCAGGTTTTCAGCCGTGGGGAGGGCCAAAATGAAGGGTGAATCTCCTATTGCTGGCCGCGCGCTCGCCTGTTTGGTGGTGGCGTTGATCTGCCTGAGCATCGGCGGGTCGGCCGTCGCCACGGACTCGCCCGGCGCCGCCAGAAACAACTCCGCAGTCGCTCAGCCCTCACCCCCGGCCCCTCTCCCGGAGGGAGAGGGGAGAAGTTCTAGCGCCGCCGGGAACAACTCCGCAGTCGCTCAGCCCTCACCCCCGGCCCATCTCCCGAAGGGAGAGGGGAGTAGTACGGTCGAGAAGCCAACCGATCAGGGACTGGCCGACCTGTTGACCGGCGGTCCGAAGTCGTGGACCAGCCCTGAGGGGTTGAGTTCCACGCTGCAAGTGATGCTGATGCTGGCCGTGCTCAGCCTGGCGCCGGCGGCGCTGCTGATGAGCACCTGCTTCGTCCGCATCGTGGTGGTGCTCAGCCTGTTGCGGCAGGCGCTGGGGCGCAAAACCTGCCGCCGACGCAAGTCATTACCACGCTGTCGCTGTTTCTCACACTGCTGATAATGGCGCCGGTGTGGAAACAAGTCAACGACGAGGCGATCGTGCCCTACACCAGCCACCAGATCGGCCTGGATCAGGCGTGGCGCTCGGGCGTGGCGCCGGTGCGGCGGTTTATGAGCATGCAGATCGAGCGGGCCGGCAACACCGAGGACGTGTGGCTGTTCATGAAATACCTCCCCAACCAGCCCAAGCCCAGCAGTTACGACGACGTCCCCTTGCAGGCGTTGCTGCCGGCGTTCATGCTCAGCGAATTGAAGATGGCCTTCCTAATCGGCTTCCAGATATTCCTGCCGTTTTTGGTGCTCGACCTGGTCGTGGCCAGCGTGACGGTCTCGATGGGCATGTTGATGGTCCCGCCGGCGCTCGTTTCACTGCCGCTAAAGCTCCTGCTGTTCGTGCTGGTCGACGGCTGGCATCTGGTCGTGGGAATGTTGTTGCAGAGTTTTCAACCGTTTATGTAGACGCAGTCCGTTTAGCCCCGGCGTCCACGCCGGGTGAGACTCATGGACATCCAACAAGCCACAGATCTTGGCCGTGAGGCACTCTGGACGATGCTCATCATCGGCTCGCCCGTGCTGGTGGCCGGGCTGGTCGTCGGACTGGTGGTCGGCCTGTTCCAGGGGTTGACCCAAATTCAAGAGCAGAGCGTGGCCTTTATTCCGAAGATCGTCGTCATGTTCCTGGTGTTGAGCGTCACGCTCCCCTGGCTGATCTCGCGGATGGTAGAGTACACGACCGCAGTGATCGGCGGGATTCCGGGCAGGTTTTAGATTTTACATATATTTGATCTGTTTAGCAGCCGCCGGCACGGCGGCTGAGCGTTGTCAATGGGCCGTCGTGCCGACGGCCGCTAAACGGCATATATAGCATACGTTGAAACACTGTCGCATGGATGAACGGTGGCTGATCCTGTTTCCCCTGGTCTTCGCCCGCGTGGGCGGATTGGTGATGACCGCGCCGATCTTCGGGGCCGGCGGGGCCGTACCGGTCCGTGTGCGGGTGTTGCTGACGGCTGCGCTGACGCTGTTGGTCGTGCCGGTGTTGTGGCAGGGCCCTGCCTTGCGGATCGAAAGCCTGCCGCAATACGCCGTTCTGCTCGGCGGCGAGGCCATCGTCGGCGCCTGCCTCGGCCTGGGCATCATGGTGCTGGTCCACGGCATGACGATGGCCGGATCGGTGATCGCGCAGGCCAGCGGGCTGTCGCTGGCCGAGACGTTCGATCCCGCGATCGAGGAAAACGTGCCGCAGTTTTCCCGCTTGCTGTTTTTGCTGGCCGTTTGTGTGTTCTTCCTGGTGGGCGGACACCGCGCGGCGATGGCCGGGCTGCTGGATACGTTCCGCACGATTCCGCCCGGCAGCGGAGCGTTGCCGCCGTCGCTGTCCGAGGGATTATCGACGCTGGTCTCTCAGAGCTTTTCGCTGGCCATCCGCGCCGCCGCCCCGGCGTTGACCGCGCTGCTGTTGGCCACGCTGATCCTGGGATTGATCGGCCGCACGCTGCCGCAGATGAACGTGCTGGCCCTGGGCTTCGGGCTGAACACGCTGCTGGCGTTCGCCGCGCTGGCGGCCACCTTCGGCATTATCGCCTGGGCGTTCGCCGATCAGATCGCCCCGGCCCTGGAAACGATTTTCAACGCCCTGAAGACGCCGTTCAGGAGTGAATGGTTGACGTAACATGGATGGTGATCGCATTGCGAAACCGCAAGCGGTTTGCAGAACGCATGGGACTGGTTAGCCGTAAATCAAAAATCATAATTCATAAATCGTAAATATCTCCATGTCCGACTACGCCGGTGAAAAGACCTTGGAACCGACGCCGCACCGCCGGCAGCAGGCCCGGCGCGAGGGCCAAGTGGCCCGCAGCCGCGACCTCGCTTCGGCCGCGATGTTGCTCTTGGGGCTCGGCGTGTTGATGGTGCTGGGCGGGGCGCTGGCCGGATTTCTGGTCGATTATTGCCGCCACCAACTGGGCGGCCGGCCCTGGATGACCATCGATCCCGATCAGGCCGTGGCCGAATGGAACAGCGTGCTCTGGGCGCTCGGACGCCGGCTGCTGCCCGTGCTGGGTTTGATCTTTCTGGCGGGCGTGGCGGTGAACGTGCTGCAAACCGGGTTCCTCTTCCTCCCGCAAAAACTGAACCCCGACCTCGGCCGGGTCAATCTGCTTGCCGGTTTGACGCGGATTTGTTCCTCGGCCAATCTGATGGGCTTCGCCTTTGGCGTGGTGAAACTGGTCGTCGTGGCCGCGGTCGCCGGTGCGGTGCTGTATCACGAACGGTCGGCCATCGCCGGGCTGACTTCGCTGGACCCCTCGACCATGTCGCTACGGATGGTGGAAATCATTTTCTGGACGGCGATGAAAGTGGGCGCCGCCCTGCTGCTGCTGGCCGTTCTGGACTACGCCTATCAGCGCTGGCGTCACGAGCGGGACCTCCGCATGACCCCGCAGGAACTGCGCGAGGAGGCCCGGCATCTCGAAGGCGATCCGCAACTCTCCGCCCGGCGCAAGCGGATGCAGCGCGACATCGTCGAGCGCCGGGCGTAACACCGTCTGCGGCGGTAACGCCCGTAAACGGGCGCGCTTTCCATCGTCTCCTTGTTTCCGATTTGTGTGCCAACACGAGGCGTGAACACCCGGGCTTGGGCTAGAGAAAAATATGCGCGGGGATCGACCGGATGCGTGCAACAGCGGGGCGGTTCTGCGCCCGGCTGTACTCTTCGTTGCACGTGCGACATCATTTGCGGTCGCTCCGTTTCCACGGCATTTCAAAGTGATGGGCGCCGGCCTCAACATCGACATCAATTTTCCCGGAAGGGGAAGGAACCCTAACACTTAACCCGGATTATTCATAAACGTCATCCTGAGGCGCAGCGAAGGATCTCCGATGCGCCGCAAACAGCCCAGATTCTTCGCTGCGCTCAGAATGACAATGTTCCTTCGTGTTTATGAATAATGCGGGTTAACACTACTGCGCAAGGTCGGGAGTCGCGGGAAAGGGAACTGGCTCCGTCGCAGTGACAGGCCATCCCTGCCAATACGGCCGGTAGCGACAGTGCCTGTCCCCTTTCCCGCGACGGTGGGCGGCGCGTCTGGCCGAAAAAAGGGGACAGGCGCCGTGGCGGTGACGTTTTTCCCACTGCCAAAGCAACTTGTGCCACGGAGCCACTCCCCATTTTTCCGCCGATCCTGCGCAGTAAAATTAATTGGCGGTCGTCAACGTGCCGAGATAGTTGCCGTAGCCGACGATCATCGTCGAGCCGATAAGCACGGCCAGTCCGAGCGTGACCAGGGCGACGGTCCGCCGGCTGGAACCCTTCCATTCGCGGAGCGCGATTCCCCACAGGGTGCTGAAAATAATGATGCTGGCCATGTGCAGCGTCCAACTGGAGAAATCGTATTTCCCCATCTGTGTCTGGCCCATGCTGTAGAAGAAGAACTGCATGTACCAGGTCACTCCAGCCAGGGCACAGAAGAAATAGTTGGCCAACATCGGCACGCGGATGGGTTCCGCCTTCGGCCGGGGGATATGTTCGACGACCTCCTCGATCGGCGCGTCGATGGCGGTCTCGATGATCGTTTCGTAGAGCCGATCGGGCTCGTGGTCGCGGACCGTGGGGCTGAAGTATTGATAACCCGTCCCGTTCTTGATGTTCAGGATCAGGCACCAGATGAAGTTGGTCGTAAAACCGCCCAGGAGGACGACGACCAGCACGGGCAGCCCCTGCCACAATTCGGCCGTTCCCCGGCTCAACGTAGCGGCCTTGATGGCCCCGCCGGCGGCCAGGCCGTAAGAAAACGAAGCGCTCATGACGCCGGAAAAGGTCGCCACAATGAGCCCTTTTTTGAAGTTGAATTCCTTGATCGAGGCCTTCTTCGTTTCCTCCGGCATCTCGCGTTCCTTGGACATTCCGGCCATGCCTGTCACCGCTATACCCGCCAGGCAAACCGCCACTCCCCACAGAATCCACTGACCTGACTCTGTCTCTAATAGTTTGGAGACGAACGTGCGCGAAAAATCGGTGGCATTAGAGTTCCAAAGACGGTGCAATATCCTAAGGCCACGGCCATCCCCAGAGACATTCCCAGATATCGCATGGTCAATCCAAACGTCAACCCGCCCATTCCCCACATGACGCCCCAGAAATACGGCCAAAACAGCTCTCTTGTCGTAACCGAATGCAGGACATCGAGCAGGTTGTTGGTCATAAGATAAGCGATAAGCCAGGGGGCAATGATCCAACTGAACACGCCCCCGACCAGCCAAAACGTCTCCCAGGACCAGCGTCTCACACCGCGATAAGGCACGTAGAAACTGCCGGCGGCGAGTCCGCCCAGCCAGTGGAAAACCACGCCCAGGAATGGATTGCTCATGTCGATGATTCTTCTGTAGAGTGCGTGAAACGCACCGCCGTGATGATAGAGTGTAGGGTGGGTCGAGCGCAGCGAGCCCCACCAACGGAATTTCTCCTAAAACGTGGTGAGGCTCGCTGCGCTCGACCCACCCTACGCGCAAAGTCCTTTACTGCCGCCTGGCGAGGACTTCATTCTCGTAACGCTTCACTTCGTCCAGCCAGGCCTTGCCGACCGGCGTCCCTTGTTTCTCACAATAATAGTCCCAGACGGCGCCGAAGGGCAACGTTTTCAGCTCTTCGAGCATCGCCAGCCGCGAGGTGAAATCGCCTTGAATCTCGAACGCGCGGAGCGCGGCCGTCGGCTCCAACAGGGCCAGCAGCAGGGCCTTGAGCATCGCCCGGACGCCCGTCACCCAGGCGGCCACGCGGTTGATGCTGGCGTCGAAGAAGTCCAGACCGATATGCACCCGGCGGAGGAAACCGCCGCGGACGATCTCTTCGGCGATCGCCCGCAGATCGTCGTTCAGGATCACCACGTGGTCGCTGTCCCAGCGGACGCCGCGGCTGACGTGCAGCAGGATTTCGTCGAGAAACAGCAGGACCGCGGAGAGTCTTGTCGGCGATCGACTCGGTGGGATGGAAGTGCCCGGCGTCGAGGCAGAGCAGCTTCCTCTTCGAGACGGCGTAGCCCAGGTAGAACTCGTGCGAGCCGACCACGTAGGTTTCCGAGCCGATGCCGAAGAGTTTGCTCTCGACGGCGTCGAGGTTGCAGGCCGGGTCGATCGGGGCGGCGAAGACCTCGTCCAGCGACTTGCGGAGTATTTCCCGGGGCCCCTTGCGGTCGATGGTCAGGTCCTTCATGCCGTCGGGAATCCAGACGTTGGTCACGCAGGGCGTCTTCTGGCGGCGTCCGAAGGCCGCGCCGATCTTGCGGCAGGCGATGCCGTGCTCGACCCAGAAGCGGCGGATGCCCTCGTCGCGGGCGGCCAGCGTCCATCCGTCGGCCGCCTTCGGATGCGAGAAGAACGTCGGATTGAAGTCCAGTCCGATCCCCAACTCGGCCGCCCAGTCCATCCAGCCTTGAAAATGCTCGGGCGCGATGTCGGTCCGCTCGACCTTCTTGCCGGCGTGCTCCAGGTAAATCGCGTGCAGGTTGAAGCGGTGCCGGCCGGGGATCAGACTCATCGCCCGAGCCGCGTCGGCGCGGAGTTCGTCGGGCGTTCGGGCCCGGCCGGGGTAGTTGCCGGTGGCCATGATCCCGCCGCCGCTTAAGCCCCCGACGCTCTCGAACCCCCCCACGTCGTCCCCCTGCCAGCATTGAATGGAAATGGGGATGGCTTCCAGCAGATTGAAGACCGAATCGGTGTTCACGCCCAATTCGGCGTAGCGCTGCTTAGCCAACGAATATGATTGCTCCACGGACGTATTACTCACGGCATTGGACCTTCCGTCGAGAGTAGAAAACCGAGCCAGGGGCTGAGTTTACCGTTAAATTCGCCGGATCACAAGCGACCGGGGTGGCGCTGTGGGGGGGGCTTTAGATGTCGACAAACGCCCGCCGGCTGCGACCGGCGAGGGGGTAGAAATCGCCTCGATCCCCCGTAACCGCAGTCACGGGGCGTTTTTCAGCCCGACCGTGCTATGAAACGAAGCGAAAAAAGCCGTTGACAGCCAAAATTGGTGCGGATATACTCAAATGGACGGACCAGTCCGTCCGCAGCATTATCCCACCCCGGAACCGGAACGATGTCAGTCCAAAACGGCTCTTGCACTGAAGACCCCGGCAAACGGCTGGCCATCCTCGAACAGGCCATCGGCGCCTTCGCCGAACTCGGCTTCCGCGGCACCGACGTGCAGATGATCGCCGACCGGGCCGGGGTGGGCAAAGGGACCATCTATCGCTACTTTCACAGCAAGGAAGACCTCTTTTGGGCAACCACCTTCGAGGTCGTCCTGCGGCTGGAGCAACATACGTTCCAGGCCATGGAAGGAGTTGAGGGAGCTTGCGCAAAAATTCGCGCCGCAGCCCTCGCCTACGCCGAGTTTTTCGAGAGCAATCCGCAGTGTCTGGAGGTCTTCGTCCAAGACCGCGCCGAGTTCCGCGGCGCCGCGCCCGAGTCGCACCGCGAGTATCATCGGCAGCTCTTCGAGCGGTTCGAGAAAGTGATTCAGCAGGGGATCGACGCCGGTGAAATCCGTCCGCTGGATTCCTTTCAAACCGTCCATGGATTCGGCAGTATGCTTTACGGCACGGTGGTGCTGGGTTGCCATCTGACGTCGCTGCCGGCCAGGCAGAGCGCCGAACACAACGTCGAGATTTTTTTGCGGGGAATCCGCGCCGAGAAATCACTCGGAAAGGAGTCGCAGGTTTAGCCCCGGCGTCCGCGCCGGGAACGCAATGAAATTACGAACTTCGGCCGCCCGGCGTAGACGCCGGGGCTAAACGTGTTTTCTCCCCATCAGTTTTTTGCGATAGTTTGCCGGATGGAGAATCAAGAGCGATGACAAGAGCAATGAACGCCGCAGTGAACGAACGGCCCGAGGCGGACTTGGCTCCGATAAGCCTCCATAACGCCGAAGAAACAGCAGATAAAACGGACCTCGCACTCGATCCGGCGGTAATAACTCCGCCGCGGCGCAAGGTTTGGCCGCTGCTCCTCGCCGCCGCCGTGGTCGCCTGCGGGATCGGCGCCTGGTATGCCTACACCCACCTCGGCGCAGCCGGTCAAGCCAAGGACGCCGCCAAAGCCGCCGGCGAAAACGGCCGACGGGACAACGGCAAGGCGACCCTCGGTTTTACCGCGGAATCCGACCCGGCCCACGGCGGAACGGCGGCGGGGATGAAGCAGGTGGCCACGGTTCGGGCGGAGAAAATCCCCCGCCACGACGTCCTCCGCCTCACCGGCACTCTGGCGGCCGACGAACGCTCCTCGGTGGCCAGCAACACCAGCGGCATCGTGGCCGAAGTGCTGGTGGACCGCGGCAGCCGCGTGCGAAAGGGGGACGTGCTGGTGCAGCTCGACCCGACCGACGCCAAAAACAAACTGGCCGAAGGGCTGGCGATGCTGGATGAATTGAAGGCCCGGCTCGGCCTGGACGGAAACGTCGAGAATTTCAATCCCGAGGACCAGCCCGAGGTGCGTCTGGCCAAGGCCTCGGCCGATCTGGCCGCGGCCAATCTCCGCCGTGCGCAAGAGTTGGTCGGCAAAAAGGTGGTGTCCGAGGAGAACTTCGAGCAGACGAAGACCGAATACGAGTTGGCCCACCAACGCTATCGCCAGGCGCTACTGCTGATCAAGCAGGCCTACGCGGCGTGCCGGACGGCGATGGCCAAGCTGGCGATCCTGGAGAAGGCGGTGGCCGACACCACCATCCGCGCACCGATGGACGGCTGGGTGGCCGAGAAACTCGTCGCCGTGGGCGAGCAGATTTCGTCCGGGCGCAGTCGACCAAGGTGATGACGATGGTGCGGATCGACCCGCTACGGCTGCTGCTAACCGTGCCGCAACAGGACGTGGGCCGCATTCAACGGGGGCAGACCGTGCGGTTCCACGTGGATAGTTTCCCCGACCAGACCTTCGAGGCCCGGGTGCGGCTGGTCGCGCCGATCGTGAGCAACGACACCCGCTCGATGGTGATCGAGGCCGAGGCGAAGAACCCCGGCGCGGTGCTCCTGCCCGGCATGTTCGTCACGGCGGAGGTGGTGCTGAGCAACGAGAGCGACGGCGTGTACGTTCCAGCCGAAGCGGTGCTGAAGAAGGACGATCAGGCGAGCGTGTTCATCGTCCGCGACGACGGCGTGGTCCGCGAAAAGGTGGTCGCCCTCGGCCCGCGGAACGGTGACAAGGTGGAAATCCGCGAGGGGCTGGCCGGCGACGAGTTGCTGGTCGCCCGGCCCGACGGAATCAGCGACGGAGACAAGGTGGGACCATGAAGCAACTGGCTGCGCTCTGCGTAAAACGACCGGTTTTCGCCACGGTGCTGATTTTGGTGCTGGTGGTGTTCGGGGTATTCAGTTACATGCACCTGGGCATAGACCGCTTTCCGCGGATCGACTTTCCCATCGTCACGGTGACCACGGTGCAGCCCGGCTCGGCCCCGGAGGACATCGAGACGGAGATCACCGACAAGATCGAAGGGGCCGTGAACACGGTCAACGGCATCGAGGAGTTGCGTTCGATCTCCTCGGAAGGCATCTCGCAGGTCATCATCCAGTTCGTGCTGGAGAAGGACATCGACACGGCGGCGCAGGACGTCCGCGACAAGATCAACACCGTGCTGCCGGACTTGCCCAAGGACATCGATCTGCCGGTGGTCACCAAGCTGGACCCGGACGCCGTTCCGGTGATGACGATTGCCGTGGCGGCGGCCGCGCCGGCGACGATGCGCGACATCACCGAGTATTGCGACAAGGTGTTGCGGCGGCAGTTGGAGTCGATCTACGGCGTGGGCCAGGTGACGATCCTCGGCGGCCAGGCCCGGCAGATCAACGTGAACCTCGATCCGCTGAAGCTCCGCGCCTACCGGTTGACGGTGGCCGACGTGGCCCGCGCGCTCGGTTCGCAGAACCTGCAAGTTCCCAGCGGGGCGATGAAGGTCGGCAGCACGGAATACACGCTGCGGACGCTCGGCCGCGTGGAGAACATGCCCGAGATGGACGCCATCGCCGTGGCCAACCGCGATGGCCGGACGATCACCATCGGCGACCTCGGCCGCTCCGAGGACGCCACCGAGGAGATGGAAAGCTCCTCGCTGTGGAACGACAAGCCCTGCGTCTTGCTGGACATCCGCAAGCAGTCGGGCACCAACACGGTGGCCGTCGCCGAACGTCTTAAAGAGCGTCTCGCGGAGTTGAAAAAGCTGGCCCCGAAGGGATTCCGGGTCGAGCTCGTCCGCGACCAGTCGGTGTTCATCGAGGCCTCGGTTGACACTGTCAAGGAACACCTGCTGCTGGGCGGATTTCTGGCCGCGGTGGTCGTGTTTCTCTTCCTGGCCAACTTCCGCGCCACGCTGATTTCCGCCATTTCGATCCCCGCCTCGATCATCGCCGCCTTCGCCATCATAGCCTACATGGGCTTCACGCTGAACAGCATGACGCTGCTGGCGCTGACGCTCTCGGTGGGCATCGTGATCGACGACGCGATCGTGGTGATGGAAAACATCTACCGCTACATTGAGGAGAAGAACTACTCGCCGATGCAGGCGGCCGTGGCGGCGACCGGCGAGATCGCCCTGGCCGTAATGGCCATCACCCTGTCGCTGGTGGCGGTGTTCCTGCCGATCGCCATGATGGAAGGGATCGTCGGGCGGTTCCTCTCCTGCTTCGGCGTGACCATGGCCGGCACAATCATCATCAGCATGTTGGTCAGTTTCACGCTGACGCCGATGTTGGCCGCCCGCTGGTTCAAGAAAAAGCATTCCTCCCCTCTCCCTGATGGAGAAGGGCCGGGGGTGAGAGTTGAGGCCGACGAGGACGACGAGCGAGAAGCCCTCACCCTAACCCTCTCCCAAAGGGAGAGGGGACCGGACGGCAACTCCTCCCATTCCGGCGGCTCGAAATCGAAGAGCCAGCGGATTTATCAGGTTATCGAGGCCGCGTACCTGGCCGCCTTGCGATTCTCGCTGCGACATCGCTGGATAGTCGTGTGCGTGGCGGTGGGTTGCATGGTCTCGATCGTGCCGATGCTGAAGATTTTGCCGGTCAATTTCCTGCCGGATGACGATTCTTCGGAGTTCCAGGTGAACATTCAGGCGCCGGAGGGGACGTCGCTGGAGGCGACGCAGGTGATCGTGGCCCGGATCGCCCGCGACATCCGCCGGCTGGGCGGCGTGAACGTGAAATACACCATCGCCAGCGTGGCCGACACCGAGCAGCACATCCCCTACCAGGGCAAGGCCTACGTGCGGATGGTCCCGCTGGCGAACCGGGACTTCAGCGAGTTCCAGATGATGGACCATGTGCGGAACACTATCCTGAAGAATCCGGAATACAAGAATTTACGCATGAGCGTCACCCCCGTCTCGCTCTTCTCCGTCGGCGGCGTCAGCGCCGACGTGCAATACGTAATCAGCGGGCCGGACATGAAACAACTCGAGACCTACGCCAAGGAGGTAGTGACCGGTCTGCGGAAAGTGCCCGGCGCCGTGGACGTCGATACTTCGCTGTCCACCGGCAAACCGCAGTACGGCCTGAAGGTGGACCGGCCGAAGGCCGCGGAGTTGGGCGTCTCGATCGCCGACGTCGCCAACACCCTGCGGTTGCTCGTCGCCGGCGACAAGGTCTCCGATTTCAACGCCGGCGGCGAACAGTACGAAGTCCACGTCCGCTCGATCGCCGACGTCCGCAACAATCTGGCCGCATTGGCGATGATTACCGTCCCCTCGAACAAGTACGGGACGGTTCCGCTGGGCGACGTCGTGCATTTCAAGAAGGGGACCGGCCCGGCCCAAATCAACCGTCTGGCCCGCCGACGGCAAGTGACGATCAACGCTAACCTGACGCCCGGCACGTCGCAAAAGGGGGTTCAGGACGAGATTCAGAAAATCGTCGATAATATCCATCTTGGCCCGGACTACCAGACGGGCTTGCTGGGCAAGTCGAAGGAGATGGGCAAAATGCTCCGCGCCTTCGGGACCGCTTTCCTGCTGGCCTTCATCTTCGTGTATCTGTGCATCGCCGCTCAGTTCGAGTCCTGGCTGCACCCGATCACGATCCTGCTGGCGTTGCCGCTGACGCTTCCCTTCGCCTTCTTCTCGCTGTTGTTGTTCGGGCAATCGCTCAACATATTTTCGTTGTTGGGGATCATGGTGCTCTTCGCCGTAGTCAAGAAGAACTCGATCTTGCAGATCGATCACGCCAATCAACTCCGCGCCGAGGGCATGCCCCGGTTCGAGGCGATCGTCGAGGCCAACCGCGACCGGCTGCGTCCCATTTTGATGACCACCGTGGCGTTTGTGGCCGGCATGGTCCCCACCTTCCTCTCCAACGCCGAAGGGTCGGCCGTGAACAAGTCCATCAGCGGCGTCATCATCGGCGGACAAACCTTCTCGCTGCTGCTGACCCTGCTGGCCGTGCCGGTGGCGTATTCGCTGTTCGACGACTTGGGCAATCTGTTTTGGCGGTTGTTCGGCCATAAGAAGACCGAGTCCGCCGGGCAGGCGCCGCCCGTGCCGCGAAAAGATGCCGCCCATGCCCGCGGGGGCAACGGCGAGACGTTCATCTCCGCCGGGCTCGACGACACGGTCATCATGCGGCCCGAGCCGTCCCATTCGCTCCCCGACGAGGTGCTGATCCGGCGTCCGTAGGGTCCAGGCGATTCACACCAGCCCGTGCTTGGCGAGTTTGTCGCGGAAGGTGGAGAGTTTCATTCCCAGGGCGGCGGCGGCGGCCGACTTGTTGCCGCCGGCTTCCTCCAGCGCGCCCTGCAGCAGTTCCCGCTCGGTCTTGTCGATGGTCTCCTGGAAGGGGCCGGAGTGGACGCAGCGTTTTTTCGCGGCCGCGTGCAGTTCCTTCAATAGCAGGTTTCCGGTGATCGCGCCGGCGCCGACCAGGTAAGCCCGTTGCAGCAGATGGGCCAGCTCGCGGACGTTGCCGGGCCAGTCGTGCCGCTTGAGGATTTCGATGGTCGCAGGCTCGATTCGCGCCGGCCCTTCCTTGGCATAGCGTTTCAGGAGGTGCTCGGTCAAGGCGGGAATGTCGTCGCGACGCTCGCGCAGCGGCGGCACGTTCACCCGCAACACGTCCAGCCGATAATAGAGGTCCTGGCGGAATTCGCCGGCGGCGATTTTTTGCAGCAAGTCCTTTTTCGTCGAGGCGATGATCCGCACGTTGGCCTTCATTTCCGTGGTGGCGCCGACCCGCTCGAAGGTCTTTTCCTCGATGGCCCGGAGCAGCTTGGTTTGGTGTTCGAGGGGGATGTCGTCGACGTCGTCGAGGTAGAGGGTGCCCCCTTCGGCCAGTTCAAAACGGCCGAGGCGGCGCTGTTCCGCCCCGGTGAAAGAGCCGCGCTCGTGGCCGTACAACTCGCTCTCGATCAACTGGCTGGGAAAGAGGGCGCAGCCGACCTTGACGAAGGGGAAGGTGCGGCGGTGCGAATTGCGATGGATGGTCGAGGCGATCAGGTCCTTGCCCGTCCCCGTCTCGCCGCAGAGCAGGACGTTGGCGTCGGAGCGGGTGCAGATTTCGATCAAGCGGCGGACCGAACGGATGGCGGCCGACTGCCCCACCACCGCCTGATCGATTTTTCCGATGGTCGTCTCGATCGGTTCGGCGGCGGCGGGATGATCGCCGCGGCGGGCGTTTTCGATCCGCGCGAAGAGCGGAAAGATGTCCTCGTTGTGGAACGGTTTGGTGAGGAAGTCGAAGGCCCCCAGTTTCCCCGCCTCGACCGCCAAGGGGATGCTGCCGTAGGCAGTCATGATAATCACCTCGGCGCCGTTCAGCCGGTCCTGCTTGATGCGTTTGAGCAGCTCGATGCCATCGACCTTGGGCATCTTCAAGTCGGTCACCACGACGTCGAAACGGCCGGCGGCGAGGATTTCCAGGGCCTCGGCGCCGTCGCCGGCCGTGACCACCTCGTGCCCCTGGGCGGCCAGGTCGTGGGCCAGCGTGACCCGTTTGAGCTTTTCGTCGTCGGCAACCAGGATTTTCATGTTTGGAAATACAACGAGTGCGGGACGTAGTTTAGCGTCTGCCGTTTAGCGGCCGCCGGCACGGCGGCCCTTGCTCCCGTCGCAAGCCGCCGTGCCGGCGGCTGCTAAACGGATGAATGCATGCCTTTTTCAACCTCGCTTTTCCGACCGCCGCCGGTCGGCATGGGGTTCAACATGACGGTGAACACGGTGCCTTGCCGCGGAGCGCTGCGGACCTCGATGCGGCCGCCCATTTCGCTGATCAACATGCGGCAGAGGCCGAGGCCCAGTCCGGTGCCGCCGCCTTCGGCGCGGGTGGTGAAGAACGGCTCGAAAATTTTCTCCAGGTGGACCCGCGGGATGCCCTCGCCCGTGTCGGCCACCTCGACGGCCACCGAATCCATCTGGTCGTCGTCGCTGCCGCCGAGAGTGCGGGTGCGGAGGGTCAACGTTCCGCCGCCGGGCATGGCGGCGAAGGCGTTCGTGCAAAGATTGAACAGCACCTCTTGAAGCGTGTAGGGATCGCCCCGGACCGGCGGCACGGCCGCCAATTCGCTGCTTACCCGCACCTTCTGCAAGCGGGCGTTTTCCTCCAGCAACGGCAACGTCGCTTGGACCACCGCGTTCACGTCCGTGTCCGTGAGCGTGATTCCCCGCGGCAGCGCGAACGACTGCACCCGCTTCGCCGTCCGTTCGATCCGCTCCAGCGCCTCGGTCATCATTTGCACGTAATCGGCCGACTGCGGATCGTCGCGGACGGCGTCGGCGATCTTCCGCAGACAGTTTTGCGCCGTCCAGCGGATTGGCGATCTGATGGGCAATGCCGGCCACCAACTGGCCGATCCCCAGCAGCTTTTCCTTCTGGCGGAGTTCGGCGTGGGCGCGGTCCACGTAGCGGCGGATGGCCGTGGTGAAGTAGACCGCGATCCACAACGTGCTGCCGAAGGCCGCGAACACGGCGAGCGCGTACAGCCCGTCGAGCGGCCGCGCGGCGGTCGGCTCGCCCGGAAAATGGAGCGGGAAGCGGGGAATCAACGCCAGATATTCCAAGAGCATGACGCAGCCGACGAGCGCCGTGGCCACCGCCGCCGCCGCATAGGGCAGATTGCCGCGGAGGTACATCCCGGCGATTATCATGTGAAAAACGAAATAGGAGAGGAACGGGTTCCGCGGCAGGTCGGCGAAATACAGGAGCATGGTCAGGGCGACCAGATCGAAGATGATTTGCAGGAAGATGATCCTTTCGACGCCCTGCCCGCTCGGCGCCCAGTCGTGCTCGCTGAGTTTGAACAACAGGTTGTAGACCAGCACGACTGCGCCGACCGCGAACAAGGGCCAGGGCCGCGGCAGCATGCCCATCGCCCAGGCGACGGCGGTCATGGCGAAGATCGCCGCGCAGGCCCCGAAACGGAGCGTAACGAGCCAGCGAGCGCCCTCGGGCGGAAGTCTCATGGTCGCTCCCCCACAACGCAGCTCAGTAGCTTCTGTCGCGGATCGTAGGGTGGGACAAGCGAAGCGCGGTCCCACCGTGTTTTTCGCCGTCATTGGTGGGACCGCGCTTCGCTTGTCCCACCCTACTCTCGCCTTCTGCAACAGATACTCAGTACGAAGTCATGTCCCACAGGACATGGTCGGCCAGGGCGGCGATGGTCCGTTCGTTGAGCGAGGCGAACCCGCCCAGCGAATCCGGCTGCACCGAGAGGATCGTTACCCGGCCGGTCGCGTCGCCGGGATCGACGTCGAACTCCGGCTTGGTGTCGCGGGCCAGGCTGCCGGGCAACAGTCCGTTGTCGCGGGCCAACAGCACCATCACCCGATCGCAGGCCCCGGCCGCCTTGAGGATGTTGGCCGGCGTGAGGTACGCCTCGCCGGGAGTGACGACGACGGGCAACATCCTGGCCAACAATTTCTTCGACAGCAGGGCGCCCAGCCCTTCGTTGCCCCAGAGAAGTCCCGGCCCGGCCAGCAACTGCACCTTGTGCTGGTTGCGGTTGGTGATCGAGACGGCGCTGATCGGCTCGGGAGCGGTCTTTCTGCGATTTATCGCCGGCGGCTCGGCCGCGCGGGTCTGGAACACCGCGGCGAGGATGTCGGCGATCTCGTTGTCGGCAAAGGGTTCCACGGCGTAGTAAAATATCTTGTGCTTTCGATAAGCGGTTTCGCCCGAGCCTCCGGCGGCGCCCATCACCACGACCGGCATCCGCGACGCCCGGCGGTTGACCTGTTCGACCAGGGCCGGACCGTCGTCGCCCAACGAGTTGGCGTCGATTAGAGCCGCAATTTTTTCGGCCTTGTTTTCCGCTTCGGTCAGCCCGGCCGAAAGCGCGTCGCGGCCGGCGACGCAATCCACCTGGCAACCGAGCGCCGTGAGTTTTTCCGTCTGCTCGGCGGCGGAGGCACCGTCGGCGTTGACCAGCAGCACGCGGCGGCGCTTGCAGTTTTCCATTTCCTCGTGCCGCGTGGTACAGACGTGGGCGATCCATCCTTCGCCGTACGGATCGGTGGCCAGCAGACCGGGGCGTGCACCAGAGCCTGATTCACCGCGATGACGACCCCTGAGACGGGTGAGGGAACGACCATCGCCGGCTTGTCGGAAACGGTCACGCCGGCCAGCGGCAATCCCTGGTAAAGGACTTCGCCGATCCGCGGCAGGCGGACGGCTGTGGCTTGCGACGAGCCGCGCAGCCCCGGCAGAACGGCGCCGACGCAGGCCGATCCGTCGACTTCCAATTTCACCCAGGACTCGTCCCAGAACAGGGTGCGCCGCCCGGCTCGGCGAATTCGGCCGCGGCCTCTTCCTGCGCCGGCCTGTTCGCCGTCGCCGGAAAGCATCCCGCTGGTGCTCAGCACCCGCTGGACCGCCCAGGTGATCTCCTCCGAGGTGAACGGCTTGGTGACGTAATCGCAGGCCCCCAGCCGCATGGCCGCCGAGGCGTTGGGAATGCTGGGATAGCCGGTGATAATCAGCACCGGCACGTCGGGCTTCTTCTCGCGGAGCTTTTCCAGGAACTCGATCCCGTCGATGTTGGGCATCTTGATGTCCAACAGGATGATCGAATAGTCCTTATCCGTCGCCCAAGCCAATCCCTGCCGGGCGTCCGTGTTGACTTCGATCTCGAACCCCTGTCGCGCGAAAATGCGGCGACAAGCGAGGCAAACGACTTCTTCGTCGTCAACCACCAGCATCTTGCGATCGTCGGCCATGGCTGGCTCCCCTTGAAAAATACGGTGTTTGGATCTCGGAAAAGCGCCGGCTCACGAGATATGCGACAACCGATTGACTCGACTCGGCTGCGCGGGCGATGAAGGGCAAATATCGTGCCACATACCACCGCAAGAGCCAAACAGACCCAACAGCATCGCGATCGCTGTTCGGGAATATACCTAATGATTTATGAGAAAATCACTTACAACAAATCGTGCTACGCATCGCGTTCCGATCAAGACCGAGCCGGAGGACGTATAATCGGCGAGCAAGCAGCGCCAAAGTGTATCGCTGGAAATACACTGTATAGAATACAATACGCTATTCGGTCGCCTATTGGTTGGACTGTTGGCCGTAAGAAGAAGGGTAACAGTTCACAGGGGACTGTCCCAATTTTCGCGGCGTGAGGGACGTAGCCCCGCGAATTAGCTTTACCGCCGCGAAAATGGGACTGTCCCCATAGGGCGACGGGAGGGGCACCCAGAGGGTACCCGGTCCATATTTTCGGCCCACGGTTTATCGATAAAATCACGTTTCCCCGCCGAAAAATGGACCAGTCCCCTGCCGCCCCGTGAACGGTTACGAGAAAAGCTTATTCCGTGCCCGACGAGTGGAAGTCGGCGTTGGCGAGGAAATCGAGAACTGCCGCGGAGTTCTCCCAGACCGGGGGCATGAACTGCTTTTTGATTTCGTTACGGACGGCGTTCTTTTGATCCCGGTTCAGGCAGCCGGGCCCGGTAATCTGCTCGACGATCACATCTTCGCCTTGATCGAGGAAAGTCAGTGCCCAGCGGGAGCCGAGTTCAAAGCAGTTGATGCCTGAGAGACGCTTTCCCTCGGGCGTCATCGCAAACTTCAACTCGACGAGTTGAAACGCGCCGGTCGTGGGGACTTTGTCGCGGTTTCGTTTGACGGGCGCCTCGCCGACCCCGGTGGCCAGCATCCACCCCGCCCCGTTGTTCTGCCACAAGGCCGCCAAATGGGTTTTGTCGCAGATCAGGTAGTGGCTCTCGCGGGTAAGCCGTTCGGGCGTGGGAAAGGTCGGCAGACGCTCTTCGTTGGCCGGCTGAACGTGCTGATCCGGCGGGGCGTCGTCCAACGGAATCCCCGCCGGCGCGTCGGCGGCGATCCGGAGCGGCTGGCCGCACCCGGGGCATTTCCCCATCCGTCCGGCCAATTCGGGCTTGGCCCGAAGTCTTCTGTTGCAACTGGGACAAGTAATCTCGATCATGGCTGCGGCCCCTTCAATCGCCAAGCGTTACGGGGAAACATCCCGTTTTAACATCCGTCGCAGAACGTAGGGTGGGACCAGCGAAGCGCAGTCCCACCGAAACACTGGGAATGCCGTGGTGGGACTGCGCTTCGCTGGTCCCACCCTACATTCGTCTTTCACAACAAAACATTTTCCATTTTCTACGGTCGCGAAATGGGGCCAACCCCCCGAAAATGCCCTGCAACGGCGGCGGCGGGGCGTTTGCATAAACATTTGCCGCCCGAATCTCGATAAACGATAACGTCGATCCAATCCCCCCCCCCAACACGGTAAAGGTTTTCCGCTTATTTGTCAACCATACGCCATTGGTGTTACCGGCCATAACTTGCGCAAGGGGGATAATTGCGGGCAGCAGGAGAAAGTCCTACAATCAAGGATTCGCCGGGGCGGATTTTGTTTGTTGGCAGCAGGAGCTTGAACCACCGTGCATCTGGATTCTTTGCCTGGAACGTTCTTTGGCCCTTCCAACCTTGTGGAATTGTTGTTGCATCGCGCTCGATGCCAACCAACGGACGTCGGTTTCACCTACTTGGTCGACGGCGAGCACGAGGAGGTTTGCCTGACCTATCAGGAACTCGACCGGCAAGCGCGGGCCATCGGGGCCTGGCTCGAATCGCACGATTTGGCCGGCCAGCGGGCGTTGTTGCTCTACCCGGCCGGCCTGGATTTCATCACCGCCTTCTTTGGATGTCTATACGCCGGAGTGATTGCCGTTCCCGTCTACCCCCCCCGGCGGAATCGCTCCCTCGGCCGCATCCAGGCGATTGCCGACGACGCCGGGGCGCGGGTTGCGCTGACCACCGATTCGGTCTTGCAACGGGTCATGCCCCTGATCGACCAAACGCCGCACCTGAAGCAACTCACTTGGCTGCCCACTTGTCAGGTCTCATCCGAGACGGCCGATGATTGGACGATGCCCGACGTGCATGGCGACACACTGGCCTTTCTGCAATACACGTCCGGCTCGACCGGCACACCGAAGGGAGTGGTCCTCAGCCACGCCAGTCTCGTCCACAACTCGGCCTTGATCTCGTATTCCTTCGAGCACACCCGCACGGGCAAAGGCGTGTTTTGGCTGCCCAGCTATCACGACATGGGGCTGATCGGCGGCATCCTTCAGCCGCTCTACATTGGCCGGCCGAACGTGTTGATCTCGCCGATGAGCTTTTTGCAGAAGCCCTATCGCTGGCTCTCGGCAATCTCGCGGTATCGCGGCACCACCAGCGGCGGACCGAACTTCGCCTACGATCTCTGCGTCCGCAAAATCACCCCCGAGCAGCGGAGAACCCTCGATCTGAGCAGTTGGCGGGTGGCCTTCAACGGGGCGGAGCCGGTGCGGGCCGAGACGCTCGAGGCCTTCGCCGAGACCTTCGCTCCCTGCGGTTTTAAGCGGGAAGCGTTTTATCCCTGCTTCGGACTGGCCGAAGCCACGCTGATCGTCTCCGGCGGATTTGTCCGCGAACCGCCGAAGATCGAAGCGTTCGATGCCGAGGCCCTTGCCAGAAATGAAGCGGTCGACGCCGAGCCGGATTCACCGGGCGCGCGGTTTCTGGTCGGCTGCGGCGAGAACCTGCCCGACCAACGGATCGAAATCGTCGATCCCGAGACGCTCCGGCCGTGTGCTCCCCAGGGGATCGGCGAGATTTGGGTCCAAGGTCCCAGCGTGGCCCAGGGGTATTGGGGGCAGGAATCGGCCACGGAGCAGGTGTTCCGCGCCCGGCTGGCCGACAGCGGCGATGGGCCGTTCCTCCGCACCGGCGACCTGGGATTCTTGAAAGACGGGGAATTGTTCGTCACCGGGCGGTTGAAAGACCTGCTGATCGTCCGCGGCGTAAACTACTATCCGCAGGACATCGAACGGACCGTGCAGCAGAGCCATCCCCGGCTGCGGCTCGATTGCGGGGCGGCCTTCATGGTGGAACGGGAGGGCCGGGAACAACTCGTGCTCACCCAGGAGATCGAGCGGCACAAACAGTCGCACTTCCAGGAAGTATACGACGCCATTCTCCGCGCCGTGGCCGGCGAGCACGAATTGACCCCCGCCGCAATTGTCTTGCTGAAAGCGGGCAGCATCCCGAAAACCTCGAGCGGCAAGATCCAGCGGCACGCCTGCCGCAACGGATTCCTGGCCGGAACCCTGAACGTGGTGGGGCAATGGCAAAATGCCGATCTAGGTGCGGCAGAGAATAAACAAGGGCTGGGCACTTCAGTGCCCAGTGGAACTAAGAAACATCCCAACGCCCGGCGGCCGCATCGTCAGGGAGACGGCATGGGTGTATCCGCCGGGGGTGCCACTGCTGGCTTGTCTGGCCGTGAAAATGCGGGTATTTCTCCCTGCACTGCTGGACAAGCCAGCAGTGGCACACTTTCTCAACGGGCTGTACCGCCCCTGGAAAAACCGCAGCCCGTGCAGGGCATCCCCGCCGGCCATCGCTTGACCGATCTGGTGGTCGAGGAAATTCGCCGCGTGGCCAAGGATCGCGCCAACGGGATGACGCTCGATTCGTCGATCGTCGAGACCGGCATGGATTCGCTCGAGCGGATGGAGATTTTGGCCTCGCTGGAAGATAGGTTTGGGGGGCGGTTCCCCGAGGAAGTCATGCCCGAACTGGAGACCGCCCGGCAACTCATTGAGGCGGTAGAGAAATATTTGGGGGTCGAGCCCCGTCCGGCGAGCATCCATCCGGCCGGTGCCGAGATTCCTCCGGCCAATTATCGCTTCGACCAGTTTCCGGAATATGTCACGCTGCGCGAAGGCCTCGACATGCTCGAGGCATCCGGCTTGGACAATCCGTTCTTTCGGGTGCATGACGGACCGGCCAGGGACACGACAATCATCGGCGGCCAGAAATACATCCATTTTTCAAGCTACAACTATCTTGGCATGTCGGGCGATCCGACGGTCGGCGCGGCGGCGAAAGCGGCCGTCGACCGCTATGGCACCAGCACTTCGGCCAGCCGGGTGGTTTCGGGACAGAAACCGGTTCACGTCGAGTTGGAGCGGGAAATGACCCGCTTCCTGGGAACCGAAGACACGGTGGCCTTCGTCGGCGGACACTCCACGAACGAGTCGGTGATCGGCCATTTACTGGGCCCCGGCGACCTGATCCTGCACGACGGTCTGGCCCACAACAGCATCGTGCAGGGGAGCATTCTTTCCGGGGCGCGGCGGCGGCCCTTCCCGCACAACGACTGGCAGGCGGCCGACGCGATTCTCAACCAGTATCGCCACGAGTATCGCCGCGTGCTGCTGGCCATCGAAGGCGTGTACAGCATGGACGGCGACTTCCCCGACCTGCCGAAGTTCATCGAAGTCAAGAAGCGGCACAAGGCGCTGCTGATGATCGACGAAGCCCATTCGATGGGCATCTTGGGCGCTACCGGCCGCGGCATCGGCGAGCAGTTCGGGGTGGATCGCGGCGACGTGGACGTCTGGATGGGGACATTCAGCAAGGGCCTCGGCAGCAGCGGCGGCTATATTTCCGGCTGCCAGGCGTTGACCGAGTATCTCCGCTACACGACGCCGGGATTCGTCTTCGCGGCGGCCCTGCCGCCCCCGTCGGCCGCGGCGGCGCTGGCCGCGCTGCGCTTGCTTCAGGCCGAGCCGGAGCGGGTCGCCCGGCTGCGGGAAAACTCCCGCCTGTTTCTCGAACTGGTCAAGGGGCACGGCCTGAACACCGGCCGCAGCCAGGGCTCGCCGGTCGTGCCGGTGATCCTGGGCAATTCGATCCTCAGCCTGCAACTCTCGCAGGCGATGTTCGCCCGGGGAGTGAACGTATCGCCGATCGTCCATCCGGCCGTCGAAGAGAACGCCTCCCGGCTGCGGTTCTTCATCAGCTCCGCGCACACCGAAGAGCAACTCCGTTACACCGTCCAGGCGTTGGTTGAAGAGCTTGCCCGGATCGAGTCCGAGCGTCTGGCCCCGGCCGAAAGCGTTTAGACGCATTGGATATGAAGGGGCTTAATCATTGTGTTGTAGGAGTCGCCTCCTACAATGCCACAACAGCCGTCATGTCCGCATCAGCGTCGGCTATTGATTCAACAGCCCGCTGGCAATCAAGGCCGCCAGGATCACGCCCATGATGCTTTCGCCCGCGATGCAGCCGGAAGCGACGGGGATCGTGTACATTTCGTTCCACTCGGCGGCTTTTTTCTGCAAAATCCAGGCGATCAGCGCGCCGAAAAACATGGCGATGCTGGTCGAAGCGGGAATCGTGAAGGCGATTCCCAACGCCGTCGGCGAGGGCGTGTAGGGCTTGAGCTTCGGGAAGAGCCGATCGACGACGACGATAATCACGCCGGATGCAAAGGCAATCGCGATGGCCCAGACGGCGGTCTTCGGCAGGGTGCTGAAGCCTTGCGAGAGGACTTTGGCCACGCCCATCCAAACCAGCGCCGAGGGGGCGGGGAATCTCTCGCCGCCCAACATGCTCACGTCGGGGACAAGTATGAAGTACGCCGGCACGGCCAGCAGCGAACCCGCCATCACGCCGAACAATTGAGAAATGAACTGCTTGCGCGGATTGGCGCCGACCATGTGGCCGACTTTCAGATTGCCGACCGTGTCGCTGCAACTGCATGCCGCCCCGGCGGTCACGCCGGCCGTCATCAAGTTTGCGGGTATGTCGCCCGGCGCCAAGGCCCCGTAGGTGAGCTGAGTGACCTTGCCCAGCGCGCCGATGGGATTGATGCCGATTTCCGCGCCGGCCCGGGCGGCCACGGCGGCGAGGAAGAACGTCAGCACCACGGCCACCGCGCCCATCCACCAGTGAATGTGGAAGAACCAGGTCAGCAGCAAGGTGGCGCAGAGGCCCGTGAAGAGCGAACCGTAGAGGAACCACGTCATGGGGATTTCGAGGTGTTCCAGCGGATCGGCTTCGCCCACCCGTTTTCCGCCCAGGCTGGTGAAGATGCTGGCGAAGGTTTTTCCCAGGGTCCGCCACTGGAAGGCCAGCATCAGCAACCCGCCGACGACCAGCACCGTGGCGCCGGGCCAGAGCGACCAGGCGCTGATGTTTCGGAAGCCGCCGATATCCTGCTCGGCCTTTTGTGTTTGCTTGGCCGCGGCGGCTTTGATTTCGGCCTCCGTGGCGTCGGCAGGCAGGGCGAACCCGAGGGCTTTCAGAATCCCGCCGGGTTGCTTCTCGGGCAGCGAAATTCCCGCTTCCAAGGCATTGGCCTTCGGGGCCTCGACAACCAGAAAATCCGTCTGCTTAGCCCGGTTCTGTTCCGCCTCAACCTTCACCGCATAGTGCAGCGGATTCGGCGAGCCGTCCTGCTGTTTGGCGGCGTTGAGGTCCTTCTCCAGTTCCCTCAGATTGGAATACACTGTACGCCGTTTCCAGGTATAGGCGTACTCCTCCGTGCTGATGGCGGAAGCCAGCGACGGATCGGCCTTCAACTCGTTTTCAGTGGGGAAATCGGGCCGGTCGACGGCCTGCTTGAGTTTTACGGTGAACGTCTGTTCCGGCTCGATGGTCAGAGGAAATTGCGGCGCGGCCGCGGCGACGATTTTTGGCGGCTCGTGGGTGATCTCCTTGTTCTGGATCAACCACGGCGCCAAAACGCCGTAGTTCAGCAGCGCCCCGACCAACAGACTGACCCCGACCTTCATGCCGAACAACGCGCCGATGCCGATGAAGATCAGGCTCGGCTCGAAGCTCAAGGTGAGCTTGCTCAGGGCGATGCCGCGGATGCGGAAGGGGACGGGAATGACATCGGGAATCAAGCCCACGCCGCGGCATCCGGCCACGACCACGCCCGAAACGGCCGCGATGCCCAACGCAGTCGCCTTTTTCATCGCCTGGCCGGCGTGGGCGTACATGACCGTGAGCGTCTCGCCCGTGGGAATGTTGGCCGGAAAGCGGAGTTCCTCGACCTGGATCATCTGCTTCTTCAATGGGATGGCCATGAACAGCCCGAGGTACAGCACCACGGCGATGAACAGCGTCAGTTGCCACCACACGAACTGGTAGCCGGTGAGCATCGTCAGGGCGGGCACCGCCGAGACCAGACCGGCCGAGGAATCCAGCTTGCGGCCACGGCCACGGTCATCATCATGGTGTTTTCCATGATGCCGAACTCGCGCCGCACCAATCCCATGCCGCGAAGGGCCTTGAAGACGGCGAAGATGACCACCACCGCCGCGATGTCCACGCCCAGGCCCCAGCCGGTCTTCAGGCCGACGTAGAGATTCGACAGCGACATCAGCCCGCCGAAGATCATGCCGGCCAGGACCGCGCGGACGGTGAGGTCCGGTTCCTTGTCGCCGCGATAGACGTTGGCGAGCCACTCGCGGTCGCGCTCTTCCACCGATTTCAGTTGCTGTTCCGCTGGGGAGTCTTCTGCCATGATGTGCTCGAAAAATGTGTTTGGCGGGATCGCTGATGGTCGCCAGCATAAAGTCAATAAACCGCCAATTATACCGGCGCAGCTTACGGCGTACAACCGAAGCCGGCAGTGCGGGTATCCGGCGTTACCTGAGTGCGTCGAGCGGTTTGAGCCGCATGGCCGACAGGGCCGGCAGGAAGCCGCCGATCAGCCCCATCGACAGACTCAACAACAGCCCGCCGGCGATAATTTCGGCCGACACGGTCAATTGCAGCACGATGAACTTTCCGCCGCCGTGGCCGCCGACCACGCTGCTGGCGGTCCAGCCGTTGCAGAGCGAGCCGAGCGCACAGCCGAGCAGTCCGCCGACCAGGGCGATCAGCAGCGATTCGAGCAGGAAGGAGACGAGGATTTGCCGGCGGTTGAAGCCGAGCAGGCGGAGCACGCCGATGTCGCCCACCCGGCCGCTGACGGCGGCGAACATGGTATTCATCACGCCGAAAATTCCGCCGATCGACATGACGATCGCCAGGAAGCCGATGGCGTAGGAGAACTGGGCGCTGGTGTCGGAGAGTTCCTTGTAGAAATCGAGTTCCACTTTGGGGTTCAGGGCGAGTTTTTCGTAGCCCTCGGCGAGAAACGTTTTCAGTCGCTTGGCGGTGGGGACGTCCTTGGCGCGAAGCACCAGCGTGGTGTAGTTCTCCTTGCCGAACATGGCGGCGGCCAGGGACCGCTTGGCCCAGATTTCGGAATTGAAGGTCGAGCCGGCCGAGTCGAGCACGCCCACGACGATCCACGTCCGGTCGCCGAGCGGGAAGGTGTCGCCGACGTCGAGGCGGTCGGGGTTTTTGGCGGCGGCGAGTTGTTCGGGCGTGCGGTCGTGCCCCAGTTCGCGGGCCACGCCCTGGCCGAGCACCGCCTGGATCAGCGGGGCGGGCGGCGCGTCCGAACCGCCCGCGGCGGGCACTTCCTGCACGCCCGCCTCGGAGAACCAGCTTCCGCCGGGCAGCAGCTTCAGGTCGTGAATCCAGGCCGTCAGCCGCGGGGTCTCGACGCCGCGGAGCTGGAGATAGCGGCGCTTCGGCCGGCCGCCCTGCGGCGTCGGCGCCGATTGAATCGCCACCATGAAGGCCTCGCGGCTGGCGATCGGCCGGCCGTCGGCGTCGCGGGCGACCTCGGGCAGGTTCTCGATCTCCGAAAGCTCGCCGATCGGCAGGTTGCTGATGCCCTCGTCCGTCGCGCCGTCGGAGAGCACGACCACGTTGTCGGGCCGGCCGGAGCCTTCGGTCATCCGTTTCATGCCTTCGACAAAGGCCATCATCACCGTCAGCAGGGCGATGACGGCGGTGAAGGCCAGCGCGGTCAGCAGCGTCGTTTTCCAGCGGACCGTCAGATTGCGCATGTTGTAGCTCAGCGGGATTTTTCCCAGCCCCCAAAGCAGCAGCATAAATGCAACGGCAACCAGAAGCGTCAGTGTCATGGCGATCGTACGTGTGAGGATACACCGTTACTCGGCGGCCACGGGCATGTTCTCCAATACGAGCGAAGGCAACTCGCCTTTGCCCAACACTTGCTTGGCATCGAGGACTTCGATCCCCACCAATTTTTCGCCCAGGCCAATGTTCAGGGCGATCTCTTCGTTCAGCCGCACCGTCCGACATTCGTGCTCGCCCTCGATGAGGCGAATGTACAAGGCGTCGATTTCGGGATCGTAACTGATTTTCATGGTATTCTCGTTAGAAATAGAATGTGTATACGGTGATTACAACAATTTCGTCTTTGTATTCTGAAATCACGGGTGCAACCTGCTTGATGGGATACTGATGTCCCATCCACTCGAGTCCATAATGGAAATTGTACCGGCACATAGACCGGCCGAGCTTGGCCGGTTCTCTCGTTCCCAACCTTATGGCCTCCGAGACTTCGGTTTCACTTGCCCCGCGCTCAACGCATTGCAGTCGTGCATGTTTGGTCAGGCGAATAGGTTTCACGCGTCTTCCTTCCACTGGGAATTATATCATTAAGCCACCTTTGCGAACACTTCGGCGACTTTGACGTTTCGGGCGTTCCAGGCGGGGAAGAAGCTGCCCAGCAGGGCGGCCAATCCGCCCACGGCCGGCCCCCACCAGAAGGCGTCGGGCGGAATCATGAACCGATCGAAGAAACCGATGGGAAAGGCGATGCCGCCCAAGCCCCAGTTGATTAGGCCATAGGTGAGCGCGGCGCCGAGCAGGCCCGCCGCGGCGCCCAGCAGGACCGATTCGCCCAGCACCAGGATCAATATCTGATAGGGCCGAAAGCCGAGCACCTTCAATACGGCCAACTCCTGCCGCCGTTCGCGGACGCTGATGCTGATGGCGTTGGCGATCACCAGCAGGATCGTGGCCAGGCAAGCGGGGGCCAGCATCCACCGCATCCCCCAAATCAAGTCGTGGAACATCTCCAGCATCGACCCGATGCCCGAGGCCATCGTCTCGCAGCGGACGGCCGGATCGCTCAACTCCGGCGATTTCTCCAGTTGCGAGGCCAGCCGGGTGAACGTCGCCGAGTCAGCCACCCTCAGCACCACCAGGTTCAAGCTCCGATCGGCCAGCGGATGTTTCAGGCCGTTGTGGCTCCGGGGATAGGCGTCCAACTCGTTGACTAAGTATTGGCGGTCGAAAGCGGCCAGGGTGTCGTATCGGCCGGGCGGAAACGCGCCGACGATCTCAAACTCCAGGTCCAGCCCTTTGGTCATCGAGAAGCCGGTCAGTTTGAACCGCTCGCCGATCCGCTTGTTGGTGATTTTCAGGTGGTTTTGCCCGACGATGATCCCCCGCGGCGTGGCCTTCAGCTTGGCCACGTCGGCCAGCAGTTGCTTCTGCTGATCGGCCGAGAGCGAGTCCAGCCCCTCCATCATCGTGGTGAACTTGCCGTTCTTCATCGACGCGATCTTGTCCGGTTCGCAGGCGATGGCGAACATCGAATTCGTCCGCGAGGGGTTCTTCGCGTCGAGCGTGCCGATGTAGAACTGCCAGGTCATCGAATCCAGCGGCTTCACGTCGCCGGGGTTCCGGCGGCGCCCGGGCGATCACGTCGGCGTAGCTCATCGGCAAATGGCTGGGCGCGGACCACTTCTCGGTGACCATCGCCTGAAAGTTCTCGCTCCGCTCGGTCGTCACCAGGCTCAGCAGCCAGAGAATCGACCAGACCATGGTGACCACGCACACCAGCACGATCGTCACCAGCGAGGTGAGCAACGAGCGGAGCCGGTTGCGGCCGATGTTGCGGAAGATCAGCTTGAAGTACATCATGTGCAACAACCCTTCTCGTTCCCATGCTCCGCATGGGAGCGCAGTGCCCGAACGCTCTGCGTTCGCCGGGGCCCGCGCCGCCGACGCGGAGCGTCGGAACAGTGGGTCCCCATGCAGAGCATGGGAACCAGGGATTTGAACAGCTTGAGGTACATCATGGGGATCAGCTTGATTCGCGGTGGTTCTGCTCGACCAGCAGTCCTTTATCCAGGTGCATCAGCCGGTGGGTGCGCTCGGCGGCGCGGGGGTCGTGGGTGACGAGCAGGATGGTTTTGCCCAGCGTCTTCCGCAACTCGCAGAGCAGATCGAGGATTTCCTCGGCGGAACGGGCGTCGAGATCGCCGGTCGGCTCGTCGGCGACGATCAGGGTCGGATCGGTGACGATGGCCCGGGCGATACCCACCCGCTGCTGCTGGCCGCCGGAGAGTTGTCCGGGGCGATGCCGCATGCGGTCCGTCAGGCCCACCAGTTCCAACGCGGTGGTGACCTGCTTCTTCCGCTGCGCCGCGGAGAGCGAGAGCAGCAACAGCGGCAATTCCACGTTCTCGTAGGCGTTCAGGACCGGCAGCAGGTGGTAGAACTGGAAGATGAAGCCGACGTGCCGGGTGCGCCATCCGGCCAGCTCGCCCTCGGACATCGCGGAGATCACCCGGCCGCCGACGCGGACCTCGCCCTGGCTGGGCTTATCCAGTCCGGCGATGAGATTCAGCAGCGTCGTTTTGCCGGAACCGCTGGGGCCCATCAGGCCGAGGAACTCGCCCTCGGGAACGTCCAGCGTGACGCCGTTGAGCACGTCCAGCCGCTCGTTCCCGCGGCGAAAATACTTGTGTACTCCGCGGACGCTGACGATCGAGCCGTTTTGAGTATTTTGAACCATCGATGTAAAGCCGTGCTGCGGGCTTGGGGAAATTGAGATGTTTAGCCCCGGCGTCCACGCCGGGAAGCTGATGGCCGGTTTCTTCGCGGAGCCCACCCGGCGTGGACGCCGGGGCTAAACGCGATATATTCCGGAATCGCGCCGCGCAATTTAATCCTTCAAAAACGACACCAGCACTCCCATTTCCGGCTTGAGATAGACGCCCTCTTCATTGGCGGGGATAATCACTTTCACGCGGACCGGGATGGCGGCCTTGCCCTGGTCGGCGGTGGGCATCAGCCGCGACACGTAGCCCTCGTAGACGCGGTTCGGGTAGGCGTCAGCCCTGATTTTGCATTTCTGGCCTTTATGCACCTTGCTGATCTCGCGCTCCAATATCTTCAGATCGACTTCCAGGTCGGAGAGGTCGGCCATTTCGCAGAGGCTGAAGTTGCCCTGCATGGCGATCGGATTGACCAGGTTGCCCTCCTCGGCGTTCTTCTTGAGGATCGTGCCCGAGACCGGCGCGCGGATGACGCAGTTGTCCAGCCGCCACTGGGCCTTGGCCAACTCGGCCTCGGCCTGGCCGACCGCGGCCTTGGCGATGTTGATCCGCTCGATCCGCGGTCCTTCCTCCATCAGGCTGAGGGCTAGTTTCAGCCGCTGCACGTGGCGTTCCATGGCCTTGTATCTGCTCAACGCCGCGTCGTATTCTTCTTGCGATTGCACCCGTTTGGCCACCAGCTCGGCGGTGCGTTTGAAGTCGGCCTCGAGCTGGACGAGCTGCGCCTGCGATTCGGCCAGTTCGGCCCGGGCCTGTTCGATTTCCTCAGGGCGGTTGCCCCGCTGCAACTCGGCGAGTTGCTCCTTGGCCGATTCGAGCATGGCCTTGGCCCGATCGCGGTCGGCGCGGTATTCGGTGTCCTCGAGTTCGGCGAGCACGTCCCCCTTTTTGACCTTATCCGATTCGACGATCCGCATCTTGACCACCATGCCGCCAACCTTGGGGCTGACGAGGATCTGATGGGCGGGGATGATGTGCCCTTTCGCCTCCAGCACGACGTTGCCCGACGAGGCCGTCGCATCGGCCGATTCCCGCGCGGGCGGAGCGGCCGCTGAGTTCTTTGCCGCCCGTTCGGTCTCTTCCGCTGCCCGGCCCGGCTTGGTCCGCTCGATGTACAGCAAATAGCCCAGCGCGGCGGTGCTGCCGGCCAGCAGCAGGCAGAGCACCCAACTCAGCCGTCCGCCGCCCGATCCACCGGCGCCGACGTGCTGCGGCAGGCGCAGTGATTCCACCCGCTGGCTCAGATCGTCGTCGCCGTTTTCCGGCGGTGGAACGGCCAGATGGGGGATCGGGGATAGGGGTTCTTCTTGCGTGCTCACATCAATGAATATACCAGAATCACCGGAGTGGAGCCACGGGGTGGATTGCCTTCCGTTTAGCAGCCGCCGGCACGGCGGCTCTGGGTTGCGGGAAATTCCAGGCTGCCGTTCCGGCGGCCGCTAAACGTTTGCGCTCGAAATCCGCCTTCACCTCTGTCCCAGAATCAGCCACAGCACCGCCATCCGCACGGCCACACCGTTGGTCACTTGATCGAGGATCGCCGATTGCGGGCCGTCGGCCACGTCGGCGGTGATCTCGACGCCGCGGTTGATCGGGCCCGGGGCGATGATCAGCACGTCCGGCTTGGCCCGGGCCAGCCGCTCGCGGTTCATGGCGTAGAGATGGGCGTATTCCCGCACCGAGGGGAACGGCCGGGTGGTCTGCCGCTCGAACTGAATCCGCAGCAGGTTCAACACGTCCACCCGGGGCAGGATGTCGTCCAGGCTGTACGAGTATTCGACGCCCAACTCGGCCCAGCGCGGCGAGACGAGGGTCGAGGGGCCGCAGACGATGATCTTCGCGCCCAGTTTTTTCAGCCCCCAGATGTTCGACCGAGCGGTACGGCTGTGGGCGATGTCGCCGATCAGGGCCACGGTGAGCCCTTCGAGCCGCCCCTTCCGCTGGCGAATGGTCAGCATGTCCAGCAGCCCCTGGGTGGGATGCTCGTGCGGGCCGTCGCCGGCGTTGATTACCGAGCAGCGGAGATGATTGGCCAGCAGCCCGGGCGTGCCCGGCGTGCGATGCCGGACCACCACGGCGTCGATGCCCATCGCCTCGATGTTCTTGGCCGTATCGACCACGGTCTCGCCCTTCGACAGGCTGCTGGTCGAGGCGGAGAAATCGAGGGCCTCGGCCCCCAAGCGCCGCGCGGCCAGCGAAAAGCTGTTCCGCGTGCGGGTCGAATCCTCGAAGAACAGGTTCACGCAGGTCCGCCCGGTGAGCAGCGAACACCGCCGCTGGCCGGCGTCCATCGCCCGGCGAAAGACCTCGGCCTTGTCGAGGATCAGGGTAATCTCCTCGGCCGAAAGCTCTTCGATTCCCAGCAGGTGCCGGCGCTGCCAGCAGCTTGGGACCGGCCCCGGATCGACCGTCGCGGTAGACATGTAACACTCCTGGTTGGAAAGCGGTTTGCAACGGCTTTATTGTAGAGAGCGGGGCCGTGGTCGGCAACCCGGTGGGGAAGCGAGTATAACCCGCTCCCCATTAACTTGGCGGGCCGCTTTTGGTAGACTGCGGTGCTTAGTTGTCGGCCAAAAATAATGTGTAGCACAGCCGCCCTCGGCTGTGCGAATTGCCCCAGACAGCCGGGGGCGGCTGTCCTACATATAACGAAGCTGTTTTCGGACGGATACTTAGGTCTTCGGTCTTAGGGCTTGGGTCTTAGCCGTAAATGTCGATGTCGGATCGATATCCGAGCCCTAAGACCAAAGACCTAAGTCCAAAGACCAATCCCATTAACTGAATTGATTTCTCGCTTGCATAGGGAGCATGTCCGATGACGGGTTTGGACTGGGGGATGATCGGCCTGTATTTCCTGGCCTTGCTGGGGCTCACTTGGTACTGCGTCCGCAAAGGGCGCGACACCGCGGACGACTACTTCCTCGCCGGGCGAAACCTGGGCTGGTTCATCGTCGGGGCCTCGATCTTCGCCTCGAACATCGGCTCGGAGCACCTCGTCGGGCTGGCCGGCTCCGGCGCCACCGACGGCGTGGCCATGGCCCACTACGAACTGCACGCCTGGTGCCTGCTGGTGCTTGGGCTGGGTGATGGTGCCGTTCTACATGCGGTCGCGGGTCTTCACCATGCCCGAGTTCCTCGAACGGCGTTTCAGCCCCGCCACCCGCTGGGTCCTCTCGCTGATCTCGCTGGTGGCCTACGTGCTGACGAAGATCGCGGTGGGCATCTTCGCCGGCGGCATCGTCTTCGCGCGTCCTCCTGCCCGAGCTGCACTTCGGCACCGCTGGACAGCTTCTGGATCGGCTCGATCCTGGTGATCGTGCTCACCGGGGCTGTACACCATGCTCGGCGGGCTGCGGGCCGTGGCCTACACCGAGGCCCTGCAAACCGCTGATCCTGATCATCGGCTCGGTGCTGGTGACCATCTTCGGGCTGCAGGCCCTCGGCGGCTGGTCGCGAACTGCGGGCGATCTGCGGCTCCGAGATGTTCAACCTCTGGAAGCCGCTGGTGCCGCACGGGCGTCGAGGGCACCTGGGCGCCGGTCAAGGAATCAGGCCGCATGGCCTGGTACTTCAACGACAACTACCCCTGGCTGGGCATGTTGTTCTGCGCCCCGATCATCGGGACTGTGGTACTGGTGCACCGACCAGTACATCGTGCAGCGGGCCCTGGGCGCTCCGAACGAGACCGCAGGCCCGCCGCGGCTCGATCTTCGCCGCCTTGTTGAAGCTGCTGCCGGTGTTCATCTTCATCATCCCCGGCATGATCTGCTTTGCCCTGGCGAACAGCGGCAAGATCCCGGCCCTTCACAACGCGATGATCGACGCCCAGGGACACATCATCCGCGACGAGGCCCAGGCGGCCTTTCCCCTGCTGGTGGCCACCGTGCTTGCCGGCGGGCGTGCGCGGCATCGTCGTGGCCGGGCTGCTGGCCGCCCTGATGAGTTCGCTGGCCGGCGTGTTCAACGCCTCCGCCACGCTGTTCACGATGGACTTCTACGGCCGGCTGCGGCCCGGCACTTCGCAGCACCGGCTGGTCTGGATCGGCCGATTCGCCACGGCGGCGATGGTGCTGATCGGCCTGGCCTGGATCCCCGTCATCCGCGGCGGGCGCGGGCTCTACGACTACCTGCAAGGCGTCCAGGCCTATCTGGCCCCGCCGATCTTCGTGGTCTTCTTCCTGGGCGTCTTCTGGAAGCGGCTCAACGCCAAGGGCTGCCTGGCGGCGCTGATCGTCGGGTTCCTGCTGGGGCTGTTCCGGCTGGCCGTCGATACGCCCGTTAAACTCGCCTGGTTCGGCCTCGACGCCGCCCAAAAACCGATCGGCTACCCGGAAGGCTCGCTGCTCTGGATCGTCAACAACATCTTCTTCCAGTACTACAGCATCTTGATCCTGATTGTCTGCATGGCCGTGATGGTTTTGGTCAGCTATTTGACCAGCCCGCCGAACTACGACCATATCTCCGGCCTGACGTTTGGCACGCTCAACGATGAGCAGCGGCTACGGAGCCGGCACAGTTGGGGCGGCGGCGACGTGATCGCCTCGGCGGCGGTGTTGGTGGCCATCGTGGCGGCGTATCTGTACTTTACCGGGTAAATAGTTGCCTGCCGCCGTTTCGGTACATCCAAAAGGATGTCGGCATCGAACAGGACTTTCATTGCACGTTTCCGTGCTTTTTAGACAGAGCTTCCGCAATCAATACTTTGTCACTCTTGCAGGGTGGCAAATCGATTATCCCGCTGAGTTTCCGCGTCAAGGGGCCGATCCTGAAATCGTGCTTGTTGCCGGCCGAGGCGGATTCCACAAACTGAGTGAACATAGCGGAAACGTTGGTATGTTTGACCTCGGCGAGTTGCTTGGCCTTTTCAACAATGGACGCTTCAAGATTCAAAGTCAACTTGGCCATGTTTTCGCCTATCCCGCCGCCTTTTCCCGCCCGACCCGTTCCAGGTCGGCGTCGACCATCATGCGGATCAATTCGGCGAACGATACCCGCGGCTGCCAGCCGAGCACGCGGCGGGCCTTGGCGGCGTCGCCGCAGAGCGTGTTCACCTCGGCCGGGCGGAAGAACTTCGGGTCGCTCTCGACGTGCTCCCGCCAGTCGAGGCCGGCGTGGCTGAACGCCTGCTCAACCAGTTCTCGAACCGAATGCTTCACGCCGGTGGCCACCACATAGTCGTCGGGCTTGTCCTGCTGGAGCATGAGCCAGGCGGCCTCGACGTAATCGCCCGCGTAGCCCCAGTCGCGCATGGCGTCGAGATTGCCCAGCACCAGCTTGTCCTGGAGGCCGAGCTTGATCCGGGCGACGGCGTCGGTCACCTTGCGGCTGACGAACTCCTTACCCCGTAGCGGCGACTCGTGGTTGAACATGATGCCCGAGCAAGCGAAGATGTCGTAACTCTCCCGATAGTTCACCGTGATCCAATGGCCGTAGACTTTAGCCACACCGTAGGGACTGCGGGGCCAGAAGGGGGTCTGCTCGTTTTGCGGCTCCTCCCGCACGCTGCCGAACATCTCGCTGCTGCTGGCCTGGTAGAAGCGGATCGAGGGATCGATCAGGCGGATGGCCTCGAGCATCCGCGTCACGCCCAGGGCGGTGAACTCGCTGGTCAACAGCGGCTGCGTCCAACTGGTCGGCACGAAACTCTGGGCGGCGAAATTGTACAGCTCTTGCGGCCGAACGTCGCGGATGATGGTGACGATCGACAGTTGGTCCAGCAAGTCCGCCTGGTGCAGTTCGATGCGGCCGCGAAGCGGTTCGATCCGTTCCAGGTTCGCCGAGCTGGAGTGGCGGACCATGCCGTGGACTTCATAGCCCTTTTCGAGCAAAAACTGGGCCAAGCAGGCCCCATCCTGGCCGGTCACGCCGGTAATCACTACTTTTCGGGTCATGGTCGCTCCGTTGAATTTCGCCCCTTTAGTCCTCATTGCTCACCAGTCGAACACTAGCCCGAAGCGCAAGCGAGGGGGAGTGCCATGGATTGCCCTCGCTTGCGCTTCGGGCTAGTGTTTAACACTCTATACTGGTTTCGTCCCATGCGGAGAGAAAGGGGGGTTAGAGGCTTATCGGCCGTCGAGGATTTCTCTGAACGGGCTGTTTTTGCGCGGCAGCACCTTGCACAAAATTACCCCGCCGAAGAACAGAAAGGTCAGCGGAATCGCCATCAACATCATGCTGTACGGATCGGGCGGAGTAAGCAGCGCCGACAACACAAAGATCACCAAGACTGAAATCTTCCATTGCGCAAGGTAATTCCGCACCGTGAACACCCCGATCCGTTCCAGAAACAACATCACCAGCGGCAACTGGAACCCGATGCCGAAACCGATCGGCAGAATCAGCACGAACCCCAGCCACTCGTTGATCCGCGGGTCGGGGTCGATGCCCAACGCCCGGTTGAAGCTCAGCAAGAAGTTCAACACCGGTTCAAAGACGAAGAAAAACGCCAGGCAAACCCCGAACAGGAACAAACCGAGACTGAAGGGCAAATAAATATGGACGAAGCGCCTTTCGTGGGGATAGAGCCCCGCCGCCACGAAGTACCAGATCTGATAAAAAATCCACGGGCAGGCCAGCAGCACCCCCACTAGCAGAGAGGCCTTGATGTAGACCGTAAACGACTCCGGCATACTGAAGCTTTTGGGCTTTACCCGCGGGTCGTTTTCGCTAAGCCGCCAGAGATTCAGCCGGAGGAGGTTGTCCGGCCCCTCGTCCGCCGTTTGCGGCTCGGCCGGGGACGTGGCCGCTTTGGGATCCGGGCGGAGTTGAATCGCGCCAAGCTGTTTCGGATAAATGCGTTTCAGTTGCTGAAACACCTCGGCCGGGTCGATGTAGACCTGTTCGGCCAACATCTTTTCATCCTCTATCCGATGTTTTTCACCCGGCACATTCTTAAGGGATTCGGTTCTGGTAGTATGCGTTCAGGGCCTTGGAGAGCGGCTGCTGAATGAACTGCACGACGTATCTGCCGATGAACAGCCCGATGATGAAACCGACCGCCAATCCGATGACCGATTTGAACAAACAGGCCCGCAACTCTTCGAGGTGTTCCCCGAAGGTCATCGTGCTTTCTTTAAACAGATCGTCTTCAATCGGTTCGGGCATAATTGCTCAATGGGAAACAATTCAGGTAACCGTTCACAGGGGACTGTCCCAATTTTCGCGGCGCGAGAGACGTTGCCCTGCGAATTAGTTTTACCGCCGCGAAAATGGGACTGTCCCCCTGGGGCGGCGGGAGGGGGACAGGTCCATGTTTTCGGCCCACGGTTTATTGATGAAATTACGTTTTCCCGCCCAAAAATGGACCAGTCCCCTGCCGCCCCGTGAACGGTTACCAATCCAGTGTACCACCTCCGGCGGCCCGCCGCAATCAAAACCAACACCCTGCTGCGATGCAATAGCCTCCCACAAAGACACCAAGACACGACGCGGTGGAGATTGAGACGCGTCCCGGCTTTGTATCTTCGTGTCTTGGTGGTTGATATTCCGAACTTCAAGGACGCTTATTCTTCCTCGGGAACCAGCACCATGAGTTGCTCGGTCTTGGGATCGTACTCATAGCGTTGTCCCTCGGGCAACTCGGGCAGCCGGATGCGGTATTCCTTGATGATCTTCTCCATAAACTCTTCGGTGTCCTTCGGCGCGCGGCCATTGAGCGCCTTGAACATTTGCATCGCATGGGGGATTTGGACCTCGAAGTCGATTCTCTCTTCGGCGGCGAAGAGGCTGCCCAGCGGAGTCGCTATGATGCCCTTGCCGTAGTGCCCCTTTTTGCCGACGCCCACGGCGGCCTTCTTCTTCACCATAACCAGCGATGGCTGGACGGGCGCCGGCTTGGTTTCGGCGGGCGGAGATTTGGCCGCCGGCCGCGGCGCCGGTTCCGGCGTCGGCTGGTAATTGTTGCAACCGATTAGTCCTACGGCCAACGCCGTCAGCAGGAACAAATAGCCGGGGGCTAACACTACTTCGCGACGGTCGGCGTGAAAGGGGACAGGCACCGTCGCCGCAAAGCGTTTTGGCAAGGCTGGTCGGTCACTGCGACGGAGCCAGTCCCCTTTCACGCGACCACCGACCTCGCGCAGTAGTGCTAACAGCCGCCGGCTATGATTGACTTGACGATTCGTTCTCATCGTTAAACCTCCGTTTCTTATGTCCTATTCGCATGGAAGGGACGGAAAAATCCGCTGCCCCGCTCTGATTTTCGGCATCCGCCGCCGAGAGGTGAAACTGCCAGCTTTGCATCTCGTTCAGGGTCGCCCGGCGGGTCATGTCGTATTCCAGCGGCGTGATGGTCACTTTGCCTTTGCCCAAGGCGGAGAGATCGGTTTCGTGGTCGGGGACGGTTGCCGGCGGTCCGCCGGTGAGCCAGTAATAGTCGCGGCCCCAGGGATCGACCCGCTTCTGGATGCCGCCGCCGTAGCGGGTGACGTTCATCGGCACGACGCAGACCTCCGGCTCGCCCGTCAGCGCGGCGGTGGGCAGGTTCAGATTATAAAGTTGCGGGCCGGGCCCCTTGTTGGCCAAAATCCGGCGGATGATCGCCGCGGCCAGCCGGGCGGCGCGATCGAAGCGGGCGTGCTCGTCGAACTCCAGCGAGACGGCCACGCTGGTGATGCCAAAGAAGGCCCCTTCGATGGCCGCCGCCACCGTGCCCGAGTAGAGCACGTTGATCCCCGCGTTCAGCCCGCCGTTGATGCCGCTGACGACCAGATCGGGCGGGCGGGGGCAAAACTGCTGCACGCCGATTTTGACGCAGTCGGCCGGGCTTCCCTCGACGGCCCAGCCCCAGCGCCGTTCGCCGCCGTCGTCGTCGCCGCGAAACACCTCCTTGACGATCAGCGGCGAGAGGTAGGTGATCGAATGTCCCACGCCGCTCTGCTCCGTGGCCGGGGCCACGACCGTCACCTCGCCCAGCGTGCTCAGTTCGCGTTCCATCGCCGCCAAACCGGGCGCGTAAATTCCGTCGTCGTTGGTCAGTAGAATCAGCATAACTCTGTGGGAAAAAAGTCCTTGATTGGATTATACTGCATCATACCCACCCCCTGGAAATGCGGCAATGGTCGCGGAGGCGTAGCGTTTCAACTTGACAGTCGATGCCGGCAACCATACAATTGAGGGGTGCTTGCAAATAAGGAGTGTTGATTGTGTCGACTGCCACCGCAACAGTGCTGCAAATGATGGAATCGCTCCCGGAGCCGATCCAAGAGCGGGTGCTGGAGCATTTGCAGGAATATGTCGAGGACTTGCGCGATGAGATGCAGTGGACGGAATCGTTCGCCCACTCTCAGGACAAACTGGTCGCGGCAGCCAGAAAGGCGCGAGAGGAAATCTCTCGGGGAATGGCAAGCCCACTCAACCCGGATGATTTATGAAATCCTCTGCTCTTCCGTCCTTCTGGGAATCGTATGCGACCCTCGATGAGTCGCTTAGAAACAGAGCCCGGAAAGCGTATGAACTCTGGCTCGAAAATCCTTTTCACCCTTCGCTGCGCTTCAAGTGCATCAACATCCAAGAGGACATTTGGTCCGTCCGAATCACTCGTGGCTATCGGGCCGTTGGAGTAGCGGAGAAAGATGCAGCCGGCGAAAAGGCGATAACTTGGTTTTGGGTCGGCAAGCATGATGAATACGAGCAATTCTTCGGTTAAGCCCCCCTAGCCACCCCTCCCTGAAGGCTCTATAATTCGGGGTTTCCCCCGGAGGGTGGGCTATGAAGAGGCTGGCCGACGAAAAGGTCCTGGTGCTCGATTTCGGCTCGCAATACGCACAGTTGATCGCCCGGCGGGTGCGCCAACAGCACGTCTTCTGCGAGATCGTGCGGCACGACATCGCCGCCGCCCGAATCCGCGAACTGGCCCCGCGGGGACTGATCCTTTCCGGCGGCCCGGCCAGCGTATACGCGGCCGGCGCCCGCGGTGCGACGCGGAGATTTTCAACCTCGGCCTGCCGATCCTCGGCATCTGCTACGGGATGCAGCTCGCCTGCCAAGCGCTGGGCGGCGAGGTACACAACTTTCCCGCGCGGGAGTACGGCCGCGCCCGCTGCCGTGTAACCGACTCGAACGAACTGCTCGCCGACCTGCCCGAGGAGATCGACGTTTGGATGAGCCACGGCGATCAGGTGGCGCGGGTCTCCGACGATTTCCTGCCGCTGGCGGCCACCGAAACGTGTCCGGTGGCGGCGGTGAGACATCGGCGGCTGCCGATTTACGGTTTGCAGTTCCATCCGGAGGTGACGCACACGCCGCAGGGCCCGGCGATCATCGGCAATTTCCTGAAGAAAATATGCGGTTGCACGGGCACGTGGCGGCTGGGCGATTTCGCCCGCGAGACGATCGACTCGGTCCGCCGACGCGTGGGCCGGGACCGGGTCGTCTGCGGACTGAGCGGCGGGGTCGATTCCGCGGTCGTCGCCGCCCTGCTGGCCGAGGCCATCGGGCCGCAACTCTCCTGCATCCTGGTCGATAACGGCCTGCTCCGCAAAGACGAAGAGGAAGCGGTGATCCGCGAGTTCTCCGACCATTTTCGGACCGATCTGCACGTGGTCAAGGCGGAGAATAAATTCCTCACGGCGCTGGCCGGCGCGGTCGAACCGCAGGAAAAACGCCGGCGAATCGGCCACGCCTTCATCGAGTGCTTCGCCGATGAAGCGGCGAAGATCGAGGGCGCCAAGTTTCTCGCCCAGGGCACGCTCTATCCCGACGTGATCGAGAGCGGCGGCTCTCCCGACGGACCGGCGGCCACGATCAAGCTGCACCACAACGTGGGCGGACTGCCCGACGACATGGCCTTCGAGCTGATCGAACCACTCCGCGACCTGTTCAAGGACGAGGTCCGCACGCTGGGCGGGCAGTTGGGACTGCCCGACGACATCGTCTGGCGGCACCCCTTCCCCGGTCCCGGGCTGGCGGTCCGCTGCGTGGGCGAGGTGACCAAGCCGCGGCTCGACGTGCTCCGCGAGGCCGACGCCATCGTGGTCGGCGAGATCAAGCGGGCCGGGCTGTATCGCCAGACCGCACAGGCTTTTGCGGTGTTGTTGCCCGTTCAGAGCGTGGGCGTGATGGGCGACGCCCGAACCTACGCCGACGTGGTCGCCGTCCGTTCGATCGACACCGAGGACTTTATGACGGCCGACTGGAGCCATCTGCCTTACGACCTGCTGGCCCGCATCTCGACCCGCATCATCAACGAAGTCAGCGGGGTAAACCGCGTGGTCTACGACATCAGCAGCAAACCGCCGGCGACGATCGAGTGGGAATGATGGAATGCAAATTGCAAATTGCATAATGCAAATTGAAAATTGCAGAACGCATAAGATCGTTTAGCCGCCGCGTCCACGCGGCGTTGAATCCGGGGAAACCCCGAATTTCCATTTCGCAATTTCACATCGGCAACAGAAAGAGAGGGTACACTCATGACTCGCGGTGTACAGTTCTTACGGCTGTTGACGGCATTTGCTATATCACTCTTGGCGTGCTGTTTTGTGGTGATGTACAACCATGCTTCTCGCACGCGATTCATTTTTGAGCATCCGGACGCCGATTCGGGGCAGGTCCCTTACATCACTTTCGTCACTTTGCATGGTGCATATACGTTCCTGGTTCCAGCAGTGGGGCTGCTAATCGGAATCGTAATCATCTGGCGGTGGCCGAAATCCCATGTGTGGTTTGAGCTGATCTTGTCTACAATGTGGATCCTCGCTCTAGTTTGGGTTGGAATGTGTTTGCTGGCCTGGCAGTGTGTTAGCGTTCCGTTGTTCCACGGCATGCAGTTCCATTACAGATATTAGACGGCGGGTGAACAGGATGGCGGTGCTATCCTGATTGCCAATATCTGCTATAATCAATAGGCAAGGGTGTCGATTTTTCGCCGCGTCCCCCAGCGAAGCGGCGGGCGCGGCGCCGCAAATCCTTATGCAACTGGGCACAGTTAGGAAAGTAGGGTGGCTCAAGCGAAGCGCAGCCCCGCCAGGGTTTTTCCCGCAGTTGGTGGGGCTGCGCTTCGCTTGACCCACCCTACGCGGACTTTCCGCAACAGAAACTGATTGAGCTCTCCCGGCGGCTCTCAGCCGCCCGCTATTACAACCTGTATTTCCGGGGAATATTGGGAAATTCCCGCGTCTTGCTTTTGCTCCCCGCGGGAGTAGAATAGGTACCGAATCGGCAATTGTATACCAGTTCGGCGTTCCAGCGCTCGATAGCCGTGGCAATCGCCTGCCGTCCCAACCCGCCCGCAATCCGTCCATATATTTCCTTCTTCCGCTTCCCGCCTGTTCACGCTGACAAGGAGACCGCCGTGCAACGTTCGATTACACTATTGTATCTGTCGATTGCGTTTCTATTAGTCGCCGCCGGGGCCGTCGCCGAGGAGCCGCAATTCCGGCCGATCTTCGACGGCAAGAGCCTGAAAGGCTGGGACGGCAATCCGAAACTGTGGCGCGTCGAGGACGGGGCGATCGTCGGCCAGACCACCGCCGCGGACCCCATTAAGCAGAACACCTTTCTCATCTGGCGCGGCGGCCGGCCCGCCGACTTCGTCTTGAAACTCGAGTTCAAACTAAGGAACCACAACTCCGGTGTGCAGTATCGCAGCCGGGAAGAGCCGGAGAAATGGGGCCGCTGGTGCATGGGCGGCTATCAGGCCGACATCGCCGACAAAAGCACTTCCTACACGGGCATGTTCTACGAAGAACGCGGCCGCGGCATTCTCTGCCAACGCGGGCAGAAGGTCGTTATCGGCAAGGACCACAAACCCCGCGTGACCGGACACACCGGCGAGCTTGCCGAATTGACGGCCGCCATCAAGCCGGGCGAATGGAACACCTATGAAATCATCGCGAAAGGCAACCACCTACAGCAAAAAATCAACGGCCGGCTGATGGCCGACGTGACCGACGACGACCCGCAGGCGCGGAGCATGAAGGGGCTGATCGGCCTGCAACTCCACGCCGGAGAGCCCATGAAAGTCGAGTTCCGCAACATCCGGCTCAAGGAGTTACCCTCGTCGAACCAGCCGGCCAAGAGCCCTGGAAAGAAGAAAATCGCCTTCATCGCCGGCCGCGGCAGCCACGGCTACGCCGAGCACGAGCACAACGCCGGCTGCCTGCTGATGGCCGACCGCATCGAGAAGGCCTTTCCCGGCGTGGAGACGGTCGTCTTCCGCAACGGCTGGCCGAAAGACCGCCACGCCCTGGACGGCGCCGACGCGATCGTCATCTATTCCGACGGCAGCAAGTCGCACCCCATGCTGCATCATCTCAAGCAAGTCGAGAAGCTGATGCAGCAGGGCGTCGGCCTGGCCTGCATCCACTATGCCGTCTTCGCCCTGAAGGAGAAAGGGAACGAGGAACTGAAGCAATGCATCGGCGGCGCGTACGAGCCGTACTGGTCGGTCAATCCGTTCTGGACCGCCGAGTTCAAGCAGTTGCCCGACCACCCGGTCGCCCGCGGGCTGAAGCCCTTCTCTATCGACGACGAGTGGTACTTCAACATGCGGTTCATCGACGGCATGAAAGGCGTGACGCCGATCCTGACGGCCACGCCGCCGGACGCCGTCCGCGAAGGGCCCGACGGAGCGACGAGCGGCAATCCCACGGTCCGCGCCGAGAAGGGCAAGGCGGAGGTCCTCGCCTGGGCCCGTCAGCGGCCCGACGGCGGACGCGGCTTCGGCTTCACCGGCGGCCATTGGCACTGGAACTGGGCCAACGACAACTTCCGCAAGACGGTGCTCAACGGCATCGCCTGGGTGGCGAAGCTCGACGTTCCACCCGACGGCGTCCCCTCAAAAACGCCGACCTACGCCGAACTCCGCGCCAACATCGACGAGCCCGAGCCCGCCGGATTCGACCGCGCAAAGTGCAGAAGTTGCTCGACGGATGGCGCTGACGGGGCCCACGGAAATGAATCATCAGGTCCGTCGCCAAAGGCTGGAGCACTTCCATGCATGGTCCTTCTCCTTGGGGAACAATTCCATCCGGCCCACGCCTCGATTCAAGACGTGGAACAGCATCCCTCCCGCAGCAACCCGTGCGGCGCGCGGCATTGTCAACGACAATCATCATCGCGATTTCTCTTCAATAACCGCGCCTGTTCCCCTTCCTTTTCCCCATGAGTTGGTCAGCAAGTCGTCGAATTTCCATTTTGAGGCTTCTTTCGTCCCTCGCGGGTTAAACAGAGCCAGTTCGCTATGCAACACAATTTCACTTTGCCGGCTCGGCGTTCGACGGCTGTGTAATGACGCAACACATTACGCGGCAAACACTTGTGGATTGAAAAACGGCCGTTTTCACCCCCCGCCTTTGGCGGCATGGTGTTGCATCGGCAAGCCAGATAGGGGTGGTTTTCCACAAGCCCGTGCTGAGTGCAGCATCAATCTCCCCTCGCCCTCTGGGACAGGGGCCGGGGGTGAGGGCAGCATCAATCTCCCCTCGCCCTTTGGGAGAGGGGCCGGGGGTGAGGGCGGATCGCATCAGCCCGCGTGCCAGTTTGTCAAAGAGCGTTCTTCCCGCCGAGACTATCGGCTGCCGCTCATCCTACCGGTCGGGTTGGCCGTTTTCAATGTCAAGAATTGTGCCAGGCGACATTTTCACCGGCGCAATGAGATGAACCTCGACACCGTGCCGCCGACGGCGCTTGATTGACCGCCCCTGAGCGAAGGGCTATGCTCAGCGTGTGGCGGCAACGCCGCTGACAGCGGGGGTGACAAGGCATCGTCGCGAAAAAAAAGCTGCGGCCCCTTTTTGCTTGCTTTATCCTACAGAGTAGGATACAATTATGAAGACGTTCGTAGAAACAACCGAGTTTTCCAAATGGCAGCCGAGATTCCTTCCCGGCGGCTCATACGCGGAACTACAGAAGGAGCTTGTCGCCAACCCCCAGAAAGGCGATGTCATGCCGGGTTGCGGCGGGCTGCGGAAGGCACGCATCGCCGACCCCAAACGGCAGAAGGGCAAGAGGGGTGGGGCACGGGTGATCTATCTCCACATTCCCGAAGCCGGGCAGTTCTTGATGCTCGACGTCTACGGAAAAGGGGAGAAAGACGACCTGACGCCCGCCGAGAAGAAAGACCTCCGGGAGCTTGCCCGAGAGTACAAGAGATTGATTATCGAGGCTGCCAAACAAGCCAATCAGGAACAAGAGCCATGACTACGGAATCGAAGCGGAAGCCGCTGGCCCGGCGGCTGAAGGCCGGTCTGACCGAGGCCGTGCGGTTTGCTCGGGGCGAGTTGACCTTGCGGACCGTGCGGATACCGGACCCGCCGCCCGAGATTCCCGCCAAGGAAGTGACCTCATTGCGAGTGAAGACCGGCATGTCGCAGGCCGTCTTCGCGCGGGTGCTGAACGTCTCGACGAAGACCGTGCAGAGTTGGGAGCAGGGAGAACGGAAACCTTCGCACGCGTCGTTAAGGATGTTGCAGGTGTTCCGCGTGAACCCAGAGTTCGTTATTGAGGTTGCGGGGTTGCCGGCCAGGAAATAGGGAAAGTCCCTGATTATGTTTGCCCAGTTTGCCAATATCAGTGATGTCCCCTTTTCCGGCAGGAAATAGGGAAAGTCCCTGATTATGTTTGCCCAGTTTGCCAATATCAGTGATGTCCCCTTTTCCGGCTCCCCTTTTCCGGCTCTCTGTCCTAATTGGACTTATCCCCTTTTCTCTCTATCCCCTTTTCTCCCTCCGACCCCTTATGCTCCTTTATTCATTTTTCGTGGCACTATGGAAGAAGGGTATTCGCGACCAACTTTGATACTTTTGCCTATCTGAAGAAAGACGGTGTCAAATGTTCCATTGTTATTGTCTTTAAGAACCCATACGAAGGCATAAATATCATTGTCAGATTTCGCTACAGACCCACAAAACGCCACAAATCCTGATTCCTCGAACACTTTCCAATTGCTTTGAATCTCGCTAAGCCTATGATCGTATCCTTCTGCTTGGAAGGTGTGTTCGATAAATGGTTGAAAGAGATCACTCATAAAAGCATTCTTTCGCTTCGACTCTTTTATGATGCCTTTTGATTCGAGCCTTGCAAGATCAAGAGCATATTCGTTTGTCTCCAGGGTCGATATGGTTTTGCCGCAGGAGACTAGCGTCATCATGCCCACAAAAACAAGGAAAAAGCTGTATTGTTTCATATTAAGCCAACAAATATTGGAAACAAAAAGGGGACGAAGCTTGTTTTATGCGTACACGCCCTGCCCCCATTATTAGCGGCTTTACCGCCAAACTCTGAGCATAGATCTTCTCTGCGGGAGGGTCAAGCAAGGACCGATAAAGGACTCGGGAGTCTTTACCCAATTCAATACCACTGATACGCGTAGTTATCGAACCGTTGCCGCGCGGCGCGGCGGAGGTCGGGATTCTGGTACTCGCGCCAATCGTCGCTGTTGCGATCCAGGGATTCGAGCATTACCCGATCGGCCAGTTGAAACGCCGTCCAGCCTTGCTGTTCGCGGCGGGCGGCGGATGATTGGGCCTCGATCTGCCGCTCGGCGAGCATGGCCAGAACGCCCTCGCGGATGATCTTGTCCGGGCAGCCGGCCAACGGTTCGAGGTAGGGAACGCCCTCGGCGCTGATCGGATGGACGCTGATCTGCACCGACGGGGCCGGGTCGCCGGCCATGATCCGCCGCACGTTGTAGCTGGTCACGATGGCGTCGATCGGGGTAATCGAGAACAGGTAGACCGCGATGGCCACCGTCCAGAGATGCCGGCGGACGAGCCAGACGAAGTTCCGGTTGCGGAGGATTTTCCAGACCACCAGGACGAAGCCCACGACGACGGCCGACATGCCGAAAAGGCCCACCATCCGCATCCGGGTCATGCCGTTGAAGCCGATGTAGATGTAGAGCCGATTGTAGACCGCCACGGCCAGCACGATGTTTTCCAGCGACCAGAGCCAGGCCAGCCGCCGCAGCCGGGGGAGCCGGGGATCGCCCAGCACCTGCCCGCGAAAGACCAGCGAGAGCAGGGCCGTCGAGAGGGCCAGGGCGACGGTCAGCCAGGCCGCCCCTTCGTGGGCGTAGCCGGAATAATAGAACCCTTTGGGAAACTCGCGGAACCAGAGCGTCTTGAACTCGAAGACCAGATAGACGGCGAACAGGGCGATGACCACCAGCAGCGTGTTCCGCCAGGCCGGGTACAATGGGGCCGGCCCGGCCGCTTCGCCGACGGGCGGCTCGTCTTCCGATTCTTCGCCGGCGGCGGTGCGGCCGATGATCGGGCGGAGCAGTCCGGCCGAAACCCACAGCACGGCGATCCAGATCAACGCTTCCGGCAGCGTGGGCGCGAACTGCATCAGCCAATCGCGGACCGCCTCGAAAAACCGCTGCACGGTCTCGCCGAAGGCCTTCAGCAGGTCGGGATTGGCCAGGATGAACAACATGCCGAAGGCGACAAAGGCGGCCAGCGGCAAGACGACGCTGTGCCATCGCGCGCGGCGGCCCGTGTGGGCGGCCCCGCCCGGGCTGCGCAGCCGTTTGGTCAGGCAGCGTTCGTAGTGCGTAGAGACCGCCGAACCCGGCCGGGATGGTTTGCGTCGCCAGCACGAGGACTTGAAAGACGTAGGGGCACGTGCCCGAAATGGCCGCGGCGAACGCGGCCACGAGCGCGAAGCCGACCACGACCTGCAAGTCCGAGCCGCACCAGAAGAGCTTAACCGCCAGCGCGGCCAGCATGGCGGCCACGATCACCACGGACGCCGAAAACCGCAGCCGGGTCCAATGATGAATTCGTCCGAAGATGAGTTCTTGTTTTGTGGTGCGGCCGTCTCGGCTGCACTGAGCAGGCGGGACGCCTGCACCACAATTTGTTGTCTGACAATCACTTTGCGGAGGGTCTTTGCCGCCGGAGGCTTCGTCGCGGTTTTGCCGGAGAGAAACGTCCCGCCATCTCGGCTGCGGCGCTCCGAAGGCCAGCAGCAGCGGCGCGGCCACCATCAGCAGGGCATAGCCGGCGAAACCCTGCCCCCGGTAGATCGTCAGGTCGCAGAGCACGATCAGCAGCACGATGGCGAGCAGCTCGCGCCAGCGGAGCGGCGGCTCCTCCTTGACGACAATCGCGGTTAACCGCTCGCTCGGCGGGAGGGCCGGGGGGGCACCGGTTGAATCTGAAAGCGGGACAGCCACGGAACTCGCGATTTCTTCCGCCATGAGTTACCCTCCTTCTAACCAGGTATCCAAGTGTAACTTTGGAGTTTGTAGGACAGCCGCCCCCGGCTGTCTTGGGCGATCCTGCACAGCTTCCGCACAGCCGAGGGCGGCTGTCTTGGACGCTTCCGCACAGCCGAGGGCGGCTGTCTTGGACGCTTCCGCACAGCCGAGGGCGGCTGTGCTACAAGTTATTTTTGGATACCCTCCAACCGTGTTTTCAACTCCTTGAGACAATCGTCTTTGCCGACCCGCCATTGGCGAAGCGAGTCGCGGTCGCGGAACGTGACCGTGCCGTCGGCGAGCGTCTGGCTGTCGATGGTGATGCAGAAGGGCGTGCCCACTTCGTCCTGGCGGCGATAGCGGCGGCCCACCGCGCTCTTCTCGTCGTAAAAGACGTTGAAATGCGGCTTGAGCGTCTTGTAGATTTCCCGGGCGACCTCGGGCATGCCGTCCTTCTTGACCAGCGGAAAGACCGCCGCCTTGATCGGGGCCAGCCGGGGATGCAGCTTGAGGAAGACCCGCTTGGTCGGCTTGCCGTTTTCGTCCGGGGCCTCGTCCTCGCGATAGGCCTCGCAGAGGAAGGCCAGCGTGGCCCGGTCGGCGCCGGCCGAGGGCTCGATCACGTGCGGGATGAAGCGCTCCTTGGTCTGGTCGTCGAAGTAGCTGAGGTCCTTGCCCGAGCCGCGGTACTTCGGCTTGCCGTCGGCGTCGGTTTCGACGACGAGCTGGTCGCCCTGGCGGACGAGCTTTCCCTCGGCGTGGCTGCGGAGATCGAAATCGCCGCGATGGGCCACGCCCTCCAGCTCGCCGAACTCGCCCGGCGGCAGGAAGGGAAAGGCGTATTCGATGTCGGCCGTGCCGCAGGAATAATGGCTCAACTCGTCCGGGTCGTGGTCGCGGAGCCGCAACCGCTCGCCCGCCAGACCGAGATCGACGTACCACTTATATCGCCGATCGCGCCAGTAGCGATACCACTCGGGCGAGGACTCCGGGCGGCAGAAGAACTCGATTTCCATCTGCTCGAACTCCCGCGAGCGGAAGGTGAAGTTCCGCGGCGTAATCTCGTTGCGGAAACTCTTGCCGATCTGGGCGATGCCGAAGGGAATCCGCACCCGGGTGCTGTCCAGCACGTTCTTGTAGTTGACGAATATCCCCTGGGCGGTCTCGGGACGGAGAAACGCCTTGCTGCTTTCGTCGCGGAGCGGGACCGGTGTGGGTTTCCATCATCAAGTTGAACTCGCGGGGCTCGGTGAGATCGCCGCCGCACTCGGGACATGGCGTTTGAAGGCCCGTCACGGCGAATTGTTCTGTAGCGATAAATTGTAGAATCGTGGGAATGCTCAATACTTCATCGGGATTCTTCTCGACGTGCTCGGCTAACCACGATAGCGTAACCTCCGGGTTGCGTACCAGCGCCAAACCTGGAGCGGCTTTTCGTCCTTTCGTCTTTGCCCATTTTAACATTGCCCCGCCGTGAACTCGGAGGCGATCGGGGCGCGGATCCGGCAAAGTCGTTGTTGCAAAGGACTTAACCCAATCAGACTCCTTGAGCATCTCCCAAACGTGATCCGATCGGAAGAGCTTTTGGCATTGCCGGCAAGTCTGCATGAAGTCGTGGAACAGATCGTAGTGGCCCGAGCACTTCCAGACCTGCGGGTGCATGATGATCGCGCAGTCCAGGCCGACCATTTCGTAGGCCGCGGGGGCGCCGGGCGGCGGCTCGAGCTCGTTGTGGCCGGCGACCATGTCCCGCCACCAGGCCTCGCGGACGTTCCGCTTCAGTTCGACGCCCAGGGGTCCGTAGTCCCAAAAGCCCTGCAAGCCGCCGTAGATTTCGCTGGACTGGAAGAGGAATCCCCGCCGCCGGCACAACGCCACCAATTGCTCCATTTCCATGAGAACCGCACCTGGGATATCTTGAGTTAATGAGAAGCGAAAAGAGTAATTCTATCGCGTAGATCGTTTTTTCCAATAGCCCGGCCGCCGCCGTCCATGCGCCACCGCCACGATCTCGATAGCCGTTGAGGCAATGCGATACACGATCAGATATGGAAAGCGGCGCATCAAATACCGGCGTGTTCCGTGTAGATAGGGCGGATAGAGTTCCGGCGCGGCTCGAATGCTGTCGACGGCAATGTCAAGCTCGGCCATGAACGCCGCGGCCGCCTCGTGACTCTTTGTCTCATACCATTCCCGGGCGGCTTGTGCCTCCAACACCGCCTCGGGATGAATCTGTGGGGCCAATGGCTTCATCTGCGGCGGCCGGCGATGACTTGGCGTGCTTCATCCCAAGGAAGCGGCTTGACGGTCCCGCCGTCGAGTTCCGCAAGACGCCGGCCGACCTCCTCCGCCCAGGCGGTCTGAGCGTCGGCGTCAAACGGCCGATCGAGGCTCTCCAGCAGCGATGCGGCCAGATCGGCACGGTCACTGTCGGGCAATTGAAGAACCGTATTGAGTATGTCCTGAATCGCAACGTTCATGCCTCTATAATAGCACCTGAATGTAGTTTCGACAAGATGACAAGACATGCAAAGACGATGGCCCTGCCTGCGGGCGCATTGCTATCGTTGCACCCTTGACATCCCGTGCCACCCCCGCTATTCTGCCTTTCGCTATGCAAGACTTGGTGCAATCTGCTCGAATTGACAAGTCGGCCCTTTCGGTGCTTTCCTTCGCTGAAGCGGCGGAGGAGGACCGGAAATTCTGGCTATCGAAGACTCCCGAGGAACGTTTAACGGCCCTCGAATTGCTGCGGCAAATCCACTATGGCTACGATCCGGCTACCGTCCGACTTCAAAGAGTTCTTACAGTTATTAAATTCGGAGAAGGTTGAATATCTGTTGGTCGGTGGTTACGCCGTAGGGTATTATGGATACCCTCGGGCCACCGGCGCCATGGACGTATGGATCGCCGTCAGTCCGGCAAACGCCGAGGCGTTGGGGCGAGCGTTGCGCCGATTCGGGTTTAGCGATGAGACGCTTTCGGCGCAATCGTTTCTTGCCGCGCACAAGGTATTTCGGATGGGGATTCCCCCCGTCCGAATCGATCTAGTGACCAGTGTCGACGGAGTGGATTTTGCCCAGTGCTATTCCCGTCGCGTCGTCGCGCCATTGGACGGCGTGGAGGTCAATCTGATCTCGATAGACGATCTCAAGCTCAATAAACGTACCGTGGGCCGGCCGAAAGACCTCGACGATCTGGCGCAGCTTCAGCGGGTGTCCAAGGGTAACTTGGGAGTTTGTGGGACAGCCGCCCTCGGCTGTCTTGGGCGATACCAGACAGCCGAGGGCGGCTGTGCCACAAGTTCTTCTTGGGCGCCGGGTTAAAACGCTCGAATCCGCAGCGTCTTCGGATCCAGCCGCGGCACGACGTCGAAGCGGTCGATCTCGGCGGCAACGAGAATGTCGTCCTCGCGTCCCAGGGCCACGAGGTTTTGCCCGCCGAGGCTCTTGCGCAACTCCTCGGCCAGACGTTCGGCGGCGAGGGGTTCGACGCCGAGGGCCTGCGGCAGGGCGAACGAGTTCAGCCAGAACTCCCGGGCGGTGATGGCCTGCGAGTTTTGCAGATAGACCAGGCCGCCTTCGCGCCGAGCCGTTCGGCCAACATGCCCGCCAGCAGCACGTCGTCCTGGCTGATCTTTCCGTCGGTGCCCGAGCAGAGGACGTGGACGTGTTCCCGCTCGAACAGCCGCCGGGCGACGGCCGACGCGTTGGTGAAAGAGGCGATGAGAATCTCGTCGGCTTTGGCGGCGTGGTGCATCGCCCGGGTGCCGTTGGTGGTGGTCAGGATGATGGTCTTGCCGGCGACGCGCTCCGCGGAATACTCCTCGGGCGAGTTGCCCAGGTCGAAGCCTTCGATCGGCTCACCCTCCCGCTCGCCGCCCAGGAGGATTTCGTCGTGGGCGAACTGTTGGGCCAGCGCGAGGGCGTCCTCGATCTCCAGGCAAGGGATAACCTCCTTCGCCCCGGCGGCCAGGGCGTGGACGATCGAGGTCCCCGACCGCAGCACGTCGATCACCACCGCCGTGCCGCCGATCATCTCGTCCGGTTCGACGTATCGGGGCAGGGCGTAGACGTTCAGCGTGGGCGTCATGGATGGATCTTAGGTCTTAGGTCTTGGGGCTTAGGTCTTCGGCCTTAGCCGCAAATGTCGATGCGGGGACCGGGGTCCAAGCCCTAAGCCCTAAGACCGCGGGACGCGGCTTGATGTGTGACAGTTCGCCGGGATCGGCGCCCGTCTTTTCCACGACAACCGCACGCAGTCTTTCCCAATATCCTCGTCCCCGGCCGACTCGTTCAATTCCCCGGCGATGGTCCGATAGTTCAACGCCAGCGTCAGCGCGGCGAGTTGGCCCATCTTCGTGCAGTCCGAATGGAACTCGAAGGCCAGCGGTTTTGTGAGCCAGGCGAAGAGATTTCCCAATACGATCATCGAAAGGATCGCCGTCAGGATGGCCCCGCCGAAGAGACTCAACGAAAGCAGCACGGGCACGGCGACGCCCAGCACGACGACCACCGCGGTGGCGATTCTGGCCACCCAGGCCGGCCGTCGCAGTTGCGGCAGCCGCAGTCCTGTCTCGCGTTCGATCGCCCTCCACGTCCGCCGCCGCCGGGTGGGCATGATTTCCGGCAGTTTAGTCGATGTCTGAATCTTCTCCCTGGGGACGTGCAGGATCGAGGTCACTGCGCAGTCTGAGCTTATAAAAAGTGATGCCGCCCAAACAGTCTTCCTGATACCCGCGGAAACGATGGGCCGCAATGTAATCGAACAGCTCGCCCAAGGTGAGCAGTCCTGCGGCGTCTTCGTCCGGAATGGCGAAGCCGAAGGAATTTTCGACGGACGGGATAAGTTCGGCGATTTCCAAGCCCATAGCCGCCTCCAGCAAAGGGTTTGGTTGATCTGGTATGATATTATTCTATATCAGCGATTTAGAGGCAATCACATAACTATTTGAGCCCCACACTGGCCGCTTAAGCGGCCGGCCCTCCACATCGGCACGGGCCGCTGAAGCGGCCAGCCCTCTTCCCTCTGCCTTCCACCAACCGCCTTGGGACCTTACAATATCGTCATGCCATACCGCTGTTTATCCGATTTTTTGGAGGAGTTGGGCCAGTCCGGCGAGTTGAGCCGGGTGGCCGATGAGGTCGATCCGGCGATGGAGGCGGCCGAGATTGCCGCCCGATCGGCCAAGTCGGGGGGGCCGGCCCTGCTTTTCGCTGCCGTCAAAGGGCACAGCCTGCCCATGGCCGTCAACCTGCTGGCCACCGAGGAGCGAATATGCCGGGCATTGGGCGTCGGTTCGTTGGCCGAGATTGCCGAGCGGCTCGCCCGGCTTCTGGACGGCTCCGCGCCGGACGGCTGGTTCGAGCGGATCAAGGCCGGCGCGCAGCCGGCGGCGCTGGGCGGCGCCATGCCGAAAAAGGTCCGCGCGGCCGCCTGCCAGCAGATCGTCCGCCTGGGCGGCGACGTTGACCTGGGCGAACTGCCGCTGTTGCAGCCCATCACACTAGCCCGAAGCGCAAGCAAGGGCCTGGAACGAGAATCATCGCAACAAGGGCCGAGTTCCTCTGATCCCTCGCTTGCGCTTCGGGCTAGTGTGGCGAACCCTCCGCACTTGACCGAGCGGTCGATTTACTCGGCGGCGGTCATTTCGGCCGAGCCGGATTCGCATCGGCCGGTTTGCAGCCGCTTCGACCTGCAACGGATCGGCCGCGCGCGGCTGGCCGTCTGTTGGGCTGCCTACGACGAGCACGCCCGGCTGCTGGGCGAGTATCGCCTCCGGCGGCAGAAGATGCCGCTGGCGGTGGTCATTGGCGGCGATCCGGCGTTTCAGTTGGCCGCGTCCGCGCCGCTGCCGGCCGGTACGGACGTGTGCGCGTTGGCGGGCTTGCTACGCGGGAAGCCGATCGACGTGGTCGCCGGCCGCAGCGTCGACCTGGAACTGCCCGCCGAGGCGGAAATCGTCATCGAGGGCTTCGTCGATCCGGCCGAGCCGCCGGTCGCGGTCGGTCCAATGTGCCGCGCCGCTGGGGCATTGCACCCGGCCGCGGCAAGTCCCGGCGTTGCAGGTAACGGCCGTCACGCATCGCGCCAATCCGATCTTCGCGGCCTTTGTTCCCGGCCGGCCGCCGCACGAACATTGCACCATCCTCCGCGCGATGCAGCGGGCGTTTTTGCCGCTGGTCCGGCTCTCGATGCCGGAATTGGTCGATTACGATCTGCCCGAGTTCGCCGCCGCGCGGCATTGGGCCGTGGCGTCGATCCGCAAGACTTATCCGGGCCAGGGCCGCCGCGCCGCCCACGCCGCCTGGGGACTGCCGCCGATGCAATTTGCCAAGACGCTGGTCATCGTGGACGCGGAGATAGACGTCCGCGACCGCGATCAGGTGCTGGCGGCGATTACGGCGAACTTCCGTCCCGAGTCGGACGTGGTCGTCCAGCGCGGTCCCGCTGATCCGTACGATCCCACGTTTCCGACCGGCGAGTTGAGCGAGCGGATGGCCATCGACGCCACGCGGAAACTATTGTAGTTGTCGCGATAATGCGAAACCGCAAGCGGTAGACGGACTAAACATGCGAAGCCGCAAACGGCTGAATTTTATGCCCCTCGACAAATCTTCCGACCGCGTGCGGCGAATGTTCGGCGAGATCGCCGGTCGGTATGATTTCCTCAACCGGCTGCTGTCGCTGGGGATTGACCGGAGTTGGCGGCGGCGGACGGTCGCGCTCGTGCCGCCCGAGGGCGCGGCACCGATCCTGGACGTTTGCGCCGGCACGGCGGACCTGGCCCTGGCCTATCGCCGGGCAGCCGGGGGAAAGGCCCACGTCGTGGGGACCGACTTCTGCCTGCCGATGCTGGAGCTCGGCCGCGAGAAATGCCGCCGCGCCGGGGCCGAAGCGGATATTTCGCTCATTGAGGCCGACACGCTGGCGCTTCCCTTTCCCGACGATTCGTTTCAGATTGTTTCCGTGGCTTTTGGGCTGCGAAATCTGGCCAATACGGACGCCGGTCTCAGCGAGATGGCCCGGGTTTGCCGGCCGGGCGGACGGGTGGCCGTGCTCGAGTTCTCCGTGCCCACGGCCCGGCCGCTGGGAATGTTCTACGGCTGGTATTTCCGTCACGTCCTGCCGCGGATCGGTCAGGCACTAGCCCGAAACTCGCAGGCGGCTTACAATTATCTCCCGAGCAGCGTCGCGCAGTTTCCCCAGGGCGAGGCTCTCGCCGCGCGGATGCGGGCGGCGGGCCTGGACCGGGTCAAGTGGCATCGGTTCACCTGGGGAGTGGCGACGCTGTACGTGGGAAAAAAAGAGAGACCCCGCGAGAAAACAATGAGACCGCTGAGACGAATGACACCAAGGGGACTTATTGGTCCTATACGCCCCATCGGTCCTAGCCCTCCGCGACTCATCTCCATCATTTACGCCCGAGGCAAACCATGAAACGCGACATCGTTGTGGCACTCACCGGCGCGAGCGGCGCGACCTACGGCGTGCGGCTGTTGGAAGTGCTGCTGGCCGCCGGATGCAACATACACCTTACGATCAGCGAAGCCGCCGTCGAGGTGCTCGAACAGGAACTCGATCTGACGGTGGACCTGGATAGTTTCAGCCCGTCGATGTTGATGCTCGACACCGGGACCGTCCTCCGCGATCCCAAGCTGCAGGTCCTGCGGAGCATGTCGGGAATCTCCAGCGATTCGAGCAACGTGCTGGGGGTCGGCATGGGTGAGCCGGGCGGAATCCGCTACCATCACTGGCGGGACATCTCGGCCCCAATCGCCAGCGGCTCGTTCCAGACCGACGGCATGGTCGTCTGCCCCTGTTCGTTCGGCACGCTCAGCGCGATCGTCCACGGCACGAGCGGCAATCTGATCCACCGCGCGGCCGAAGTGCATCTCAAGGAACGTCGCCGGCTGGTGCTGGTCCCCCGCGAGACGCCGCTTTCGCTCCTGCAAATCGAGAACATGCGCCGCGCGGCCGAACTGGGGGCGGTGGTCCTGCCGGCCATGCCCGGCTTCTATCACGGCGTGAAGCTGATCAGCGATCTGGTCGATTTCGTCGTCTCGCGGATCTGCGACCAGTTGGAGATTCCCAACTCGCTGATCCAGCGCTGGGGAAGCGGAAGTTAGTGGCTAGTGGTTAGTGGTTAGTGGCTAGTGACTGGCGACTAGCGGTTGGCAGGTTCTGAACGCGCCCAAATCCCGCTTGCGGTTTCGCAAAACAACACGAACAAATTCCGATATAACTTTCCACGTCTCCCGCCAGCCACTAACCACTAGCCACTAACCACTATCTCCCCGCCATGCTCCGCCGCTTGCTGGAATTGATCCGCTTCAGTCACACGCTCTTCGCGTTGCCGTTTGCACTGTTGGCGGCCGTGATGGCGTGGTCGGCCAATGCGCGGAGCGATCCGCCCGTGCCGTTCCGGCCGCTGGACCTGCTGGGCATATTGGTCTGCATGGCGACCGCCCGGGGCGCGGCGATGGCCTTCAACCGCATCGCCGACCGGAAAGCTCGACGCGCTGAATCCCCGCACGCAGTCGCGGCACCTGCCGACCGGGCAGTTGAGCGTCGGCAGCGCGATCGGGCTGACGGCCGCCTGCGGGCTGGGATTTGTCGCGGGAACGCTGCTCTTTTTACCGGGCAATCCGCTCCCGCTGATGGCCTCCTTGCCGGTGCTGGCCTATTTGCTGGGCTACAGTTACGCCAAGCGGTTCACGGCGCTGTCGCATTTTTGGCTGGGCGGGGCGCTGGCCCTGGCCCCAGCGGCGGCCTGGACGGCGATCCGACCCGTGTGGTCGCTCGCCCCGCTCGTGCTGGGCGCGGCGGTGCTGCTCTGGACGGCCGGGTTCGACATAATTTACGCCTGCCAGGACTTCGAGTTCGACGTGCGGATGCGGCTCCGCAGCGTGCCCGCCCGGTTCGGCGTCGCCGGCGCTGCGCATTCGCCGCGCTGTGCCACCTGGGCATGGCGGCGCTGTTGTTTCTGCTGCCGTTCGTATATGATGGATTCGGCGCGATTTATTTTTCGGCCGTGGCGGCCATCGCCGTCCTGTTGATCTACGAACACGCGATCGTCCGCCCCGACGATCTCAGCCGCGTGAATCGGGCGTTTTTCCACGTCAACGCGATTATCAGCGTCGGACTGCTGGCGGCCGGCGCGGCGGATTTGGTGTTTTAACAGCAGAAAAGACGGTAGGTTATGCTTTAGCATAACATTTGGAATTACTCGACTTGTTGTTATGCCATTAGTTTTTGGGATTGAGAAATCGTCCTCAATCTTTGACGGTCTTGGGTCTTAGGTCTTGGGTCTTAGGTCTTGGCACGAAGACCCAGGACCTAAGACCCAAGACCCAAGACCACAATTGGTTGCGGCTACGCCGCGCTAGGCTGAAGCATAACCTACAACTCGAACACATATACAATGCCGACTATCGAACAAATTCGCGATAGAGTTCAATCCCGCGGGCGGCTTTCGGCCGAGGAGGGGGAATTTCTGCTTTCGCCGGAGGTCGATCTGCACGCAGTCGGCGAGTTGGCCGACTGTGTGCGGCAACGAAAAAACGGCGACGCGGCCTACTATAACCTCAACCTGCACCTGAATCCGACGAACGTCTGCGTCTTTCGCTGCAAGTTCTGTGCTTACAGTTGCGATCCCGGCGACCCCCGGGCGTACCTGATGAGCGACGACGAGATACTTGCCCGGGGACGCGAGGCGGCCGAGGCCGGCTGCACCGAACTGCACATCGTCGGCGGGGCGCATCCCGGAGAAACCGTTCGAGTGGTACTTGGGGTTAATTCGCCGCCTGCACGAGGCTTTTCCCCGGCTGCACTTGAAGGCCTGGACCGCCGTCGAAATCGACTTCTTCTCCCGGATTTCCGGCCGCTCGATCCGCGATGTTCTGCAAGAACTGATTGCCGCCGGCCTGGGGAGCTTGCCCGGCGGCGGGGCGGAGATTTTCGATCCCGAGGTGCGGCGAAAAATCTGTCCCCGCAAGGCCGACGCCGACCGCTGGCTCGAAGTGCACCGCACGGCCCATCGGCTCGGATTGCGGACCAACGCCACGATGCTCTACGGCCACGTGGAGACCGCCCGGCAACGGATCGACCATTTGCTGCGGCTCCGCGATTTGCAGGACGAGACCGGCGGATTTCAGGCCTTCGTGCCGCTGAAGTTCCATCCGAGCAACACGGCCATGAGCGGCGTGCGGCCGGCCTCGGCCCTGGACGATCTGCGCATGATGGCCGTCAGCCGCTTGATGCTCGACAACTTCGAGCATATAAAGGCCTACTGGATTTCGTTGGGCGTGGGCACGGCCCAGACGGCGCTGGCCTACGGCGCTGACGATCTGGACGGCACGGTCCGCTACGAGCGGATTCACCACGACGCCGGGGCCGACGCGCCCGAGGCGCTGTCGGTCGCCCGGCTCCGCGAACTGATTGCCGAGGCGGGCCGCGAGCCGATCGAACGCGATTCGCTCTATCGACGGGTGCAGCGATCCGATAACAACATCTAGTCACGGCGTCCGCGCCGGGAATGTGATATTTGGAATTCAAACATCAGTATGTTTAGCGGCCGCCGGCACGGCGGCCCGGGACGTTACATAGGCCGTCGTACCGACGGCCGCTAAACGAGGTCTGTATTTGTTGAAAGAACCACCATCATGCGATACGCAGTAATCCTCGCCGGCGGTTCTGGTATCCGGCTGTGGCCGATGAGTCGGACGAAGAAGCCGAAACAATTGATCCCTTTGATCGAAGGCCGCAGCCTGTTGGAAATCGCCTTCCGGCGGCTCGAAGGGCTGGTGCCCGACGAGCAGTGCCTCGTCTGCGCCGGCCGCTCGCACGCGGAGGAGATTCACCGGCAATTGCCAGGGCTCGGGCCGGAGCGCTTTCTCGGCGAGCCGTGCGGGCGGGACACGCTGGGGGCCATCGGCCTCTGCGCCGCGGTGCTCCGCCGCCGCGACCCGGAAGCGATCGTCGCCATCTTCACCGCCGACCACGTGATCGAGCCGATCGACCGTTTCCAGCAGATCGTCAACTCCGGCTATGAACTGGTCGAGCGGCGTCCCGAGGCGCTGGTCACGTTCGGCATCACGCCGACCGGGCCGGCCACCGGCTACGGGTACCTGGAACTGGGCGAACCGCTGGACGGGCCCGCGCGGCTGTTGCGGCGATTCCGCGAAAAACCCAAGCTGGCGGCGGCCGAACAGTACGTCCAGGCCGGGCCGGAGCGATTCCTCTGGAACAGCGGGATGCTCGTCTATCGGGCGGAAACGCTGCTGGAGGCGATCGGCCGCCATGCCCCGGACGACCACGACCGGTTGCAGCGCATCGCGGCCGTCTGGGACGCCCCCGGCCGCGACGCCGTCGTGGACGATATATATCCGACGCTGACGAAAACCAGCCTCGAATTTGCGGTGCTGGAGGCCGCTTCGCTCGATCCGGCAGTCACTTTGGCGGCAATTCGCATGCCGCTGCGGTGGCTGGACGTCGGCGCCTGGACCTCGCTGGCCGAAATCTGCCGCCGCGACGAACAAGGGAATACGTCGGCTGCCGAACGGACGATGTTCCTCGACTCGCAGGGCATGGTGGCGGCATCCAGCGATCCGGCGCATCTGATCGCCACGATCGGCTGCGACGACCTGATCGTCGTCCATACGCCGGACGCCACGCTGGTTTGCCGCGCCGACCGGGCCGATTCGATCAAGGAGTTGCACCGGCTGATCGCCGAACGTTGGGGGGATAAATACGTCTGATGGGCGTAGGGGCGAGAGGGAATTTTTCCGCTCCCCGACTTTTGCCGCACGCCCTGAACGCATTATCGTGTATAATGCAGATTCCTATTATTCCGCTAGGAATTTCACCATTCATCCGCAAAAAGGGGAACCACCACAATGGATCGCAGGGAATTCATCGAGCAAGTGGCGGCGTGGTCGGCCGGGGCATGTCTGGCGGCGCCGCTGTTCGACGTCCGCGCCGTGATGGCGGCCGAGGCCGGCTCCAAGGAAATGCCGCTGTTGGTCGTCGCCAAAGGCAAGGACTATCAGGCCCTGGTCGAGACGGTCTTGAAGCCGCTGGGCGGAATCTCGGCCTTCGTGAAAAAGGGGGACCGCGTGGTGGTCAAGCCGAACATCGGCTGGGACCGCACGCCCGAGTTGGCGTCCAACACCCATCCCGACGTGGTCAAGGCCGTGGTGAAGCACTGCCTCGACGCCGGGGCGAGCCGGGTGATGGTCTTCGACCGGTCGGTGAACGATCCCCGCCGCTGCTACGCCCGCAGCGGCATCAAGGCGGCCGTCGAAGCGCTGGGGGACTCCCGCGTCAAATGCGAATACGTGGTCGAGCGGGATTACATACCAGTGAAGATCGCCGGCAACAAGTCGCTCGACGAGTTCAATTTCAACCGCAATTCCATTCCGCCCGAGTGCGACTGCTACATCAACGTGCCGGTGGCCAAGCATCACGGTCAGGCGCGGCTTACGCTGGGGATGAAAAACGTGATGGGCGTTATCGGCGGCAACCGGGGGATCATCCACCGCGACCTGAACCGGCGGATCGCCGACCTGAATCTGGTCGTGCGGCCGAAGCTGACGATCATCGACGCCACGCGGATCCTGCTGCGGCACGGCCCGACCGGCGGCAAGATCGAGGACGTGAAGGTGCTCGACACGCTGATCGCCTCGGCCGACACCGTGGCTGCGGACGCCTACGCCACGACGTTGTTCGGGATGAAGCCCAAGGATTTGGGATCCACCGTGGCGGCCGCCGCGTTGGGACTGGGCGAGATGGACCTGTCGAAGGTGAAGATCGTCAACGCATAGCCCCCGCCGCGATTTCCCCAAACGTATGCTCCCGCTGGCGGTTTCGCATCCCCGCGCGACCACCGCAGCGCAACTTTATAATATGCGACGCATTGCATGGATTCCCTGGCGATGGTGGCGTAGGGCGGCGCAGTTCGCCCTGCTGGTGCTGTTCCTCTGGCTCTTTCGCCGCACCGAGTACATTGTTGACCCGCAGACGGGCGCCGTTGTTCCCTTGACCGGCAGCGAGCACCTATTCTTTCATCTTGACCCGTTGGTGAACGCAGTTGCCGTGCTGGCCTCCCGGACATTGACGGAGACGCTCCTGCCCGCGTTGGCAGTGGTGATTCTGACAATGTTGTTCGGGCGTTTTTTCTGCGGCTGGGTTTGCCCGCTGGGCACGCTCTTGGACTATTTCCACCGGCTGTTGCGGCCCATCACCCGGCGCACGAATAGTTGGTTCGACTCCCCCGCGACCAATAGCCGGCGGCTAACTGCCGCCGGTTCTCGCCGGATATGGTTACGCTCCACCCGCTACATCCTCTTGATCGTGGTCCTGTCGTCCGCCGTGTTTTCCTTTTCGTTGGTGGGGCTGGTCGATCCCTTCGCGCTGCTGACGCGGGGTTTGACCTTCTGGGGCGATCCCACCCTCTTTCGCGGCGCGGACGCCGCTTTCGGCTGGCTCGACGGGCGCTGGGGCTCGGCGGCCGTCCAGTCTTTTGCAACAGACCATCACTTGCTCCCGTTCCGGGCGACCGTTTTTCATCTGGCCGGCGTCTCGGCGGCGATCCTGGCGGTGATTTTCGCGTTGGAATTCGTGGCGCGGCGATTCTGGTGCCGCTACCTCTGCCCGCTGGGGGCGATGCTGGGACTGCTGGGCCGCTGGTCACTGGTCAAGCGGCTGCCGGCGGGAACCTGCAAGACGTGCGGCCACTGCGCCGAGTTGTGCCGGATGGACGCGCTGGGCGACGGGCTCTCGGTCGAGAACTGCACGCTCTGCATGGACTGCGTGGACCTGTGCCCCAAGGGAATCGCCAAGTTTACGGTTAAAATCAAGCCCACTGCAAAAAAACCAACGAAAATGGGTGCCACTGCTGGCTTGTCCAGCAGTGAGCAACTGGGGACTTCCCCCCGCACTGCTGGGCAAGCCAGCAGTGGCACCCAACAGATCACTGCTGGGCAGACCAGCAGTGGCACCCGGCGTCGCCCGCGGCCGGTCGATCTCTCCCGCCGGGGAGCGTTGGTTGGATTGGCCCTGGGTGCGGGCATCCCGGGTGTGGCGGCCGCCGCGCGGGCCGTCCGGCCGCGAGAAGTCGATCCCTATCTGCTGCGACCGCCCGGCGCGGGCGACGAGAAGACGTTCCTCGACCTCTGCGTCCGCTGCGGCGAGTGCATGAAGGTTTGCCCGAGTGGCGTCTTGCAGCCGGCCGTGCTCGAGTCGGGCGTGGCGGGGATATTCTCGCCGCGGCTGATTCCCCGCCTCGTCTTCGAGCAGACCAATTGCGAATACACCTGCACGCTTTGCGGGCAGGTTTGCCCGACGGGGGCCATTCCCCGCTTGTCCGAGGCGGCCAAGCACAAGCGGCCGATGGGCAAGGCCTATTTCGATCATGCGCGCTGCCTGCCCTGGGCCAAAAAAACGCCTTGCGTCCGCTGCGAGGAGATGTGTCCCGTGCCGGATAAGGCGATCAAGATTCTCAATACCTTCACGGTCAAGGACGCGGACGGTTTCGAGGTGGAATTGCAGCAGCCCTACGTGGACCGCGATCTTTGCGTCGGCTGCGGCATCTGCGAGAGCAACTGTCCGTTGGAGCCGGTGGACGAGCCCGCCGCGATCCGCGTCCGCCGGATCGGCGCCCCCGACCCGAAAACGGAGTTCCTGCTGAAAGGCAAGCCGGGTGCGGTCCGGAAGGAATGAGAAGCAGAGTCTCTCTTGTTTAGCGGCCGTCGGCACGACGGCCCCGGCTCTGCTTCAAGCCGCCGTGCCGGCGGCTGCTAAACGGTGATGTAAATCGGATTGCGATTGATGCTGGACCATTCCGCCGGACAATATCGGGCCGGCTCGTCCCGTGCCTTGCCTTGGCATGGCGGGGGGGATGTGCGATAATCTTGCCTCATGGAGATTTTCTCACGAGATGGACCGATCGAAACGAACAACGCCGAGCCTGACTCGCGGCTGACGTTGGGCGAATTGGAGGTGGCCGTGAAGGCGGCCGATCCGACGGCCTTTCTGGTACTGCCCCGCATTCTCCGCCGGGTCATCAAGCAGGATCGGCAGTTGACCGGATTCGGCCTGCGGGTCCCGCATCGAAAGAGTTACGTCATCGAGGGGCGGAAGCTCCTGGAGATCGTGGCCAAGGACGAGTTGGGCCTGCCCGATTACGCCATCCTGCCGACGCAAGCGATCCTTCTGGCCCGTCCCGGTCCGGCGGATCTTGATGACACACCCGCCGGAGAGGTTCTGTTGGAGTGCTGGCGGCTGCTGTTTCACGCCCGCATTCACCTCGCGCTGGAAGATAAGCTCGCGGCGGGGAAGCTCCCGCCGGCGCAGATCCGCGAGCGGATTCACCGCATCGGCTCGGCCGAGTTCGACGAGGTCCGCGCGGTTCTCGGCCAGGAAGACCTGCTCCTGCCCGGCGGGGGCGAGGAAGAGATTTACGTCGAGTTCGTAGCGATGTATTTCGAGTTGCGCTTCTTCGCGGCCGGGTTCGTGCCGCATTACTTTCCGGGCCTGAAGAGATTGAAGGACGTGGACGCGATCCTGCTGGAGGACGTGGACGCCGAGGGGCTTTTTCGGGCGACCCGGCCGGCCGGCGCGCCGGTCCCCCACGACTCGTTCGCCCTGGACGAATGGGCGGACCTGTCGGAAGAGACGGATTTTCTCTCCGTCGACGCTCTGCTCTCCGACGAAATACCGTCGCAGTCGAAATATCGCCTGCTGATGCGGCGGAGCCAGCGTCCGGCCGCGCTGGGCAACGTGGTCCGCTCGGCGATCTATCACGCCCGGGCGCGTTGGTGTGCGCCGCCCGAGTTCGCCGGCCGCGCCGATACGGCCATCAAGACCGACGTCAATCGGCTGATCCACCGGCTTCGGGCGGCGCTGGAAATCGAGCAGTCCAGCCCGCAATTCTGGCAGGAATCGCTGTTCGCGCTGGTCAATCAGACGCCGCGGGGCATCTGGACGGTCGAGGCCCGGCTGCTCTACGACCTGCAAAAAGTGTGCGTCGATCACGAGCGCGAGGTGTACACGGTCGATCTGGTGGAATGGGTCCGCACGCTCGGCCGGCGCCCCTGAAGCGGTCGTTGCCCAGCCAGCGCGACGTGCTGATGTTGAAGCACCTGGGCAGCGCGGCGGGGCGGCTGGGAGTGGTGCGGATTTCCGAGGGGCAGCGGCGGCAGCTTGCCAGGCTGATCCACGATGCCATGGATCGGGTCGAGGCCCGGCTGCGGCAGCGGCTGGGGCCGCGGATCGACGCCGCCCTGGACCAGGTCCGGTTCGTTCCCTGCAATTTGCCCGAGCGCGTGGCGCGAAAAAAGCTGGTCGCGGAACTGCTCGATCAGATCGTCGAGCGGGGCTACCTGACGATGGGCGACCTGCGCGACGCCATCTCGCGGAACGACCTGAAAATGCCGGACCTGGCCGAGCCGCTCGACTTCCTCCGCGGCGACCAATTGTTGCAGGCCGACCGGCGGCTGGCACTGGCCCTGGACGGCGTGTATCGGCACGGCGAGTTCTACATGCGGTGGATGCAGCGGCTCAGTTCGCTGGCCTTCGGCACGCCGCCGGGGCGGTTTATCACCCGTTTCGCCGCCATTCCCTTCGGCGGGGCCTATGTGGCGCTGGCCGGCGTGCATGAAATATTCAAAAAGATTTTGGGCGTCAATGATGCGGTGGCGGAGCCGGGGTTTTCACCCATCTCGCCTTCCGTGCTACTGCTGGGCGTGTTTATCCTGCTGCTGGTGAATTCGTCCCGATTCCGCGCGGCGATCGGAGGCTTTTTCTCGACCGCCTATCATATATTCCATGCTATCGTGATAGAACCGATCCGCTGGCTTATTCGATCCCGCTTGTTGCAGCAGATCATTCACAGCCGTCCGTTTACGAGCACTTTCCGCTTTGTGGTCAAACCCGCGATTTGGACGGCGATCTTCGGGCCGGGGTTATGGGACAATCCCACTGCCACCATCATAACATTCGTGGCCTTCGACGTAATTTTGAACTCCCGCCTCGGCCGCAACGCCGAAGAAGTGGCAGCCGACTGGTTCGGCCTCGCATGGCATCGCTTCGGCCTGCGGATGATAACCGGCCTGTTCTGGTTCATCGTTGACACCTTCCGGCGGCTGTTGGCGCTCATCGAGCGGCTGATGTACTCGGTGGACGAGTTTCTCCGGTTTCGCAGCGGCGAGAGCCGCACCTCGCTGATCGCCAAAGCCGGGTTGGGCGTGGTGTGGTTTTTCGTGGCCTACGTGTTGCGCTTCGCGGTCAATGTGCTGATCGAGCCGCAGATCAACCCCATCAAGCACTTTCCCGTGGTCACCGTGTCGCATAAGCTGTTGCTCGGCCTGATACCGCACTTCACCACGGTGTTGATCGGCTTGGGAATGGAAAAGGCCCTGGCGGGAATCACCGCTACGGTGGTCATCACCAGCATTCCAGGGCTGTTCGGCTTTCTGGTCTGGGAACTGAAGGAGAACTGGCGGCTGTACGGGGCGAACCGGCGGCCGCAGCTTGGGCCGATCCCCATCGGCGCGCACGGCGAGAGCATGGCCCGGCTGCTCAAGCCCGGCTTCCATTCCGGCACGCTCGCGAAACGCTACGCCAAGCTCCGCCGCGCGGAGCGGCACGCCCGGGCGGGCGGCAGCCTGCGGGCGGCGAACAAGCACGCCCGCGCCATCCGCCACGCCGAACTCTGCCTCCGCCGCTGGGTGGAACGCGAGTTTCTCGAATTGTTCGCCCAAACCGCGTCGTGGCTCGGCCCGCGGATCATCATCGACGAAATCCGCCTGGGCACGAACAGCGTGCGGCTGACGCTGGGCTCCGCCGACGCCGCGGACGACCCGCTGCAACTGGTCTTCGAGGCCGAGTCGGGCCGGCTGCTGGCCGGCGTCGCCGCCGCGGGTTGGATCGGCCGGCTACAGCCCGACGCACGCCGGGTCTTCACCGCGGCGATCGTCGGCCTCTACAAGTCGGCGGGCGTCGAGTTCATCCGCCAGCAGATCGAAAACGAGTTCCGCATCGGCAAGCCGCAGGCTGAGCCGGTGCAGCCGACGGGTGCCACTGCCGGCTTGCCCAGCAGTGCAGAGGATATGGTTGGACGAGCCGACCGCGGCATCCGGCATACTGCTGGGCAAGCCAGCAGTGGCACCCGTCATTTCAGCTCGGTCGGTTCACCGGAGAATGTTCCTTCGGCGATGCCGACCTTGTACTACGACGTCACCGGCGAGGGGCTTGTCGTTTGGCCCGACGTGGATTCCGACGCCGAGGTCTTATACGATCTCCGCGAAGGCCCGTGGATTGCCCCGCAGTCGATCCGCGGCCTGCCCCGGCGGCGGATGCCGACGATCGAGCGGCGGCGGATCGTGTTCACGGAGGTCCCGGTCGATTGGCGGCGCTGGGTCGAGGGCTGGGAGGAGGACGTTTCCCGGCCGGGCAACGCGCTCGATTCGCCGGGCTTTTCGGGCGTTTTGCCCCCCCCGAATGATTTTTAGCGCGGCCGCCGCCGTTCGTACAGATCGTAGAGGTCGAAGAGCATCTTGCGGAGGTTTCCACGATGTCGCGCGAAACAATCGGCCAACTCCGCGGCGCCGAAAGGGGGCGTTTGGCAGGCCAAAAGCCCATCGACGATCTCCGCGGCCAACTCGGGAGTGGCCTCGACCCGATAGAGGAGTGGAAGCCCGACGGAGGCGTGGACCGCCGCCAGCAGCCCCCAGCCGCGGCGGCGGCACTGCCGTTTCAGCCGGAAACGGCGCCAGCGGCTCAACTGCTCGAAGCCGTCGACGATCAGCAGATCAAAGGGTTCATTTCGGCATTGCTTATCCAGATCGAGGGGCAAGCGGCGCCGGCCGTCGTGTAGTTCGAGCAGCAGGGTTTTGCGGCCGTCCTGCCGAAGGGCCGGGACCAAGGCGGCCAGGAGGGCCGACTTGCCCGCGCCGTGCGGGCCGGCGATTTCGCCCCGCCAGCCGTTTTCGCCGAGCCGGCGGACCATCGCCCCGGCGTCGTCGCCGGGCGGGAAGATGTAAGGCAATGCCCCCGGCCGGACGCAACGCGTGCAAAACGGGTTCGAGGAAGGCAAAGTCTCTCGTTTAGCGGCCGACGGCACGTCGGCCGAGAGCGATGGGTTGGCCGACGTGCCGTCGGCCGCTAAAGGTGCGGCGGCGCTTTGTCGATGCTCATTCATGCGACCGGGCCGGCAGCACGTCGCCGAGTTGGAATGTCGTTTCGCCCACCACGTCCCTCCCGCGATGCGAGAGGACGCGGACGCGGACGCACCAACGCAGCTTGACGATCTGCCCGTCGTAGCTCAAGGGCGTGTTGGGCAGGATGGCGGCGAAGGGCTGCGGGCGGCGGGGATTGAAGGGCGATTCCCGCTCCGCGTCGCGCCGCTGAAATTCGTGGACGGCCATGTCCTCGTCCCCCTTGCCCTCGGTGTGCCAGAGCACCGAGGCTTCGATGGCTCTGATCCGATCCGTTCCGGGCGATTCGATCCAGTACCGGCCGGAGAGCGTTTCGCCGGGGCGATAGACGCGGCCCTCGCCGTCGAGAACGATCGTCACCGATAGGTCCTCGTTCATGGCCGGGTTTCTCCGATGCCGGGGCGGACGATCACGGAAAAGACGCGTTGGAAGCCGGGCCACCGGGCCACGTCCCCCTCGACCGTCAGCGCCCAATTGATCTCGTTGTGCTGGGCCGCAAAGGAGTGCATGGCCCCCGCGGGCACGTCGAACTCGATTTCGGTCTCGAACGGCGCCCCGCCGCGGATGGCGAATCCCTCGCGGTAAAACAACTCGCGGCGGATGACCTCGCGGGATTCGCTCCGGGTGTCGGTCCCCTGGCGATACGTGGCCGATTCCGCGCAGGTCAGCGACACCCGCAGCGCGTTCACGCTCAATCGTCCCGACTGGGAGATGAAGAGGCGATATTTCCCGCCGGGATGCAGGGGATGATCGGATATTTCCAGCCGCGTCGGTCCGATGCCGGCGGCGACCGCCAGTTGGCGCAGGAAATAGGCGAAGATGCCCAGCCCGGCCAGCAGGAAGAGAACGATGAAGAACGCGCCGATCCAGTAATTCGGATTGTCGGCCGAGCGGCGGCGGAGGGCGTCCACCACGAACACGGCCACAATGCCGTTCCAGATCACGCACGCCGCCAGCAAGCCCGCCAGTTTCCAGCCCAGCGAGCCGCCGATCGGCAGACGGTACTGGAGTTTCGTGCCGGGGCTGTTGGTGATGTCGTTTCGTTCGGGCACGAAGGGGCAGCGCCGGTCGCCCTGGCCGTGGAGGCCGAGGAAATCCCGCTCCACCCCGCCGCGAACGCGTATCGAGCGGCGCTCGGCCGATCGGCCCCAGCCGAAGAGCGTGTGGATCAGCCCACCGGCTCCGATGAGGATGAAGGAAATCGGCACGGCGAAGGCGAGCCACAACCAGCGCGGGTAGCCCCGCGCAAGACGACTTTGTACGGATCGGCCGGATCGTACCAGCAGGGATAGAGATTGTTCAGCTTCGGCGAATAGAGTTCAAACCGATCGAGGATCGCCTGCGCGTCCTCGCGGTTGTTGTAATGGGTCTCGTTGATGTCGCAGTGCGAATAGGTGGAGATTTTGTCGAACTCGACGTTCAGCTTCGGTAGGAATTGAGGGCCGTCCTCCCCGCGCTTTTCCTCGATCTGCTTTTTCAGCACCTTGCAGTGGGCGGCGAGAAACTCCCGGTCGACCCGCCAGCGCGGCGCGAACTGGCTGAAAAACATGGAGGCCAGCACGCCGCATCCGGCCAGCAGAAAGACGGCCGAGAAGGCGGCTTCGACGACGATGCCCAGGGCGGGCGAGCCGGTCCGCCGGTGGCCCCGTTTCTTGCCGTAGTAGCGAAAAACCCGTGCCAAGAGAAACCCCCAACCACCGCGTTATGTAGGTAAGCGAACCCGACTCGACTCGCCGAATGATAATAGTGTCTAAATATGCGCGCACGATTCCGGCCACCTCGCGATCGTTCCCATGCTCCGCATGGGAACGCATTGTTCGGACGCTCCGCGTCCGTGCCGTAACCCATTGACGTTGAACACTTTTCAGCCACGCGGACGCGGAGCGTCCGGGCAGTGTGTTCCCACGCGGAGCGTGGGAACAAGATGTCTTGGTGCTCTCATTTAGCGCGGCAACTGCGGGTTGGCCGGCTCCCGCGGCGCTCTTGCGATGGAAGCCGATCGCGTCCAGCGCCAGGTAGACTTCCTCCAGCGTTTTTTCGCCGAAGTTCGAGATGCCCAGCAAATCGTCGCGCGTGCAATGCAGCAGATCGTTGACCGTGAAGATACCTCTTTCCTCGAGACAATTCGTGGTGCGGACCGACAGCCCGATTTCCGCCGTGCTCATTTCCAATTTTTCGGCGAGGTCCTTGGCTACGGTGTCGGTTTGGCAGATTGGAATGCGGGTACCCATGGGTTCCCTCCCGGTTGGGGTCGTGGCTAGATGGATTCGAGCGACGACGAGACCGCCCCGTCGTCGATGAAGGTAAGTATAGCAATTCCGGCGATTTTTGGGGAGTGGCGTAATTTGTTGGGGTGGCAGTTGAACCGTCACCCCAATCTGACAACCTTGTCTGCCCAGGAGTCGCCATCGGGCGGTTTTGCGCGTATACTGCCATTCATGCTCGACGAACTAACGGAAGCCCAGCGAGAGGCCGTCACCCATTTCGAGGGGCCGCTGTTGATTTTGGCCGGCCCCGGCAGCGGAAAGACCCGCGTCGTCACTCATCGCGTGGCGTGGCTCGTTTCCCAGGGAGTCCCCGGCCGAAATATCCTCGCCCTGACCTTCACCAACAAGGCCGCCGACGAAATGGGACGCCGGATCGAGCGGCTGGCGGGCGATCCGTCCGTCTGGGTTGGCACTTTCCACCGCTTTTGCGCCCGTCTGCTACGTAAATATGCGCAGTTTGTCGGCCTCCAGGAGAATTACACAATATACGATGCGGACGATAGCGTCCGGGCACTGCGGCAGGCGCTCGGCCGGCTGAAGCTCAACATCGACCGTTTTACGCCCGAGACCATCGCCAAGGGGATCAGTTGGGCCAAGAACAACTTGATCTCGCCCGACCAATATCAGCCCCGGCTGGGATACGCCCTGGGAGACGTGGTGAAGGCCGTCTATCCGGCCTATCAGCGGCAGTTGGCCATCTCGAACGCCGCCGATTTCGACGACCTGCTGTTCCACGTGGCCGCCCTGCTCCGCGAAAACCCCGAGGTCCGGGCCAGTCTCGACGAGCGGTATCGCTTCGTGTTGGTCGATGAGTATCAGGACACAAATCTGGCCCAATACGCCATCGCTCGGGCGCTGTCGGTCGATTATCCGAATCTGGCCGTGACGGGCGATCCCGACCAGTCGATCTACGGCTGGCGGGGCGCCAATCTGAACAACATCCTCGATTTCGAGCGGGACTATCCCCACGTCCACGTCGTCCGGCTGGAGCAGAACTATCGCAGCACGAAGCGGATTTTGCGGGTGGCCGCCACGCTAATCGCTCACAACGTCCGCCGCAAGGAGAAGGGACTGTTCACCGACAACGGGCCGGGCGCGGCGGTGCGGCTGACGACCTACGCCACGCAGAAAGACGAGGCGCAAGGCATCGCCGCCCGCATCTTCGAGGAGATTCGCGCCGGCCGGCGGCGGCCCGCCGATTTCGCCGTCTTCTACCGGGTCAACGCCCTGAGCCGGGCGCTGGAGTTCGCCTTCCGCGAACTCGGCATCCCCTACCAAATGGTCAACGGCCTGGAGTTTTTCCAGCGCAAGGAGATCAAGGACGTACTGGCCTACCTGCACTTGCTGAACAATCCCCGCGACGACGTGGCGTTTCTGCGAGTCATCAACACGCCGACTCGCGGGATCGGCAGGACCACGATCGACCGGCTTTCGGACCATGCCGCACGGAGCGGTCTTTCGCTGCTCGATGCGGCCCGGTCGGCGGGCGGCATCTCCGCGCTCGGTCCCCGGCCCACCGCTTTACTGGGCAAATTCGTGCAGTTGTTCGACCGGCTTTCGGCCGCCGCCCAGGGACCGGTCGAGGAGGTCGTCGGCCTGGTGCTCAGCGAAACCGGCTATCAGCAGCGGCTGCGGGAATCGGAAGACGAGGACGATCTGCAACGCCTGGCCAACATCGAGGAATTGCTGACCGTCGCCCGCGACTTCGACGAACGCAGCGGCGGGGCCGGCCAACTCGAAGCCTTCCTGGAAGAGACCTGTCTGGTCAGCGACACCGACGCCTGGGAGTCGGAGGCCGATCGCGTGACGTTGATGACCCTGCACGCCTCGAAGGGGCTGGAGTTTCCGGTCGTGTTCCTCACGGCGGCCGAGGAGGGGCTGCTGCCGCACGAGCGGAGCCGCGAGCGGCCCGATCAATTGGAGGAAGAGCGGCGGCTGATGTTCGTGGGCATTACCCGCGCCAAGCAGGAGTTGCAAATCAGTCTGGCCCGCTACCGCGATTTTCGCGGCCAGCGGAAATTGACCATTCCGAGTTCATTCCTGATGGAGTTGCCGCGGGACGAGATGGAGTTGGAATATCCACACGCCGAGGGTCAGGTCGAGGATTTTTGGCACGACATCGACCAGCGGCGCGGGGCGTTCGAGGACGAGGAATCGGCTTATGGCGCGCCTGCCGGGTATGGTGCCTCGGTTGGCCGGGCAGTTGAACTGCCGCCCCAGCGTCGAGAACGGAAAGTCCATCTGACCACGGGTGCGGCGTTGGCCAACGGCGGCCGGCCCGTCGCCCGAACAGCCCCCGACGATTTCCGCCAGGGGATGTTGGTGGTCCATCCGCTCTACGGGCTGGGTCGCATCGCGGCCCTCAGCGGCAGCGGGGCGGGCCGGAAGGCGACGGTCGACTTTCGCCCCCCCGCCGGACAAAAGAAATTCCTCCTCTCCGACGCCTCGCTGCAACCGGTGGGGAAGAAGTAACACCGTGAGTTCGGCCGTCGATGTTGAATGACGAGGGCGATTCGGCTAGACTTTCTGATGGAAGTAGCCGGCAAACGCCCCGCGACTGCGGTCGTGGAGGGAGATTGCGGCATTTCGCTTAAGCAATGTAAATAGACAACACATACTCAGGAGAATCCATCATGGTATCGCGCAGAGGATTTTTGGCGGCGTCGGCCGTGGCGTTGGTGGCAGGCAAAACGGCTTTGGGGGCGGACGAGAAAACCAAGCTCCCCAAAGTCTTCCTGGACATCACCGCCGACGGCAAGCCGCTGGGACGGATCGTCATCGAGTTGCGCAGCGACGTAGTGCCCAAGACGGCGGAAAACTTCCGCGAGCTTTGCACCGGCCAGAAGGGCTTCGGCTACAAGGGCTGCACCTTCCACCGCATTATCCCCGGCTTCATGTGCCAGGGAGGCGACTTCACCAACAACAACGGCACCGGCGGCAAATCGATCTACGGCGAAAAGTTCGCCGACGAAAACTTCAAGCTCAAGCACACCGGCCCCGGCACGCTCAGCATGGCCAACGCCGGGCCGAACACCAACGGCTCTCAGTTCTTCATCTGCACCGGGGAAACGCCTTGGCTCAACGGCCGCCATGTGGTCTTCGGCAAGGTCGTCCAGGGCATGGACGTGGTGAAAAAGATGGAGAGCTACGGCTCTTCGCCGACCGGGGCGACTTCGGCCAAAATCGTGATCGCCAATTGCGGCGAGTTGAAGGACGCCAAGAAAGACGCCAAAAAGTAGTCGGCGGAGGTCGGTGGCCGTAGGGTGGGACAAGCTTTCGCGCGGTCCCACCAATGATGGCGAGAAACATGGTGGGACCGCGCTAAAGCTTGTCCCACCCTACGATTTTCGCCGCTCGCCCAGCACGCGCACGTACTCCGCGCCGAGAAAGAGCACGTTGCAGGCGATGTAAATCCAGAGCATCACGGCGATCAGCGAGCCGACCACGCCGTAGGCGGTGTAGGTTTTGCCGAGGATGAGATAGGCCAGGGCTTGGCGTGCGGCCTCCCAGAAGAGCGCGGCCAGCAGCCCGCCCCGCGCCGCCTCCATCCAGCGGACCGGGACCTTCGGCAGCGTTTTGTAGATGACCGTGAAGAACAGACCGTAGAGCACCATGCCGATCGTGATTTGGGCCAGATTCCAGCCCCAGTCTGCGCCGGGCAGGCTGGGCATCGAGCCCCGGATCGCCGAAGCGACCAGCCCGGCCGCGAACGCCGCCAGCACGAGCGTCCCCGCGCCCAAAAGCATCAGGAACGCCCGCAGCCGGTAATAAAGCGCGCCGAGAATCACCTGCACAACGCCCCGCCGTCCCGAGTCGGGCCGCTTCCAGATTCGATCGAAGGCCCGTTCCACCTGGGCGAAGACGCCGATGGCGGCCAGCAGCAGGACGGCCAAGGCGACCGGCCCGCTGAGCATTGCCCGGGCGCTGATCTGGCCGAGCACCTCCCGCACGTGATCGGCCATCGTCGGCGACGTGTTCCGCGCGATGATTTCGAGCAATTCACCCCGGGCGTTCTGTGCGTTGCTGGAAAACCGCAGGGCAAATCCCAACGCCGAGATCAACAACAGCAGCAGCGGCAGCAGCGAGAACGTGGCATAATAGGCCACGGCCGCCGCCAAGGTCGAGCAATCGTCCTTGTTCCAATTCCGGGCCGCCTCGCTCAACCGCGGCCAAAACGCCTTGATTAGCCACTTTCGCATGGGTCTATCGGTTGCCAACGACCGTCCTCGATTATCTTCGCTTGTCCGGAAATCGGGCCGGCGTCTGTAACAATTTAGTCCACCGGTGAATACACCGGGGGCACGGCTGGAAGCTCATTCTCGCTCGGCCCGGCATCTATTCAAGGCCCGCTGACGGGCTGACTCTCGGACTCCTCCTTCAGTGAGAACTCATCGCCACTGAGGTCGAATCCGGCCGGCTGTCCGGCGGGCTGCCCGGGAGGCACAATCGTTTCCTTGAGCGGCGCGGCCCTGGTCAGGATCGCCGATCCTTCGCCGCCCGGCGTTTGCGGGATGCTGGGGCGTTTCATAAAACCCGTCCAAGTCATCACCCCTTTCAGGTCTTTGTAGTAGAGGACTTCGATTAGTTCCCAGCCTTGTTGCCCCAATTCGTTGAGCGTTTTCAAGAGCGAGGATTCGGTTTTGCGGCTTTCGAGACAGAATTCCCACTTCTGCTGGGCCTTGATAGTGACGATTTTTGTCATGGAAGGAACCTCCGGGGGGAAAAGGGGACGCCTGATTTTCCCCGAACGCCGTCCGTAAGTCAACCGCGGCGGGAGGCTCTTTCCCGCTCTTTCCTCGACGGAAAACGTAGGGTATACTGGTGAAATTGCCTATTGGGGGCCGTAGCTCAGTTGGGAAAGCGCCTGGTTTGCATCCAGGAGGTTGCCGGTTCGATCCCGGTCGGCTCCACTTCATAAATGCTTTTTTAGTAATAAGTTACGGATATATGTTGTTGGGTTGTTTTCGTAACCTACATGTCTGTAACCCATTTTGTAACCGAAAAGTCAGGCGAAAGGTGAGGTCGCATTCCGTGGACACCTTTGCAGATGGCCTCGCCTCGCTCACCGCTGCTTACCTCCTACGCACACCGACACACGGCGAAATACGCGCCGTGAACAGTATTTTTCCCGATCCAAAAGATTTACATACAGATGTGGGGGCGATGGGGCATGACGCACAATGCACCATACTTCGGTTTTATGGTGATAAACCATTATAATTGCAATTAGTTTTGGGGGTTTATTTGGGACTGTGGTAGGTGTCGCGGGAGAGGGCATCCCGCCCAACGCCAACGCCGACATTGCTTTCACCCCACCCACTGCCGGGTGTTATCAATTTATCACTTTCTCACTCGGTCGGCAGAACCCCTGCTTCTCAAAGGCCGGCCATCGACTGCTCGCATGCCTCTCGGGCCGCCTGCCACTCCCCTACGCCACCATCTGACAGAAATGTCCGATGGTTGATCGCCGCCGTGCTCATCTTACCCATCGGTCGAACCGAAGTTGTCCCCAACTGTGGGACAACTTGCCGCCCGCATCTGGCTTCCCAATCGGGGCCGTGGTGGGTGTGGTGCGTTCACCCAGGGAGCCAAGAATTTTCCGGCTTTTCCGGATTTCCGCCGACATTCCCGACTGGTTGCAGACGCGGAATTTTTGTAAGGAATAGAGGAACTCGTCAGTTTGACCAGTTGCCCTCTGCCTGGTTCCACGAAGATGTATCACGCCCATCGGCTGTGATACATTTTCGGATCCCGAAGACTGCCGGGGTCCTTCGCTTGGGCAGCGTAGGTGGTTGGCCGATTCAGCACTACCCCAAACGCCTGCTCTTCTGAATGCTGAATCAACAGGATCACCGTTCTGATGAAATCCAGATCACGCACTTGCGGTGGTGCGAGCAGAAGGTGTCCGAGCCGCGTTGTCATCAAATGGTTTACTTCGGGGATAAAGTGACGGAGAGTGACTGGGACATACGCTATTCCATTTCCCGCCAGTTCGGCAACCCTCGCTGTATTCGCCTGGTCGCAGCCTTGGCGTCGAACTTCTCTGGGGCGAACCGTCCTCGCCACTCCATGAATTCCTTGTGCTGCTCGTGTTGGGGGTCGGCCAGGGCCTCCAGATACTCTTGATAGCCATAGATGCCGCCGACATCTTCTGGCGGGCAGGCCCGTCGGCCCTCCAGGCACACTGGATATCGGGTTGTCTTTTCTGCCTGGAGGCAACCCTCGAAGAGGATCTCGTGTTCCCAGCCGTCGCCGAAGTCATACTCGTAGGCAAACCGGAACTGCTTGCCATCTTTGGGAATGATCTGGCTCACCTTGGTACGAAGCGAGTTGACCGGTGGCGTCTCATCTTCCCGGCCCTCGCAGAGCAATTCTGGGTCGCCGTAACGAACTCCGTTGATCTCGAACTGATGAAGATGCGAGTTCGTCCAGCCCATCGCCGTTTGGATATGCTCATGAAGCTTGTCCAGGGTGCAATCCTTGACCTGGATTCGCCGCCAGATCGGCGGTTTGATGCCCTTGAGTGTGATTTTGAACTGGAATAGTGTTGCGGATGATATTTTCGCTTTGGGCGTCTTGGCTTTGCTCTCCTTCGGTTTAGGTGGGCCAAAGACCTCTTGCAGCCGATCCATCAAATGCTCGGCAACGAGCAAAAAGGCCACTTGCTTCATGGCTTGGCCATCCGGCAGGTTTTCGGCCAAGGCCATAGTCATCCCAGCGACTTCCGCCACGGTGAATGACGCCTTCGCCTTCGTCAGCTTGCCCTTGATCTCCTTCGAGATGCCGGGAATCAGGATAAGAACATCCCGTTGTGCAGGAGACAACCAAAAATGTTCGAGCGGCTTGTCCTTGATCCCTGATGTCTCTGAGGCAACGAGCACCTGGGTGGTCCACTCGGCAATTTGCACCGCTTGCTCGGAATGCACCTTGGTCTTCCTCGCAGCCTCCATCTTCAGCGTCTTCGGAGGCTCTTCGTCGGTGTGGGTATCGAGTATCGTCTGAACCTTGTTGAAGATGGTGTCCAGCTTCTTCCCCAACCTCTTGTCCTCGGTGTGGTTCGCCTCGGCGGCGACGTAGCCGCCGAAATCATCCCAATCGTCCAAGGTAAATTCGACCGGCTGGTTAGCAGGCGTATCCCGGATTGCCTGAGCGTAATTGTCGTCCAGGCTTATGAGGCCGTCGAGAATCAGTTTTCGTTCGGCGGCGGTCAATTTCAGCCCGATCTTGGTGCCGGGCTGGATGAATTTCGCGGTCGGCATATTGTTTTCCTTCGTGTTTCCCACATTTTCCAGAACCGAGGACTGGCTGTCAACTCGTCAAGTTGACAAGTTCAACTCCTTGCAATCGGGAATTGTGCAAGGAGTTGTTTCCGACTCTTCCGACTTTCCGCCAGGTGTGTCCACCATCCACCTACTCCCAGACACCCCTCCAAATCAACCAACATCAAACTAATGCGATGGATTGGAAAAAACGGGTTGGGGATAGGGCAAGCCGCACACGAATCAAATAATTCCTTTTCAGTAAAAGTGCGATTAGAGAATCAGGGGACGTTTAGGTTGTGTTGCATGGCGGAGATCATCCCCAATTATGGAACCAATAGCAATAGTCGTCGATCAAACGTCGATTCGGTTTGGCGTCTTCAAGCTCGCCAAGTGGTAGTGTCACGATCTCGCCTTCCATACGGGCTTCGCAGAGAAGGCCGTCGGTTTCGTCGGCCGTCGGCTCCTCGTCCGGGTCTCCAAGACCGATGACCTTGACTCGCTCTGGATGACCGTACTCGCCTCCATGTTCAGCCTGAAATGGAAATGTCAGATTTTTGGCCAAGTAATCACGGTAGGCGGTCAGCATTTCCCCGTCCACTTCGGGCAGAGGATCATTGCTGATCAAGCCGAATACCATCCTGATCCGGTCGTCTTGGTCTTTGGGCGAAAGCGGCTTGATGATGATCTCGGTCGGCTGTTCGATGTCGAGCGGCCCACCTGCATCGGGTGCCAGGTCATCGTCACCGAGCCAGTATTCCTCAAGGACAGTTCCATCCCTCTCGGATCGCCGCTTGACGACCGGATGGATGTTGGCAAGTGTTTTACGACTCCATCGGATCGTGTACATGCCATCTTCGTGGACCTCGCTGATCGTTCCAGCCCAGCCGCCCAAGGGTATGTCGGGGTAGTCGGTGTCTCTGGTGCCATGTTTGAGACGCACCTTGTCGCCGACCTTGAATTTGCCAGCCGGCGATGGCTCACGTTTTCTCTTTGGCATGAATATCCCTCCGTGTTGCCGATATTGTCCAATAATGGAGTAACGCTGACCAGTGAACGTTTCATCATCGTCGCCTTGCCCGCATCTGTTCGATGATGTAGAACACCGCCGGACAGGTCAACGAGTTGTTGGCGATGCCGTGGGTGCGACTGGAAAAGCCTTTCTTCTGCGTATGTGGATACTCCGCACAATCCCGAGGCCGCACCTCGTAGACCGTGCAACGGTTGTCGGTTCCCAAGAAGGGACACGGCAGCGTCTTCAGCACCAGGTCGCCGTCCTCGTCCGCCTTCAAATACATCGCCATGAAGTCGGCTGAGCTTGACGCCCAAGTGTTTGGCGATGCGGCGAACATCGGACTTTCGGAACAACGGCGAACTCGTCTTGCAGCAGTGGGCACATTGCGTGCAGTCGATGATGGAAAACGCCTCTTCGTGCAGCCGGTGGGCCACCCGATCCACCGCATTGTCGCTCTTCATCTTCAGACGATGTATGAACTTGAAGTTGCGATCAAGATGCCGTTCGGCGTTTGCTTTCCAATCATCAACGATGGTTTGCATGTCCATGAGTCACCGCTTGTTTCCTTTCGATGCGTGAGGCAGGCTGCCTTTGACATCGGGGATGCCCGCCAGGAATATCGCATCACGTTGAGCATGATGGAAACCCTGAAAAATGAATTCATTCCAGTGATGAGTCCACGGCCCATGTTTCAGAAGTTCATGCAGTTGCTTACCATCATCCTGAGTTCCCAGACTGAGCATGGCTCTGTTGAGGTAGGCGGTCCAGTCCGTCCTGCTCGCTTGGGTCAAGATGTAGGGGGTTGTCGCAATCACATGGTAGGCCGCTACGTCCGCCAACGGAGGGCAGAGCCGAACGTACCACAGTTCGCCTGGTTTCCCCATGTAGCCCGCAGGACAGATGCACGATAGTTTCCTGCCAGTGACCAATTCCTCAAGATGGATTTGGCCACCCGTCGTTCCGCAATGCTCGTAGATGCCCATACGGGAATCGTGATACAGACGAACGGCCTCGACCATGCCGGGGTGCAGGCCCAGTTGACCGCCCAGGTCGCACAGGCAGGTGCCGATGGTCTCGTGGTCGCCGCCAAAGCGAAAATCGAAGAAGGCCCAAGTAGTGAAATAGCTGCGGGTGAGCGGACTCATTGGCGGCCCATCGGGCATGTATTCCTCTTCGGCGTTCCCTACTGTCTTGTAATAAGATTTCAGTTCCGGCAGAACCGACACGCACTCGGCAAACACCGAGGTAATGTTCTGCACGGCGATGTAGACCGCATGGAGTGGGTCGTAACCCTGTGTCACCAGCGATTGTACGTCATGAACATCTTTGGGAACGGGCAACGACTTCTTCAGGCGTCCCATTTCCTGACGATATTGGCCTGCCCAAATCTTCAATTTAGCCCCAAGCTTCTCGCTGATGCGACCCATGATGCTCCTTTCTCACCGGTAAATTCAAAACCATCCCACCGTTGCTGCTATTGTGATTCATCCATCCACCGCTTCCAGCCATTCGTCCATCTCCTCCTTGATCGCCTCCTTCAACTCCTGCAAATCGTCGGCATCGATTTCACCCTTCTCCAGCATGAACGTGTAGAACTTCTTCAGGCTGGCCGCATTTTCTTTGATCGAAGTGCGACTGGACCATAGTGCTTTGCGAATGAACCAGTCGCCTAGAAAACTCGAAATCCGCCATGCCCCATCATTTGCGGGAATCGCCTCCTCGTACAGCAGGAACGTGTTGATATAGAAGTCGGCGTTCAGGACGTGCTCCTTGATCGACTTCTTGCCGAGGCCCTTTGCCGAGAGCCACTGCTCAAAAAGAGCCAACAGTTTGGCGTTGTTCTCCTTGACCTTCGCACACGCTCGTTCGTATTTCTTGTACTCGTCGGTTGGCATCAATCGCGTCCTTCGTCGTCTTTGGCTCGATCCGCCGGAACATCGGGGATCCGCCCCTTCTCAAACGCCACTTGTTGGAGTTCTCGTGGTTCGTGCCGGATGTCCTCCAGGAAACCGTTCACCTCCAACATCCGCACCATCTGGTTTCCAACTCGTCAAACGACAACCTGGCCGGGGTCGCTTCAACAAACTCGTCGATCAGTTCCCCGTGAACGAAATGGGCATCTCGAACGGCGATCCTGGCTTCGGGCGGCCTAGACGTATATTCCTCTGAATTCGAGAACTTCTCCGAGGAGATCTTGAGCTTCTGGTTCACAAAAGACAGTAGGGCAGCATACAGGTCGTAAAGCCGTTTGCCTTCACCGAGTGTCACGTTCATGGTGCTTCGCCTTTCGCAGTGTCGTCATCCTTCAATCTCTTCCAGCAACTCGCCCCGTCGCCGATCGATGACCTTCAGGCGAGACTTGATTTTTCGGGCTTCTTTGTCGAGGTCCGCCAATTCCTTCTGAAGCTTCTTCTGGTTCAGGTGGTTCTGCCCACTTTTTTTCTTGACCAGGGCTTCGACCTCATGCCGCAGCAGCCGGAACCACGGGTTGCCGTGCATGTTGCCTTCCCGAAACTGCAACTTGCCGACACGAATGGCCGCAACGATTTCCTGCTGAGTCAGACCGAACTCCTTCCGGGCGGACTTGTCGCTGAGCGTGGCCCCCTGTTGCGTCCAGATCGCTTTGTTCTCATGCATGGCTCATCACTCTTCGTGGCTGATGCTCACCCAAGCGTTGCACCGCCATCCTGCTTCTTCAAACAGCACTTTTTGAACTTTTTTCCGCTCCCGCAGGGACATGGATCGTTGCGGCCAACTTTCAGCCGAAGTGGTGATTCCATCGGTTCTTCGAGTTCGTCCTCCGTCTCGTCTTGGGCAACCACGGCTTTCGATTTTTCCAGCAAGAGATCGGTAAACTTTGCCAGCCCTGGATACCGCTTGACGTAAAACGCCTTGTTTGCCTCCGTGTCGTGCTGGGCATGGTTTGCGTAGCCCCTTTCCCCCAACACCCTCCCAAACGCTCCCACTCAATTATAATAAATATAATGACTTCGGGGATGCCCCCCGCGCCCCGATTGTCCATGTGCCGACGCACGCTCTACCTCCCCTTCCTCTTCACATTTCGTGCGACTTTCTGCGAATCGGCCACTAGCCCTCGATCTCCAATGGTCTTGGCCTGCTCGATCAACAGGGTCAACGAGTCCCGTGTGGCCCGATATGTAGGTGTGGAAGTGCATGACGCTCCACACCCTCCCAAACGCCCCAGAATCGATTCTATTCAATTCAAAAAAAGGAAACTGGCTTGGGGGGCTGTCCCCGTAAATATAACTAATGTTGAACGTCCCTGGCAGGCTCTCTTACCAGCAACAAGATTGCGGCCCCGATGCTCCGCGTCGCCCAACCGAAGAGGAACAGGAGGGCGAGGACCGGCAACGAGCCGCCGCCGATGGAGATGAAGGCCGAGCCGCCCCAATCGACCAATGCGCCGCCGAGGATCGAGCTGGCGGCGTAGCACAGCCCGCCCGCGGCTTGAAAGGCGGCGATGTACGAGGCGTTTGTCTCGCGGGGCGAGAGTTTCAGCATGAGGTTCGGCAGGCAGACGTTTATGCCCGTGTATGCGATCCACAACGCCCAGGCCCCGATCAACCAGGTCCAGCTCGATTGTATGGCGGCGGGGACGGCGTAAAACAACAGGCCGGCGGCCACCAGCAACTGGCAGACGATCATCACCGGCCGATTGCCGAACCGGTCGGCCAAGGCGCCCAGGCCGGGACTGACGGCCCACTGCCCCAATCGCGTGCCGGTCTCCAGCGAAAGCATCACCAGCAAGGGCAATCCCAGCACCTCGACCGGGAAGAATCGCTGGGCCGATTGCGTAATGCCGTTGAACAGCGAAAACCAGCAGCCAAACAACAGCAGCGGGAGAAACCGCCGGTCGCAAAACGGTTTCAGCAACGATTTATATCCGTTCCCAACACCAGCTTGTTGTGGGACAGCCGCCCTCGGCTGTCCTGGGCGATTCTGCACAGCCGAGGGCGGCTGTGCTACATTACTAGCCATTGCCGGCATCAACCAGAGCGGGACCAATGCGGCGAGCATGAAGGCGGCCCCCAGCCCGGCCGCAATGCCGTAGGGCATCCACCTCGGCAGCCCCGGATACGTTTGCGAAACGCCCCAGATGAATAGTCCGACGTCGATCGCGGCCGCGGCGGTCCCGGCCACCATCCACCGCTCCCTCAGCCCTAGAAATCGGCCGCGTATCCTGGACGGCGCCACGTCGGCCAGCCAGGACCAGAGGGCCACCGTGCCCAGATATTGCAGCAAGTGGAAGAGGCACCAGAGAACGATCAGCGCGGCGAGCGACCAACCCGGCGAGGGGAGCCGTCCCGGCGCACACGCCCAGGGCACGGCCGCCAGCATCAGGGCGCTCAGCAGAAAACTCGCCATGCAGAATCGTTTCCGGTCGCCGAGACGCTCGATCAAGGCCGGAGCGGCGAGCCGCAACAACCCGGCCACGTGCGGCGCGGCCACAATCAGGCCAACGGTCAGCCCGAACCTTTCGGAGTGCAATTCCCGGGCGAGATAGACGAGCAGTGTTGCGCCGGCCAATCCGTTGCCGACGGCCCATACCGCCCCGTTCCATACGGCCAGTCTTCTGGCCCGGCGGCGGAGGAAGACGGGCGGCAGGGCGGAGGCGTTCGAGGGCATTGTGCTTTGACTGTTCCAGAGACTTATGTCTTCCGCTTGCGGTATCGCAAGTGATCGTAGGGTGGGACAAGCTTTAGCGCGGTCCCACCACCATTTTCACCGTCATTGGTGGGACCGCGCTTCGCTTGTCCCACCCTACTTCTTAGGTCTTCCGCTTGCGGTTTTGCACAACCGACGATTCCGCGGTATTTTCGCCCATTCTGGAGGCTTTGGCAACGGTTGGCAAACGGCGGGGCTTGTGTTACGATCTGAGCTTCACCAGGAGAGAGGACCACGATGGATCAAACGCCCACCGCTTCGCCCACCGTTTCACCCCCCGCCCCGCCGCAACGCCGCTGGCGGCCGCTGGAGAGCATCGACCGCCGCGTCGTCGGAGTGCTGGCCGAAAAGGCTAAAACCACCCCCGACATCTACCCCATGAGTCTGAACGCCATCCGCACCGGCTGCAATCAGAAGAGCAACCGCCATCCGCTGATGGAGCTCGAGCCGGAAGAAGTCGAGGAATCGCTCGATCGGCTGCGGGAAATCGGCGCGGTGGGGTTGGTCGAAGGCTACGGCCGCGTGCAGAAGTACCGACACTACCTCTACGATTGGCTCGGCGTCGACAAGGTCGAACTGGCGGTAATGACCGAGTTGCTGCTCCGCGGGGAGCAGACGGTCGGCGAGCTTCGCGCCGGGCCGCCCGCATGGAGCCGATCGCCGACCAGGCGGCCCTCCGGCCGGTGCTCGAATCGCTGAAAGCGAAGGGCCTGCTGGTCGATTTCACGCCGGAAGGACGGGGGCAGGTGGTCGGCCACGCGCTGTTTGCGCCGCGGGAGATGGAGTCGTTGCTCGGCAGATATCGCTCGCGGGCGGCGGAGCCGCGGTCCGAATTGCCGCCGATCCGCGGCGTCTCGACGGCCGCTTCGCCGGAACCGCCCGCCGAACGCGACCACCTCGACCGCTTCTTCCGGGAAATCGAGGACATTCGGGAGCAAATGGCCCAATTACGTCAGGAGTTCGACGAGGTTCGTGCCGTCCACGCGCGAACTTCGGAAGAACTTGACGCCCTGAAGAAATCGCTGGGCGAGTGATTGTAAGAGGGGACTCCCGTCGCTACCACCCGCTCGTTCCCATGCTCTGCATGGGAACGCATTGTCCGGACGCTCCGCGTCCGTGGCGAAACGAGTTGACGTTGAGCGTTTTCCAGCCGCGCGGACGCGGAGCGTCCGGGCAGTGTGTTCCCACGCGGAGCGTCGGAACAAGGAGTTTTCGCCAACTTACCGCTCGACGGTCCAGCGGTTCGGTCCGGCTTGGCTCAAGTGACACTGGTGTTCGACGGGCCCTTTCGGGCCTTGCACGACGAGCCGGTATTGCCCGTGAAAGCCGCGGAACTCGAAGCGGCCTTGGGCGTCGGTCTTGCCGTCGGCGACGGTCCGCCACTGCTGATGAATCAGCCGTTTCAGGCTTTGGTAGACCGGCTTGGGCGTCAGGTCGGCACGCAACATGCCGCCGCCGGCCCGCCATGAACCCCGGTCGCAAAAGTCCCACCAGGTGATCGCGCGGACGGCCGGGTGCGAAAAGCAGACGCGGTAGAACTTTTCGGCGTATTCGGCCTGGGTCGCTTCGTCCCACACGCCCTGGCGGTATGCGTCCACGATCCGTTCGCCGCCCGAAGTGGGCGTGAACTCGGTGATGTGCAACTGCTTGCCCAGCGCGGCGTAGCGGTCGAGAACCGCCCAGACCCGATCCAGCGGAAACCACATTCCCGCCGGCTCGTGGGCCTGGATGCCCACCGCGTCGAAGGGAACGCCGCGCTGCCCGGCGCCGTGGAGCAGATCGTAGAACAACGGCCGGCCGTCGGCGAACACGTAACAGTCGTTGACGATCAGACAGGCCGTCGGATCGGCCGCGCGGGCCCAGCGGTACGGCTCGTCGATCCGCGGCAACCGGTGGAGAGTCGGCTCGTTGACCACCTCCCAGAAATCGATCTTGCCGCGGTAACGATCCATAATGTCGATCACCCGGCGGCGCTGCACGTCGGGCGGGGGCAGGCCGTCGGACCAAGCCGGAACGCCCGCCTTGTTGCCCCAGAGGAGCGGATGTCCCTTGATGCGGATGCCGCGCGGGCGGCACCACGCGACAACCTTGTCGGTATATTCGTAATCCGGCTTTCCCCGCCGGCGCTCGTAGCTCCGCCAGTATAAACCGGTGGTGGCGTAGTTAAACATCTCCGCGAAGCGGTCCTTGTAGGCAGCGTCCAATCGCGGATCCTGAAACTGGTCGAACATATAGATGTTGCAGCCGAAGAGGAAGTCGCTGCCGGTTTGCTCGGCCCGCACCTTCGCGCCGGCGACCGGCTTGCCCGCGGCGTCCACAACCTGAACGGTGGCCGCCGATTTTCGGAGCTTCTCGATCCGCTGGTCGCAGCGGTCCAACACGTCCTGCTCGCGCTGCCGGCAGACTTTTGCCCATTCCTCGGGCGAGATAATGGTCGGATCGGCCGCGCCCGAGGGCGGAATGATGGTAATCCGGTCGAGATAAAGGTTGCGGTCTTCGCCGGCTGCGACGCGATCGTTGAGGAAGGCGGCGGCGATCTCATGCTCCCCGGCGGTCAGGTCGGTCTGGAAGCGGTAGTCGGCCATTTTCCGGCCCGAGACGGCAGTTGCCGCGACGGCCCGGCCGTCGATCAGCAGGGCCATTTCGGGCCAAGCGCCTTCGGCCGGGCTGCCCGAGGCGCGGATGACCACAGTGTAAGTTCCCTGCCGGGCGATGCGAAGATATTGTCCCACGCGGCCGTTCGACCAGAGATTCCAGACGCCGTGGTCGATCGGCCCGCCGGCGGTTCGCAACGGCGCTTGCCGGGCGAGAATCACCACGTCCGCGAACGCCATTCGGCCGCTTACGACGAGGGCAATCGTCAAGCAGACGCCAAGAAGGATGGATTTTCGGCACATGGGACCGTGTCGCATCGTTTGTGACAGCCAGAAAGCAATATCAAAATAGCCGGCGGCTATTGCGACATTAGGCGTTGTCCGGGAATAACTTACCGAATTACATGGGCTCGCACGTCCTGTAGGGAACGCCCTCCGTGGCGTTCTGTGAGCCGAAAAAACGCCTTTCTCGTCAATCCCGGAACGCCACGGAGGGCGTTCCCTGCAGAACGAAATCGGTAGTATATTGTCGGACGACGCCTTATTTATCTGACAGTCAATAAATGCGCCGTTCGCTATATCTCCTTGCCGACGAACGAAGTCAGCGTCTTCATGTAGTTGCCGCGTTGGAAGGCGGAGGGGTCGGGGCAATTCTCGCGGGACATGCTCCCTTTGAGTTGCTCGACCGAGTCGTATTCCTTCGCGTCCATCCACTTGCTCAGCCCGGCCAGAATGTTGCCGACCTCGGCGATCCCCTTTTCATAGAGGACCGAGGCGATCATGCCCACGTCGGCGCCGGCCATCAGGACCTTCAGCAGGTCGGTAGAGTCGTGGATGCCGCTGGTGGCGGCCAGCGAGGCCTTGACCCGGCCGTGCAGCATGGCGATCCAGCGGAGCGGGACCGGCAACTCGGCCGACGTGCTCAGGTGAAGCTGCGGATAGGTCTCCAGCCTGTCGATGTCGATGTCGGGATGGAAGAAGCGGTTGAAGAGGACCAGGCCGTCGGCGCCGGCCTCGACCAGCCGCAGGGCCATGTTGCCCATCGAGCTGAAGTACGGCCCGACCTTGACCGCCAGCGGAATCGAGAGCGACTCCTTCACCGCCGCGACCAGATCGAGATAGCGGTTCTCGACGTCGGCGCCGGTCAGGTCCAGATTGCCGGGCACGAAGTAAACGTTCAACTCCAGGGCGTCGGCCCCGGCCTCTTGCATCAGCTTGGCGTAGCGGACCCAGCCGCCCTTGTTCGTGCCGTTGAGGCTGGCGATGATCGGAATGCCCACCGACCGTTTGGCGTTGCCGATCAGTTCGAGATAGTCTTCCGTGCCGGTGTGATACTCGCCCGGATCGGGATACCACTCGCTGTGTTCGGCGTAATACTCCGCGCCGCGCTGGCGGGCGTCCTCCAATTCGGTCTCGTCGAACTCGATCTGCTCCTCGAACAACGAGGGCAGGACGGCCGCCGCCGCGCCGGCCTGTTCCAGCCGCTTGATTTGTTCGACGTCCGCGTTTAGGGGGCAGGCGGAAATCACCAGCGGGTTCTTCAGTTTCAATCCCAGATAGGTCGTGCTCAGTTCAGCGCTCATGCTTCCACCTCCTTCGCGTCCTTGGCTTTAGTTTCGCCGTTGCCGCCGGCCTCGTCGGCCGCGGCCGCGGCGGCCGCCGCCCGGTCCACGCCGGTCAACTGCTCATAGAAATGATACCGCTTGTCGATGTCCTGCTGGCCGAGGACCAGCAGCCGGGCCGAATCCTCGGGCCGGCTGCGGGCCAGCATGGCGAAGCGGGCCTCCTTCATGGCGAAGTCCTTGAACGGGCCCGCCGGCTGTTTGCTCGTCAACTGGAACGGATGCTCCTCGTTCCGCGGGTCGAAGCTCCACAGCGGCCAGTAGCCGCAGGCCACGGCCTCCTTCTGGATGTTCATCCCCTGGGACATGTCGATGCCCCAGCCGATGCAGTGCGAGAAGGCGATAATCAGCGAGGGGCCGCGATACGACTCGGCCGCGCGGATCGTGCGAATCGCGTGCATCGGATTGGCCCCCAGCGAGATCGAACCGACGAACACGTTGCCGTAGGACATGGCGATCAGGCCGAGGTCCTTCTTGCAGCCGGGCTTGCCGGCGGCGGCGAACTTGGCCACCGCGCCGCGGAAGGTCGATTTCGACGCCTGCCCGCCCGTGTTCGAGTAGACCTCGGTGTCCAGCACCAGCACGTTGATGTCCCGGCTGGAGGCCAGCACGTGGTCCAAGCCGCCGAAACCGATGTCGTAGGCCCAGCCGTCGCCGCCGAAACTCCAGACGCTCTTGCGGATCAGGTAGTCGGTCGAGGCCAGCAGGTGTTTCGCCTCGGGCGAGCCGATTTTCGCCAGCCGCTTGCGCAACTCGGCGACCCGCTCCCGCTGGGCGACGATCTCCTGCTCGGTCTCCTGCTTGCAGTCGAGGATCGCCGCGACAAGCTCATCGCCCAACTGCGAAGCCAGCCGTTGCAACAACTCCCGGGCATATTGCGCCTGTTGATCGACCGCCAGCCGGAAGCCGTAGCCGAACTCGGCCGCGTCCTCGAACAGCGAGTTCGACCAGGATGGACCGCGGCCTTCGCTGTCCTGGCAATAGGGCGTGCAGGGCAGATTGCCGCCGTAGATCGACGAGCAGCCCGTCGCGTTGGCGATCAGCATCCGGTCGCCGAAGAACTGCGTGAGCAGCTTGACGTAGGGCGTTTCGCCGCAGCCGGCGCAGGCCCCCGAGAACTCGAACAGCGGCCGCAACAACTGCGAGCCCTTGATCGTCTCCGCCTTGACCTGCGAGCGGTCGACCTCGGGCAACGAGAGGAAGTAGTTCCAGTTGGCCTGCTCGCGCTCCAGATGGTCGAGCTTCGGCTGCATGTCGATCGCTTTGTGCTTGACTTGCTCCTTGCTCTTGGCCGGACAGGCTTCCGTGCAAACGCCGCAGCCGGTGCAATCGTCGGGCGCCACCTGGACGACGAACTTCCAGCCGGGGAAATCCTTCCCCTTGATGTCGGCCGACTTGAAGCCATCCGGGGCGTCGCCCAGCTTGGCCGGGTCGAACGCCTTCATGCGGATCGTGGCGTGCGGGCAAACCAGCGAACACAGCCCGCACTGCGTGCAAATCGCCGGGTCCCAGACGGGGATGTCCTGGGCGATGCTCCGCTTCTCGTATTGCGTGGTGGCCGTGGGAAACGTGCCGTCGACCGGAAAGGCGCTCACCGGCAGGTCGTCGCCGCGGTTGGCGATCATCACCCCCAGCACGTCCTTGACGAACGCCGGGGCAGTAGCGGGGACCGGCGGCAGCACGTGCAGCTTCGACTCGGCCGCGGCCGGGTACTGCACTTCGTGCAGCGCGGCCAGCGAGGCGTCGACCGCCGCGTTGTTCCGCTCGACGATCTTTCCGCCCCCCTTCTTCCCGTAGGTCCGCTTGATGGCCTCCTTGATCTGCTCGATGGCCTCGTCGGCCGGAATCACGCCCGCCAGCTTGAAGAAGCAGGTCTGCATGATCGTGTTGATCCGCACGCCCATCTCGGCCTCGCGGGCCACCTGGTAGGCGTCGATCACGAAAAACTTCAGCTTCTTCTCGATAATCTCCTTCTGCACCTCGGCGGGGATGTGATCCCAAATCTGGTCGGCCGGATAGGGGGTGTTCAGCAGGAACGTGGCCCCCGGCACCGCCATCGAGAGCACGTCGATCCGCTCGAGGAAGTGGAACTGGTGGCAGGCCACAAAATTGGCCTTGTGGACCAGATACGAGCCCTTGATCGGCCGCGGGCTGAACCGCACGTGAGACGTGGTCACCGAGCCCGCCTTGCGCGAGTCGTAGACGAAATAGCCCTGGGCGTGCAGCGGCGTGTTCTCGCCGATGATCTTCACCGAGTTGCGGTTGGCGCTCACCGTGCCGTCGCTGCCCAGGCCGAAGAACACCGCCCGGACTACGTCGTCGCCTTCGGTCGAGAAGTCGGCGTTGTAGGCCACGCTGATCTTCGTCACGTTGTCTTCGATGCCGACGGTGAACATCCGCTTGGGCTGTGGTTTCTTCAGTTCGTCGAACACGCCGGCGACCATCGCGGGCGTGAATTCCTTCGAGGAGAGTCCGTAGCGGCCGCCAATGACGTAGGGCAGGAAATGTCCGGTCCCCTCTCCCTCTGGGAGAGGGTTAGGGTGAGGGCTCACCCCCGGCCCCTCTCCCAGTGGGAGAGGGGAGGCAAGTTCCGCCAGCGCCGTGACCACGTCCTGATAGAGCGGCTCGCCGGCCTGCGCCCGGCTCTTTCGTCCGATCGAGGACGGCAATTTTCTTGACCGACTTGGGCAGGGCGGCCATGAACGCACTGCCGTCCCACGGGCGGAACAAGCGGACCTTCAACACGCCGACCTTCTCGCCCTGCTTCGTCATGTGCTCGATCGTTTCCTCGACCACGCCGCCGCCGGCGCCCATGATGACGATCACCCGGTCGGCGTCCGGGGCCCCGATGTAGTCGAACAGGTGATACTGCCGGCCGGTCAGCTTGGCGAACTTGTCCATATACTTCTGCACCACGGCGGGGCAGGCGTCGTAAAACTTGTTGCACGCCTCACGGGCCTGGAAGAACGTGTCCGGGTTCTGGGCCGTGCCGCGGAGCTTCGGCCGCTCGGGCGAGAGGGCCCGCTCGCGGTGGGCCGCGATCAGGTCCATATCGATCATCGCCCGGGCGTCGTCCTCGGTGATCTGCTCGATCTTGTTGACCTCGTGCGAGATGCGGAAACCTTCGTAGAAGTGGATGAACGGCACGCGGGCTTCGAGCGTGGCCGCCTGGGAGATCAAGGCCATGTCCTGCGCCTCCTGCACCGAGGCCGAGGCGAGCATCGCAAAGCCCGTCGAGCGGCAGGCCATCACATCGCCGTGGTCGCCGAAGATCGACAGGGCGTGGGTGGCGATCGTCCGCGCGGTCACGTGGAAGACCGTCGGCGTCAATTCGCCGGCGATCTTGAACATGTTCGGGATCATCAGCAGCAGGCCCTGCGAGGCGGTGAAGGTCGTCGTCAGCGCCCCGGCCTGCAACGAGCCGTGGACCGCGCCGGCGGCCCCGGCCTCGCTCTGCATCTCGATTACGTGCGGCACGGTGCCGAAGATATTCTTTCGCCCGGCGGCCGCCCAGGCGTCGGGCATCTCGCCCAAGCCCGAGGACGGGGTGATCGGGTATATCGCCATAACTTCATTGCACATATGGGCGACGTTGGCCGTCGCTTCATTGCCATCGACGGTCACAAAGCGTCTCTTTTCCACTGTCGGTCTCCTCGATTCAAATTGAAACTTGCCGCTCTCATCCCGGCTCCACACAAAGAATCCAATAACTTACCGCGCTAGGGATTTCCCTGCAATGCACCCCACCGGAGATTGGCTGCCGCTCCAGCTTTGGGCGGGTGGACGTGTATCCTGGAATGGCGTCCGCCATAATTCCCGCGGCAAACGGATAGTCCCCTTTTCGCTGACACGAATCGACGAAAATTGGGACAGTCCCCTATCCTCGGTTGCATTCGGAACGCGATTTGAGGAAAATTGAGTTACGGCTTGGCATGTTCAGCGGGATTGGTACAATGAGCAATTCAAGATTTTCCGATAATCGATCGAAGAACGTATTTTGACCGACGTATCGGAGTCGGCGGTCGAAGCGGGCGGCTGCAATCGCAAGTCGATAACTGACAGGCGGTTGCGAGAATACTGGGGAATAGTGTAACGGCAGCACGAGTGACTCTGGATCACTTAGTCAAGGTTCAAATCCTTGTTCCCCAGCTTCTTAAAGCCTTGTGTAGCAAAGTGTTACGCAAGGCTTTCTTTATGGCCCTCGGGCCAAATATAGAGCGGTGTTACCCCTGTGCTACCGCAGGAAGATTTTCCACCGGGTTGCCAGAAACCGGCAGTTGAGAGCCAACGTCACGGTGAAACGGTCGCAATATACCACGTGTCTGCCGCTCGCGATGCCGCCGTGAGCGCAGCCCCCACCGGGAGTGGTTGGTTCGCGGCGAAAAACGCCGGAAGTTCGATATAATCTCATCTAGGCTACATAAATCTCCGAATTATTTGGCTAAAAGGCTTTCATTCTGAGATTATTTCTCGAATAATTGTATCCTTCCGTAAGAGTGAACTCGATAACCCGAGTAAAAAGGTGACAGCCATGCTCGTTTCATTCTCCGTCTCGAATTTCCGGTCATTCGGCGAAGAGCAAACGTTAAATATGATAGCAAGCAACAGGCTCACCTCCCATCCCGACCACCGTGTGCCTATCGAAGAGACTGGAAAGCATGTCTTGCGGAGTGCTGTGATCTACGGTGCCAATGCCGCCGGCAAGTCTAACCTCGTTCGCGCAATGAGTGTTGCGCAACGGATCATATCCGGGCAAAACCCTACGGTCCAGAGCCGTTTAGATTTGACCCCCGAAATATCGCTCAGCCGAGCTCCTTTGAGTTTCGTTTCCTCCTCGACAATCATGTATTTGTCTACGGATTCGACGTCACCCTCAGAAAAATAACCGCCGAATGGTTGAGCGTTTTGAGACACGGGGACGAAGTGATTATCTTCGAGCGAAATGCTGAGGGCGAGACAACAACGGGAGTGAAAAATCAGCGACAGTTTGCTGATGACCCGGCAATGTCCACGACTCTCGACGTTCTCATTAAATTGCCCCTCACCGATACTCAGGCTCTTTTTAAGCCGTGTGCATAGCTTGCCCAAAGAGACTCAAGGCAAGACGCTGAGCAGCGTCATTAACTGGCTCACAAATGACTTGGTAATTCTCGGGGCTCAGTCCCGAGCCAGCGATATCCTTGGCCGACTTCACTCCGATCTCGCGTTTCGCAATTTTAGTTCTAAATTTCTACGGTATGTAGGAACCGGAATTGGCAGGCTAGACATGAAAGAAGTCACACGAGACATGAGCGAGCAGGAACGGCAACTCCTTCCTCTCTTCCAAACGCAAGGGAGGTCATTGAGTGATTTCTTTGGAAGGAGCGATGTCGCACTAGAGATTAAGGACAAAGATCCAGATCGAGTAGTCGAGCGTAGACTTTTAGCAGAGCATCACATAGGGGACAACAAAACTTTTCGGCTCCCTTTCTCAGAGGAATCCGACGGAACTCAGGAGTTGCTGCAATTGATGCCGATCCTGTTTCCATCGAAACAGAATAAAGTCGTTGTCATAGATGAACTCGATCGGAGCCTCCATCCGATCCTTTGTTGGGAGTTCATTCGGTTTTTCAGTGAGACTCTTCCGCGGACTCGAAAACAATTAATCGTCACGACACATGAGGCCCATTTGCTGAATCAGGATTTATTGCGGCGCGATGAGTATTGGTTTGTCGAGAAAGACTCAGCGCAGCAGAGCCGACTGGTTTCACTATCTGATTTCAATATCCGCAACGATTTACAGGTGGAAAAGGGTTATCTCCAAGGTCGCTTTGGAGCAATTCCGGTTATTGGATCAATGAACCACCTGGAAGAATTGTTGAGCGCCCGTGACTTGGAGGTAACCAATGCCGCGCATGAAACGCCCGCTTGACCGTGATAGTGGCGTCTTGCGTGACGCCAGCCTGATCGTAATCGCTTCTGAAGACACCTATGCGGTTAAGGACTATTTCTTGCGATTCAGGACCCGGCGGGTTCAATTTTTCATTATTCCCACGGAAGATGGCAAGTCAGCCCCAGACGCTGTATGCAAGCGTCTCGACGATTTCAAGGATAATAATGCCACAGAAGAAAATGATGAATTCTGGCTATGCACCGACAAGGATCATTGGGCCAAATCCGGCCATATCAGCAATCTAAAACAAGTGCTACAGCACTGTAGGCAAAAGAACTATCAAATCGCGATTAGCAACCCTTGTTTCGAGTTGTGGCTGCTGCTTCATTTTGAGGATGTGGAATCGACCGATGAACGGAGTTGTCGCGAAATCACCAAACGCCTATCAGAGCTTGCCGGAGGCTACAGTAAGAAACGATGTGGCTCGTTGCCATTGAACAGGACAAGGGTCATGGATGCTATGAAGCGAGCCAAGACGCTCGATACTGGCAATGCTTTGATCCCGTCCACGCCAACGACTGGCGTTCATCGAATCATCTCCGCATTGGAGGCGAAGGACGCCATCGACTACCTAGGCGTATCGCTTATGCGGAGTCCAAGGGCTGGAGGTGCGACGATTCGGGCAGTCATTGTTGGGCAAACTATATTGCCCCGGCGGTCAGACGTGCTGCCGGGTGCTGTTCGTCAACTCCACGCCACGCAACCCGGAAAAACACGCTCGGCAAATACGAAGGGCCATCGACCAATGCGGCTACAAGGGGGAATGAGCCATGAAAACCGCTACCTACACGTTCACTCTCGTTTTGCACAAGTCGCCGGAGTTCACCGAGGAAACGGCCGCCGCGCTGTATTCATCCGGTTGTGACGACATGCTGGCGTCAACCAAAAACGGAGTCCCCTGCCTGGATTTCGACCGGGAGGCGAAATCGTTTTACGATGCGCTGCTTTCGGCCATCCGCGACGTGGAAAACTGCAAGCTCGATGGCAATCCGCTGGGGCTGCGCGTGAAGCGGGGCGAACTGTACGATCTGGTGAATGCGGCGGAAATCGTGGCGCTGCGCCGACGTCTCCCGGGAATACATCCGGCTGCTGGCCCAGGGAAAGCGGGGACCGGGTGATTTTCCATCGCAGGTTTCGAGTTGTGCCGGCAGGCCTCTTTGGAGTTGGGCCGCCGTGTTGAAATGGCTCACAGACAATAATATCATCCATGTGGACCACACTCCGATCGACCTGCGGGAGTTGGACTTGGTCAATGCAATGCTTACGGCACGCGACTGTGAACCGACTGAAAGGGAAATCGATCGTATCGAGAAAACACTCTTTCCTATACGCTCCTTAAAACCGAGAGGCAGGAGCAGCACATTTTCGGCGGTGCGAGGAGTATTGGCGAGATAGTTTTTAGCTCGATTGTAGTCCTATGTCAAATCAGCACGATGCTTCCGACAACCGACGTTTGCCTTACGATGCCCTGCTGTTGGTTTCGTTCGGGGGGCCGGAGGGATCGGACGACGTGTTGCCCTTCCTGGAAAACGTGGTTTGCGGGAAGAACGTGCCGCGGTGGCGGCTGCTGGAGGTCGCCAAGCACTACGAGTTGTTCGACGGCGTAAGCCCGATCAATGCCCAAAACCGGGCCCTGCTCGCCTCCCTGGTCGCCGAACTGAACGCCCACGGCCCGGCTTTGACGGTCTACTGGGGCAACCGCCATTGGCACCCCCTGCTGGCCGATACCCTCCGCCAGATGGCCGACGACGGCGTGCGGCGGGCGCTGGCCTTCGTCACTTCCGCCTTTGGGTCATATCCCGGTTGCCGGCAGTACCTCGAAGACATCGAGCGGGCGCGGCTGGAGGTCGGCCCCCAGGCCCCGACGATCGACAAGTTGCGGCTGTTTTTCAACCATCCGGGCTTCATCGAGGCGACGGCCGACCGCACGGTAGCCGCACTGACGTCGCTTCCCGCGGAAAAGCGTGCGAACGCCCGGCTGCTGTTCACCGCCCACAGTCTGCCGGTGGCGATGGCCGAGCGGGCCCCTTATGTGCGACAGCTTCAGGAGGCCTGCCGATTGGTGGTCGAGGGGCTGCCGCCCGAGTTTTTGGACGACAGCTTCCCTCTCCTCCTGGGAGAGGGCCAGGTTGAGGGCTGGCAATTGGCCTATCAGAGCCGCAGCGGTCCGCCTTCGCAGCCGTGGCTCGAGCCGGACGTGCGGGAGCACATTCGGCTGTTGCCCGAAGCCGGCCGGCCGGGCCCGCTCGTAATTGTCCCCGTCGGTTATTTGACCGAAAACATGGAGATCGTCTACGACTTGGACGTCGAGGTTCGCGGGCTGTGCGATGAACTGGGCATCGAGATGGTCCGCGCGGCGGTGGTGGGCAACCATCCCCGGTTTGTCCGCATGATTCGGCAGTTGGTCGTCGAGCGGCTCGAACCGTACACTCCGCGTCTCGCTCTCGGCCCTCTCGGACCTTGGCCGGACGAGTGCCCGGCCGATTGCTGCCTCTAATCCGTTCCTGATGCGGCAAGTAGGGTGGGACAAGCGAAGCGCGGTCCCACCACGTTTTTCGCCATTTATTGGTGCGACTGCGCTTCACTTGTCCCACCCTACCCGCTAATCTCGGGGGGTGTTGTCTGGACCGCGATAATATATCCGCTATGCTGTGCGGTGGAACTTTCCGCGGCTGGGATGTGTCTCAAGAGTATCCATAGTGGAACGCGGCTGCCCAGAAAATATCGGCCTTTTTTCGGGAGATTGAAATAATGAAAGCGACTTCATGGTTTTTGCTGTCGGTCGCGGCCGGAGTGCTGGCCGCCGCTGTTGGGACGTTTTCCGCACGGGCCGATGCGGCTCCGACCTCCAGGCACAAAGAAAACAAATGCACACAAATTTCAATCAGGGCAATTTCAAAGACGCCTACGAGGGGTTCCGCAAGCTGGTGCTCAATCCCGCCGACGATCCGCGGCCAGGTCGGCGGGGACCTGAACATGGCCGTGCAATGCCTGACGCAGTTGAACCGCTTAAACGAAATCGACGCCCTGCTGGAGGACGCCGTAAAAGTCCATAAGGACAACTGGCGGCTATTGCAGGCCGCGGCGACAGAGTACATCAATATCCCCCATTTCGGCTTCATCATCGCCGGCCAGTTCCGCCGCGGCCCGCATAATGGCGGCGGGAGGCTCGTCAATTCCATCGAACGCGACCGCGTCCGCGCTCTGCAACTGATGGTCCACGCGATGCCCATGGCCATGAAGGACAACGACCATCAAGAGGTGGCGCGTTTACTCGGGACGCTGGCGTTTCTGATTAACCGCAGTTACCAAGAGTCCTGGCGGCTGCAATATCTCACCGATTTGAGCGTTCTGCCCGATTATGAAGAGGGCTGGGGATATGGCCGGGGACAGACCTCCGGCGCGCGGTCGGCGCCGACGGAAAACCGGTCTTCTACAGCGTGCCGAAGACCTTCGCGGCGGCCGAGAACGACGGCCAGCGTTGGCGGTGGTGTCTGCAACAGACGGCCGAGATGGATCCCGCGCGGTTGAACGCCGTGCGGATGCAGTTCGCCGAGTTCCTGCAGAGCCAGTTCGGCGTGCAGACTATGGCCGGCTGGGGTTGGTGGTTTGGCCGGATGGAGACCGACGACACGCAGGACGAGCAGACCGGCATCCTGTCGCTGCACACGCTGGGCGAGAACGAGACCATCGCCCGGCTGGCCACGGGCATTAAGCGGTTCGAGTTGCCCGACGAGTTCAACTTCATCAAGATATACCAGCAAGTGGCTGACAGCGATGCACACAAGTCCGCGAGTATCGGACAGGTTGCCAACCTGTCCTACAGGGTCTCGGCCCTGGAACGGCTGGCCCAGATTTTCGAGAACCGCCGGCAATATCCCAAGTCGGCCGACTACTGGCGGCGGCTGCTTAGGGAATACCCGAACGAGAAACCCGAACGCCGCAAGGGATGGAAGCAGCAACTCGACCAGATCGTGGGCAATTGGGGCCGCTTCGAGCCGAACCAGACCCAGCCCGCCGGACGCGGCGCCACGATCGAGTACCGCTTCCGCAACGGCAGCCAAATCGAACTGACCGCCCACGAAATCAAGGTCGAAAAGCTGCTGGGCGACGTGAAGGCGTTCCTCAAGTCGAATCCCCGCCGCATCGACTGGAACAAGACCAACATCGGCAACATCGGCTATCGGCTGGTGACGGAGAACCAGAGCGAATACCTGGGCGAAAAGGTCGCCGAGTGGAAGATGGACCTCGAGCCCGCGCGCGGACCATTTCGACAAGCGCGTGACCGTAACCACGCCGCTGCAACAGCCGGGGGCGTACTTGGTCGAGGCCCGCATGGCCGGCGGCAATACGAGCTACATCATCGTCTGGGTCGACGACACGGCGATCGTCAAAAAACCGCTTGCCGGCAAGACGTATTACTATGTGGCCGACGCCGTCTCCGGCCGACCGGTGGCCAAGGCCAACGTCGAGTTCTTCGGCTGGCGGCAGATGTTCCTGCAAGGTCCGCGGCGCTACGAGGTCACCACCAAGCAGTTCGCCGAATACAGCGACGCCGACGGCCAGGTGATTCTCGGCCCCGACCGGATGCCGAACAACATGCAGTGGCTCGTGACGGCCCGGACCGAGCAGGGGCGCTTCGCCTATCTCGGCTTCTCGAATATCTGGTACGGCCGCCAGTACGACGCCGAGTACAACGCCGTGAAGGCCTACGCCATCACCGATCGGCCGGTCTATCGCCCCGATCAGAAGGTACACTACAAGTTCTGGGTCCGCCACGCCAAGTACGACATGGGGAACACGTCCGATTTCGCCGGGCACGAGTTCGTCGTCGAGGTGCATAGCCCCAAGGGCGAAAAGCTCGTCGAAAAAACCCTCAAGGCCGACGCCTACGGCGGCATCGAGGGCGACTACGAAATCCCCGCCGACGCCACGCTGGGCGTCTACGGCCTCTTCGTCCGCGAGGGCAAACACGGCTACGGCGGCGGCAACTTCCGCGTCGAGGAGTATAAAAAGCCCGAGTTCGAGGTCACGGTCGAGGCCCCCACCGAGCCGGTCATGCTGGGCGACAAAATCACCGCCACGATCAAGGCGAAGTATTACTTCGGCTCGCCGGTCACAAAGGCCAAGGTGAAGTACACCGTCAAACGCAGCAGCCGAATCGAACGCTGGTATCCCGTCGATCCCTGGGACTGGTTCTACGGGCCGGGCTACTGGTGGTTCGCCTACGACTACGACTGGCTGCCCGGCTGGCAGTCGTGGGGTTGCCCGCGGCCGACGCCCTTCTGGTGGCCGCAACGATCGACGAACAGCCCGAACTGGTCGCCGACCAGGAGGTCGAGATCGGCCCGGACGGCACGGTGAAAGTCGAGATCGACACGGCCATCGCCAAGGCCATTCACCCCAATCAGGACCAGAGCTACACGATCGAGGCCCACGTGACCGACGAGTCGCGCCGGACGATCGACGGCTCGGGCAAGGTGCTGGTCGCGCGGAAGCCGTTTACGGTCTACGCCTGGGTCGATCGCGGTTATTTCCGCGTCGGCGACCCGATCCACGCCCACTTCTCCGCCCGCACGCTCGACGGCAAGCCGGTTGAGGGCAAGGGCGAGTTGACATTGTATAAAATCACGTATGTTGCGTATGGGAATAAAGAAGGCAAGCCGGTCGAAATTCCGGTCAGGACCTGGCAACTCGACACCAACGCCGAGGGCGTGGCCCAGCAGCCGCTTGCGGCTTCGCAATCGGGGCAATATCGGCTCTCGTACAAGCTAGTGCCTCCCCTCGCCCTCTGGGAGAGGGGCCGGGGGCGAGGGGCCAGATGGCAAAACAAAGTCCGCACAGATCTCCGAAGCCCTCACCCTAACCCTCTCCCAAAGGCGAGGGGACGCACACCATCGAAGGCGGCTACCTCTTCACCGTCATCGGCGAGGGCTTCGACGGCGCACAGTTCCGCTTCAACCACCTGGAACTGATCCCCGACAAGCGGGAATACGCCCCCGGCGACACGGTCAAGCTGCAGATCAACACCGACCGCACGGGCGGGACCGTGCTGCTGTTCCTGCGGCCGACGAACGGCGTCTATCTGCCGCCGAAGGTGATCCGCATGGAGGGCAAGAGCACGGTCGAGGATATCGGCGTGGTGCAGCGCGACATGCCCAACTTCTTCGTCGAGGCCGTCACCATCGCCGACGGCCGGGTCTACACCGAGTCGAAGGAAATCGTCGTTCCGCCCGAAAAACGGATCCTGAACGTCGAGGTTATTCCGTCCAAACTCCCCTCTCCCTCAGGGAGAGGGGCCGGGGGTGAGGGCGGCGAGACCGCTTCCTCCCCTCGCCCGCTTGCGGGAGAGGGGTCGGGGGTGAGGGCGGATAGCAAAACAAAATCCGCTCAGACTCCCGACAGCCCTCACCCTAACCCTCTCCCAAAGGGAGAGGGGACCGAAAAAAGCCCGCTCCCAAAGGGAGAGGGGACCGAAAAAAGCCCGCTCCCAGAGGGCGAGGGGACCATGGCGTTCCGCCCCGACGAAAAGGCACGTGTAAGATCAAGCTGACCGACCTGGCGGGCAAGCCGTACGTCGGCTCCACCGTCGTGGCGATCTACGACAAGGCGCTGGAATACATCTCCGGCGGCTCGAACGTGCCGGACATCAAGGCGTTCTTCTGGCAGTGGCGCCGCCACCACCATCCGCAGACCGAGTCCAGCCTCGGGCGCAGTTCCGGCAACCTCATCAAACCCAAGTCGATGGGTATGAGCGACCTGGGCGTCTTCGGCGGCACGGTGGCCGACGAAATGAATCGGATTGGAGGATGGCAATGCGACAGGCCCGCCCGGATTCGGCGGCATGGGCCGGGGAGGCGATCAGGGTCAAGGGAGGATGCTCGGTATGCGTATGGCGAAGGGCATGGCCCCCGGCGCTCCGCCGATGGCCGACGGGGCCAACGCCATGAGTTCGGAGCCGCAGAAGAGAAGTCCGCCGCCATGCCCGGCGATGACGGCGGCGCGAAGCCGTTGGTCGAGCCCACCGTGCGGACGAAGTTCGCCGACACGGCCCTCTGGGTCGGCGCCCTAACGACCGACGCGGACGGCATGGCCGATGTCTCGTTGAACATGCCCGAGAACCTTACCACCTGGCGGATCAAAGTCTGGGGGATGGGCCAAGGCACCCGTGTGGGCCAAGGTTTCACCGACGTAGTCACCCGCAAGGACCTCATCGTCCGGCTGGAAGCCCCGCGGTTCTTCGTGCAGAAGGACGAGGTCACGCTGTCGGCTATCGTGCATAACTATCTTGAAAACAGAAAAACGAGTTCGCGTGGTGCTCGAATTGCAAGGCAATTGCCTCGAATATCTGGGACGATGTCCATCGCACGCCGGTATATCCAGGATGGGAAGGTCGTCAAGGAAGTCGTGTCGCCCGAAGGGCAGTTAGTTGAAGTCGCCCCCAACGGCGAGGCCCGCGTCGATTGGCGCGTAAAGGTCCTCGACGAGGGCGAGGCTACTATCCGCGTCAAGGCGCTGACGGACGAGGAATCGGACGCGATGGAGCAGAAGTTCCCCTGCTACATCCACGGCATGTTGAAGATGGACTCCTACAGCGGGTCGATCCGGCCGAAGGACACGGCGGGCAAGTTCACCATCGACGTGCCGGCCGACCGCCGCCCGGCGCAGTCGCTGCTCGAAGTCCACTTCTCGCCCACGCTGGCCGGGGCGATGGTCGACGCCCTGCCCTATCTGGTCGATTATCCTTACGGCTGCACCGAGCAGACCTTGAATCGCTTCCTGCCGACGGTCGTCACGCAAAAGGTCCTGCTGGAAATGAATCTCAACCTGAAAGAGATCGAGCAGAAGCGGACCAACCTGAACGCCCAGGAACTGGGCAACGCGGCGGAGCGGGCGGCGCAGTGGGGCAACCGCCCTCACCCTAGCCCTCTCCCGGGAGGAGAGGGGACCAGAAAGAACCCCGTCTTCGACGAGGACGAGGTCCGCCGGATGGTCAAGGACGGCGTGCAGGCGTTGCAGGATATGCAGTGTTCCGACGGCGGCTGGGGCTGGTTCTCCGGCTGGGGCGAACACTCCACGCCGCACACCACGGCCCTGGTGGTCCACGGCCTGCAAATCGCCCAGCAGAACGACGTGGCCCTGGTGCCCGGCGTCTTGGAACGTGGCGTTGCGTGGCTCAAGAGTTATCAGAACGAGCAGGTGCAGTGGCTGAAGAACGCGGCCATCAAGGACAAGCCCGCGTATCTCCGCTGGAAGCAGTACGCCGACAACCTCGACGCCTTCGTCTACATGGTGTTGGTCGACGCCGGCGAGAAGAACGCGGACATGCTCGACTTCCTCTACCGCGATCGGACCCACCTGGGCGTCTACGCCATGGCGATGTACGGCCTCGCGCTGGAGAAGCAGGCGAGCGAAAAGCTCCCCTCGCCCGCTGGGAGAGGGGCCGGGGGTGAGGGCGGCGTCAACAGCCTCCCCTCGCCCGCTGGGAGAGGGGCCGGGGGTGAGGGCGGCGTCAAGGACAAGCTGGCCATGATCCTCCGCAACATCTCGCAGTACGTCGAACAGGACGACGAGAACCAGACCGCCTGGCTCCGCCTGCCCGAGGGCGTCTGGTGGTACTGGTACGGCAGCGAGTACGAGGCCGACGCGTATTACCTGAAGCTGCTGGCCCGGACCGATCCGAAGGGCGAGTTGGCCCCGCGGCTGGTCAAGTATCTGCTGAACAACCGCAAGCACGCCACCTACTGGAACTCGACCCGCGACACGGCGATTTGCATCGAGGCGATGGCCGATTTCCTCCGCGCCAGCGGCGAGAACCGGCCTGACATGACCGTCGAGGTCTACTACGACGGCAAGCTGCAAAAAGCCGTGGAGATCACGCCCAAGAACCTCTTTCAGTTCGACAGCAAGTTCGTGCTCGAAGGCGACGCCGTCGCCTCCGGCCGGCACACAGTCGAACTGAAAAAGAAGGGCCGCGGGCCGCTCTACTACAACGGCTATCTGACCACCTTCACGCTCGAGGACTTCATCAAGCGGGCCGGCCTGGAAATCAAGGTCAACCGCAAGTATTACAAGCTCGTCAAGGCCGACAAGTCGATCCACGTGGCCGGCTCACGCGGGCAGGCCGTCGAACAGAAGGTCGAGAAGTACGAACGGCAGGAGCTGCAAAACCTCGCCGAACTGAAGAGCGGCGACCTGGTCGAAGTCGAGCTGACTATCGACAGCAAGAACGACTACGAGTACCTGGTCTTCGAGGACATGAAACCGGCCGGCTTCGAGACGCTCGAAGTCCGCAGCGGCTATAACGGCAACGACCTGGCGCGTACGTCGAGTTCCGCGACAATCGCGTGGTGTTCTTCGCCCGCACGATCGCCCGCGGCAAGCACAGCGTATCGTACCGGATGCGGGCGGAGATACCCGGCAAGTTCAGTGCGTTGCCGGCCCGCGCCTGGGCGATGTACGCCCCCGAGTTGAAGGCCAACTCGGACGAGATCAAGCTACGGGTCGAGGATTAGAAACTCGCGTGAAACGCAAGAGAACCACCTCGCTCCCATGCAGAGCATAGGAACAAGCGTGTACGTAGGCTTTTCACCGATTGTATTCCAAACCGAAAGGAACGCGGCGATGAAAGCGGCAACGGCAATGAGACTGGCGTTGGCGGCGGTTGTGCTGGTCGGCTTTGGGGCCTGGCATTGGGCCTTCGGCAACGGTGGGCCGTTCGTGGTCAAGTCGCCCACCGGCGACCTGGCCGCCAAGGGCGTGCTGGCCCGGCTCGATCCCACGTTGAAACCCGCCCGCGAGAGCCGCCTGCGGGTGGTGAAGGAAGACCTGACGATCACATTTGCAGTAGACCAGAATATGATGAGTCGGAGCAAAATGCCTCCCTTGGTCAATGTGAAAGCGGAATATCTGATCGAGAATCCAACCGAAAAAGAGGTGCAGATCGACTTCGGTTTCCCTATCCTTCGTGGCATTTATCTGAATCCATCTGGCATGATGCCCTGGCCGGACGTTTATATTAACATTGACAAACCTCGGTTCGATTCCAACGGCGTTGTTGGGGTAATCGTTCCCACGGTGATTTCCAACTCGACCATTTACGGCTTGATACGCCGCAATGCCCGGCAAGTGATTGAAAAAGGCATCGCGGCCGACAAGGAGTTGGCTCGTCTGACGACCGCACTCCGTGGGGCGTGGATTGTGCCGCAGCCGCCTGCCTCGGTGCAGAAACCGCCCTCACAATCGGCCAAGCCGAGCAAGAAGGGGTTGTTCAGTGACGACCTTGACATCCCTTTCACCCAAGAGACTAAGCCTGGATCCAAAGAGAAGGTCGATCGGAGACCGTCGGGCGACTATATTCCGGCCCGTGAAAATCTGCGGAAATACCTGACCGACAAGCTCAGCTGGAACCCGCGCGACGCCGCCCTGATGGTGGAATATGTCAGTCTGGATATTGGCCCCCAAACGAAGCTGACCGATCCCGATTTGGTTCACTTTTTTAGGATGCTGCTCGATGTGGCGGTCGGCAACCTTGGCCCGCTGACGGCCATCGGCGAACAGAAGGCCACCCAACTGTTTGCCCAGCTTGCGTCGAAATTCGACAAGGAAGCCGGCGCGGCTTATGAAGCCATCTTTACCGCTTGGGGCGGCGACGTCCGCGAGCGGTCGATCGATATGGAAAGCGGCAAACTCCGCCCCCGCGAGTTGACGCTCGACAAGACAAAACCGGACTTCAAAGACCGAAGGCTAACGGCCGCCGATCCGACCGTCTACGCCCGGGTCGATTACCTGGACCCGAACGCCAAGATCAGCAAGGAGGAGAAGGATTCCTGCCGGGCGATACTGAAGAATCTGCCGGTGGTGTTCACCTTCGCGCCGATGAACCTGCTGCACTATCAGGTCAAGTTCCCGCCGCACGCCAAACGGACCGTAACGGTTATGTACAAGCAGTATGCCTACGCCGACACACGCGGATCGGGCAGCTATCAGTTGGCCTACGTGCTCCATCCGGCCACGCTGTGGAACGATTTTGGCCCGATCAACGTCGAGCTACACGTGCCCACGGGGATCACCTGCCGTTCATCGGCGGCGATTAAAGGGCCGGAGATGACTGCCCAGCAACAACCCCAACAGCCGCCGACGCTCGAAAGCATCGCCTCCGGAAAGAAACGGCCGGCGTCGAACGCAAAAAAGCCGGCCGCGAAACCCGGCCAACCAATCATGGAGGTATACAAGGCGGTGCTCACCAAGCCGGAGCAAAAAAGCGGCGAACTGTTCGTCGCAGTCGACAAAGCCGCCTGGGACAAAATGTTCCCGCCGAAAAACGAAGCGGCTCAATAGCATTTATCGCGGCGAGCGAGCGTAGGGTGGGACAAGCGAAGCGCGGTCCCACCAATAGCGGCGAAAGAACTGGTGGGACCGCGCTTCGCTTGTCCCACCCTACGCTCGGCAACTGAAACTCAGCAGGCGTGAAAATGACGGCCTCGATCAATCGCCGCGAAGCATTGCGGATCATCGCCGGCACGGGCGCGGCGGCCGCGGGGATTGCACGTGGACGGCCGGCGTTCGCCGCGGATGAAACAGCGATGGCGATTCCTTCGCCAGAAGACCGCAAGCTGATCCTGATCCTTTTCGGCGGCGGGACGAGATCGAGCGAGTCGATCGCCGATCCCCGGCATCGCTACGTCCCGCGCCTGTGGAACGACTTGGTCCCGCGGGGCACGCTGTTTACGAACATGCGGGTCGAGCATCTCGTGGTCCATCCGAACTGCGCGGCCTCGATCAAGACCGGCCATTGGGAATGGGACGACCTGGACTGGTCGCGTCCGCCCGCGCACCCGTCGATTTTCGAGATCGTCCGCAAGGGCCGTGGTCTGCCCGACACCGAGGCCTGGGCGTTCGTCTACGCCTCGATTCTCGCCCAGACCGGCCTGAGCCGGGCGGAGGGTTTCGGGCCTCGTTTCGCGGCCAACGTGGCCGAGCCGCCGACGATCCCCCGCTCGACGGCCGAGCAGATGGACCGGCTGATGATGGCCGCCCGGGCGACCGGCTCTTACGAGGCCGAGTTGCGGGCCGTGGCCGAGTGCGCCGGCTGGCCCGCTCGACGAGCCACGCATCAACCGCCGGCCTGCGCTCTGACGCGGCCCGGCGTTGGTTCGACGAGCGTTTCCAAGCGTGGCGGCAAGCGGACGGCACGACCAGCCACGACGCCTTGCTCGCCGATCTGGCCTGCGACTGCATGAAGCGGTTCGCGCCGGCGGTGATGAGCGTCGATTTCGGCGAGATCGACTGCGCCCATTTCGGCTCGTGGTCGCGTTACGCCGAGGCCATCGAGCGGACCGACCGGCTGACGTGGCGGCTGTGGCAGGCGGCCGAAGCGCTGCCCGACTATCGGGGCCGGACCCTGTTTCTGATCCTGCCCGACCACGGCCGCGAGCTGGACTCGAGCCCGAACGGCTTCATCCATCACAGCGATTTCTACACGAACCAGGGGGCCGACGAGGGTTGCCGCCGGGTGTGGATGCTGGCCGTCGGGCCGGGCGTAAAACGGGGGCACTCGATCGACCGGCCCGTGCCGATCACCGCCGCCGCGGCCACGGGCCTTCGATACCTCGGCCTGGAACCGTCGCCCGGCGCCGCGCATCCGGCGATAGAGTTTTCCTGACGGATGCCGCTCTCCTGTTGACCGTGTTATCTAATTCACCCGCGGCAGCGGCTGGATGGCGGGGTTGCTGCTCGGCGGGGGCATTGGCGCTTCGGGAGCGGTCGAACGGTGATAGTAGATGCCCGGCAGCGGGGCCTTCTCCAGGTCCGACCCGCGGGTTTCGGTCGGCGGCAGGCGGCGGGGCGTCGGCTCCTCGGGCGGCATCGGCGGCGCTTCACGCGATGCACGCGGCGGCTCCCGCTGGGCCGGCGCCGTGTATCGCGGACTCTCCGGCTTCTCGGCGAACGTCGGGGGCGAGTACTCGACCCGCGGCCGTTCCGGCCGCCGGGCGACGGCCGTTTTCTTTTGCAGGAAATTGATCCATTGCTGGGCGGGCGCCATCGTGGGATCGGCCTTCAACGCCTGGGCGAAGTGCTGCAAGGCGGCCAGCGTCTGGCCCTTGCCGTACAGCAAATAACCCATGTTGTAATAGGCCGCCGCTTCCTCATGCACCGCCCGCAAATTGGCATAGGCCTCGCGGTAGCGGCCCTGATTGACCAGCAGGGTGGCGATGTTGTTGCGGTAGAGCGGGTTCTTCGGGGCTCGCTTGACGGCCTCGGTCAGCGCGGCGAGGGCTTCGTCGAGCCGCTTCTGCCGGGCCAGGCAGAGGCCCAGGTTGTTGTAGGCCGGGGCCGCTTCAGCCGGATTGATCTTGATCGCCCGCTGGTAAAATTGCAGCGCCTCGTCCGTGTGCCCAAGCTGCTCGAGCAGTTCCGCGTAGCCGAGGATCGCCGGCGTGTAGTCGGGTTTCATCTTCAGCGCCGTCTGATACTGCTTGGCGGCGTCGCTCAATTTGCCCGACTGTGCGTACAGCCGGGCGACGGCCACGTAAAGCTCGGGGCCGGGATTGGACTTGGTGCTCAACGCGATTGGATCGTCTTTGTAATTGGCCGGCGGCGGTTTCTTGTCCCCGCTCGGCGCCAGCTTGCCGATGGTCTGCTTGAAACCCGAGGAGATCGAGTCGGTCCAGGACTTCTTCTCGCCGGGATTGGACTGCTGGGCCAGGGCGGCCGGAGCGATCGGTCCGAAAGCGCCGCACGCCCCCCATCCCAGGAGTGCCAGCGACACAATCGAAATCCGCGTCGATCGCCTCATTATCCAACACCTCCGCCAGAAAAAACTAGATACGATCTCGTTTTACTAATCGTCGCCGGATGCGCCTGTCTGCAACCGAAAATGCCGATCGGCGAAAATTTGCCGGATATGGCGGATGCGCCGGCTAATGGGGGGGCAATTTGACCTAAATAGTTACTGTTGCGGAAAGGGCGATTCGGCTGGATTGTCGCCTTTCGCTCCGCGAAAGTAGCGTGGACTGCCCGCAACTTTCGCGGAGCGAAAGGCGACAAAAGGCTTTCCGCCAGAGTAACTAAATAGATGTTGTTGCGGATTGTAGTGTGGGACAAGCTTTAGCCCGGATTATTCATAAACACGAAGGAACATTGTCATTCTGAGCGCAGCGAAGAATCTGGGCTGTTTGCGGCGCATCGGAGATCCTTCGCTGCGCTCAGGATGACGTATATAAATAATCCGGGTTAGCGCGGTCCCATCAATTACGGCGAAAAACATGGTGGAACCGCGCTAAAGCTTGTCCCCCCTACGCAGATGATAGTTGGCTTGGGGAATCTGGGGTGATTTTTGGCGGGCAATCGTCTTTAATTGCCGCTGCCGCTGCCGCCCGATTGGCTGGATGCATCAGGCAATCTCGGCTTCGGAATGCTTTTCTGGTATTCCCGGCCGATCAGGTCCGCTTGCTGTGCCGACCAGCCCTCATCCGGTATCGAAGTGGTTAGCACCGGCGGCGGGTTCTCCGGCGCGAGCTGGGCGATCAATTGCTCCACGGCTTTACGCCGGGCGGCCGTCTCTTTCTTGGTTGCCGCATTGTGGATGTAAACCAGCCGATGTTGCTCGGGGCAGACGGTCAGGATCCACCGCACCTTGTTTCGACCGGCCTCGGTCAATTCGCCCGTATCCGGCTGGAAGTGGTACTCGCCGAGCAGGTTCTGCTTCCGCCAGCCGTTGCTCACCATTGTGCAGAAGGGGGCATGGACCGCCGCCCGATCGGGGCCGAGGAACGGCTCGGGCCAGCAATTCCGTCGCTTCGTGTCCTGGGCGGCGTCCTTGAAAAAGCCCGTAAACCAATTGGCCGAAACCTGCGCGGCGGAGCAGAACGATATCAGGACAAAACCGAGGGCAACAATATATTTGGCCGGCATCTGGGCTTCCTTTCCGATTGAGTTTGCGGGTTGCGCAGAATTTGCCGCTGGGGCGTCCTCGGCGCGGCTTTCCCCTTCAGTCGTTATCGGCATCCGAGGCGGTTTTGCACGCATTTCTCGCAAAACTAAGCGGTCGTCAAAAATAACTTGTGGCATAGCCGCCCTCGGCTGTGCAGGATCGCCCAAGACAGCCGATGGCGGCTGTCCCACGAAACACGAAGTTATTCTTGGACGCCCGCTAACCCGGATTATTCATAAACGTCATCCTGAGCACAGCGAAGGATCTCCGATGCGCCGCAAACAGCCCAGATTCGTCGCTGCGCTCAGAATGACAGTGTTCCTTCGTGTTTATGAATAATCCGGGCTAACCTATATCCGGCGCAAAAAAACGGCCCCCGCAGAAGAATCTTCTCGGGGGCCTGTTCATCGCTGATTCGCGAATGACTGAACGCTAGGCAACTACCTTGACGTTCTCGGCACGAGGGCCTTTGGGGCCGCGGCCTTCTTCAAATTCAACCCGCTGACCTTCGCGGAGTTCTTCGATGGCGACGCCATCCAGGGCGGAGTGATGGAAGAACAATTCTCCCCGCTCGCCCTCGATAAACCCAAAACCCTTGTCCATGATCAACTTCTTGATCGTTCCTTGCGGCATAACTGCCACCTCCTCAAAAAACAGACTCGAAAACACAAAACAGGCCGGGCCTTGCCGTCCGCCCTCCCCCTTCCGCAAACGGTGGCCGGCCAAAACGCATGAGGGGAGCAAATCAACCGCAATCGAAAAGCCGCATCTTAACGCCGCTATACGAAACGCAGTGACTGGGCTGGACCCTCGGAAGGAGCTGAAGGTCCAATCTCCAACACCCCATTCATTGGGCACTATACCACAAATACTAGTGCCAAGGGAAGTGGGGCCCAGGCGTTTTTTTCGCAAATTTTTCCCGTCCCTGTTCCTCCCTCACCGGTTGCCCCGAGGCGGATCGCCATGTTGTTTGTCGGCGCCGCATTTCACCCCCAACCGTTCGATATTGGCGGAACTCATTGAACCGCCATGCTTTGCGTCACTGGTATCCGCGCAGCAGGCCCCCCCGAGCAGGCCCCCCCGAGCAGGTTGCCTTGGCAAGATCGGCAGCCGTCGGAATGGGCGCTGCCCATCGCATGGCGGCAAACGCTGTCCGGGTGCCCGGCCACTCTCTCACGCTGAAAACCCTGCTCGGCTTGGAAACGACGTTCAGCAACAAAGTCTTCGTGGTTTTCCGGCTAGTGTAGTGTCTCACGCAGACGGCTACTTATGCGGCGGAGGGCGCCACTGCTGGCTTGTCCAGCAGTGTTGACCGCTGTTGCACTTCCGCACTGCTGGACAAGCCAGCAGTGGCACCCAACTCCACTATTCTCCGCAAAATAAGACACCACATTTACCAGACACGACACTAGTTGCGGCGAGGCGGCTTCGCCCATTGCCAACCGCCTTTGAGCGTCGCTTGAAGCTCTTGGACCACCTGCTGCTGGTCCGGATCACTTGCCAGATTGTGATCTTCGGCAGAGTCGGTCCGGTGGTCATAGAGTTCATTCTGTCCCGACGCCCGCTGGATGAAACGGTACCGGTCGGTGCGGATCGTCAACGTCGTATAATCTGTCAGACAACTGAACGCGGCGACCTTCCACGGCCGCTTGGGCGATTGGAGCAACGGCACGAAACTCGTGCCTTCCAAATAGTCGGGCGGCGTCAGCCCACACAGCTCGCACAGCGATGGATAGATATCGATCAGTTCCGCCAGCGCGTCGGTTTTTTGCGCACTGGGCAACTTGGGGCCGGAGATCATCATCGTAACCCGCGTACTGGTTTCGAAATTGGTATTCTTGCTCCACGCCCCATGGTCGCCCAGGTTCCAGCCGTTGTCCGACCAGAGGATAACGATCGTGTTCTTGTTCAATTCCAATCGGCGCAGTTCATCGAGCACCTTCCCGATTTGCGCATCGACAAAACTGACGCTGGCACAATACCCATGAATCGCCTTGAGCGCCGACTCCGGCGGCATCGGTCCTTGCTTTGGCGCGTCGCCATACCGCCGCATCTCATCCCAATTCGCTCGCGGAATACCGTCATCCGGCGCATGGAAGTCGGCCGGCAACCGCAACCTCGTCCGATCATACATGTCCCAATATCTTTTCGGCGGCGTCCAAGGCAAGTGCGGGCGGTAGAAGCCGGCGGCCAAGAAAAACGGCTCACCGCTCAAACTGAACTTCTTTAATTCGCCCATGGCCCGCACGGCGACAATTCCATCCGGGCAGGCCTCGTCGGGCGCCTCGACACATTCGCTCATGCTCGGCCGAGGCAAATCTTCCGAGGCTCCCTTCAGCGGCATGAAGTAGTTGGCAAGGTTTGCACGATTCTCCGCCAAGTGGAAACCCGAACAATAGCCGTCGCAAAAGATTCCCTCGGTAAACGTGTCCCTGTAGCGACGGACCCATCCGTCCGGATCATCGGTGTTGTAATGATAGACCTTTCCGATGGAGACGGTCGTATATCCGTTGGCGCGGAATAGTCCCGGGAGAGTGACGGTTCCTTGCGGAGCGTTCCCCGTCAAGGGCTCGATTCCATTTCTAAGCGTCGTCGGCCGATAGCCCGACAGCACACTTGAGCGAGACGGCATACATAACGCGGTTTGGCAATAGACCCGGTTGAAGAGGAGCCCTTCCGTGGCCAGCCGGTCGATGTTGGGTGATTTGACGGAGGAGCCGTAGCAGCCCAACTCGGGCCGCAAGTCGTCCACAACAATGAACAAGACATTCGGCCGTTTTTCGGCCGCAAGACTGGGTTGCTCCGCCGCGCCCAAGAGCCACCCAACAGCGATCATTTCGACGAGTGCAACCGCCGACGCGGCAACCCTGTTTGCTGAGCGACCTGTCATAAGGCCTCGCACTCCTGGCTAGGAATACTTCGCAATGGATCGCGTAATCGGCGGTCGATTTCAATTGATGATACCTAAATTGTCTTTGTTTTCAATACTCTGTCCGGGGGGGTGGCCAGGACGGGCCCGAGATACGAACTGATATTCACATTAGTACAGGTCAGATAAAGTTCCGGCGGGGCGAGGTTGGCAAGACTGGCCGTTCCTGGTTTGCCGCGTCAGCGACCGTTCACGGGGCGTCTGTCATTCTGAGCGCAGCGAAGAATCTCGGTCCCAGCCACGACCAATCGGCGGAACGGCGACGACGGCGGCAAACATCGACCAGTTGCGTGCTATCAGAACCGGCTTGCTTACCAGGACCACGTCTTCCTGATCTTCGTTGAAGGCGAAGCCGCGGTTGCGGAAGGTGGCTAACATGCGGCTGTTGTCCTTCGAGACCTCGCCGACGATCCGCTTCACTCCCCAGGTCTTGCCCAGTTCGAGGCAATAGTCGGTCAGCAGGCCGCCCAGGCCGTGGCCGTGCCAGCGGTCCACGACGATGATGGCGTACTCGGCGGTGTCGTGGTCGGCGTCGGCCACCAGCCGGCCGATTCCGATCAGCTTCCGCTGCCCTTCCTCCTCGACCTCGGCCACGATGCCCATCTCGCGGTCGTAGTCGATGAAACAGTAGCGCGAGGCCATCTCGTGCGTGGTCTGCTTGAAGAGGTAGCTGAAGCGGAACCAGAGCGACTGGGTCGAGCAACTGCCGAGCAGCTCGTGCCACATCGGCTCGTCTTCCGGCTTGATCGGCCGCAGGATGACCGGCGTGCCGTCCTTGAGGTTCCGTTGGACGACGAACTCCTCGGGATACGGCCGGATGGCCAGGTGGGCGTAAGGCCGGACGTTGCGGATCACCATGTCGCGGTCGATTACGACCCGGGCGTCCAGGGCCAGCACGTCCTTGGGCGTGACGACCAGCGGGTTGATGTCCAATTCCTTGATCTCGGGGTAATCGGCCACGAGGTAGGAGAACCGCATGATGATCTCGATCAGCCGGTCGATGTTGGCGCCGGGCTTGCCGCGATAGCCCTTCAGCAGCGGCCAGGACTTGAGCGATTCGAGCATCCGCCGGGCGAGGGCCTCGTTCAACGGCGGCAGCCCCAAAGCGCGGTCGCGGAAGACCTCGGCCGCCACGCCGCCCATGCCCACCATGATAACCGAACCGAAGATCGGGTCCTTCTTGGCCCCCATGATCAACTCGAAGCTGTTGGGGAACGAGACCATCTTCTGCACCGTCACGCCGATAATTTCGGCCCCGGGGCATTTCTCCTTGGCCTGGGTGGTGATCTGCACAAAGGCATCGCGAACGGCGTCGTCGCTGGAAATGTTGAGCATCACTCCGCCCACGTCGGTCTTGTGCGTGATATGCGGCGAATGAATCTTCAACACCACCGGATAGCCCACGCGATGGGCGACCTCAACCGCTTCCTCGGCGGAGCGGGCCGCCTGCGGCTTGGTAACCGGGATTTCGTAGGCCTCCAAAAACGCCTTCGAGACGTTTTCCGAGAGGATCTCGCCCCCCTCGGTCAGGATCGTGTCGAACACGCCGCGGAGCCGCTGGCGGTCGAGCGTGAATCCGAGCGGGATATCCTTCGGCGTCTCGTGCAGGATTTCCAGGTTTCGGGCGTAAGAGACCAGGTGCATGAACGCCCGGACCGCTTTCTCGGGCGTGTTGTAGGTGGGGATGCCGGCGGTGTTGAGGATTTGCACGCCCTCGGCCACCACGCGGCCGCCCATCCAGGCCGCCAGCACGGGCTTGTGGGCGTGAGCGGCCGCCTTGCCCAGCACCTGTGCCGTCGCCGTCGGGTCGGTCATCGCCTGCGGCGTCAAAATCACCAACACCGCGTCGACGTTCTTGTCCTTCAACACGATCTCGACGGCTTTGGCGAAGCGGTCGGGCGGGGCATCGCCCAACACGTCCACCGGATTGCCGTGCGACCAGCAGATCGGGAGGAACTCGTTGAGCTGGGTGATCGTCTCGTCGCTGATCTTGGCCAATTCGCCGTCGCGGCCGATCAGGGCGTCGGTGGTCATTACGCCCGGCCCGCCGGCGTTGGTGATGATTGCCAGCCGCGCGCCCTTGGGCGTATGCTGGCGGGCCAACAACTCGGCACAGTCGAACATATCCTCGACCTGGAAGATGCGTTCGATGCCCGCCCGTTGAAAAGCGGCTTCATACACCGCGTCGACGCCGGCCATGGCGCCGGTGTGGGAGGCGGCCGCCTGGGCCGACTCGGCGAAGCGGCCGGCCTTGAAGGCCACGATCGGTTTTGTGCGGGCGAAGGCCCGGGCCGCCGACATGAACTCGCGGGCCTCGCTGATCGACTCGATGTAGAGAATGATCGAGCGGGTTTCCGTGGCCGAGCCGAAGTAGTCGATCAGGTCGCCCATGCTCACGTCGAGCATGTTGCCCACCGAAACGAAGTAGGAGAAGCCGATGCCTTCGTCCAAGGCCCAGTCGAGCACCGAGGTGCAGAGCGCGCCGGATTGGGAGATGAAGCCGATGTGCCCCTTGCTGGGCGAGGAGGCGGCGAAACTGGCGTTCAGGTTGATGCCCGGCACGATGATGCCCAGGCAGTTGGGGCCGAGAATCCGCATGCCGTCGTATTTACGCTGTTGTTCGAGGACCAGTTGCTCCAGTTTCCGCCCCTCGGCGCCGATCTCGCGGAAGCCGGCCGAGATGATGACCAGGCCCTTCGTCCCCACCTCGCCGCATTGCTCGACCAGCGCGGGCACGGAATGGGCCGGCGTGCAAATCACCGCCAGGTCTGGTGCGTGCGGCAGGCTGGGGATGTCCTTGTAGGCTTGAATGCCCTGCACCGCCTCGCGCTTCGGGTTGACCGGGTAGACCACGCCGCGAAATCCCGAACCAACCAGGTTCCTCAGCACCGTGTACCCGACACTGGTGGGCGCGTCGCTGGCGCCGATGACTGCTACTCGATGGGGTTCAAAAATCTTGTCCAGGTTCCGGATACTCACCTTCTGCTCCTCTGTTTCTTACCTTGTGACCGCACTTTACCTGTTCCGCGTCGGCATACAACAAGGGCCGCTCATAAAGGGTAAACCACGTATTATAGAAGATCGACAGGGAGTGCGAAAGATTCGAGGATTGCGTTTTTCGTCACGGTGGCACAAAACATCCGGCCTGCGTCGCAAACTCCGGTTAGAGAAGTAGTAACGCTTGAGTTGCCTTGGAAGATGCACGCAACACCTTCCAACAGTGGGGGATACGGGAAAAGTCGCGTATGATCGGGGAATCAATAACTGTCATCCTGAGCGCAGCGAAGGATCTCCGTGCATCCAGACCAGATCCTTCGCTACGCTCAGGATGACAGCCAATTCCGACAGTTATTGATTCGCCCATCCTAAACCTCGGCGAATCGGCGACTTTCGCGGGAATTCTGGGGCAATGGGTTTCCGCGAGCGTGGGTGTCGCGGTAGAATCGCCGCATTGATCCCCACGGAGAGCCCATGAATCGACCGATCGACGAGGACCTGGAACTGGTGCGGAGCGCCAAGGGAGGCGATTTCGACGCCTTCGACGCGCTCGTCCGGCGGCATGAAGGGCGAATTTTCTCCCTGGCCTTGCGAATCGTCCGTCAGCGGCAGGATGCCGAAGAGGTGGTGCAGCAGACTTTTTTGAGCGTGGTGGAGAAGCTGGCCGAGTTTCGCGAGGAGGCCCGCTTCGCCACTTGGCTGATGCGCATTGCCACGAATCACGCCCTGGCCTTGCTGCGGAAGCGGGCCGTCCGGCGAACGGTGCCGCTGGCCGACGACCGCCGCGAGGAGGGCTACGACCAGCTTCCGCACCCGGAATATATAGCCCAATGGCGGGAAACGCCCGAGCAAATTGCCGGCCGCCGTGAAATCCAACATCTTTTGGCCGCGGCGCTCGACCAGCTCGACGAGAAGTACCGCCTGGTGTTTCTGCTCCGCGACGTGGAGGGGCTTTCGATCGACGAGACCGCCCAGACGCTGGACATCTCCGTTTCCAACGTGAAAATCCGTTTGCTCCGGGCGCGGCTGATGCTCCGCGAACGATTGACCCGCGAGTTCGGCGACGAATCGACGCGGGTCAAACCGGAGCATAAGCACGAATGATGCCTCAATGTTGTTGCCGAAAGTGGGGTGGGACAAGCGAATCGCGGTCCCACCACGTAGTTGCGATGATTTTGGTGGGACCGCGCTTCGCTTGTCCCACCCTACGCACGCCCTCCGCAACAAAATTACTCAACGATGCCGTATCAGAAATTGAACCGGATTCCCCGGTGGCGCAACTCGCGGGCCAGGGCCGCGGCGGTGGTGAACTGCACGGCGTCGAACCCCACTGCCCGCGCGCCGGCGATATGCCCGGGGAGGTCGTCGACGAAGAAAATCTGCTCGGGCCTGTAGCCGGCCAACTCGGCGGCAGCGTGGAAAATGGCCGCGTCCGGCTTCTGCGCCAATGCGATGGCTGAGGGCGTAGACCGAAAAACCCTCGGCGACAATCCGAAACCGGGCGTGGCAATAGTCCCAGTGCGTCTCGCAGGTGTTCGAGAGAATCCCCAGCGGATAACCGGTCTGACCGAGTTCGGCGACCAACGGCAGCACGGGCAGATTCAGCGTGAAGATTTCGTTGGTCGCCCGCAGCAGGGCGTCGTAGTCGGGACGGCTGCCCGCGGCCGTGCAAAAGGCCTCGTACAGTCCGCGGCTGTCGAGCCGGCCGGTTTCGTGCCGCTGCATTAGACCGTCGGCGTAAAGAATCTCATGTGCCCGTTCGGCGGAGACGCCGGCCACGGCGCCCACCTGCTCCAACATCCGTTCGAGGCTGAAGTCGACCAGCACTTTGCCGAGATCGAAATAGAGGAATTGTGGCGGGGCTGGTTGGCAATTCATGTCATTGCGCATTCTGCTTTAAGGATATTTGACGGTTGTTCTGGAAATTGATCGTACCCGCGTCCACCCCGTCTCCAGTCAAAATGGAGGAAGGCAGATTGCTATCCGCATCCCAGCGAAACTGTACGTGGTGAGGCCGGGCCGAGAGTCCATAGATCGTGCAGGGAGTGCGGTAAGGTCTTCCGTCGGGTGCGCGGAGCAGCCGGCCGTCGAGATAAATTACCGCTTCATACGGATCGGTGACAAAGTTTACATTGACCGGCGAGGCGGGCCAAGCCAGGAAAACGGCCAAAGCGATGGCCATCGCTATGCCGGCCGCCAGGAATATCCGCCAACCGCGGCGCTGTTTGCCGGGCGACGCCTCAAACGATTTCAGTTCGTCGAGCATTTGCCGGGCGTCGAGGTAACGCCGGGAGCGATCCGGATCGCAGGCCCTGAGCGCAAGTCGATTGAGGCGCGCCAGCCGCGGGTCATCCAGCACTTCCCGCACGCGTGCGCCAAGACTGGGAAAACTTTCGGCCGGAAGACCCGTCAGCATTTCGTAAATCACCAAACCGGCGGCATGAACGTCAGCCTGCGAATCCATCCTTCCGTCCGTGGGCATGTAGCGGAGCGTGCCGATTTGCGACACTTCAGGTCCGGCGTCGGTCAACAGGCCGAAGTCCCCCAGCTTCAGTTCTTTTCCCAGAAACAGACAGTTGGCCGGCTTAACGTCGCGATGCACCATGCCGGCTGCGTGCAGACAAGCCAATGCGGACAGCAGTTGCTCGGCACAGCGCCAACACCCGACGGCGTCAAGCGGGCCGGCTTGCAGCCGGTTATCCAAGGTTGCGGGGCGATAGTCGCAACCTAACGGATCGGATCGGCCGTCGAGGTCGTCCGCCAGATCCATCACGTAGAACAAATGCTCGTCGGTCTGGCCTACGTGGTGGATGGCGAGCAGGTTTGGATGGCTGAGACGGAGGTTGGATTCCAGCCGAGCGAGGGCGGCGATTTCCCGGCCGGCGGGATCGCGGTTGCCGAATCGGGCGCGGGCGACGATCTTTACCGCCCGCGGCTGCCCCGTCGTCCGGTTGATCGCCAGCCACACCTGGCCGAACCCCCCGGCGCCGATCGGGCGCACGAGGTTGAAATCGGGCACCCGCGGCGCAACGGCGGAATCGTCGAGAGAGGCGGTCATGTAACGCGGCCTCCGTCGCCGGTCCTGGCGACAATCGAACGCTCGACGGAAACGCCGGGCGCGAGTGGATGGCCGCCCGGATCAATTCGTCCGGGGGACCTTGCCGCTCGACGGCGGCGCCAAGTTCGCGGAGGCGCCGCAGCACGTTCTTTCGCGCCTGGTATACGGCGTTTCTGCTAAGGCCGGTCAAGCGGGCAGCCTCCGCGCCGGTACATCCGCCGAGCGTAAACGCCTCGAAAGCCTGATAGGTGCGCGGACTGACTTCGCGGCGGACCTTGTCCAATAGGTACTTCAACAGTGCTTGCTCGAATGCCGCGTCCCAGCGGGCGTCGGCGGCGATTTCCGGCTCGGGGAAGCTTTCCTGGCCGCCGGTGGCGCGCAGACGTTCAGCCGGCCCGCGCCGCCGCGCAGCCGCCTTGTTCCGGGCAACTCCGCCCAGCCAGTCGCGGAACCGGCCGCGCCGGGGATCGTGAAGGTAAACGGCCCTCCGCTCAAAGATGGCCAACATTACGTCTTGTACGACTTCCTCCGCCGTATGTTCGGTGCAGCCGTGCTGCCGGGCGACGGTGAACACAAACGGCCAGTAACGGGCGAAAAATTCGTTCCAGGTCGCCGGATCGGCGCCCTCGGACAATCGTTCGAGCAGACTGGTTTTAGTGTGAGTGTTGGAAATCATCCGCGCAAGATTGCACCCGTTGAGGCCTTTTCCCGGTTCGCGCAACACCTTTTGAGGCCGCATTTTATATCGGTGTTCGACAAAATGTCAAGAAATCCGAGACAGATTTGCCGACCCCGGCGCAAATAGTTATTATGACGCCTTGATCGACCGTTGCGGCGGGAGACCGCCGACCGCGACCTCACTTGCCGCACTTCACAGGAGCGTAACATGAACATCATCCTTTTCGCCGCTGCAATGTTGGCATTCGGCCCCGACGGCGTCGAGACGGCGCCGCAACCCAAAACCCAATTGTACGTCAAGACGGTTCCATCCGGGGCAACCGTAATCCTCGACGGCAAGGAACTCGGCAAGTCGGACGGGCTGTTTTCCATCCGGCCCGGCGATCATCGGCTCGTGTTGCGATTGGCGGGTTACGTCGAGGAGCGACGCCCGATCAAGGCCGCCGAGGGTGAAATCACCCGCGTCGAAGTCGAATTGAAAACGCAAACAAGCGTAGAAACCGAACTTGGCTACGTGGGCAACGCGCGCGACGAGAAGCAGAGCTTCGCCGATTCCGGCCATGCCGTGGCTTTCCAGCGGCCGGCGAAAATGAAGTCCATCGTCGCCATAAAAATATATGCTTCGCGCTATGGCCATCCCCAGCCGCCCGAGGAGGATTTTCACGTCTACCTGCTGGACGAGAAACAGAAAGTCCTCGAAGAGGTGAAAATTCCCTATTCAAAGATCGAGCGCGGGGCGATGAGGTGGTACACGCTCAAGTTCCCGGCCATCGCGGTCCCCGAGAAGTTCATGGTGGCCCTGTGGTTCAACGCCGAGGCGACCAAGGGGGTCTACTTGGGCAAAGATAACACCGATTCCAAAACCCACTCTTACATCGGTCTGCCCGACAAGGGCTTTCAGGAGGTCGACCAATCCTACGAATGGATGATCCGCGCGGTGGTGTCTTCCGACGCCGGCCGGAAGCCGACGCATCCGAAGGTGGTCACTTACAAACCGGAGAAGCCCGCCGATACGGAAAGCACCGAAGCGCTGCCGACGCGGACCTGGAACGATTCGACCGGCGCGTTCAGCGTCGAGGCGCAGTTCGCCGGCGTCAAGGACGGCAAAGTTCTGCTGAAGAAATCCGACGGCGAAATCGTCGCCGTTCCCTTGGATCGGCTATCGCGGGAAGACCGCGAGTTCGTGGCGGCGCAATCGGCGGCCAAAGACAAAGCGCCAAAGCGGGGAGCCGCCGAGAAACGGGAACTCTCGCACGACGACGGCCGGATGGCCGGAAAATCGAGCATCGCCGGCAGCGGCCACGCCGTGCGATTCTCGGTCGACGGCGATTCGTGGTACGTCACTTCGCTGAGCCTCAGCGGATCGCGCTACGGCGAGCCGCGGCCGCCGAAAGAGGATTTCAAAGTCTGGATTTGCGACGCCCAATTCAAGCCGATCGCCACGTTTCAGTTCCCCTACGCTTCCTTCGCCCGCGGCAATCCGGTCTGGAAAACGTTCCGCATCCGGGCGACGCGGGTGCCGAAAGATTTCATCGTCTGCTTCGGCTTCGATCCCCACCAAACCAAGGGGGTCTACGTGAGTTACGACGGTCAAAAGAGCGGATATTCGCTGACCGGCGTTCCCGAACGGGACCAGCCAAAGCCTTTCGACAAGGGCAATTGGATGATCCGCTGCAAGGTTGAGAAGCGGGCGGAGAGCACCACAAAATGACAGCAATTACGTAGTAAGCACGATCTTGCCCGACAAAGTTCCGGACTTGCCGAGGGTGCTTTCCTCCTGGAGGCGATGGGCCTCGGCGGCCTCGGCCAGCGGCATCACGCGATCGATCAACGGGCGGAGCCGGCCCTTGGCCGTCCAGCGATTGATTTCCGCGGCGGACTTGCGTTGTTCCTCGGGCGGGGCATTGAAAATCACGTAGCCCAGCAGCTTGCAGTCATTGGCGAAGAACCGGCGGAGCGGGAACTTCGGCTTCGACTCGTTCCCCGCCATCACCACGATTCGCCCGCCGGGAGCCAGATGGTCGATCGCCCGCTCGATGTTCTGCTCGCGTTTCGTGTCCAGCCAGACGTCGATCGGTCCGAATTCTTTGAGGGCCTTTTCCAGATTGGCGGTTTTGTAGTTCAGCGCCACGTTGGCCCCGAGTTGGCGGCAGACGCTCACTTTCTCCCGGCTGCCGGCGACGGTGATGACTCGGGCGCCGATGGCGCGGGCCATCTGGATTGCACAAGAGCCGACTCCGCCGCTTCCGCCGCCGATGAACACGGCGTCGCCCATCTTCAGTTTTGCCTCGCGGAAGAGCCCGAGGTGCGCCGTAATTCCCACCAGGGCCAGGGCGGCGGCGTCCTGATCGGAAACTTCTTCGGGCGTTGGATAGAGCCAGTGTTCGTCAACGGCGGCGAATTCGGCGAAAGTTCCCTGGCGTCCCCGCACACCTTGATTGCTTCCCCACACGCGGTCGCCTTTAGCGAGTTTTGCAACACCCGGCCCAACCGCTTCGACCACGCCGGCCAGATCGGAGCCGATGATGTACGGCGAAGGCAAATCGCCGGGATACTTGCCGGCACGAATGTAGGTGTCGACCGGGTTGACGGCCACGGCCTTGACCTTGACGAGGACCTCGCCCGCGGCCGGCTTTGGCTTGGACAAATCGCCGAAAATGATGTTTTTCGGAGGTCCAGAACGTTCGATGTAAGCTGCCTTCATAATCTTGAATACCGACGGCCAGGGCGTGAGTACATTAAAGATGAGTTGCCAGGCGCCTTTCCCACCAGGATGCGGGGGAAGGTTTATCTATCTTATTGTATTGAAATCCCTCGGTTTGATGAAGCGTCGAGAAGCAGAAAATTCCATCAAGGGAGTAGAGTTTTACCTTTTCCCCCAAATTTCACAATGAATTGGGGTCAAAATACCTACTCATGCCCGTGGATTTACGCATTCCGCCGTTCAGAAATGACCAATTTGACACCTGTGTGGGGAAGCTGGCCGCCCGGTTTCATTGGAGTATGGCACATTCCGGAATTATTTACAGGAAAGGCAGATTTTTTCGCAGTCCGACATCGAGTATTCGGTGGAAGACCTTGAGAGATAAAGACTTATGTACCCCAAAATGCGCGGCGGGCTCCGGCAGTGGAGTAATACCCCAGTTGTAAGCTAGAGTTCTGCAGACACTGATGATACTGGAAACTCGCGCCCTTGCATTGTCGTGCATTGCACGGGCATGTGGCGTAGTGGCCTGTAGGAGTCGTGTTCGACGGCTTATATGCCGCCGGTTAAAGCAGGAACGACAACGTTAGCCCGAGGAATAATGAACGCTCAACCACATTGCCTGACTGCCGCGAGCCCAATAAGCACCCTCTCCGATTCCGGCAGCGGCGTTTCCACCGGCACATCGGCCGCGGAGTCGCCCCCTTGCGAAATGTTGAATCTCGACGAGTTGCGCAATCGCTGCATGGGGAACATCGACCTGGTGAACCGGGTGTTGAAGAAATTCCAAACACGTTTTCCTGAAGAACTGGCGGAAATGAAGCAGGCCCTGGAATGCGGCGATTCGGAACGCATCGCCCGGGTCGCCCATCGCGTCAAGGGGACCTCGGCGAGCGTCTCGGCCAAGCGCTGGCGCGAACCGCGGCCGAGATTGAAGACTTGAGCCGGGCGGGCCACACCACGGATATCCCCGCCCGCATCGAATTGCTCCACGGCGAGTGGGACAAATGCCGCCGCGAGGCGGTGCGGTTGTTGTCGGACGGAGCCGGCGTTTAGCGGTCATAGAAAAAACAAATTGTGGTGCAGGCGTCGCGCCTGCACGGCGCAGCCGGGACGGCCGCGCCGCAAGGGACCATTCCGGCCGCCGGAAACGGCCCGGCCGTTACTTGGGGGCAAATGACTATGCGAATACTCGTTGTAGACGACGACGACATCGTCACTGAAATTCTGGAGGACGTGCTGACGCAGTTCGGGCATCAGGTGACCTCCGCCCGAGGCGGGCGAGAGGCCCTCGAACTGATGCGCAGCGGCACCTACCGCCTGGTGATTCTCGATTGGGAAATGGAAGGAATGTCGGGAATCGAACTCTGCCGGCATATCCGCCAGCGATATTCCTGCGGCTACGTCTACATCATCATGCTCACCGTGCGCCGGGGAACCGAAAATATCGTCGCCGGATTGAACGCCGGCGCGGACGATTTCATCAGCAAGCCCTTCGAGCCGCAGGAACTGTGCGTCCGCGTCCGGGCGGGCGAGCGGATTCTGGCCCTCGACAGCCGCGAACTGACCATCTTCAGCCTGGCGAAACTGGCCGAGTCGCGCGACCAGGAGACCGGCGCACACCTGGAACGGATTCGCGAGTATTGCCGGATCCTCACCACTCATCTGTCCCGGCAGGAGAAGTACCGCAACCAGGTGGACGCCGAGTACGTCGATCTGATCTACATGACCAGCCCCCTGCACGACATCGGCAAGGTGGGCATCCCCGATCGGATTCTGCTCAAACCCGGTCCGCTGACGCCGGAAGAATTCGAGATCATGAAGCAGCACACGATCATCGGGAGCCAGACCTTGGACGCCGCGGTGGCCGTGCATCCGGAGGCCAAATTCTTGTGCATGGCGCGGGACATCGCCCGAAGCCACCACGAACACTTCGACGGCAGCGGCTATCCAGACGGGCTGGCGGGCACGAACATCCCGCTGTGCGGCCGGATCGTCACCGTGGCGGACGTTTACGACGCGCTGACCACCAAGCGCGTCTATAAGCGGGCCTTCAGCCACGAAGACGCCCGACGCATCATTCTCGAAGACACGGGAAGCCACTTCGATCCCGACATCGTGAGGGCTTTCCTGGAAAACGAGGAGCGTTTCGTGCAAACCAGGGATCGATACATGGCCCGCGAGGAATTCGAGGCCTTCTCGCTGTTGCAGTCGCAGGCCAGGTTCACCCCGGAGTTGCTCTCGGCCCCCGAGTTTTTCCCGGAGCGGATGCTGCCGGTCGGCGCGGGGTGCGGAAACACCTGATCTGAACCGGCCGTGAGAACGTGTGATGAAAATGGGTGCCACTGCTGGTTTGCCCAGCAGTGAGAATCGTACTTCACGCGGAATCACTGCTGGACAAGCCAGTAGTGGCACCCGCAACGGCTCCTGTCGCCGATTTGCGGCGGCGCTTACGACTTGCGCTTCGGCGGATCGCCGGGAAAGGTGTAGTCGTCGGGCAAGCGGTTCTCCAACTCGATCAGTTGCCGGTCGATCCGTTCGGTCTGCATCTCCAAGTGGTTCATCATTCGGCGCAACCACTCGTACTCGGCGATCATACTATCGCCTTCTCGCGGAGCAGTCGATCTGGAGGATTTTTGCGCGGCCATGACACCGTCTCCTGAAAAATGATGGTTTATCGGCGTTTTTAAAGCGCATTGAAATGAAGTCTTTGCGGAACCATTTAGCCCCCCGTGAATACACGGGGGACAGAGCGGGAGAAGACTCCAAGTCATGCCCCCGGTGTATTCACCGGGGGCTAAATATCCAACGCTGTCGAACCAATTCCCGGACAACCTCGATCGATTCATATTGGGCGGCACGGCCCGAGGAGGGAAGGCGCGCGGCGGGGCAAGAGCCGCGTTCTTCACCGCACTCGAAGACGTGCCGCCCTAAACGCTATGCCGTCCTGCTTTTCGCGACGACAGAAGGCGTTTCTCGCGGTAATTTCGTTTCCCGTCATCGACGCCCGCGGCGCAGGCAGAAGGAGCGCCAAACCGAGGCTGCTCACAGAACCCCCGCCAAGGGGCTTACGGGACAGCACTCGGCCGACGCTCCCATACGGAGAGCGCGGGCTCAAGCACTGCTCCCGTAACATATAACGGCCCGAGGGCCGCTATTGGCGGTTTTTCTGTGAAGCAGCAACTCGACGCACGCGCGTCAATGCAAGTTGTTGGCGCCATCTTACCAACCCCGCATTGGTATGGCAAGGGAGAAATCAAGGGATGAGGGATGAGGGATGAAGGATGAAGGATGAAGGATGAAGGATGAAGGATGAAGGATGAAGGATGAAGGATGAGGGATGAAGGATGAGGGGCCAGGGACAGGGACAATGAATGGTGCAGTAGAGGGCCTTATTCGCGTTATGGAATCAAGAATTCAATCGAGTCACTCCTCCCTCATCCCTCATCCCTCATCCTTCGCCTGCGGCCTCTACACTAAACCCCCGACGACGGCTATACTGTTGTTTTCGCCTCTAAAAAGAGTCACAGGACAGGAGAAATCATGACGACGCCGCGACCGACCCGCCGCTCTTGGGCGGAACCTTGGAAAATCAAAATGATCGAGCCGATCCGCATGCTCACCCGCGGGCAGCGTGAAATCGCCTTGAAAGAGGCCGGCTACAACACCTTTCTGCTCCGCTCAGAGGACGTGTACATCGACCTGCTGACCGACAGCGGCACGAACGCCATGAGCGACAACCAATGGGCGGGCATGATGCTCGGCGACGAAGCCTACGCCGGCAGCCGGAACTTCTACAACCTCGAAGAGGCGATCCGAAAATACTACGGCTATCGCTACGTGGTGCCCACCCACCAAGGCCGCGGCGCGGAGCACATCCTCTCGCAGCTTCTGATCAACCAGGGCGACTCGGTCCCCGGCAACATGTATTTCACCACCACCCGGCTGCACCAGGAGTTGGCCGGCGGCACGTTCGTCGACGTCATTATTCCCGAGGGGCACATTCCCGCCAGCGAGCATCCCTTCAAGGGCAACATGAACCTCGAAGCCCTGGAGGATTTGATCAAGAAGGTCGGCCGCGAACGGATCCCGTACATCTGCTTGACGGCGCCGGTGAACATGGCCGGCGGACAGCCGGTGTCCATGGAAAACGCCCGCGGCGTCCGGCAAATCGCCGACAAGCACGAGTTGCGGGTCGTGCTGGACGCCACCCGCGCCGTCGAGAACGCCTACTTCATCCAGCAGCGCGAAGAGGGCTACGCCACGAAGTCCATCGCCGAGATTCTCAAAGAGTTCTGCGCGCTGACCGACGCCTGCACGATGAGCGCGAAGAAAGACGCCATGGTGAACATCGGCGGCTGGTTGGCCATGAACGACCGCGACTTCTTCGACGAAGCGCGGAACATGGTGGTGATCTACGAGGGGCTGCACACCTACGGCGGGCTGGCGGGACGCGACATGGAGGCCATGGCCCGCGGAATCGCCGAGGCGGTCCAGGACGACAGCGTCCGCGCCCGCGTCAAGCAGGTCGAATATCTGGGCCAGAAATTGATCGACTGGGGGATTCCCGTGGTGCATCCGATCGGCGGCCACGCGGTGTTTCTCGACGCCAAGGCGTTTTATCCGCAGATCGAGCAGGATCAGTTCCCCGCCCAAACCTTGGCGGCCGAACTGTACGCCGACTCGGGCGTCCGCAGCATGGAACGGGGGATCGTCTCGGCCGGCCGCAACAAGGCCACCGGCGACCATTACTACCCGAAGCTGGAACTGGTGCGGATTACCATCCCCCGCCGGGTATACACCCAGGCCCACATGGACGTGACCGCCGAATCGGTCGCCGAACTGTACGATCACCGCGAGAAGGTCCGCGGCCTGAAAATGATCTACGAGCCGAAATATCTGCGCTTCTTCCAGGCGCGTTTCGAGCGGCTGTAACCCTTCGTCGGGTGCGTGAAACGCACCATTGCCAAAGCTTTTCGCGCATGCCGCATATCATTTAGCCCCCGGTGAATACACCGGGGGCACGGCTTGAAATCGAGAAAACGGGAAAGGTCCGATTAAGTCAAAATAGGATACACGAATGACTGCCCATGCCGCCAATATCGGACCTTTCCCGTTTTCCACCTCGCAGCACGTTGACCGGTTGCCAACCTGTCCAGGACAGGATGCCATCCCGTCCTACGTCTGTCTGAGACAGGATACCATCCTCTCCTACGAACCGGTTTTCGGCAGGGTCGGAATTTTGGGGCCGCGGTTGGCCACCGCTGTCCTGTCGGAGAAATCCCGCCGCCCAAGAAAATGCCTATAAATAGCCACTTTTCGATGGTATAATGAGTCTAACCACAGCACCACCCATTGGCGGCTGCGCGTGCAATATGAGTCGAAAAATCGGCCGTAATATTTTCCAGCGGTTTTTTATAGTCGGTGGCATGGATGGGCACCCTCTGGGTGCCCATCCAGCCACACCAGGGGTGCGATCCCATTTTCGCGGCGGTAAAGCTCATTCGCGGGGCTACGTCCCTGGCGCCGCGAAAATTGGGCCAGTCCCTTGTCAACGGTTACAGCAGTTGACGTGCCGACTACCGCCAAACAACATTGGGTTACTATTCTTACGACGATTGGCTTTGCCGCCACGCGGGTGGCCTGGAGCATAATTCTCGTCGTTGTTATGCGAAAAAGTCGCCCTCCCGTGAGTTTGTTGGAAGTGCTCTTCATTTAACACCGAACAGACTAATTAAGGGGAAATATCATCACAATCTGAACCCCATCGTGAGTTTGGCGGGGGTGGGCGCAGGCGGATGCCCAATCGGCAGCAACCTTGATGGCAATCCGTCTCGTGTGTTCGGCGGGGAGCGGACCATGATCCGTATGGGGCGAGCCAGTTTGAAGCGGGGGGCTATTTTGCCGCCGACGACCATCGTCTGTCTATCCACGGTCGGGCGCTCCCGGCTCATGTCTCTCGTCTTCCTCGTCGTCGCCCTGCCGCTGGCGGTCTGTTGTGTCGGCTTGAGTCCGCTGACGGCCCAGGACGACGAGGAAATGGGGGCCAGCCGTGAATATCGGATCAAGGCGGCCTACTTGTACCAGTTCGGCCGATACGTCGAGTGGCCCGCCAAATCTTTCCCCACTCCTCAATCGCCTTTCGTCATCGGTGTAATGAAGGAAGACCCGATCGCCGCCGATCTGGAACAGATCGCCCGGATCAAAAAGATTCAAGATCGTCCAATTCAGGTGCGGCGGTTCTCTTCGCCCAACGAAATATCAAGCCGTGTCACATCCTCTTTCTTTCCGTTCTGCTGCCGGAGGAGACGCAAACGGCAATCCTCCGTCGGGTAGCGCAGCAAGGCGTGCTAACGGTGGGGGATGCAGATGCCTTCCTGAAATGGGGGGGCGCAATCCGTTTTGTCGTTGAAGAAAACAAAGTCCGCGTATACATCGCCCGAAAAGCGGCCGAACGCGAGGGTTTGACCGTCAGCGCCAAGTTGCTCCAAGTCTCCAATGTCGTAGATTAGTCTGGCAACCTTCTGGGGAGATTCGTGCCGGAACGGCATTCCGTCCAGTTGCCTTGGATGGAGCCTTGATGGCCGGGAGCGGGCATTCTTGCGGACGCCCTCGAATCGGCGTCGGCGGGCAGACTCGGACACCTCGATGAAATTTCATCGCACGATCAATACGAAACTCACCTTGTTGACCACCGTGGCGGCCGGCGTCGCCCTGGCGCTTTCCTGCATCGCTTTTTTTGTCAACAACGTGTGGATGGTTCGCTCCTCGAAAGTTCGGGAACTTTCCACCCTGGCCAACATCCTCGGCTCGAACACCACGGCGGCGGTCGAGTTCAACGACGCAAAAACCGCCACAGAGCTGTTGTCTTCCCTGCGGCGTCAGCCGGCGATCCAGTTCGCCTGCCTCTACGACAGCCACGGCAAACTGTTTGCCAAGTATCCGGCCGAGACCCCGGCGGGTTTCATCGTTCCCTCCCTCCCGCCCGAAAACGGCGCTCACTTCCAAGGCTCCGATTACTTGGACATCGCGCAAACGATCACGTCCGACAAAGACACGGTCAGCACGATCTATCTGCGGGCGAGCATGCGCGAGACTCCAAGAGCAAATCTGGGACTACTTGTGGATCACGCTGTCCGTGCTGGCGATTTCGCTGATCGTATCCATAATTTTAGCCCGCCGCCTGCAACGCATCGTCAGCAAACCGATTTTCCGCCTGGCCGACGCCATGCGGCGGGTGACCAGCGAAGACGACTATTCCATTCGCGTGGAGCACGTCAGCGACGACGAGTTGGGCGTGCTGAACGACGGTTTCAACACCATGCTCGATCAGGTCGAGCATGGGCGGTCGGCGCTCCGCCAGGCCCGCGACGAATTGGAGGCCCGCGTGAACGCGCGGACCACCGAACTTCTGGTGGCCAAGGAAGCCGCCGAGGCGGCCAACCGGGCCAAGAGCGAGTTCCTGGCCAACATGAGCCACGAAATCCGCACGCCCATGACCGCCATCCTCGGCTACTCCGACTTGCTGTTGCAGCACGACCTCGCCGACAACGAACGCGAGGAGTTTCTGGAGACCATCCAGCAAAACGGCAAACACCTGCTGGGCATCATCAACGACATTCTCGACATCTCGAAGATCGAGGCCGGCAAGATGACCATCGAGCGGATCGGCTGTTCGCCCTGCCACCTGGTGGGCGAGGTGGTCTCGTTGTTGCGGGCCCGCGCCCTGGCCAAAAAACTCTCTCTGGACGTCGCGTTCTCCGGCCCGATCCCCGAGATGATTCATACCGACCCGACCCGCCTGCGGCAAATCCTCTTGAACATCTTGGGCAATGCCATCAAATTCACCGAACGGGGAAGCGTCAAACTGTTGGTGAAAATGGCCACGCCCCCAGACGCGCCAACACCGCGCATCGGATTCGAAGTCCGCGATACCGGGGTGGGAATGACCCCCGCGCAAATGGCTTTGATCTTCCGGCCCTTCTCCCAGGCCGACACCTCCACCACGCGGCGCTTCGGCGGCACCGGCCTCGGACTAACCATCAGCAAGCGGCTGGCCGTCATGCTCGGCGGCGACATCATCGGCAGAAGCCGACTCGGACAAGGAAGCACGTTCCTGATTACCGTCGCCACCGGCGCGCTGCAGGGAGTCCGCATGTGGGACAAGGTCAACGAAGTCATGCGCGCGGCCGCGGCCGAGCCGAGCGAAGTCGCCACGAACTCGGATACGCCCCTCTCCGGTCGGGTGCTGGTGGCCGAGGACGGCCCCGACAACCAACGCTTGATCGCCTTTCTTTTGAGGCGGCACGGCGCCGTGGTGGAAGTGGCCGAAAACGGGCAGGTCGCCGTTGACATGGTCGGCAAAGCAGCCGACGCCGGCGAACCGTTCGACTGCATCCTGATGGACATGCAGATGCCCGTCCTGGACGGCTACGGGGCCACGCATCAACTCCGCCGCTCCGGTTGCCGCATCCCGATCATCGCGCTCACGGCCCACGCCATGCGCGGCGACCGCGAACGATGCCTCCAAGCGGGCTGCTCGGATTACCTGACCAAACCCATCGACCGCGGGCAGTTGCTGCAAACGATGGCCCGCTATCTGGAGGCCTCGAAACGGAACGCCGCAGAAGAGCCGGCCGTCGCCGGCGGGAGTTCCGCTGTTTAGGATCGGAAAATTAAGTAACCGTTCACGGGGCGGCAGGGGACTGGTCTATTTTTCGGCGGGAAAACGTGATTTCATCAATAAACCGTGGGCCGAAAACATGGACCTGTCCCCCTCCCGCCGCCCCAGGGGGACAGTCCCATTTTCGTCGAACGAAATTTGGGACAGTCCCCCACTTATTGATTCGCCGGGGCTAAACGAATCCTTTCCCCAAATCACGCGAGGTTAATTAAAGGTCGAAGTCGATGGTGTTCTGTCCCGGCTTGACTTCGGCCGTCAAGGTGGAGGTTTCGGGGCGGGAGAATTTCTCGGGGACGAGCCATTCGATGGTTCCCGGTTTGAAATCCGGGCTGATTTCATCCCGCGGACTCTTCGGCCTCGTGCCGGTGCTCCGCATCGCATTGACGGTGACGGTGTACCGGCCCGGCATGGCCCCGTCGCCGCTTTTATAGGTAGTCAGTAGGTATGAGCCGTCCGGGCCGATGTTGCCGATGGCGGTGCGGCATTTGTCCGACTGAAAGATGATCTGGCCTTCAACGACCGGTTTGCCCTGGTAGGTGACGCGGCCCTTGACCGACGCGAGGGCCGGCCGACCGCTGCCCGTGCACCCGACGCAAGTGGCCAGGACCGAGGCGGCGATCAACGCTAAGGCAGTCGAAATGAGATGTCGGTTCATGTTTCCGTTAGTAAGCCGTGCCCGAGATCGTCTCGCCGCCGGCGATTGTGCTCAGCGCGTGATAGACGTTGTTGTTGATGCTGTCGTTAATAAACGTCACGTGGCCGTCACAGAAGAGGAAATGCGCCCCGGTGCCGTGGAAGCTGCCGAAGGGGGCGTCGTTCTCGTATATCGGATTCATGTTCGGCTCGAACGTGAAGTTGATCGGGTACTCGCAGGCGCGAAATCCCCGGCCGAGCGAGTAGTTCGTCTTCAGCGGATCGCAATTCGGGCCGTCGCAGGCGTCGTCGGCGTACCAGGCGCAGACGCAGCCCGCCGCCGTGCCGTAGGTCGGGCAGGAGCCGCCGCCGGCCGGCAGGGCGTTGCCGTAGTAGGCCACGTGGATGCTCTCGCCCACGGCGAAGGTGCTGGAAGTGCCGTCGCTGATGTCGCGGACCGCCCGCCACCGGTCCTGCACAAACAGGCCGTTGACGTACACGTAGCCGCGGCTGTTGCGTTTCAAAGCGGGCGGTATCGAATTGGGAGGCCCGCCGCCGACCACGCCGAAGTAGCTTCGCATGTTGGGAAACTCCTGGGCGCGGTTCTCGCTGGGGCACTGGTAAAACGGCAGCCGCATCTTGGCCAGCGGATTGTAACCGTCCGGGCCGGGGTTGGAAAACGCCCAGCCTTCGGCCCCCAAGGGATTGCCGTAGTCGTAACTGTCCTCCAGGTTGCTGTTTTCCACGTAGGGGAGGATCGCCACATAGGCCGGTGTGCCGCGGCAGTTGGTGCCGTCGCCGCTCTGGTTGACGCACTGGGTCGGCGTGGTCACCGCGTCGGCGGCAGGGAAGGTGTTGTAAGTCGAATGATAGTTGTGCAACGCCAAACCGATCTGCTTGAGATTGTTGGTGCATTGCAGCCGCCGGGCCGCCTCGCGGGCCGCCTGCACCGCCGGCAGCAGTAGCGCGATCAAGATGCCGATGATCGTGATCACGACCAGCAGTTCGACCAGGGTAAACGCCGGTTTTCGACGACGGACGGTGAATGAGAGTTGGCGGATCATAAAGCTATCCCTTAATTTTTGCGACCTGAAGCCGCTCGTTTGAACGGAGGAAAACCAGGGCCGCCGCGGCGATCGCCGCCGAGACGAGAAGCACGATGGAAGCCGGTTCGGGAACGGCATACGTAACGATCAACTGCGGAACGGTCACCCCGTAGAAGCCCTCGAAATACTTGGCCGTGCGGGCCAAACCCTCGCTCTCGCTGCGGAGGCTGAAGCCGAAGTTGGTCGCAGGGTCCGCCAGCCAACCCGCCACGATCGAGGTCACGTCAATGTCGGTGTACAGGTCCAGATTGGCCGGGTCGTAGAAGCCAGTTTGCCCCAGGCCCACGCTTTGGTTATAGGAGACGTTCGTGGAAGTCCAGCCGGAGAGCACCTGATAGAGGGCAACGCCCACGTCCGCATTAGTCGGCGCGGTGTTCTCGTAGATGCGAAGCACCGCGTTGGCAATCGGCTTGTCGGCCGCGGCGGAGAGGTCGAACTTGATGAACGCGCGGGCTGTCGCGGCCGGTGATGCTGGACGAGTTGCCGACTTGCAGCGAGCCGGTGTCCACCCGGCTGCCGTTGTAGGTGACGTACAGAGCGTTTTGCAACGGCGGGCTGACTTGATTGGCGAAGAGCCAGGTCTTGAAGTTCGCCCCGGCGGTCCACGGGTCCTGGCCGGACTCGAAGGCCCCGACGTTGGGGGCGTTGCCGGAGTAGCCGTCCGTGATGCCGGGAATCACCCGGCCGCCGTCCACCGCCGACGTGCCGGCGCGGGGGCGATAATCGCCGCGGGCGGAATCGACGAAGGGGTTGCTGGTGATCCGCAGGTTGTTGCTCTGGGAAGTGCCCACCCAACTACTGCTGTTGGAAAGGTTGTTGTAGGTCTGGACGTTGGTGAAGTCGCCCGTGCCGCCGGAGCCCATCGCGTAGGTGACGCCCCAAAAGGTGTTGTTGTAGAAGCTGTCGTTGATCGCCGTGCGGTTGACCTGCACGCCCCGCTGGACGTTGTAGACCAGATTGTGATCGACGGTGAAGCCGTAACTGCCGACCGTCGGCGTGCCGTCGGGATAGATGCCGGCGCTAATGCCGCTGGTCGTGTCGTCGTGGATGATGTTGTGCGAGACGACGCTGCCGTCGCTGTCCGCGCCCTGGTACGAGAAGCGGATGCCGCCCAAATCCTTGGTCAAGTAGCCGAACCGTGCGATGTCGTTGTGCGAGACGTTCATCTGCGGCGTCGGCGCCAGGTTGGCGGCGAACTCGACTCCCGAGCGGCCCGAGTTGTACATCGTGTTGTTGGTGATCGTGTTGTTGCCCACGTTCGAGCTGGTGACGAACGAGGAATCCGTGCCCGACCAGTCCACGTCGTGGATTACGTTGTTGTTGACCGTGTTGTGGGAGTTGGTCAGGGTCACGCCGTCTCCCCAGGAATAGCCGATTTCGGAGTTTTTCAGCGTGTTGTTCTGCCCGCTGATGGTCACGCCGGGGATGGCCTTCCAGTTGGTCGGATCGGTGAAAGGCGTGGAGTAGAGGACTTGGCAGTTGTTCACCACGTTGTTCGTGCCCGACACCTGCACGTTGGCGGCGAGGAAGCGGATGCCGCTCACGTTGACGTTGGACTGGTTGCCGAAGTCGAAGCCGTCGGCACGGGTGCGGACTTCGACCTGCTGCGAGGCGGGGGCCGCGCCGTTGGCCGTCTGAATGTACAGCTTGCCCGTTGAGGAGTCCTGATACCACTGGTTGCCGCCGCTCAGGGCGTTCACGCTGCCGTAAACGTAATAATGGTTCGGAGCCGAGGGGGCGTAGTAGCTGCCGATCGTGTTCGACCAGGAATAGGTGAGCGAGTTTCCGCTGTGGGCGACGTTCGCGCCGAGCCAGGCCACGTACTCGGAATTGCCGCCGGAGGTGTTGCCGGAAACGATCGAAACCTTGGCGCCGTTGAACGCCCCGCTGTTCACGGCGCCGAGCGCGGAGTCGCCAATCGTCGCCGTCTGGGCCGTCGTGTTGATCGAGCCCGCGTCGACCGTGGCCGCCACCGCGCGGAGCGGATTGTTGTAGACCGGGTTCGGCCAGCGGGCCTCTGTCAGCGGCTTGCCGCCGTAGAAGACCTGGCTGATCGACGCCGCCGACTGTGTATTGTAGATCGGGCCGCTATACTGCGACCAGGAACTACCCAACGCATCCAGGCCGGTGACCGTCACCTGCTCGCCGGCGTAGGGGAGGAAATTGATGGGGGCGGCGGCCGTGCCCGAGCTTTTCACCGCGACCGTCTCGCGGTATGTACCGCCGCGGATGTAGACGTTGTCGCCGGCCTGGGCCACGTTGGCCGCCTGTTGAATGCTCTGGAAGGGCTGGGCCAGCGTGCCCGCGTTGCCGTTCGAGCCGGTGGGCGAGACGTAATAGTCTGTGGCCAGGGCATTGCCCGCCAGGAACAAAAATAGTACGGCCGAAAGGAACGCTGACCACCGAAAATGAAAGGCATTCCTGCCATCTCGAACGCTCATCTGAATGAATCCTGTTCCGTATCTGGTGTCCTTGTCCGACCGCAGCAAAAAAACCACGCGAAGGCGCAAAGGATTCCGGGATTCCCTTCTCCGGGGCCCTTGCGCCTCTGCGCGGAGCTATTCGGGAACGGAGGGCGCTGGCAGCGCCGCCGCGGGTTTATCCCACGGCGGCGCCGGCGCTCCGATTCCGCTAATCGAAATTACTTGCGCTTCTTCCAGGCGTAGGCCAGCAAGCCGAACAGGCCGGCAGCCAGAGGGCCAAGGAGGACGGCTCGGGAACCACGAAGTTGGGATCGTACAACGCGATCCTGCGGACGGCGGTGGTGTAACCGCCCCCATCGCGTCCCATCAAAATGCCGGCGGCGTCGGCCTTAAATTCGGTGGGCAACGTCCCGGTCCACAGGTCCAAGCCTTGGAGAGTCGGACCATTGACCAAGCCATAAGTGGATTCATCTGTGGGACCGGGCAGCACGCCGGGAAGCGTGTCGCCAAGGTTACGAGACTTGATGGAGATCGTAGGGCTGGTTGGCGTGGCATCAAAGAACGGAGAAAAATCGACCGTCATCACTAACTCATACCAATTCCGCGGTGTGAGTGCGGCTCCGCGATACCATGCACCGTTGTAGCCGATGAATCCCAATTGGTTCCATCCGGGACCGCCGCCACGGTGTGCCAACTGATGCGTTGCCGCCGACATTGAGCCGCCCACGGCCTCCGACGTATCCGCCGGCGACGCCGCTCGGTTGAGTTGGGTCGTTAAAGGACAGGCCCATCACCACGGAATCTGCTCGATTGGCAGCGGCAGTGTAAACCCACATGTGATATTCAATTGCCGTGTCCGCTGCTGTAAAAGTGCGGTAACTGTGATCGTCAAACAGGTAATGTTCGGCAATCTTGGTGCCGTTTGTGTTGCCGGTCTCGGCATGCTCATGGATTGCGGCGCCGGTATTGCCGGGGACGCCGGTATACAGCTTAATATCGGCAAAAGGCGGATAGACAACTGTCGAAGGCGCACGCGGGCGTTGCCAACCATTTTGTCCCCCGCTGCTTGTTGTCAGGTATACTCCTCCATTATCCGTTGTACTCCCATACCCACCCGCTCCAACGGGGGCGGCGGAGTAAACGGGATTGTTGCCGCTGAAATCCGCGTCGAAGACGTAGTCGGCCCGGGCCTGAACCGCGACAAACGCGACCAGGGACGCGACGACCACCATCGCGATCATGTACTTTCGAGACTTCATCTCATCTCTCCTTGTGAATAGAACTGAAACAAAAAACACACTGCACTCTCTTTTTCGGGCGAACAATTCGCCCATTGTCAATTAACGCGACTTTCAAACGAAGTCAAATTTTCCGGTACGGAGACCGGAGAAAAAAATTGACGCCCGGCTTGGAAGCCGAGCCAAAATCGGGTTTGTTCGACGGGTGCCGTCGAACTTATTGGTGGTAACTGTCTCCTCTCTCCTTTCATTTCTGGGGGTTGTGGTTGGCAGGTTCCTGCTTGATTTCTTGTTCATCGCCCGCGGCGGATTTCGCGGCTGTATCGGCGGTTTCCGCTGGAAGCCATGTCCAGCACGGGATCGCCGAAAATCACCCAGTCGTCTATCATTCCGTTCCCGCCATCGGTGGATACGAGCGTGAGGAACTTGTCCTCCGGGCGAATCTCCACGTCCATCTTCTGCGGGCCGTCCGCGGCGCGGACGTTTTCCCGCTTCTCCTTCAAACGGCCGTCGACGAAGACCCAAAGGGATACCAACCCGATCGAGTTCGGCCGGCGGAACCGGGCGTCGGCCAGTCCGGCCAGCGTCCGGAACCGAACCGGCCATGAGCCGGAATATCTCCGCCGCATGGCGGCCAGGTCGAACGTTATGCCCGCGTTGGCGTGCAGGGCCAACAGCCCTTTTCCCTCGGGCATGAACTGCCGGGGCGTGCCGATGGCTTTGATCCAATATCCCGTTGCTCTTGTCGTACTCGGTCTGGGTTGTAGACGGCCGAGCGGGCCCAGATCGTGCCGAAAGACGCCCCCGTTGTTTCCGGGAAACCATCGTAGAAGTGGCCGGCCGAATCGAGCCGCACCGCGCCGATCCGTCCGTCGGGAACGAATACGCCGTCGACCAGCGGGTGCCAGTCGACCGACCAGTAGCGGCAATCGCTCTGCTGATAGTCGTTGTTCCAGATGACCTGCCGCACGCCGTTTATCGGGTTTATGCCGTGGTCGCGGAGGTGGCCCGTGCCGTTGCCGCCGGCCACGATGTCCAGCAGATCGAGCTGCTTGGGCTGCCTGGTACACGCGGCGGGCGAACTCCGGCACGCTCGCCGGCCTTCTTCACCATCGCCAAACGCCACTCGCCGCCGTCTTTGCCCCGCTCGACGTTCGCCGATTCGTCCCGGTGCAAGACCACGTCTTCCTTCGGGACCCTCGCCGACCAATTGCATCCGCACCGAGCCGCGGAAGACGTGCGACATGGTGCTGCCGTCCTGCATCCACTTTGACGCCGAACTCGGTGCCCAGGTCGGTGACGATGGCCGTGGGAGTGCGGACATGAATGAGAATTTGGAGATTTCAGATTTGGGGTCTTGGGACTTACGGCGCTGGGTCTTAGGTCTTGGGTTCTGATCTCTCTGACCTCTATCTCTCTTCTCCACCAGTCGCCGTCAGTTTTCCCAGCGCGAGATAGCCGCCGACCTCGGATTCGACCTCGTAGGTGCAGGGGCCTTCGAGAATCACCTTGGCGCCGCTCTGATACGAGATTTCCATCAGGCCGGAGGACAAAGCGTACTTGCGGCCCAAGGGAACCGCCGACCCGACGTAAGCCTGGTGTCGGGATCGGCCCAACGGCAATCCCTCATGCCGGTGATTTGGCCGACGAACACCAACTCCGGCCGACCCGCGTCGGGGGACCGTAGGCGATGGCTTTTCGGCATAATTCTTGCTGGTAACTGCTGATTTTGTAGGCCCAGGCCCCCAGCAGCATCACGCCCATAATCAGCGTGGCGGCAATGTACGAGAACAACGGCCCGCCGACGAATGTTGGTGGATAGCGATAGCAGGATAGTGGGACTAGTGGTTAGTGGAGAACAGCGGGGAGCGGCGTTGGACCGCTTCAGCGGCCGGCAGTCGAATCCCGCAAGCGGCCGAATCCCGAACCTCCAAACCGAGCCCCGACTCGCCCCTCGTTTCCATCCGACTCGCCTTCCGCCGGCTTGCGGTCCATCTCAAAGTGCAACTCGAGGCATTGCAAGTAGAGCAGCCGGGCCGCCGGATCGCGGGAGACGATCAATTCGATCTGGCGAATCTGCTCGTCCGTGGCCGCGCCGTCGCAGACGGCGAACGCCAGGTCGATCAGATCATTTTTTTGCGGATCGGCTGTCATGGCGGTTATTTCCAACCTTCGGACCGCAAACCGTTGTTGATGCACTCCAGCAGCGTTCGCCGGATGCGTTGCATCGACTTGTACACTGCGTTCGATGTGCGCCCGGTCTCCGCCGCCAACTCGGTCAACGAACGCTCGCTGGCGTAGCGCCGCTCGATCAGCCCGCGGTCGATCTCCGCCAGCTTGTCCAAACACTCCTTCAACCAGCGGGATTGGGCGTCCAGCAAGCCGTCGTTGTTGAGCCGGGCCTCGGCCAGCAGTTCGATGACGGCCGGGCGAAAATGCTTGTGCCGGGTCCGTTCCCGCTGGCAGTAGTTGAACACCTCGTACCGCGCCACGCTGCACGCCCAGGGCAGGAACGGCTCTTCCCGCCGATACTGATCGAACTTCTGCCACAACACCCGGGCGGTCTCTTGCAGCACGTCTTCCGCGTCGCCCGGACGCGTCAGCAACGACGCCACGTAGCGGTACAGCTTCTGCTCGTGGCGGGTGTAAAGGGCGACGAACTCGTCAGGCTGCGGCAGCGACATGGCAACGGTTGTTTTGCGAGGCAAAATCATAGTGGGCGAGCAGGCCGGAGCTGGCGGATGTTGTCTCCCGAGAAATTGTCCCCTATACTCCACCCTATCCGTAGTCGTGGTCACAATACAAATTCTGCCTGGGGAAAGGCGAATATTTTATCCGCCCCTTCCTTGAGGTCTTGTGTCGCCATGCCGTGGTGTGTGAAATTCGTTTGAAATACGCGCGGCGGACGATACCCCAACAGGCTATGGGACCTGCCTCGTACTGTCCGCGACTGGATGCGGGCTCCGCTATTTGTGGCATTAAAGAAAAACGCATTATGTCGAAACATGACCTGCTCGATTGGGACCGCACGCTGGTCTGGCACGCCTTCACCCAAATGGCCGAGTACGAGCCGCTGGTGATCGAAAGCGCCGAGGGCTGCGTGTTGGTCGACATCGACGGCCGCGAGTACATCGATGGCGTGAGCAGCCTGTGGTGCAACATCCACGGCCACCGCCACCCGACGATCGACGCCGCCGTCCGCGCGCAGCTCGATCGGGTGGCGCACGTGACGAACCTCGGCGCGTCGAATCCCACCACCATCCGGCTCGCCAAGCGCTTGGTCGATATTACGCCACCCGGGTTGAACCATGTCTTCTTCTCCGACGACGGGGCCACGGCCGTCGAGGTGGCCGTGAAAATGGCCTTCCAGTATTGGCGCCAGCGGGACGGAAAGGGGGTGTCACAACTCCCCTCTCCTCCCGGGAGAGGGGCCGGGGGTGAGGGCGGATCGACCGACGGCCCTCACCCTAACCCTCTCCCAAAGGGCGAGGGGACCGCTGCTTCACTCCCCTCTCCTCCCGGGAGAGGGGCCGGGGGTGAGGGCGGGATCGACCGACGGCCCTCACCCTAACCCTCTCCCAAAGGGCGAGGGGATCGCTGCTTCACTCCCCTCTCCTCCCGGGAGAGGGGCCGGGGGTGAGGGCGGGGACGATCCTCAGTTGCCGGAATGGCATGGTAGGAGCGCTGAACGCGCCGATCGCGCCGGCGAACGGTTTACTTCACCCCGCGAAAAACCGCCCTCACCCCCGGCCCCTCTCCCAGAGGGAGAGGGGAGAGACAAGACCTGCTACCTCGCCCTCGGCGAGGCCTATCACGGCGATACGCTCGGCAGCGTCAGCGTCGGCGGAGTCGAGCGGTTCCACGCCATGTTCCGGCCGCTGCTGTTCGAGACGCTGCGGGTGCCCGCCCCGGACAGCTACCGCACGCCGCCGCACGTCGCCCCGGAGGACCTCTGCCGCCATTACCTGGCCGAACTGGAGCGCGTCCTGGCCGAGCATCATCGGCGGATCGCCGCGCTGGTGATCGAGCCGCTGGTGCAGGGGGCGGCGGGCATGATTATGCACCCGGCGGGCTATCTCCGCGGCGCCCGCGAGCTGACCCGCCGCTACGACGTGCTGCTTATCGCCGACGAGGTGGCCGTCGGCTTCGGGCGGACCGGCCGGATGTTCGCCTGCGAGCACGAGGGGGTCGCGCCCGACCTGCTCTGTCTGGCAAAAGGCTTGACCGGCGGCTATCTGCCCCTGGCCGCCACGCTGGCCACCGACGAGATCTGGAACGCCTTTCTGGGCGATTACGCCGAGAGCAAGACCTTCTACCACGGGCACACCTACGGCGGCAATCCGCTGGGCTCGGCCGCGGCGCTGGCCTCGCTCGACGTCTTCGAGACCGAGCGGACGCTGGACCGCCTGCCGGAGAAGATTGCCCGGCTCGGCGCGCATCTGGCCCGCATCGCCCGGCTGCCGCACGTGGGCGACGTCCGCCAGCGCGGGCTGATCGCCGCCGTCGAACTGGTCCGCGACGCGGCCGCGAAGGAGCCGTATCCCTGGACGGAGAAACGCGGGATGCGGGTCTGCGATTTCGCCCGCGCACTGGGCGTCTGGCTCCGCCCGCTGGGCAACGTGATCGTGGTCATGCCCCCGCTGGCGATCTCGCTCGATCAGTTGGACCGCATCATGGCGGCGGTCGAGGCCGGCATCCCCGCCGCCACGGCGTAGAGAGCCGCGTTTGGGACGGGTCTTGGGTCTTGGGCCTTGGGTCTTGGCACGCAAACCCAAGACCCAAGACCTAAGACCTAAGACCTAAGACCCAAGTCCTATTCGATAAACCGATCGACCAGGATCGCCTTGTCGACGTTCAGGTCCTGGCCGCGCTGGAAGCCGACGGGGATCGAGCGGTCGAAGATGTAGAACGCCCGATGCCGCACGATCTCGCCGGTGTCCATGCCCAACTCCTGGCCGAGGGCATAGCCGCCGGGGTAAACGTATGGCCTCTCTGCCGCCGGGATCGTCGCAAGATGCGCTGGAACCGGCGCCTCGACCTCGAAATACCCGACGGTGATCCAGACGGCGTAGACGTTCGAGCGGGTTGTGGTCAGGTTGCCCAGCCGCTGAAGGGCTTGATAGCGGAAGTACGGGTTGCGGTCGGTGTTGTCCACCGCGGCGGCGGTCTGGTTGTACTGGAACAGCGGTTGCGTTGCAGCGGTGGGATTGGCCCGCAACAGCGTGGCGTTGACCTCACGGTCGTATTTCAGCACGTCGTGGGCGGGATCGAGGGTTGGGACCATCGCCGCCCCGCCGAACGAGCGGAAGGGCTTGCCAAACTCGGTCGGGAAATAGAAATTCGTATCCACTCCCAGGACATTCGAGGGGTCGGCGGCGGAATAACCGCGTCGGCTCTGCACGAAGTTCCGCCAAACCGCGGTGCCGACATTGGGCAACGAGCCGTTCATCAATCCCTCGAAGACCCACTTGCTGTAGATCGTGTTCAAGTTGATCTTGCCCGGCTCGCGGTAGGTCGAGATGCCGTTGAACGGCGGCTGGAAGGTATGGCCCGGGTTAGGGTCGGCGGCGAGCTCAGGATTGGCCTGCGTCTCCGTCCCCACGAACGGCGACGGCACTTCCAGAAACTCGAACACGCGGTGCAATTCCTCGTCGGCGGTGGTCGTGCCGGAGAGGAAGAAGTTGGTCAGGTGCGGGAACGAGGCCGTGTTGCCGACCACGGTGTACGGATCGCTCCCTTGGTTCATGTTGTACCAATGCAGCAATTGCGACGACCGCATGCCACGGCACCTGCATCATTTCCAACGGGTTCACGTAGGGGCGATTGTCCCAGGTGAGCCACGGGAACGGCTGTTGCGGATCGCCCTCGTAGCCGGCCGTCGCGTTGGGGACTCCGTAAGGATCGTTCAAGAAGCCCAGGCTGTGACTTAGCGGCCAGAGCTTCAGATTGAACGGCTCGCCGGAAATGTCCGTTGGAATCCCCTTCGCCGTCAGATTCGTATTCGCCGCCGGAGTCTTATTGAACGGCTCCTGAGTCCACAAATTATTTGTGCCCGCGGGGCTGTTGTTTTGTCCTCGCTGACGGGCGTAGAACTGATGTTCGTTGGTGTGGTTTGTCACGTCGGGATCGTTGCCCGGGTCGATGCCGTTGAAGGCCGTCAGGTCGACGGGCATCGAATCAACCGTGCGATAGGGATTGTAGTTGGGACTGCTCGGCGTGTTGTTGTACGGCAGCAGCGGATTGGCCAAGCGTTGCAGGTGGATGACCTTCAGGTTGTCGGTGCGGCCGTTGTTCTGGATTGCCGCTTTCACGTCGGCCAACTGCGTCGATTTTTTGTCCAGCGGAATATCCCAGGCGGGATTATAGCCTACAGTAAGTTCATCATAGTTTGCGCCGCTTGGACCAACGTCTTTATAGCCGCCGTCCGGTTCGGAGATGCTCAGCCGATCGGTTGCCGGCAGGGTAATAACCACGGCCGTCGGGTTCTTGATTGGCGTCACCCGGTCTAAATCGTCGGTCGTGCCGTCGTTGAAAACCTTCACTTGCCCGGCCTGATCCGGAACCTTGTCGGGGTTCAATTCGATGCGCCGCGTTTGGTTGGCGTTGGCGGCGACGTTGCCCGGATTCTCACCGGTTCTGAATCCGAGGTAGGTCACGCTCTTTCCGCTGTCGCCGGCTTTGCCCGGACCAATCAAGGCATAACGGCCGGGCAAGACGGGCGCGATCCGCCCGGCATGTGTGTCGTCCGGCTGTAACTTGACGGTTCCGCCCGGCGGCAGCGTCGGCGCGGCGGTCGGCCCGGCGAAATAGATCGCCCGTTCGATCGTCGGCAGTTTGGTCGGGTCGGGATCGTCCGGGTCTTTGGCGGCGTCGGCCCGATCGACGATAATCATCCGCCAGACGGGCGAACCGCCGCTTACCTTCGTCAACTCCACGCCGCCGTTGGGCGCGGTATAGAGATCGCCCGACCGCGGCTCCATCGCCGACCAGGGGTTGTACAACTCGACGAACAACGAACCCTCGGGCTTGTACCGCTGGTCGAAACTGGCGTCGTATTTCTTGTTGGGGTCCGGGTTGACAGCCGGCTTAACGGTTTCCGGATCCGTCTGGCCGTCTCCCTCGGCCGGATCGACTTGTTCCGAAGGAGTGTCCTCGGTCCTTCGATCGTGGAAGGCGAGCGTTTCGCTAATCAGCAATTCCGGCCGCTCGCACCCCCAGACGCGCGGCGACGTGCCGGGCGTCACGTTCCAGCCCGACGGCGTTGCGGCCGGATCGGCGAACGCCGGGTCGTAATCGAAGGGGGTCATAATCGAGTCGCGGTCCTTGAAATCGACCGCGTTGACCGCCCATTGGGCCAGGAACTTCGCCGTTTCCTGATAGCGTCCAAACCTGCGTCGCCCCGTTAAGTGATTGCAAATCGACCGTCAGACAGGCCAGCACGTACAGGTAGCGGGCTTCCAGTTGCCGGGCTTGCAGCGAGTTGGCGGCCAGCGTGCCGCCCATGCCGTCGTAGCTGAACGGATAAGCCGTGCCGAAAAGCGAAACTTGTTCGCTCGCCGCCGGCTCCGATGGATCGTCGATCACGTTGTTCGTGTTGTCGTCCCGACCGTTTCCGAATGGGCGATTGATGTTCATCCGTAGGCCCGCCAGCAGGTCCGGCGGCAAGAGCTGCCCCCAAGCCGATCTCGGGCACTGCCGCGGGCGCGAAGCAAGTCGGTTATGTGCTTCACCCGAGTCTGTTGCCGCGTGGTCCAACAATCGCCCGCTCGGTCGCTGTCATGCTCTTCGGCGTGACCACGTTCGGACACGGCAAGTCCCAACTCTCGGTGGTTACGGAATGTCGGGCGTTGTACAACACGGAAATTGGTCGGATTGCCCGCCGTCCGTCGTGGTGAGCTGCGCCAGCCGGTCGGGCAACTCCGGCGCGTCGACGTCGAACGGCCGCAATACCCGCTCCAACTCCGACGGACTGAACGGATTGTCAACCGTGGGGATGCTGCTCGGCACGCCGCAGGTCTGGTTCCGGTCGAGGTTCAACTCGTAGGGGCTATTGGCCAATCGCCGCTGCCGTAGCCGACGTACAGAGACGAATTGCCCAGGATAGTTCATGCCGACATATAACGGGCCGACCGGCCGTATCGAGTCCCACCGCCCCGACGCCGTAAGGATCGGGCGGCGAGCCGTAAGAGCCGGCGTTGTTCGACGTCCGTGAAGTTCCAATAATTCAAGCCATAACCGTTGTTCTCGCCGTACTCGAACCATTTGTTGGCGTTCAGTGCGATCTGAGCTGATTCGCCGTGCCGGGCAGATGCGAGCCGGCGATGCCGGTCGGTGCCGTAGCGGCCCTGGTAGCCGTTGTAGCCCGTCATTATACGTTGGACGAGTGGCATCGCTCGGATCGCCGAATCAAGCATAGCGGAGATTTATGTCCGCCGGTCCGATCCCCTGGCCGCGGGCGATGGGCACGCCGGTGCCGGCAAACGGAGAGGAGGGGAATTGATCGCTCTGCCCGGTCGTGGCGTCAAAGTAACTCATGTTGTAGTGATTTGCCGCGTCGGCCTGCGGCAGCGAGCCGTGGGCGTTCAGGTTCAGCCGGCCGTCGAGATCGACGCAGAGGATGGCGAACAGCGGGCGATACCAGCGGCCGTCCGCCGTCTGCTGGGCGGGATAGCCCAGATCGACCCAGATACTGTCCGGCCGGCCGTCGCCGTCGTTGTCCACGTCCCACTGCGCCGTGGTGTCCAGCATGGTCCACGCCGGATTGAAGTTCGGATTGCTGCCGGTGAAGTCGGGATTGTCGTACTGGAGCGGTCGGAACATTATTTTGCGCTCGAGCGACAATATCGTATTTCTCTGGCTCGCGTTAAGAAGCTGGCCTTCGGGCCCGGCTGGGTTTAACAGCGCCTGCATTTTCTGCGTGTCGGTCATGGCCCCCGGCCAGGCGAAGCTGGCGTCGTTGGCCAGTTTGTTGAACCAATATCGCACCAGCGCGGGACGATGGAACGACGGGAGCGTATCTACCCGGAGTACACGATGGTCGTAGGGCGCCACGTCATAGACCGGCACCTGCGCGGCCAGGATCATGTTCTGGAAATCGGCCGCGTCGTAGTCCTCGTTGGCCCCGCCAAAAGCGAAGCCCGATGGGTTGCCTGTTGAATAGATCGACAGCGGCAGATTCGGCAGCAGGGCCACCGGCCAGACCGTCGCGGATGCCGGTGCAGCCGTCAGTTGAGGATTGGCGGAATCATATCTCAAGTCCAAGTTGTGGGAGTTCGAGTTGTACCCGAATCCCGTGCCGCTGAAGGGGACGCCGTTGATGGTGAAGGCCGCGCCGGCCGGGGGCAACTGCGCCGTTGGAGAAGGCCTCGACCTGCACCATGCCGGTGTTCACGTTGACCGCGAGGATGCGGGTGCTCTGGCCGACCAGGGCCAGTTGCGTAACGCTGCTTCCCGCCGGAACGCCGGTAATCGTCAGCACGCAGCCCAGACGGCGGCTCCAGGCGGCCAGCAGAGCCGTCGCGCCCGAGATATTTTGCGGGTTTCCGGCGGCGTTGTAATACGAAAGCGTAGCCATCGGGAAATTGACCAACTGGGGAAAGCCCGCGACAGCGGCCGACCCGTTGAATGTGCCGAAGAGGTACTCGTTGCCGTAGATGTCGTCCAGCAGGTCATGCCCGCCGATGACCGAGGCCGGGTCGGGGATGCCGGCCGTGCTGGTCGTGGGTCCGCGGAAGACCTGCATGGCGGCCTGGTCGAGCAAATTTTTGGGCGAATGGGAGACCTGCCCGATATGCATGATGCTCTCGGCGCTGCGCCGCGACTGGCTGGTGATAAACACGAAGGCCACGGCGATCAGGGCGAACAGCGCCAGCACCGCCAGCACGATCAGCAGCAGCACGCCGGAACGAGACGCGGGGCTCGGGGTCCGGGGCTGGGGGTTCGGGAACGAACGTTTAGCCGCCGCGTCCACGCGGCGTGGGACGCAGGGCGAGGGCCGGCAATTTGCAATTTTCAATTTGCATTTTGCAGTTTGCATTCTCCGCATTCCGCCGTTGTGTATCGTCTTCATCGTCTCGGTTCCTTCATGAAGCGTCCGTTTGCCCTGGCCGCCTTCTGCACTCGTAATTCTCAAACACTCCCGCGCCGCGTGGACGCGGCGGCTAAACGTTTTTCCGTATTCCGCACGCCGCGTGGACGCGGCGGCTAAACGCCCCCCCGCGACCGCGGTCGCGGGGCGTTTTCCCGTATCCCCGCCCCCTATCTCGTCCACGTGCAATCGTTGTCCAAATGGACCGGCGTGGTGTATACGCCGGTCACGCCCTCGACCACGACCATCGCGGTTTGGTTGGAAGGAAACGTCGCGGTGTCCCAATCCGGGCCGACCACGCTCAGGTAGGGCGTGGCCGCGTTGCCCACGCTGACCACGCGATACCACTTGGCCGTGACCGGCGTGCCGCCGGCGTTGCTGCCGGCGATCATTATCCATTGATCGTTTTTGACGTGCGTCAGCAGGCCCGCGTCGGCCGGATCGAGTCTGGATGGTCCCGCCGCCGTATCCGCCGCCGAGAAATTGGACCGGAGTGGTGGTGGCGAACTCGCCCGCGGGATTCCCATTGGAATCGAGGCGCGAAGTTGCGGCGATGGCAGACGACGACCGAGACGGTGTAGTCCCGCCGCAGACCGACCATTATGCCCATGTCGATGTCGCTCGGCGAGGGGCAGACCGTCAAGAACCAGGAGAAGTTGCCTGCGCTCTGTCCGCCGACGACGGCCGGCACGGGCCGGTCGCCCTGCTGCGGCGGGTTCATGTCCTTCGGCATGACGAAGACCAACTCGTCGCCGAGGCGGAAAATGGCGTCGGCCGCCACGTCGAGTTGGGCCTGCGTCGGCGAGGGAGACGACTGCACCAGGCCGGTGAAAGTGCAACGGGGCACGATCCCGCCCAGGTTCGGCAAATCGTGATTGACGGAAAAATACATCGGATCAAGCACGATCGCGCCGGGCGCGGCATTGAAGGGGACCGCGACGCCGCTGCTGTCATACCAGTTGCCGTAATTGAGCATCCGCCGGACCTGGACGTCGCGCATGGCGGCGCGGCCGCAGGCCCCGGTGCGGTCGGCAATGTTGACCTGGGCCAGCGAGAGCTTGCCCAGCGGGATCAACGACGCCACCCCCAGCAGGCCGAAGGCCAGGATGAAAATCGACACCAGCACCTCCAACAGCGACAGGCCGGAGCGGGGGAAAATCGACGTTTAGCCGCCGCGTCCACGCGGCGCTGGGAAAATCGACGTTTAGCCGCCGCGTCCACGCGGCGCTGGGAAAATCGACGTTTAGCCGCCGCGTCCACGCGGCGCTGGGAAACGGGGTCCGGGACTCGGGGCTCCGTACTCGGGGCTCCGTACTCCGTACTGCGTACTTGGTACTTCGTCGCCGAACGGACGCGGAGCGTCCGGGCGGTGTGTTCCCATGCGGAGCATGGGAACAAGGGTTGAAAAAATCTCCAAATCTCCAAATCTCCAAATCTCCAAATCCCTCTCATGTTATCTTCCTCCCATCCCTTTGCCCTCGGCGGCCAATGTGCGGGCGGCAATAATGGCCTGTGGTGTCGGTCAAGCCCGTGGGTATCGCCGCCAGCGGCTCGGTCTGCACTGCGCCGGTTTGCGGGTTGATCGTCACCCAGCGGTTGCCCAGGTCTTGATAGTTGGTTTGCGTGTCCACGTTGCGGTTGTCGGCGATATAATTGCCGTCATTCGCCACCAATCCGTTTTTGCCGACCAGCAGGTAGATGGTGTCGGTGACGTTGTAGCGGATAGCGTCGATATAGATGCCATCGACCGCGCCGGTGGGCGAGAACATAACGGTGAAGTCCCGCGCGCGACAAAATCCGTCGTCGGGTTTGCGCCCACGCCCGAGGCGTTCAGATCGACCACCGACGGGACGGGCAGTTGCAGCGGTTGGGCAAAACCCTTGATCGGGCGCGGATGATGCGATAGGGAACCGACGAGCGATGGATTTGTGCTCCACGGCACTAATGTGTTTTGTCCCAATTGCGCATTGACCGCATAAACATATACGTTGGAAGCATTGGTAACGACGAACCCGTTGCCATCGACGACATTTGCCGGGACAGTCGGTGGAGTCAATATGCTGTCGTCACGTATCGTATAGGTTGGTCCCTGGCAGTTGAACTGGATTAGATCGCCGGGGCGAACCATGCCGGTCATCAAATCAGTTGGATTAGCGCCGTCGTAGAACTGAGCTGCGATGTAAGCCCCACCGCCGCCAACCTGCACTCTGGCATACGACTGCTCGGTTTCGCCGCAGAACGGGGGCGGGACTTCGCACTGTTCGGCGTCCATCACGGCGGCGGTTGTGCCGTAGGGGCGGAAGATGACGCCGCAGGGTCGGCCGGTCTCCATGGCCCGGTTGCGGGCCGAGGCGAGATAGCCGTTCACGGCCCGGCGCCGCCTCGCGAATCCGCATCTCCTCGCGGCGGTCCGGCCGGAGCATCACCGCCGCCAGCCCCAACAGGATCGCCATGATCGAGATCACGATCAACATTTCGACCAGGGTGAAGCCGCGGGCGCGTTACGTTTAGCCGCCGCGTCCACGCGGCGGGGTTCGGGGATCAGGGGTCGGAAACGCCCCGCGACTGCGCTCGCGGGGGAAGGGTCGTAAACGACCCTCGACGTCTCCACCCTGCCGCGGGTGCGGGACGACGGGGGCAAGGTCCCCGGAACCATCGGCCGTCGAACGGACGCGGAGCGTCCGGGCAGTGTGTTCCCATGCGGAGCATGGGAACAAGGGTGCGGTCCGTTTAGCCGCCGCGTCCTCGGGCGCTGCGGGGCGCGGGACGCGGGACGACAATTTGCAATTTGCAATTTGCATTTTGCAATTTGCATTCTCCGCCCGTTCGGTTTGTTCGCCGTCGTGTATCCCATGTTACCGCTGCTCGATGTGATGGTTGGTGATGTCGCCTGCTGCTCCGGCCCCGAAATTCGTGTCCGGCCCGCCAATGGTTACGTATGGTCCGCCGCCGCAAATGGTTAACGGTATTACGCCGCCAGCTTCGAGGAAATGAACATCATTGCCCGTGTTCAAGTTTCCGAAAACCGTTCCACTAGCAAACGCGGCTCGATTTGTGTCCCTTCCGAATGAAACTATGAGAGGGAAGAGCGCATATCCATTTTGATCGACTTTTCTGGTGTCGAAAGGATCGTGATGCGTATTGTGGTTATCCACTTGAATTTGAGAATATGCGGAATAGCCCGGGGCCCAGCGAAGAAAATATATTGCTCTTCCCCAACCGTCAACGAAGTATTGCAGGCCATCCGTTGGATCAACGGCAATCTCGCTTTGATTAAATTGCTCCATCGACTCAGGGCTTCCGACGCTGACGTTTAAGAACAGAAATTTTGCATGGCTATAATTCATCGGCTTGTTACGATCGTCATAGCCGGCCGCGTCGAGGATGTTCCGGTAGAGTATGTGTAGAGCCGGGGAATACATTTGCCCTCCTCCATTGGGCAATATGCCGGCGGGATCGTAGACGTTATTTAACCGATCCGGCATTTCCATCCGCATCAGATCGCGGAGTCCGGCCAAACGGATTTCTGCCGCCTGACGAGGAAGAGTTCGCGGCGGGATGCGGACGGGCACGCGGCGGGTCACGTAGGACTCGTAGCGGCGCATGATGATGTTGTTCAGCTTGGCGATGGTGGCCTGGGTGGACCTTTCGCGGGCGGACTCGCGGGCCAACTGCAAGGCCCCGAACGACATCGCCGCGAGGATCGAGATAATCGCGATCACCACCAACAGTTCGACGAGCGTGAAGGCGGGACGGGCAAGACGTTTAGCCGCCGCGTCCACGCGGCGCGGCCGGGCGATACGGGCATGCGGCGCCGCCGAAGATTGCAAATTGCAGATTGGAGATTGCAAATTGCAAATTGACGGAGGTGTTTCAGCGCCTCTGCGCCGCGTGGACGCGGCGGCTAAACTCACACTGACCACTGATCACTGACCACTGACCACTTTTCATGGCTGTTTCTCCATTGCGGGGCCGGCGCGGTTTGGCCCGCGGCCGCCGCGATCGGAAAGGAAACCAGCCTTGCCCTGCGATTGGCCCGGTTGCTTGCGCCGAAAGCGACTTGTCGTATTTTCAGTTGCGAAGCCGCAAGCGGCCCGCCACACGTTTTCCAATGTAGGACAGGATGGCATCCTGTCCCGGACAGGTTGACAACCTGTCCTACATTTCACTAGCCACAATTCTCCACTAACTGCTCAGATCGGTAATCAGCTTGATCAAAGGCATAAACAAGGCGATGCAGATGAAGCCGATCATGGTGCCCAGGATGATGATCAACAAGGGCTCCATCAGGCTCATCAGGCTCTCGGTGATGACGGCGACTTCTTCGTCGTAGGTGTCGGCGACCTTGTAGAGCATGGTGTCGAGTTCGCCGGTTTCCTCGCCGACGTCGACCATGTTGATGACCATGTCGTCGACGATGCGTTTGTTCATGCGGGTCATGTACAACAGGATGCCGACCAGCGGCGGCCAGAACAACCAGAAAAACAGGGCCATCGGATGGAAGGGGATTTTCGAGTTCTCCTTCATCGGCTTGGCGATCGACTCGCCCTCGCGGATCGACTCGTAGACCTTCTGGAACATGCGCTCGAAGACGGCGTTGTTCGAGGTCTCCTTGGTGATGTGCAGGGCCTCGAGGATCGGCACGCCGGAAGCCACCAGGGTGCCCAGGGTGCGCATGGTCCGGGCGACGATGTTCTTCTCGATCAGGGGTCCGAAGATGGGCATCTTGAGGATGAAGATGTGCCAGCCCATCCGCCCGCCGGAAAACTTGCGGATCAACTTCAGGATCAGCCAGATCGACAGCGGGATGCCGGGCAACAGATACCAGAAGTTGACGATAAAGTTCGACATCGAGATCAGGACTTCGGTGACGGGCGGCAAATCGGATTTGAAGTCGAGGAAGATTTTGGCGAACCGGGGCACGATCCACATCATGATGAAGACCAGAATCGCCGAGGCGAAGGTGACCACGCAGATGGGATAGACCAGGGCCCCTTTGACCTTCCGCTTGAGGCTTTCGGACCGTTCCTGGAACTCGGCGAGCCGTTTGAGGATGACCTCCAGGGCACCGCCCGCCTCGCCGGCCTTGATCATGTTGACGTAGAGCCGGTTGAAGGCCTTGGGGGACTTGGCCATGGCCTCGGAGAGCGTGGCCCCGCCCTCGATCTCGTCGCAGACGTCGATCAGGGCGTTTTTCAGCGCGCCCGGCGGCGACTGCGTTTCCAGGATTTTCAGGCTCCGCAGGATGGGCAGGCCGGCGTCCTGAAGGATCGAAAGCTGGCGGGTGAAGGTGGTCAGCTTTTTCGAGCCGACGCCGCCCAGCGCGAAGGACTTGCCCTTGCGGTCGCCTTTTTTCCCGGCGGCGGTCTTGCGGCTCTTCTTGACGGAGATCTTCGTGACGAAGTACCCCATCTGCCGGATCGTCGCCTGCGCCTCGTCCTGATTGGTGGCCTCGATGACGTCCTTGATCTCTTGACCGGCGGCGTCCATCGCCTCGAATTGATAGGTTGGCATGGCTCTGCTCCTAATGCGAAACCGCAAGCGGTTGGGAACGGGCTTTCATATACTTATTATCCACTATCCGCTGATCAATGACCAATATATCCGCTCTTACGTCTCCGAGACCGTTTCGCGCACGACCTCCTCAATGGTGGTGATGCCGCCAAACACCTTTTCCAGACCGGACTCGCGGAGCGGCACCATGCCCGTCTTCAAGGCCAGATCGCGAATCTGCTGGGTGGAGGCCCCGTGGTTGATCAGGTCGCGGAGTTCGTCGTGGATGGGCATGAACTCGTATAAGCCGGTCCGGCCGCGGAAGCCGGTGTTGTTGCAGGCGGCGCACCCCCGCCCGCGATAGAACTTCTTGTCGAGCACGCCGTCGGGCGTGAGGTCCAACAGGGCCAGAGTTTCCGCGCTGGGGGTGGTCTGCTCGCGGCACTCCTTGCAAATCTTCCGCACCAGCCGCTGGGCGAGGATGGCCTCCATCGTGGCGGTCAGCAGGAACGGCGGCACGCCCATGTCGCGCAACCGCGTGACCGTGCTGGGGGCGTCGTTGGTGTGCAGCGTGCTGAAGACCATGTGCCCGGTCAAAGAGGCCTGGACGGCGATCTCGGCCGTCTCCAGGTCGCGGATTTCGCCCACCAGGATCTTGTCCGGGTCCTGGCGGAGAATCGACCGCAAGCACTGGGCGAACGTGTTGCCGATGGCCGCGTCGATCGGCATCTGCACGATGCCGTCGATGTCGTACTCGACGGGGTCCTCGGTGGTGATGATCTTGTCCGCGATCACGTTCAACTCGTTCAACGCCCCATAGAGCGTGGTGGTCTTGCCGCAGCCGGTCGGCCCGGTGACCAGCACAATGCCGTTGGGGCGGCGGATGATCTCGCGGAAAGAGGCCAAAATGCCGTCGGGCAGGCCGATCGCGTCCAGGTCGAGCATCACCACCGAACGGTCGAGAATCCGCATCACGACGCTTTCGCCGAACATGGTGGGCAGCACGCTCACCCGCAAGTCGACCGGGTGCCCGCCCACCGTCAGCCGGATGCGCCCGTCCTGCGGCAAGCGGCGCTCGGCGATGTTCAGGTCGGCCATGACCTTCACCCGCGTGGTGATGGCGAAGGCCAGGTGCCGCGGCGGCGGCACCATCTCGTACAACACCCCGTCGGAACGGATGCGGATTTTGAACTCGTTCTCGAAGGGCTCGAAGTGCAAGTCGCTGGCGTGTTCCCGAATGGCCAACAGCAGGACCATGTTCAACAGTTTCCGCACCGGGGCGCTGTCGGCCAGGGCCTCGACGCTGGTCAAGTCGATGGCCGAACTCTTCTCCATCTTCTCCACGGCGGCGGCCAACTCGGCGTCCTGCTCCATGTCGGCGATCAAGGTCTCGACGCTCTCGCCGCTGGCGGAATAGTAGCGGTCCAAGGCCTTCAGCATCTCGCTCTCGGTGCAGACCATGGGCTTGATGTCGTAACCGAGAAAACTCCGCAATTCGTCGATGATCGACAGCTTTTGCGGATCGCACATGGCGATCGTGAGCGTGTCGTGCTCGAACTTCAGGGGAATAATCCGGTAAAGCTGGGCCATCGGCTCGGTGATCGTGGTGAGCACCTCGGCGGGAATCACCACGTCGCTGAGGCTGACCACCTGCATCCCCATCTGCTCGGCCAAGCCCTGGGCCAACTGGTCGTCGGTAATCATGCCCAGGCTGATGGCGATTTGCCCGAACATCTCGCCGGGCCGTTGCTGCTGCTCTTCGAGCAGAACCTCCAACTGCTCCTCGCTGAGGAAACCGAGATCAACCAGGATTTGGCCGATGCGACGGATTGCCATCGCTTACTCCTTGTCCTTATCGTTTTGTTCGCCCCGTTCGCGGGCCTCGCCTTCGTCCTCGAACATGCCCCGCTCGGCGCGGGCAATCTTGAGTTGCAACTCGTCGATCGAATGCGCCTTCAGGAGGATGTCCCTCTTCTCCACCAGCCCCTGCTTCCACAGCTTGAACATGTGGTCGTCGAGCAGTTGCATGCCCAACTTCTGCCCGGTCTGGATCGCGGAAGTGATGCGGAAAGTCTTGTTTTCGCGGATCAGGTTGGCGATGGCGGGCGTAACCACGAGCATTTCATAAGCCGCCACCCGGCCGCCGCCGATCTTCGGCAACAGGGTCTGCGAAAGAATGCCGATGACGGCCACGGACAACTGCGTGCGGATTTGCTCCTGCTGGGAGACGGGAAAAACGTCGATGATGCGGTTGATCGAGCCTTGCGCCGGTGGTGTGCAGGGTGCCGAACACCACGTGGCCGGTTTCGGCCGCCGTGATGGCCGTCTCGATCGTTTCCAAGTCGCGCATTTCGCCCACCAGGATCACGTCCGGGTCTTGACGCAACGCCCGCCGCACGGCCTCGGCGAACGTGGGTACGTCGACCCCCAACTCGCGCTGGTTGATCGTCGATTTCTTGTGCGTATGGTAAAACTCGATCGGGTCCTCGACCGTGATGATGTGATGGTCGAAGTTGATGTTGATATAGTCGATCATCGCCGCCAGGGTGGTGGTCTTGCCGGAACCGGTCGGACCGGTGACCAGGATCAGCCCGCGGGGGCGGGTGCATAAATCGGCCAATACCGGCGGGGTTCCCAGTTCCTTGAAGTCCATTACCCTAGCGGGAATCAGCCGCAAAGCGATGGCCACGTGGCCGCGTTCCTTGAAGACCGAAACGCGGAATCGCCCCTTGTCGCCGAAGGCAAAGCCGTAGTCCGATCCGCCCACCTCCTGCAATTCCTGCTGGCATCGTTCGGGCGTGATGCTCTTCATCAAAGAAACCGTGTCCTCGGGAGTCAGCACCTTCGTCTCGAGCCTTACCAGGTGGCCGTCCACGCGGACCACCGGCGGCTGACCGACGGCGATGTGCAAGTCGCTGGCGTTGCGGTTGACTACCGTCTGCAACAGTTTGTCAATGAGGATGCTGGCCATTGAAAGTGTCTTCCCCGCGTTAGTGGACAGCACCGGCAATCGGGGGGCAAAGAGGCCTCTTCTCTTGCCATAAATCCGGTTGTGCCGGGGCTTCGTTCAGTATGATTATTCGCGCCGGCAGGCGCGAAACCAGAAATTTCAAGATAATCACTCGGTTCGTTTGGCGACCCGAAGGACCTCCTCCAAAGTGGTTACGCCGCGGAGGACTTTGTCGATTCCATCCCAATAAAGGGTTTTCATCCCCTCTCCGACGGCAACCCGGCGGATTTCCTCAGTCGGCGCGGCGTTAAAGGTCAACTCGCGGATTTTTTGCGACATGAGCATCATCTCGAAGATACCCAAGCGGCCGCGGAAGCCGCTGCCGCCGCAATTTCCGCATCCTCCCCCCTTTGCGAAGGAGGCAGTTGCCGCCATTTCCGGAGTGATGCCGGCACTCTCGATCAACGACTTGTTGGGCGTGTATGGATGCTTGCATTTCTGGCAAACGACGCGGACGAGGCGCTGAGCCATGATGGAGACGACGCTGCTGGAAACGAGGTATGCCGGGACACCCATGTCGATCAAACGTGTAATGGCACTGGGCGAATCGTTCGTATGAAGTGTACTGAAAACCAAGTGTCCAGTCAAAGACGCCTGAATTCCCATCTGCGCGGTTTCCAGATCACGCATCTCGCCAACCAATATCACGTTCGGCGCCTGACGCAGCATAGCTCGGATCACTCGCGCAAAATCCAATCCGATTTCGTGCCGAATCTCCACCTGATTGATACCCGGCAGATAGTACTCTACGGGGTCCTCGGCGGTGATAATTTTTCTGTCCGGCGTATTCAACTCGTTGAGCGCGGCATAGAGCGACGTCGTCTTGCCCGACCCGGTCGGACCGGTGACCAGGATGATCCCGTTCGGCCGTTGGATCAGCCCCCGCACCTTTTGGTAGTCCTCGTCGGAGAACCCCAATTGCCGCAACCCCACCTTGATGCTTTCCTTATCCAGAATGCGCATAACCACCGACTGCCCGTGGCTGGTGGGAATAACGCTGACGCGCAAGTCCAACTCCTTCTCGCCGACGGAGATTTTGATCCGGCCGTCTTGCGTTCGGCGTCGCTCGGCGATATCAAGTTTGGAAAGAATTTTGACGCGGGAGAGGATAGCGCCAAGGAGCCGTTTGGGGGGGCTATCGCGCTCGATCAGGACGCCGTCGATCCGATACCGGACCCGGATTCGGTCCTCGAAGGGTTCGATGTGTATGTCTGACGCCCGGAGCTGGACCGCCTCGGAAATGATCAGTTGCACCAGCCGCACGACGGGTGCGCTGCTCTCGTCGACCTCCTCCTCGGCCCCTTCGGTCTCCTGCATCGTTTCCGTGAAGTCGATGGCCGTATCGGTGAACTCCTGGAGCATCGAGTCGGCGCTTTCGCCGACGGTCTGGCCGTAATGGCGGTTGATGGCCTCGAGAATCGCCTCGCGGGGGGCCAGGGCTATCTCAATCTGCCGGTTGAGGATGAACCGCAGTTTGTCGAAGGTGTCGTAGTCCATCGGGTCGCTGACAATGACCGTCAACTTGCCGTCGGATTCGCTTAAAGGGATGGCGACGTTTTCACGGGCAACCGACTCCGGCACGAGCTCAACCACCGATGGTGGGATGGAAACCTCGCTGAGATTGACATAGTCTAGGCCGTGCTGCTCGGCCATTGCCCGCATCACTTCCTCGCCCGTGGTATATCCCAGCCGAATCAGGGCGTCGGCCAGATTCATCCCCTGTTGGGCGACCATCTGCTGGGCTTCAGCCAGTTGGTCGGGGCTAACGATGCCCTTTTGGACGAGGATTTCCGTGTAATCGCTTTTGCGTTTGGCGGCCATGTTATTTCCGGTAAAGTCGGCGCGGACCCCTATATTTACCCAGGCTAACCAGCAATCGCTTGAATGTCAACCAAGGCGCGGTAAATCGGGCAGTCTCCCAGTAATCGTTCACAGGGGACTGTCCCAATTTTCGCGGCGTGAGGGACGTAGCCCGGCAAATTAGCTTTGCCGCCGCGAAAATGGGACTGTCCCCCTGGGGCGGCGGGAGGGGGACAGGTCCATGTTTTCGGCCGTCGGTTTGTCCGGAATATACGCCTTGCGGCAAAAAACCGACTTGTCACACTCCCGCCCGCGAACGACTACCATGTTGCCATGTTAAAGTAAATGCATCAAACTCCATAATATACAATAATCCCATGCAAACTGGCTATCGATTCCTGGAACCGCAGGCCCTGGCCCGCATGAAAAACCTCGCGCTGGTCGCGCGCGGGGTGGTCGAGGGATTTATCAGCGGACTGCACTCCAGCCCCTTCAAGGGGTTTAGCGCCGAGTTTGCCGAGCACCGCGAGTACACGGCCGGCGACGATCCGCGGCGGCTCGACTACCGCATGTTGGGCCGCACCGACCGCCTCTACGTCAAGCAGTATGAAGAAGAAACGAACATGCGCGTCCAAATCCTCTTGGACACGAGCGGCTCGATGGGGTACGGCTTCGGCGGCAAGCTGAGCAAGCTCCAATACGGCTGCTATCTGACTGCGGTGCTGGCCTACCTGATGACCCGCCAACAGGACGCGGTCGGTTTGACTACATTTGACGCGCAGATTCGGCTGGACATGCCCGCCCGCAGCACGCCGCGGCACTTCAACGAAATGATGGAGCGGCTGGAGTCGGTCGAAGCGGGCGGGAAGACCGACGTCGCCGAAACGCTGCACCGCATCGCCGACCGCTTGAAACGCCGCGGCCTGATCGTGTTGATCGGCGATCTGTACGGCGAGCCGGAGGAAATCGTTCGGGCCTTGCACCACTTCCGCCACCGCCGTCACGAGGTGATCGTCTTTCACGTGCTCGATCGGGCGGAGATCGACTTTCCCTTTCGCGACGTGATTGCTTTCCACGATCTGGAAACCGACGAGCGGATACAAGTCGATCCGGCCTACGCCCGCGACGAGTACGCCGCCCGGATCAAAGCGTTCATCGAGGGCTATCGGCGCGCGTGCGCCGAGGCGCGGATCGACTACGTCCTGGCGGACACTTCGACGCCGTACGATTTTCTCTTGTCGCGCTACGTCGCCAAACGGGGGCGTCCATGAGTTTCGCCGCGCCGCTGTTTCTGTTGACCGCGCTGGCCGTCGCGATTCCCATCGTGCTGCACCTGGTCAACCGCCGCCGGGCGAAGGACGCGCCGTTTCCGACGTTGCGCTTTCTGAAGCTGAGCGTGCAGAAAACGCGGCGGCGAAAGCGGATCGAGGACCTGCTGCTGATGGCGGTCCGCGCGGCCGTCTTGCTGCTGCTGGCACTGGGGTTGGCCCGGCCCGTGGTGACAAACCTCGGCCTCATCCGCGGCGGGGGACAGACCGCCGTGGCGATCATCCTCGACAATTCGGCGAGCATGGGCACGATCGACCGGGACCGCCTCCGCCTGGAGACGGCCGCCGCGGCGGCCACGCAAATCCTCGATCAACTCGACGAAGGCGACCAGGCGGCGCTGCTGCCGACGTGCGGGCCGCCGTTGCCGGGCGCCGGCAAACTCGACCGCACGCAGCAATCCGTCCGCCAAATCCTGCAACAGTGCCGCGTCAGTTTCGAGCGGGCCAATCTCGCGTTCAAGCTGCAACAAGCAAGAAAACTCCTGGCCGATTCCACCGCGCCGAACAAGCGGATTTTCGTGCTCACCGACATGCAGCGCGCGTCGTGGAAAGAGGGGAGAAATGAGAAGGGAGATCGTTTAGCGGCCGCCGGCACGGCGGCTTCTGCCGTTGGGGCCGACGTGCCGTCGGCCGCTAAACAGCAGCCCTCCATCCCCGTCGTCCTCGTCGATTGCAACCGTGCTCCGAAGCCTGACGCGGCCGTCGAAAAGGTCGAACTCGACGCGGCCGCGCCGATGGCCGGGATGCCCGTGAAGGCCGTCGTCACCGTCTCGAATGCCTCCTCGGTCGCCCAGCAACGTTTGGTCGAGTTGACCATCGACGGCGTGAAGCAATCGAGCAGTCCGCAGTTGAACCTCCCGCCCGGCGGACGCGCGAAATGCGACCTGACGTTTTCCTTGCCGCGCCGGGCTGCACCGCGGCGAGGTGCGGCTGGTGGGCGAGGACGGCTCGAAGTACGACGACCGCCGGTTTTTCGCCGTCCAGGCCGGCGGCGGCGTGCCCGTGGCGGTGCTCGAAGCGCGGCGTCACGAGATTCCGTATCTCGACGAGGCCTACTATCTGGAGCAGGCTCTGGCCTCCGCGCCGGCCGGCGCCGGCGGTTTCGACGTGGCGAATCTATCCCTTGTCGATCTGGCCGACGAGCCGCTGGAGAAATATAAAGTCTTGTTCTGCGTGAACCTGCCCGCGCTCGACGCCAAAGCGGCCGAGCGGCTGGCCGGCTACGTCGCCGCCGGCGGCAATCTCGTCTGGATCTGCGGCGACAACGTGGAGCCGGCGGCTTACAACCGGATGGACCAACTCGCCGGCGGCCGTTTGTTGCCCTCCCAGTTGTTCGCCGTTCGCGCGATCGGGCCGAACTCGGGGCGAGATAGCTGGCACGTCGGGTATCTCGACGCGGATTATCCGCCCCTCAGCGGCTTGAACGATCCGGCCTCGTTGTACGAATCGGTTCTGATTTACAGGCACCTGGGAATGGCGGTCGAGAAGGGGCCGGCCCGCGCCTTGGTCCGGCTCGATGACGGTGATCCGTTGCTGGTTGAGCGGGGCGTGGGCAAAGGCCGGACGCTGCTGCTCGGCGCGGCCGCGACGCCTGCTTGGACCAATCTGCCGCTGCGGCCGATCTTTTTGCCGTTGGTCGTTCGGCTGACGTTCCATCTGGCAAAGTCCGATCGCATCAGAACCGACGTCCTCGCCGGTCAGCCGTTGGAGTATCGGCTAACCGTAGTCCGGCGCGATGCAAATGTAGCCCAGCCGCCCTCGGCTGGGGCGAGCGATGTAGAACGTCAAACACAGCCGAGGGCGGCTGTGCCACATAATACGGCTGTGCCACAATTAGTCGAACTGGTTCCGCCGGACGGCGAAACGTTGCGACTGAAAACATCCGGAGAGTTCCATTACACCAACACTTACGAAATCGGGATCTACGTGTTGCGGTTGCCCGCCGCCGAACGACCGGCCGAAACGGCGTACGCCGTCAATTTCGATCCGGCCGAGGCCGATCCGGCCAAGATCGAACCGGCGGAGCTGGAGGAGTTGCTCGGCGGCGTGCCGCTGATCGTGGCCGACAATCCCGACGATCTATCGGCGACGTTCGCCCGCCTCCGCGAGGGCAAAAGTCTCTGGGCGCCGTTCCTCGCGGCCGTGCTGATCGTGCTGGTCTTCGAGACGTTTTTGTCCAATCGGTTTGGTTCAAAGGCGTGACTTTTCGCCCGCTGCCGGGCTTGTCAAATCGTCTCTTTTATGGCAGATTACCCCTGCTGGAGACTGGTGTGGGATAATAGTGGTGGAATATCATCCAATTTTTAACCCAAGACGCCGACTTGACATATATCAAGTCACTTCGTATGATTGATTTAGACTCATTCATTGAGGGTTGCGATCCATCAACCAAGAGGGAGGTTTATGCCTCCCCTGACTGACGAAAAGCTCGCCGAAAGGATCATCGAGGCCCTCAAGGAATGGAACTGCGACGGTTTCATCCAATGGAAACGGCTGCCCACCGAGTGGCTTCGGAGTCATCTTGAAGGATACGATCCGAAGTCGATTGGCGAATTAATGTACGAACACGTGTTCGGGGGCGGCGAAATCGATCAGGTCGTTGAGACTCGTGAAGATTACCGAAACCTATATTCACATCATTACGATTTTCGTATCACGATTGCCGGCCGGCTGATTTATATCGAGACTCGTTTCGATGAAACCAAGATGGGACCGACTGTATACGTGGTGAATATTCACTATGCGTAAGAAAGAATCCATTAGCGCAACCGATGTGGCGGCCTCCACCGAAAAGCCGTTTCCACGGCGTTGTGCCGAGTGCGGCAAAACCGAGGTGTGGCCGGCGACTATCGCCTACGACGCCGAAGTCAAGCACGACGGCCGTCTCTATGCTTTCCGCATCACACGGCTCAAAATCAACAAATGCCGTGCTTGCGGGGAGATACTGTTCAGCAACGTCAGCAACGAACAAGTGACGCAGGCGTTGCGGGATCATCTTGGCCTGTTGTCACCGACGCAAATCCGCGAGTCACTCAGCAATCTCGGCATGATGCAAAAAGACTTTGCGGAGCGAATCGGCGTCGCGCCCGAGACGGTTTCGCGATGGATCGGAGGCACTCACATCCAATCGCGGGCGATGGACAACCTGATGCGTTTGTTTTTCAGGTTTGACAACGTCCGGTCCGCCCTGCCGGCCATAGATGTCGACAATATCTCTGCTGAGCGGGTGCCGCAACTCTAGTTGATGCCGTTTCAACCGCCTGGCGGGGGCGGGGGAACGGGGCGGGGTGTCGCCGGTGTGCTCGGCTGCTGCCGTTCCCCGCGAACGGGCTTCGCCGGCAACGATTCGCCGTAGCTCGGCTCCGGCACCGATTCCAAAATCTTCTCGATCACCTGGTCCACGTCGATCCCTTCGGCGTCGGCGTTGAAGTTGGTGAACAGACGGTGCCGCAAGACGGGATAGGCCATCGCCCGGACGTCGTCGGCCGAGACGGCGAAACGGCCGTGGAGGATCGCCCGGGCCTTCGCCCCCATGACCATGTACTGCGCGGCCCGCGGTCCGGCGCCCCAGGCGAGCCAGTTCTTCACGAAGTCGGGGCTGGGCGGCTCCTTCGGGCGCGTGGCCCGGGCCAGATCGACCGCGTAATCGACCACGTGCCGGCTGGCCGGGACTTGGCGGACCAGTTGCTGTGCCCAGAGCACGTCCTGGCCATGCAGCACCGGACGGACCTCGGGCCGGGCCGTCTGCGTAGTGGCCATCACAATCTCCCGCTCCTCGGACCGCGTCGGATAACCGATGTTGATCGAGAACATGAAGCGGTCCAACTGGGCCTCGGGCAGCGGATAGGTCCCCTCCTGCTCGATCGGATTTTGCGTGGCCATGACGAAGAACGGCGGGGCCAGCGGATAGGTGTTGCCCGCCACCGTGACTTCGTGCTCCTGCATGGCCTGCAACAAGGCCGCCTGCGTCTTGGGCGGCGTGCGGTTGATCTCGTCGGCTAACAGGATGTTCGAGAAGACCGGGCCCCGCACAAAGCGGAAACTCCGCTGGCCGCTGGCCGGGTCCTGGTCGATGATCTCCGTGCCCGTGATGTCGCTGGGCATCAGGTCGGGCGTGAATTGAATCCGCGTAAACTTCAGGTGCAACGCCTGGGAGAGCGTCGAAACGGTCAGCGTCTTGGCCAGGCCCGGCACGCCGATCGTCAGGCAATGCCCCCGGGCGAAAAGGCAGATCAGCATCTGCTCGAGCATCTCGTCCTGGCCGATGATGACCTTGTGGACCTCGCCGACCAGGGCCTCGCGGGCCTGGGCGATCCGCCGAACCGCTTCCTCGGCGGTAATCTGGGGGGTATTCGCTGACATGTCTGTTCCTCCCGCCTGTTGCTTCCATCCGCGAGAATATCCATATACACTAGTTGATGGGGGCGAGTATATCAATGGTCTCCTCAGAAGCGCTAAATGCGATCCATTGAATGGAGGCGGAATCGTGGAACATCTACACGGCATCGTGCATGGGCGAATGATTGAACTCGAAACCGAATCCGGTTTCCCGGACGGGCAACCGGTCACGATCGTAGTCCGGGCCATGCCTGCTGAAAGCAAGGAAGCCGCGGCAACTCCACTCACTTCCGGGCTCCGCCGGGCCTTCGGCTCTTGGTTGGAAGACGCAAAGGAGCTTGACGAGTATTTGGTTTGGAATCGTAACCAACGAAGAATCGGCACCGCTTAGATTATGCGAACCGGAATTGTAACTGCCGCATGGATCGCCGCGTTTGCTGCGATTGTCCTATTCGCAAACGACCTGTCGGCCCAATCCTTCCGCCGCGGCGGCACGGAGTTCAACGGCGTCCGCGCGGTGGTCGTGCCCGAGCGGAAATCGTACTCGATCATCGTCGTCGAGTTCCTCGCCCACGCCGAGATTCGTCCCGACGGGCGGAACGTGCTGGTCGCCGCGCGGAATAGGGAAACCGTTCCGTACCGCGTCCTGCAAGTCGGACCGGGCGATTTCTGCCGCGTCGCTTTTCAGACCGTCGCGGGCCAATCCGTCTACGAAGTCTTTTACGGCGGCGAGCCGCCCCGCGACGAGCTGCCGCCCTGGACTTGCCACGACGGTCTGCTGCTGGAAACGCGGCAATTCCGCCGCTGCGACCTCAGAAGCCTCGATTCGGTCCGCCAGGCGTTCGAGGCCGCCCCGCCGATCGGCGCCGACTACGTCGAGGGCGTGTTCCACGCCGCCAATCCGTGCAGCCTCAAGCGGGAACCGTTCCTCAGCCGTTACAGCGGTTATCTGCACCTCAACGAACCGGGCACTTACGGATTCTACACCGCCAGCCGGGATTGCAGCTTCCTGCTGATCGACGGCAAACTGATCGCCTCCGCGCCCGGTCGGCATGGCCCCCGGCGCCGCGCCTTGCCCGGCTCGCGGCACGACGTGCGGCTCGCCGCCGGCGAACACAAGTTCGAGTATTATCACGCCGCCTCCGGGCCGGAGGCCATGATGGCCGCCGATTGGGAAATCAATCCCTCGGAGAAGCCGCGTCGGCCGACGAAAATCCCGGCGGAGGCATTCAACTGCGCACCTGGTCGGACGTCTGCCCGCCGGCAGGGAAAGCCGCAGGGTCGGCGGCGCGGCGCCCGATTTTACGGCTGAGATTGCCGGTGAGGTGCCGCTGCCCGACGACCCCGTGCCTATGCTGGGCGTGAAGTTTCATAACCTTTCGCCCCAAACGCTCACCGCTCCGGGGGCCAAAATCCGCTGGGACTTCGGCGACGGGCAGTCCAGCGAGTTGTTGAACGTCGATCACGTCTACCTCCGTCCGGGCTTGTATGAAGTGACCCTCTCCATCCGTCGCGGTGTGAGAACGGCCAAAGCGACCAACCGGATTTACATCGACCGGCCGGAACTCCCACCCGGCAAAGATACCCACACCCTGGACGAATACCTGCGGATCATCGAGGACTACGATCCGAGCCAGCTCGACGCGGCCTCGCTGCGGCAATTGGCGTTGGCGTTCGAGGCGAAGGCCCTCGCCAAGCCCGGGCAGGCGGAGAGCTACCTGAGCAAGGCGGTCCATGCGGTGCAAGCGGGGCTGCGGGACGGAAAGGTTGCCAAGGGGGACGGTTTGCTGAAGCTGGCCGCGTTGGTCGGCCCGATGGCCCGGTTTCGCTTGGGCGATTCGCCAACCGCCTTCGAGATTTGGAGCGCCGCCGCCAGGCGCGCCGACGCCGCCGAAACGAAGGCCGCCTGCGAACTGGCCGCCGCCGACATAGCCGTCAACGATCTGCTCCGCCCGGCGGCCGCCAAGCCGCTGTTGGAAGCGGCGGAGAAATTGCTCTCCCCTCTCCCTTTGGGAGAGGGGCCGGGGGTGAGGGCTGTTGCCGCCCAATTGCAGCGCGTTCGGGGCGATTACGATGCGGCCACGGGCGACGGAAAAGCCGCCCGGAAGGCGTATCTCGAGGCCGAGCGGATTCTGAGCGCTTCGCGGCAGTTCAACGTCGAGACGGCCAAGCGAGGTGCGCACGCCCGTTCGACCGAGGCCTTCATCGCCGCCCAGCAATACGTCCGGGCGGCGGAAGAGATCGAGACCTGGCTCGGCGCGTATCCGGCCGCGCGGCTGGACGGCTATCTGACGTTGATGTTCGCCCGCTATTGGTCCGGCCGCGGCAAGTTCGCCCAGGCGATAGCCCAGGCGGAGCAGTTGCGGACGGTCAATCCCGACTCGCCGTACGTCGATCAGTTGTTGCTGTTGGCGGCCGATTGCGAAATGCGCATGGGCCGAAAGGACCGCGCCCTAGCCACGCTCCACTCGCTGGTGAACGACTATCCCGGCAGTCCGCTTGCGCCGCTGGCGAAGAAGAACATTGAGGCGTTGGAGGGGGAGAAGTAGTGGTTAGTTGTCGGAAAACGCCCCGCGACTGCGGTCGTGGGGGAGACCGTTTAGCCGCCGCGTCCACGCGGTGTTGAGACGATTTCCGGCCTGATTGTACACTGTGGATATTTTCTGTATGTCGATGAGCTGACCTGTTGGACTGGCATACATAGTTAAGTTTGAGTACACTGGAACCATGCCAGAACGAGATTCCGTGCGCTATTCGGGACTGATCGAGGCCGCTCGGGGGGGCGATGCCGAGAGCCGGGAACGGCTCTTCGCGCTCTGCCGGTCGTACTTGGGCTTCGTCGCCCGATCGCAAATCGAGACCTGGCTCCGCCGCAAGGTGGACGCCTCGGACCTGGTTCAGGAAACGATGCTCGAGGCCTATCGCGACTTCGAGCGGTTCGAAGGGCATAGCGAGCAGCAGTGGCTGGCCTGGCTGCGGAAGATACTGAACCACAACGCGGCCGATTTCGTCCGCCGCTATCGCACGACCGCCAAGCGGGCGGCGGGCCGGGAAATCCCCTTCCAAGACCCGGACGACAGCCTGCGCCGCGGCGCGTCCGAGCCGGCCGCCGATCAGCCCACCCCCAGCCAGGAGTTTTTGCGGCTGGACACCGAGTTGCGGGTCACGGCGGCGCTGGCCGAGCTTTCGCCCGACTATCAGGAAGTCGTCATGCTCCGCAACCTCCAGCGGCTCCCGTTCAATGAGGTTGCCGAGCGGATGGACCGCACTCGCCCGGCGGTGCAGATGCTCTGGATGCGGGCGATTCGCAAGTTGCAAGAGATAATGGAAGAGCAGGACGAACCAACCGAAAATGTCGTGTGAAAACGTGCCCGTAAAATCTCCCCTCTCCCTTTGGGAGAGGGGCAGGGGGTGAGGGCGCAGTGCATCGCTTCGTAATTCTTCGTCGTTTTTTCATCGAACTGCCGTCACCCTAAGGATGGGCGAATCAATAACTGTCGGAATTGGCAGTCATCCTGAGCGTAGCGAAGGATCTGGTCTCGGATGCACGGAGATCCTTCGCTGCGCTCAGGATGACAGTTATTGATTCCCCGATCCTAACCCTCTCCCAAAGGGAGAGGGGACCGCAAACTCCATTCCCACAACATATCGAAAATGTCGTCTGAACGATTACGTCGTCGAGTGGCCTATGAAGCGGCGCGGCTGATCTACGCCCGCGAGGAGACGCAATACGCGCGGGCAAAAATGAAGGCCGCCAGGCGGATCGCCGTGGGCGGGTTCAAGCCGGACGATCTGCCGCAAAATCGGGAGATTCGCCGGCATCTGCGGATCTTCGACCGTGCCGGACCGGATGAGCAGAGAGAACTCTTGGTTGGTTCGGAAAGCGAAGCGGGGCCGACTGGCGCGGGCGACGAGCGCGGCTTTACGGCCGCCGACCGCTTCCGCACCTACGAACTGCTGCTTGCGCCGCTGGAATACGTCGCTCAATCGCCGGAAGAGCATCCCGAGGGGGACGTGCTCTATCACAGCTTGCAGGTATTCGAGCTGGCCCGCGAAGCATTGCCCTACGACGAGGATTTTCTGCTGGCGGCGTTGCTGCACGACGTGGGCAAGGCGATCGACCGCCGCGACCACGTGCAGGCCGGCCTGGAGGCCCTGGAGGGCGCGATCAGCCCGCGGACGGCTTGGCTGATCGAGCACCACGTCGAGGCCCTGTCGTTGCGCGAGGGGGCGATCGGCGTCCGGCTCCGCCGACGACTGGAGGCGGCCGAGAGTTTCGACGAACTTCTGCTCCTGGCCGACTGCGACCGGCAAGGCCGCCGGGTGGGAATGAGCGTGCCCGAGGTCTGCGAGGCGCTCGATTACATCCGCGAATTGGACGGCGCGTACGGCGGTTCAAGCCTGTAGGCGGCAGATGGCAAACAAGTTCGTTTAGCCCCCGCGTCCATGCCGGGAAGATAATGCCAATCGTCCGTAGCGTTATGAACCCGGCGTGGACGCCGGGGCGAAACGGCTGTTATTTCCGCAACCGCGAACGGCCGCTATCGGTTATCGCCGCTTGCGCCAGACGTAGGCCAACAGGCCGGCCAGGCCGCAGACCAGCAGGGCCAATGTGCCCGGCTCGGGGACCGCGAAGGTGACCATCGACAGGGCCTGGCTGAAGGACATGCCCGCGGTCGAGGCGTGCCAATTCTCGCCGAGGACGGCCAAGTCCAAGAGGTTCACGACGCCGTCGTAGTTGAAGTCGCCCTGATACCAGTACCTGTCGGTTCCGTGCCAATTCGCGCCCAACTCGGCCAAATCGAGGAGATTGACCGTATTGTCGAGGTTGGTGTCGCCGTAGAGGGCGATCCCTACAGTGACGGTCGATGCTTGGGCGTCGTCGATGTAGCCCAGTCCGTAGCCGAGGGCGCTGCCGGTGGAGGTGTACATCATGCCGGAGTCGAGCGAACCGTTGCCGGCGACGTAGCCGGCGTGCAAGTTCGAGCGAATCGTGTCCACGGGGTCGGCGCCGCCGTTGTAATCGAAGAGGAGTTGGCCGCCCTGCACATCGACGCCGCCGAGCGTGAGCACGGCATTGTGGGCGGGCGATTCGAGCTTGAGCGTGCCGGCCTGAAGCGCGGTCAAGCCGGAATAGTTATTGGCCCCGGAGAGAGTCAGCACGCCGCCGCCGGTCTTGGTCAGCGGGCCCGTGCCGCTGATCTTGGCGGAGACGAGGCCGTCGAACCCGGCGTCCTGCTGGAACACGGCGCCCGTTCCGCCGGATTGGAGATTGACCGGCGAGGCGACCTCAGCGGCGTTCCGCAGGGTTCCGCCCTGGAAGTTGAAGGCGGGGGTTCCGATGCCGGAGTAGACGCCGCCGCCGTTCATGGAAATGAGGCCGCCGCCCACGTTGAGCGTACCGGTTCCTTCATCGGCGATAATCAGCCCGCCGCCCACGTTGAGCGTGCCGCCGTTGAGATTATAGACGCCGACGCCCGAGGAATGTGACCCGATCGTGCAATTACCCTGGACGTTCACCGTGCCGCTGGATTGGGTAAGCGTGCCATTTCCTTCTCGCCCGACGGTCAAATCGCCGGTGCCCCAGGCGGCGGTCCCGCCGACGGTGGCGGTTCCCGTCGATCCGGTGCGGAAACCGAGGTATCCGGCGGATGAGACGACGTTGGCGTCGCCTTCGATGGCCAGCGAACCCGTGCCGTGCCAGCCGGCGCCGAGGGGGCCATTGGCCTCCGCTCCGCCGGTCAGGTCGAGATGGACGGCGACGGTGCCCCAACTGAGCGTCTGGTCGAGGCTGGCGGCCGAATCGAAGGTCAGGTTTTCGTCGCTGACGAGTCCCTTGGTTTCAATACTGCCGATGCCGGTGATTTGGGATGCCGAGGCGAACAACCCGCGCGTGGAGAGCGTAGCGCCGCCCGAGCCGAAATCGATTGTGCCGGAGGAAGCGTCGCCGTATCCGACGTAGGTGTTGCCGGTGACGACGGCCGATCCGCCGGTGTAGGTGTATAAGCCCGTGCCGTCGTTGCCGACGCGGAGGGCGTCGGCGTTCAGTGCGCCGCCGGTTTGGGTGAGGGTTCCCTGGCCGGTGGCCCCATAGCCGACGTGGACCGATTCGACGGCGTTCAATGCCCCGTCGCCGCTGATGGTCATGCGTCCGACGCCGTTGCTTCCGATCCTGGCTTCCGTGGAAAGGTTCACGTGTCCGCCGGAGAGGTTATATTCGCCGTCGGTCGATGCGCCGTCGCCGACGAGCATCGATTGGGCGTTGACGGATCCGGCGGTTTGATTCACGACGCCGGAGGAGCTTGGGGAATGGGCGACGTCAATTGCGCCGTTATCGAGGTTCATCGTACCGCCGTCGATGTTCGCCAGGCAGTTGACGCCGTTGTCGCCGACGGTGATTCCGCCGTTCGTGCTGGTGAATACGGCGTCGTTGCTGATATGGAACTTCCCGTAACCGCTGCTGTAGAACCCGAGATCGAGCGTGCCGGCGCAGGTAGCGGAACCGCCGCTGAGATCGTACGTTCCGTAGCCGAAAACGCCGAGATTCAGGCTTTGGATATTGAGCGTTCCGCCGGTCTGATTGATTGTGCCGGTACTGAGGTAGTTGAAGCCGGCGTCGAGTTCCTTGGTGGTGTACGAGCCCGTGTCCTGGATGTTGAGGGCTCCCTCGCCGGTGCGCGTGTCGCCAACGGTCGTGTTGAAATTGTCGTCAACATTGACGTGGTTGCTGAACGATCCCCCGCTGACGGTCAACGTGCCCGGGCCGAGCTCGCCGACGTATACGTTCCCGGTCGAGGTGAAACTCCCGGCGGATTGGGTCATTACGCCCGGCACGTTGGTGGAATTCCCGATAAATGTGTCGCCGCCGACCGCAGCCGTGCCGCCTTGGAGTTTATAGTCCCCCGGGCCGGCGCCGCCGATGAAGAGGCTGGAGGCGGAAAACGGCGCCGTCGCTTTGGGTGATATGCCCCTCGGCGTTTGTGCTGGTAGAGCCGCCGACGACAACGCTCCCGGCCGATACTGACGTGTTTGCGCCGCTAATCAACACGTTGCCGACGCCGGCGAAACCGACGTAGAGGCCGTTGGCGCCGGTGGAGAACGTCCCGCCGCTGACGTCCAACGTTCCGTTGGCGGAGAAGGAGTTGGCGAGATAGACGGTGTTGTTGACGGTGGTCGAGCCGCCGGTTTGCTCGTATGTCCCCTTTCCGTTTTGGCCTATGTACAACTTCGAGTTCAACTCCACCACGGCGTCGCCGCTAACGCTGATTTTCCCGTCGGCGCCGTCGGTGTAACCCAGGAAAATGGATGAGCTTGAATTGGTGGCGGTCAGCGATCCGCCGCTGATGATATATGTTCCCTTGCTTGCCAGTCCGCGGGAAATGTAGAGAGAGCTTCCAAAGGAGGCGCTTCCGCCGGTTTGTTCCAACGTGCCTTCGCCGTAGTTGCCAATATATGAGAAATTGGTGGCCGAGAGCGAGGCGCTGTCTTTGATATAGGCGTGGCCGGTCGCAGCGGTGGCCGAAGTGACGTATCCGCCGATACTAAAGATCCCGGTGGAAAACGAGCCGGCGCCTTGGACGGTGAGGGTTCCAGTGGAGGCCCCGCCGCCGTTGCCGTAAGCGACCATGGTGTTTGTGCCGGAAAACGAACAAGCGTCGGCTCCGCCTTCGGTTCCGACGGTCAACGAGCCGTCCGCGTTCCCGTTATAGCCCAGATAAACGAAACTGGCGACACTGGCCGTGCTGCCGTCGCCGGAAATGTTGTACGCGCCGGTGGAATTGGCGTTGTAGCCGAGGTAGAGCGTTCCGCCCGTGCTGGTGAACGTGCCGCCGGTTTGATTGAAGGTTCCGACGCCGCCCGCCGCGCCGCCGCCTTGGCCGATATAGTTCGACGAGGTCGTGGCGATCGAGCCGGCCTGGAGGTTGATCGCGCCGGTGCTCTGCGTGACGGCGCTGTCGGAGTAACCGAGCGAGAAGGACGTGACTTTGAGCTTTGCCGCGGCGTCGTTCAAGGTAAGCGTGCCGTTGCCGGAAACCGAAGGGTAAGTGGAGTCGATATAGCCGACGTACAACTTGTCGGGCACCGAGGCCGATACGTCGCCGGACAGCGTGGCGGTGAGACCGGAGGCGATCAATCCAGTATCGCCAACGCCCGGCAGATAATGGCCCGTGCCGTCGAACCAGTTGCCGGCCGTTTCATATTTGCCGTCGCTGGTTGCATTGTCGAAGTACACGGTCGCGGCCTGGGCGTTGGCCGCCGATAAACAAAGAGCCGCCGCGGCGGCCAGCAAGAATGTTCTGCGCTGAATCATGGCAAGCCTCTCCGGATGTTGAAAATCTTCGATAGCAGGACAAGCAACGCCAACAGGGGACCGATCCATTTTTCGCGGCTAAGGAAAAGCCGACCGAGAAACATGCTCACCAGCCGCGAAAAAGGGGCTATCCCCCAATTGTGCCGCGGCAAGGGCCCGTCATCCCCAAGAATGTTCCGCCGCGTCCGCGTCACAGTAGCCACAACTAGCATAATCAATAAATACGGATTTGTCGATGATTACGGCTGATTTCAGGGACGGTAAAACCGGGGCGAATTGCCGCCACCGCACGGTGGGAACTCCTGGAAAGAGCCGAAACGCCTGTGCCGGCACCTCGACACCCCCCATTTGCTGACGCGGCCGACCAACTCGCGTAACTCTTCGATTGGAAACAACGTCGCGGTCATTGGTCCCTCTGCACGGAGGATTCACGCATTACACATTCCAGCAGCGTTTTGCGGATGCGGCAGACCGCCTTGTAAACCCAACGCAACGGCCGGCCGAACGATTGGGCCACGCTTTGGCACGTTGCCCGGGGCGCGTAACGACTGCCGATCAACTCCCGGTCACGGGCGGACAACTGGGCGATGCAGCGGCGCAGTTCGTCGATCATCTCGTCCCACGGCGCCCGCGGAATCTGCGGCTTCGAGCAGCAGTTCGTCGACCAGAGCGTCGGAGAAACAGCGGCACGCCCGCCGGCGTTGCCCCTGGTGTCGCAGCAACTTGTACCGGGCGATCTGAAACGCCCAGGCGCGGAAGTTCGTCCCCAATTGAAACTCGGCCCGCTTCTCCCACAATACGAGGTTGGCTTCCTGGAGGATTTCCGACGCCTCGTCGGGATCGAGCACCAACGACCGGAGATAGAGATAGATGTCCGGCTGATGCGAGGTCAGCAATTGGACAAACTCCGCCCCGCGTGCTTCGTCGTTGGTGTTCGTTGGATCGTCCATAAACAATCCTGGCCGCATGCCGGGAATGAAGAAACGCCCGGCCTGCTCACGCAACCACAGTTCTTTACTACCTACTGTAGTGTCTCGTAAATGAGGTGTCTTATTTTGCGGAGAATAGTGGAGTTGGGTGCCACTGCTGGCTTGTCCAGCAGTGCGGAAGTGCAATAGCGGTCAACACTGCTGGACAAGCCAGCAGGGGCACCCTTCGCCGCATAAGTAACCATCTGCGTGAGACACTACGCTACATATCCAACTCAACTTCGATTTTAGCCAGGAATGTTCGAGAGCTTTAGCCCGGATTATTCATAAACACGAAGGAACATTGTCATTCTGAGCGCAGCGAAGAATCTGGGCTGTTTGCGGGCATCGGAGATCCTTCGCTGCGCTCAGGATGACGTTTATGAATAATCCGGGTTAGAGGCACCCCTAAATGATGCTTGTGGGTGGTTTATATATACACAATCATGCCTATTATTGTCCCGTGTCGAGTGTTGGAGCGGGGTTGGCGCCGACATCGAGCGATTCGCATCGCGGATTTTTCAGGGAATTTTTCTGACAGTCATTGACCAATTGCCCTGGAAAAGGCAACAATGGGCCTTGCGAGGCTGGCCGCAGCGGTCTGCGGGCAAGCTTGGCCCCCACCGTAACATACAGATTTGAGCCGGAATGACGCCGGCGTTAAGCCGGCGCCGACCGGAACGCGGGCAAAACGCCCCTGCCATCCTTGCCAAAACAGGGCAGGAAGCCCACGCCGCCCGGGCCGGTTCGAGTCACTCGCCCACGACGCGTTATACGAGAATAACTTGTAGCACAGCCGCCCTCGGCTGTGCGGAAGGCCCAAGACAGCCGAGGGCGGCTGTCCCACAGACTCCAAAGTTATCCTAAGAGTTCCGCGAACAAATCCCCGCATATCCAGCGTATGTACCGAGAGAAGTCATAGCGGAAGGAGGACGTGATGAGGCTCGGCAATACATCGTCCCTCGAGGATATCCAAACGCTTGGCCGTTTCGAGGATTTCCGCAAGGTCCTCCTTTCGCCGCCGTTTACCGGCCATCTCGACAAGCCGCTGGCCTATTGGGCCTTGCCGGCCGACCGCCGCCTGCCGCTGGCCTTCCTGGGCCGCAGCTTGCGGGAATTGCTCGACACGCCGCTGACCGAGTTGGCGGCCACGCCGGGCATCGGGCGAAAGAAGATGGTCTCCTTCGTCGGCCTCTTGGCCCGCGCCACCGCAACCGATCCAGCCGGTTTGCCCGCCGACGTCCCCGTCCCGCCGCGCTCCATTCCCATTCACTCCGCCGTTAACGGCAACGGCGATGGGCCCTGCTTCAATCCAGCCAATGTCTCTGAAGTAACCTGGGCACAGTGGCGGGCGAGCGTCGTCCGCGGCGGTTTGGCCGGCGAGGCGCTGGGCCGGTTGGCCCCCAGCCTGCGGAACATGACCAGGGTAATCTGGAACACGCCACTCGGCGCCTATACGAGTTCCACCTTGGCCGAGATTCGGGCCATGAAAACCCACGGTGAAAAACGCCTGCTGGCGATCCTCGACGTGTTCCGCGCCGCCGACGCCCTGGTGGCCGGCTTGGGCGAGCAGGGGCATCTCGTCGTGCGGATCGTTCCCCATCGCATCGATCGCGTGGAGCGTTGGGCCGCCCGGACCATGCAGCGCCCTGGCGTTCCCGACCAACAAGACCTCTTCGAGAACTTCGTCGCCCCGCTCTTGGAGCAAGTCCGCATCGACGCCACGCCGCAAGTGGCCGCGCTGGCTGAATGCCGCCTGGGCACCGCCGGCCCGATGACCAGTGTCCGCCAGGCCGCCCGGATGATGCACCTGACGCGGGCGCGGGTCTATCAATTGCTCAACGAGATCAGCGACATCACGACGGTCCGCTGGCCGACCGGACAGCACCAGACGCACGCGTTGTGCAACAAAATCCAGGCCGAGGCGGCCGGCCCGCTCGACACCCCGGACTTGCGGCAATTCCACGCGGCCGTCGAGCTATTCTTTCCCGGCAGCCGCCGCATCGCCGCCGGCCCGCCGGAAGACGAATTCGAGTCGTTCGAGCAGCAGGCAGAATTGCTCGAAGTGTCGTAATCGGCGTCTGATGTTGGCCCTAGGATGGGATAATCGCAGCGCGGTCCCACCGCCCGGATTATTCATAAACGTCATCCTGAGCGCAGCGAAGGATCTCCGATGTGCCTCAAACAGCCCAGATTCTTCGCTGCGCTCAGAATGACAGTGTTCCTTGGTGTTTATGAACAATCCGGGCCAATGGGCTTCGATCGCCGTCTTGACAAATCCCGGCATCTGCCGGCATTTGCGGCCGAAACTCGAAAAGAATTACCGGATTTCCGGTGGGTATGGAATCAAAACCGGGCGGATTGCGTCTATAATGTATGAGAGAGGAAAGAGCTAACGCCGAGGTCCCCATGTCGATTGGAACACTAGCCCCCCCGCCGCTGCCAGCCGATGTGCCCGTGGTCGCACCGCCCTCCGAGTTTGAAGGGTTCATCGACCAACGGCTGCATCAGACGCGCCGGCAGGTGAAAATCGTGGACGTCGCCGGCGGTCTGGCGACGCTCGCTCTCGGTGCGCTCCTGTTCTTGTTCGCCGCGGCGCTGGCCGACCATTGGCTGATCGTCGGCGGACTCGGACCGTGGTGGCGGTGGCTGTTGTGGCTGGCGTTCGTCGGCGGGGCAGGAACGTATTTCGCGCTGCGCCTGCTCCCACCGCTGATGCATCGGGTCAACCCGGTCTACGCCGCCTCGACGATCGAAAAGAGCCAGCCCTCGTTGCGGAACAGCCTGATCAACTTCCTGCTGCTCCGCGGTCGGCGGGAGGTGGCTCCGCCCGTCTTCCGCGCGCTCGAACAACGCGCCGCCGCCGACCTCTCGCACGTCCGCATCGATACGGCGGTCGACCGGACGCATCTGATCCGCCTCTGCGCCGCGCTGGCCGTCGTGCTGGCGGCGTTCAGCCTCTACCTGGTCTTCTCGCCGAAGAATCCGCTCCGCTCGGCCGAGCGGGTTTTGCTGCCGTGGTCGAACCTCACGGCCCCGACGCGGGTCACGATCGACGAGGTTCGCCCCGGCGACGCGGCGGCGTTTTACGGCGATTTCATCACCGTCTCGGCGGAGGTCGCCGGTTTGCATGAAGACGAGAAACCCGTGCTGATTTACTCGACGGGCGACGGGCAGAGCGTCGATCAAGCGATGCCCATGACCGCCGCCGCCGGACACCGCTACGAGTGCCGGCTCCCACCGGACAAGTTCGGCTTGCAGCAGGACTACAAATACCACCTCGCGGCGGGCGACTGCCGCACGCCCGCCTATCGGATCGAAGTCCAGAACGCCCCGGCCATTGCGGTCGACAAGGTGGTCTACCATTATCCCGACTACACGGGCCTGCCCGATCAAACGCTGGACAACCGCCAGGATTTGCAGGCGCTCGAGGGGACCGAAGTCACGCTGCACGCCACGGCGAACGCGGAGATCAAGCCGGGCTCGGCCGAGATCGACCTCGGCTGCACCGGCCGGCCCGGCGTGCGGATGTCCTCGGACGGCGTCCGGGCGACCGGCAGTTTCAAGCTGCGCTTCGGCGCCGACGACAACAACGCGCCCGAGTTCGATTGCTATCAGCTTCGTTTCGCCGACCTACAGGGCCACGAGAACCCGCGGCCCGACCGGCACACGATCAACGTCGTCCGCGACTTCCCGCCGGATGTCCGCGTTCTCGAACCGCGAGAGGAGCGGGTCCAGGTAGCCGAGAACGGCAGGCTGACGATTCGCATCCACGCCGCAGACCCCGATTTCGCTTTGCGGCGGGTCGTGCTGCGCGCGGTTCGCAAGGACGATCGGAGCCTGTCGATTCCGCCGCTGCTGGAGAAACTGCGGCCGGAGAAAGGGGTACAGGGTCCCTTCCAAGCCGATTACGTCTTCCAGCCCGCCAAGTTTGGACTTAAGGCCGGCGACGAGGTGCAATACTGGGCCGTGGCCGAAGACAACAAGGAGATTGGCGGCGAGCCGGCGCCAACCGCGCCGAGACCGAGAAACGCTGGATCATCGTCGAAGGCCCCGAGGCCCAAAATCGGCAGCAACAGCAGCCGGAGGGAGCGAAGGGAACCCCCGCCGATCAACCCAAAAAACAGGAGGCTCCCAAGGATCGGGCGGTCCAACGGGACAACCCCGACCGGCAGAAGCAGGATCAGCCGCCGGAAGATCCCGCGGAGAAACAGCAATCACAGGACGAGTCAAAATCTCCCCAGGCAGACCAGAACAAGAACGGCCAAGATCAAGCCGCTGGCCAAAAGCAAGAAGGCGAACAATCCGAGAGTAAACAACAAGGCGCTAATAACGCCGCCGACAACAAACAGGGCGGCAACCAGCAAAACAGTGCCCAGCAGGCCGAGAACCAGCAGAGCGAAGGAAAACAGGGCGACGGAAATCAGGCCAAACAACAAAAGGGTGAAGGAAAACAGAACGGCGGAAAACAGAGCGGGGAAAATCAAGGCGGGAAATCCGAAGGCGCGCAGTCCTCCGGCGAGCCCAATCGGCGACTCGATCCCAAGGCCGAGCAGGGCGACGCCATGCAGGAGATCCTGAAAGACCTCGAACGCCAGCAAAAGGAACAGGGCAATCAAGCCAAGTCACCGGACGAAAAACAGCAGACAGGCGCGCAACCAGCCGAGAAGCAACCGCCGCCCGAAGACCAGAAGCAAGCTGAAAATCAGCAGAACAACGACGGCAAAAACCAAGCGAATCAGCAACAGTCGCCGGCCGAGCGCCAACCGTCCGGCAATCAAAAAGCCGGAAGCGAACATTCATCAAGTGAAAAGCCCGGCGAAAAACAAGCCAACGGCGAACAATCCAGCAACCAAAAAGCCGGAAGCGAACATTCATCAAGCGAAAAGCCAGGCGAAAAACAAGCTAGCGGAGAACAATCCGGCAAGCAAAAATCCGCATCGCAGCAACCCGCCGGAGCGAAATCCGATCAAAAACAGACCGCCGCCGAAAAGGCCGGCGGCAAACAATCCACCCCGGGCGAGGAAGCCAAAGAAAAATCGGCCGAGAACGGAGAATCGTCCGCCGCCAAAAAATCGGCGACCGAAAAAGGCGATGCCGCGAAGCCCAATGCCGCCAAGTCCGAGGGGCAACAGCCCGACAAGCAGCGGAAAGAGGCCGAGGGCAGAAATGGAACGCCGGAAAAACCCGGCGAAAACATGACCGGCGGCAAACGAGCCGGCAGCAAGACCGGCGAAGATCAACCACAGCCGAATGGCGCCAAACAGCCTTCCGAGAAGCGCCAGCCGGGCGAAACCAAGCCGGGCCAGCCCGACGCGCCCTCCGCCGACCAGAAGCCCGCCGACGGAACCAATAGCCCCCTGCCGCAAGATCAGGCCAAACCGAACAGCACGCAGCGGCCGGACAAACCGGGCCAAGCCCCCGGCGAGAAGAAGGCCGACGATGCCCAATCGCCCTCGAATAGCAACAAGGAATCCGACGCCAAGAGCGACACCGCCGGCGATCGCTCGGGCGAAGGCCAAAAGGGCGGCGGCCAGCAGTCCAATCAGTCCGGCGTCGGCGGTCCCGGCTCGCACACCCCCGCCGATCAAGGCGCCTCGAAGGCCAACGAACCGGGCGAGGGCGAGACCGGCTTCAAGCCCGGCGACGCTAAGAAGTCGGAGACGCCCACCGGCTCGAAAGAGAAGGCCCCCGGCGCCGGCCGTTCCGCCACCGGGCAAGGCGAAAAATCCTCGCCCGCCGAAGGCACGCCCTCTATTCAGAAGCAAAACGACTCGAAGGACGCCGGCGCGAACAACGCGCCGGTGCAAAATCCCGAGAAGGCCGGCATCCCGACCGAAATGGCCAAGGGCTCACAAGGCACAAAATCCTCCTCCGCCGGAGGCGGCGCCGGTGAATCCACCCGCGGCGGCAAGTCATCCGAAATGGGCGGTGCCGGCTCGGGCGATAGCGTGAACCTCGATTACGCCCGGCGTCGGACCGAGTTGGCCCTCGAGCATCTCAGCGACCAACTGGCCAAGGAGAAGCCGGAACTGCTCGATCGGCTCGGCTGGACCAAGAAGGACGCGCGGGAATTCCTCGCCCGGTGGGAGGAGATGCGGCGGGCGGCGAAGGAATCGGGCCCCGCCGGCGAAGCGGCGCGGAAACGCTACGCCGATGCCTTGAAAAGCCTCGGCGTCCGGCCGCGCGGCACGGAGTTGAAGTCGGGCGGCGTGGAGACCGAAAACTCGGAGACGCAGCGCGATCCCGCCCGCTTTGCCCCGCCGCCAGAATGGGCCGATCAGTTCCGCGCCTACACCCGCGGCATCTCCGGCGACGATCGGCCGAAGGAATCGAACGAGCGGAAATGAGCCGTTTATTGACCCTCAGGTAAGTAATGCAACCTACTTTCCGCACATCCGGCCGTCATTTTCTCCGAATTTCGCGGGGGCCGCGATTTGGGAGTGCCGTTGAGGTTCACGCCGGGATTTTCGTCGAAGACGGTTTGGGCGATTCTCAAGATCACGGCGCATAGCGATTCGCGCACGCGCCTCGGGCGGCCGTCCGCTCCGCGGCGTGTCTCTTTCGATGCCGGCCAACCGGCATTCGGCAAACCGCGTGCGCCAAAGCGAAACCGTTTTGCGAGCGGTCTTCAGCGACTTGGCAATGTCCTTGTTCATCATTCCATCCGCCGCGAGCAAGACGATCTTGGCTCGCAATACCAGCCGTGCAGGCGTGCGTCTTCCGCATAATTACGTCATCTGCCAGACGGCCATCCGCAGCACGTCGCGGAAGCCCTTCTCCGAACGGAGGACGGCGGCCGGCTCGAAGCCGCAGTGCATCATGCAGTTGCCGCAGCGGGGATCGCCGCCGGGAGTGAAATGGTCCCAATCGGTCGCGGAGATCAGTTCCCGATAGCTGGGATAATGGGCGTCGCCCAGCAGGTAGCAGGGGCCGCGCCAGCCGCGGACGTTGTAGGTCGGATTGGCCCAGGCGGCGCAGCTCAGATCGCGCCGCCCACAGAGAAAGTCCATGTAGATCGGCGAGGCCGTGAGGCGATGCCGCCGCAAGAGCGGCTCGGCCGCGCGGAACTTCTCCTCGATCTCGGGCCGGGTCATAAAGATTCGCTCCGCGCCCTCCGGATCGCCCTCGGCGACCGATTCGTAGCCGAAGGCGGGTGAAATCATCAGCCCGTCCACGTTCATCTCGTGCAGAAAATCGAAGAGTAGACGATCACTCCTCATTCCTGCAATCAAGACTCGCTGGACGCCCACACCCCTCCCACATGGCAGCTTTATCGGTCCTTTTGTGCGGGTTCGTCATTAGAATCTTGCCCCAATAGTTTACGAATCATCGCACAACGTTTTGCTGATGCTTTAAGGGCATCAATATCAATTGAGTCCTTAATAACATCTTTTCGATGCGTTACAACTAATTCAAGTTCTGCATCTACTACACTCTCGTCCGAGAGATATTCACGCAATCTATTCAGGTAACGATCTTGTTTGGGATCCGCACATATTATGTACATTAAACGCAGTCTACCGGGATGGGACCAGAACCGATTCAAATACATGGCCATTACCGCCGTGGGGCGTATCTTTCCAAAGAAGGCGTCCCGATATAGTTGTGTGACAACCAATTTCACTGTAGATTCTCCGAGAGTAGCATGCTTTTCGTTAAACCAGTCAAGCAACATTTGAGATGGCAACCATTGGATAACGAGTTCGCGATTGTCTATCCGCGTGTGTGGCATCTTCCCAATAATGTCAAGGGTGTCTCTATTCTTGGGGCTATTATCAGCGTGTTTTACATAGGTAATTACCGGGATGAAAGAAATGAACACGGGTCTCTCCGCAGTCAGTAGAAGCCGAAGTGCACATTCAAATGCTTTATCCGGATAGTTGGCTTGTATGGCATAAAAACCGGCAAGTTTGACCCAGAAATATTGGTCTTGGTCGATCATCGAGATAAAGTTGCTATACTTTCCTTCGCTTGCTAGGCTGCGGTACTCGTGGCTGCGGAGCATCTCGTTGTACAATATCACGCGGTCCGGTATATTTCTCTGCAACCTTACTAACTCTTCGCTCAAATATTTCCACTGTTCATATGTGGTTTCGGGTGTTTGCGTTCTATTGATGATCCACAGTGTAGCGGCGATACTGAGGAACAACAAAATGATAGCGCCTGAAATAAAGAGCGTAGGTCGACGATTCACAGCCTCATCTCCTCTGCAGAGATATGGTCACGATCGAATAGATACTTTACCGTTTTCTTTATGGAACGTATCTCCTGGCGCAAGCTTTTTGTCACCTGCAAACAAAAAAGCTCCCAACCCGGACTGCGGACGCTCTTTGACAGAATGCCCGTTCAGATACGCTACATTCGAGGGGAAATGACTAGCACTATATGTACTGATAGGAAATTTGATTTCTCTACGATAGGGCTAATTATACCGTAGAGGAAAGGTATGTCAAGGTTGCCGGAAGGGTGGTGCGGCCATGGCCGCACCACCCTTCCGGCAACCTTGACAGCCAGCAAGGACCTTGACAGCCAGCAAGGGCACATCGAGAACATCCAACCGCATATCGGGAGCATCCAACAGCCATTCAAACGGCCCATCCGGCCGCCTTTCTAGGGCCAATTCCGTGATCCGCGCACACCGCCCACGACCAGCTCGGCCTCGTAAAAAAATCAGAAGGCCGGCTCGTGTTCCTTAGCCCAGAAAGGGTCGATGTCCACGTAGGCCGAATCGTCGGGGGCGACCTGGGCGAAATCATCCGCGGGGCTGCCCGAGAAATCGCCGTCGGCAAAATACTCGGCGATGCAGCGCGCCTTGGAGCGGCGTACGCCGATGTGGAAAACCTGTCCGGCAGATACGAGATTAGGTCATCTGCCACACGGCCATCCGCAGCACGTCGCGGAAGCCCTTGTCCGAACGGAGGACGGCGGCCGGCTCGAAGCCGCAGTGCATCATGCAGTTGCCGCAGCGCGGATCGCCGCCGGGCGTGAAGTGGTCCCAATCGGTCGCGGAGATCAGTTCCCGATAGCTGGGATAATGAGCGTCGCCCAACAGGTAGCAGGGTCCCCGCCAGCCGCGGACGTTGTAGGTCGGATTCGCCCAGGCCGCGCAGCTCAGCTCGCGCCGCCCGCAGAGGAAGTCCATGTAGATCGGCGAGGCCGTGAGGCGATGCCGCCGCAAGAGCGGCTCGGCCGCGCGGAACTTTTCCTCGATCTCCGCCCGGGTCATGAACATTCGCTCCGCGCCCTCGGGATCGCCCTCGGCGACCGATTCGTAGCCGAAGGCGGGCGAGATCATCAGCCCATCCACGTTCAGCTCGTGCAGAAAATCGAACAGCACGGCGATTTCGTGCATGTCGGTGTCTTTGTAGACGGTGGTATTGGTGCAGACCAGGAAGCCCGCGGCCTTGGCCGCCGCGATGCCGCGGACGGCGGCGGCGAACACGCCCTTCCGCTCGACGATCCGGTCGTGGGTGGCCTCCATGCCGTCGAGATGCACGTTTATCAGCAGCCGGCCGCTGGGCCGCAGCCCGGGGAGCTTCTTCTCCAGCAGCACGCCGTTGGTGCAGAGATAGACGTGCTTCCGCTCCGAGACGAAGCTCTCGATGAGCACCTCGATTTCGGGATACATCAGCGGTTCGCCGCCGCAGATGCTGATGATCGGAGCGCCGCATTCGTCGGCCGCGGCCAGGCAGCGTTCGATCGACAGCCGCCGGTGCATCACGTCGGCGTATTCGCGGCGGCGTCCGCAGCCGGTGCAGGCCAGATTGCAGGCGTGCAGCGGTTCGAGCATCAGCACCAGGGGAAAATGTTTTTCGCCCGCCAGCCGCTTCCGCAGCAGGTAGGAGGTCATTGAGCGGGTCAGGGAGAGAGGGAATCGCATGGGAAATAAGTGCCGAATGTCGAATGTCGAAATTCAAATGTCGAATGAATGACGAAGATCGAATGTCAAATGTCAAACGTGAAAGCACCCTCCGTCATTCGTCATTTGGCTTTCGACATTGATTCGACATTTGAATTTCTCGATTTGTCATTGTCCACTGCGCCAACCGCCGCCAGTTTCTCATCCGGCTCCTTCGTCCCGCCGGCCTTCACTGCCCACTGCGAGAGGGCCAGCAGCGGGAAGTAGATCGGATAATAATGATAGCGGAGATAGAACACCCGGGGGAAACCGGTGCCGGTGAACTGCGTCTCGTCCCAGACGCCGGCTTCGTTTTGCGTATTCAGCAGGTATCGGACGCCGCGGGCGACGGCCGGATGATCGGCCAGTCCCGCCGCCATCAGCCCCATCAAGGCCCAGGCCGTTTGCGAGGCGGTCTTCGGCCCTTGTCCGCGGAGATGGGGGAACTCGTAACTGTCGGCCGATTCGCCCCAGCCGCCGCCGGCCTGTTGGTGGACCAGCAGCCAATTCGCGCCCGCGATGATGGCCGGATCGTCGGCCGGCACGCCCACGGCCGTCAGTCCGGTGATCGCCTGCCAGGTGCCGTAGATGTAATTGACGCCCCAGCGTCCGAACCAGCTTCCGTCGGCGTTTTGGGTGGAGCGGATGTAGGCCACGGCCCGATCCACGGCCGGATCGCCCAGGCGGCGTCCCAGTTGGCCGAGGGCCTCCAGCACCCGGCCCGCCAGGTCGGGCGTGCTGGGGTCGATCATGGCGTTGTGGTCGGCGAAGGGGACGTAGCAGAGGAACTCGCGGTTGTTGTTGCGGTCGAAGGCCCCCCAGCCGCCGTCGCGGTTCTGCATGGCCAGCATCCAGTTCAAGCCCCGATCGACCGCCGCCAGCGTGTCCTCCAACTCGGCGACGTGCCGATGGTTCTCCCGTTCTTCGTCCGGCGGCAAAGTCGCCAGCTTCAACTCCGGGGGCAGGGCCTCGGAATCGGCCGAGGGCTCGGCGAACCGCGATTGCAGGGCCATCAGGACCATCGCCGTGTCGTCGCAATCGGGATAGAAATCGTTGTTGTACTCGAAACACCAACCGCCCGGCTCGACGGCCGCCGATTCGGCCCAATCGCCGCGGCGGAGGACCTGTCGGGCCAGCAGCCACTGGATCGCCTCGCGCATGGCCGGATTCTCGGGCCGGACGCCGCTGGCCGCCAGCGCACGGACCGTGATCGCCGTGTCCCAGACCGGCGACCGGCAGGGTTGCAGCCGGGTAGTGCCCGATTCTTCGTCGTCGATCGTCAGTTTCCGCAATTCGTCGTGGCAGTATTGCAGTTCGGGGCTATCGTCGGGGTAGCCGAGGCATTTCAGGGCCACGATGCTCCAGACGATGGGCGGATAGATCGCCCCCAGCCCGTCGCTGCGATCGAAGCGGGCGAGCATCCAGCGCTCGGCGGCCATCAGCGCCTTGCGCCGCGTGGGCAGCAGCCGGCGGCGGCGGAGCCACTTGAACGCCCGGTCGGCCGTGTGAAATATCCAGTCCCAACTGAACAGGCCCGTGCCGCCCTGCAAACCCGGACACCTCAGCGGCGGCCAGTCCTCCGGCTCGCGGAGAAACAACTCGCGGATACCCAGCCGGGGCTCGATCCTACGCACCGGACGCAACGCCGAGATGATCGTCAGCGGCACGACGATCGTCCGCGACCAGGCGCTGAAGGCGTAGATGTTCAGCGGGAACCACTTCGGCAAGAGGACCAACTCGGGCGGGACCGCCGGACACTGATCGTAGGAAATCTGCCCCAGCAGGGCGAGATAAAAGCGGGTGAAACTGTTCACCGCGTCCGCCCCGCCGTGGGCCATGATCGCCGCCCGGGCTCGACGCATGTACTCGGCGCTCGGGTTGTGGCCGGTCAGCTTCAGGGCGAAATAGGCCTTTACGCTGCCGCTGACCTCGACCTGCCCGCCGGGATACATTGCCCAGCCGCCCTCGGGCAATTGCTTCTGGACCAGATATTCGGCCAGCCGCGCGGCGGCCTCGGTGTCCTCGTGGCCGAGGAAGGTCAACAGCAGGATAGTTTCGCTCTCCAGCAGGGTGTCGCCTTCCAGTTCGGCGCACCAGGAGCCGTCGGCCGCCTGCTGGTCGAGCAGCCAGAGCCGGGTTTGATGGATTGCCTGGCGCACCGGGGCCGCCAACGACTGGACGACGTTGAACGGATCGGCGGGCACGACGCCGGGAAAATCGCCCTGCCCATCCATTGGCATGACGTACTGCTTCTGAAGCGAACTCATGGCATCCCTTTCCAAGCGCAAGCGAATGTCGCCGTCTTCCCTGACGTTCTCCCCCCGAGGAAAGGGAGATTGTAACGCCATAATCTATGCCATTGTCGCGCTTCCGACAATAGCAAATCCGCGAAAATTGAGGAGGAAATGCAGGCTCGTGACAACTCTGCGCCGCGTAGAGTAAGATGCGAAAATGGAACTGATAGATAAGCTGTGGTCGGCACTCAACAAAGTAATCAAACCCTTCACGGACCTTTCCGAATCGCCGATTGCGATCTGGTATGTCATAGGCGCCTTCGTCATCGACTCGACGGCCTACTTCGGCATCCTGACCCTGATGACGAACTATCTGGGCAAGGATCTGCGGTGGGGGGACGTTCCTCGCCTCGGTCGCAGTGAGCGTGTTCACCATGCTGGTCACGCTGGCCATGCTCGGCGTGGGCAGCGTGGCGGAGACCTTCGGCTTGCGGCGGGCCATTCTCGGCGGACTGGTGATCGCCTGCGTGGGAAGGGCGCTCCATCGCCTCGCGCCCGAAGTCTCCGGCGTCTGGCCGTCTTCCATCCTGGTCGTCCTGGGCCTGCTCACGCTGGCCATCAGCAGCGGCATCATCCAGCCGGTTCGCTACTCGGGCGTCAAGCAGTTCACCGACGAAAAGACCAACTCGATGGGCTACGCCGTAATCTATGCCTTCATGAACCTGGGCATCGTCGCGGTGGGCACCCTCTCGGCATGGGTCCGCCCCGGCGTGCAAGAAATCATCGACCATTCGAGCAAAGGTGCGCCGGCGGGCGGATTTCTCGGGCTGCTGGCCCGGTTCTCGGTAAGCGGATTCCAGGCCGTAAACTGGCTCTGCTGCGCCATGACGGTCGGGGCCCTGGTGTTGACGTTCTTTCTGCTCATGCGCCGAGCCGAAGCCACCCGCTTGCGCCCCGAAATGGACAACAACGGCGGCCGAGCGGCCGCCGCCCCCTGGCACGAACGCCTCAAGGGCTACTTCACCGAAGGGCCGTTCAGCAACGCCCGCTTTCTGTTCTTCATTTTCATGCTCTTGCCGGTGCAGACGCTGTTCGCCCACCAATGGCTGACGATGCCCGATTACATCCTCCGGGCTTACTCGAAAGACGTGGGCAACCACATGGAATGGCTGGTGAACTGGATCAATCCGGGGATCATCTTCATCGGCGTGCCGGTGCTGACCGCGATGACGCGGCGGGTCAACGTCTATACGATGATGGTCCTGGGCTCACTGGTTTCGGCGCTGCCCACATTTCTGTTGTGCGGCGGTCCCAACCTGTTTTCGCTGATTACCTATTTTGTCGTATTCTCGATCGGAGAGGCCCTCTGGTCGGCGCGGTTCCTGGAATACGCCAGCGAACTGGCCCCGCCGGGCCGGGCGGCGCAGTATATGGGTTTGGCCCAGATTCCGTGGTTGCTGGCCAAGGGGACGACGGGTTTCTATTCCGGCTATTTGCTGGCCACCTATTGCCCGCCCAAAATTCCGCCCGAGCAACTGCACACCGGAACGCTGTGGTTCATCTACGGCTGCATCGCCATGAGTTCGCCCATCGGCCTCTGGCTGGCCCGCCGGTGGGTCATGGCCGGGCTGCACACGGTCGGCGGCAATCAGCCGGCAGCGGCTGACGCGGCGGAATCGTCGGCTTTGCCGCCCGTTGAGCCGCATGCGAGTAAGTGGCAACTTGAAAATCACCGTCCCCGCCAGGCCTCTACTTGCCGTAGGACTTGCTGCATGGCCTGTTGCGAATCGACGTTGACGGCCTCGAAATAGCGGGTGAGATCCGCGTTGCCGCCGATGGCCATCCGGCAGGAGAAGCGGTAGAGTTGCCGCCCACTCCCCCAGGCTTCGAGCAGGTAATACGTCGCTCCCAGTCCCCGGAGCCGGAGTTGAATCTGGTCGGAGCCGAGCGGGGCCTCGGGTTGGGCCGATGCCGACGCCGCTTTGCTAGGCGTTGCCGCGACCTTGCGAACACCGGCCACGGGCCGTCCGGCCATGGGGCGTTGCCCGGCCGAGCCTTGCTGCTCGGACAGGCCCGGCGTTCCGGTTTCATTCTTTGTCGAGGCCGACGCGGTGCTCAAAATGGAAGGCCAATCCAGATTCCGATATTTTTCCAGAATCTGCGACCACGATGCGCCGGACATTGCCGCCATGGTGATTCCCACCATGCAGGCCAACATCGTCAACGCCCGAAATGCCGTAGTTGCCGACGAATGCATTGCCGTCCGTGTCTCCTTCCAGTTCGATAGAGATCTCTCCGCGCGGGCGAATGATAACGATCCTTGGGGGTTTAGGGCAACGGCAATTCGGCTTCCCGCGGATATTGCGGTTTGTAACTGACATTATTCGCCTGCCTTGTGTACAATTCCCGCATGGACCCAATCTATCTCGACCACAACGCGACTACCCCCACCCGCCCGGAAGTGGTGGAGGCCATGGCCCGCTGCCACGCCCGATGCTATGCCAACCCGGCCAGCCAGCATCGGCCCGGTCAATGGGCGCGGCGGGCATTGAACGACGCTCGCGAGAAAATCGCCGACGATTCTCGGCGCAATCTGGCCCCCCCGCGCCGCGACCGGCTGATCTTCACCAGCGGCGGCACCGAGGCCAATAACCTCGCCATCCTCGGCATCGCCCGAGCCAATGCCTCCCCTCTCCCAATGGGAGAGGGGCCGGGGGTGAGGGCGGCAGCGATTGCCCCCCGCCCGCAAGCGGCAGAGGGGCATGTAGGACAGGTTGACAACCTGTCCTACGAGTCCGGTGGGCAGGGGGTGAGGGCCGCTCAACCCGGCCGAATCATCATCTCGGCCGGGGAACACCAGAGCGTCATCGAGCCGGCCGAACACCTTTTGGAACGCGGCTGGCGCATGGACACGCTGGGCCTCACCCCGCAGGGCGTCGTCCGCGTGGAGCAGTTGCCCTCGCTGCTCGCCCCCGAGGTCAAACTGGTCAGCGTCCTGCTGGCCAACCACGAGACCGGCGTGCTCCAGCCGATCGAGCGACTGGCGGCCGAATGCAACCGCGCCGGAGTTCCGCTGCATACCGACGCCGTCCAAGCGGTGGGCAAGACGCCGATCGACTTTCGCGCGTTGGGCGCGGCCGCGCTGAGCCTCTCCGCGCACAAGTTCCGCGGCCCGGCCGGCATCGGGGCGCTGCTCCTGCGGCATGACGTGCAGATCGAGCCTTTGATGTACGGCGGGCATCATCAAGCGGGGCTCCGGCCGGGAACCGAACCGGTCGCCCTGGCCGTCGGCATGGCCGCCGCTCTGGAACTGTGGCAAGTCGAGCAGGACGAATACGCCCGGCGGTTGACCGCGCTCCGCGACCGTTTCGAGGTCCGGCTGCGGGCGGAATGGCCGGGAGTCATCTTTCACGGCGCGGACGCCGAGCGGATTCCCCAGACCAGCAACGCGGCCTTTCCCGGCCTCCACGGCGAGACCCTGCTGCTCGCCCTGGACGTGGCCGGAGTGGCCTGCTCGATCGGCGCGGCCTGTTCCAGCGGGGCGACTGAGCTTTCGCCGACGCTGCGGGCAATGGACCTGCCGAAGGAGATTGTAGCCGCTTCGCTCCGCTTCAGCTTCGGCGCGACGAACACCGAAGCCGAGATCGACGAAGCGGTTCGACGAATCGGGCGAGCGTGCCGTCAAATGGCCGGCGGCGAGAACGCTGCCCCACCGATCGTTTATTGATGTTCAGAAAACTAATGCAACATCTGTTTAGCGGCCGTCGGTACGACGGCCCGCGTTCCGCTGCTGGCCGACGTACCGTCGGCCGCTAAACAGTTGCATTACTTATCTGACGGTCAATAGCCACCCGTGAATACACGGGGGGGGGCACGGCCGGAAGATCTCCGCGTCCGACTATATGCTCTCGCCGACCATTTGAATCAAGTCCACCGTGCGGTTCGAGTAGCCCCATTCGTTGTCGTACCAAGCGACCAGCTTGAAGAACCGGTTGTTCAGTTCGATGCCGCTATCGGCGTCGAAGATGCTGGAATGGGGATCGTGGAGGAAGTCGGTGGAGACGACTTTTTCGTCGCAGTAGTCGAGAATCCCCTTCAGATAGGTCTCGCTGGCCCGCTTCATCGCCGCACAGATTTCCTGGTAACTGGTCGGCTTGACGGTGCGGACGGTGAGATCGACGACGCTGACCGTCGGGGTGGGCACGCGGAGCGACATGCCGGTCAGCTTGCCCTGCACCTCGGGAATCACCAGTCCGACGGCCCTGGCCGCGCCGGTGGTCGAGGGGATGATGTTGATCGCCGCCGAGCGGCCGCCCTTCCAGTCCTTCTTCGAGGGACCGTCGACCGTTTTCTGGGTGGCGGTGTAACTGTGGACGGTGGTCATCAGCCCTTCCTCGACGCCGAAACCCTCCTTCAGCAACACGTGGACCACCGGGGCCAGGCAGTTGGTCGTGCAGCTTGCGTTGGAGATGATGTTGTGTTTGGCCGGGATCGTACTTGCCTTCGTTCACGCCCAGCACGACGGTGACGTCCTCGTTCTTGGCGGGGGCGGAAATGATGACCTTCTTCGCGCCCGCCTCGATGTGGCCCTTGGCCTTGGTGGCGTCGGTGAACAGGCCGGTCGATTCGACGACCAGGTCCACGCCGAGTTCCTTCCAGGGGAGCGCGGCCGGGCCGTCCTTAATGCTCAGACACTTGACCTTCGAGTCATGGACCAGCAGCAAATCGTCTTCCGCCAAGCCGGGGCTGGACTTCCCGGCGGCGACCGAGCCGGAGAATCTGCCCTGAGTAGAGTCGAATTTCAGCAGGTAAGCCAGGGCGTCGGCCGGAACGAGGTCGTTGACGGCGACCACTTCGATTTCCTTACCCAAAAGCCCCCGATCACATAGCGCCCGGAACACCAGCCGTCCGATCCGTCCGAACCCGTTGATTCCCACTCTAATTGCCACGGCATTTCTCCTTTACATAATCATTTTGAGATTGCCTCAACCGCTGATTTGAGGCATGGATGTATATTCAACCCATTAGGCGTGCAAGGCCCAACATACCTCGACCGGAGGCTACAACTCACGGCACGCAGGCCCAGCGATGTTTGCCCGCGAAACAGGGGCGTTCTCTGGCCCTCTAGCTGAGATTTCTCATGCGGTGAACAGCTAATTCTAGCGGCGAGGTTAGGACCCGACAACCGCCCCTGATGTCCTGTCCTTGCTTCCGGCCGGGTTGGCACGGCCGATGGCGCTCCTTGTGGATGAGCGGAAAATCGAGGCAGGGCTTGGCAGGCTTCTGATCTTTGCTAGAATGTCGCCTAGCATTTCTCCGATGAAAGGAGAGATTGCCGACGATGGCAGCCGTCGCCCGGATGACCGTCGCAATTGACGCCGTCTTCGAGAAACAGCCGATGCCGTCCATGAAACCGGAGTGCAAGTTATTGCCCAACAATCACTTAGCACCATGCCTCCTTAGCTCAATTGGTCAGAGCATCTGACTCTTAATCAGAGGGTTGAAGGTTCGAGTCCTTCAGGGGGCACAGGCAAAGCCAGTCGTGACAACGCGTTACGGCTGGCTTTTCTTATGCACTAGTGGTGGGGATGGCTTCGTGGTTACGCCGGGGTTACGGCCGCAAGATTTTCCGGCTTCGGGTAACGCCTTTGCCCGACCGTCGGTTCAACCGGACAGACTGGTGGGCCAGGCGGGTCGGAGTGCGCGAACTGGACGGGTATTAGCTGGTCCGGTTGCAGGGTTGGCCGCGGGGGCCGGAGGCAAATCCGCCTTGTAAGAACGCGGATCGTTACAGCCGCGGCCTGATAAAATCCTGGCGGGAGGAGACGCCGTGGACCGACTTCGGAGGCCGATCGTCGCGCTGGTGATTGGCGCGGCAATCGCCGCCTCGTTGTGGATCGCCGGTCCGCGGCTATTGCGAGCGGCGCCGCGCGGCTCGACGTGGGCGAACCGCCCCGCCGCGCCGATTACGTCATGCTCCCGGCCGGCGACGACCTTCAAAGAAGCCCAAGCCCCGTCGTCCACGCCGGGATGATCCGGCCAACACTACAGTGCTGTCAGCACCCGGTGTGGACGCCGCGGCTAAACGGATTTTCTCCCGGCAATTGCGGCACGTAATTTAGCGGACGTAACTTGCTGCCGGACTGTCCGACTCCGTTCCAGCGATTGGGGAAGTAGCCGGCGTTGGCCGTCCAGTGCGGCGAGTAATCGCCGTTGAACGGATCGGCGCTGGCGCGCGGCCGGGAGTTGGAGAACCCGAACCAGCGCATCGATTCCAGCCGCCGGGTCCGCTGCCAGGCCCGATACTCGGCTCGGGCGTGAACCAAAAACTTGGGATTGTTGTACTGCCTCATTTCCTGATCGTAGAACCACATTTCCGGGGTGGCTTTCAGCTCGCCGGGCGAGACGGCCGAGCGCAGCCCCAGGCCGGAGTCGGGCCTCTGGGCCTGCGCCGCTCCGCTGGTCAGAAACAGTGGCAAGGCCAAAACGAATGCAAGCGGCTTCATGGTTTCCCCCCTTTGTGCGTATGTTATATTTTGGTTCAATGCGAGCCGTTATAGAAGACTTTCGGCCCGCGGCGGCAATGGTGTTTAGGCGGGTTCTGACGATTTACGGAAGTCTTGCGGCGTAATGTTGCATTAAATGTCCAGCGGACGATTTTTTGACATTTTCCCCGCGATAACGAGAGAGGCGACAGATTACGACGAGAATGGGTGCGCATGTTAGCTATATTCCCCATTCTTCCAGCATTTAGGCTTCATTAAAGCGAACACGAAGGGAGTAGGCTGTCCAACGGCAGTGAGGGAAAAATGCCGGAAAGATTTTTTGGCTCCCCCACTTGTGTTTTTCTATGAACGGTTTTTAATAAGAGGCAACGGCTGTCAGAGATATTCCCGCGGTTTGGTGAAAAAACCCCTTACGGCGGGGAAAATTTTTCCGTTTCTTTCTGCGGCGTATGGAATAATTGCCTTGTGGCTGGTATCTTACTGTTCGGTGGGATGGTTTCCCACCTTGTTTGCCCGATCACCGATTGATGATCTTAAGGAAAGGTGACCCAATGAAGAAGTTTATGGCTTTTGTGATGGTTGTGTGCCTCGGAACGTTCTGCGCGATCGGTTGCACCAAGCAGCCGCCGAAGCCGCCGACTCCGCCGAATACCGAGAACAAGGATAAACCCGCGGCGACTACGCCCGCTCCGGAAGGCGATAAGCCGGCGGCTATGCCGAACGAAGGCGAGAAGAAGCCCGAGGAAAAAGCCCCCGCCAAGATGTAAGCCGGCGCGGGTAGTCGTTTAGTCATCGAGACCATCTTGATTGGCGTCTGAAAACGGATGCCGAAGATAGTGACACCTAGCGGGGAAGGTCGCCCTGGCGGCGGTCCTTCCCCCTTTTGTTTTCTTGTAACCGTTCACAGGGGACTGTCCCAATTTTCGCGGCGTGAGGGACGCAGCCCCGCGAATTAGCTTTACCGCCGCGAAAATGGGACTGTCCCCCTGGGGCGGCGGGAGGGGGACAGGTCCATGTTTTCGGCCCACGGTTTATTGATGAAATTACGTTTTCCCGCCGAAAAATGGACCAGTCCCCTGCCACCCCGTGAACGGTTACCACCATTGTATCTCCGCTCGCGGGTGGCCACCCTGCCGGACTTTCTCGAACGGCGATTCAACCGCGGTTGCCGAGACTGGCTGGCGTTCATTTCCGTCGTCTCGGCCAGAGTTGTCCACATGGGCGTGGCGCTGTACACGGCGGCTTGGGTCCTGCGCGGCATCTTTGGGTTGGAACCGGAGGCCACGATCATGGGGATCAGTTCCACCATGTTCTTCATCATCGCTTTGGGAGTGCTGACGGGCATATACACCAGGATCGGCGGCCTGCTGGCCGTTGCCGCGAGCCGTTGGACCGGAAGATCGACCTGCTGCGGCGAATCCCCAACATGCGGAAGATTTCGGTCAGCCCGTGGTGCGACACCGCGCGGACGGTCGAGCAGATCGGCGGCGACTACGTCGTCAGCCGCAAGCCGTCGCCGGCGGTGTTGGCCGAAGACCGCTGGAACGCGGACCGCGCCCGGCGCGACATCCGCGAGTTTCTCAATCAGGCCCGGGGCCGCTGCCACGTCGAACTGATTATGAAGGACATCTCCCCGGTCCGCTACCAGCCGCAACGTCTGTGGCAGTGGGCTGCAATCGCGCCGGAAGAGGCCGAGAGGTGCGCCGAGTAGAGGTGGTTTCCGGGAGTCAATTATTTATTGAGCGTCAGATCGACAATGTCGTCCGTTTAGCGGCCGCCGGCACGGCGGCCCGTGTGCCAACGCTGGCCGACGTGCCGTCGGCCGCTAAACGGGCGACATTATTAACCAGACACTCAATAAATGGTGACATCGAGACAAAATGGCGTCAGCGGAATCGATTGGTAGTATTCCAGCGGGGGATTGACTGACGCTCGGCGGTTCCATAAGCTATTGGCGTCTGATCGGACCGTTTTATCCATCTCTTGGGGTGCATTTCGCTCGCGGGAATCCAAACACAAGGAGAGCAACGATGCCTGTGTCCAGAATGAGTTTCCTTTCCATGGCCATGACGTGGTTGGTGCTGATCGGCGGCGCCGGCCTTCCGGTGGGCGTGCCGCCGTTGCCGGAAGACCCGGCGACGACGAACGTCGCTCCCGAGAAGTGCCTGTTCTATTTCTCCTCCGCCGGCATGGCCCAGGCCGATCCGAAGAGCGACAACCAGACAGAGCAACTCTTCGCCGAGCCGCAAGTGCGGCGGATGGCGGCCGAAATCGAACGGGCCGTCCGCGAGGGATTCCAGAAGGTCGCCGAGCGCGGCGAATTGCCGCCGAACATCTTGCCCGACGCGATCGTCGATCTGGCGAAAATAATCCTCACCCGGCCATTGGCCGTTTACGTCTCCGACGTGCAAATGCAGCCCGGCGGGCCGATCGTCCGCGGCGGGGTCGTCGTCAATTGCGGCGACGGCGCGAAGAAAGTCGAATCCGCACTCGACCGCTTCGTCGAGGGCATGCCTCCCCAGATCCTCAAAGAAGTCGAAATCGCCGGCGCGAAATGGAAGAGCTTCCAGGCCACGCCCAACCTGACCATCGTCTGGGGATTCAAGGGTGACTACTTCCTCGCCGGCACGGGCGAAGACGAGGTACGGGACATGCTCGAGCGGTCCAAGGCGGCGCCGCCCAAGTGGCTGACCGATCTGCACGAGAAACTCCCCGTCGAGCGCGTCTCGACCGTCACCTACATCAACGCCCGGGCCATCAAGGAATTGGCCCTGCCGCTGGCCGGCCCGCAGGCCGGAAAAGTCGCCGACGTACTGGACACGCTTGGATTCAGCAACCTCACGGCGATGGAATCCGTGACCGGCCTTGATCAGCAGGCGTTTGCCGCCAAAACGCTGTGGGCCATCGACGGCGAGCTGAAGGGGATTTTCCGGCTGGCCGACGTAAAACCGCTCACGCCCGACGATCTGGCGATTGTCCCGCGGGACGCGACCTTCGCGGCTGGCGTTCAAGCTCGATCCGGCAGAATTGTTGGATTTGATCTCGGAAATCGCCGCCGCGGTCCAGCCGGAAGGGAAAGCCGACTTCGACCGCAATGTCGAACGGATGAACCGGTCGCTCGGCCTTGATCTCAAGGAGGACGTCCTCGCGCCGCTGGGCGACACCTGGCGCGTGTTCGATTCGCCCGCCGAAGGTGGCGCCATCAGCGGAATGACCGCCGTCGTGCAGTTGAAAGACCCACAGCGGGCGGCGGAGTCCCTCGAAAAGCTGATGAAACTCCTTCAGGAGCGAATCGCCGCCAACGAAGAGGAACCGACGGGAAGATATGTGGCCGCGCCCGGATTCATGCGATTGATGAAACCTCGCTTTTCCCAGGTAAAATTCGAGGGGCGGGTGATTTACGTCTACGACTTCGGCATGTTCGGCCCGCCCTGTATGCCGTCCTGGTGCGTTACCGACAAGGAACTAATCGTGTCCCTGAATCCGCAGGGCATCAAGGGCTATCTCTCCCGCGGCGACAAGTTCCAATCGCTGGCCGAAGTACCGGAGGTGGCCGGATTGTTCCGCGAGGGCCCCGGCCCGCTGAAGTTCGCCTATTGCAACTCGCGGCGGATGTTCGACGTCTTCTATCCCATGACTCTGATCTATGGGAAATACGCCCTGTCGATGCTCCAGCGGTCGGGCGTCGATCTGGACGCTGCAATCATTCCCTCGGCGGGGGCGATTCGGACGCATCTGCGGCCCTCGGTCATTTCGGCCCGGCGGACCGCCGCGGGCATCGAGCTGATCGAACGCCGCACCATGCCCGGTCCCAGCGTCTCCACCATCGTGCCGGTGAGCCTCGCCGCCTTGCTCCCGGCTAGGCAAAGTTCGCCCGTTCAGCCGCCCAACGGACACAGTCGATCAACAACCTGAAACAGATCGGCTTGGCCATGCACAACTATGCCCAGGTGTATCACAGATTTCCACCGGCCTTCATCACCGACAAGAACGGCAAGCCGTTGTTGAGTTGGCGGGTCCTAATCATCCCTTATCTGGAAGATGATTCACTCTCCGGTCAGTTCCATCTCGATGAGCCGTGGGACAGCGAACACAACAAAAAGCTCATCGCTCGGATGCCGTCGGTCTATAAGAGTCCCGGCAGCCGGGTCGCCGGCCAGGGTAAGACGAATTACTTGACTGTCCGCGGCGAAGGGACGATTTATAACGGCAAAGAAGGGACCGCGTTCCGGCAAATCACGCGACGGCACGTCCAACACCATCATGACCGTCGAGGTCCCGGACGACAAAGCGGTCGTGTGGACCAAACCGGACGATTTCCAATACGACGAAAAGAACCCCAAGAAAGGGCTGATCGGCCTCTGGCCGGGCGGCTTCATCGCCGGCTTCGCCGACGGCTCGGTGCGGTTCATTCGCTCGTCGATCGACCCGAAGGTCCTGCTCCTCATGTTCACGATGGCGGACGGAAAGGTTATTCCCCAGGACGATGCGTACTGAGATAATCGACGGTATCCCGAAATTGGCCCGGCGTCTTTCATCATTTAGCCCCCGGTGAATACACCGGGGGCACGGCTTGCAGTTTTCTCCCGCGCTGCCCCCCGTGTATTCACGGGGGGCTAAATGGTTTGACTTCAAAACGTTTCCAGATGGTTCGCTCCTTGCGGCAAAACACCGCCGTCGCTATGCTTTCGGCATGAATCGACAGCGACGCATGGCGATCGTCACCGACGGATACCGCGACCGGGACACGGCCAAAACGGCCGTCTGCCTGCTCCGCTACTGCGTGGACGAGGTGGTCGCCGTGATCGATCGTGAGGCGGCCGGCAAGACCTGCGGCGAGGTCTTCGGCGTCGGCGGGACGATTCCCATCGTCGGCTCGCCGGCCGAGGCGGCGGAGGCCGACACGTTGGTGATCGGCATTGCACCGCCGGGCGGAAAAATCCCCGCCCCCTGGCGGCCGATCATCCTGGAGGCCATCGCACGGCGAATGACGGTCGTCTCCGGCCTGCACGATTTCCTCCGCGACGTCGCCGAGTTTCGCCGCGCGGCCGAAGAACATGGCGCCCGGCTGGTCGATCTCCGCGACAACGACGAGCGGGACGTGGCCAATCGCACGGGCATCCGCGAGAAATGTCTCCGCCTCCACACGATCGGCAACGACTGTTGCAGCGGAAAGATGGTCGCGGCCGTGGAGCTTGCCCGGGGGCTGAACCGCGCGGGCGTGGACGCCGCCTTCGTCGCCACCGGCCAGACCGGAATGCTCGTCTCCGGCGGCGGCTGCCCGGTGGATCGGGTGATCTCCGATTTCCTCAGCGGCGCGGCCGAGCGGCTGGTGCTGGCCAATCAGCATCACGAGGCGATCGTGGTCGAGGGGCAGGGGAGCCTGTTCCATCCCCGCTATTCGTGCGTCTCGCTGGGGCTGCTGCACGGGGTGATGCCCGACGGCCTGATTCTCTGCTACACGATGGGGCGGCGGGCGTTTTCCGGCATGGAAGCCATCCGCGCTGCCGCCGCTGGAGCAGGTGGTCGAGTTTTACGAGTCGGCGGCCCGGCTCATGCACCCCTGCCGAGTGCTGGGCGCGGCGGTCAACGGCGGCGGATTTTCCGACGACGCCGTGGCGGCCGAATGTGAGCGGGCGACGAAGCTCCTGGGCTTGCCCGCCTGCGACGTGCTCCGCGACGGGCCGGATAAACTGGTCGAGGCGGCCCTTCGCTTGCGGCGCGAACTGGGGAAGGCGTAATTCGTAGGTTATGCTTCAGCCTAGCGCGGCGTAGCCGCAACCAATTGTGGTCTTGGGTCTTGGGTCTTAGGTCTTGGGTCTAGGTCTTGGCACGAAGACCCAAGACCTAAGACCCAAGACCTAAGACCCAAGACCGTCAAAGATTGAGGACCTTTCCTCAATCCCAAAAACTAATGGCATAACACATTAACACACAATGTCTGTTATCCGGCTAAAGCATAACCTACGACTTACCTGCCCGGTGCGTTTCACGCACCCTGCTTTTCGACGTCCAGGATCCGCATCAGGATGTGGCCCAGGACCAGATGCAAGTCCTCGGCCATCTGCATGTCGTGGACCTTGACGTGAAAGCAGCAATCGGCCAGCGTTTTGAGCTTTCCTCCGTCATAGCCGCAGGCGGCGACGGTCGTGCAGCCGACCTGCTTGGCATACTCGAACGCGCGAAGCACGTTGGGCGAGTTGCCGCTGCCGGAGATGCCCAGGACCACGTCGCCGGGCTGGGCAAAGTTCTTCAGTTGCTCGACGAAGATCGACTCGTAGCCGACGTCGTTGCCCAGCGCGAGGATTATCGGCGTGCAGTCGGTGAGGGCCATGACGCGGAACTTTTTCTCGGCGTGGAAGCAGGCGCCCTTGTTCAGGTCGCAGAGCATGTGCGAGGCCGTGGCACCGCTGCCGCCGTTGCCCATCAGGAAGATGGTCCGCCCCTGGTCGTAGGCCGCGCGGAAGACGGCGGCCACCGCGGCGATTTCCTCGACGTCAATCCCGGCCAGGACGGCTTGCAATTTGGTCAGATAATCGCGGGCGCCGGCGGCGTAATTGTCCATGATCGAATTATCCTATAGCGTGGAAATGGGAAGGCAGCGTCAAGTATCAATTGTCAACCAATTTTGACGCTGCCTCACTAAAAGTCAAGAGGAGAACACTTCGTTTAGCCCCGGCGTCCACGCCGGGAAGAAAACCGTTGCAATACGTGCCCGGCGTGGACGCCGGGGTTAAACGAAGTGCTTCCTCCAGCGGCGAGAAGTGCGGCTCAGCGCCCGTCCTGCGCGATCCGCAGCGCCAGCAGATCGAGTTGGCTCTTCAGATCGGTCAGCAACAGTTGCGGACTGGCGCCGCCGGCGAAGTGCGAATAGAACGAGGTCGAGGCCGGTCCCTGACTCGTGCTCAACAGCGTGGCGGCGGTCCTCAGGTCGTGGAGTTGCTCGTCCACGGTGTCGAGCTTGTCGGCCGCGCGGTGGTTGTCGCGCCGCATCCGGTCGAGTTGCAGCACCAGCCCGGCGAGCAGCACAATCTGGCCGACCAGGGCCGCGGGCAGACCGATGGTCCACAGTTCCTGCCGGCCGGTGGCGATCGACCAACCCATCAGCACCCCGCCGCATACGAATGCCGCGGTCCCTAACCCCAGTGAAATCCAAGTCAAAGCGGACGAGGCGCGGCCGCGTTTTGCGGCGGCGGGCTTGCGCCGCGCGACGGGCGGCTCGGCCGCCGGGGCATGCCACAGCGGCAACTCGGCGTGCGGTTGGTCGATGCGCACCGACTCGCGCCGATCGGTCGCCTTCGAGCGGCGGTCGTCCCGACGCGCGGACCCCAACGCCCGGCCGATCTCGCTCAACTCCTCGCCCAGTTCCCAGCCGTCGTAGCTGGGCGGCTCGTCCTGTGGGACAGGTTGGTAACCTGTCCCGTTGTTTGTTTGGTTTTCCGGGACAGGTTGACAACCTGTCCTACTGTCGGCGCAGAGCAGCCCTCCGCATCGGGGACAACAGAACGCCTGTTTGTCGCCCGATAGCAGCGCAGGCACATCCTGGCGGCAGTCTTTGCACCACATGGTGTTCTTAGAATCGGCCACGGAAATGGCAAACTATACCGATTCCGCTGAGTTTGATGAGCAAATTTCGCACGTCCTGTTAAACTGGGTGCGATGGCGAGCTTGGAAACCATTCTGAAAATGGGTGCCACTGCTCGCTTGTCCAGCAGTGTGTCCTCGGGGCAATGCCATACTCACTGCTGGGCAAGCCAGCAGTGGCACCATGGGGATCTTGGATCGTGCTCAGATTACCCCGTGCAACGGCCCCCCGCGGGCCGCCAACTCATCGACGCGGCGGCTGACGGCCGGGTCTTCCACTACCGGCGGGGCATGATGCGGCTTGCTCCGGGCGTCTATCACCAACGAGCCGAAGCAGCCCCAGTGCTTATCCCGAGTGAACGGCTCGATGCCGTATATGTCCGCCGCCGGATTGCTGCGGGTGAACGTCGTCCAAAGGAAATTTTCCAGGCTGGCCGCGGCGAAATCGCTCCGATCGACCACGACAACGAGCGGAAAGCCGCAAATCGCGTCGCTCCGCCGAAAACACTCGCAAAATCGCTCGACCGCCCGATCCGGGCTGTTGTAGCACAGCCGCCCTCGGCTGTGCAACTGTTCGGGATCGGACACAGCCGAGGGCGGCTGTGCTACAACGTCACCCCCGAACGCCGGCCCTTCCACCACCAGAACACCGGGCAAAACAACTCGCGGGCGCCGGAACCCCAATTCCGCGGGCGTTGTCAGTCCCTCGCAGGCCGCTGGCAGCGTTCGGATCGGTTCTCCGGCCGCGGCAATCACCACTTTCGACCCCTCGTTGATCCGCCCGCCGCTGTAGTCGAGCGTGTCGATCGTCGTGCAGGTCTGGAAATGCAGGTCGCGGCGCCAATCGACCCGCTCCAGGACATGGCGGAAAAAGTCCGGCACGCGGCGAACGTCCAGCGCCGGGTCGTCCTCGACGGCGGCGATCCAGAGATACTTCGCCAGCGAGAGCTGTCCGTGGCCCAGCAGCGCGTTGGCCAGCGTGAGCAGCTCGCGCGGCCGGCGGTGTTCGTCATAGGGGACGTATCGCTCGCTGCCTATGGCCAGCAGCAGGGGATGAACCCCAGCGGCGTCGACGGCGTGAAAGGCGCGGACGCCCGGTATCTGCTTCGGAATCACCGGCCCGGCCAGTTCGTGGATGAGCTGCCCCAGCACGGTGTCCTCCTGGGGCGGACGCCCGACGACGGTAAACGGCCAGACGGCGTCCCGCCGATGATAGACGTGCTCGACTTGCATGACGGGGAAATCGTGGGCCAGGCTGTAATAGCCCAGGTGATCGCCGAAGGGCCCCTCGGGCTTGAGCTGCGTCGGGTCGATGCGGCCGGCGATGCAGAAATCGGCCGCGGCGTGGATCGGCAGTTCGCCCCGGCGGCAAATCATCGGCACGCGCCGCCGACCCAGCACGCCGGCGATGGTCAATTCGCTCATGCCCTCGGGCAGCGGCATGACGGCGGCCAACGTCATCGCCGGCGGCCCGCCGATGAAGACGTTGACCGGCAGCGTTTCGCCCCGCCGCAGCGCCGCGGCGTGATGGGCCGCGATGCCGCGGTGGATTTGATAGTGCAGGCCGGCCTCGCGGTTCGGTTCGTACTGGCCGCCGGAAAGCTGCACGCGGTACATCCCCAGGTTGCTCCCCGCGAAGCCGGGCGCGTCGGGGTCTTCGCTGTAGACTTGCGGCAGCGTGACATAGGCCCCGCCGTCGTCGGGCCAGGACTTCAACTGCGGCAGTTGGTCGAGCGTGGTCTCGCACTCCAGCACCGGTCCGCGGCGGACGCGGCGCGGCCGGGTCAACAGAGCGCTCGCCGGTGCCCGCAGATACAAACGCGGCCGGCGCATCAGGTCCGACGGATCGACCTGCAGCGCGACCAGTTGCCGCAGCCGGTCGAGCGAGTCGCGGAAAATGTATCGCGCCCGGTCGATCGTGCCGAAGAGGTTGCTGGCCATCGGGAAGCGGCAGCCGACGACGTTCGTAAACAGCAGAGCGGGCCCGCCGGCGCGGAACACGCGACGCTGGATCTCCGCCATTTCGAGATTCGGGTCGATCGGGACGTCGATCCGCCGCAGTTGCCCGGTCGCTTCCAGGTCGTCGATGCACTGGCGGAGGCTGCGGTACATGGGGCGGGGATGGGGGGTCGGGCGTGTCTCGTTTAGCCGCCGCGTCCACGCGGCGTTTTATTGCTGCCAGTTTCCGCTGCTGCATTTTTTTCCGCAGATGAGCGCACTTCATCGCCGGCATACGGATGCTCTTTTGCGTTTTTCGGCCGCCGGGATTTTTGCTCATGGCCGTATACTCTCTTCGAGGGAAATATCCGCTTTTCGATGCACAACCACGCCGCGTGGACGCGGCGGCTAAACGCAATACAGCTCAATTAAGCACGGCTGGCAACTCTGGTTGGGGTGGCAGTTGTACTGCCACCCCTGTTTTTCCGCGGTTCCACGGGGTGGCAGTACAACTGCCACCCCAACATGGCCCTTAATTGAACGGTATTCCGGCTAAACGGGATTCGCCAGCACCGCGTTCATGCTGCCGCTGCGGAAACCCTCCAGATCGAGCGAGACGTATTTGAAACCCAGCCCGCGAAAATACTCGATCAGTTCGCGGCGGAATTGCTCGTCGGAGAACTTCGGCAATTGCTCGGGGGCGACTTCGATCCGGGCCATGTCTCCCTTGTGGTATCTTACCCGAAGCAGGCGAAAACCGCGATCCCGCAGAAACCGCTCGGCGGAATCGACCATTTCCAGCCGCTCGGGCGTGATTTGCTCGCCGTAGGCGATGCGGCTGCTCAGACAGGGCGTGGCCGGCTTGTCCCAGATGGGCAGCTCCCAGGCCTCGGCCAGGCGACGCAGCTCCGCCTTCGTCAAGCCGCATTCGGCCAACGGGGTCCGCACGTTGTGCTGCCGAACCGCCTGCCGCCCCGGACGATAATCAGACAGGTCGTTGACGTTGCCGCCGTCGGCCACCACGGCCAGTTCCAGACGCCGGGCGACCTGCTCCACTTGGGCGAAGAGTTCCATCTTGCAATGGAAACAGCGGTCGGAGCGGTTCTGGCAATAGTCCGAACTGGCAAGCTCGCCCGTCGCCACGGTAACGTGCCGGATGCCGATGTGCCGGGCGATTTGTTCGGCCTCGTCCAACTCGCCGCCGGCCATGCTGGCGCTGACGCCGGTCACGGCCACGGCCCGGTCGCCGAGCGCCAGCCGGGCCGCCTGGGCCAGCACCGTGCTGTCCAGGCCGCCGGAGTAGGCCACCGCGCAACTGCCGTAGCTCCGCAGCAGGTCGAGCAGTCGGTCGTGTTTGGCGGCTAGTTCAGGGGGAAGTTGAGCATGATGATTTTAGTTGACTTTGCAGTTATCAGTTGTCAGTTATGATAAGTTGAACCATGTCGAGTGGGAACTGACCTACATGCGATTGCACTGAATACTGACAACTGTGACTGCAAAAAAAGTCCTCCACCGCGATGCCGTGGCGATGCGTTTTTGAGAGCCCGTCATTGCAAAGGGGGCGCCAGAATCCCGGGTTGTGTGATCCGCCGCCGAACGAGTCGGTCGAACGGCTGTACACGCGGCCGAGAAATTTATAGCCGGCGCCCAACGGGCATGTATCGGCTCACCAAAAATGTTGCATCGACATCACGAACATGGTAGAGGACTACGCTGGATTCTACCAATTCCGAACCGGCAAGGCAAGAGAAAAGCCCGTTTAGCCCCGGCGTCCACGCCGGGAAGAAGAGGCTATTTCCCGCTCACTTGCGCACCCGGCGTGGACGCCGGGGCTAAACTGACTGATTCCCACAATTGCGGATAGCTATTGACCCGTCCTACGCTTTTTTTCGCCACGGCCAGCGCGGCGGGGCGATGATGAACGCCAGAAGCACGGCCAACCCGAAGGCGACGTGATAATACGTCATTTGCTCGAAGGACACGTGGAAGAAAAACAAATCGTGCGCCCATCGGGCGATAAAACCGCCCGGCTCGTTCGGATGCCCGCCCGCCGCGCGCAGGCTGTTTTCCCAGGTAGTCAGCGGACAGAGGACGCCGCCGAGCGATTCGGCCGCGACCGCGGCGATCGCCAGCAAATGTATCGTGCGGAACCAGAAATTGCGCACCCATTGCCGGCGCATAATGATGCCGACGATAATCGCCGCCATTCCGCCCACGACGAAGGCGACGTAGGCAAAATGCACGATCACAATCAAGTCGGCAAGGAAACAGTAAAAGTTCACGGCGAACAACTGATGAGTCTTGTGAGCAGTTGCCCAACTATTGTTTAGCGGCCGTCGGCACGACGGCCCTGGTTCAACTTCAAGCCGCCGTACCGGCGGCTGCTAAACGGCAAGGAACACCGGCGGCTGCTAAACCGCAGCGAAACCGGCGGCTGGAACACACTAATAAAATAGTAAACCGCCGGGGCCGTTCTGGCAATCACCACCTGCGGCTATTGCCAAATTATACCCAATACGTATAATGTCGGTATCGCTCCCATCGTGAGATTTGGGTTTCTCATTTCCTTCTCGGGAGGTGTCCCAATGTCTCCTGCGACTATTTCATCCAGCGGAAGGCGTTCGTCCGAGCAGCTTGCTTCGCCGCGGCAGAGACCGACGGCGGCCGACCATCGCCAGGTATGGGAAATCGAACGGCGGCTCGCCCGACGTCTGCTCCAGGCGATAGGATCTCCACCAATAGGGTTTGTGTTCTGGAACGGCGAAGAGATTGCCGCCGGCGATGCTCCGCCTCTGGCCCGGGTCGTATTGTGCGATCGGGCCACGTTCTGGAAGGTGCTGCTCGATCCGTCGTTTCAATTCGGCGAAGCCTTCAGCGACGCCCGGCTCGAGGTCGAGGGCGATCTGGTCGCTTTTCTGGAAACGATCTATCGCGGCCGGGCGGCGGCGGGCCGCTCGGGCAGCCTCCTGCCCGCCGCGCTGCTCCGTCGCTTGCATCGCGCCGCGGCCAACACCATCCGCGGCGCCCGGCAAAACATCCACCGCCACTACGACCTGGGCAACGATTTTTACGGCCTGTGGCTCGACGAGGAGGTGGTCTACAGCGGCGCGTATTTTTCCACTCCGACGATGACGCTGGAAGAGGCGCAGCGGGCGAAACTGAATTACGTCTGCCGCAAGCTTTGGCTGCGGCCCGGCGAGACGGTCATTGAGATCGGCGGCGGTTGGGGCGCGCTGGGGCTGCTGCTGGCCCGCGAATATGGAGCGACGGTCAAGTCGTTCAACATTTCGCGGGAGCAGGTGCAATACGCCCGCCGCCGGGCCAAGGCCGAGGGGCTCGACTCCCGCGTGGAGTTCATCGAGGACGACTATCGCAACGCCTCGGGCCGGTTCGACGCGCTGGTCTCGCTGGGCATGTTGGAGCACGTCGGCCAGAAGCATTACCGCGAGTTCGGACGCATGGCCGATCGCTGTCTGAACGCCGCCGGCCGTGGCTTGATCCAGTCGATCGGGCAAGACCACCCCAGCGAGAGCAGCCCCTGGATCGAACGCCGCATCTTTCCCGGGGCCTATCCGCCGACGCTGCGGGAAATGATGGACATCTTCGAGACGCCGGGCTTCTCGGTCCTCGACGTGGAGAACCTCCGCCTGCACTATGCCGAAACGCTCCGCCGCTGGCTGGGCCGCTTCGAGTCGTCGGTCGATCGCGTGGCCGAAATGTTCGACTCGCGTTTCGTCCGCGTGTGGCGATTGTATCTGTCCGGCTCGATCGCGGCCTTCAGCGCCGGCGACCTGCAACTGTATCAGGTGGTCTTCGCCCGGTCGGGGGCGAACGACGTGCCGCGGACACGATGTTCATAAAACCAATAAGCCCCCCTCGTTCCCACGCTCTGCGTGGGAACGCACTGCCCGGACGCTCCGCGTCCGTGGTGTTTTTAGTGTGCGTGAAACGCCCTACCGCGCGGTCGATTGCGGTGGGCCGCACGTATAATACGAGCGTTACAAGAGCCGAAACGGACGCGGAGCGTCCGGGCAGTGTGTTCCCATGCGGAGCATGGGAACAAGGTTTTCCTGCTTAATGTGTGAACTATGCCGCGCGTTCGCGGCACTCTTGATTCAGCTTGTTATAGAGCGTTTTCAAGCTGATGCCGAGTTCCTCGGCGGCCTTGGGTTTGTTGCCCCGATGGCGGTCGAGGGCCTCGCGGATCGCGCGGGCCTCCAGGTCGTGGAGATTCAACGGCTCGGTCGGCCGGGCGAGCGAGGCCGCGGCCGGCGCAAAAACCGCCGCGGCAGGTGTTCCGGCCGGATCGGCGGCGCGTCGCAGAGGATCATTGCGTGCTCGATCACGTTGGCCAGCTCGCGGACGTTGCCGGGCCAGGTGTGGCCGGCCAGCGCGTCGAGCGTCTCAGGCGCAAAAACGGCGTCCTCGCTCGCCCGCGGCGCACCGAATCGCCCCGCCAGGTGCCGCGCCAGCAAGGGGATGTCGTCGATCCGCTCGCGCAGCGGCGGCAAATTGATCTCGAACGTGTTGATGCGGAACCAGAGGTCCTCGCGAAAGTCGCCGGCGGCGACCATCGCGGGCAGGTCGCGGTTGGTGGCGCAGACCACGCGCACGTCGCAGATCACCGACTCGTTGTCGCCGACGCGGCGGACCTCGCCGCTTTCGAGGAACCGCAGCAGTTTCGCCTGCATGGCCTTGGGCAGTTCGCCGATCTCGTCGAGGAAGAGCGTGCCGCCGTTGGCCACCTGCAACAGTCCGGTGCGGTGGTCGTCGGCGCCGGTGAAGGCGCCCTTGCGATGGCCGAACAGCTCGCTTTCGATCAGATTTTCGGGCAGCGCGCCGCAATTGACGGGGACCAGGGGCATGTCGGCCCGCAGGCTTTGTTCGTGAACGGCCCGGGCCGCCAGCTCCTTGCCGGTTCCGGTCTCTCCCTGGACGAGCACGGTCGAGTTGGTGGGGGCGACCTTTGCCACCAGCCGGGCAACCTGCCGCATGGGTTCCGATTGTCCGATCAGGTTCACGGCCCCTTCGATCCGCTGGAGCCGCTGTTTGAGGGCCCGATATTTGTAGGTCAACGCCCGCTTCTCGGCCACGCGCCGCAAGACGGTTTCCAGATCGACCAGCTTGCAGGGCTTCGTCAGGTAGTCGAACGTCCCGTGGCGCAACGCGGCGACGGCCGTCTCCAGCGACGACTTGCCGGTCAGGATGACGGCCTCGGTTTCGGGCGAAAGCTGCTTCGCCCGGGCGATCACCTCGATGCCGTTGCGGCCGGGCATGTCCAGATCGACCAGGATGCAATCGTAGGTATTGCGGTCCAGGGCGGCCAGGGCGGTCGTGCCGTCGGGGCAGATCGTCGCCTCGTGGCCCATCCGCGGCAGCTCGAGGCGCATCAGCTCTTGCAGCGATTTCTCGTCGTCGGCGAACAACAATTTCAGTCTCTTATGCGGCTCGGGCGTGGGAATAATCGTCGCTCTCCTTGTTCGAGGCCGCCAACGGGAGACGGACGCGGAACGTCGATCCGTGGCCCGCGCCGGCGCTTTGGGCTTCAATCTCTCCGCCGTGGTCGGCGATAATTCGATACGTGATGGACAGCCCCAGGCCGATCCCCTGGCCGCCGCGGCGGCGGGTAAAGAACGGCTCGAAGACGTGCTCCAGGACCTCGGGCGTCATGCCGCAGCCATCGTCCGAAACGACCAACAGGGCGCAGCCGTCGCCGGAGGCCAATTCGACGCGGACCGCGCCGCCGTCGTCGGAACAGTCCAGGGCATTGCTCAACAGGTTCAATACGACTTGCTTGATCTCCTGCGGATTGACCTTCGCCGAGACCGGCGCGGCGGGATCGAAGGCGACGCTTTTTCGCTGGAATTTGCCCAAGTGGCCGATCATTTCAATCACGCCGCGGACGAGTTCGCTCAACTCGGTTTCCTCGCGGATGCCCGGTCCGATGCGGGAGAAGTCGAGCAGCTTTTCGGTGATTCCCTTGCAGCGGAAGGCCTCGGTCTGAATCATCCGCAGGTAGTCGCCGACGACGGTTCGTTGCGGATCGTCCTCGTCGAGCGCGGCCAGCAAGCGGCCCTCCAGCGATTCGGCGCACATGGCGATCGAGGCCAGCGGGTTGTTGATCTCGTGGGCCACTCCCGCGGCCAGGAAGCCCACGCTGGCCAACTGTTCGCTACGGACAACCTGCTTTGTCCGCACCTGCACCTGCCGATCCAGGTCGTCGCGGATTTCCTGGAATCGGGCGGTCATGTCGTTCATGGCCTTCGCCAGCTCGGCCATCTCGTCCTCGGTGTCGAGCCGGATGCGGTAGCTAAACTCGCCGGCGGCCACGCGCCGCGAACCGGCGATCAACATCTGCAACGGCCGGAATACCCAGCGATAAGAGAGTCGCATGAAGAGCAGGAAGAGCAGCCCGGCCGACACGGTGGCCGTCCACGCGCTGACGATCAACACGCCGTACTGGCCGCTGACTTCGTGGGAAAAGCCGGCCAGCTTTTTGTGCAAGTGGCTGGGCAACTCCGCCGCCAAAACCTGCAACTGCTCCAACTCCACGTCCAACCAGCCGATCTTGACGTTGTCCAGCATCCAATCCTCGTCGCGGTTGGCCGAGTGGATCCGCGCCAGTTGTTTTTCGATCTTGCGGACGGTTTCCTGCTCGCGACGGTGGTCCGAAATCCACGGATCGGCGCGGTTTTCACTCGCCAACTGCTCGCGATAGCGGGCCAAGGTCTGATCGACCGCGTCCAACTGGCCCCGGTATTGGTCGCGGGCCATGCGCACCCGCATCGGCACGAGATCGTGATGAGTGTCGGGGAAGGTGTCCATGCGCAGCCCGCGCAGTTCGCCGATGGTGATCCGCAGATCGCTCACGCGGGTGCTGAGTTCGGCCGCCAGCGGCAGCTCGCTCACCCGCCAACTGAGGCTGTTGACCAGATTACGATAGGCATAAGTGGCCACCAGTCCGGCGCCGGCGAGAATCGCCACGACCAGCACCAGCAGCCCCAGCCCGAGGAGCAGTTTTCGACGGATAGGACAATTCGCCAGCACCAACGACCTCCTTGTCGCAGGCAAACGGGGAACGAGTTCTATTCTCTTACGCAAAAAGCCCAAAATGGGTCGGGAGCGTAGCAAAACCCGGCGACTCGGGCAAGGGAGAACCACAGCGAATCCCGCCAACGGGTGGGGAATCTAGCATTTAACCCCCGGTGAATACACCGGGGGCAAGGCGCGGCGCCACTTCCTGGGCTGCCGGCTGTGTGTTCGTAGCGGGGTAAAAGGTACTCGTTCCGGACGCCGTCCAATATCTCATTACCCGACCCACATCCACCAGGGCAGAAAATACGAAAGAACAATGCCGAGCTCAAACAAACTAATTACTAACGCCCCAAGACAACGGCGTTGTTCGCGCGGGCGAAGCGGAAAATCCGGCGAGTCAAGCCAAATTAGCACCCATAAGGAATACAGTGCCAAAGGCGGAAAGCCCATGCTGAAAACCGCCGCTTTCCATGACCGAAATGCCCCTTCCTCGACCGCGGCGTACGCGTCTGGTATGGCGCTCAGGAATGTTTCGTCCCCATCCGGCAAGTCGAACGATGGCAGGACAATACCCTCATCATACTTCCAAACCGACCACAATCCGAGCATCAGCACAACGGCAAACACCCAAAACAAAAACACCGGTACATAGCCATCGGTCATCAAAAACAGCAGCGGACCGCTCATGCCGACGATCGCCGCCAGCAGATTTGCCGAGCAGGTCAGCGAAAACGGCACTCGCGGCGGCGGCTCAAAAAAGGCCGGGTCTCGCTCGCCATCGGCCGAGCAGCCGCAATGCCAGCAAGTGATCCACGTCTGATCGAGTTCCATTTGGCACGCCGGGCAGGTTCGCGGCGGCCGAACGCCCCCGTCCGTTTCGCGGGGCGGATGCAGGATCGTCCAGGCCCGCTCGGCTTGCGGTTCCGGGACGAACACCTTCACGCCGCCGACGGCGTTGCTGTAGTACCAGACCCACAGCACCAGATATGAGTTTTCCAGCCAGGCGGAGATTCCCTCCATCGCCAGCCGGATCCGCGCCAACTCGCCCTCGGCCGAGCTCAATAGCGAGGCTACGCAAACCAGTCGGGGAGGAGCGATTGGAGATGGTTCGTTCATGGGAAATCGTGATGCGAGGGTGTCTACTACTATCGCCGATTGTGGTGCGGAATGTCAAGCTATTTTCCCCGGCCGGGGGTGGTTATACTAAAGGCAATGGTTGACCACGTGGAAATCCGACCGAGCGGTCCGGTATCGGGCTCGATCCGCCCACCGGGATCGAAAAGCATCACCAACCGGGCGCTGGTCTGCGCGGCGCTGGCTGAGGGAGAGTCGGTGCTGTGCGGCGCGTTGGACTGCGACGACACCCAAGTGATGATCGAAGCCCTGCGCCGGCTGGGAATCGGGATCGAACACGACACCGCCGCGGCTATCGTTCGCGTGGCGGGCCGCGGCGGAGAACTGGCCGCCGGCGAAGTGGAATTGTTCGCCGCCGACAGCGGCACGACGGCGCGGTTTCTCGCGGCCGTCTGCGCCCTGGGCCGTGGAACGTACCGCATCGACGGCTCGCCGCAATTGCGCCGCCGCCCTATGGCAGACCTCCTCGATGCGCTCCGACAACTCGGCACGGAGGCCGCTTCGGCGTCGGGCAACGGCGGCCTGCCGGTGGAGATTCGCGGCCGGGGGTTGCCCGGCGGTCGGGCGACGATGGCCGGCGATGTCTCCAGCCAGTTCCTCAGCGGCCTGCTCTTGGCCGCGCCCTACGCCGCGACCGATGTGGAATTGACGGTGGTCGGAAAATTGGTCTCCCGGCCGTACGTCGATATGACGTTGGCCGTGATGGGGTCGTTTGGCGTCGGGGTGAACTCGTCTGAAGGGTGCAATGTCACTGACGCCGCGAAAGTTGGGACAGTCCCCAGCGGCCGTCCAAGAATTACCATGGTATTTTCAGAGGCGATCCGCCCTCACCCCCGGCCCCTCTCCCAAAGGGAGAGGGGAGGCATTATTGGGACAGTCCCCAGTTTCACCGTTCCCGCCCCACAACGTTACCGGGCCGGGCCTTATGAGATCGAGCCGGACGCGACGGCCGCAGGCTATTTCCTCGCCGCGGCCGCGATTACCGGGGGAACGGCAACCGTCGAGGGCCTTTCCCGCGGCAGCCTGCAAGGGGACCTGGCCTTCTGCGATTGCCTCGAACGAATGGGCTGCGCCGTGCATTATGACGCCGGCGGCGTGACTGTCTCGGGCCGTCCGCTGCAGGGCATCGAGATCGACATGGGGGCAATCAGCGACACGGTTCCGACACTGGCCGCGGCGGCGCTGTTCGCCGCCGGAGAGACGACGATCCGCGGCGTCGCCCATATTCGCCGCAAGGAGTCCGATCGGATCGGCGCTTTGGCGGCGGAGTTGCGGAAGTTCGGCGCGGCGGTTGAGGAGCGCGGCGATGGGCTGACGATTTCGCCCCGACCATTGCACGGCGCCGAGGTCGATCCGCACGACGATCATCGGCTGGCGATGAGCTTGGCGCTGGTCGGGCTGGCCGTCCCGGGCGTGGTGGTCCTAAACCCCGGCTGCGTGTCGAAAACCTATCCCGGCTTCTTCCGCGATCTGGAACGATTCTACTGGGGGAATGGCGGATTCGACCAATTGGCCTCGATGGAGTATCGAAGAAGGAACGATCTAAACAGGAGGTAACAGAGAAAACAGAGTGAACAGAAGACACATCCAAGATTGTCGTGTCCAATTTCTCATGGTAGGATCTCGCGTTTTGCTCTGTTTCCCGTACAAGCACAATATCGCAATCGACTGCAATACTGCTATCAAACAGTGCTTCGCCTTCAAATGAAATGCAGCGCCGTTATTTCCGCGGCAGCGGGCACTGCTGCAAATTACGGCGGGCGACGGTTTCGAGCAGTTCGTCCGCACGGCGGAGCAACACGTTGTTCGACTCCGCACAATCGCAACGAAGGTTGGACGGATCGGCGGCGGTCATTTGTCCCTGGCAGTGCTGACAGACGAGTTTTCTGCCGAGATACTCCACGCGAATCTGGAGCCGGCGGCCGCACGTGGGACACTCCTGAATGAAAAAAGTGGTGTTCGCCATTGTGGAACCTCCTGTCGCCTGACGGCAATCCACCGCACCAAACGCCGATTATCGCACTTCGAGAAATTTTGTCAATTACAGCATTCGGGGGGCATCAAAGATACTCCCCATTGATCGGCATCCCGGATAAGCCGTCTGCAAGGTATGCTTTTGGGGACCGTTTAAGGCGATTGTGCAATGATGGACGGCTTTCGGTCGAAAACTATCATTATGAACCGTAAAACCACATTGCGACACATTGGGCTACTACTTATGGTGGTGATAGCCGCTACGGCTATCGGCGGCGTGGGGGGCAGGGCCGATGCCATGCCACCCCCACCGATGGCGGACATAGAGAAAGCCGTACTCGACTATTTCAAGGGGCAGCCCGGCTATCGGCCCGGCGATCTGATTACGCAGAAGCAGGTCGAGCCGTTGCTGGCCCGGCTGCAAAAAATGGGTTTGCCCCTGCCGGAGAAGAAAGAGATTCTCGACGCTGTGCCGGTCGAGGGCGAGTTCCTGGTCAAGGCGCTGAGCACTACTGCCGGCCGGAAGTTCATGCGTCGGATTGCCCGCTTCCCGGATGCTTACGATCGGGTCGACCGGCTGAGCCATTTGCCGATCGGACAGCAGACCGTCCGCGACCTGATCCGCGGTCCCGACGGCTACAAGATGATCCAATACATGACGACGGCCGAGGGCGGGATAGAATTGGGCAAGCAGCTTTCCAACACGCCCGACGGCAAGAAGTTCAATGCCCCGACGGGCCGCATTTACACCGCGGCGATTCTGCTCGAGCGGCTGGAAGCCAGCCGCGCCGCGTCGATCAAGGCCGCCGGGAAACAGCCCGAACGCTGATCGTATTACATTATCCGCCGGATCGTCTTGATGACGATGGGAGTCGCGGGCGTCCGTTCGAAGTCGGCCGTGTTGTCGTGGACCGGCGCCTCGTTGATTCGATCGACGACCTCCATGCCGTCGATGAGCTCGCCGAACACGCAGTAGCCGTATCCTGCCGGCGTGGTGTCTTTGTGGTCCAGGGCCGGGTTGTCCGAGACATTGATGAAGAACTGGCTGGTAGCGCTGTCAGTGGCGTCGGGAAAGCGGACCATCGAGATCGTGCCGCGGCGGTTTTTCAGGCCGTTGCGGGCTTCGTTCATGATCGGCGTGCGGACCCCCGGCTTGGCCTTCCCGTCGGGGCCATAACCGCCGGCGACGAAGCCCTGCCCCTTGTAGACCTGGTGTACAATGGTTTGATCGTAGAACCCGGCGGCGACATAATCGAGGAAGTTGTCCACTGTCAGCGGCGAGTGCTCTCTATCCAGTCGGATTTTGATGTTTCCGAGTGAAGTCTCGATTAGCACCACGGGATGTTTCGGATCCGAGGTCGGCTGCTTGACCGGTGAGCCTGCTGCCCCGCTATCGGGTGACGTATTTTTATCCTGGGCGCCGATGGCGGCCGGCGGCGATTTCCCCCCGTCCCCGCTACGATTACAGCCCACCAGGGCCAAACCAAGTGAAAAACAGGCCAGAGCGGCGACAACGGGTTTCCAGCTGAGCGGCCACCATTATGTCTCCATACATAGGGGGTGTCCAAGAATCACTTGTGGCACAGCCGCCCTCGGCTGTGCGGAATCGCCCAAGACAGCCGAGGGCGGCTGTCCCACAAAACCAGGCCGTATCATCCGCGGAATGATAAATTAGTGCAACGCCGATTCGGAGGAATTTTTGCGACCGGGGGGGCCTGGGTGGGTTAGGGGAGTTTCCTGGCCTGCAAGGTATGATAGAATGACGGACGTAGAGTTGCGCAAACGACTGGAAGTTGGGGTGGCAGTTGTACTGCCACCCCGGTGCGGCAGTACAACTGCCGCACCAACAAGATCACAACACTAACTCCGGCCGGGTACTCGCTCCCACAGTACCATGTATAGCCGTTGGTTCAACGTAACTGTCGTACTCCTTTGGCTGGCAACGATGAGTTGGCTGGTGAGGGCCAAGGTATTGCCTCTGCTGGAAATCGGCGAGCCGCCCAGCCTGCCCGAAATCGTCGCTGCTCAGATCGACGATCCGCCGGTGGGTTGGGAAATTCTGGTGGACAACAAGCGGCTTGGCTGGGCCTTGACCGAGACACGGCTGGAGGACTCGGGGATGCGCAACATCCGCGGCCGGGTCCACATCGGTCATCTCCAGCTTGAAAAACTGATTCCCGCCTGGCTCCAGCCGATCTACCAACTGATGGTCAAATCTTCCGACGAATCGGAAATCGACGCCCGATGCGTCCTGGTGTACGACTCGCTGGGGCATCTGCTGAATCTTGACGCCTCGATGCGGATGACTCCGCCGGACACAATTGTCGGCCTGAGCGGGATGGTGGTGGACGGCCTGCTGCAGTTGAAAATCCGCTTCCTCGGCAAGACGATTGCTCAACAATGCCGCCTGCCGTCGAAGATGTTGCTGAGCGATTATTTTTCACCGCAGACGAAATTGCCCGGCCTGTACGAAGGCCGAGAATGGACCGAAACGGTCTATAGTCCGCTGGGATCCAATAAGAATCCGGTGAAGATCGTTCACGCCTCGGTCGAGGGCAGGGAACCGATCCTCTGGAACGGCGCGATGGAGAACGTCTGGCTGGTGGTCTATCGCGACGATACCGGCAGCGCCTCGGACGCCGACCGGTCGCAGCAGGGCAGAATGTGGGTCCGCGGCGACGGCGCGGTATTGCAGCAGGAAACGCGACTCTCCAACTCGACCATTACCTTCGTCCGCATGAGCGACCGGCAGGCCCGGGAGGCGGTGAAATCGGCGGGCAAGAAGTGGTGGGCGCCGGAAACCGGCGCCTGGGTGGACAACCATGATTGAGTTCGACAACGTCACTCGCACCTACGCCCGCAAGGTCGCCGTGGACGGGTTGACGCTGAAGGTTCCGCGGGGGGAGTTGTTCGCCCTGCTGGGGCCGAACGGCGCCGGCAAGACCACCACCATCAAGATGCTCACCGGGCTGCTGCGGCCCACCGCCGGCTCGGTGCGGGTCTGCGGGGCCGATCTGACCGCGGACGCCCGCCGCGCCGCCTACGCCATCGGATACGTTCCCGAGGAGCCCTTCCTCTACGACAAGCTCTCGGGCCGCGAGTTCCTCGAATTCACCGCCGAAATGCGCGGCCTGGACCGATCGACCGTCGCAGAGCGCATCCGCCGCGAGTGCCGCTTCTTCGATCTCGACGACTTCGTCGACGACCTGACCGAAACCTACTCCCACGGCATGAAGCAACGCCTCGTCTTCGCCGCGGCCATGTTGCACGATCCCGCCGTGCTGGTGATCGACGAGCCGATGGTCGGCCTCGATCCGCGGAGCATGAGGACCGTCAAGGACCGGCTCCGCGAGCGGGCCGCCGCCGGAACGATCGTCTTCATGTCCACCCATACCCTGGCCATTGCCGAGGAAATTGCCCAACGCATCGGCATCATGGACCACGGCCGCTTGCACTTTTTGGGAACGGTGGGCGAGTTGCAGCGCGAATTGGCCTCCAGCCACACCGCCCTGGAACCCCTGTTTCTCGAGTTGACATCGGGCAACGGCCACCCGCGGAAGGAGGTGGATCGCAAATTGAAAATTGAAAGATAGCGGGTTCCCATGCGGAGCATGGGAACCAGGAGTGGATTCTTGTTCCCATGCTCCGCGTGGGAACACACTGCCCGGACGCTCCGCGTCCGTGCAGCTAGTGATCGTTAATTTACGGTGAATGATGCCGACTGAGCAATGTTGCCCCCGCTCCAGCCGACGCGGAGCGTCGGGACAGCGGGTTCCCATGCGGAGCATGGGAACCAGGACGAAAAAATGTCTTCCCCTATGCCCATTGCCTCCCCTCCGCCGAACGATTTTCTCTCGCCGCAGCGCGAGGCGCGGGCGTTCCGCCGGGCGCGGAACCGCATTCTGGGGACGTTGCTGCGGCAGACTTTCGCCCGCTCCCGCTTCCGCGTGACGCTGATTGTGGTTTTGACCAGCCTGCTGTGGGGCGGAATGTTCTGGATGTTCGCCGACGGTTTCTCGTTCCTCAAGTCGACGATCACCCACCCCGACAACTATGCCCAGGCCGTGGGCGGCGTGTGCGGCGCATTCTTCTTCGCCTTGATGCTGATGCTGATCCTCTCGGCGGCCATCATTCTCTACAGTTCGCTGTTCCGCTCGAAGGAGGCGGCTTTTCTGTTGACCGTGCCCGCCCGCACGGAGCGGATATTCCTGCATAAGTATCAGGAAGCGATCGTGCTGAGCAGTTGGGGATTCGTGCTCCTGGGAAGCCCCATTCTAATGGCCTACGGCGTGGTGGCCGGTGCGCCGTGGTATTACTACGCCATGCTCCTGCCGTTTACCGTGTCCTTCGTCTTCATCCCGGTTTCATTCGGGGCGATAATTTGCCTGTGGGTGGTGCATCGCATCCCCAACAGCCGATCCACTTTGTTGGCCGGCGGCTTGATTCTCCTCGGCATCTTCGGCGTGGATCGCCTGGGGGCTGTTGACCGGTCCCAGAAACGACCTGCTCACCCCTAACTGGTTCCAGGAAATTCTCGGCCGGCTGCGGTTCTCCGAACAACGGCTGCTGCCCAGTTGGTGGCTCAGCGCTGGTCTGCTGGCGGCGGCCTCCGGCACCTCCGGCGCCTGGGCCGAAAGCGTCAAGTTCCTGGCGCTGACGATCTCCAACGCCCTGTTCTTCCGGCTGCTGGCCTCGTGGCTGGCGGGGCGGACGTATCGCGCCGCCTATAGCGGGCTGTACGGCAAAACCCGGCGCCGGAAACGCACCCGCCCGATTCGCATCGATCGGCTGCTGTCCTGGCTGCTCTCGCCCTTCTCCGACGCCATGCGGTTGATGGCGATCAAGGACTTCCGGCTCTTCCGCCGCGACCCGCTGCAATGGTCCCAATTCTTGATCTTCATCGGCTTTCTGATGATCTATTTTCTCAATATCCCGCTGTTCACTTACGACGTTTCCTCGGTCGGCTGGGTGAACATGGTCAGCTTCCTGAACCTCGCGGTGGTGGGCCTGCTGCTTTCCACGTTCACCACCCGATTCATCTACCCGATGATCTCGCTCGAGGGCCGCCGCTTTTGGATTCTGGGCCTGCTGGGCGTCAAGCGGGGAACCATCATCTGGGGCAAGTTCCTTTTTGCCGCCTGCGGGGCGATCGTCCCCTGCTCGGGCCTGGTGTTGATCAGCGATTTTATGCTCGGCGTCTCCACCTTGATCGTGCTCAGCCATCAATTGACTTGCCTGGTGCTTTGTCTGGGCCTGGCGGGAATCGCCATCGGCGTCGGCGCCTGGCTGCCCAACTTCCGCGAGGATTCCCCCTCGCGGATCGCCGCCGGTTTCGGCGGAACCCTCACGCTGGTCGTCAGCACGCTCTACATCCTGATCGTCGTGCTCCTGACCGCGCTGCCCACCTACTTTTATCTGGCCGCGGAATACACTAATCTCGGCTGGGATATTCAGGACCAGGCAGCCGTGCACTGGTGGCTCGGATTTTCATTGGCGGCGGGCACGGCGGCCAGCATCTTGCTCGGCGCGGCGGCCACGCTGGTCCCCCTGCGGATCGGTTTTCGCACGTTTCAACGGCTGGAGTTCTAAATGAGGCGGTTGCGGATCGTAGGGTGGGACAAGCGAAGCGCGGTCCCACCATGTTTTTCGCCTTCATTGGTGGGACCGCGCTTCGCTTGTCCCACCCTACGCACGCCTTCTGCAAGAGAAACTAAAAACATGTCCGAAACACCGCTGCCCGCCGATAACTCGCTGGCCGCCGAGAAGGTGCGCTCCTTCCCGCGGACGCCCGGCGTCTACCTGATGAAAGACAACGCGGGACGGGTGATTTACGTGGGCAAGGCGAAAAACCTCCGCGCCCGCGCCGGCAGCTACTTTCTCAAGGCCGCCGCCGAAGACCAACGCACCGCCAAACTGGTCACGGAAATCCGCGACATCGACTTTCTCGACGCCGAGAGCGAGATCGACGCCCTGTTGCTCGAGGCGCGGCTCATCAAAGACATCCTTCCCAAGTACAACCGCGACCTCCGCGACGCCAAGACCTTCCCCTACCTGGAAATCTACACGCACGAGGATTTTCCCCGCGTGCGGTTCACCCGCGAGCCGCACCGGCAGGCAACGAAACTCTACGGGCCGTTCGCCAATCCGCGCGGCCTGCGCGGGGCCATCCAGGTGTTGCAGAAGATTTTTAAGTTCCGCACCTGCAACCTGGACATCGACGAGACCGACCGCCGCTGGCGCTGGTTCCGGCCCTGCCTGCTGCACTCGATCGAACAATGCACGGCCCCCTGCAACCTGCGCATCTCGAAGGAGGACTATCGCCGCTCGATCCACCGCCTGCAGCGGGTTCTCGACGGCGGCAAGAAGAACCTCCTGGCCGAGATGCACGCGGAAATGACGGCCGCCGCGCGGGAGCTGCGCTTCGAGGCGGCGGCCGAACTCCGTGACGAGATCGGCATGCTCGAAACGCTCGACCAGCGCGGCAGGCTCGAAACCCACGTCCAGCCCGAAGTCTTTCCGATCGACCCCAAGCGCGGGCTGGCCGGGCTGCGAAAGGTGTTGCGCCTGGACCGCCGGCCGAGGGCCATTGAGGGAATCGACATCGCCCACATCGCCGGCACGGACACCGTGGCCTCGGTGGTGCAATTCATCGACGGGCTGCCCTTCCGGCCAGGCTATCGGCGGATGCGAATCCGCGGCGTCGTCGGTCCCGACGACACGGCCGCCATCCACGAGGCCGTCACCCGGCGGTTCCGCCACTTCGTCGAGGAGGACGAGTCTCCGCCCGACGTTCTGTTGATCGACGGCGGCCGCGGTCAACTCAACGCGGCCCTGGACGCAATATCTTCACTACGAGAAATGGGGACTGGCTCCGAGCACACTGGGGTCGGAAGCGGCGAAACGGCCGGCGGCGAGGTGCCTGTCCCCATTTCTCGGACGCGGGTAATTTCCCTAGCCAAGCGGGAAGAACTGGTTTTCACGCCCGAGGCCCACGAGCCGTTGCGTCTGAGCCGGCACAGTTTCTCCCTGCGGCTGCTGCAATACATCCGCGACGAGGCCCACCGCTTCGCTCAACATTACCACCATCTGTTGCGAAAGAAATCGCAGTTTGGGGAGTGACCTGCATCAGCGTGCATTACCGCAAATTTCCGTCCGATCGAACGATCCGACGACCGCTGGCGGTTTCGCAATTGACGCTGCCAAATATCACCAAATATACCGATTGGGGGGATATTGCCGACTGTATATTCTTCCAACCGGGATTTGACTAGCGCTGAATAATCCCGATGGGCGATTCCATCTAAGTGGGTGTCCAAGAATAACTTGTGGCACAGCCGCCCTCGGCTGTGCAAAATCGCCCAAGACAGCCGAGGGCGGCTGTCCCACATACTCCCAAAGTTGTTCTTGGACGCCCGCTAAGTAGCCCGGCGGCCCGTAAATTGAACCTTTCCAGTTTGCTTGGCGCTCGGGCTGATTGCAGGTACACTCTATTTAGGGGTTATCTCTTGCGCACGTCGGAACAGCGGGCGAGGAGGCCGGTGAATGGCTGCGGCTGGATCACAATATGAGCGACAAGCGCCGCCTGCAAAGGCCCCGCCGGACTATCCGCCGGTGCGGGTGGCGTATCCCGGTCCAGCCCCCGAGCGTTGCGCGAGCGGCCGACGCCAAAACCAACGCCGGCGAAGCGCAGGAAGAGCCGGCCCGCGACGATCAGATCGCGTCTTTGGTGATCGAGAATTCCCCGCCCTGGCTCTTCAGCATGGCCTTTCACATGCTGATGCTGATCGTCATGGGGCTGATCGTCTACGTCAACATCCCCACGAAACCGATCAAACTCGAAGCGTCCATTTCCGCGGAGAAGCTCGGCGACCAGTTGGACATCGACACCTCCTTGGGCAAACCCAAGGTGAAGACGACGGCCGAGGATTTGCTGATTACGCCCGACAAATTGCCGCTGGTCGATAACCCCCTGGCCGCGCCGAGCGACCTGAACATGTTTCCCGAGGGGACGATCACCAGCAGCGACGTGAAGGCGGCGCAGATCGGCATGGCCCTGACCGGCCGCGAGGAGGGGAGCGCAAAGAAGGGCCTAATCGGTCTAGGCGGCGGCACTGACACCACCGAAGCGGCGGTCCACAGGGGTTTGGCATGGCTCGCGCGGAATCAAGCCCGGGATGGCTCCTGGAGCCTGGCCGGTCCCTACGCCGACGGCGTGCCCTTCGAGGGGCTCGACAATAAAACGGCCGCCACGGCCATGGCCCTGCTGGCGTTTCAAGGCGCGGGCAACACGCACCGCGGCGGCAAGTACCAAAAGAACGTCGTCCACGGTTGGCGATGGCTGATCGCTCAGCAGGACTCGACGGGCTGTTTCTTCCAGTTCGGCCCCAACTCGCACCGCTTTTACACCCATGCCCAGTGTTCCATCGCGCTCTGCGAACTCTATGGAATGACCAAGGACGAGAAGTACAAGGCGCCGGCGCAGCGGGCAATCGACTATTGCGTCAAAACGCAGGCCCCGCCGGGCGGATGGCGCTACAATCCCAACATGGACAGCGACGTCTCGGTGACCGGCTGGGTGGCGATGGCCTTGCAGAGCGCGCGGATGGCCGGCCTGAAAGTGCCCAAGGACACGCTTTCCCGGCTGGGGCAATTCCTGGACAAGGTGGCCCAAAACGACGGTGCCCGCTATCCCTATCAGCGCTACGGCGACGTGCGCTTGTCGATGACCGCCGAAGCGTTGCTGATGCGGCAGTATCTCGGCTGGAAACACGACGACCCGCGGCTCGCGGCCGGTGTGAAGTGGATCACCGAACGCGACAATCTCGTCAATTTCGACCGCAACCGGGACGTCTACTACTGGTACTACGCCACTCAGGTGGCGCACAACATGGGCGGCGACGCCTGGAAGCGGTGGAACCGGGTCATGTGCAAAGCACTGCCCGACCAACAGGTTCCACACGGCAAGGAGGCGGGAAGCTGGGACCCCAACCGCCCGATCCCCGATCAATGGTCCAGCAACGGCGGGCGGCTCTTCGTCACCTGCCTCTCGATCTACATGCTGGAAGTCTACTACCGCTATCTGCCGATCTACTCGAACGTCTTCACGCACTGATTTGCGTCTGTTGCGGAAGTAGGGTGGGAGAAGCAAAGCTAGATGAGACGAAGCAAATCGGAGAGCCTCATCGGCCGACGGAACGGAGAGGGCCAAACTCAAACACGTGGACCTCGAGCGGCTTGAAATCGGCCGTCAGCCGCGATCCGTCGGTCGAGAGGGAGCGGCGCTCGAACAGGACGGACGCCCGGGGCGGGAGTTTTTCGGGGAGATCGAACGTCACGCGGCAGGGGGCGCTGCCCGCGTTGACGGCGATCAGATACAGCTTGCCGGCGTGGCGCTTGAGCTTCGTGTGGATCGGGGCGTCGGACGGGGAGAAGGGGACCCTGCCCAGGTCCTCGGGCGCGAGGAGCACCGGCGAGAGCGTTTTGACCTCGGCGGCGATCTGCTTCATCGTCGCCCACATCTGCTCGTATTGCGGCAGGACGCGCAAATCGTGGTAGCAGTAATAGACCAGGCCTTTCGCGCCGTGGGCGAGCGCCAGGTAGGTCATACATCGCTCCTCCTCGTACGTCGGCGCCCGGCCGGCCTTGAGTTCCGCTGCGGTGGGCGTCCGCGCCCGGTCGGAATGTTCCGGGTGGTATTGATACCAGGCGAAGGCCTGCGGCACGACCCAAACCGGCTTGCGGCCCTTAACCCCGCGACGGGCGGCGTCCGTCCAGCGGCTCACCCTGGTCACGGAATCCGTCGGGATCGGATAGGGGTCCACACCCAGGATGTCGGTGGTGGCGGGAAAGAACCGGACCTCGGCCATGTTGTCCAACACGATGAAGCAGGGATGGCTGGGATCGGCGGTCCGCACGCGATTGTAGTAGGCCGTCAATTCGGGCAGGAGCGACCGCGGCAGTTCGTCGTTCAGATACCAGGCGAGGATGGCTGGGTGGTCGCGATAGGCCGCGACGACGGCGTCGGCGATGGCCTGGTTGCCGCGGACGCCCTCCCAGCTCTCGTTCTTGAAGTAGGTGGCGGTGGGGTAGACGTCGTTCAGGCTGTAGATGAGCTTCAGGCCCCGCCTATGAAGCGTATCGAGGTACCGCAGCATCCAGGCCTTCGGCTCGCGGTTCGTGCCGTAGTCGAGGATGCAGTTGAAGGGACTATCGGCGATCTCGGCGAGGTGCCGCATATCGGGACTGTCGTACCAGCCCAGCGGAAAAAAGGGCTTGCCGTCGACGATCGTGTTGTTGTTCCGGTCGATGTAGACCTTGAACCGGGCGGCTTCGTCCGGCGCGAGCACCTGAATCGGCCACTCCCGCTTGGCCAGCGCGGTCCCCCCGGCCGTCTTGGAGACTGCGGCCGCCAGCACCGCCGGCCCCGGCGGCAACCCGGCGGCGGGGAGCGTGAATCGGGCCTCGCCCGGCGGCAAAGTCCGCTTCAGCGACGAATGTTTTTCGCCCGCCTTGAGCGAGAGCGTCAGCGTGAGTTGCTCGGGCCGAAGTTCGTAGTCCTCGGCGTGCTCCGCGACGGCGATCTCGACGTCGCCCGCCCCCGGGAAAACCAATCCGCGGTAGTTCGGATATACGAGGTCGATTTCGGCGAGCGGCGGCCGCTCGGGCGGCAGCAGGCGAAGGTTGTCGATCGTCACCGTGAAAGCGGCGTCCGGCCGCGTCATGAAGAGCACGATCTCGCCGATGCTCTCTTTTATCTTGGTTGCGGGGATCGGGAGTTCGATGTGATTGGTCCTGCCGGGCTTGACGACAAAGCCGGCCGTGGGACCGTTGCGCCCCTTTTTCTCGCGAAACTCAAAGGACATCCGCGCCGGCTTGTCCCCTTCGACCCAGGCGTCGAAGCCGATCCTGTCGTAACGCGACCAGTCCCGGGTCGGATATCCGCGGCCGCCGTTGTAGGCCAGATAGACGGCCGGCCACGGGTTCTCGCCCGGCTTCCACTTGGGGATTGTAAAACTCATGCCGGACTTGCCGGTCGAGGCGTGGGCGTCGGTCCGCTCGCAGGGCAGGCCGGTCCACGGGGCGATCGACTCGGGCCGTTCAAAATCGGCGATCACCAACGGCGTTTTTGCCCGCCGGGGCCTCGCGGCCACCGCAAAGCCGGCTTGTACGATAATTACACACGCTAGAAGGAACAACAGCTTGATTTTCATGACTATCTACCGTCCTGCTGCGTAATATTATTGGAATGTCCCGTACAATTCTACACTCTTCCGGGGTGTTAGTAAGAAAAATATCGGATCATACGTACACATGACGACGAGAAAATGCCTTGATTTCCAGTTGCGAAAACGGAACACAGAGGAGAGGAAAGGGGGTGGGGGGCCGGGACCCGGGCCTCGGGTCCCCCCCCAGAATCCGGGAAAACGGTTAGCCGAGGAGTCGATTTAGTAGGGAATCGAGCGAGACCATTGCGATGCGGGTAATCATGTCGGACGTGGCGAATGGCAGGTAGAGTTGCCCGTTGTGGATCATCGCTCCGCAGGAGTAAGCCACGTTGGGCACGTAGCCGTCGCGTTCCTTTTCGGTCGGCGTGATCAACGGCTCGTCGAGACAGCCGATCACCCGGAGCGGGTCGTTAAGGTCCAGCAGCATGGCGCCGATGCAGTAGGAACGCATTGGCCCCACGCCGTGGGTCAGCAGCAGCCAGCCTTCCGGCGTTTCCAAGGGCGAGCCGCAGTTGCCGATCTGCACAAACTCCCAGGGATAGCCGGGCGTCCGCAATAACTCGGCCGTCTCCCAAAAGTGAACGATGTCGGAATACATGATGTAAAGATTCTCGCCGTCGATGCGGGAACACATCGCATAGTGCCCGCCGATCCGCCGCGGAAACAGCGCCATGCCTTTGTTTTGTGCGCGGGCGCCGTTGATCGTATGCACGCCGACCCGGCTGAAGTCGCGGGTCTCGATCAGTTGCGGGAGCACGCGGTAGCCGTCGAAGGCCGTGCAGGTGCCGTAGTAGGTGACGGCGCCGTCGTCGTCCACGAAGCGGACCATGCGCAGGTCTTCGATGCCGTGGCTTTCATTGCTGGTCTGGGGGAAAATGACGACTTCCGACGCCTCCGCCTCCCGCGGAAGCTCCAATTGATAGTTCGATTGGGCCAGCCAACGCATGTCGTGAAACGACGCCTCGAATTGAAGCTGCTGGGACACCGCTTCACGCGCCTCGGCCACCGCACGCTCGAGTTGCGCCGCGGTGAAAGAGTCAGCCAGCCGGTCCAGCACGAGATCCATCGCCTCCTCGCGAGCACCGATGTCTTTGAGCTTGCGCCGAAACAGGAGCTTCTCGTATTGCGTGTCGGGAACAATGCGGATGGGCCTGGCGAGACGGCCGCAGGGGTCGATTTCAATCCGGTGATCGGCGGTGATTACGCCGGAACGGAAGACGATCGACGAGACGTGTCCTTCGCCCGTCGCGCGGAGACTCATAATAAACCGCACCGCGCCGGCGGGAAGGTTGTTCTGGTTGTGATGCGGGACGATCGACGGGTTGAACAACGCCGCCGACTCGATCGAATACTCGGCCGTCAAGTAGGACCCGATCAGCAGCCGACGATTGTGCGGGAGATCGTCCGAGCAGCCGATCAGCGCCATGGCCCTGCGGTAATTCTCCTCGAGCACGGCGGTGATGTTGCCGTGGCGGGCACGGAACTTCAGAAGCACCTCGTCCAGCAACCGGTCGACCTGCCCACCGCTCAAACCATTGACGCGATCGATGACGCTGCGGATTCGCGCCTCACCGCCGGGATCGAAGAAGCGGGTAATGACACGGCGAATGTCACTGGTCAGGGTGACCGGCAAACGCCGGACCTTCAAGGCATCACGTCCGCCTTTGCGGTTTGTTGATCGAGACATCTTACACCAACGTAAGGAAAGCGTTCGGCGAAACCACGATTCGCAAGTCAGGCGTCATTCAGCAGCGACTCCAAATCGCTCGGCATCAGCCCGCTGCACGGCGGCGTTTTTGCCGATCTCGTCCATGACGGCCTGAAGCGATTTTCGCGGAAGAGGCGAAATAGTCAGGTCACGCAAGCGAAGATCGAGCAGCAATTGGATTTTGCGCTGATCTTCCGGTGAAACTTGCGTAAAGGCCCTCGCCGCTTCTTCGCTAACTTGAATGGTGAGTTTGGCGGTGGCCATGAAAATGCGTCCTTCCTCCGTGGACTAACTCCATGTATGAATTTACCTCAATAATCTACTCTCGGCAACTTCCAGGAGGACATACGGGCGGCCGTGTTTGGCGGCTGGTGGCTAGAGGGGGCCTGTTGACGGGGGGCGGTGCGGCCGGTATGCTGGCTGCCGTCGATTTCACCGGCAAGGGGCGACGACGACGCAGAAACTCGGTCTCGAATCCACATTCCGTTCCCAGGCGAGACCAGGAAAAACTGCAATTGGTCTTTTCCCCCCTTGTTATTTCAATTGATTGGCCGCTTGACAATATGTCGTATCTGACATACAATAGATAAATGAACGGCAACGACAAGCCGCTGGTTTGGCTGAAAGGGCAGATCAGAACGCCGCCGTTTTCCGAGGATGCTCGGATTGAAGCGGGCATGTTGTTGCGGCAGCTACAGCAAGGCAATAGTCTTGGATTGCCGCATTCCCGTCCGATGCCGACCATTGGCCGCCGTTGCCACGAATTGAGAATTACGGACGAAGGGGTCGCGTGGCGGATCGTCTATCGCGTCGATTCGGATGCCATCGTCATCGGCGAAGTCTTCCCGAAGAAGAGCGGCAAGACGCCCCGCAAAGTCATCGACACCTGCAAACAACGGTTCAGAAAGTACGATCGGGCGGTGCAATGAAAAACTGCAAACGTCAAAAACTCGAAGCGGCCGGTTGGAAGGTCGGGTCCACGGCGGATTTCCTCGAGCTTGGCAAGGAGGAGGAATTGCTCATCGAAATTAAGCTGGCGTTGGCGAACAAGCTGAAGGCACGCCGTCAAGCGCGGAAGCTGACGCAGTCGGACATCGCCAAACGGATCGGCTCGAGTCAGTCCCGAATTGCGAAAATGGAAGTCGCCGACAAGTCGGTGTCGCTCGATTTGCTCGTCCGTTCGCTGCTATCGTTGGGCGCGACCCGTCAAGATATTGCCGGCACGATCGGCGCACGCATCGCAAAGAATAAGCGCACTCACCCCGTAGCAAAGAAACACGCGGCGGCGGGGTAGATCGAAGTCGGGAAATTCTTTTTTCGACTCGATCGCCACAGGGAAAAGAGGGCATAAACGCGGCTGGTGGCTAGAGGGGACCTGTTGACGGGGGGTGGTGCGGTCGGATATGCTGGCTGGCGTCGATGGAACGGCAATGGGTGACGGACAAACGGCGGCTGTCCCCTCTCCCCGTGTGAGAGGGTTAGGGTAAAGGCGGCTTGCACTCCTTTGCCCGAAAAAGTGTTTGCCAATGGACGAGAAGACACTGGAACATATTCCGCAGAACACAACCTCCTGCATTTCCCGTTTTATGCAGGCTAGAGAATCGTTTGTTGAACGTACAACCAAGGGAGAAAAACAATGGCTGAATGCAAGTTCGCGTCAAGATGAATACCGCAGTGGTCGCGTACAAGGACTTTGAGGTTGTTGTCAAAACTCAGGAAGGCAAGCTCGGAACGCTCCTCGATCAGTAGGGGAAATGTTGAGTGGCTTCCCAAGGGAAACTATGTGAACAAGAGCCGCCTCTCGTGGGAGAAGTTCGCCGATTTCATGAATGAGTATGGCACTAAGAAAAAATTGAAAAAGAGATAAGTCCAAATACTCGAATATTGGACTTATCCCATTCTGCTCCTCATCACGTTTTGGTCCTCCCGTTTTTGTCCTAGGAGGTTAAGAATGCCCACTGTTCAAAAATACATAAACGATCGCAACAAATACAAGGTCGATCACACATATCAAAGACCACCCCACGCATGGTCAAATGAGGACAATCAATGCTTTATCGACACGCTCCTACGTGGAGAACCAATCCCCATTTTTTTCCTGAACTACGACTCATCGAGGCAACTGTCTTACATTGTGGACGGTCAGCAACGCCTTAATTGTATATCCCGGTTCTACGACAATAAAATAAAGTTGAGCCGAAAATTATCTGACCCAAAAAACCATGGCAAAACGTTCAATGGGGAGGATCCCTTGGACGACGAACAAAAAGAAGCGGTTTCTTGAATACTTCCTTAACTTTCACATGATGGAAGATTACGACGACGAGCGCGTTCGACTAATATTCTCCAGGCTTCAACGTGGGAAACCCTTGCAGATAGGCGAACGCCTGAATGCTAAACCAGGCGCTATCGTTCAAACCGTGAGAGCCATCGCACAACATTCGTTTCTGGCCAAGTCAATTGCCGTTGCGAAGAATCGCTATGGTGTATATCCAGACGCGGCCCGAATATTGTTCTATGAGAAGTACAAGGCGAAACAATGTGGAGACCAGATGAGCTGCAACGGATTCTTTGACGAAAATAGAGCGCTCGATCAATCGTCCTCAGAGTGTAAGGCCGCGATAAAGGTTCTGAATTATCTTGAAAGATGTTTCCCTGCCAGCAGTGGCCCGCATCACTGTTTCGAGAAGCACGCATGGGTGCTGGCAGTTTATACCATGATTAGAGAATTGCAGGTGGGATATTCTCTTATCGGACACGAGGATAACGTAAGCAGCTTTTATTAGGGACTTCCATGGAAAGGTCTATCGGGAAGAGTTTCGTAAGAGTAAGATCGATTATCAACGCTTCTATGACAACATCAGGGGTGGTTGGTCGGAGAGGATTGTCACATTACGGCGTGACATCCTGATTAAGGAGTTTCTAAACAAACAGAAGGTGCGAGAGTTGGATGATAAAAGGCAGATTTCCGATGAAGACAAGATCGCGATCTTCACTAATCATTCTGGGTGTGAGATGTGCAAAGCCGCTCTTAAGGATTTTAGAGAAGCCGAGTATCACCACAAAGAACTTTTCTCGGAAGGTGGCAAGACGGAGAAGGATAATATCATGGTGTTGTGCGGTGATTGCCATGACTTGATACACGGACGAAAAAAGATTGATATTCCGACCGAGAACGATTTGACTGAGGATGAGGAATAATCAATATGGAACTGCCAAAACTTGACAGAAATCAACCAAACAGGATTAACGCGAACCCAGGGGATCATCTCCACTTATGGGATTCTCCGTTTGGCGAAGCCGAAAGACAAAATCTGACCGTGCGGGCTCGCAGTGGTAACGATGTTCTTACGATATTTGGACTCACAGACGATCAATTGGCTGATTTGTACCTGGATATCGCGACGGTGCTTGGAAAACCGCCGGAACCAACTCTGCATCATCTGAGACAAATATATAAAGCGGTTGGCAAGCTTATTGATGACGCCGAATCAAAAGAGGAAGATAGAGGGCTGGACTTAAATCCCGATGAATCTTTGTGATTCCTTTCACCTGCGGATGCGGGGCGAATGCCGACGCTCACTCCTCGCCCGGCAGGGTAATTCCCGACCGTTTACGTGTCTTCGGGACAGCACAGGCGCGAAGATAAAGACGGAAAAGGGAAGACGGAAAAGGGGCCATCACTGAGACGGAAAAGGGGCCATCACTGATATTGACGCACGGGTATCCCCCCTTTTGCGACAGGCGTCCAGAACGGTGTGCCACTGCTTGACACAAGCATTGCTTTGCCGGGCCGGAGGGGGAAGTTCGGCGTCCGGTCAAAGGCAATCACCGCTCACCTGAAGTTCACCACGACTTCCTTCCCGAGGGCTTCCGCATAACGGGTGAGAGTCACAACCGTGGGGTTCAGTTCGGTCTCGTTTTCCAATCGGGAGAGGGCCGCTCGACCGATGCCGGTCCGTTTCTCCACGTCGGACAAGCTCAGCCCTTGGGCCTGCCGCTCGTGTTTCAGGGCCTTCATGGCCTCGCGAACCGCCACGTTCACCTTTTTGCGGGCCGCCTTAATGCGACGGGCCTTGGCAAGAATGTCCGCTTTATCGCTGGCGACCTCTGCGTTGGCCCGATTCCACCGCTGTTGCTCTTCGGGGGTCAGATCGCGATATATGCGTTTCGCTTGTCGTTTCGCCATTTTCAGTCCTCCGCTTCATAAGCGGTGATCGGCAGGATAGTGGCGCCGTCGAGAAATTCATAGACGCACGCCAGGTACTTGCCGGTCGATGTCTCGCCGAACGCGATGGGACGGTCGGACGACCGGCTTTGCCCCATCTCATCCGGATTTCGTACCACTTCTTCAAACTCGTCGGGCGTGACGCCGTGCTCTGCAAGGTGCTCCTCGATCGGGCCATTCCAAATGAAGGAGTAAACGGGCACGAGCGATCCCCCAAGGTGTTGTATTATATTGTAACACCAGTGGAACAACTTGTCAAAGGCTAAAATGGGGCCGAGGCTAAAATGGGGCCGTCTCTGATATTGAGGCTAAAATGGGGCCGTCTCTGATATTGACGCTCGGCACCCCTTGTTTGGCGGCGGGCATTCAGAGTGTTATTCCACTGTTTGGAACAAGCGGTGGCGTGGCGGGCCGGAGCGGGAAAGCCCGCGGCCGGTGAGATTTGCTTTCCGTGGTAAGGCTGGATCGTCCGGCGCAGGGCACTTGGAGTGCGTGACAATTTCCACTGGCGCGATCTGCGGGGTTTAGGTAAACTGCTTGCATGGAGTGTTTCAATCAGGATTCCAAGCAAGGAGCACGGCATGAACCCGACAGCGCAAGTCGCGCCAGAAAAGTTCGTCGAGACGATGAAGGACGAGATCGAGCAGTACGCCAAGGATGTGATGGAGGCCGTCAACGAAGCCCCGGACGGCGAGTGGATCGCCGGCAGCGAAGAACGCGTGCGCGATCTTTCGGCGGAGATGCGCCGCAAGGTTTTTGAGCGTGCCGTGCAGAAGCGGGTGGATGCGGCGGAAGCCGCTTTTCCCCCCTCCGCACCATCCGACGACGGGCAAGCGGCTGGCGAATAAAGGCCGGCAGTCGCACAAAGTTCTCACCATCAACGGCGAGATCAAAATCGTGCGACGCTGGTGGCATGGACCGCAGATCGGCAGCGTCGCGCCGGCGGATGCGATTCTCGATCGCGACGGAACAACGATCACGCCCGGCGTGTTGGAGATGGCTTGCCGCGTGAACTTGTCGGCGACGAGTTTCGTCCGAGCGGCGGCGCTTTGGAACGCACGGCCCAAGTGAAGCTCAGCGGCGAGCGATTGCGGCAAGAGGTGGAAGCGGCCGGGCGTCGCGTGTTGAAAGCCCAGCAAGACGACGCCATCGCCGTGACGTGGCACGCGGAAGATTGCGTCGTGCCGGACGGCGAAACCGGCGAGAAAACCCGCGTTTACACGGGCTGCGACGGCGTGATGGTGCCGATCATCACCGACGCCGAGAAGATCAAACGCCGCGACAAGGTCAAAGCCAAGCGTCGTCGTTGCGGCAAGAAGTGCAAGCCGTTGCCGCCGCGAAGGCGAGGCTCGGACCTGTCCTGGAAAGAGTTCAAGGTCGCCTTCTTTTACAGCGAGGGCGGAAAGCATCAGCATGTGGCCTTCACGCATGGCAATCACGTTGCGGCGGGAAAGCTGCTGCGTCGCGAAGCGGACAGGCTGCGGTTCCAGAAGGCCGACGAACGCGTGGGCTTGGTGGACGGGGCGACGTGGATTCGCGAGCAGATGCAGTTGCACTTCGCCGAGTTGGACGCCTTGGGCTTGGACTTCTACCACTTGAGCGAAAACGTTCATCGCGCGCGGCGCAAGGTGTTTGGCGAGGAATCGCCCGAAGGCAAAGCGTGGGCGGACGAACTGATGCACGTGTTCAAGCACGAAGGATGCTCGGCGGCCTGGGAGCGACTCCTCCCGTGGCGAACGGCCTTGCGAGGCAAGGTGAAGCGCAAAGCGGCGGATCGGTTGCTGCACTTCGTCTCGGCGCAGGAGGACATGATCCGCTACCCGGAGTTCCGCGAGCGTGGCTGGCAGATCGGCAGCGGCCCGACCGAATCGCAATGCAAACTATGCACGAAACGGCTGAAAGGCTACGGCCGCCGCTGGGACCGGCCCAACGCCACGGCCGTCGCGGCCCTCGATACGCTGGACAGAAACGGCCAATGGCGCCAAGTCTGGCCAAACGCCCGCCACGCCACGACTTAAGGCCGCCCAGAACGCTGGTCACACACCACTTGGATCAAGGATTGACCGCTTCCACACCCCGAGGTACGATTAAGAAGTAGGCGGGCGTGATATTCCGGTTCTTTCCTATGACTTTCGGAGCCTGATCGTGGCAACACTAGAAACAAGCGACGACGGCGGGCTGCGTCTGCCTCCGGAGTTGATCGGCAACGTAAGACCTCACGCCAAGTTCGAGTTGGAGGTTTTGGGCGATATTCTGCTCTTGCGGCCGGTCGATAGATACCGGCCCTTCTGGCTACAGGCGACCTCGCAACAACGGGCGGAGGCATTTCGACGTTGGGCCGATGCGCCGCGGCCTCCTGCGCCCGATCTTGTGGACGAATCGTTGCGGCGGGAGAATCTCTACGACTGATGACCCGCTATCTGATCGACACTCACTCCTCGCCCGGCAGGGTAATTCCCGGCCGTTTACGTGTCTTGGGGACAGGGCACGTGCGAAGATAGCCGAGCACGTCGGAGAGTTGGGCGGTGGCCAGGGCCAGGCAAGTGTCGGCCCCGCCGTAATAGAGACGAATGACGCCGCCGGCGGCCTGTTGAAAAAGGGGGACAGGCACCTCACGGTCATTGTTTTTCGCGGTATTTTCGCTTGACGGTTCGGAGCCAGTCCCCTTTTTCAACAGGCCGGTCGGCTCGTCCAGAATCCAACCGCAGGGAAACACAACGCCATTCACGTCGCCCTGCCGCTCGTAGGGCATCTCGGGCGCGAAAACCCATTCGTCGCTGCGGCGAATAACCTGGCAAGGATCCTCCAAGTCAAGCAGAGCGAGTCCCAGCCGGTACAAACACCCGCCGGCAGTTACCGCACGCCGTGGTAAAGGATCAGCCAGCCCTCGGGCGTTTCCAGGGGAGGCGGGCCGAGGCCGATCCGGTTGGCATCCCACCAGGCACCTTGCCTTGCGTGCAAGAGGAGTTGGTGTTCGCCCCAGTGGATCAGGTCGGGCGAAAAGGAAATCCAGATGTG
>CAVTCJ010000005.1:0-654165 GCA_963733145.1 uncultured Planctomycetota bacterium | reverse complement strand
CTATTCGGATCGAACTGACGACAGGTTTGGCGCCTTATCGAATCACCGGGACGTTTGCGACAGCCGATCCAGTTCTCGATCGAAACGCGGATCGAATTGATGCCGTTGGAAATACTGCAGGCCCTGAAGCGTGTGGGACTGACGAGTATTACCGTAGGCGTGGAACGTTCCGACGCCGAGCCGCTTAATCGCTTTTGCCGTACGACGCCGCCCGCCGGGTCGCAGCATAAGTTCATTGCAACCTGTCGCGAACTGGGCATTCGCACCGTGGCCGGTTTCCTCATCGGTTTTCCCGAAGATAATGAGCAGACCATCCGCAATGTGCTAAACTACGCACTGCGGCTGAACCCCACGTTTGCCAATTTCAACATCGCTACGCCTTACCCCGGCACCGATTTTTACGAGCAGATTAAATACCGCATTGCTGAGACCTATTTTCAGCCAGTACACGGTTTACACGCCGGTGCTGCGATATGAGCATTAAGCACCAACCGGCTGCGGGAGTTGCACGCCAAGTGTTTCAACCACTTCTATTTCCGTTGGCGATACTTGCGTGATTGCCCCCCTGGCCGGCGTTGCAGCGATTCGGCGTAGGCAGGCGATGCCGATTTTGCCTGACGTTCCAGCCCGCCGCACTCAAGAGCGTGCCCAAGCTGCTCGGCAACCTCTGTATTTTTTTACGCCCCGGCTTCCGTCCCTACGACTGTCGGCTACGGCCAATGTCCGTGGAGCTTAATCGGGTTCAATGACAACCGACTGGCTCCGGGCAACGGATGAACTGGAAGGCAAGCAGGCCCTGCCAGGAAGCCAAATTCGGACAGCAAGCGGACGGCCGCTGAAACGTTGCCCGTCATTGCCCATACCTGACTGTGGGGGAACGGCCGCACCAGGTTCTGTGTTTCGAGAACCGTTCCTTTGTTGGGCAACCTTTGGCACCCGCCCCACCGAACGAGGTCCTCTCTGTACTGGCATCGTCAGCGTTACCGTTTGATGGAACCGGCAGAAGCGTTCCGAAAAAGGGGTCGTTTGATGGAACGTCTCATCTCGGCCATACGTTTGCTGGGATTCATGGCGGTCGACCGACGTGCATCAGGTGCACCGCTACCCTCAGGCCCTCGCAGTATGAGCGCATGGTCCGACCGCGGTCAGCACCTCGGGTTATCGCGATCACCTTGCGCGAGCTTAGATGGCCCACAGGGCCACCCTAGCCGATGAGTCGATTCAGCAGGGAATCGAGCGAAACCATCGCGATGCGGGTAATCATGTCGGAGGTGGCGAACGGCAGGTAGAGTTGCCCGTTGTGGATCATCGCCCCGCAGGAGTAAGCCACGTTGGGCACGTAGCCGTCGCGTTCCTTTTCGGTCGGCGTGATCAACGGCTCGTCGAGACAGCCGATCACCCGGAGCGGGTCGTTAAGGTCCAGCAGCATGGCGCCGATGCAGTAGGTCCGCATTGGCCCCACGCCGTGGGTCAGCAGCAGCCAGCCTTCCGGCGTTTCCAAGGGCGAGCCGCAGTTGCCGATCTGCACAAACTCCCAGGGATAGCCGGGCGTCCGCAGCAACTCGGCCGTCTCCCAGAAGTGAACGATGTCGGAATACATGATGTAAAGATTCTCGCCGTCGATGCGGGAACACATCACATAGTGCCCGCCGATCCGCCGCGGGAAAAGCGCCATGCCTTTGTTCTGCGCGCAGGCCGCCGTTGATCGTATGCACGCCGACCCGGCGGAAGTCGCGGGTCTCGATCAGTTGCGGGAGCACGCGGTAGCCGTCGAAGGCCGTGCAGGTGCCGTAATAGGTCACCGTGCCGTCGTCGTCCACGAAGCGGACCATGCGCAGGTCTTCGATGCCGTGGCTTTCATTGCTGGTCTGGGGAAAAATGACCACCTCCGACGCCTCCGCCTCACGTGGAAGTTCCAACTGATAGTTCGAGCGGGCCAGCCAGCGGATGTCCTGGAGCGATGCCTCGATTTGCAGCTTATCGGTTGCCGCCTCCCGCGTCTCGGCGACGGCATGTTCGAGTTGGGCCGAGGTGAACGAGTCGGCCAGCCGGTCCAGCACGAGATCCATCACCCCCTCGTGGACGCCGATGTCTTCGAGCTTGCGCCGAAACAAGGGCTTTTCGTATTGCTTGTCGGGAACAATGCGGACGGGCCTGGCGAGGCGTCCGCAGGGGTCGATTTGGATCTGGTGATCGGCGGTGATTACGCCGGTGCGGAAGACGATCGACGAGACGTGCCCCTCGCCCGTGGCGCGGAGACTCATAATGAACCGCACCGCGCCGGCGGGAAGGTTGCGCTGGTTGTGATGCGGGACGATCGACGGGTTGAACAGCGCCGCCGACTCGATCGAATACTCGGCGGTCAAGTAGGACCCGATCAGCAGGCGGCGATTGTGCGAGAAGTCGTCCGTGCAGCCGATCATCGCCATGGCCGTGCGGTAATTCTCCTCGAGCAGCGGCGGCGATGTTGCCGTGGCGGGCGCGGAACTTCAGAAACACCTCGTCCAGCAACCGGTCGACCTGCCCGCCGCTCAGACCGTTGACCCGCTCGATGACGCTGCGGATCCGCGCCTCGCCGCCGGGATCGAAGAAGCGGGTAATGACGCGGCGAATATCGCTGGTGAAGGTGACCGGCAGCCGCCGGACCTTCAAGGCACTATGTTTACTGTTGCCGTTTGTTGAGCCCATAAAGATAGTTTAGCATGTTGCGGAATCTGGGGCAGTCACTGTGCGAGACTGCGCGGAGATAGCCGAGCACGTCGGAGAGTTGGGCGGTGGCCAGGGCCAGGCAAGTGTCGGCCCCGCCGTAATAGAGACGAATCGCGCCGGTCGGCTCGTCCAGAATCCAGCCGCAGGGAAACACAACGCCATCCACGTCACCCTGCCGCTCGTAGGGCATCTCGGTGCGAAAACCCATTCGTCGCTGCGGCGAAGAACCCGGCATGGATCCTCCAAGTCGAGCAAAGCCAGTCCCAGCCGATACAAACACCCGCCGGCGGTCGTTCGCACGCCGTGGTAAAGGATCAACCAGCCCTCCGGCGTCTCCAGCGGCGGCGGGCCGAGGCCGATCCGGTTGGCATCCCACCATGCGCCTCGCCGTGCGTGCAAGAGGAGTTGGTGTTCGCCCCAATGGATCAGGTCGGGCGAGAAGGAAAGCCAGATGTGGCGCGCCGGAACTGCCCGCGGAAACCGGCCGGTGAATCATCGCGTACCGATTGCCAAAGCGGCGGGGAAAGACGGCCGCGTCCTTGTCCTCCGGCGGCATGACCGGGCCAAGCCGGGAGAACGTGCTGAAGTCCTTCGTTTCGGCCAAGGAGACCAATGGTCCGCTGTGCGAGAAGGCCGTGTAGGCGATGATCCACTGGCCGCGGTCCTCGACCCAGGTCAGCCGCGCGTCTTCGATGCCCCACTCTTCTTCCAAATGGTTTGCCGGATCGGGTGCGAAACTGGGCGTGGAGTCGATCCGCCAGTTCGATACGCCGTCGTTGCTTCGGGCCACGGTCAGATGCGAATGACCACGGCGGTCCTCAACGCGGACCAGCAAGACCGTTTCCTTGCCCAACTGACACGCGCCGGCGTTGAACACCGTGTGGGCCGGATACGGCCAGTCTCGGACGGTCAGGATGGGGTTGTCGCCGTGGCGATGGAACAACTCTTCGTATTGATTGGGTGTTTTTGATTCTCGATGCATCTCGCGTTGGCCTTGTTGTTTAGTTCCGTCCATAGATAGGCGAGCGTCGATTCCGCTCCCTGGTTTCGATTCACGCCCGACCGTTGCAGACCATCGCAGCAAGCGCCGCAACGGACGTCCACCAGCGACTCGTGTAAGCTGTTTCGCCCAACGAACCAGCCGTGCGCGCGACGGGCGGCAGCCAGATATTTTTCACCGCCCACACTACCCGCGTCGCCGAGCAAACCGAAAGCGGCGAGCGCGGCTTCCGCCATCGTGCCGGCCTCGACCGGCTGCTGATCGTAGGGCGATTTTTCTTCCCCGCGCGGATACCAATCGCTGTTGCCGATCGGCCAGAAAAAGTCTTCGGTGGTCGCGGAAAAGGGGTCAGGTCCAATTTGCCGGAACGGCCCTCCGGGTGCTTCGCACAAATTGGACCTGACCCCTTTTCCGGTGGTTTCACGGTCCAAGAAGTCGAACGATGCTTCCGCTACCTCGAGGAAATCCTCCTCCGGCCAGCAGCGAGCCGCAACGAACAGAGCATGTGGCAACACGGCGTTCGCATAAGTCATGCGCGACTCGAACCAGGGCCACTCCGGCCGTTGGGAACGACGGTAGCACTCTACCAACCGTTGCGCCGAGGACCATGCGACGTTTTCCAGCGGCTCAAGATCTCTCACTCCCGACTTTGATAGATGCCCCCACGCCAAGATCACATAAGCCTGCGCCCGCAGGCTCCGCAGTTCGGCCAACGAGGGCATGACCGATTTAATCAACTCGCCCGCCAACGCACGGTATCCATCGGGCAGACTACTGCCAAGCACTTCGGCCAGAGCGCGGACCGCTTGGCCTTGGCTATCGCCCGTGCCTTCGGCGTCCAGCCAATCGCGCTGATAACTCAAGAAATTGTGAAACCCGCGAACTGGGCAACGGGCATGTTCCAAGAAGCTCAGATAGGTCGTCACCCGGCCGAGCATTCGATCCCCCGGATGCCGGTCCCACAGCCGCGTGCAGAGGCGCAAAGCCCGGGCGTTGTCGTCGGTCGTGTAGCCGCTCTCGCGCCGGGGGATGCTGTAAATGGCATGTTGGATCACGCCGGTCGAGTCCGTCATGCGGTCCAGGTGGTTCAAGGCGATCGTGTCGCTGGCGTGCATTACAAGCCTCCGTGTATGAGTTCGCTGGGATGGCGTTCGATCATGAGGGTCGAAGACGCCTTGCGTTCGAGCCGCGGCCGAATTATTCCGCTCGCCGCCGCCACCTGGTCGAAGACCTCCAGGTATTGCCGGCCGACGTTCGGCCAAAACATGGGTTTTGCATAGCGATACGCTCTGCGCCGCGTGCCAACCCGAAAGGCGGCGTCGCCGAGGAATCGCAGCGTGGCATCCGCCATTGCGCCGCTATCGCCGAAGGGGACGAGCAGGCCCCGCCCATGAGCCAAGACTTCCTTGGCGTAGAGATAAGGAGTGCTGACCACGGCCCCGCCCGCCGCCAAGGCATAGGCCAAAGTGCCGCTGGCAATCTGGTCCTTGCCCGGATAGGGCGTGACGTATACGTCGCAGGCCTGCAAGTGCCACAGCAGGTCGCCCAGGCTGAGATACTTGTTGACAAAACGCACATTATCCCCGACGCCCAAATCGCGGGCCATTTTGACCAGGCTCTCGCGGTAAACCTCGCCTTCCTGTCGCTTAACCTGCGGGTGCGTGGCGCCGACGATCAAGTAGACAACCTCGGGATAGGCGGCGGCGATGCGGGGCATGGCCTGAATCATGTATTCCAGCCCCTTGCCGCGACTGATGAGTCCGAAGGTGCAGATTACCCGCCGTCCCGTCAGCCCCAGCCGGGCTTTGTGCGTGCCGTCGCGCCGATAAGGGACCTCCGGCACGCCGTGAGGAATCACCCGCACCTTCGGCCCCGACACGTGGTAGACTTTCTCCAAGAGCCGTGCCGCGACTCTGGTCATCACCACGATCCCTTGGCTGTGGGCCGCCAGGTCTTGGATGATCCGCCGCGGCAGCGGAGCCGGCCGGGTCAAAAGCGTGTGGAACGTAGCCACCAGCGGTTTGCGGCAGCCATGCACGAACTCCAACACGCTCTGGCCCCATTCGCCCGGATAGAGGCCGAATTCGTGCTGCAAGCTCACCACGTCGCAGGGACCGTCGTTGGCCACTTCGGCGGCCAGACGATAGGCGTCCGAACGGCTGTTGTCGATGACGTGGACCACGCGCGGGTCGTCGTACTGAAGCCCGCGCGTCTTCTGGATTGCCGCCACCGAGGCCAACGGCTCCGGCGTCACCAGGTCCACGGCATCGGCCGAGTCCCTGGTGAACGTGGCCAGTCCGCACTCTTCCGGCGGATAGGTCGATACGAAAAGGGGTCGAACGGTATTCACAAATCACCTCCTGAGGTTATTTCCCGCCGAAAACAGGGCCGGCATGCGTTCATAGTTCTTTCCTAACATTCGCGGTGCGGTTGTCACTCGATCGCTTTCTTGACGACTCGATCGACTTAATCTAGTATCTGTTGCGGACAGTAGGGTGGGACAAGCGAAGCGCGGTCCCACCATGTTTTTCGCCGGTATTGGTGGGACCGCGCTTCGCTTGTCCCACCCTACGGACGCTATCCGCAAAAACAACTATCAAGTATCTGTTGCTTTCAGGACCGTTGGCTCGATCTCACCGACCGTCTGGTCGGTATTTTCTTGCTCGTGAGGCTTATCGTTGTCCGTCGGCGCCGGCGGAAATTTAGCAACTCGGCTGGGCCATCTGATCTGCGACACCACAAATCCCAGGATCATGCAATAAACGACGCTGCCCCAAGGACTCGATGTGATCAGACACGTTCCATCGGCACAACCGACATAGCGATACAGCCCAAAGCCGGCCAAACCGCCCAGCGCAATTCCCAGAATCGCTCGCACGGGCATGATGGGCGCATTCTTGATTCGGGCTTTCACTACGTCCGTCTTGCTTCCCATGATGGCGACTCCCTGGTTCATTGTTGACTCATATTTGCGATGACTGGATTTCCGCGTTGTGTTGGGCATCCAGCCCGGCCTCTTTTAACGCGGCCGCCGTTTCCTCTTCCGAGGGCGGGTGGCCATCCAAATAGACAAGGCCCCAATTGACGGTGTAGCCGCCATCGACATGCACCCCCGTCGCTACTTGAACGACCAACAACTTTGGATTCAGCCGTGCCATCAACTCTTGAAGGAGCGGCAGATCACGATCGTCGCGCACGGAAAACGCTTTGGGCAACTCTACGGCGGCTTCCATCGCGGGACTCCTTGGTTTCTGTCGCTGATCGTAGGGTGGGACAAGCGAAGCGCGGTCCCACCATGTTATTCGCCGGCATTGGTGGGACCGCGCTTCGCTTGTCCCACCCTACGCTCGCTTTCCGCAACAGATACTCCTTAAGCTCTCGAAAATCTTCGCTGCACTCTCGCTTGAAAAAATATCAGGGCGCCCTCTGTTCCCATGCTGCCGGCACCCTGTTTACGCCTTGGCGGTCTCTCCTTATCGTACCCGCACGGGATTTGCCGGCGCGGGCCGCACCGTCCCCTCCGCCCGCAAAGAAACAGCTTACTTGGTCGCTGTTTTCACGGCTTTCTTCACTTTATCGACGACCTTTTGGGCAGCTTGCTTGGTCTTGCCCACCGCCTGGTCGGCCCTGCCTTCCACGCGCAGCTTATCGTTGCCGGTTAGCGCGCCGGCGGCTTCCTTGATTCGGCCCTTCACAATGTCTGTCTTGCCACCCATGACGACGACTCCTTTTCCTAGAGGTTGTTGTATTAACAGGTCCATCAATCGACCGGAAACGACAGCACTTCCGAGGGACAGTCCCATTTTCGTCGGACGAAAATTGTGGGACAGTCCCCCACCTTCGCTGGTCCTTAACGGCGGCGTCCAAAGCCAAAATCATACTCGTCCAATAGCAGACCGAGCGCGATACTGAACAGCCCCCAAATAACAGGGTTCGGAATGGCCGTTGACCCGATGCCGCCCAAAAACAGCACTATGGCCGCTATCACGTAGAAGATCATCCCAATAGTCATGGTTAAGCTCCTCTGCAAAAAGAACGGTTACTCTTCGTATCAGGTCCGCGTTCAGAACTCTTTCGATGCGTCGCGGAAGGCTTTGTCCAATTCGTCCCAGGCGGACTGGGCTCCCTTCCGGACATCCTTCCAAGCCTCCGCGCTCGAGTGACCGACCTCGGCCAGCTTGGCGTGGGCTGCCTCCCGTTTCGTTTCCAAGTCGGCCATCTTCCGATCCCAGTCGGCCTTGGCCTGGTCCTTCAGGTCGCGACCCTTCTCGCGGAGCTTGGCGATTTTGGCGTCCAGCTCATCGAGTTGGGATTCGAGCTTCTTCTGGAACTCTTCCTTGGTCTGTTGGGAATACTCGGCAGCGGTATCGACCGCCTGGCCGGCATCGCGGCGCACGTCTTCGGGCGTGACCTTGCCGGGCGCCCGATCGGCGGGCTTTCGCTCGCAGCCGACGGCCGCGAACATTCCGGCCAGCATCAACATCCAAATAAATCGGTACATGATCGAACCTCCTTCTCGTTGTTGGTGATTAAAAGGGGAAGCGTCCCATCAACAGCAGGACCAGCAGGATTACGACAATCAATCCCAGTACGCCGCTCGGGCCATAGCCCCAGCTTCTGCTGTGAGACCAGGTAGGCAACGCGCCGAATAGAAACAGGATCAGAATCACAATCAGGATCGTACCTAACATTTTAGTTCTCCTTTATAAAAACACTGCTGTATGCTCGAAAGTTGTCCGATTAGTCTCCCCTCTCCCTAGCGGGAGCGGGAGCCCTTATCTTGGGATTGTCTCTTCATTTTTTCCCTCTATCCTGATCTGGTCGAATCCGATCCCGCCCATGATCCCGCGGTTGCGGGTTCTGCCGCTCGGCCTTGGGCTGGCGCTGCGGTGCGGGTTCTGCCGTTCGGCCTTGGGCTGGCGCTGCGGCTGCGGGTCTGCCGTTCGGCCTTGGGCTGATGTTGCGGTTGCGCGTTCTGCCGTTCGGCCTTGGGTTGCTGCCGCGGTTGCGGGTTCTGCCGTTCGGCCTTGGGCTGGTGCTGCGGTTGCGGGTTTTGCCGTTCGGCCTTGGGCTGATGCTGCGGTTGCGGCTGATCGAGCGGAATCCGGTTCACCGTGTGTTGTTTCGGCCCTTCCTGCGATCGATTCCCTCGCGGCTTGGGCGCCACATTGGGGTCCGGCCTCGGGGCCTCATAAGTTTTCGGCGGAGCGTGTTTCCTGCCGCTTTCCGGCGTCCGGCCGCGCCACAATCGGAGACCCGGGCAGTCTCACTCTGGCCGGCGCGGCATCCCTGGCGTGCGTACCGGTCGGCCCGCCCGCCGCGTTATGTTCCAGCTTTTGCCGCTCCGCGCTGAAGCGCCGAACATCTTGGGCATGCTGGCGGTACTGTTGTCTCTCGGACTGGTTCACCGGCTGGAACCGCAGCGGGATGTTCTTATTCCTTCTGAAGTTGTCATAGGAAGTGGCAACCTCGAACCCTCTCTGTTTCGCTCGCGGGGTGCGCAAGTCCATTTTTCTCTGGTCCGCCCAGGTGCGCGGCGGTCGCAGATTCTGGTGATCGCGGAGATTTTGGAAGTCCGCCTGTTGGCGTTGTGCCCACCCGCGGTCCTGCCGATGTTCCCAGCGGTTGTGAGCGTAGATCGGATCGTAGCCGAAACGCCCGGTGTTGACGGAAAACCAGGGATAGAACCCCTCGTTGCGGTAGTTGGCGGCGTAATAGTCGCCGAAATAGTAGTGTTGATACCGCGGCCGCAAGAACAGATGGTTGGTGAACACACCCAGGTCGATCACCATCGAAGGCGTGTAGGAATAGCCTCGCCGCCCATAGACGCCCGGATCAAAATACACCGGTGCGAACAGCACCCCGCGGCGGTCGACTAGAGTAATCCCAATAGCCGTCGACGTAGACGTAGCCCCGCGGCGCCCAAACGTAATGGGCGGGAATCCAATCCCAATCCGGCTGCACGCTCGCCCAGAAACCGGGACGCCAGGCGTAGCGGTTCTGCTGCCAGAACCCAACAGCCGGGCAGCCACGTGTCGTTCGGCGAAGGAGCGGCGACGTTGGGACCGACTTCGACGCTCGCCGGCGGCTCGGGCAAGTATTCCACTTCGTTAGCTTTGGCATCGGCCCAGTACCCGGAAGTCCATTGATAGCCTTGCCCCGATTGGCCCCAGTAACCGGGCACCCATTGGCGGCCGGGCGGCAGGTCGCGCCAGATGCCGCTGACCCAGAGGAAATCGTTCCGCTCGTCGTCCCAGGCCCAATAGCCGGGAATCCAAGCGACGTTGGCCCCCTCCAGTCGTTGATCCGGCGGCACTTCCTCGATGGCGGCCGGCGGCGCTTTCGGCACGACGATGCCCGGCTCGGGATCGTAAGTCACGGTTTCGGCGAAGGCCTCGTGAACCGGCCCGCGCGTGAGCACCTGCACCCCTTGCTCGGCATCCGCCGGAGGCTGCTGTGCGAAGAGGACTTCGTTTAAGCCAAGGCTCAAACCCAGGGCCAGCAGCGCGCCGATCACGCACCACTTTGCTGATGTTGAGTGCGTTCATGTCATTCTTCCTTTGTGAAAGCGAGTTCATTGTGAATCCTCATTTGTAAATCGATTCGTTGTGAAAACGGGTTCATTTGTAAAATCAGGCTCATTTGCGGGAGCGGATTCATTCGAGTAGTACTCGTTTCTGGTTTCCGATAAAGCGCCGCGTCGGGACTGCCAGTTGTCATCCGGGACAACGTCGATTTCCATCTCGACCCTTTCGGACTGGGACTGCGAGGCTTCAAAGGCCTCCATTACGGCGGCCAACGCCAGTTGCTTGACGTAGTGCGAGTCGGAGCGGCCGCGCACAATGACTCGCCCGTCGACGGTCTCGACGCGCAGATCCCGGATCCGGCCGCCGGTTCGCCTGGCGATCGAACATTCCAGGCGGCCGTTTTGTTCAGCCAACTTAAAACGCATCCTGGGATGCGCGAGTATGGCGCGGAGCCTTGCCGCCAGCCGATCGGGCGGCAGCGGTTTGAGCTGGTAGTCGCTTACCGGGAAGCGCGACACGCGGTTTAGAACCTGATGATCGCGGCAGGCGGTAAGGACCAGCACGGGAACGGTCGCCAGGTGGGGCGTTTCGCCCATCATGGCGAGAATCCCCTCGCCGCCGCCCCAGGGCAACTGCGGCTCGAGCACGAGCACGTCCGGCGCTCGCTTGCGCAACTGGACAAGACACTCCAACCCGTTTGACGCGGTGGCCAAATCAAACCCATCCTGCAACAGCGGCTCTCGATACACGGGATGAAGCGACTCGTCGGGATCGGCCAGCAACACGCGAAAACTCCTCAAACCATCCGCCGGCGGTCGATAAACAGTTACCTTATTCACGATAAACACCCTCCATGATAATTGTTAATCCCGAGTCAAGAGACCGCACGCCGCCCGCTACCCCCCGCGATACCTCCTCCCGAAACCGTTCCCCAGGAAAGACAGCACCGCGAGCACGAGGAAGATGACGAACAGGATTTTCGCCACTCCCACAAAGGAACCGGCAATTCCTCCAAAACCCAGCAGTGCGGCAATCAAAGCCATGATCAGGCAAGTGATGGCTGAGCTGTAACATGTCGAGTTCTCCTTGAAAAAGTCGGGATAAGCCGGCGAAGCGCCGGCGCGGCCCGTGGTTGACTCATCATTAACGCAACAACGACCTTACGGTTGACGTTGCTGTTCTGGGGGCTTGTCGTTTTGCCCCTTGGTTGTTTTCTGGGCATCTTGCCCGAAGTCCGGCATCTTGTCCTTGACGGTTTGCTCATCTTGGTGGATTTTTTCTTTGTCCACGGTTATCGTGGCACTGGATTCTTGGTCCGTGCTGTTGGTGGATAAATGGAACCAACCCTGGTAAAATCCCACCCCGGCAATAATCACCAGGAGCAAAACGACCACAACAAATAAAGTTCTCATGTTAATTTTCTCCTGTTCTCGGAATTGGGGTTCGGAGTCCCGCCGTCGATCGGCCGGGACGCCGCCCATAATCACCCTCAGCGTGCATCTACTTAATCCGGCGGCCCGCGCTTCACGGCGGATGCAATGTGTCCCGCGGTCAGCACTCCGACCGCAAAACCGATGACCAACGTTCCGAACAAGAGGGCCGCGTTGGGCATCGTGACCGTCGTGAACAGCAGCTTCGTATCGACGTCTTGCGTGTTCTGCAAGACCACGATCACCACGACCAAGGCGACGACGGCAATGGCCACGATCTTCAATTTGTTGGCTGTTCCCTTCAACATGGTTTTCTCCGATCTGTAGGCGGATAGCCGAACGTTAGTTTCGCGTCGGACGATCAATCGCCTGCATCAGGCAAGCCCCGCGGCGGCGCCTTCCGTCAGAACCAACTGACCGGCCTCGGTGCGAATTCTCTCCCACACTTCCGCACGATGGACGGGCACGTCGGCATCGACCTCGAAGCCCAGTCTCACTTTCGTGCCTCGGATGCCGAGCACCGTGACCTTCATCAGGCGATGAAACCCATCGGTCCCGCCGATCACCACCGACTCCTGATCTTTTCTCGATAGAACTAACATGGCAAACCCTCCGTGTTTTGTAACTGCTTGTCTAGTCCACTCCCGTTCCAGGTCTCCGCCGAGATTCTGCCGGCGAGTTGGAACACCTGCACCATCGTGCCGCTGGTGAAGGCATGTACGACCGCGCCGGTCGTCATCTCCACTTCCGCGGCGGCCTCGCCCACCGCTACGCCGGTGATGCGCTTGATTTCCTTCCTCAACAATTCTATGGAGTCCTTGAAGAGCTGCCGGTGAAATTCCTGCACCTGAACGGCGCCCTCGGGGGTCCGGGCCAGGGCCTTCTCGGCGGGCGACAACGCCTCGTGCAGCGTCACGACCAGCGTGTCCTCGCTCAGCACCACCGTCACGGCCTTGGGCGCGTAGCCGGTCCGCCGCTCTTGGAAGACGCTGATCGCCTGGGCGACCTGCTGCGCCATGGTTGGATCGAGCTTATTCATGGGACTCCTCCCTGGGTATTTGTGAACGCCGCACGTCGCCAAGAACAAAAAAAGCCGACGTGGCGGAACACCCGAAAGTGTTCGACCACGTCGGCTTACTCGCGAACAAGCCCCCCGGCACTTCCCGGGTTGCCCTTCATCTAGTCATCCGACAACTTCATTGGAAAAGCCGCGATCAACCGCACCGCCACTCTTCCACTGATGTAATTCTATGACGCCCACCGGGGAATGCAATGAGGACTTTCGCCTTTCTTCCCAATTTGTTATCATTTTAACTGGATTACCGTGGAGAATCTGATGGATCATGTTTTGTCAACCAGTGAGAACCTACCCATGCCTAACTCTCCAGCAGGGGGAATCGACATGAAAACCCAAGGAGAAATCGAAGCCGCCATTTGCGAAGGAGTCAGTCGCTTCGAGCAGGATTACATGGGCCGGGGACCGAAGGACATTTATGCCCGCCTGCTCGGCGATCTCCTCGTGGTCCGCCTGAAAGGCGTGTTGACCGCGGCCGAACAACATCTGGTCAAGTCGCTTTCGGCCGATAAGGGGCGGGACCTGTTGAAGCAAGTGCGGACCCATCTGATCGAAACGGCCCGTCCGGTCATGGAAGCCATGGTCCAGGAGATCACCGGCGTCAAGGTGTTGACCCTGCACCACGACATCAGCACCGTCACCGGCGAGGAGGTCGTTCTCTTTACCCTTGTCGAGTCGCCGCTTCTCCGCGACGCCAAGAAGAAATTGCCGGGCTAATTCGGGTTCTATCGCTCACAGCGGTTTGACCTTCTCGGCCCGCGGACCTTTTGCAGTGCGTCCTTCCTCGTAGGTTTCAGCTTGGGGGGAGCAAAGAAGAGAAAACGGAACAGGTACGATATTGGCAATGCAGGCAATCTCCATGCTTCTACTTCTATTGATAGTCAGATAAGAAATGTTACCGTTTAGCGGCCGACGGTACGTCGGCCTGCGGCGGAACACGGGCCGTCGTGCCGACGGCCGCTGACCCGGATTATTCATAAACATGAAGGACCATTGCCATCCTGAGCGCAGCGAAGAATCTGGGCTGTTTGCGGCGCATCGGAGATCCTTCGCTGCGCTCAGGATGACGTTTATGAATAATCCGGGCTAAACAGACAGTTGCATTAGCTTTCTGAATATCAATAATGGTGGAATTGCATTCACTTACCGATTTCGTCAATAGCGGTCCTGTCCCGTTTCTCCCCTAAATTTGTCGCCGCCTTACTTGGTGTCTTTCCAGGGCCCGTCCTTGGCGTGATAAAAGAACAGCGGGGTGATGTTCTTTTTGTTCCACGTGCGCCAGGCCGTTTGCAGCCGGAGGACGATGTCCGGATGTTGGGCGGCGAGGTCCTTTTCCTCGGCAACGTCGTCGGCCAGATTATAGAGCTTCGGCGGCGTGTCGCCGATCCAGATCAGCTTCCAATTGCCGGAGCGGACCGCGCGATCGTTCCAGATCCGCCAGTACATCGGCCGGTTTTGCCATTTGCCGGGCTGGCCTTGGAACAAGGGGCGGAGATTCGCGCCGTCGTACTCGCGGTCGGCGGGGAGTTTTCCGCCCGCCGCGGCAACGCAGGTGGGGACGATGTCGAGGTGCGAGACGACGGCCTCGCTGACCTTGCCCGCCGGCACGACGCCCGGCCACTGGACGATATACGGCACGCGGACGCCGCCCTCGTAATGGACGCCCTTGCCGAAGGACAGCGGGAGGTTGTCCGCGCCGTTGGCCCCGACGCCCCACTGGAAGCGCTCGGAGACGGTGCGGTAGCTGAGCTTTTCGCCCTTCTTGCCGGAGAGCAGCGGCGAGCCGGCCTTGACGATGTCGAGGATTTCCGGCCGCGGCTCCCAGAAGCTCGCCCCGCCGTTGTCGCTGGTGAAGAAGATGATGGTGTTCTTCTCCAGGCCGTGCTCGCGGAGCTTGTCGAGAATATGGCCGACGCCGTCGTCGACCGCGCTCAGCGCGGCCGCGTGGGTCCGCCGCAACTTCTCGTCCGAGAGGTTCGGGAAGCGGCTCAGATATTTCTCGGTCGCCTCCAGCGGCACGTGCAAGGCCGCCTCGGACAGGTAGAGGAAGAACGGCCGGTCCTTGTTCCGCTCGATGAAATCCACCGCCTCCTGATTGAGCACGTCGGTCAGATAGCCCTTCCAGCCGGCGACCTCCTCGTTGCGGTAGATCGGAGCGTTGGAGACCTCGACCATATACTTGGCGGCCGCCTCTCCGCCGAACTGTTCGGCGAACACGATCCAGGGGTCGGTCGGATGGGCGAGTTGCTCGGGCGTCTGGTTCAGATAGTAATGCCCCCATTGCAGATAGCCGTAGAAATAGTCGAAGCCGCGATGGGTGGGGAAGTATTGCGGCTGATCGCCGAGGTGCCACTTGCCCAACGCGGCGGTGGCGTAGCCCTCTTCGCGGAGCAGGTCGCCGAGGGTCTTTTCATGCACGTCGATGCCGTAGGGCGTCTTGCCCGTGGCCGGATCGGGGTTGATCACCCATTCCAGGCCGTAGCGCTCCTGGTAGCGGCCGGTCAACAGTCCCGCCCGGGCCGGAGTGCAGACCGGGCAGCTGGTGTAGGCCTGGGTGAACCGCATGCCGTTGCGGGCCAGCGAGTCGATGTGTGGCGTGGGGATGTCCTTCGCCCCATAGACGCCGATGTCGTGATAGCCCATGTCGTCGATCAGGATCACGATGACGTTGGGCTTTGTAGGATCCGGCGCGGCGGCTTGGGCCGCCCCCGCCAGAGCAAGCAGCGCCATGCAGGCTGCAATCGCAATCCCCGCAAACCCATGAATCCCCGACTTGCCCGGCTGTTTGCATGTTTCACTCCTTTGGTTGTAGTCCCAAAACGACTTGTAGCACGGCCGCCCTCGGCTGTGCGAATTGACCTGGACGGCCGCCCTCGGCTGTGCGAATTGCCCCAGACAGCCGGGGGCGGCTGTCCTACATAGTTTCTGTTGCGGAAAGCCTTTTGTCGCCTTTCGCTCCGCGAAAGTTGCGGGCAGTCCACGCTACTTTCGCGGAGCGAAAGGCGACAATCCGACCGAATCACCCTTTCCGCAACAGGAACTACATATACCGAAGTTGTTTTTGGACGACCGGTTAGTTGGTTTTAGCGGCTTTGTACTTCGTAATGATGTCCGTGTCGTTTTTCTGCGGCGGCCCGGGGGTGCTGCGGCCGTCGCGGATGTACTTGTGCAGCAGTTCCTTCAACTCTTGCACCACCTCGGGCCGCACGGCGTAGAGATTCGTCCGCTCGGCGAGGTCTTTGTTGAGGTTGTAGAGTTCGCCGGGGAGATCGTCCTCTTCGTAGCCGCGCAGCCGCTTGAACCACTGCGGCTCCGGCAGGCCCGCATCGCCGTTCTTGGCGTCGATGAAGACCCACTTGCCCTTGCGAATGGCCAACTGGCTGTTGCCGGCGTGATGCACGAGGGCCTCGCGCAGGGGCTTGTCCGCTTTCTTGCCCAGCAGGGCCGGCAGGAAACTGATGCTGTCCTCGCCGGCGTCGTCGGGCAGGCGGACGCCCAGCAGTTCCGCGCACGTGGCCATCATGTCGACGTGCGAGACCAGCTCGCGGCTGACCGTGCCGGCCTTGACCTTGGCGGGCCAGCGGACGATGAACGCCTCGCGGTGCCCGCCCTCCCAGATGTCCTGCTTCACACCGCGCAGCGGGCCCATCGCGTAATGCCCGTAATCTGGGCCTCCTCGTAGTTCCACCACCCCGGGCCGTTGTCCGAGGTGAAGACGACCAACGTGTTGTCGGCCAGGCCGGTGCGCTCGAGGGCCTTCATCACCTCGCCCACCGTCCAGTCCATCTCCATGACGAAATCGCCGTAGTCGCCGATGCCGCTGCGGCCCTTGAAGGCGTCGTTGGGGATGATCGGCGCGTGCGGGCCGGTCAGGGCGAAGTAGAGGAAAAACGGCTGCGGCGTCTTCGCGGCCTCGGTAATTATCCGCACCGCTTTCTCCGCCAGGATCGTGGGCGTCCGCCGCCGGTCGAAGCCCTCCTGCGCCGGCCCCGAGTGCTGGCTCAGGCGGCCCCCGATGTGCGGCCAGATTTCGCTGGGCGGCGGGCCGACAATATGGTCGTTCTCGATGTACATATAGGGCGAAAAGTTCGGACAGTTCACGCCGAAGTAGTAATCGAACCCCCGCTCGACCGGCCCGCCCGTGATCGGCCTCGACCAGTCGATGTCTTCCGGCCGGGCCTTGTCCTGGTTGGCGATCACGGCCAGCTTGGCGGCCGCCGGCCGGGGAAGCAAACGGCCAGTCCAGGCCCAGGTGCCACTTGCCCAGCGCCGCCGTGTGATAGCCCCGCGACCGCAACAGTTCGGGCAGCGTGAGGCGGTTGGGCGGTATCAGCGGCTTCTCCCACTGCCAAAGCACTCCCTTGGTCAACCGCGTCCGCCAGCAATACCGCCCCGTGAGCGTGCTGTACCGCGTCGGCGTGCAGAGCGACGACGGGGCGTGGGCGTCCGTAAAACGCATCCCCTCGCTGGCCAGGCGGTCGATGTTCGGCGTGGCTATCTTGCCGGCGGGAAAGTTGCACTTCACGTCCCCGAAACCCAGATCGTCGGCCAGGATGAAGATAATGTTCGGCTTCCCCGCTTCGGCCGCGGCCGCCTGACGCCCGGTCGGGGCCGCCAATAACATCAAAGAGGTAAGTACCCCCAGAATGCACGGTATTGTTCTAAACATTTGTTCACACTTTAGGCTTTAGTTCCACTATATCGCAATATAAGGGTATTAAACGAGATGTCAACAGTGCGCCGTAAAGGGGGGCGTCCGAGGCCGAAACAACTGAAGAAAAGACCCCAGCCTCTTTATTGGTCCCCGTGTTCCCTCTTTTCAGTCTGAAAAAGTCGCGGATCCGGCCCGGCGGGCAGCAAACCTATTTCGTATCTCATTTTCGATCTCTTCGCTGCCGTCCTCTCGCAGTTCTCCGCCCACCACTTCTCCAACGACGAGGGATCTCGATGAGAAATGTCTCGTTCATACAGTTGCTCATACACCGGCAGCCCTATTTCAAACGGCGCCAATTGCACCGAACGAATCTCGACGGCCTCATTCCTTATAGCCCGCAACAACGCGGGGACAGCCGCATCACCAATGAAAGCAAGTGCCCGAGCAGCGCCAAGTGGTCTGGAGAGACGCACTTCTGGGCAAGGGCCGTGATATATTGTTTATTCCTAGTCAACAGGCACGTGCTTCCAACGCCAGCCGCACTCCCGCTACCCCCCCGTGATACCTCCCCCTGAAACCGTTCCCCAGGAAAGAGAGCACCGCGAGCACGAGGAAGATGACTAACAGGACTTTCGCCACTCCCACGAAGGAACCGGCGATTCCGCCAAAGCCCAGCAGTGCGGCAATCAAAGCCACGACCAGACAAGTGATGGCTCACTGTAACATGTCGAGTTTTCCTTGAAAAAGTCGGGATAAGCCGGCGAAGCGCCAGCGCGGCCAGTGGTTGACTCCAGATGCAAACGCTTAGGATCGGCAAGTTAATAACTGTCGCATTTCAGAAGGGGACAGTCCCATTTTCGTCGAACGAAAATTGGGACAGTCCCCCACTTATTGATTCGCCGGCCCTTAATCCGGCGGCCCCCACTTCACGGTGGATGCAATGTGCCCCGCGGTCAGCACTCCGACCGCAAAACCGATGACCAACGTTCCGAACAAGAGGGCCGCGTTGGGCATCGTGACCGTCGTGAACAGCAGCTTCGTATCGACGTCTTGCGTGTTCTGCAAGACCACGATCACCACGACCAAGGCGCTCACGGCAATGGCCACGATCTTCAATTTATTGGTTGTTCCCTTCAACATGGTTTTCTCCGATATGTAGGCGGATAGCCGAACGTTTGTTTCGCGTCGGACGATCAATCGCCTGCATCAGGCAAGCCCCGCGGCGGCGCCTTCCGTCAAACCAACTGACCGGCCTCGGTGCGAATTCTCTCCCACACTTCCGCACGATGGACGGGCACGTCGGCATCGACCTCGAAGCCCAGTCTCACTTTCGTGCCTCGGATGCCGAGCACCGTGACCTTCATCAGGCGATGAAACCCATCGGTCCCGCCGATGACCACCGACTCCTGATCTTTTCTCGATAGAACTAACATGGCAAACCCTCCGTGCTTTGTAACTGCTTGTCTAGTCCACTTCCGTTCCAGGTCTCCGCCGAGATTCTTCCGGCGAGTTGGAACACCTGCACCATCGTGCCGCTGGTGAAGGCATGTACGACGGCGCCGGTCGTCGTCTCCACTTCCGCGGCCGCCTCGCCCACCGCTACGCCGGTGATGCGCCTGATTTCCTTCCTCAACAATTGTATGGAGTCCTTGAAGAGTTGCCGATGATACTCCTGCACCCGAACGGCGCCCTCGGGGGTCCGGGCCAGGGCCTTCTCGGCGGGCGACACCGCCTCGTGCAGCGTCGCGACCAGCGTGTCCTCGCTCAGCACCACCGTCACGGCCTTGGGCGGGTAGCCGGTCCGCCGCTCTTGGAAGACGCTGATCGCCTCGGCGACCTGCTGCGCCATGGTTGGATCGAGCTTATTCATGGGACTCCTCCCTGGGTATTTGTGAACGCCGTACGTCGCCAAGAACAAAAAAAGCCGACGTGGCGGAACACCCGAAAGTGTTCGACCACGTCGGCTTACTCTCGAACAAGCCCCCCGGCACTTCCCGGGTTGCCCTTCATCTAGTCATCCGACAATTTCATTGGAAAAGCCGCGATCAACCGCACCGCCACTCTTCCACTGATGCAATTCTACGACGCCCACCGGGGAATGCAATGGGACTTTCGCCTTTCTTCCCAATTTGTTATCATTTTAACCGGATTACCTTGGAGAATCTGATGGATCATGTTTTGTCTACCAGTGAGAACCTACTCATGCCCAACTCTCCAGCAGGGGGTCTCGACATGAAAACCCAAGGAGAAATCGAAGCCGCCATTTGCGAAGGAGTCAGTCGCTTCGAGCAGGATTACATGGGCCGGGGACCGAAGGACATTTATGCCCGCCTGCTCGGCGATCTCCTCGTGGTCCGCCTGAAAGGCGTGTTGACCGCGGCCGAACAACATCTGGTCAAGTCGCTTTCGGCCGATAAGGGGCGGGACCTGTTGAAGCAAGTGCGGACCCATCTGATCGAAACGGCCCGTCCGGTCATGGAAGCCATGGTCCAGGAGATCACCGGCGTCAAGGTGTTGACCCTGCACCACGACATCAGCACCGTCACCGGCGAGGAGGTCGTTCTCTTTACCCTTGTCGAGTCGCCGCTTCTCCGCGACGCCAAGAAGAAATTGCCGGGCTAATTCGGGTTCTATCGCTCACAGCGGTTTGACCTTCTCGGCCCGCGGACCTTTTGCAGTGCGTCCTTCCTCGTAGGTTTCAGCTTGGGGGGAGCAAAGAAGAGAAAACGGAACAGGTACGATATTGGCAATGCAGGCAATCTCCATGCTTCTACTTCTATTGATAGTCAGATAAGAAATGTTACCGTTTAGCGGCCGACGGTACGTCGGCCTGCGGCGGAACACGGGCCGTCGTGCCGACGGCCGCTGACCCGGATTATTCATAAACATGAAGGACCATTGCCATCCTGAGCGCAGCGAAGAATCTGGGCTGTTTGCGGCGCATCGGAGATCCTTCGCTGCGCTCAGGATGACGTTTATGAATAATCCGGGCTAAACAGACAGTTGCATTAGCTTTCTGAATATCAATAATGGTGGAATTGCATTCACTTACCGATTTCGTCAATAGCGGTCCTGTCCCGTTTCTCCCCTAAATTTGTCGCCGCCTTACTTGGTGTCTTTCCAGGGCCCGTCCTTGGCGTGATAAAAGAACAGCGGGGTGATGTTCTTTTTGTTCCACGTGCCAGGCCGTTTGCAGCCGGAGGACGATGTCCGGATGTTGGGCGGCGAGGTCCTTTTCCTCGGCGACGTCGTCGGCCAGATTATAGAGCTTCGGCGGCGTGTCGCCGATCCAGATCAGCTTCCAATTGCCGGAGCGGACCGCGCGATCGTTCCAGATCCGCCAGTACATCGGCCGGTTTTGCCAATTGCCGGGCCGGCCTTGGCCTTGGAACAAGGGGCGGAGATTCGCGCCGTCGTACTCGCGGTCGGCGGGGAGTTTTCCGCCCGCCGCGGCAACGCAGGTGGGGACGATGTCGAGGTGCGAGACGACGGCCTCGCTGACCTTGCCCGCCGGCACGACGCCCGGCCACTGGACGATATACGGCACGCGGACGCCGCCCTCGTAATGGACGCCCTTGCCGAAGGACAGCGGGAGGTTGTCCGCGCCGTTGGCCCCGACGCCCCACTGGAAGCGCTCGGAGACGGTGCGGTAGCTGAGCTTTTCGCCCTTCTTGCCGGAGAGCAGCGGCGAGCCGGCCTTGACGATGTCGAGGATTTCCGGCCGCGGCTCCCAGAAGCTCGCCCCGCCGTTGTCGCTGGTGAAGAAGATGATGGTGTTCTTCTCCAGGCCGTGCTCGCGGAGCTTGTCGAGAATATGGCCGACGCCGTCGTCGACCGCGCTCGAGCGCGGCCGCGTGGGTCCGCCGCAACTTCTCGTCCGAGAGGTTCGGGAAGCGGCTCAGATATTTCTCGGTCGCCTCCAGCGGCACGTGCAAGGCCGCCTCGGACAGGTAGAGGAAGAACGGCCGGTCCTTGTTCCGCTCGATGAAATCCACCGCCTCCTGATTGAGCACGTCGGTCAGATAGCCCTTCCAGCCGGCGACCTCCTCGTTGCGGTAGATCGGAGCGTTGGAGACCTCGACCATATACTTGGCGGCCGCCTCTCCGCCGAACTGTTCGGCGAACACGATCCAGGGGTCGGTCGGATGGGCGAGTTGCTCGGGCGTCTGGTTCAAATAGTAATGCCCCCATTGCAGATAGCCGTAGAAATAGTCGAAGCCGCGATGGGTGGGGAAGTATTGCGGCTGATCGCCGAGGTGCCACTTGCCCAACGCGGCGGTGGCGTAGCCCTCTTCGCGGAGCAGGTCGCCGAGGGTTTTTTCATGCACGTCGATGCCGTAGGGCGTCTTGCCCGTGGCCGGATCGGGGTTAATCACCCACTCCAGGCCGTAGCGCTCCTGGTAGCGGCCGGTCAACAGTCCCGCCCGGGCCGGAGTGCAGACCGGGCAGCTGGTATAGGCCTGGGTGAACCGCATGCCGTTGCGGGCCAGCGAGTCGATGTGCGGCGTGGGGATGTCCTTCGCCCCATAGACGCCGATGTCGCGATAGCCCATGTCGTCGATCAGGATCACGATGACGTTGGGCTTTGTAGGATCCGGCGCGGCGGCTTGGGCCGCTCCCGCCAGAGCAGGCAGCGCGATCGCGCAGGCTGCTATCGCCAATCCCCACAAACCCATGAATCCCCGACGTTGCCCGGCTGTACGCATGTTTCACTCCTTTGGTTGTAGTCCCAAAACGACTTGTAGCACGGCCGCCCTCGGCTGTGCGAATTGACCTGGACGGCCGCCCTCGGCTGTGCGAATTGCCCCAGACAGCCGGGGGCGGCTGTCCTACATAGTTTCTGTTGCGGAAAGCCTTTTGTCGCCTTTCGCTCCGCGAAAGTTGCGGGCAGTCCACGCTACTTTCGCGGAGCGAAAGGCGACAATCCGACCGAATCACCCTTTCCGCAACAGGAACTACATATACCGAAGTTGTTTTTGGACGACCGGTTAGTTGGTTTTAGCGGCTTTGTACTTCGTAATGATGTCCGTGTCGTTTTTCTGCGGCGTCCCGGGGGTGCTGCGGCCGTCGCGGATGTACTTGTGCAGCAGTTCCTTCAACTCTTGCACCACCTCGGGCCGCACGGCGTAGAGATTCGTCCGCTCGGCGAGGTCTTTGTTGAGGTTGTAGAGTTCGCCGGGGAGATCGTCCTCTTCATAGCCGCGGAGCCGCTTGAACCACTGCGGCTCCGGCAGGCCCGCATCGCCGTTCTTGGCGTCGATGAAGACCCACTTGCCCTTGCGAATGGCCAAGTGGCTGTTGCCGGCGTGATGCACGAGGGCCTCGCGCAGGGGCTTGTCCGCTTTCTTGCCCAGCAGGACCGGCAGGAAGCTGATGCTGTCCTCGCCGGCGTCGTCGGGCAGGCGGACGCCCAGCAAATCGGCGCAGGTGGCCATCATGTCGACGTGCGAGACGAGCTGCCGGCTGACCGTGCCGGCCTTGACCTTGCCGGGCCAGCGGACGATGAACGCCTCGCGATGCCCGCCCTCCCAGATGTCCTGCTTCAGACCGCGCAGCGGCCCCATCGAGAAATGCCCGTAAATCTGGGCCTCCTCGTAGTTCCACCACGCCGGGCCGTTGTCCGAGGTGAAGACGACCAGCGTGTTGTCGGCCAGGCCGGTGCGCTCGAGGGCCTTCATCACCTCGCCCACCGTCCAGTCCATCTCCATCACGAAATCGCCGTAGTCGCCGACGCCGCTGCGGCCCTTGAAGGCGTCGTTGGGGATGATCGGCGCGTGCGGGCCGGTCAGGGCGAAGTAGAGGAAAAACGGCCGCGACGACTTCGCCGCCGCGGTGATTATCCGCACCGCTTTCTCCGCCAGGATCGTGGGCGTCCGCCGGCGGTCGAAGCCCTCCTGCGCGGGCCCGAGTGCTGGCTCAGGCGGCCGCCGATGTGCGGCCAGATTTCGCTGGGCGGCGCGCCGACAACATGATCGTTCTCGATGTAGATATAGGGCGAAAAGTTCGGACAGTTCACGCCAAAGTAGTAATCGAACCCCCGATCGACCGGCCCGCCCGTGATCGGCTTCGACCAGTCGATGTCTTCCGGCCGGGCGTCGTCCTGGTTGGCGATCACGTCCAGCTTGGCGGCCGAGGCCGGGGAAGCGAACGGCCACTCCAAACCCAGATGCCACTTGCCCAGCGCCGCCGTGTGATAGCCCCGCGACCGCAACAGTTCGGGCAGCGTGAGCCGGTTGGCCGGAATCAGCGGCTTCTCCCACTGCCAAAGCACGCCCTTGGTCAATCGCGTCCGCCAGCAATAGCGGCCCGTCAGCGTGCTGTACCGCGTCGGCGAGCAGAGCGACGACGGGGCGTGGGCGTCCACAAAGCGCATCCCCTCGCTGGCCAGGCGGTCGATGTTCGGCGTGGCGATCTTGCCGGCGGGGAAGTCGCACTTCACGTCGCCGAAACCCAGATCGTCGGCCAGGATGAAAATAATGTTCGGCTTCCCCGCTTCGGCCGCGGCCGCCTGACGCCCGGTCGGGGCCGCCAATAACATCAAAGAGGTAAGTACCCCCAGAACGCACGGTATTGTTCTAAACATTTGTTCACACTTTGGGCTTTAGTTCCACCATATCGCAATATAAGGGTATAGAACGAGATGTCAACAGCGCGTCGTAAATGGGTCGTTCGAGGCCGAAACAACTGAAGAAAAGACCCCAGCCTCTTTATTGGTCCCCGTGTTCCCTCTTTTCAGTCTGAAAAAGTCGCGGATCCGGCCCGGCGGGCAGCAAACCTATTTCGTATCTCATTTTCGATCTCTTCGCTGCCGTCCTCTCGCAGTTCTCCGCCCACCACTTCTCCAACGACGAGGGATCTCGATGAGAAATGTCTCGTTCATACGGTTGCTCATACACCGGCAGCCCTATTTCAAACAGCGCCAATTGCACCGAACGAATCTCGACGGCCTCATTCCTTATAGCCCGCAACAACGCGGGGACAGCCGCATCACCAATGAAAGCAAGTGCCCGAGCAGCGCCAAGTGGTCTGGAGAGACGCACTTCTGGGCAAGGGCCGTACCAATGGAAATCCTTATGTAACCGTTCACACCCTGGGAAGCAATGAAGGGGCGGGTTGGTGATTCAAATGAGCTTCAATTGCGCGAGTCAGAAAAACGAAGGCGTTGCGGCGCTGTTGGCGGCAGGTTTCGATCACCGTCAACATCGTCTCGACAAAGCGGCTGCCGGCCGCGCTCTGCGTTCCAAACGACAACTTTCGCCAAATCACCGCATGACGCAACGAACGCTCGCCCGCATTGTTCGTCGGCTCGACCCCTTCGTGCCGCAAAAACGTCCACAGCCACCCGCGATGTTCGTACAATTCACGGCACGTGCCGCGCGTGTCGGCATGACCGCATTGGGTGCCGCGCAGCAGCAAGCGTTCCACCTTTCGGCGTACCGGAGCCATGCGACGCACCAGCGCCGCCCGCGAAATTTTGCCATGCCGATAATCGGCCCAATGCTCGAACAACTCGCACGTGGCCGCTCGCAGGCGTTCTCCCTGCCACTTTGCCCGCTTGTCGCCCGTGTCGATCATCGCTTGGAAATCCCGCTTCAGGTGCGCCCAACACCATTGCAGGCGGCCCACCTGCCAGTACATCTTCGCCCGATCGCAGGTGACGACGCCGTGGAACTTCTCGGTCAGGAAAACGCCGAGCGCCGTCGCCTCGCGAGTGGCGCGGACCGCGAACACCGTGAACGTTCGGGCCACGAACGTCCACAGCCACGCCTTGCCGTTTTCTTCCTTCGTTCCCGTTTCGTCGATGTTCAGGTGCTCTTGCGTCGGCAGTTCGGCTGCCAACTCCTGATACGACGGCCGCAACGGCCGCCGTCACTTGGTTTTGGATTTTCACGGTCAGCGCCGGGCAACACGGCTGGCCGAGCAACATGCCGAGGAACTCGGCCGTCCGCCGCTTGCTCTGGCGATAGTAGGCCATCAACAGCGCGACGAAAGCCATCAAATGCGGTCCCGACTGGCCCTGCGGCACGCCCGGGGGCAGGTCCGCACAGCTTGTTTCTCCACAACACGGACACGTCAGCCGATGCCGCTGATACTCCGTCACGTGCGCTTTGATCTCCGGGACTTCCCAGACCTGATGCCGCAGCGGCTCCGGGTCGCTGCCCGAGAGCTTCGCGCCGCAACGCCGGCACTCGGTCGGCTTGAGTCGTTGCACGTCATCGCACTCGTTGGTTGGAATCAGCGGTCGTTCGTGTTTCTCATGGCCGGGCTGCCCGCCACGTTTCCTCTTCGATTTGTGTTTCGGCGGCTGCGGCCGGTTGTGCGGATGTTGGCTGCTTGGCGGCAGCGAGGAGTTCTGCGGCGTTTTGCCCTTCACCTGCCGTTCCAACTCCTCGATCCTCGCTTTCAATTCCGCATTTTCGGCCAGCAGCGCACGAATGATGGCCTGGGCTTCCGGCGGCTGGCGAGCGATGATTTCTTCAGTGATTCCAGGCAACATGCCACTGTTGTCGCCGAATACCGCCCTCCGTGTCCAGATCAGTTTGTCGAAAATCGTGTCCCAGGGTGTGAACGGTTACAATCCTTATCGACAAGTCTCTTCTCATAGAACTCTACAGATTCCAACTTCGCTCGCTTCAAAGTCAGGAATAACCTACCCGATTGTTGCTCGATTGTTGCCGGTCGTCCGTCTTCGCCCGATGCGGCAAGTACGATCTGCAATGTGTCATCTTCCAGTCTATATAGGCCCTTCCGCAAAGAACGGCCGTAAACTATGTCCAACCTCTTAGGGAATGACCTTGTATCCAATCGCAATTGCATCGGCGGAGAGCACTCTGAAACCCCCTCCGGCGCGGAAACGAAGGGGATCGGGCTATACCAGATCAGACTTTCGCCGGAGAACATGAAGTAGTTCTCCAACGGACAATCAGGACCAGACAAGCCACGGTCACCGTCCATGATGCTTATGCTGCGCCAGCACCCAACCAGCTCATCGATTTCAGACCGAACACCGGGATCGCGTTGATCCAATGCTATCGCTTCGGCATCACCCACGTGCCGGGGCGCAAATGCGAACCAGCAGATCAAGGCTGCGATAAACAGCGTAAACCCCAACGCTACTACAGACAGCCATATTCGCCGCATAGGCAGGCTCCAACCATGTCTATTTCGAGCACAGGCATTTTCGCTGTGCCCACTATCAATTCTCGTACCCTATGGTTGATTTTAGTGGCGGAGAAAGGGACCTTTTGGTGAAAGTTAACGGGCCGATTTCGAGCAGCGTTCGACGGACGGCTTGAGAATGCACTTGATGTAGGTGAGTTTTGTACATCAGGTTCCAACGATCCTTAGCGGTTGATTTGACAGTTTGGCAATGCCTGCTGCAAATTCTTAACGCCCTCATCGGTAACTTTGGTGCCACCAAGCCACAATTCTCTGAGTCGCCTCATTCCATAAAGTTGTTCCAGACCACTATCGGTAATTTCGGTGCTGTTTAATGCCAAGTACCGGAGTTGCTGCAATCCTTTGAGATGTTTCAAGCCCGCATCTGTTATTTCACCACCCATTAGCCACAACGTTTCTAGTTGCCCTAATCCCCCAAGGTGTTCCAAATCAGCGTTCGTTACTGATACATCGGTAAGGTCAACCCAAGTAACGTGTACGAAGACATCTTCTCCAAGCAAGTTTCGCAACCACAATGATCCGTGGGGTGCTGCATCTAATGAAGGTACTCGATTGCCACATGGATCAATCTTATATTCGTATACAATTAATACTCGCGCTAACTTGAGTCCCATTTACATACACGGGTTTCGGTCAGTTTGATGCCCATGTTCCGCAGAATTCGACGTTTTCGCTTGATATGGCAACGACGCACCAGGGCGTTGCGATCTTGTATGCCTGCGAGCAACGCCGCCGTACGATGCAACAGACGCGACGAGACACGGCCGTCGAGCCACCACGAGCGAATTAACCCCGACACCGCCGTATGCACTTGGCAAACGGTCCACTCGGGATTTTTTTTCCCGCAACCGTTGTTTCGTCTCGGCCAGAAACAAGTAGCTGATCGAACTGAGAATCAAATGCCGCTTGAGGCCCGGATACCGCCGTCCTTCGTAATGAGCCAAGCCGACTTCGCCCTTGTCGTCCTCGAAGCAGCGTTCGACGCGCCAACGCGAGAAGGCCGCCAGAAGGATCGGCCCTGCCGATGTTTCCGGCGACGCATTGCTCACGAAGAACTTTATCTCGGATGGATCAAGCACGCTGCGGGCAACCATCAAATGCCACGGGCCGGTGGGCAGTCCATCCGGTCCTTGAAGGAAGAAAGGCACACGTTTGACCTCCCAAAGGATCGGCCCCTTTTGACCGTCCTTGACGCGATACCGCACCCACTCTTGGTCCCGCAATTCCGACGCGAACTTGAGCATGTTCTCGACCCTGATCGCCGGACGACTGCCGGAGACGATTCGCGGCGTCTTGCGGCCGCGGCCGCGGCCGCGACGAAAGGGCCGACTCGTCACGCGCGGCGGAACAATCCAGCCCATCAGAATGCGCGGCACTTCAGCCACGAACCGCTGCTCCCGACCGTCCAAAGCCCGCAAAAACGCGGGTTTTCCGCCATACCACTCGTCGAACGTCAGCCAGGCAAACCGCACGCCGTTGGCCCGCGCACGGTCGTACAACTCCAAGGCGATTTCCGTTTTGGGACGATAGGTCATCCCTTCGGGGATCTGCGCCTCGCGGCAACGCGCAGGATCGCCAGCCCAACTTTCCGGCAGGAACAACTCGCCATCGAGCAAACAGTGAAAATCGTCCGCGGCATAGGCCAAATGCACCGTGACGATCCCGTTTTCCTGCTTGCCGATCGTACCCAAGTATTGCCGTTGCACGCCGGGCGTCTTATTCCCTTGTTTGACGAAGCTGGTTTCGTCGATGACGCCCACGGAATGCGGATGGGAATGATCCTCGGCGACGATTTGCTGCAAGCGGTTGCGGGCCAGGTCTTCCAGCCAACGATGTTGGCTGAGGAACTCCTGAAGGGTTCGCACGGGCACGCCGGACGCCAGGGCAATCGGTTCGACGCTCTTTCGCGGCAAGTCGGAAAGCTGCCCATTAACGTAGACGGTCAGATGTGCCCGTGTGTCCTTGCGGGCAAAGCAGTCGTCGAAGCGTTTCAGAAAGCGGGCAAGCATCGGTTGCAACCCACGAATCAGTTTAGCGTCCATGTCTGGCCCTCCGTGACTCAGCAGGACACAAGTTTCGCCATTTTATCCAAACAAATCAATATCAACTTAGCGCTGTAGTATTAATCCCCCCATACTTTTAATCGCTACGATTGATTCCCTTTGTGCCATTGCCTTATACACTTGCATCGGAATCCAACCGCATGGGATTGCAATCGCTATGATTAAGAACAGAAGTAAGCGTAGTCCAAATTGGAAATGGAAGTGAAATAGCAGGGACGCAACAAACCACATAAGCATCAATAACAGGAATACGCAAGTAGAGACAATAGCCACTAGCACAAGCCAACCTGAGTTGCAGGATAACCACTGAAGTCGCACAGAAATCCATAGAAATCCCTGCAGAATCAGGAGGATCAGTGTCAATCGACTAGGAGTAAGGCGAAACCATTTGACAGGAATAGATGTCATTTTAGATTGCCTTTTTAACAAATTCAGCCCACCGTTACACCGGGCCAGTACGGATTATTGGTCGCTTCGCCACCGCCATTATACCACAGCGTGCGGGGGGAAGAAGGCAGTCAGGTGATGCGTTTCATATCTCAGCCGCTTGCGCGGATGCGGAGCATCCGGGCAGTGTGTTCATAATCGGAGCACGGGAACAAGAGAAGGTCGTCAAAACTCGTCGAAGGCGATCTGGCCCCGGTCCACTTTCAGTCCGTCGAGCATATCGAGTGTGGCCTGGATCATGGCCGGCGGGCCGCAGAGATAGTATTCGATGCCGGCGGGATCGGGATGAGCGGCGAGATAGCTGCCGATGGAGAACGTCGTGAATGAAACCTGTGTGCGACTGCCAGTTGTCCTCGGGCAGCGGCTCGGAAAGCGCCAGATGGAAGCTGAAGTTTGGGAACCGGCCGGCCAGGTCCGCGAAGTAATCGCGGTAGAAACTCTCCTGCAACGAGCGGGCGCCGTACCAGAAGCTGACGCGCCGCCCGGTCTTCTCCGCCTCAAAGAGATGGGCCAGATGCGAGCGGAGCGGGGCCATGCCGGCGCCGCCGCCCAGATAGACCATCTCCCTCTCGCCGGGCTTGATGCGGAAACTGCCGAACGGGCCGACGGCCGACACCCGCTCGCCCGGCTTCAGCCGGTGCAGCCAGGTCGTGCCGACGCCGGCGCTGCAATCCACGCCCCGCGGCGGCGTGCTGATGCGGACGTTGAAGCGGAGTTGCCGATCCGCGCCGGGACGGGTGACGATCGAGAAGTTGCGGCGGATCGGGCAGCGCGATTGGCGGCGCGGAACTCGAAGACGTTGCCCGCCCGCCAGATCGCGTCATACGGCGCGTCGACCTCGATTTCGCGGAACGAGATCTCGTCGTAGGCGGGAATGTCGAACTGCAAGTAGTCGCCCGGCTGGTAATCGGGAAACGGCGAGCCGGGCTCGGGTTCCAGCACGAGCTCCTTGATGAACGTGGCCACGTTGGCGTTGCTCACGACGCGGAAGCGGTACGTGGTGATCGACTCGGACAGGCCGCAACCGCCGGCGGAGTTCAGGTCGAGGAAGATCTTGCCCTCGTGCTCGCGGACCTGATAGGTCTTCAGCCCGACGCAAACCGGCGGGCGGCGTGGGGAGCCGTCGGTGATGTCGAAACGCCCGTTGTGCTTCGAGCATTCGATCAGCGTGCCGCTCACGAAGCCGTGGCCAGGTGCGTGTTGCCGTGGGTGCAGATGCCGTCGGTGGCGTAGAGCGTGCCGTCGGCCGTGCGATAAATGGCGTAGGTTTTCGACTCGTGATCGAAGCGGATGACGTCCTCTTCACGCCAAAAAGCTGGAGACGCAGATTTCGACCCAGCCGTCGACCGGCTCGCCCTTGGCGTGAAGGATCCGCGGCGCGGACGGCGAATCGGCCGTGACGGTCGGCGTAGGCAACTGCCGCCGGATATAGTAGGTCGGGTCCTTCATCTGCCGCAGGATGGTCGGCAGGACTTCTCGCCACGCTTCGAGCAGTCCGTTGTAGGGCTTGGGCATGTCCGCCTTGACCAGTTGGTGCAGCCGCCCGAGATTGTGGTAGGGCACCAGCGGAAACATGTGGTGCTCGACGTGGTAGTTCATTTCCCAATAGAGGAAGCGGTTGACGGCGTTCATGTAGACCGTGCGGCAGTTGAGCCGATGATCGAGCACGTTTTCGGCAAGGCCCGCATGTTGCGTGTGGCCGTAGATGGGCGTGAGCCAGGCGCCGTAGAAGCCGGGCAAGCCGACGAACATCAGGGGGAGGATGCTGCCCGCGTAGAACGAATAGGCCGATGAGGCCCGCGAAGATCAGGGCGTAGATGCGGGCCTCGCGGATCACCTTGCCGTAGTCCGATTCGGGAATGTACGTCTTCTCCTGCGCCTCAAGCCGGCCCATGCAGTGCAGGGCGATGTGGCTGAAGAAGTCGATGCCGTTGTTGATGCCCAGGGTCTTGATGATCAGCGAGGGCCACGTCGGCGGCCGCTGGATGGCGATCTCCGGGTCGCGCCCCACGATCAGCGTGTCGCTGTGGTGCCGCGTGTGGCTCCAGCGCCAACGAATCGATTCCCGGAAGTCCATGAACGAGCTGATCTCGTAGACCAGATTGTTCAGCCAGGCGGTCTTGAAGGCCGTGCCGTGGCTGCACTCGTGCCAGCGGGAATCGGCGGGGGCGAAGTAGAGCACGCCGTAGAGCAGGAAAGCGGGGACGGCCCACCACGTGCCCCAGGACCAATAGGCCACGACGCCGGCGGCAAACATCAGGGCGAACCACAGGAGCGTGTCGCGGATGGCGGGCCAGTCGCGGCGCTCCAGCAGTTCGCGGAGTTTTTCCGGCGGCACGGGCGAGACGTACCAGGGGGCTTCGGCCAAGCCCTTTTCAATCGCCAGCGACGGTGTCTTTGCCCACCAGACTGTAGTCGCTCGGTCGTGCGTTTTCCATGCTACTGATTATCGACTGGCATCGCCGGAACGTCAAGAATCGCCGAGAACTCATTCCGGGACCAGCACTGGGTCTTTGGCCACCGAGCGGCGCATCAGAAAGACCAACGGGATTACCGCCAAGGCCATCACGCTGAAGAGCATCAAGGCGTCGAGGTAGGACAGCATCATCGCCTGGCGTTGCAGCTGGTTGTAGAGCATGGCCGTCCCCTGCTGGCGGGCCAGGCCGGGATCGGCCCCGGCGTGTTGGGCCAGGAGCGACGCCTGATTGAGCGCCTCGGCGGTGGCATGGCTGAGCGAATTGATGTGCGAGCCGAGCCGCATCTGGTGGAATTGATCCCGCCGCGCCAGAAGCGTGGTCAACATGGCCACGCCCAGGCTGGCCCCTTCGTTGCGGAGCATGCTGACCATGCCGGTGGCGTTGTTGATCTGTTCCCGCGGCAGGTACAGATAGGCGGCCGATTGCAGGGGAACGAAGAAGAAGCCCAGGGCGAAGGTCTGCAGCGATGCGCAACCATCGACCAGGTAGCCCGGCGACACGTCCAGGGTCAGTCCGGTCATCCAGTACAGCGCGCCGGAGACGGCCAACGAGGGAGAACACGATCAGCCAGCGGGCGTCGACGCCGCGGGCCAGCAGCCAGCCGGCCAGGGGCATGATGACCATCGTGGCGATCCCGCCCGGCGAGAGGATCAGCCCGGCCTCGGTGGCCGAGTAGTCCATCAGCGTCTGCACCATCAGCGGCAGCAGCACCGTGGTTCCGTAGATGCGTGGCGATAGATGACGAACATCAGCAGGCTGCAAGCCATGAAGTTGCGGTCCTTGTAGAGCCGCAGATTGACGATCGGCCGGCGGCAGCGCAGCTCCCAGACGACCACGGCCACCAGCGATACGCCCGCGATGACGGTGAGCCACACGATCAACGGCGAGCCGAACCAGTCCAGGCGATTGCCGCGGTCGTAGACCACTTCCAGCGACGCCCAGGCCGACGGCCAGCAGCGCGAAGCCGACGTAGTCGATCCGCCGCAGCCTGTCGCCACAGCTCTGCTCGGTTTTGCAGATGCGTGGACCGTCTCTCCAGCACCATGTCCGACCAGGAAGACAGCTGACGATGCCGACGGGGAGATTGATGTAGAAGATCCATCGCCAGGTATAGTTGTCGGTGATCCAGCCGCCGACGACGCGGCCCGAGGATCGGGGCCACGAGCACGGTGACGCCGTAGATCGACATGGCCATGCCGCGTTTCCGCGGGGGAAACGAATCGACGAGGATGGCCAGGGCCACCGGCGCCAGGCCCCCGCCGCCCAGTCCCTGCAACACCCGAAAGAAGATCAGCGATGACAGGTCTGGCGCCATGCCGCACAGCACCGAACTGAGCGTGAACAGGGCGATGGCCGCCATGAAGAACGGCTTGCGGCCGATGGTGTTGGAAATCCAGCCGGAGATCGGCAGCACGATCACGTTGGCCACCAGGTAGGTGGTCAGCACCCAGGTGCTCTCGTCCAGCGAGACGGCCAGGCTGCCGGCGATGTGCGGCAGGGCGACGTTGGCGATGCTCGTGTCGAGCACCTCCATGAAGCCGGCCAGGGACGCGACCGAGGCCACGAACCAGGGATTCCATGGCGGCGTCGGATGCGGAGGCTCGCCGGTCGCATCGTCCGGCCCCGATGGGATCACTGCTCGGCGGCATGGCGGCGGTTCCTGCTGCGGCAACTGCAGCCGCTCGCCGGCGTGGGGACCGGTGGGCCGGGCCTTGTAATGCACCATCGGCTCCACCGACAGGCCCACGAACAGCGGCGTTTCCGGCGGAGAGGGCCTCGTCGAACTCGATCCGCACCGGCAGCCGCTGCACCACCTTGACGAAATTGCCCGTCGCGTTCTCCGGCGGCAGAAGCGACAGCCGCGCACCGGTGGCCGGGCTGAAGCCGGCCACCCGGCCCGCGAAACACCTTGCCGGGATAGGCGTCGACGTACACCTCCACCGGCATGCCGATCCGCAGGTATTCGCAGTTGCGTCTCCTTGAAGTTGGCGTCGACCCACACGTCGCTGAGCGACTGGACGGCCAGCAGGTTCTGGCCGGGGCTGACGTAGTCGCCGGGGTTGACCGTCCGCTTGGTCACGAAGCCGTCGAACGGGGCCTTGATTTCGGTGTAGCTCAGGTTCAAGTTTCGCCTGGTCCAGCGGCGGCCTCCGCCTGCCGGACGTTCGCCCGCGCCACCTGCACCGCGGGGGCGTCGTCGACGATCGACTCCAGCGTTTTGGGAGCGATCCGATCGGCCAGCCACTTGTCCAGCTCCGTGCGGAGCGCGGCCGGGCTCAAGCCGATGACGTTCAATGCCACGCCGATCTGGCTGAGCGACGTGGCCCAATTCGAGAGCGCCACCTGTAGACGGCGAATAACGATGGGCGATGTCGTCGGGCACCTCGGCCGGATTCTCCGTGTCGCGAGCCAGCCCCAGATCGGCCCGAATCCGCTCGACGATCTCGTTTTGCGAGGCTACTCTGTGGCGCGCCACCCGCAGGGCGGCGGTGCTCTGCGTCGAAATCCTCCTGAGAAATCGACTTTAGTTGGAGGAGTTCGGCGTTTCGGGCCTGGTTTTGTTGGGCCAGATCGAGTTGCGCCTGGTCGAGTTTCAACTCGGCCACACCCGAGCGGAGCGTGGCGATCTGGTATTGCAGTTGATCGGCGGCCGATTGCGCCAGATACTGCCGGGAACGAATCTCGGCAAGCTGCGAGTGAACCGCCGCCAGGGTTTGAGCCAGGTTGGCCTGCGCATACTGGAGCTTTGCCTGAACCTCTTCGACCGCAAGGCGAAACGGCTGCGGATCGAGTTGCACCAACACCTCGCCGGCGCGGATGAAGTCGTCCTCGCGGACGGCGACGCGCTCGACGCGGGAAGCGATCCGCGGCCCGATATAGGTGACGTATCCCGCCACGTAGGCGTCGTCCGTCCAGACGTACCGGAAGTAATCCTCCAGCCAGGGGACGACGAAATACAGCACCACGCCCAGCAAAATCAAGCCGGCAACAAGCGCAATGAGCCGCCGCCGCCAAGGTCGGGCATGCTGGGACGGGGCGGGAGTGGCGCTCTGCTCTGTGTCCATTGCATTGCCGGGGGCTTGCCTATGTGCATCTTACGAACAGTGAAAGACCCGGTACGGCGGTTCGTCTTATCTCGGAGGGCCCCGACTAACCATAATATCCTGTTGCCGGAAAAAGAAAAGCCGGAGGTCGGGTGCGCGGGAGGGAAAATATAGGGGCTCCGGGCACGGATTGAAGACAGCCTGCAACGGCAAAATCCCCTCGTCAAATAGTGTCCACAGTGGAGCCGAGAATCTCGGCGCCGGGCGGAATCGGCCGCCATGCGGTCTAAACTTCACATCCGGCCGCCGGAGAGTAAAATAGCGATGCTGAGCATAATACCGATACCAAATGGACACTGCGGGAGGACACAGGAATGGGATTACAGGGAAAAATCGCCGTGGTTACGGGCGCCAGCCGGGGCATCGGCCGGGCGATTGCCGGTCGCTTGGCCAAGGACGGGGCCTTCGTGGTCGTGAATTACCGGACAAACGCCGACGCGGCCAACGACGCTGTGCGTGAAATTCAAGCGGCCGGCGGCGATGCGTTTGCCCTGCAAGGCAATGTCGGGGTGGTGCAGGACATCGAGCAGTTCTTTCAAGCGCTCGACGCCGAGTTGACCAAGCGGTGCGGCGAGGCCCATTTCGACATCCTGGTCAACAACGCCGGCATCGGCCGCGACGGCACGGTCGAAGCGACGCCCGAGGAAGTCTTCGACGAACTGATGGCCGTGAACGTGAAGGGGGCGTTCTTCGTCGCCCAGCGGGCCATCTCCCGCCTGCGGGACGGCGGGCGGATAATCAATCTGTCCTCGGCCCTCTCCCGGTTTCCTTATCCGCGCATGGCGGCCTATTCGATGGGCAAGGCCGCCATCAATCACTTCACCCTGATCCTCGCCGCCGAGTTGGGCAAGCGCGGCATCACGGCCAACGCCGTCGCCCCCGGCCTGACGGCCACCGATTTCACGGCCCACGCCCGGGCTAACCCGGAAGTGATCCAGCAGATCTCGTCTCGCACGGCCCTCGGTCGGATCGGCGAGCCGGAAGACATCGCCGGCGTGGCGGCGTGGCTCGCCTCGGACGACGCCCGTTGGGTCACGGGGCAGTACATCGAGGCCAGCGGCGGAATCGGCATGGCATGATCGGCCGCTGGATTCTGATCTTCGGCGTGGTCCTGGCGGTGATCGGCGCGATCGTCTGGCTGGTGGAAAGCCTTGGCGTGCCGCTCGGCCGCCTGCCGGGCGATATTCGCATGCGCGGCCACGGCTGGCCGGTTTCTTTCCCCATCGTGACCTGTATCATTATCAGCATCGTGTTGACGGTGTTGCTGAACGTGTTATTCTGGTTCTTCCGACGGTAGACTATCGGACCGGACGTCCTTGTGATCGATTGACTTCGACAGTATTAGGAAATCAACATGTGCCGCAAAAAACACCTGCTGATCGCGTTTGTCGTGTCGGTGACCTGGCTGGCAGGGCCGGCCGGTTGTTCAAGGAGGCCGGCCGACGGCAACATGGCCCCTCGACTCAATTCCGAGCGGGTCGGCCAAGCAACTCTCAAGCAATACGATTTTCGCGGAGACGGCAAGATAGACCGCGCCGAATTGGAAAGGTGTCCCGCCCTCAAAGCTGCCGTCGAACAGATCGACCCTCAGCATACGGGCGAGATCACAGCGGAAATGATCGCCGCACGGATCAAGGCTTGGCAGAAATCAAAAATCGGCCGTATGCCTTTTCCGTGTCGTTGCCTGCACAACGGCAAACCGCTCGCCGGTGCTGAAGTGAAGTTCGTGCCGGAAGAGTTTCTTGGCCCGATGATGCCATCGGCTGCCGGCACGACAGACCAGAACGGCATCGTAAGGGTCAGCATACACACCGATCCAGCCAATCGCTATGATCCTCCCGGAGTCCCTCCGGGCTTCTATCGAGTTGAAATCACCAAGGCAGACGAACAAATCCCGGTCAAATACAACCAAGCCACGACCTTAGGCCAGGAAGTTGCGATCGACGCCAAAGGGGTGTCTGCACAGTTGCGCAAGGATTGGTACGTCGAGTTCAATTTGGATTACTGAGGTTGGGCGTTGCCGAACTGATCCAGCCCACCGACGCCTTGCCGAATTATGCCACAAACCGCTCGCACGGCTTCCGGAGGGTATATTTACCCCATGCTGAACCGCTCGGAGTCCAGGCTGCGGTCGTTCAAAATCGCAAAGACGATGTGCCCCCTCCCCATCTTTTCCCCTCAACACCCGCCCGGCACAAAAACTACTCTTGATAATCGAATCCAGCGGGCCGACTGGAGGGACGGAAGGATGCGATAAACCGCGACGAGAATGTCTAATGCACATCCCCTTTCGCCTCATTTCAACACACTTTTCAACCCCAACGATTTACTGCAGGTCGCCGCGGCGACTGAGCACCACCTTGACCTCAACCGGCTTGCCTCCCCTATCGAGCACAATTGAAACTGTGTCGCCGGGTCGATACAAGCGTATCGTATCCAGTAATTGTTGAAAATCGCGAATAGAATTGCCGTTTAACCCGGATTATTCGTAAACGCTGTCTGTTCGTGCTGGCTGGTGGTGGAAAGAGGCAAGAGAAGACGATGGGGTTGTGGAAAGACACAAGGCCCCCTTCCCCCCGTGGCCAAAAGCTGGTGGGCGCGGCAGAGGAAGTTGTCGGCAGGGGCTAACTGCTGTTGGGAGCCGCTCCGGCAAGGACGAGAATCCGCTGGCTGACCTGTTGAAAGTGGTGCAGGTAAGGCCAGTTCGATGAGAGTTCCACTACCACGCGGCGAGTGGTTTCACGCACGTACGCGCCGACTTTAATCAAGCGCGTCCGCCAGGTACAGGGTTGCCCTTTGCCCAGCGGATTGCGCTCGCGGCGGTGATTGTGCCAGCGGCGGCGATCATGGTCGGCGAGGGCTTCCAGGGGGACTTCCGCAGAAGCCGGCGGCGGAGGCGGATCGGTGAGAGGGTGGGCTGGCTGGCCAGATCGTCGTCGGTCGTCGAGCGATCGCAGAGGAGCTTGAAGATCGGATCGCTGCGCAGCACGTCGTGGTCGTTCTGGTCGGGGTAGTCGGCGAGTATGCCATAGACCCGCATGCGGGTCATCTCCAGCAGAGGATGATCGACGTATCCGGGATGCCGTCGGTCGCTGAGCGCATTGGCGAACTGCCGCGTCAGCCCCAGACGCTCGTCGAGTTGCCGAAAAGGCAACAAGCCCGCGTCGCTGGAAGCCTGTGCCGCTGCGGGCTCTACCACAATCGCCTTCGATGTGAGAAAATCGAAGGAAACCTGAAAAGCAGACTGCTTTACCACAATGCGCCTCCGTGGGTTGTCCAAAATGTATGTGGCTTAACACTTTAGACGCTCGCGGAGGCGCTTTTGTTTGCAGATTTACGAATAATCCGGGCCAAGACCGTCAAAGAGTGAGGACGTTTTCTCAATCCCAAAAACTAACGGCATAGGTCTATCAGAAAACCAGTGGCGGCAGGCTGGTGACTGCGTCGTACAAGAACTTTATCCCAAAGCCTAACAGCACGACGGCACAGATAAGCGAAATGACCGTCTGGCTGTGAAGTCCAAATGCCTGCGAGCCCTTATGGCCGGTAAGGGACAACATTTCCAGCCAACCCAAATCGCACAGCCAGTGCACGACGCCGAAAACGAGCAAGGCCGCCGCTCCCCAACTCATGGCTTGGGTTGCCAGGGCCAAGCCCACGGTCGCCCACCAAATCAGAAAATACGGGTTGGCTCCGGTCAGCACGACGCCCGTCATGAAGGGGCGCCGCTGGACCGAGGCTTCGGCGTGGGCGCTGTTTCGCCGCATGCTGAGGAGCAGTTGTGCCGCCATGAAGAGCAGCACCGCTCCGCCCGCCATGCCGATGCCTATTTTGACGGCCGGGGACTTGAAAATCGTGCCGATGCCGGCGGCGAGCAGCAGGATCAGCGGCATTTCGACGGCGGCGTGGCCCAGCCGCGATGAACGCTCCGGCATGTCGAGATCGGGCCCCAGCCGCCAAGGTGGCCGCCGTGATCGGCCCCGGGGCCATCACGCCGGAAAGGGAGATCGCCACGGCGGAAATAAGGAAGGCGATCATACGGCCTCGGTTCTCGTGATTCCAATACAGTCCGGCATCGAATACCAACTGCCCCAACACATCCTCCATGATAATCGTTACGCACTCCGACTTGAATCCCCCCGAGCTGGCTTGTAGTGACAGGATTCACCGCTCATGCCGACCCAAAGTGGCCACAACAACGGCCCCGAGAATGACGACTCCGCCAGCCAGCGTGCGCAGGCTGGGCACTTCGCCCAGGAGCAGCATGGCGAAGAGGATCGCATAAACCGATTCGAGGGCCGTCACCACGCTGGCCAACTGAGCCCGCACGTGCTTGAGGCTTTTGATGAACAGAAAATGGGCCAGGGCCGTGCAGACCACGCCCAAGATTGCCAGCAGAAGAATCTCCCGGGGGCTCGGCAACGCACCCTCCCAAAGCACCAGCGGGAACAAGACCAGGCTCGCCACGAAGTTCTCTCCCGCCGTCAGCGCCAAGGCCGATTGGGTGGCGACCAGTCGCCGGTTGAGCAGACAAAGAATAGCGTAAACAAAGCCCGAGACGATTCCCCAGAAAGTGCCCTGGGTGACGTTGTTGCCGAAATTGAAGCTGGGCACGATCGTGGCCAGGCCCGCCACCACCAACACGGCAGTAAACAGGTCCAGCCACCGTCGCCGCTCATGGAAGAACCAGGGCTCGAGAAGGGTCACAAACAGCGGGAAGCTGGAGAAGGTCAGGACTCCCACCGCGACCGTGGAAAGCTGGATCGCATGGAAGAAGGCCACCCAGTGTATCGCCAACAATGCCCCCAACACGACGACCCATCGCCAGGGCAATCGCGCGGGAACTCCCCTGCCGCTTTAGAATCAGTATCACGAGTCCCAGCGTCGAACAGGCGAAGGCGGCCCGCCCGAAAACAATGACGACGGGCGAGAGGTGCAGAAACTTGGCGAATAGTCCGGCCAGCCCCACCAACAGAATCGCCACATGCACTTCGAGAATGCCTGGGCTGCACAATGAACGCCGATTTTTGGGCAACATGCTGGCGACTGTCACGAGGCGCGTGGAAACCGGCCACCGATGGACGCGTGGATACCAGCCGGGAATTGGTTGGATTTTATCCTGTTACGTTGACGGACGCGATTTTCGTCACACGTCGCAGATGTCTACCGCCTGCTCCAGGCTTTTCAGGGCGTCGGGCCGCTTGGGAATGAACTCCTGACCTACGTAGCCGGTGAAGCCGGTGGCGACAATTGCCCGCATCACTTTGGCGTAGTCGATCGTCTGCGTGCCGTCGATCTCGTTGCGGCCGGGTACGCCGCCGGTGTGGTAATGGCCAAAACAGTCGGCGTGCTTCCGGATGTCGGCCAGCACATCTTCCTTCATCGTGGCGGCATGGTAGATGTCGTAAAGTATCTTCACCCGCGGCGAACCGACCCGGTGAGCCAATTCAACGCACCACTTGGTGGAGTCGGCCATGTAATCTTTGTGGTCGATCGAGTTGAGCAACTCCAAGCACACCGTGACCTTCTTCCGCTCGGCGTAGGGGGCGATCTTCTTCAGGCCGGTCACGCAGTTCTTGAGCCCCTCCTGGTCGTCCATGCCTTGGCGATTGCCGGAGAGCGTGATGACGTTGGGGAAGCCGGCGTCGGCCGTCGCGTCGATGCTCTGACGGATCTTGGCCAGACATTCGGCGTGGTTCTCCAGCCGGTTCAAGCCCTTGGGAATACTGTGACTCGGCGTCATGGCGCAGATCAGACCGTGCTTCTTTAGCGTGGGCCATTGGTCGGGGGTGGTCAGCTCGATCGACTTCAGTCCGATTTTCGCGCAGGCCGCGGCGAACTGATCGAGGTTCATCTTGACTCTGTGCCGGAAGTCGTCGTAGCACCAGAGGCAGACCGATTGGTGAATCCTCTCCGCGCCGGTTGGCGGCCAAAGTCTGCCCGGCAAGCGGCCAAAGGGCGCCCAGGGCCGCTGCGCCCGCCAGACGGCCGAGCATTCTCCGGCGAGAAAAAGAAGGAGGATTCCGGCCGATGTGAGAATCTGAGTTTTTCATAAGCTGTTCCTCGGACGAAGAAACCACGGATCACACGTCGATCCGCACGCTGTGCATGCCGATCTTCCGCGAGGCATATTCAATCTCGTTCAGGTAGTTGCCGTAGGCCGCCACCCAGTGTGAATCGCGGCACCTCGGGCAGCAGCCGCTTCCAGTCGCCCTGAATCTCCACGTCTTGCTGCGTGCGGCACACGTCGTAAGACGGATTCGCCTTCACCAGACCCGTGAAAGCCAACCACCGCGGCCGGCTGTACTCGGGGTCGATGAACGTCAACTGCTGCGCCAGAGGCATTTCCACCTTCGGCGCGGCGCCGTAGTCCGACTCGCAATGGGTCAAAATCCTTGCCGGCGCGTAGGTCTTGCCGTCCATCCGCCGCGGCGCGCTGCAATGGGCGCAGGTGACGACGGCCTGGTGTGGAAAGGTGGAATTGTGCATGAAGACCGGCTTGCCGCTGATGTGGCGCAGCAGGATGGCCGCCGGAATGAGGACAAAATCGGACTCGCACAATCCGATCAGCCCCTCGTCGTTGAGCCACGAAAGCGGCATGCAAGGGGTCGTCTCGGCGATGGGCAAAGCCCTGTCCATGCAATGCTGGATGGTGAAGGCCGTGGCATTGTGCCGGCGCATGTACTCCTTGAAAAGACCGTAGAGCAGGAAAGCGCCTACCAAGAAACGCTTCTCGGTGGCCAGCGTCGTACGGGGCAGGGCCAGGTATTTCGCCGCCCAGCGTCCGGCCTGGGCGACGCGCGCGCCGTCGGCCTTGAGGCCGGCCATCCGCCGGGCGAACTCGTCGTAAGCGACGTCGATGATTTCCAGCCGATACCGTTGCCGCGCCACCTGGGCGCTTCCGCATCGTACTTGCCCATCGGGCCGCCCAAGGCGACGATCCTTTGTCCGATGAAGTTTTTCAACCCGCACAGCGCCCGCAGCCGCCAGAGCAACTCGCGCTGGTCGTCGATGACCACGTCGTCCACGGTGACGGGACCATGGTTTGCAGCGCTGTTCGCCGATAACTCCTTCTGCTCGCCGGTCTTCAAGTAACGGGTGCTAGCGCCTCGTACCAGTAATAAAGGGGGCCGCTGCGATGCCGGGCAAAGATCAACGTGTCGCGGTCGGCCTTGGCGGCGAAGCAGGCCCTCAGCAGTTGCCCCGAGCCGCTGGCGGGAAACACCACCACCACATCGTAATCCTTCTCATGCACGCGATGGGCTTCTTCCACCGAGCTGACGCTCGCCAGCGGCAACGTTTCCAGGGGAAAGTCAGCCGCGCGGAGCAACTGCTGCATTTCTTTCTCGATCCGCTGCGCCTCTTTGACCGCGGCTTGCTCGGTGTGGACGCTGCCCCAGTTTCGATAGGTGGTCGCATCCTTGGGCTCTTGCACCACATACATCAGCACCGGCTGCACCTTGAGCTTTGCTCCTAAAACGGTCAGCGGCAAGTCTGGATCCCATGAGGGCGGCGCCGATTCGCCGGCTTCGGCGGCGCCGTTTGCCGGAGAGGCGGCCAGAAAACCGGTGGCCAGGGCCGCCGATAATCCCGCAAACTCCCGCCTGTTGATGTGGCAATCCCGGCACATGGCTGTTCCTCCTGATTCTTGCAGATGCGGTTCTGATTCGGGGGATCCCTTGTCGTAGCCACCGGGATCCCACTGCTGTCACCTGACAAAGCTGATTCTTGTCGCCAGACGAGGCCATGTCAAGCGCACCCCAAGACTATGCCACGAATCTGGGTGCGACGAACGGCTACCCCTTAAGGGCGGGCGAATCAATAAGTGGGGGACTGTCCCAATTTTCGTTCGACATCCTGTGTAAAACCCTGATGTTACCCCCCGCGCCGAATTGGCCCACTGAATTGATCGCAGTCTTGCCGTCGAAGTGAACGTAGATCACGCCGTCCCCGACCGCACAAAGGCAAGCGCCGTCGTATCGAACCTCGGCGATAATCTCACTAATGCCGGACTCGGTAACGGGCTTGTCGAACCCCGCAAGAGCGCGAGAATTATCAGCGCACCCTACGACGGTCATACGTTTAAGCCTTTACGGAAAACCGAAACAACAGATACGAGCGCGGAGGTGTCCGCAATGAAAATCGTCGTCATTGGCGGCAGCGGATTGATCGGGAAGAAAATCGTCGACCACCTTCGCCGGCGCGGCCGGCAGGTTGTGCCGGCGTCACCCCCCTCGGGCGTCAACACCCTCACCGGCGAGGGCTTGGCCGATGCGCTGGCAGGTGCCGCGGTCGTTGTCGACGTAGCCAATTCACCTTCGTTCGAGGACCAGGCGGCCTTGGCGTTTTTCGAGACTTCAGGTCGCAACCTCCTTGCCGCTGAAGCAACCGCCGGCGTGGGTCATCACATTGCGCTATCGGTTGTCGGCACGGATCGCCTGCCGGCGAGTGGTTACTTCCGCGCGAAGACGGCCCAGGAAAATCTGCTCAAGGCCTCAACGATTCCCTACACGATCGTCCGCGCAACGCAGTTCTACGAGTTCGTCGGCAGCATCGCCCAATCCGCCACCGAAGGACAAACGGTCCGGTTGCCGCCGGCCCTGATGCAGCCCATCGTATCGGATGACGTCGCCGCCGCGTTGGCCGAAATCGCCGTCGAGCAGCCGTTGAACGGCACGATCGAGCTGGCGGGGCCCGAACCGATCCACATGGACGAACTCGTCCGACGATTCCTAATCGCAAACCGAGACCCACGGAAGGTGACCACGGACGTCCGCGCAAGCCACTTCGGCATAGCGGTAAACGATCAGAGTAACCGTTCACAGGGGACTGTCCCAATTTTCGCGGCGTGAGAGACGTTGCCCGGCGAATTAGCTTTACCGCCGCGAAAATGGGACTGTCCCCCTGGGGCGGCGGGAGGGGCGCCAGAGGGCATCCGGTCCATGTTTTCGGCCCACGGTTTTTTGATGAAATCACGTTTTCCCGCCGAAAAATGGACCAGTCCCCTGCCGCGCCGTGAACGGTTGCCACGGCCCATCGCACGCGGTCGGATCTGATAGGAGCAACGAACATCCGTCCAATTTGGGAAATATCCATGAGCAGTCCACGGAAGACAGCCATCGTGACCGGAGCTTCGCAGGGGATCGGCGCGGGAATTGTGAAAGCGTTTGTCGAACGGGGGTTCAATGTCGTTGCTACTTCCCGGAAGGTGACCCAATCTACGGAAGTCGCGGCCTCCGACCACGTCGCTCTGGTGGATGGTGACATCGGCAAGCCGGCGACTGCCGCCAAAATCGCCGAGACGGCGCTCTCTCGCTTCAAGTCAATCGACGCACTGGTCAATAACGCCGGCATCTTCTTCACCAAACCGTTTACGGACTACACGGCCGAGGATTTCAAGTCGCTCATCTCGACAAACGTCGAGGGCTTCCTGTATCTCACCCAACTCTGCATCAAGCAAATGTTGGCGCAGAAGAACGGCGGGAGCATCGTCACGATCACGGCGGCTCTTACGCGCAATCCGATTCGGGGTGTCACGGCGGCGGTACCGATGCTCACCAAAGGCGGCTTGGAAACAATAACTCGGCACCTTGCGATGGAATACGCGAAAGTCGGCATCCGCGTGAACGCCGTGGCGCCTGGGGTCGTCTTCACGCCCATGCACCGCGACACTCCGCAGGACGTGATGGAGAGCCTGTCGCCGATGGGTCGGCCTTCGACAGTCAAGGACATCACGGACGCGGTCATGTACCTGACCGACGCCGTGACAGTCACTGGTGACATCCTGTATGTCGATGGCGGCGCTCATTTCGGCCGCTGGTAATTGGCAGAGGCTTTCGCCACGTCCACAAACACAACCACCGGCGCGGTCAAAATACCCTCCAAGGACGCTGCCTAATGAAGCGGACGTTGCCTACTGCCTGGAAGCCCACCAAAGCCCAGCTCCTCGCTGCACACAATAAGCACATCCCCGATCTCGCCGCCAAAGACCTCATCGTCCTCTTCGCCGGCATAAACCCCGGCCTGTACACCGCCGCCATCGGTCACCACTTCGGCCGCCCCGGCAACCGCTTCTGGCCGGCCCTCTACGGCGGCGGCTTTACCCCGCGCATCTTCTCCCCCTTTGAAGAAACCCTCCTTCTCGGGCTCAAATTCGGCATCACCAACATCGTCCAGCGCGCCACTGCCCGCGCCGATGAACTCACCGACGACGAACTTCGCGCCGGCGGCCGGCGCCTCCAAACCAAAGTCAAACGCTGGCGACCCACCGTCGTCGCCTTCGTGGGCATCGGCCCGTACCGCATAATCTCCGGCGTCAAAGACGCCCGCGTCGGCCTCCAGAAGGCCGCGTTCGGCGGCAGCCACGCCTGGGTCCTGCCCAACCCCAGCGGCATCAACGCCCACTACCAGCCCGTCGCGCTGGCACAACTCTTCGGGGACCTCCGCCGCTGGGCCATTGCACAGCACGGGCGCCGCGGAAATAAGTGCCCCGAACCCAGCCGTAGAGATCCTCACCGTCCGAGGCATAGGTGAATCGCTCCACCGGACGACGATTATCCAACGTCTTGCCGCGTTTTCCGCATGATCTTACCAGACAACTCCAGGGCTATTGTCCGGTGTCGAGGACGACGCGAAATCGCGCCTTGCCGCTCAGCATGCGATCGTAGGCCTCGCTGACCTGATCCAACGGGAAGACTTCGTTCATGGACCGCACTCCGGCCAGCACGCTAAAGGCCAAGGCCGCCTGTGAGTCAATCGCCGTGCCGGAATACCAGCCTTTCACCGAGCGGCAGCCGGTGATCAGCGTGAGCGGCGAGACTTGCATTGATTCGGCCGCGCCAACCACCATCAACGTCCCGTTCTCGCTGAGGCCGCCTTGCACCGCGCTCATGGCGTCGCCGCTGGTGGCGGTGGCCAGAATCACTTTCGCCCCGCCCAGTTTCTGTAGCGCCGCGGCCGGGTCTTCGGATAGGCTGTCGATGTAATGTGCCGCGCCAAAGTTCCGCGCCAAGGGTTCTTTCTCCTTCCCCCGCGCGATAACGACCGTGCGAAAACCCATTCTCGCCGCATACTGCACTCCGAGGTGGCCGAGGCCGCCGAGGCCGAGGACCGCGACGAGATCACCGGCCCTCGCCGGGCTATTGCGCAGGGCGTTGTAGGTGGTCACACCGGCGCACATCAGCGGTGCGGCGTCCAGCGGCGCAAGCTCGTCCGGCACGCGCGCCAGGGCGACCGCGGGCGCAATCATGTACTCCGCGTAGCCGCCGTCGAAGGAGATGCCGGTGACCTGGAGCGCCACTTTGCAAGCGAAGAAATCACCGTTGCGACAGGCATCGCAATAGCCGCAATTGCCGCCGTGCCAGCCGACGCCCACTCGCTGGCCGGGCTTCCACTGGGCAACGCCCGCGCCCACGGCATCCACCGTGCCGACGACTTCATGGCCGGGCACGCGTGGATATTGCAGACCGGGCCAGAGTCCTTCCTTGATCATTACATCGCTGTGGCAAACGCCGCAGGCCTGGACTCTGATCCGCACCCACCCCGCACTGGGCGGCGGGATCTCCCGCTCCACGATTTCAAACGGTCCGCCGGGGAGAACGACCTGTGCCACACGCATCTTGGACATAGAAACCTCCCTTCGGCCATCAGTCCGGGATTGTCTTCAAGGATCGCGCTAGCGTAGTGTCTCACGCAGACGGTTACTTATGGGGCGGAGGGGTGCCACTGCTGGCTTGTCCAGCAGTGTTGACCGCTTTTGCACTTCCGCACTGCTGGACAAGCCAGCAGTGGCACCCAACTCCACTATTCTCCGCAAAATATGACACCTCTTTTACGAGACACTACACTAGCTTGTCCTGTTTGAACCGGTCATTGCGCCTCGGCAGCCCGTCGCCGTCGCCCGCACCGACCACTGCAATACGCATAGGTCCGTCACCTCCTCCGGGGTATGAACCCCGGAACGCCCGAATCCACCACCGCATTGAGCCGGACACGAGTCGTAATTCCCTCGCTGATTTGCTTCATGGCATCCTCCGGAAGGGCCGAGACGGCGAAGCTCTCCTCAATGTGGCCGGGATTGGTCGAGGTGGTAATCACCGCAGTTCCCCGCTGGATGGCCCAAGCCAGTAGGACCTGCGACGGGGCTTGCCCGACCGCCCGGGCAACGCTCGTAATTACGGGATCGTCGAGCAACCTCGGCTCCATTGCATGACCCAGAGGCGCGAAGGCCATCATCACGATGCCGTGTTGTTTGCACAAGTCGAGCAGATCCCACTGGGGCCAATAAGGATGTGCCTCCACCTGGACCACGGCAGGCATGATCCTCGCGGAGTGGAGGATCTCCTCGACCCGTTCAGCCGTACAGTCCGAAATCCCAATCGCCTTGCATGAACCATTCTCGACCAGGCGTTCCATGGCGTTCCACGTGTCGAGCAACGTGACCCCGTCATCGTAAATCGGCTTGCCACTCGCATCCCGCGGGTCTTGGTTGTCTCCCGGTTCAAAGGCATACGGCGTATGGATCAGGTAGAGATCGAGGTAATCCAACCCCAGCCTTTTACGGCTGGCCTCGAAAGCCAGGGGAACTCGATCGGGCCGGTGGTTAGTGTTCCAGAGCTTCGTCGTGACGAACATCTTCTCGCGAGCGACAATGCCCTTTTGAAAGACCTCCTGCATCGCCTCGCCGATCTCATTCTCGTTGCGGTATCGTTCCGCACAGTCGAAATGCCGAAACCCTACTTCCATTGCGATCTCGACCACGGCTTTCGTTTCCGCCGAACTGGCAATAAGCGTGCCGAAACCGAGCGCCGGGATTTCATCGTGGCCGTTGTTCAGGGGCAATCGGACGTCGTGGAGAGCGCGGGCACTTTCGATTGTTGTGGACATGACCAGCAACTCCCATATATTTAAGCGGCAAGCCGGAACTCGAAAAACGCTCCCAAGGCGGTTCCCGCCGGCAACTGAGACGACTGCGAGCGTTACACGCCCCGGTTTCCAATGTGTCAAGCCGGCGGCACACCGCTGCGCCGCCCCAGCTTCTAAAGGAATCCTATGCCGGGGGATTTAAAAGGCAATGTTATTCCTCGACGTACCATTTTCAGACCAGTAAACGGAAAACAGGCTGGCCACGCGTCGCGGACGGCGACCCGGACGACCGGCTCAGACATTCTGCCACAGCGAATCCGCGAACCAGCGGCGGCAGTCGAAGAAGTGCTTCAGGACGCGGAAGCCGGCTGCCGACGCAAAGGATTGAATCTGCGACACGTCGTACTTGTGCGCACACTCCACGTGGATGCCTTCCCACGCCCGGAAGGAGAAACTGCGGCCGAGAGCGTGGATCGGCACTTCCTGGTCCTCCAGGCTCACCAGCCAGCTTTCCATGCACTCGTCTCGAAGATTGTAAGGACCGTAGTGTGCGAAACGGCCGCGGTCAAACTCGCCGCCCAGTTCCCGGTTGATCCGATCGAGGAGATTGAGATTGAACAGCCGGGTCACGCCCTCGGCATCGTTGTACGCGCGACGCAGGATTTTAAGATCCTTCTTGAGATCGAACCCGACGAGTACGAAGTCCCCCGGGCGGAGCGATTCCCGCAGGCGGCGGAAGAACTGCCGAGCCTCCGCATGAGAGAAGTTGCCAACACTCGACCCGAGGAAAAGCACAACATTCGGCCGGCGACCGGCCCCGTCGAGCGAGGCCAGGCCGTCGAAGTAGTCGGCCACGATTCCGCGCACCCGGAGCGATCCGTCGAATCGACACCGAAAGGAAGCGGTGAGGTCGATGACCGACTGTCGGCAAATGTCGATCGGGACATACTCGAAACGGAGGCCGGCGTCCAGCAATCGTCTTACGAGGATCTCCGTCTTCCGGCCGTCGCCGGCGCCGAGTTCGACGAGGCGGAGCCGGCCCGGGAGGACCGCAGCGACGATCTCCGTGGCGTGGGTCTCGAGGATTTCGGCTTCGCAGCGCGTGAGGTAGTAATCTTCCAGTTCAGTGATTCGCCGAAAGAGCCGGCTGCCTTCGGCGTCGTAAAAGTACATCGACGGCAGGGACTTGGGACTCCGCGAGAGCCCTCTGGAGACGTCGCGGGCAAATGGGCCGGCGGCGTGGCGCGTGCCGGACGCGCTGAGAACCTGAACGGCAGACGGCATTGTTTCAATAATCGGCATCGTGGGCCAGGCGAATTCCGGTGAATTGGAAGCGCGTCGGAGCAGGCCAAAAGTTGCGGTAACTGATGCGGAAGTGGTTGCGCGGGTGACGCAGGAACCGCCCCGCAACACGCGCTGGTTGTCCATAAACTTGCCGTTGTACTCTGCCAAGACCCCGGGAAACGGCTCGTAGCCCGGGTAGGGCTCGTAGTAGCTTGTGGTCCATTGCCAGAGGACGCCGGCCATCTGGGCCAAGGGCTCGGAGCCTCGGAGCGGCGAAGGATGCAGTTGATGCGATTCGAGGAAGGCATCGCCTGAAGGCTCCGTTGGCAATTGCCGCGCCGCGTGTTCCCATTCTCGCTCGCTGGGCAAACGCGCTCTTCGGCAACTCGCGAACGTTTGCGATGCCCAGCGCGCGAAGGCGTCGGCCTCATAGAAGCTCACGTGGCACACCGGTTCGTCGGCCGCCGGCGGTCGCAGCCCGGCCAGCGTCCAGATTGACCACTCCCCGTCGCGGCGTTCCCAATAAAGCGGCGATTGCCACCCTTCCTGTTGCACTCGCGCCCAGCCGTTGTCGAGCCAGAGCAACTGCTGTCGGTAGCCGCCGTCGGCAATGAATTCCTGGTACTCGGCGGTGGTCACGAGGCGGTCTTGCAGGAAGAATGGATGAAGAAGGAATTCGTGAGCCGGAAGTTCGTTGTCCCAGCACCAGCCCTCCTCGCGATGGCCGAACTCGAACAGGCCGCCGTCAAATGCTGCAAAGCGGGGCTCGCCGAGCGTTCGCGGCCGCATGGGCTCATTCGGCCTTGCGCGGTAGGGCCGCCGAAGATTCGGCGGGATCCCGGCGAGGATGCACTTGATCTCCGTGTAGAAGAGTTCCTGGTGCTGCTGCTCGTGCTCGATGCCGATCCTGAACACGAACTCCAGGTCAGCGAGGCGATCTTCGTCGACTGTCTCGACCAAAGCCTCGACACGCCGGTCCACGGACTGGCGATAGCGATAGATCTCCTCGGTTGTGGGACGGCTGATGGAGCCGCGGCGCGACCGCGGGAGCCGTGGGCCCAGCGAGGCGTAGTAGGAATTCAACGCATAATCGTAGGCGGCGTCTTCCGGTACGACCTCGCCGCCGAATGCGGCCAAGACGTTTCTTGCGAAGAACCAACTCGTGTGGCCGAGGTTCCACCAGGGTGGACTGACATCTTCCATCGGCTGAACGCGGAAGTCCTCAGGACGGAGCGAACGGCACATCTCAATGCTTGCCTGCCGCACCTGACGGAAGTGCTGCAGTAGTGCCCCGCGGTCAATGGTCACGATTACTGAACTGCTCATGCTGCACGGCCCTCCTTCTCACTTCGCTGGCGGTGAAATGTCCGGTCGATCCTGTCGAGGAAGTTTGTGAAGCGCGCTTCTGGATGTCGCTGCTCTCGATTCCCGCACCCAAAACGGCCGCCCTGCCGGACGTTGAGGCGGGCCGTGAAGACGCTGGGCGAATCGAAGTACGGCAAGCAGATCCAGTCGATCTATCCGTCCATTCCCACCAGCGAGGTCTAATGCACCTTTTTGATTGGAACCCAATTCTCGATTGCCCGGTCATGCGCTCACACCGTTTTGCTATCCGCTTTGAGGACGGCATAGGATCGGCAAATTAATAACTGTCGTATTTTAGAAGGGGACAGTCCCATTTTCGTCGAACGAAAATTGGGACAGTCCCCCACTTATTGATTCGCCGGCCCATATCTAATGCTATGCCGACGTTCTTGGCGGTCAAGTCGGGTGCTTCACCCCGTCGTGCATCCGGATATTCCCCAGCGCAACAATAAGAACACCGCCGCCGACCTATGCCGTCCTGCGGTCAAGTCCAGTCGAAGTGGTCGTCCTTGACGCCCACCGCTGGCAGGCTACCGAGGCCGGGCGATCGCGGCAGCCAGGGGCTCGTTTGCCAGTTGTCGACCGGTGGTTTTTCCGGCTGGAAAGGTGGCAAAGCAAACTGGAAGAACCTCGCCAGAGCGTTTACGAACGGCTCGTACAGGGTGCGCAGCTCTCCAAGCGGTTTCGCCACCCCCGCCTCATCACTCATTGTTAATCCTGCCTCACGTAGCGACTCGCACAGCCGGGCCAGTTGGGCCCTAGACAATCGATCGGGCTCGGGCGGCAGCGGCAGTGTCTGGAACACTATCGCCAGGTCCACAGCCGCGTGCCGGGCCATAGCGAAGGTAAGCCGGGCTTGGTACACGTCGGGTCCATCCACGCCCGCGATCAACAGCGCCGACGTGTCGAGAATGACCGTTAGCGTCCCGACCCACGACTGATTCTCGTGCTGTGAGCGGTAGAAGCTCAGCAGGGGGAACGAGAGATGACTTTCGAGCAACTCGGCCGCCCATCGTTCCCACGCGCTCAAGAAGGGAGCGGCGGCGAACGGCTTGCCGCCCTCGGCGAGGCGCCGAAGCAACTCGCCGGCAGTTGGTGGGGAGCCAGCCCGTGCGTCCAACAGCGCGATGCCAACCTCACGCCGCGAAAAAGCTTGATAGAGCACCGGCAGATAGCTGACAATAACCGCCAGAAAGACAAAACCCAGGCCGGCCTCCAACACGCTGAGCGTCCGGCCGATGTGATCGGTCGTCACGATGTCGCCGTAACCGAGGGTGAAAAACGTCGTTCCGCTGAAATACAAGTAAGTACCAAAGTCAGCGTCTCGGTTCTGACAAGCCGGTGCCCAGCGACCAGTGCAGCATGGCAAAGCCGGTAATGAGTCCTGCGGCCCACAGCGTCACCAGGGCGAATAGACACAAGGGGCCGAAAGTGCTCAGGAAAGCGGTCCGCCACCGGCCCCTTGGCAACAACCGTGCCGCCGTCCGTCCGATTCGCCAGGAGGTGAGAATGAAGATTCGCGCCAGTCGGAGGCCATGTCGAATCCGCCGCGGCAGAAGGACCACCTCGAAGGCATCGACCAAGACGACGACAATCATTCCCACGGCAACAAGCAGTCCAAGCCACACCATGGGCCTCCCTCCGTTTCAGCCGTCGGCCAAAGGTTTCGTCGGTTTCCGATTGCCGGCCTCGGCGGCCCATCCACGCCACGGCGCCGATAAGCCTCTCGCGGCCGATCGCCGTATGATCGCTTGAATTATACGCACTCTCACGCAGTTCTATTGAAGCGCGCGGTGGTTACGGAACCTGAAATCCTGGAAATGTTGGGGCTCCGGGCGACATCAAAATTTTCCATTCCACTTCTAATGCGGGGCTCAAGATCAAGCAGACGGCGTGTCAGTTTGTGCATGATGGTTGAATGGACGTGGCAGCCTAGGTGAATTACTGAGGGCAGTCCCGGAGCTTCTCTGAATTTACTGCAATCATGAAATAATGATGTGGACCAGTCGGCAGACAGGCAGCGAATTGCCACAGGACGGTGATGTGGTGCTCTCTAAAGGTGGTGACGCCTCTTTTGTGCCCCGTGCCTATAATTAACGTGTACGAGGAGAGACTTGCTGCTGACAACCATGGAGGTCCTCCTGGCGAACCGGAAGGTCAGGCCTAAGTGATTTCAGGACGGGTGTTCAATCGAAGCAGTAACGCTGTATCTGAGTGGGCGCCCTGGTGGCTTGATCCTCCGTGGCAGTGACTTACAGGAAGGGGCGGGCCTATGAAGGCCACGAACGATCGGCATTTTCAAGCCGCGGAAGAAGCAAGGCCAAGTTCTGCCGAAGTATCGGCGAGTGACGCAAAGCATGGTCTATCCGCTGAGGCGCCACCAACAGAAGCGAAGAGCAATGTGCGTTCCGCGATGGTTGATCAGTCCGCTCATCCAGATCAACCCGACACTCCGGCAATCAACTCCCCTCCCGACACCTCGCCAAAACCGTCCGAATCCGGGTCGCCATCCCATCTTGTACGAAAATGGCTTCCATTGGCGGCGGCCGTAGTTGGTTCTGTGCGCGGGAGGATACTTCCTTGCACCGCGGGTGGTGACGGCGCTGAACACGGTTTCGACCGATGACGCCTATGTCAATGGCCACGTCACTTTTGTGGCTCCCCGCGTGGCGGGCCAGGTGGGCAAGGTCCTGGTGGATGACAACTACCGCGTTAAGAAGGGAGACGTCCTGGTCGAACTCGACCCGGAGCCCTACCGCGTTCAAGTTGCCATCAAGCATGCCGCCGTGGAAGCGGCCCAAACCGATTTGGCGGCCGCCCAGGCGGAAGTGCGCGGCCAAGTTGCCCAGGCGCGGGCCAATCGCTTCAAGCTCGAACACGCCGTCGAGGAGGTGGATAACCAGATCGCCAATCTGCACGCCAGCGTGGCGACTCTCAACAGCCGGAACGCAACCCTGGAATTGGCACAGGCCAATCTCAAGCGTGCTGAGCGGTTGCTCCCGACCAAGGCCATAAGCCAAGAAGATTACGATGTGCAAGTGCAATCTTTTAAGGTCGCGGAAGCGGATGTCGAGCAAGCCCTCCAGGGGATCTATGCGATCCGTGCCAGCCTTGGCCTTCCCGTCAAGCCTCCCCAAGGCGAGAATCTCGATCAGGTGCCGCCCGATCTGGACCAGAACTTCTCCACCGTTCGGCAGGCATTGGGAGACTTGATCCGCAGCGCTGCCCAGTTTGGTTACTTCCCGACCTCGTGGACCGCGACGCCTAAAGAGACCATTGCTGCCTTTTACAAGCAGGACCCCGAGGGAAACCTCAACCGCATCTATACCCACCTTATTCCGTTGGCGCCCGCGATCAAACAGGCCGAGGCCAAGCTTCAGCAATCGCAACGCGACCTGGATCAGGCCGAGTTGAACCTCCGCTACTGTACCATCGTGAGCGAGATTGACGGCGTGGTGACCGGCCGCAACGTCAACCCTGGCGACAACGTCCAGGTGGGGCAAAGTTTGATGGCTGTCCGTTCCGTCACGGAAATCTGGATTGACGCCAACTTCAAGGAAACCCAGTTGGCGGAACTGCGGATTGGACTGCCGGTTCGGTGTGTGGTGGATATGTACGGCAATCGCCGAGAGTTCGAGGGCCGGATCACCGGCTTCACCATGGGAACCGGCCAAACCCTGGCCTTGCTTCCGCCGGAGAACGCCACGGGCAATTTTGTCAAGATCGTCCAGCGACTGCCGGTCCGCATCGAGTTGACTAATTACGACCCGGACAAGGCCCCATTGTTTGTGGGATTGTCGGTGGTCCCCTACGTCTACTACAAGAAACCGCCCACGGGACCGCACGCCGGGGACGTGCTGCAACCGTTTGCGTCCCTGCCGGCAGGCCCCGTGGAACCCAAACCGTAATTCGGGAAAGCGCGCCTCATGGACTCCGTGGCCGTTTCCGCAAGCCCGCTCAGCCGGCCGGCGATCAATCCCTGGTTTGTCGCCGTTGCCGTGGTCATTCCGACGTTCATGGAAGTGGTGGACACAACGGTGGCCAACGTCGCCTTGCGCTACATTGCCGGCGGGCTCTCGGCGGCGGTCATCGACAGCGAATGGGTCATTACGAGCTACCTGGCCGCCAACGCCTTTGTGCTCCCGATTACCGGCTGGCTCTCCGCCCACTTCGGCCGCCGCAACTACTTCCTGTCGTCAATTGCCGTCTTCACACTCGCCTCTGTGCTCTGCGGCATGGCCACCAGCCTTCCGCAGCTAATCCTGTTCCGGGTGATCCAGGGCCTGGCCGGCGGCGGGCTCCAGCCATCCAGCCAGGCGGTTCTGCTGGACAGCTTCCCGCGCGAGAAACAGGGCGCCGCCCAGACAATGTTCGGCGTCGCCGCCCTGCTCGGGCCCATAGTTGGCCCGACGCTGGGCGGTTGGCTGGTCGATACGTACAGTTGGCGCTGGATATTTTACATCAACCTCCCTGTCGGCGTGTTCGGCTTTCTAACTTGCTACGCCCTGTTGGACGACCCGGATTACCTCAAGCAACAGCGGAGGGAGTTGAAGCGGCGGCCGCTTAACTTCGATGGCATCGGACTGGGGCTGCTCGCGTTGGTCATGGCGTCGTGGGAGGTGGTGCTCAGCAAAGGGCAGCAGTGGGATTGGCTGGGTGATCCATTCTGGCGCGTGCAAACGCTGCTGATTGTGTTCCTGCTGGGACTGAGCGCTTTGCTCTATCGGGAGATGACATTCGCAAGTCCGGTGATCAACTTCCGCGTGCTGCGGGATCGCAACTTCGCGGCGTCATGCGTTATCATCTTCTCTACGTTCGCTGTGTTGTATGCTGCGACCGTGGCCTTGCCGGCGCTGCTCCAGACATTGTTCGGCTACGATGCCTTTGTGTCGGGCCTGGTGCTATCGCCGGCCGGTGTCTTCTCGATCATGATGTTGGTAATCGTCGGCGCTCTATTGGGCCGAGGGGTCGACGCACGCTGGCTGATCGCATCGGGACTGCTCGTGATGGCGGCAGGCGCCTATTGGATGGCCCGGATGAATCTCCAGATCGGCCCCTGGCAAGCGGTCTGGCCGCGGGTGGTGCTGATCGTCGGTCTGTCGCTGATCTTTGCCCCCATCAACGTGGCTGCTTTTCTCTACATCCCTAAACGATTGCGCGGCGCCGCGGTGGGCTTGCTCGCCTTGCTGCGCAACGAGGGAGGCAGTTTCGGCACGTCGATGGGCCAGACGATCCAGGAGCGGCGGGAGCAGTTCCACCTGTCCCGTCTGGGCGATAGCCTTAGCCCCTTGAACCCGCACGTTCACTCTTTTCTGGAGAGGGGTCAAGCCCTTTTCATGAAGCACACGGGCGACCTTGCCCGATCCCGGCAAATGAGCGAACAAGCGCTTGCCGGCCTCCGTCAGCAACAGTCCGCGGCGCTGGCGTACTTCGATGTCTTCTGGATTTGCGCCGCTTTGGGCCTGGCACTTGTCCTTCTGGTGTTGTTCATGAAGCGCTCGGTGGCTGAGAAGGGGACCCACATCGGCGCGGAATGAACCAATGTGATCCACATGTCAGCACAAACTATAGTCTACGATCTGATCGTGATCGGTGGCGACCCCGCCGAGGTCATTGGCGCCACCGCCGCGACGGCATTCGGGAAGACGATAGCCCTGGTCGATTGCCACCGTGAACTCGGTGGGACCGGGGTAAACCTAGGCACGGTGCCAAGCCAGACATTCCGCGAGACTGCTCTGGCGTTGTGGGGGTTCAGGGTGAGGCGACTAACGGGCCTGGATTTGTTCGTGCGACGAGAAGCGACGGTGGCCGAATTTTTGAAACACGAGCAACAGGTCAAGGTGGACCTCAACGTGAAGCTATCGCAACGACTCGACGTCTTCAAGACCAACACCTACGTCGGGTGGGGCAGTTTCGTCGATCCCCACAGCCGAATCACCAAGTGGGATCGTGTCCCGCAATACGTACGTTTCTCCACGCGGAGTTGGCATTCCGCGCCGCGGCGGGCATCCCCGCCATGTGAGTAGTCCAAAACTGCAATCAAGGAATTCAAAGCGCCGAAAAGCCTTGCCGCGAGCGGGTTGGCGGGTTAGCGGGTGTGGCCAGCGACGATTTCCCCGTCGCGTCCACGACGATCGACTGGCGAAAACCGAACTCCTTGAGCGAGGCAGCCACGGCGTCTACGGCCGCGTCGTTTTGGCGGGGATTGCCCGGGTAGGGCTTGATGTCGGAGAGCTTCCGTATCTCGATTTTCATGGGAGCGCACCTTTGGCACAAAGTTATGTGCTGGCGGCTCCGAGATACGGAGTGCGGCCCCGGCAATCCAGGGCGGCGGAAGGATAGGCAGAAACTTCGTATCATCCCGCAACCCGACTGGTGGACACATAAACTCGTAGCTACAATTGGCTTTACGAAGGAAGAGGCTTGGCAATATAGGCCGCAAATCTGCCGTCTACAGGTGATAGGCAGAAACTTCCTATAAACGAGTTAGGCTGGGCATGACAGACGAACGAACTTATCTGCGTGATTCGGAGTGGGCTCCCGTAGAAGGGAAGCTCTGTCTGGCCACGGCATTCATGCCGATGTCCGGCAGCATCGTGAACGGCACGGTAGTCGCTTTCGATCAAACAACGCCTTACGCGGGTGTGCGGCTGAAGCTTGCTGACTATGATGGCGACATCATCGGCTATATCACGAACAAGCTGGATTTCGCGATGCTGTGGGCGGCGTTCAACGACAACGCTCTGGCGTTGGACGGAGTGCATCGCGAGCCGTCACTGCCGGGCTGTAGCAATCTGAGCAAACTGCCTCATGGAATCTGGCTGGTGTGGACGCGAAAACGGTACTCTTGGCCGGCAAACTGGCTGCCAAAAGCCGCGCTCCCGAAGCGGATCGTCATGGTCGCTCACGAAGGCAAATTCGAGGAATTTGCTGATGCGCCGCAGTACGCCGCGTTCGAGCCAATCGTGTCCCATGCCATTCGGGTCAGAGCGCTCTTCGTCATTAGCCAATTTTCACTAATGTCTAAGAGCGCTCTGACCCCATATTACCAAGCGGAACGCCCCTCTACTGCGTCGTTCGCTTAGCCGATTGCTACTCGCGCGCCTGGGCGGAGAGATACATCGGCAGGGTCATCTGCGTGATCTGGTCGATCTGCTCTTCCAGCCAATCGACGTGATCGTCCTCGTCCTTGAGAATTTGCAGCAGGAGGTCGCGGGTAGCCGCGTCGCCGACCTCGTCGGCCAGATGAATCGCCTGGTTGTAAATCTTGACGGCGTTCAGTTCCGAATCGAGGTCGTTCTGGAATTGCTTCTGCACGTCGGGGCCGATGTGGATCGCGTTCAGCTTGCTGACCGTCGGCTGGGCTTCGAGGAAGAGGATGCGGGCAATGAGCTTTTCGGCGTGCTTCATTTCCTGGATCGCCCGCTTCTCGACCTTCTCGTGCAGCCGGGCATAGCCCCAGCTTTCGCACATCTCGCTGTGCACCATGTACTGGTTGGTGGCGGTAAGCTCTTCGGCCAGCAGTTCGTCCAACGCTTTAATGAGTTTGTCGTTGCCTTTCACGATGGTCCCTCCCGGATAAATTGCGGTGATTTGAGATGAATGAGGGGAGCAGCCGTTGATCCGCCATCCGCGGTCCGCCCGGCAGCGCCTTTGGCCCCCTCGACTCGCCTATGATAGCGTTGTGGACGCAGTTGGGCAACACCCTGGGGGCGGGGAGCGGGAAGAGAGAAAAGAGACGAGGGAGGGGGGAATGTAGAGAGAGAAAAGTAGGATGGGACAAGCTTTAACCCGGATTATTCATAAACGTCATCCTGAGCGCAGCGAAGGATCTCCGATGCGCCGCAAACAGCCCAGATTCTTCGCTGCGCTCAGAATGACAATGTTCCTTCGTGTTTATGAATAATCCGGGTTAGCGCAGTCCCACCAATAACGGCGAAAATGGTGGTGGGACCGCGTAAAGCTTGTCCCACCCTACGTGTTTGGATTATTCGCTCTCCATCGCGCGGAGCTTGTAGATCAGGGATCGGCGGCTGATGCCGAGTTTTATGGCGGTCTGGGTGCGATTGCCGCCGCACTCTTCGAGGGTGGCGAGGATGGTCGCCCGCTCGACCTGCGAGAGCCGGCCGGCGGGGGCCTCTTCCGGGGTGGCGTCGGCGGCTAGGGCCGAGAGCTTGGGCGGCAGGTGTTCGGGCAGGATCACGTCGCCGCGGCAGAGGAGGCACGCCCGCTGAATCGCGTTCCGCAACTCGCGGACGTTGCCCGGCCAACGATAGGCCAGCAGACACTGCGTCGCCCGGGGCGAGAGCCGGACCGGCCCGCCCGCGAACTCGACGGCGAACCGCCGGGCCAGCGGCAGCACGTCCTCCGACCGCTCGGCAAGCGCCGGGACGATTAGCTCGACGACGTTGATGCGGTAATACAGATCGTCGCGGAACTTGCCGGCGCGGACCGCCTCGCCCAGGTCGCGGTTGGTGGCCGCCACCAGCCGGGTATCGACCTCGACGGCCTTGTCGCTGCCGACGGGTGTAATCTGCCCCGATTCCAGGGCGCGGAGCAGCTTCGGCTGCAAGTGCAGCGGCAGGTCGCCGATCTCGTCGAGAAACAGCGTTCCGCCGTCGGCCGCGCGGAAGAACCCCTGCCGGGCCGAATCGGCCCCGGTGAACGCGCCCTGGGTGTGGCCGAACAATTCGCTCTCGATCAGCGACTCGGGCAGGCCGGCGCAGTTGGCCACGACCAGCGGGCCCTGCGCCGCGGACTCCAGCGGTGGATCAGCTCGGCGACGACCTCCTTGCCCACGCCGCTGGGGCCGAGGATCAGCACGGGCGCGGTCGAGGGGGCCACCACCAGGGCCGTCTCCAGCACGTGCCGCATGGCCGCGCTGTGGCAGATGAATTCCTTGGGCAGGTCGGGCAAGGCGCGGTCCTTCGCCGGCCGGACGCCGGACGCTCCGATCGCATCGACGATGGCCGCCTCCAACTCGTCGAGGTCCAGCGGCTTGAGCAGGTAGTCGTCGGCGCCGCTCTTGATGGCCTCGACCGCCTGACGCAGTTCGCCGTGGGCGGTAATCAGGAGCACGGGCAGGGCGCCGGCGATTTTGCGGATTTCGCCCAGGGCGGTGACGCCGTCCATGCCCGGCAGCCGGACATCCAGCAGCACCATGTCGGGCGGCGTGCGGCGGATGAACTCCAGCGCCTCCTCGGCCGAGCCGGCTTCGGCCGCGCGGAAATCGAGCGCGGCGACGAAATCGCCCAGCAGGCGGCGCTGGGACACGTCGTCATCGACCACCAGGATTGTGCGTTTGGTTTCAGCCATAAAGCACCGGATATGTGTTGCACTTGCCGTTTAGCGGCCGTCGGCTCGACGGCCCCGATTCCGGTGCAAGCCGCCGTGCCGGCGGCTGCTAAACGATATTGTGCAACTTACGATAATTCGATGGGCGATGTCACCACTGGTTTTTCGTCGGGCGGCAAATCATTTTTCCGCTATTTCTGCGGTTTCTTTTTCTCGGTCGTGCCGGAGATGTAAATTTCACCGTCGCCGAGGCGGATGGCGTCGATTTTCACGGTGCGCCGGCCTTCGGCCACGTCGGGCAAGGAGAGCAAAGCGACCGGATCGCCGCCGCCGCGGCGCCATTCCAGATGGAGTTGCATCTCGCGGGCCGCCGCGGTAATGCGATCGGTTATCGGTTTCAACGCCAACGGGAACAGTCCCACCCGGGCACGGACAATCCGCAGGGCCAGGACGTTCTCCTCGGCGACGTATGGGGCGATTGTCAGGTTCAAGATGTAGCTTCCGCTGTCTTCCCCATAGCGGCAGGCCAGCGTGATTCCTTCTTTGCCGATGGCCACGCGGGGATCGCTGATCGTCGGGGGGAGCGACTCCGCATGGTTCTTCTTCAGATCGACGGCCAGCCAGCCGTTGATTTCCTCGGCGGTGATGAGCGCTTCCCAATGTCCTTCCTTGTTGGCGGCGCTTTCCAAGGCCGCCGCCTGGCGGATCATGTCATCGCTCCCCTGTTGCAGCTTTTCCTGGGGGATTTCCAGGGCCGAGCGGTAGAACTCGGGCACGTGCCGCGCGGCAATGTACAGCAACAACAAGGCAAACAACGCCAGCACCACCAGGCCGCCGAGAAACAACAGCGATACGCGGAGTCTGAAGGTCATGGGAGTCTTAATTCCGCCTTTCGCTCCGGCGAATAGGTTTCCTCCGGCGCGGCGTGCGCGGGTCTCAGCAACAGGAAATCTTGCCGCTGTTCTATGACCACATACGAACCTTCTTCCATCCCGAAAAGACGGCGTAATTTTGCACGAATCACGACTGAACCCCGGTTGCCCATTTTACCGGTTGTCCTGAGTCTCATAATAAGACCTTGCTCGGGGATGAGGCTCTTTCTCAGGTTAGCAAAGTATCCTGCAAATACAACGATCGGCTGTTCCAGGGCAAAGGCCCCTTCAACAGTCTCAGCCGTCTTTTATCGCTCGGGCGGAAACGGCCTGCGCCGGCCGGCCTTCGACTTGGCCACCAGGGCCTGGAATTCCGCGTTCGATTGGAGCAGATCGTCCAACAGCGAATCGTCTTCTCCCGCGTCTAGCGACTGGATGGCAACCAGCCGTTGATCGGGCAAAGTGACCACGACCGCTTGTCCCGAATCCGCACACTCAACCAGCGTCGCCTGAAGGTCCGTCTCCAGCCGACTCAGGGGGATTGTCTTGATGTCCATGAAACTCCGCTCCTTTCACAATCAGCTTGTTTCCGATCTTGCGCCCCACGACCAGCAGCACGACTTCCGTCCCTTCGACATTATACAGCACTCTGAGGTCGCCGACACGCAGTTCATATTCCGCAAAGGGGTTCGGACGAAGCCGCTTGACGGCCTTGGTGGGGGTAGTCGGTTGATGGACAAGACGGGCTTTGATAGCCGTCTCCAGCAGCCGTTGTTGCCGTGCGGGCAATGCTCGCCATTGCGACTCGGCGTCTTCCGTAATGCTGATATGAAATGTCATGTGAGTCATCTCGCAGGCCGGCATCGGCAGCATCTCTACACAAACCGCAGCAGGGCGTAACTCTTCTTGCCCGTGCGGAGGATCATGGTGGTTTCGCCGGCCAGATGGTCTTTGTCGAGGACGGTTTCGATGCCCTCGACGCGGCGGTTGTTCACGTAGGCCCCGCCTTGGGTGATGATCCGCCGGGCCTCGCTCTTGTTCTTGCAGAGGCCGGCGTGGACCAGGGCGTTGATGATCGGCAGTCCCCCGTCGAGCGTCGCCCGGGGCAACTCCTTGCTGGGCACGTCGGCGAAGATGCCGGCCAGTTGGGCGTCGTTCAGTTCGCGGATTTCGGCGCCGAAGAAGACCTCCGTGGCCCGCTCGGCCGAGCGAAGTCCTTCATCACCATGCACCAGGCGGGTCAGTTCGACGGCCAGCCGGCGCTGCGCCGCACGGCGGCCCGGATCGGCCTGGTGCTCGGTCAGCAGGGCGTCGATCTCCTCCCGCCCAAGGTCGGTGAAGAACCGCAGGCAGCGGCCCACGTCGGCGTCGTCCAGGTTGATCCAGTATTGATGGAACTGGTAGGGGCTGGTCCGCTCGGCCGAGAGCCAGAGGGCGCCGGACTCGGTCTTGCCCATCTTGATGCCGTCGCTACGGGTCAGCAGGGGGCAGGTGCAGCCGTAAAGCTGCACGCCGCAGAGCCGCCGCGCGAGGTCGATGCCGGCGGTGATGTTCCCCCACTGGTCGCTCCCGCCCACCTGCAACTCGCAGCCGAACCGCTCGTACAAATGGACGAAATCGTAGGCCTGCAGGAGCATGTAGCTGAACTCGGTGTAGCTCATGCCGCCCTCCTCGCGTTGCAGGCGGCTGCGGACGGAGTCTTTGGCCAGCATCACACCTACGGGCACGTGCTTGCCGATGTCGCGGAGGAATTCGATGTAGCCGAACCGCCCGGTCCATTCGTAGTTGTTGGTCAGAATGGCCGAGTTTTCGCCGCAATCGAAGTCGAGAAAGCGTTGCAACTGCGGGCTCATGCCGGCGATGTTCGCCTGGAGGTCGTCCAGCGAGAGGAGGTTGCGTTCCTCGCTTTTTCCGCTGGGGTCGCCGATCATTCCGGTGGCCCCGCCGACGACGGCGATGGGCCGATGCCCGGCCTGCTGGAACCGCCGCAGAATCATCAGGGCCATCAGGTGCCCGACGTGCAGGCTGTCGGCCGTGGGATCGAAGCCGGCGTAGACGGTCCGCGGCTTTTCCATCAGCAGCCGGGGCAGGTTGGCGTCGTCGGTGGTCTGGTTGATCAGGCCGCGCCAGGAGAGTTCGGAAATGATGTCTTGCATCGGAAGTGGCTAGTGGTTAGTGGCTAGTGGCTAGTATTCGGCAACAGCAACCGCTTGCGGTTTAGCAGCAATCTGCAACGCATAATTGCAAGCCGTAAGTAGCCTCATCTCCATTTATCCCCATCGGCGAACGGATGCAGCGGGCCGTCGAGCTTCGGCTTGGGCAATGCCTTTAGCGAATGCTCGGCCAGGCGCTGGTCCTCCTTGGTGGTGATCTTGATGTTGATCGGCGAGCCGGGGACGACCGTCACCGGATGGCCGATCCGCTCGACCAACTGGGCGTCGTCGGTGGCCTGGAAGCCCGCCCGCTTGGCGTAGGCCTCGAACAGCAGTTCGCGGCGGAAGACCTGCGGGGTTTGGGCCTCCCAGAGCCCCTCACGGGCGACGGTTTCGATGATCGTCCGATCGGGGCCGACCTTTTTGAGCGTGCCGGGGACGGGCACGGCCAGAATCGCCGCCCCCGTCTTCTCGGCGGCGGCGAAGACCGCGTCGATCCAGGCGTCGGCCAGGCAAGGCCGGGCGGCGTCGTGGACGCAGATGTACTCGGCCTGTGGCTTGATGTGTCCCAAGGCGGCCTGGATCGAGTCGGCCCGTTCGGCCCCGCCGTCGACCACTTCGATGCCCAAAATGGCGACATTCGCCCCGAACTTGAAGAAGAACTGCTCGCGGTCCTCGGCCGCGATGACCAGGATCGTCTGCACCACGTCGGAGCGGCCGAGGAAGCGCTCGGCCGAGTGCAGCCAGAGGGCCTTGTTGGCCAGCGGGACGAACGCCTTCTTGTAGCTCTTGTCGTGGAAGCGGGTGCCGCGGCCGGCGGCGGGCAAGATCACGGCAAATCGGGACATCGGAACCTCCATCAGAATGGTTCCTAATTGTCCCAATTTACGGCCATCCGTCAAGCCGAACCGGCAATGCGTTCATATCTCCTAATCTGCGTCTGTTGCGGAAAGCGGGCGTAGGGTGGGACAAGCGAAGCGCGGTCCCACCAATAGCGGCGAAAAACAGGGTGGGACCGCGCTTCGCTTGTCCCACCCTGCGATCCTGTCACCCTGAGCGAAGCGAAGGGTCTCGAAACGTGGAGATTCTTCGCTGCGCTTGAAATGACGGATGCCCCGTGAACGATTACGGCGAAAATGACCGCGTTTCCCCCGATAAGACTCGTGCGAACGACGCCGTAGTGTTTTACGGCAGTTCGGTCGCCGTGACGGGCAACCCTTTCTCCAAGTCAGCGCCGCTCCGAACGCCGACGCCGATCCCGTTAACGCGGATATGGTATTGCCGCTGCGGCTTTGTGTGGCGGAACACAACCACGGGCTGCCGCGGCCAGGTGAAGGGGCTGGAGAGCTTTAACGCAATTCCGTCGTTGTCGACCGAACATTCGTCGAGATTCAACCCGTTCACGCCCACGCCGCGGCCGGCGGCAACGTCCACGACGGCGTCCCGCAGGAACTCTTCCTCAATTTCTATGCCCGCCATGCCGCTGCCCGTACCCCAATGGAAACTGCTGACGCCGGCCTTCTTGCCGTATCCCACGTGGGCCCAGTTTTCGGCGGGAGAGACGGGAAACTGGGCGCGGAGCGCGGCCACCCCGCGTTCCAAATACTCGACCTTCCCCGTCGCCCGATAGTAGTCCAGGAGGATATTTCCGCATTGGCTCTGTCTGGCGTCGGACCATTCGGCGTCGGAGTTCTGCGTGGTGAAGCCGCCGAGCAGCATCGCGGGACAAGAGAGGTCGTCGACGAGCGGGTTTGTCCAGCACTGCTGATAGAGCAAGAGGTAGTCGAGCAGGGCTTCGCCCGTGGCCAGATAGCGCGCCTTGCCCGTGGTCTGATAAGCCCTCAAATACGCCTCCACGGACTGCGACAAGGCGAGATTGTTCGCCGGCCATTGGGCCGTCCGCTGGTCGAACATCACTCTGCGCAGGCGCAACTCCAAAACGTCTCGTAGTCGTACCACTGGCGCAAAGGGATCACCTTGCGATCCAAGAACGAGAGGCCTTTCTCGGCGGCCGCGAGATACGCCGGATTCCGGTCCTGGCCGTACAACTCCAGCAGGAACAGGACCACGGGCCCAGTCTCGGCCTTAACCCGGCGGGAGAGCTTCTCATCGACGGAGCCGTCCTCGTTGAAGCGGGTGGGCAACATGCCGTCGGCCGCCTGCCGGGCGATCATGGATCGGGCCAAATGCCGGCAGCGTTGGAGGATTCCTGCGCCGCCGGGCAATCCCGCCGCACGCCAGCGAAGCAGCCAATATCCGGTCCAGCACATGTCGTAGCCGAGGAATCCGTCTTTCGTGCTAGGGCCGCAGCCGTCGCCGGCGGCCCAGACCGCGGACTTGCCGTCCTCGACCGGCACGGCGATGCACTTGAACGCGCCGTCGCGGCCGGGGGCCTGAAGCGCAAGCACGACCGTCTGTTCCGCCATACGGAGCAACTTTTCGTGGCCCGATCGTCTGGCGTAGAGCGCCATGCCGAACGAAGTCCGCAGCGTGTTGAACCACGAGGAGAGATAAACGGATGGTCCCGGTCCCCAACGCCGAGTCAGCACGCCGCCGCCGGTCGAGCCATCCGGAAGCGGCACGGGGAGCCATTTGTCAACGGATTCCCGCTCCCAGACTTGCTTTCGCCAATCGTCCCACAAGGCCAGCGAGCGATACTCGGGGGCCGTGCCCGCCTGTTGCCGGGCGGCGATGGCCAATTCGGCGCGGCCGAACCGCTCCCAAAGAAATCGCACGGCCTGCCGATACGCCTGGTTTTTCGCGGCCGACGCGGTTACGAGCAGATAATAGGCGTTCTCCACCGCTCCGCCAACGGTCCACGTGCGGTCGGGATCGGGACCGTAAACCGAGTGGTAAATCCGCCGCGCGGGAATAAAACCGACCGAGAGGAGCGGACCGCCCGGCACGTCGAGGTCCAGAGCGTGATTGCAGCGTTTCAACTCCTCTCGTCGCAGCGCGGTCACGTCGGGGATAATGCCCAGGGCCAAACCGTCTTTCTGTACGAGGATCAGGGGAGCCTTGTATTGCGCGTCCGGGTTGAACCCGCCCACCGAGGGCGAAAAGGTCCAGTCCGCGCGGTGAGAGAAGTGGTATTGATCCGTTGCACGCTTGAGAGCGACTTGTCGCGAAGGCTCGAACCGCGTGACTACCCGGATCCACGATCCGTCGCCGACGATGGTCAATTTCCTGACGATGCGGTGCCCGGCCGCGCTGAATACCTCCGTAAGAGTGTCTCCGGCCACGGAAATGCCGTTCACTTCGGCTTCGAGCGGCGTTCCGTCGGCGGCGACGAGCGAGATTGGCCCGGCCGTGCGGCCCTTTCCCGAAGTGGCGATTTCGACCCATGTTCCGCCGCTTTTGGCAAGATACCGCTCGATCAGCCGTCCGTCCTTCAACTCCGCCTCGACGGCGACCTTTTCGCCCCGCAGCGCGGAGGCCGGTTCGGCCCGCGCGCTTGCCGAAACGCCGCAGTGCCAGGCGAGGACGAGGACCGGCAGCGTCAAGAGGACCGCCGCCGCCGAAGACAAATGCAACGGGCGGTTTTTCATTCCGGCTCCTTTGTCAGGCGATCGGCGCCGTCTCGATGCCGGTCAACCGGCAGTAGGCAGCCAGCATCCGGTCGTGTCGGCCGAGAATGAAAAGTTGGTGGAAGCCCTGGCAGTCGCGGGGGTCGGACACGTTGTCCATTTGCAGTTCAACCGAGGTGCGGCAGCCGCCGCAGGGCGGGGTGTCGATATTTGAGACGACTCGTCCCGTGCCCAGGATCATCTTCTTCGGCCCGTCGAACTTCATTACGGTAACCGGTTCGCCCACCGGCCAGATTACCTGTGGCGAGACGCCGATCCCCGATTCGCTGTGGCTGCGGAGAACGAGCGGTTCGGCGGGTTGGTCGGGGCCGCGGAGTCTGGCGGGCGAGGAGCAATGGGCGCCCATCAGGGTCCCGTTGACGGTGTTGGGGACCGGGTCCTGCATGAAGCCCGGCCGCCCGCAGAGTAGCGAGCACAGCCGCAGCGAAATCGCCGCGTTCCAATCGCACTCGCAGCAGCCGACGCTCCCCTCGTCGTTGAGCCGCTGCCAGGCCATGCAGGGCGGACAGGGGATTCGGCCCGTACGAACTAAGTGCAGGCAATTCAAGGAGATTCCCCGGCAGTTTTCCGCGGCCATGATCCGTCGGGCCACGAAGTAGTTTTTGGCCGCCTCGAGCACGTCCCGCGGTTGCGGCTCGACGATTTTTCGCGCCTGTTTAGAAAATTCCTCGGCCAACGCCACCACCTCGCCGCCGGCCGCTTGCTTCGCCAATTCGTCGGTCCAGCGGTTCAGCGGGACGTAGTGCAGGGTTGTCCCCACCGCGTCCAGTCGCTGATCCTCGGTCTTGCCGCCGTTGATGATGCAAATCCGCGTGGTCTTCATGTCCCAAATCGTCCGCATCATTTTCATGCCGGTGGCCGGCCAGCCGAAGTCTTGGGTCGAGGCGGTGAAGCAGAATTTCGCCCGCCGCGGCGCCTGGAGATGGGGCGTGAAGGACGTGCCCATCGGGCTGAAGAGGATCGTGGGTACGTCGCCCCGCTCGGCGACGAACCGGTGGGCCTGCGGCCAGTCGCGGTCGAGACACATCACGGTGGCGATGATCCCGTCGGGGGGCGAGCGCCGGCACTCGGCCAACAGCGCGTCAACGTCCGCGGCGTCGGCAATCGGCGTCGCGCCGACGTCCAGCGTCACGCCAAGTTTCGCGGCGGCGTCGGCCATGGTCTTGGTGAAGCCGGCTTGCCACCGATTGAAGTCGTAGGCGATGCCCGGCCAACCCCAGACGTGCGCTTCCCTGGGCGCAAGAATACGGCGCGGACCCGCGGTTTGGCGCCGTTTGCCGTCGGATCGGCCGCGGCGGCCGACGCCGTGGCGAACACACCCGGCGCCGCCAGGGCCGACAGCCCAACGGTGCTGATGAAGTTCCGGCGGTCCATCGACGCGCAACAACCGCAGCGATGGGCGGGATCGTGGCTGGTAGGCATGGCTGTATCAGAACCTTGTTCCGGCAGCGGCGCCAGCCGTATCCCAGCGCGGCGGCCATCCCGGCAATGAGCAAAACGATGGACGACGGTTCGGGAACAGTCGGATACTCGGCGACCACCAGCGGAGGCGCTCGGATCGCCGCCGCCGGTGTACATAACGTACTTCGTGATCGTCATCGTGGTGCCGACGTTGGCCGTGGGCGTGAACGTCCAATCGACGCCGGTCCCAACGGCATCGATCAAATGCGAAGCCGCCAGTCCGGGTTGGTCGCTGACGAAGGTCCAGTTCGGGTTCAAGGCGTCTTCGATCCACGTCCAGCCGGGCGTGAGGATCGACTCGTGGTAGTCGGTCCACGGCGGGGCGGGGTTCGTGGGGTCCAATCCCTCGAAAACCCGCAACACTTCCGTAAGCGTGTAGACCTCCCCGGCGCCGAAACCGCCGTCCGGGGTTCCCAGCATCTTCTGCCACGGCCCCACGCTGGGATCGAAATACACGCTTTCGCGATGATAATACGAGTCTTCAACCACCCAGCCATTCTCGCCGGTCGCGCCGAAGATGTAACTCGACTGAGCGCACGGCGCCGTCGCCTTGACCGGCGGGGGTAAATGTTTCTATCGGCTTGGCCTGGACCGGCGCAGCCAAAACTGCCCCGAGGACCACCGCCAAGGCCGGCAGCAACGTTGCCCTGTTTCTTCGCCGCCAACCGTATAGCAACATCGCGGCCGCCCCGACGAGCAGCAGGACTATCGTCGAGGGCTCTGGAACAGTCGGATACTGGGCAACGACCAACGGGGCAAACGGGTCGGCGCCGGCGCCGCCCACGTACTGCACGTATTTGGTAATCATCATCGTGGTGTCGATGGCGGCCGCGGGCGCGAACGTCCAGTCGGCGTTGATTCCGACGGCGTCGATCAAGTGCGACGCGACCAGCCCCGGCTGGTTGGTGCCGAACGTCCAAGTAAGCGACGGGTCCGACTGATCTTCAATCCACATCCAGCCGGGGGTGAGGATGGACTCGTGATAATCCGTCCACGGCGGCGACGGTAGGGGCGGAACGGAAGGGTCGGTCGCCACCTGCAGCAGTTCGCTGAGCTTGTAGGACTGGTTGACGACGAAACCGCCGTTGGGAGCGCCGAGTGTTTTTCGCCACGGCCCGGCGTTGGGGTCCAGGTAGATGAGGAAGTAGCCGCCTTCCGGCGGTTCGACGTTCCATCCGCCCGCCTTGTCGAGGTAGCTGAAGCTCGACAACGCGCCGGCACCGTCTCCATTGCCGGCGGCGATGTCAGCGCGCGCCGAGGAACATGCCATGAATCCGAAAACCGCGGCCAGCCCCAATACAGTCAGCGGAAATGACATACTCTTTCGCATGACTTGCTCTCCTTATGCGAAAAGCTGGTGGATCGAGCGTAATAGCAAATGGACTCCCACAATCGCGAATGACGATTTTGAATCAATACTCTTTGGCGTCGATTACGTTGCCGTCGTTGCGGCAGGCGAGCAACTGGTGAATTTGCAGGGCGGTGGTATAACTCATCAGGCGCACGGAGCCGTCGCAGAAGCCCATGAAGAAACCGTTGGAATGCGCGCTGCCGAAGGAGGTGCTCGCGTCGTAACCCGACGTGTCCTGGGCGGGCTGGTATTGGAAGTTGCGGACGGCGTCCCGCTCTTCGGACATGTATGGGCCTTGATCGTCGCCCACGCTGGTCCCCGTCAAATAGCTATCCGGATTGAGCGATTTTTCGCCCACGCAGTAGGTGCAGGACAACCCGTCGGTAACGTCCCGCTCGGAATACTGGTTGTGCAAGTAGATGATGCCGCGGCAATACTTGGGGTTTTGCCACTGGTTGGGAAACCACTGTTGATTGGTCCAATTATCCCCATCGGCCAAAGAGCCTGGTCCGGTGCCCCAGCCGGCCCAATCCCACCCGCCATTGGCCGCGTAATCGGTCCGCGCCGAGCCGAGGGTCAGCGGTCCGCAGAGCTTGGGTTGTTGAGTGAACCAATAGGGAGTGCCGACCGGATAGATCAAGGGTTGCCGCCGGGTCGGACAGTTCCACACTACCAGCGGGGTTTGAAGCCGCAGCACGTTCGAGTTCAACAACGCCGCCGAACTCTCGTCGTTTCGAGATACATCCGATCCCAGGTCGTACAGCCCTTGCTGTTCAATATACGGGAGGATGGCGTATCCCCAGCCGCCGGGTTGAGAAAGGCCGGAACCGCGGGCCGGATGGGCGCCGAAGTATATCCCCATCCGCCCGACGGATATGCGCCGAACAAGTCCGCGTGATTGTGCCAGGATAGAGCAATTTGCTTGATGTTGTTTCTGCACTGCACCTGCCGGGCCGCCTCGCGGGCCGCTTGCACGGCCGGCAGCAGCAGCGCGATCAAGATGCCGATGATCGTGATGACCACCAAGAGTTCCACTAACGTGAACCCTGATTTATGATTTATGATTTTTGATTTCTGGTTTATGATTTGTTGACTATGTTCTATCTGGTGCATGGCTAAACCCTTTTACAAAAACGAGGAGAAAGTATTGTGAATTCCCAAGAACTTCGCAAACGGACGAAGCAATTCGCCCTCCGGATCATCAAGTTGTCAGCGGCCCTTCCCCGCAGCCGCGTAGGGGACGTTATCGGTCGTCAAATCCTCAAGTCGGGAACATCGATCGGGGCAAACTATCGGGAAGCGCTCCGGGCGTCGTCGCGAAGGCACTTCGCCACGACGCTGGAGATCGCCGTCCGCGAAGCCGACGAAACGATGTACTGGCTTGAGCTCATCGCTGAATCCAACGTTGTGAAACCGGCCCGGTTGTCCGATTTGATCGCCGAGTGCCAATCGCTGCTGGCCATTCTCACCGCCACCGTACGGACTACCAAGCGCCAAGTCAAAAATCATAAATCGTAAATCATAAATTTCTTCCGCCGGACATATCCGGCGAACACGACCATGCCAGTCGCCAGTAACACCAGCGTGCCCGGCTCGGGGACCGGCGGCGGGGGCACGCCGCCCGCGGCGCTGTAATGCCCGTCGACTTGGGCTTGCGACAGCGCCGTGCCGTAAAAAGCGAACTCGTCGATCAGCCCGCTGAAGCCGAAGATGCCGCCGGCGTCGTCGGTGCTCGCGCCGGTCAATTTTTCAAAGCCGTATTGGGCGGCGTTGAAGTCCGTGATCGGGATGTCCTGATAGGGGGGCACGGTGATATACTCTTTCGCCCCCAGATAGGTCCTCACCGCGTCGATGTACAGGTCGTAGTACCCGGCGGTGCGCGTCAGCACCAGATAGTGCCACTCGCCGTCCGCCGCCCGGACCGACTTCATCAGTTCGCTGTCGGGCGTGTGATCGCGGACCCAAATCGTGCCGGGCAGACCGTCGCCATAGTCGCTGATGATCGAAAAATCGTATAGGTCGCTCGAACGGTTGCTGAATATCGGGCCGCCCTGGGCGTTGTACCACAGTTCGATGCTGAAGTCGCCCGTGCCGACGTTCATGCCCGTAATGCCGGCGGGCATCGTCACCCGGGAACTGCCGTCGTAGGCCCCACAGGTCAACATTTTGTACGCCTGATACGGGGTGGGCTGCCCGAGAAGGACGTTGGCGTACGCCCCGTCGGCCGGCGTCCCCGCCGAGCCGAAGTTCTGGGCGACTCGTCGTGCCCGGCGATCTCGTTGAACTCGTAGTATACGATCGGGTGGTCGCCGAAGACCGCAAGCTGGTAAAAGTTGGGGGGCGCCGCCTGTGAGGTTGCGACGAGGGCCATAACCAACACGCCCGCCAACGTCAAGATAATGCACGTTCGCATCTTAAACTTCCTTGGCAAGGGTTTACCCGTTGGGGCGACGATTCCGTCGCCGCCCCAACGGTCAATAGTCCATCAATTAACCCGTTCGTTCCCTCTCTCGTGGAAGAGTGTTGGGATCACTCACTTCCGTTTCCGCCAAGCGTAGCAGATCAGGCCCGCAAGACCCATCCCCAGCAACGCCAGTGTGGAAGGCTCGGGCACCGCCGGGACCAACGCGAAGCTGGCCGCGTAGGTGTACCCTCCGGTGAAGGTCACCACCTGGGTGTAGGTCGGCGTGGCGGCCGTAGGATCGATCGACCAGACGCCGGCGCTCGTGTGGCCGGTCAGTGCGCCAGTCACGTAGAGCAGGCCGCTCGTGGCGTCGTATTGCGACTCTTGCCCGTATCCTTCAAACTGGATATTGCCGAAGTTGGCGTGGGTGTTGCCGGCGATGTCCCACTTCTGCCAATAGGCCGGGGCGTTCGATTTGAAGGCGTACAAGTTGCCGCCGCTGTCGAACGACGGCCAATCGCCGCGGAAGCCGGAAACCACCTGAGTAGGCAATCCGCCCCCGGGCAACGGGTAGCTAACGATGGCGTTTGCGCCGCTACTGGCCGTTCCGAGGTACAGCTTGCCGCTGTAGACCGTGAGCCCGACCGGGTAGGCCGCGCTCGCCGGCGGGGTGCCCCACGTCTCGTTCACTACGCCCGCGGGCGTAATCTTCGTCACCCCTCCGTTGCCATTCGTGGTCGCCCAGTAGATATCGCCGGTCGCGGGATCTACGGTCGCTCCGTTGAGGTTTTTGTAGGTCGGGAGGGCGGCGAAAGCCGCGTTGATGATCGCGCCGGTGTGGGCATTGTACGTCTGGACGCTGCCGCTCCCCTGAATCGAGGCGTACAGCGTGTTCCCATCGGGCGAAACGGCAATGCCGGCAATTAATGACTTAGGGGCGAAGCTGATCGGAGTGAAGCCGGCCAACGGGTTGCCCGTGACCGAATCGTACGCACAAACTTCCCCCCGCTAAAGCCCCCAGTTGTCTGAGTCACGTAAAGCGTATCGGCTTGCGCCGCGGGGGCCAAGTTCAGCAGAAGCATGGCCAGTGCCGCGGTAACCACAAGAGCAGAGATCATTCGTGAATACATGGTTGGAACCCTTTGCAAAAGCTGAGAAAAGGAACGACTGATTGTAAACGCCAAAAATTGCCTCTCTTCCTTGCTCGTATTCTCTTTGCCTCTCTCCCGGGGCGGCTTTCCGCCGCGCCTTTAATTCCCCGCGGCTTTCCCCGGCGTGGACGCTGGACTAAGGGTAAATTACGGAACATTCATCGCTTGCCCTCCTGTTCTTGCCCTGCTGGTTTCACGTCGAGCCACAAGACGGGATCGCCGAAGACGACGTGATCGCACCTGACGGTGTCGCCGCCGTCGGTCGTTACGAGCGTGAGGAACCGATCGTCCTTGGCCAGCGGCACGTCCAAACGGATCGGGCCGTCTGGCTCCCGTATTCCTCGGCGTTCGACTCTGACGTTGCCGTCGACGAAGACCCAAACGTCGGCCAAGCCCTCGGGATGGGCCAATCCGGCCACGGCGCGGAACCGGCTCGGCCCGATTGCCTCGGGATGGGCTTTGCAAATACCGGCGAGGTCGAACGTTAGGCCGACGTTCGGCGACATGGCGAGCAGGCCGCGCCGCTCCGGCATGTATCGTCGCCGGCCCCATCGTGCGGATCCAGACCTCGTGATACCGTTGGCGGTCTCCCGGGCGGATGTACCGCCTCCGGCCCGCGAGCCCAGACGGTTCCCCAGGCGTTTCCGAGCATTGTATGGAAACATGCTGAAAGTATGTCGGGCGGAGTCAAGTTGGACGGGTTCGTCGCTACCGTCTGGAATGAACACGCCGTCGATCATATTGCTCCAGGGCACCGGCAGATATTTGCGGGTTGCCGTCTTTCGCCAACCGGCGACAAACGTCGGAGCTATTTCGCCGTTAGCCGGATTACGCCGCGTCTCGCGGCGGTGGCCGGTTCCGTCGCCGCCGGCCACGATGTCCAACAGGTCGATGAGCTTCGGCGGCTCGTAAAGGCGGCGGACAAACTTCGGCGCGGCGCCGGCTTTGGCGCCGGGGATCAAACGCAACTCGCGGGGTTGTGTTCCGCGCTCCACCCGCGCCGATTCGCCGGCGCTGAGCTGGATCGAGCGGCCGCCGCCTTCTGCCGCGACCGCAGCCGCGGGGCGTTTCTCCGAGCCCCGATCCTCGATTCGCACCACCACCCTGCCTTGAAAGACGAACGAAGTGGTGTCGCCGTTCGCGCTCACTTGGACGCCGAACTCCGTGCCCAGATCGGAGACGGTCGCCGTGGGAGTGCGGACGGAAAAGAGTGGAGAGTGGAGAGTGGAGAGTGGAGCGGGAGATTGTCGGGGCTCGGGATTCGGGGTTCGGGCTTGGGGATCGGGATTTGCCGCTTGCGACGGTTCACGCCGCGTGGGCGCGGCGGCTAAACTGCCTGCCCTCTCCCCTCTCCCCTCTCCTCTCTCCCCCACCCGCGCCGTCAGTTTTCCCAGCCCGAGATAGCCGCCCGCGCGGGACTCGACCTGGTACGCGCAAGGTCCTTCGAGGATCACCTTCGCGCCGGTGTCGTAGGTGACCTCCATCAGCCCGGCGGACAAGGCATACTTGCGGCCGAGCGGGACCGCCGAGCCGAGGTAGGCAATTGTTTCGGGATCGGCCCAGCGGCAATCCTTCATGCCGGTGACGCGTCCGACGTACACCTGTTGCGGCGCCGTGCCGTCCTTGACGGACGCCCCGTTGGGCGAAATCGCCAGTGAACGATAATGGGGCGAAGTCCGATAGGCCCAGGCCCCCAACAGCGCCAGCCCCACCAACATCGCCGATACGGCATAGGAGAGCACGATGCCGCCGAACGAGGTGAGCGGCGCAGTATTGTATGCGTATCGCGACGGGGCGACGACAATCGGCGGCAGCGACTCGGAAGGATGAAGGACGAAGGATGAAGGATCAAGTTCGGACTTGGGGGCGAACAATTCATCGCTCATAATTCCGAGTTCATCACTGCCGCTCCACTCCTCTTCCCCGTTTTCGGACAAGCACGATTCGTGCAACATCCCGATCTGGCGGCAGAGGGTTACGAAACGCCGCCGATCGTCCGGGTTGTCCCGAAGCAGCTCGATCAGAGCCGCCTCTTCCTCTGGCCCGGCGATGCCGTCCAGGTGGCGCAGTGCCAGGGCGAAAAATTGCTCGTCGTCAAGCAGGGCGTCGCGGAGGGTGAAATCGTTCATGGCCGTCCCTCCCCTGGGATGGAGGACCGGCCCGGCGCGAAGGCAGGGCCTTCGACGCCGCGGCGGCCGATTTGTTTCGACTCCTGTTTTTCTTCCTCCGTCCGCTCCTCGATGCACTTTGCGAGCCGCTGGTGGATGCGCGAAAGGGCGACGTAAACCGTGTTCGGCGGCTGCTGAAGGGCCTCGGCCAGGGCTGCCCCTTTAATCCCCTCCGAATAACGGAGGCGGAGGATGTGACGGGCGCGATCGGTCAACTTCTTCATGCATGCCCGAAGCGACTCCAACTGGTCGGAGGGCGTGTCCGTCTCCGCGGCGTTCCAGGCGGCGTCGAGCAGGTCGAGAATGGCGTCGCCCATCGGGCGCGGGCTGCGACCCCGCTTCCGCAGCGCGTTCAGGGCCTCCAGCCGCGCGGCGGACCGGATCCAGCCGCCAAAATGGCCGGCGTCGCGGATCGCCTCGCATTTGTTCAGCAGGAGAATCGAGACTTCCTGAAAGACGTCGTCGGCCACACCCCAATCGCGGACGATGGAGTAGATGTATCCGAGCAAAGTGCTTCGCCCGGAAACCAACAGCCGCACGGCGGTGTCCCGATCCAATGCCACGGCGAACACCTGGTTGTTTTAGTTGCGCGTTGGAGTGGCCGTTCAACTGCCACCCCGGCAGTCGATCCAATGCCGCGAAAAGCACTCCCACTGAAGTTCTATTGTATTACGTCGCCTCCAGCGGTTTACTTTACATGCCGCGAATGTTTTGTTGTTGAACGGGGGCTGCGTATAGGTGGTATAGAATGCCATCCGGCGGTGGATATGCGGTAATCTCATACAGGACAAGAATTGAATCGAATGTCTGGCTTTTCCCTTGGCTTGCCTGATTTTGGTAAGTAATGCTGAATTGTTGCTGTTAATGACGGGTTGGGGCGGCAGTTGTACTGCCGCCCCGAGTCGCCATCCACAAGGGTGGCAGTGCAACTGCCACCCAATGCCGTTTCCAGTTCGGTTGATCATGCTGCTTGTAACTGCTTATGGATTATGAGCTTTTGTTCGTCGGTCAGCATCAGCAAAATGGGCGCATGGGGTGCCGTATGCGGCTTGCGACGCGGCCATTCGCGTTTTTCCTTGGCGCTGGTGCGGACGCGCTGTTCGCGTTCGGCCCTGGTAATCCGTTCGGCGAAGGGCTCCGTGGGTTCCTTGCGCGGACATGTCGTGACGCGCCTCCAGCAACACACGACGCGGGCTGCACATCACCGGAAGGCCGTTCTTCGCCACCGCGCGCATCGCCATCGCGCCCTGACAAAGGAGCAATTGCGTGGCAATCATGGAAGCTTCCGCCTCGCGATGCACCTGGGCCACCGTTCGACCAATCAGCACGGCTTTTTTCAGAGTCCGCTTGTAGGTCCGGAAAAATCCCTCGTTTTCCCATCTCCAACGATAGCAAGTGGCTGCCGTTTCCAACGACAATTGCCGGGGATCTTCCACGTTCGTAAACAGCCACACGTCGATCTTGTGGTGGACGCTGTGAATCCGCAGCAAGCGCCCGCGAAGCGGCGGCTGGCCTTCTTTCTGCCGATTTTTCGGCCAGTAGTAGACGATTCCCTCGCGGAATTCCTCCAACGGCTCGTTGGCTTCGCTGTAAAAGGTCGCTTTGGAGGACATGCGGATGAGAAAAGCCGCCTTGGTCATGAGCGTTGCCACAACCTCGTAGCCTACATAACCCGCGTCGGCCACGATCAACGCCGCCGCCGGCAGCCAACGCAGCATGAATATCAAGTGGCTCCTCTCGCTGGGCTTGCTCCCGTTGCCCAAACGCCAACAAAAGGGAATGCCCAAGGTGAGCTGAACAAGCGACGTGTTCCAGATCATTGGCGACGAGCCCTCCTTGCAGCCGGAGCCCAAGCGTCGTTCGAGTTCCTGGCTGCGCGGGCAGTTCTGCCGCGTACCGTCGCAGCCCAAGGGAATAAAGCCCGCCACTTTCCATTTTTCGCCGAAGATCACCGGGCAACGGCCGCGAATGCCAGCAGCCAATGCCCGCAGCACGGGCATGGGAAGTTTGGCAACGGCTTTCCCGAAACCCGCGAAGGACTTTCCTGGGCGTCTCCTTTTGGGACAACAAACCACATAAAATCCTCTGGCAGCCTCGAATTTTTCTGGCAAACTGTCGCCCGAGCAGTAGGTCGTCAGCAGAAGGATCAACAGCAGGGGGTGCAGATCCCAGCGCGGCGGTTTCCGCCGCCGCGCCGCATTTCGCACTTGCTTGAAAACCTCGGGTGTGAGAAACTCCCGCATCGCCCCGAGCAGCGACTTGGCCCGCCGTCGCTGGCGGGCTCGCTTCCTTGCGCGCACCATTTGCCGTTCCTCCGTGGTAGGGTTTCGCTTCGTAAGCCCCTATCATCGCCGGAACGGCTTTTTCATGCAGGGGCAGTTTCCCGAGCCAAATTGTCGCACCAACGTTAGTCACAACAACGACTTAGCAACGAAAACGAAACACTTTCAGAAACGGCATTGACTGCCACCCCAACGATATCTTCTTGCGGGATCACGGAAGGCTATTTTGCTGTCGTTTCTCTGAGCAACTCGCCCATCCGCTGCCGCGCGATCTGGAGGGGGAGAATCCCGCGGCGCGAGAGTTCCTCGGCCGCCGACTCCGCCGTGCGACGGGGATCGGATACGTGTTCGGCGCACCATTTCCGCAGCAGCGAATACTGCCCGCGGTTGACGAACCGCCAGCGGAACGGCTCGTCCCCATCGGCGCCTTGGACGTAGCGGTGCGTCTTCCACCAATCGACCAGTGCGGAAGCGCCGGCGACGACGGCCGCGACGGTTTCCGCCTCGTTTTTCGGGGCGCTGCGGCAGGCTTTCAACAGCCGAAGGCGAGAATCGGCCTGCCGGGCCAGAATGTCCAGGTAGCGCGATGCCCCGCCGGGCAGAAACGCGGCTGCCCGACCGGTCAACTCGACGCGGCGGAGTCTCTCGGGCAAGTCCTCGGGCAGTTCGCTCAATCCCCGCCGCAGGCACGACCAGGCGGGGATCAATAATTCCGGCGGCCCGCCCAAAAACGCGGCAAAATCGGCCAGCACCTTCTCGTCCGGCTGGTCCAAGTAGCTCGGGTCGCGGGCGGCGCGGGCGAAAAAGTACACGTTCGGCAGCACCATCACCGGCGTCTGAACGTTGCCGAACCAGCCTCGCGCCGGCCGACAGCCTGAGTTCCTTCTTCATGGCGGCGCGGATCTCGTCGAATTGCAGCACGGCGGCCGGCACCGAAGGCTCGTACTCGATCGCTTCATAGAGGAACAGCGTCGAGTGGGGAAGCAGGCCGGCCTTCCGAGCCAACTCCAAATTCACGCGGCCGTTGGCGTGCCCTTCGCGGCTGCGGCCGGGGAGGAGTTCCCACGGCTCGGGCATTCCCTTTTTCAACACATCGAGACTGGCCGCGACGAACGGCGCAATCGACTCCACCCATACGCCCTTCGTCCCCCAACCGCACCAGATCCAAGGGATGAGCTTTTGCCGCCGCGGATGCGTTCCGACGCGGTCGATGGTGCGGCGGTCGTGGAGGAAGATTTCGAGGAAATCGGCGGGCTTTGCGCCCTGGTATCCGCCCGGATCGCCGTCGATGGTTACATAAGCGTCGGCGTTGTTGAGAATGGCCATCATTTCGGCCCGATGGCGGAAATACGGCGCCGCCTGACGGGGATCGTCCAGCCGGACCGGCTGTGCCCGGCCGGCGTAGAGGCTCCGCCGCGCCCAGGGGATGGAGGCGATTTCCGGCTTGCAGGTCAGGGCCGCGCACTGGGCCAGCCAGGTTTCCAGGCCGCGGCGCCGGGCGTCGTCGATGATCGTCCGATACTCGCCGAGGGTGGCGCGGTCGGCCGTCGAGATGGGCGCGGGAACGGCCTCCAGCGTGGGCCAGAGCATGACCGTGTTGTAGCCCATCAACTCGAGCAATTGAAACATGGCGTCGTAATCCGCCCGCCGCCAGGTGCGGATGGCAAACGGATATTGATACGGCCAACAGGCGTGCAGATAGAGGCCGATGCGGGGCGAAGCTTTGGCGGGCTTATCGGGCTGAGTCGGTTCGGCAGCGCAGGCGGCGGATGTTGTTCCCAACATAACCGCCGCGATCAAAATGGCAAGCCGGAAGATGCCGTAGTGCCGCCGCTGGTTCATGGTTTACCCCCGGATTCTCGGAACGTGTTTGGAAAATCTCCCCTCTCCTTCTGGGAGAGGGGCTGGGGGTGAGGGCGGAACGCATTGCTTCGAGGTCTTTCGCTGCATGACGCCAATTTATGCCCTCACCCTAACCCTCTCCCGAAGGGAGAGGGGACCAATTTCGCATTCCAAAACGCGTTCTCATGGCAAATTGAAATCGATCGTATTCTTGCCGGATTTGACTTCGGCTGTCAAGGGAGACGAATTGGGGTTGGAATACTCTTGCGGCACGAGCCATTCGACTTTCGGCGGGGGGCCCGCTGCCTCGGTGCCTTCCATCGGCGGCGGCTTGGGGTTCCGCCGGGCGTCGATCGTCACCGTATGCTTGCCCAACAAGGCCCCGTCGCCGGCGTCGAAGGTGGTCAACTTGTATGAGCCGTCGGGCTGGATTTCGCCCATGGCCGGCCGGCCATGCGTGGGCTGAAAGACGATCGTGCCGGCGACGACCGGCCGGCCGTTGTAAGTCACCCGGCCGTGGACCGGGGCGGTCGCCGGGCGATTCGGCCCGCAACCAAGGCACGACACGAGGCAGGCGGCGAAGAGCAAAACGCTTGCCCAGTAATAACTTCGCTGTCTTGACAATCGCTCCGCCCTCGCCCCCTGCCCCTCTCCCTGAGGGAGAGGGGAGTCGTATATGGACAGCCGCAACGTGCAAGAAGTGGGAAAGAAACGATGACTCATGGCATTCTCCCTGCGGGTCATTTTTTTGTCTTGCTGAACGGATCGGCTTTCGTTTCGCCCGTTTTCGGCTTCAGCAGTTCGTCGGGCACGCAACGGACTCGACGGCAATAGCGGCTGACGACCCGACCGGCGTCGTCGCGCAACGTCAACGTCACGTCGAAGGCGGGGACCTTGGCGGTAATCGGTCGCAGGTCGATGTCCGGTCCCGATGCCGCGCCGAGCGGCGGCACGTCAAGTGCGGCGCTGTCGTGCAGCACGGACCGGCCGTCGACGGCGACGTTCCATTCCAGCTTGCAGCGGTTCAATCGCCGCTCCAGATCGTTGGCGACCCAGAGCTGCATCGCATCGGGTTTCGCGCCGGAGAGTTGCGGCAGAGGGACGACGGGTTGATTGATCTGCGCCATTTGGAAGTAGGCCTTCTTCGGGCGATGATCGTGGCTGACGATGGCCTTCGGCCAGAAGGCCGGAATCACGTCCATAAAATGGAACTGAAAATACCCGGCGACCGAGTGCGGCGAGAGCCTCATGCCGATCACCTTGTCGGCCAGCAGGGCTTCCTGGTAGTTCTGGCTGGCTTCGATGTATTCGCGGAGGTTGGCCGGTTTGCGGCCGAGTCCGGCGATTTGCTTCATGCCGCCCGTTTCGACCTGCGAGGCGGCCCAGAGCGTGTCCGCATCCGGCGGCGGCGGGCTGAATTGCGGCGGATAGTGGTCGCGCATGGTCTCGTAGGCGTCGAGCGCCTCGGCGCCGAACTCGCCGAGCGTCACCATGCGGGGCAGCTTCCAGGATCGTTCATAAAGCCACGTTTGCGGCTTCAATCTCCCGTACCAGCCGGAATACGGATGGCCGTCGTCGATCACATTGGGCCACAGGTCGTCGGGCAGCACAAGAGGCGCCCGCGTGTGCGAGAAGCGGCCGCTGACGGGCACGATAATGCGTTGCGGATCGACGGCCAACGCGGCGCGGATGATCGGTTCGACGTCGAATTGATGCTCGTTGCCGAAGGACAGGAGCACTACGCCCGGATTGTTGTAGCAGACCCGCGCCAGCACCGTGCCGGTGTGGACGTGCGGTTCGCGGCGGACGCCGGTGTCGATGCTGCCGAGATAACCGCCGCCCTGGTCTTGTTCGGACATGATGCCCAGGCGGTCCAGCCACTCGCGGACCTGTGGCAATTCTACGTGCTGGCAGGAGCGGACGGCGTTGAAGTTGGCGGCCTTCAGCATCAGCAAGGCGTGCTGCAATTGGTCGGTTTGCCCCCAATATGCATAGGCGTTGAGCCCCTGGACGTTCGTGCCGCGGAGATAAATCGGCCGCCCGTTCAACAGCAGCATCCCGTTGGGCAGCCGGCTGGGATCGCCGGCGGCGGCGGGGCGAGACTTGTCCGGCCGGCCCCGATTGACGAGCGAAAAGCTGCGGCAGCCGAAGAGCACGTCCCGGGCGTCTTGGCCGGCAATCGTCACCCGGCAGCGATACAGATTCGGCGTCTCCGGCGACCAAACGCGGGCGTCCGGCATCGGAACGACCAATGATTGCGAGTTGACTCCTTCCGATAAGGCGATAGTTTCCTCGGCTCGAAACGAAGGCCCCTCAAAGTTTTCCGGCAAGACCTCGACCAGCAACTTGGTGGAACGCGCGCCGTCGCTGTTCAGTTCCACCTTCACCCGGGCGTTGCCGTCGGAGAGGTCGTTCCGCACGAAGATGTCGCTGACCGAGATTGCTCCGCTACGTTCCAGGTACACGTCGCCGAAGATGCCGAAACCACATCCGCCGGAATAGTGCAGAGGCAGGTTGCCGCGAATCGAGCGCGACCTGTCCGGAGTGTACCTCTGCTCCGCGGCGCGGATGTCGGGAAACAAGGCCCAGTAGGTCATCGGTTCGCCGTAGGAACGGCCGGCGATGACCCGCACGGCCAATGAATTCGAGGGCCGGATTTTATCGGTCACGTCGAAGCGGAACGGTTCATAATAGACGCGGTGCGCGCCGAGCAACTCGCCGTTCAGGAAGACTTGCGCCTCCCAGTCCACGCCGTCGAAGCAGAGCCACAGCCGTTGTCCGGGAGCGGGGTGTTCCGCCGGAAAGGTGGTGCGATACCAGCAGATGGTGTCGGCGGTCTTAGTCCCCTGGGCTTTCCAAACGTCTTTTCGTTCGGGATCGACGGCCGAATCGGACTGCCGCACGCGGTAGCGCCATTCCGGCACGGTTGTCGTTTCCCACCGCGAATCGTCGAAATCGGCCGCGTGCCAGGAAGGGGCGGGCGGAATGCCCTCGGTCTTCGGCGTTTCTTTGGCCTCAAAGGTAAATTTCCATTCCTTGGGCAACGGCGTCCGCTCGCCCCGCCGGAGCGGCGGGGGCAGCGAGCGCAAAAACGGCGCGTAATGCTTCCGCAGCGTCTCTACGCGGTCGGCCAATTCCGCGTCGGTCGTGGGAGCGGTGAACGAAGGTGAATCGTCGTTGGCTGCCCGGGCGGTCTCGATGCCTTGCCAGACGAAGGCCAAGAGGAACGCCGTGGTGAGAAACATCCGTCTCGACATGAATGGTTTCATTTTGCGTGCATCGCTTTTCGGTCGGGTCAAGGTGCAGCCGTTCGCCGGCTGGCCGGAAATTGGTCCCTTCCCGGATATTATACCCGGCCCCGATCAATAATGCACGCCCGAGACGGTTTCGCCGCCGGCGATGGAGCCCAGAGAATGATAGACGTACAGGTCGATGGTGTCGTTGATGAAGCTGACGTGCCCGTCGGCGAAGGCGAAATGCGCCCCGCCGCTGTGGAAGCTGCCGAAGGGAAAGTCGTTCTCGTTGTTTCCGGTCAAGGGCTGGACACTGTTGATGGCGAAGAGGGTGGGGCGGATTTCCCGGCCGTCGTACATAAGGTTCTCGTCGCAATTGTTTCGCGCGCTGTTTGCGGCGCAGGCCCCGGCCCAGACCCAAGTCACCGGTCCGCCTTCATTGGTGTCGTAGTGTTCCGGTCTGCCGTAGCGGCTGTTGTGGTTGCTCTCTCCGATGGCGAAACTGGAGGACGACCCGTCGGTGATGTCGGCGAAGCGCCGCCAGCGGTTCATCTCGAAAAGTCCGTCGAGATAGACGCCGCCGCGGATGTTCACGATCTGCTGTTCAGGCGGGGTCGGCGGCATTCCGCCCGCCACGCCGAAATAGCTGCGCATGTCGGGATACTCGTTTACGCGGGGATCGCTGGGGCATTGATAGAACGGCATCCGGCCGGAGGCCAATTCGGGATGATCGGTCCGCCAGCGGTTCCAGCCGACTACGACGCCGGACGGCAAGGCTTGGTAATCGTAGAGGGCGTCCAGATTATTCGCTTCGATGAAGTTCAGGAGTACGATGAACAGCGGCGCGCCGCGGCAATCGCTGAGGCCCGCGTACACGCACTGCTGCGGGACGGACACCGCTTCGGCCGCCGGGAAGCAATTGTACAGCGAGTGGTAGTTGTTCAGGGCCAGACAGACCTGTTTCAGGTTGTTCTGGCACTGCAACCGCCGGGCCGCTTCCCGGGCCGCCTGCACCGCCGGCAGCAACAGCGCGATCAGGATGCCGATGATCGTAATCACGACCAGCAATTCCACGAGCGTGAATGCCGCGCATTTGGAGATTTGGAGATTTGGAGATTTGGAGATTTGGAGATTGACGCTCGACTTTTTTCACCGGTACCGAATGATTGACTGAGTTTCATGGCATATTCCTTTATGACGGCTTGCGGGCCGCGGCGTTGAGGAGTATAATTTTGTAGTTGTCCGGCAATCTCAAGGGAGCGGAATCATGACCTATCGAGGCCGCATCGAAAACGGCGTGGCGGTATTGGACGGCGGTGTCCGCCTTCCCGAAGGCACGCCCGTCGAGGTCGCGCCCGTCGAACCGAAAAAACCACCCATTGCGGACGACCCTTTTTATCGAATTTACGAACTGGCCATGCCGAGCGGAATTCCAGATTTGGCCGAAAACATAGATCACTATCTCTACGGCCACCCGAAGGTGAGCGATGACCGGCAATGACGCGGTGTTTCTGGACACCAGCGGCTGGATTGCGTCGCTGGACAGCGATGACCAGTGGCATACTCGGGCAGTCGATGAGTACGGCCGTCTCGGCTCGGCAGGTCGTCCTTTCGTGACGACCGACTGGGTGATCGCGGAAACCGGCAATGGTTTGGCGCGGGTCAAAGTCCGGCAGCGGTTCCCTGATGTGATCGCGAGGTTCTTGGCCTCGCCCAACTGCCGTCTCATCCGCGTGGGCGAGGAGCTTTTCCAACAAGCACTCAGCCTGTACCACCGCTCCGACGACAAGTCGTGGGGACTTGTCGATTGCGCAAGTTTCGTAGTCATGGGACGGGAACACATCATGGACGCGCTTCACCACCGATACTCATTTCCGCCAAGCCGGATTCCGGCCGCTGTTGACGGCGCAACCCCGTTAATCGGATATTGGACGGCGGATGCACCGGCCGGTACATCCGCCATCCACCCTCCAACATTTCAGGTGTTGGGGTGGCAGTTAAACTGCCACCCCAACGAAGACTCCAACACTCCTGTTATTTGCGCTTCCGCCAGGCATAAGCCAACAAGCCAATCAGACCGGCGGCCAGCAGGGCCAGCGTGGACGGCTCGGGCACCTCGGCGTCGACGAGGGTAAGATTGTCCGCTTTTGAAGCAACCGTGGCGCCAGCCCTGGAAGCGAGGCGACAATGCAATGCGTCCCAGGTCGTGGGATCCGAGGCCAAGTTGAACGCCGCACCGATGTCCGTCTTTGAGCCCGGGGTCGTTAGGTCCTGGTAATATGCCTGCCCCGAATATACCCCGCCGCTTTGCGCCGTTACGTGGACGCCGACCAGGTATTGGACGTTCGCGCTGGTCAACGTGGCGACCGTGGCGGTAGAGTTGTTGTACCATTTGACAACGCCTGCATTCAGCCCGAACAGCAATCCGCTGTAAGCACCATCTCCATAGTGATAAAACCCCACAAGGGCCAGGTTGCTAGAAGCACTTTGGGCATAGACGACGGCGGAAACATCGAAGTCCGTGTTGGCGGGTATGGCATAGGTCCAATTGCTGTTGTTGGCTCGCCCCGCTTGGGTATCGTAACCGGTGGCGCCGGCGGCACTCTCCGCGTACTGGCCCGTCCAACCCAAGGCGCCGGAGCCGATGGTGGTGAAGTCAGTAGTAGCGCCCACCAATGTCCAGTTGTCTTGGCCGATGAGGTTGTCGCCGAGGGTTAGGTCCTCAAAGTCGTAGACGTGCGTCATCTCGGCTTGGACGTTGGCAGCGAGGCCGAGAACCGCAATTGCCGCGACAACGAGAACGACTTTTGAAAAGTTCTTGAACATGGGATCAGTCTCCAAAAAAAGGTTTCTTGAAAAAAGGGAATACAAAACGCCTCTGTCGATCGGACGATTGCCCTAATCGCATCTCTCTGTCTCCGGCGATCATTGCTTCATAGGCTGCGGCTCCTTTCCATTCGGCGGCGTGCTTGATTTCACTGATTCGCCTGTTTGGTGTCCTTTGCTTTCGGTTTCCGTCCCGTGGACGGAGAGAAATGGTTCCGGATATGGCGTTGGCTCAATACGGCGGGATAGACGGCGACATGCGCGAGCCGGCCGTGCCAGTACTCGCCGTAGCTGTTGGCGCCCCAACCGATGGCCACCCAAGTCGGGCCTGTGTTGGCCGCCTGACCGGCCGGATACGTCGCCCGCAGCGCGCCGTTCACGTATAACCGTCCGGCGTTATCCGAATCGAAGACGTAGGCGAGATGCGCCCATCGCGTCGTCGGAGCCTCCACGCTCCACTGGCTCGCCACATTATAGCAGGTAAAGTAATAGAATGGTTGCATTTTGTTGGCTTGCGGATGCGGCCTGGTGATGTACCCGAATCCCCAGCCGGATTTCTGGGCGGGGCCGTCACAACTGGCAGCGGAGATGATTCGCCCGCTCTGGATCGGTCGGGCCTTCGATCAGCGCCCAAGCCTCGACGGTGAATCCATTTGCCAATGCGAAGCGGTCCTGGCGGCCGACGTCGATGTAGCCGCGGCCGTCCAGTTCGACGGACCGCGACCGGCCCGGCAGCGGACCATCTTGGCCGGCATTTACAGTGCCCATGGCCGTGCCGTGGAAGCCGTTGCCCGAGCGATCGAGAAATCTTCGCGCGTAGGCCGGCTCGTCGAGCGGCCAGTAGCCCAAGGGTTTGTCGGCCAGCACCGCCCGCATGTAGGCGTCCTCCGCGCGAGTGTCGGGCGGAGCGGCCAGTTGGCGAACAAAATTGGGCGGGGTTTCGGTGGCGGCTATTTTGGCGATTTTCGGTTCTTCGGTGTTCGCACTTTTTGTGACTCGCGCCGATTCGCCGGCGGCCAGTTGAATCGCCGGGCCCTTTTCCCGGCGATTTTCTCCAACTGCCGCACAGTTCAACCAAGCCGCGGAAGACGTGCGAGACGGTATTGCCGTCTGGGGCGACCTGCACGCCGAACTCGGTGCCCAGATCGGCGACGACGGCCGTGGGAGTGCGGACGGTGAAGTTGGAGATTTGGAGATTTGGAGATTTGGAGATTTCAGATTGGGGTCTTAGGTCTTTGGTCTTAGGTCTTGGGTTCTGGCCTCTGACCTCTGACCTCTTCTCCACCCGTGCCGTAAGTTTTCCCAGGGCGAGATAGCCGCCGGCCTCCGACTCGACCTCGTACATACAGGGGCCTTCCAGGATTACCCTCGCTCCGGAACGGTAAGTGATTTCCATCAGCCCGGCGGAGAGAGCGTACTGGCGGCCGAGCGGAACCGACGCGCCTAGATAAGTCTGCGTCCGGGAATCGGACCAGCGGCAATCCTTCATGCCGGTGACTTGGCCGACGAAGACCAGATCAGGTCCCTGGAAGCCGGATTCCTGGGTGGTCGTTGTCAGTTGCTGGTAATGGGAGATCTTGTAGGCCCAACCGGCCAGCAACATTACGCAGGTAATCGCCACGGCCAGCAGATACGACAGCGGGCCGACCTGCGAGAAGTAGGAGACCGTGCCCTGCCAGGCGTTCGTCAGCGGGGTGAAGGCGGGGGCCGCGACCGCCGGCCGCGGATCGGCCGAGTCTTGCGCCGCGCGCAGGGCCTGCTCCGCCCGCGCGGCGAAGAGCAGGCCGGCGTGCATGCGGCAGTAGGCGGCGAAGAAGCGCCGTGCCCGTTCGTCGCCTTCCAGGACGGACGCCAGTTCGCTGAACTCATCCGCGCCGATGTTGTCGGTGCAATAGACGTCGACCAAATAGCGGATGCGTTCGGGTACGGAGGAGGATTTCATGCGTCGTCCTCCCCGCCGGTCGATTCTTCGATGCAGTCGAACAGCAGCCCGCGGATGCGCCGCAGCGAATTGCAGACGCTCTGCGGGCGCGGCCGAGCCGCTCGGCCACGGCCGTGACGCTGCACCTCTCGAAGTAGCAAAGCTGGATCAGGCCGCGGTCGCCGGACGAAAGCCGATCCATGCAGCGGAGCAGCGAGTCCTGATAGCCGGCCAGGGAGTCGGCGTCGTCACCGGCGGCGGCGCCGCTCTCGGCCATCAGCAGCACCAGTTCCTCGTTGAACACGATCCGGCCGCGCCGTTTGGCGCGGACGTGGTTCAGGGCGGTGAGCTTGGCGAACTGCATTGCCCAGGGGAGGAAGCTCCGGCCGCGGTCGTACTTGTCGAAGCTCCGCCACATTGCCAACACGGCCTGCTGCAACACGTCCTCCGTGTCGTCGAGGTTGTGCAGCATCGAATAGAGGTAGCCGAAGAGCCTGCTCTGACAAGGCGAGATCAAGGCCAGGAATTCATCGCTCAATGCGGACTCGCTCACGACAAGGCTCCTCCTACTATCTATTGTCGTTAGTCCGCGATTATACATGCGAAAATTATCCGCGGCGGAGAGGATGAGCCGTAAGGCTATTCGCAGCAATGAGTTGCGAGAACCGGCCTGTACTGCTTCGTTTAGCTCGGAGCCCACGGCGACGGCGTGTGCCGGACGTGACCTTTCACGGGGCGGGAAAACACCCTCATTCTGAGCGTAGCGGAGAATCTCTTCTGAAACCGTGTCTCAGCCCGGATTCTTCGCTACGCTCAAAATGATTGACGCCGAGTGGACGCTCACTTGCCGGACCAACGGACTTCAAAACCGTAAACAGACGCGCCGTTGCCGTTGGCTCCGGGTTCACCGGAGGTTTACATTGGCCTCGCGTTGGCGAAAATGACCGGGAGCAGGGAAGAGGGGATGGCTTTGATGACGCCGCAAGCCGCCGTGCCCTCGGCTGCTAGTGTAGTGATTCACGCTGTTGGGGTTTTATGAAGGACGTTGCGGGCACGTTCGATTTTGGCGCGTATTTCATCCGCCTTGGCGGTCCAGGTAAACGGGCGAGGGTTCGCGTTGTGGGCGTCGATGCACGATTGGATGGCTTCAATCAATTCGGAAACGTTGCGGAACGTGCCGCGACGCAATCGCTTCGGCGTGATTTCCCGAAACCAACATTCGATCATGTTCAGCCACGAACTACTCGTCGGAGTGAAATGCAGGTGGAACCGAGGATGCCGTTTCAGCCACGACCTCACGCGCGGATGCTGATGCGTCGCGTAGTTGTCTACGATGACGTGCAGGGCCAAGTCCGACGGCGTTTCCTCGTCGATCCGCCACAAGAATTTGATCCACTCCTGGCGCCGGTGTTTCGCCATGCACGTTCCGATCAGCTGGCCCTCGGCCATGTCGATCGCGGCGAAGAGCGTGGTCGTCCGATTTCTGCAAAGCCGAAGATTTGGGTGTCTTCTGTTTCCAGCTTTTTGTACCAGATGCAGAAACCGTCCTGGTCCCAAAAGAGGACCTTGAGGTGATCGCGCGTGCGATTGAGGAAGAGAAACAGATGGCCCGACAACGGGTCCTGGTCAAAGACCTCCCGCACACGCCCCATGAGGCGATCGAAACTGTAATGCATATCTGTGGGCGTGGTGCAGAGAAAGATTCGCAGGTCGGCGCAGTCGTTCACGGCTGGGGTGCCTTCCAGGGACGCAAGGCGCCGACGGCGCGGTTGACCATACGGCGTTGCTTGCGGGGTTCGGTGGAGCAAACCGTGGTTGCCAGTCCACCCTCGCTATGGCCGCCGAGTCTTTGCGTCCGCGGCCCCCAGGCATAGGTATGCGCGTGCGACGTTGGAGGTCATTTCGCCGACCCATTGATGCAGTTCCGCGCCCAGGCCCAACTCCATCATGGTTGCGCCGGCAGCCCTGAATGCTCTGGCATCGTCACTAGCGTCGCCGAGCTTTCGCAGCAATTCCTTTGTCGCCCGCAATTCCTTGGCGTGGAGCAGCGCCGATGCTACGTTTCCCATTGCCTCGCCCCTGCCAATGGGAGCGGTAATCATCTCGGCGACCTGCAAGCCCGATTTCACGTCGCCCGACTTGATCAGAGCGACGGCGACAGCGGCTGCGGCAGTCGAACGGCTAAAGTCGGTCTTCAGTTGGCCCAACGTGCTCCGGGCGCCGCTTAGGTCGCCAATCTCGATCTCGGACCGCACGAGCCCGGCAACAAGCAGGAACTTGCCCAGGCCGGCCTCGTTGGGGAGATCGGTGATGGCCTTTCTGGCCCGGGCGACCCGCAAGAGACTGCCCTTCCGATCACCTTTCTGCGCGAGAGCCTTGGCAGTCTGAAGATACTTTGCTTGCGCCGTGACAACGGCCACGGCATCGTTAAACTTGCCGAACTTCGACGGGCTAGGTTTGCGAGGGGACGCTTTGATGGTCTTTACCATCGACTCGATGACCGCCTCGGCGGCAGCGACATCTCCGGCGTCGACCAACTTGGTGAAGAGCACGTCGTAGATCGCCAGCTTTTCGTCGCGCGTCGTCGCCTTCTCAACGCGCGACCGGAGGGCCTCAGCGCTGTCATTCTTTGCCGCCTTGGCCGCGATTCGCGCTTGCGCGGCCTCTTGCGCGCCGGATCGGAAATGCGGTCTGCGAACGAGGCTGCCTCCGCCAGACGATCGGCCTGAACGAGTGCCTCCACCAAATGGACGTAGGCGCGATTCTGGAACTCGACGTTCGTCATCTGCGCCGTAAGTTTCTCAACGTCTTGGAGCCGCAATTTTCCAGCGCAGGCGTTGGCCATTTGTGACAAGGCCCCCTCCCTGCCAATAGGTGGGATACGGTGCTCGACCAGGTCGAGCGCCATGTCCAGGTGGCCCTTCTCGGCAAGCGCCGCAGCCGTATTCTGCAGGCTGTAAGTGCGATTGGGGGAGTCGGCGGGGATTTCCGTCGCGAACGCAACCGCCTCCGCCAGGTATCCCATATCGACGTAAGCATGGATCACCGCCGAATCACCAGAGATGTTTGCCCATTCCAGTGCCACCTTTCTGGCCTCTTGAAGCTCCGACAGGCAGGCGTTGTCGTCGCCCTTCTGTTTGTAAGTCTTCGCCACGAAACAATGAGCGTAGACTCGCAATTGCGGGTTATTGATCTTCCCTGCCGACGCCCGCGCCGCGTCGAGGTCGCCACCCCCGGCAAGGGAATAGGCCAGGGCGTAATGCGCCCGCCCCCGAGCGTCCGCATCGGCGATCTCATCGGTGTAACGAACGGCCTGTTCCCGCCACCAGGCAGCCGACTTCAATTGCTCCGGTCGGGGAGTGGATGTCCCGTCAAACGCTTCTAATGTGGAAATCCACAGGAACAGGCTGGAAACGAGAAGAGTCTTTGTGAATTGCATTGCCGCGTGCCTCCAAGAGTTGACAATCACTATCATGCTCCTCAATCTAGTGGGTCCGTACCAGGTGTCAGGATACGTTATGAAATCGGAATCATGTGTGGTCCCTGCCACCTAGGCGACAGAATCTTGGGAATATAACTCGATAATATCCGCAAATGTGTTTCAGAAGAAATACGTCAATTTGTCCGTGGCTAAGTGTGCCGACGGGCCTGCACCGCCGACCAATCGAAAACCGGCTGTGTGTCTCGATAGTTAAACATTTGGGACGCCCAAGGTCGAGCCCACCAGGACTTCAGGCAACCCACCCGCGTTTGGGCGGGCAAATCGTGCCGTTTATCGTTCCTTTTTCGGGGCGCCGAATCTGCCCCGATCGGGTTCGGCCGGCTTGGGTTGGGATCTGGCACCCGCGTCCCTCTGTCAAGGGCAGCGCGGCCGGGCCTACGTCTGCGTCAATTAACGGTCAATTGCTGACTTGTCTCACGTCGCACGGGTTCACGTGCCTGGCGGCGGAGGTGTTCACTTTGGCTTCTGCACCAAGCGAAGGCGGGCGGGCAGACTTCCGGCATTTAAGCCATCGGCGATTTCGGATGCCTGCTCGTCGGTGAAGGAGCCGCTGATCTGCCCTTTGTTGTGGATGACGCTGTGGATCAAGGGCGCGGACCAGAGTTCGCCATCAAGAATAATGCCCAGCCTGTAGTGGAACCCGGTCTTCGCGTCGGGCAGATGGTCGCCAGTCAGCTCGGCGAAGAGTTGCCCGCCATTCTCGTTGAACGTAAATTCGATGCAGGGCTTGCCTCGCTGGTCGGCAACGACTGCGGCCTTTGTCAGATACGCGCCGGTCACGTTGTACGGGTCGGCGACGACGAGAATCTCCATGACCTCGCGGTGATCCGTGTTCTTGGTGCGCCGCACAATATCCGGGCTGCCGGCAAAACTCTTCTCTTCGCCCTCTTTGACCGGCACCCACCAGGCCAATCGCTTGCCGGAAGCATCGAGCACTCCCGCCTTGGATGGCTCTTTCCGGGCCTGCTCGATCAATTCCTTGTTGTCTCGCTCATTGGCCAGGATGCGGAACTCCAGCGTGCCGGGCTTGGCCAACAGCCGCTCGACCCGCTGCCGGTCTTTGTCATTGTCGCGCATCAGTGCAACTTCAATCCGGCCGTCGTCCAATTTCCGAACCTGGGCAAGCTTCTCTAGCCCGGCGTTGAGTCGTCGGTCAATCGCTTTCAGCAGCTTATCCGTTTCGGCAGTGGAGAGGTCAGTCGGGCTAGAAGCCGGATCGACTTCGTAAATCAACACCGGACCTTGTGGCGGCGGGGTCTTGGCCACACGTTTCAGGACCTCAAGCACGGATGAGTCGTCATCACCGGCCCGCTCGAAGGATTTCGGCCGGTTCGGCGGCGAATCCGCTCGAATCCGCAAGCGGTCGCCTTGCAAATCGTAAATCCCCACTATCATCGTCTTGCCTTCGTAGAGCAGGTCGATCGTCTTGGGATTCTTCGTCGGGTCGAGCGTATATTCCACTCGCGGCTCAAGGAAGCGTTCCGTGATGACGATTGGCTGGCGATTGGCGGTCGCCAGCGCTTCCTCTCGCGTCATGGGCACGCCGGTCTCCCGCTTGCCATCGACCGGAACCCCCAAGTTCTTGAAAAACCTGATCGGGTCCAAGTCCACAATTTTCCAGGTGCCGACAAGCCGTTTGCGATCTGCCCGTTCGAGCCTGGCGCCTCAGCGTCGGCCGCGGCGGCGGGCTTCTCTGCCGGAATCGGCGCTGGCGTGCCACTGGCTCCGTCAGTGCTCGGCTCCTGCGGTCGCAATGCCACATTGCGAAACTCGACCCAGTGGTATGGCCGGGCTTGGAAACGGAACTCCTTGATCTTGCTCTAACTGATCAGACCGCGGAAGGTGGCCATCACCTGCCGGTATTCCTTGAGTTGCGAAACGCCGCTTCCCCATGCCTTGGTATGTTCCTTGCCGTTTACGTCGATCACCGTGAGCCGCACCTGTTGATCGGTTATCGAATAGGCGACGTTCACGACCACGTTCCCATCTGCCGTTTCCACCGGCTTTGGGAACCACGAGCCGCTTGCCAAATCTGGCGGATGGCTCGAAATGCCGTTTCGGTCGCATGAGCTGAGAGTCTTCCACGCTCCGATCGCCACCCCGAACTGACGGCAATGTTGCCGATCGTACCGACTGTGGGAAAGAAAGGCATTGCACATAGTAGTCTTTCGTCAGTTCGCCATAGTCCGGCATTGCAGGCCCGCCGGTTGCATCGCGGCCCCCTCCTACGAGCTTCCAGACGGGCAGCGAGGCGTGTTCGAGGCCGTGCGGACGGATCACGAAGTCGTAACCGTGCCGGTTCGGAAAGTCCTTCTCGCTGGTGTTTTCAATCACTTTTCCGGTAAATGGCGAGCCGTCGGGCCGCCACCACGGCTCGCCTTTGGATGGATGGCGTGAAATAGCCACCAGTTCGATTTCCCCTTGCGGCAGCTTGGCGATCCACGGGCCACCGGGATGCTTCGCAATATCGACGTACCCCATTTCAGGGCAGTTCTGCGAGGCGAAAGCCGCTCGATGGATGGCCAACCGCCGAAATCGCGATGTATCTTCGGCAACTCGTAATATAATACGACGCCCAGAAACGCCACGGCAGCAAGCAGGCAGAGGCTTGAGATGATAATGGCGACTTTTCCCGCCGCCGATCTCCATCCGAAAAGTCCGCAGAGAAGAGCGGCCATTATGATCGAGAACATTAGCACTAAGAATGTCCATACAGACCAGTTCCTTCCGGCAACCGCGGCAAGCAATAAGGCAAGCGGAATTCCCGAGAGACATAACACAAGGGCCGTGATTCCGATTGTCTTGTCTTTGCCGTCAGCAGATGCCGACGTTCGACCATTTTTAATATGACCGTTGCCTGCGAACGCCATCCGCACGTCGCGCTGGCTCAAGACCACCAGCGCCCAGATGCCGATGGGTAGGCCAATCACATTGCCGGGCGAAATGATGATTGCCAGGATGCCGGCGGCGACAGCCAACCAGTAGGTTTGCAGCCGCTTCATCTTTAAGGCGGCGAAAATCATCAAGCTGCTTAGTGCCATGAGGGAGAGCGGTACGACGACGAGCAGGGCACCCGGATTATTGTGAGCGGTGAGGACCGCCACCATAGGTATCAGGACCCATATCACCACGGGTATCACCACGAGCCAGTTGAACAACCCAGTAATGAGCAGCCCGGTTGCCGGCGCATTGACCTGTCTTCCGGCCCACTCGACCGAGGCATCATCCGATGACGATACACCGGTGGAGCCAGTGGCACCCGGCGACGAGGCTTTAGTGGATTGAGCGGCACGGGAACGCGCAGCGCGTACATCACCGTATGCCCATGCGAGTCCAATAAAACCTACGCCAAGACAAATGACGGCCATGACAGCAGTATCCCGGCTGCCATTGCCAAAAACGCTTGTTGCTACACCGAGAAGAAAGATCACCGTTAACACTATCCGGGCGGCAGTTCCAAAGAGGACTTCTTTCAACTCGGCCACGCCAGACGTATTCTTGGGCGCGATTACTGGCGTGGACGCGATTGTCTCCGGACGGGAGGATGTGTTGCCCGCAATTGCACCTTCAGTTCGCAAAGCGGATCCTATTGACTGAAGGCCACCACGATACCAGAGAGTGCCCAGCAGGCCACCGAAACTGGCGACCAGGAACAACAAATAAACGGAACCGGCGCCAACGCTCCCTTCCCGGAAAAACATAATTGCCAAACCGGCAAGAATCGCAAACCACACGGAGAGCAAGCCCACTCTAATAATGCGATCCGTCTGATTGGTGACAGAAATCATCGGCGTGGCAGTACCTCCCACCCACGGTGTCGTTGCAATAGTCTCAACCCGCGTTTTGATTTCGCTCGCCTGCTGATAGCGGTGCTCGGGCTCCTTTTCCAATGCGCGAAGAACGACTTCATCGAGCCGCACGTCGATCTGCACTTTCTTTGAGGGCGGGGCGAAGCGGCCGATGGGAAGCTCGCCGGTGAGCATCTGGTAGAAGACTACGCCCAAGGAATAAATGTCGGCGCGATGATCGACCTGGAGTGGATGCTCGATCTGCTCGGGGGCCATGTACTGCGGCGTGCCCATGATTTGGCCAGCGCCGGTCAGCGTCAGGTCTTTCGCCTCCTTGCCGACCAGCTTCGCGATGCCGAAGTCGGCGATCTTGACCCGGCCTTCCTTGTCCAGCAGCACGTTCTCCGGCTTGATGTCGCGGTGGACCACGCCATGATCGTGGGCGTATTGCAGCGCCTCGCAGATTTGCGGAACGATGGCCAATGCTTCCTCGGGCGCGAGCTTGCCCGTGTCGAGCAGCCGCCGCAGATTCACCCCGTCAACGAACTCCATGAGGAAGTAGTAGAGAGAGCCCTCACCCCCGGCCCCTCTCCCCGACGGGGCGAGGGGAGTTTGCCCGAAATCGTGGACGGCGACGATATGCGGATGGCTGAGCATGGCCATTGCCCGAGCCTCGCGGGCAAATCGCTCGGCAAAGGCCGGGTCCTGGCCGATCTTCGGCGCGAGGATTTTGAGCGCCACCAGCCGGTCGAGCCGCTTTTGCCGGGCCTTGTAGACCACGCCCATGCCGCCCCGGCCGACAAGTTCCAAAATCTCCAGGTCGGGGAAATAGGCCGCTATTTCCTCCGGCGTGGGCGGTGGGCGATCGGCCGCCGCGGGCTGGCTTCCGCCTTCCGCGCCCCCGGTCTGGCTCTCCAACCCCCATTTCAGAAGGCAGCCCGGACAGAGCCCTTGTGGAGACTGGGCCGGCAAGGCGGCTCCGCACTGTGGACACTGGCGCTCGTCGCTCATGGTATTGATCCTGGTCGGAAAAGGGGACAGTCCCCATTTGCCGGAACGGCCCTTCGGGTGCTCCGCACAAATGGGGACTGTCCCCTTTTCCATGGTATCGGTCCTGATCCGGTTCACCCCTATACCTACTTTAAGCAAACGGACGGAAAAGTTACCGCCAAAACCGGAATGTCCGTAACTACAGGCAGGTAAAGAGGTAGCGAATCTCCTCCTCAATCTCGTCCGGGCTGGCGACCGTCTGCGCGATCTCTTCCCGCAACAGTTCGCGGTAGCGCTGCCGGAGCCGGTGGGCAGCCGCCTTGACGGCCCCTTCGGTCATACCCAAGCGGGCCGCGGTCGTTGCGTAACCGGCCGACTGGCTGCCCGTCAGATGGTCCTTCAGCGCGTCGAACAGCGCGGCCTTGCCGTCGGCAGTCATCTCGGCCTGCAAGCGGGCCAAAACCTGGTCCAGCAAACTCAGCGCCCATTGTCGCTCGAAAATCCGCTCGGGCGTCAGCGTATCGGCCGGTTCCCGGCAATACCTGGCTTCAAGACCTTCCAGTGACAGGATCGTTTGGCCCCCGCCTCGCTTCTTGGCCTGGATGCGGTCATACTCGTTTGCCAGGAATCGCTTCACCGCCGTGAGGAGAAAAGTTCGGAACCGCCCCTTTTTGCGATCCGCCGCTGCGAGGAAATGCTTGTCCAGCAGGCGGACGAAGAACTCCTGGGTCAGGTCCTGTGCGTCTTCGGCCGAGTGACCAGCCCGGCGCACGAAGGCATAGACCGGGAACCAGTAGTTCTCACACAAAATAGCCAGTGATCGGCTCAGCTTCTGACGAACGGGGTCCGCCGGCGCTTACGACCATGCTCCAATGCGTAGTGGCAAACCGGTCCTTGCGAGCCGGCAATCGTTCGATCTTGCTGTCGTGGGCCGCCATAGCCCTATTCTAGGGCCACTATGCCCCCATCGCAATGAGGCTCAGCGGCGAGGCGCGTAGGGTGTTCAATCAGGACTTCTTTTTGAGCCGCACCTCCAACTCTTTGATCGCGCCTTCCGGCAGTGTGAGCTTCTCCGATTTCCGCGCGTATCCATCGGCCTCAATTGTGAGCACGAATTCCTCGTCTGGCAAGAGCGCATCCGACCGCAAATAGCCGTCTTGTTGACGAGCAAAGGTCACGTCGCCGGCGGGCTTGCCGTCATCGCGAAGGAAATGATTGCCGTGGATTCGCATCGACTCCCGCCCATATTGGAGATACGCCTGGAATCCCTTGATCGTCTGACCGTCTTCACGCGTGGCCTTGACCAGCAGGACCGGCGCATTGTAACGGCACCACTTGATCTCCGCGAATGTCGTGCTCCAATGTGCCAAGGTCGATTTCGTGGAATGGGTTGATCGACGGCTGATCCTTCGCCATGCGGACCTTCAGCGAACAATGTTCGGTCGTACTGAGATACAAGCTTGCCTTCGTTAATCCTTTTGGCCCGCGAACGGCAAAATGCCCACCGCTGTCAATCGTGCCGTATGCCACGTAACCGTTTTGGTCTCCAAGCTCCTTGTCGTCGATTCGTCCCAATAAGCACGGGTTATGGCCGGAGCACGGCTGTCCGTGGCTGTCGTAGAACTGGCCCTCGACGACCACCTGGGGAACTGCCCGGATTTCCAAGGGCACGGGCGATTCGCCCTCCTTCAGCTTCAGCCGCGTGTGAGCGAACACGTTGGACAATGGATGCGACGTTTGACGATCCTGCAACCAGTCAGAAGCTTTCTCGCCCACCGTAACCAAACAATCTCCGGCAGGAAGCTGGCCTAGCACATACTTGCCCTCTTTATCCGTCAAGGCGGAGCGGTTCAAGATATCGGCCATTGGTCCGAGCGTCGGACCTGCCGGGCCGTCAAGCATTTCGGCGTTGACCCACACACCCGGCACGGGTCTTTGTCTTTCATCCACGACGCGGCCTTCGATCGTAATCCCCTTTTGCAGCACAAGACGTCCCATGTCGCCGCGCCGCTTGCCGATTAGCATACGTGGAAAGCGCATAATCCTTCGGCAGAAGCCAGAACACCGCATCGCACCCTCGGGCAAAGGTCATTGGCGACTTTCCGCGGCCCACTCCGGTTTCTGATACCGACTGATTGTCGCTCCGGGCCACGGTCAAGCAGAAAAAGCCTTTCGCATCCGTCGTCGCGATTGGAAAATGGTGGCTGTCGATGTCGTTGCGATCCGGCATAGTGAAACCCACGACTTTGACGCCTGCGGCCGGCTTTCCGTCGGGCGTGATCACCGTGCCCGAAATCTGTTGGCCCGGGAAGAGTTCCATGTGCTCGAAAAACGGCCGCTGACCGAGTTGCTCGTTGCGGTGGATCATGGCGAACCCATAGCCATCCTTTCGCGCCACATAAGCGGGATGAGACGCTTCGACCTCAATAAAGAGATGCCCTTGGGCAACCTGCTCCGGCGGGATAGTGAAGCGGTACTTTCCTGCCGCGTCCGTCGTGTGCTGAGTCGTCTCGATGGTTCGCTGTTCATAGGGCGCGACGATCATTCTGCGCACGACGACGGTGGCATCGGCAATCGGCTTACCGGTCAGCTTGTCGGTAACAAGGCCGGTGTATGTCAGGGCCTCGGTCATCTTTTTCTCCCTTTCGGGTGTCTCTGCGGAGGTCTTGCCGGATGACTCGGTTGTCCCCCGCCGCACCTTGAATTCAATGGTGACAGTTTGCCCCTCGACCACATCAACATCTATTGCGGCTGGAGGCACCGCCTGCGAAGCGTTGTAGATTCGCAAGTACACATGGTTCTTGCCGGGGGCCGCACGGATACTGAACCATCCGTCGGCTCGGATCGGCGTCACCTCACACGCCGGGCCGCTCCGGGGACGGGAATGGCCGTACAACGCCACATCAGGCCGAAACCACGGCGGAGCTTTGGCGTCTGAAGGGTAGAAGGGTTGGCCGGTGTCGGCGTCGACCACGTGACCGACAATGAACCCGCCAGGCACCAGCCGGAGGTCGGGGGCCGTCTTCGTCGTACCGGGCACGGCCTCCAGCGAATCAATTGCCCGCATTGTGTAGCCATCTTTGACGGCCCAAATGTTGTATTTGTCAGGCCCTAACGAGTCAAAGCGATATCGACCATCGGCGTCGGTGACGGCTGTGCCGAACGAACCATTCTTGATACCCTGAAACTGGACACGAACGCCTACTGCGCGCGCTCCCTGATCACCATATATGACTCGTCCTTCAACGACTGCCGCCCGTTCCAGTTGCACGTCCACCGTGCCGGGCACCTTGCTGTACTCAACTTTCTTGTCGCCGAAACCCGGGCAACGAATGTGAAGAGGCATACCCGTCTGCCATGTTGTGGCGCTGGCCGGCGGCTTCGTCAAATCCATTTTGCGCAAGTCCCGGATTTCAAATTGTCCCGCTGCATCGGTGGTCGCGCTGCCGATGCCCGGGATCGGCTTTATGGGGCCAATTGCCCATACCGTCGCCCCTTTCACCGGTTTTCCGTCTGGGCCGGTGACTTTGCCGGACAATGTCGCCCCCTCGGGCATGCGCATGTCGATATGGCCCGAGTCGATGGACGATTGGGGCACAAATTCTCCCACCGTGGCCCGGCCGGTCGCCCTGGCATGGATTCCGTAGGGAGCCGCTTGAGGAAGAGCAGGCTGCCAAGCGGGCATGCCTTTGCTCAGATCGTCAACTGGAGCAAATTGGAACTTCCCATCCTTGTTGGTCCGTTCTGTTTGAAGCAATCGCTGGGTGCGATTCCCCATCAGGTCCACCCGATACAACAGCACCTCAGCGCCGGCTATCGGCCGCCCCTGGTCATCGTGACAGAGCCCTGCAAAAGTGATCTGGCCCTCCGATTTTGCCGCAGAACGCTTGCCAGATTGATCGCTCGCCTTCGGCACAGCCGCCTTGGGTGTTTTTGCGACGGTGACTAGCACCACCTCATCTCTGACGACATAGGTGAGACCAAGGGGTGTGAGTAATTGTCGCAGGATGGAATTGAGCGAGACGTCCTTGAGCGTGATCGTGCAGGGCACATCGGCTTTTACGCCCACCTGGTGCATGCGGCGACGGTCCATCTGAATTTCGAGGCGATAATCATCCGAAAGAAGGTGGAGTACGTCGCACAAAGGCTTCTTGACGACGGACAGACTGGCCGTCTTCTTGAGCGATTCGGCTATCCACCGCGTGGCCGCAGCCTTGCCGGAGATTGCGTAGGCCGCCGGGTCGATGGCCCCCTGCTGCAAGAGACGGCGGCTCTCCTTCTCGGTTGTGATTAGCAGGACGTCGTCTCGGATGAGGGGAACGAGACCGGACTGTTCGAGCGTCAGTCGCAGGGCACTATCCAGCGTGACGCCCTTGATGTTTCGCGTAATCGGCGCGCCGGTCTTGACGCCGGCCTTGCCCAGGGCCTTGGCGTCTATCTGAATCTCGATCCCGTGGACGTCCTTCAGATAATGAACCGCGTCTTTCAGCGGCACGTCGGTAAACTCCAACTGGGTCGGCGAGCGGAGCGCCGCAAAATCTTCCTGGCGCCCGGGGAAAGCTTGGACTCGTCCGGGGAGACCTCGGAGCGGTCTTTCGAGGAAGGCTTGTTGGATGGACCGAGGGCCTTGTCGCGTCTCGCGGGCATCGACTTGTCTCGCGGTCGAAGTTTCAGCACCACCTGCGGCGGCGGGCCGTCTTCGTGTACGGTGACAACGGTCCGGCCGACAAACGCCGGCGGGCGAACACCGGTAGAGATGTACTCTTCGTGTTTCTCGGGCAGGTAGCCTGCGGCAATGATCGCGTATTGGCCCGGTTCCAGCATTCCCGTGAGAAACTTTCCGTCGCGCGGACAGGTCATCGCATCGTAAGTGGGTAGTTTCCATTCCTTGTCGTTCCGCCGGTCGCCGCTGGCCTTGGCAGAACGCACCGTGATGAATACCGATGAGATATCCTCGGGCAGGCCGCGGACTTCGCCGCCGACGCGCTGCCCCCGCGTCCGCACCAACCGCAGAACCTTGGTTTCGCCGGGCAACAGCTTTACGTCTTGCCGGTCGCAATAGTACGTGTGGCCCCAGGCGCCGACAAAAAGCAGCTTCGTGCGGGCGAAGTCGTAGAGTCCGGGCGTCAAATCCTCCAAGACCACCTCACCGGGATTGGCAACCTCCCGGCTTTCGACGAAATTGCCCGCGCCTCTCCAGCCGTCCATCTCCCAACTCTTCAGTTCCAGGCGGAGTTGGACGTTCTTGCCCGCAGGCCAGACCCGCGACGCTCCGTAGCGGTCAACAAGGTGCTTCTCGTTCTCTTGCACTGCGCCAGGAATGTCAACGAGAACCTTGAGCGTTGCCGGCTTCGGCAGGCGGATGGTCAATTCTCCGTTCGCCCTCTTGCTCGATGCGGGCGCCATCCAAGCGTGCAGATGCGGAGCCAGCACGATCACGCGAGGAGTTTCGTCACCGACGCCCGTGACACGGAAGCGGCCATCCGCGTCGGTGACGGCCGGATTGCCCGCGGTGGCGCCATTCTCGATTTTGCCGTTGTCGATGGTCATTGTTACTGGACCGACGACGACAACGCGCGCGCCCTCGACGGGCTTCCCGTTGTGATCCAGCACGCGTCCACGCAAAGATGCACCGCGTTTCAGCCGCACCACACAATTGTTGATCCTGGTCAGCCCTGGCGCGGGCGCCTTTTCCAGAATCGGCTGCGGCAGATAGCCGGCGGCCACGATCCGCGCCCGCCCGCCGGCCCCCCAATCGATCCGCTCTTGGTTGAATCGTCCTTTTGGATTGGGCGAGCTGGTTCGAGTCTCGGAATAGCCCCAAACAATTTTGGTGGGATCGTTCTTGTCGACACATCCGCCTTGCACGACGAACCGTTCGACGGGCTGGCCGGTCTCGTCGTCCACCACGCGGCCGGATACCTCCACCGACATTTCCGCTTGCGGAGGCTCCTTGGCCGGCCTCTTCTCGCTTGCGGGCATTTCCGCCGAGGTCTTGCCGGACGGATCGTTTGCCTTCGACGCAGCCGCCTTGGGCTTCGTATCCAAATCCTTGGCGGAATTATTTCTGCTCTTATGGTGTTCGTTTACATAGACGCTGCCGTCTCCCCGCTTCGCGCCAGTGCCGTGAATGCCGTTGACTTCATCGTCAACCTGCATGAGCGGTTCGATCCTGAATTCAGCCAGTCTCGCATATTGCCCGTCCGACAGATTCGTTGTTATGCTCTTGAATTCCACTAGGAATTCGTTTTGTCCGCTTCGCTTGAAAGTGCCCGATTCTGCCAGTATCAATCCTCCCCGGCGAACAGAACCGCTGGATTTCACTTCAAACTGGGTGTGATGTCCTTTCACATCGGAATCGATGGTCGCTTTGCGTACAAGCCCGGCCTCATCGAGTTCAATCTGAAATTGGCTAACGTCGTCTGTCCACATCTGGATTTGTCCCGTAATGATCCGAACGTTGCCTCGTATCTTCACGGAATCGATGTTCTTGATTCGTTTACCGAAGCCGACGCCGAATGGAAATTCGACAACCATTTGCCTCTCTCGACCCCAGCTTGGCGGAGCTTTGGACACACGATACTGTTTCTCGCTATTGGGAACACGTTTTGAGGGATCGCCCTCCGCAAGCTGCTCGTCCGTAATCTCGTGCCGCACGCCGTCAATGATCCCTTCTTTTTGAAAAGGCACCGGCTTGACGTATTTGTCCTTCTCGGAAAGAGCCGGCTCGAACTGGGAAGCAAGAATCGTGTTCTTGCCGCGAACAGTCAGACTGCACGACCACACCCACTTCACAACGCGGGCGTCCCAATAATCTTTGGGCTGTTTGTGTGTATCCAGTCCAAATCGCGCCTCATTAAACCTGTTCGGCCTAATCTCTTGTTTTGTGATTTTCAGGTACTTCAACTCCAAGTTGTCGAATCGGGCGTCGTTCGCGCGAAGCAATCGAAGGATTTCCTCCGCTGTCGCCATCGAGTTCATGCCGGCATCGGTTCCCTCTTGGGCAACTTCCGCATGACTGGTTCGGCAGTACTGCCCGCCGATCACGAGGACCAGCGTCAAAACGCCGGCAAGAACTAAACCAACTGCTTTGCGAGAGACTTGCATGGTCTGTTCCTCCTTTTTCAGAATGCGGCGAATTCGGACGACCAGCGGGCGCTGGGCCATTGACGAAACCGCTTGCGGATAGGTCGGTGGGACTGCGCTTCGCTTGGCCCACCCTACCTCCTGAGATAAGCGCTCGGATAGGCTCACGAGCATTTCGGCATAGGCGTGCGGCTGACTGGTTCTGGCCACCACCAATTCGTCGCAGCAGTGCTCACGCTCGCGCCGTACCCAACCGGAGATGATCCACACCATCGGCTGGAAGAACAGCACGGCCTCGATGATTCGTTGCAGAAGATTCACCAGGTTGTCGTAGCGCCGCACATGGGCCAACTCGTGAAGCAGAACCATCTCCAATTGCTGGGGGGTCCACCCGGCCAGCGCAGCGGCGGGAAGCAGGATCATCGGGCGCAATATGCCCACGAGGATCGGGGCGGCAATGCGGTCGCAGACGGCCACGCCCACTCGGCATGATATCTTCAATGAGGCCGCCAACTGTCGGCACATTTCGGTAATTCGGGCGTCTTCCAGCGGGCGGCTCTGCCGCCGCAAACGTTCCGCCCCAAGCAGTCCGGCAGTGGTCAGCGCGAAACTCAACGGTGCGCCGAAAACCCAGAGCCACGGCAGGCACATCGCCGCCAGGTTCAATGCCTCCAGAACTTGTTCGCTCCCGTGTGTCGACGCGGTCACGGCTGGTGGGCCGACGGCGCCAACGGTCGCATTTGGCGCCGATGCAGCGATCGTCGGCGCCTCTTCGCTGTGCGTCGGTACAGGTTGGCTCGCGGCGCCCACAGGCAGCGGTGTGCTTTGTGTAGCTGGGAGAATGTTGTGACTCACCACGATGGCTATCGCTACGGGTGCCAGGCTCAAGAGCAGTAAACTGCCCAGGGCAATGAGATACCTCAGGTTGGCGGCCGCGAACCGCAACCGTTGCCGCATCAGCATGGCGACCACCCCCATCGCCGCGCCGATCCAGAGATAGTGCAGCATCGTCCAGCCCACAACCTGCCAGAGTCGATAGCCGATCATGATCGAATCCCCTTTGCGATTTGGGAGAGACGACGACAGCGGTCGTCACGCGTCGGGTTTTCCTGCGGTGTCTATCAATCGACGAAGTTCTTTACGCTCGTGCTCGCTAAGTTCGTTGGACTCCAACAGGTGGGCGACCAGCCGTTGGGCCGAACCGTCGAAGACCGAATCAACCAGTTTGCGGACCATGCCCGTGGCGGCACTTTGACGTGTGGTTTTGGCCGACCAGAGATAACCCTTTGGCGTGCGTTTCCGGCGGACAAGCTTCTTGTCAAGCATGACCTTCAGAATTGTCGCGACCGTGGTGGTAGCGATCGACCGTCGCAGACGCAGCGTTTTGCAAATCTGCCCCAAGCTGCACGGGCCGGCCTGCCAGAGGACTTGCAGCAATTCCAACTCCCCGTCTGTCGGGTGGGCACTAGGTGGTCGAGCCATTGGGCGTTCCTCCGATTTTGTAGGCGTCGGCTCGTATTCTATCGAAATAGAACAACTGTGTCAATCCCTTTTTGTAACCGTTCACAGGGGACTGTCCCAATTTTCGCGGCGCGAGAGACGTTGCCCTGCGAATTAGCTTTACCGCCGCGAAAATGGGACTGTCCCCCTGGGGCGGCGGGAGGGGCACCCAGAGGGTACCCGGTCCATGTTTTCGGCCCACGGTTTATTGATGAAATTACGTTTTCCCGCCGAAAAATGGACCAGCCCCCTGCCGCCCCGTGAACGGTTACCCTTTTTTTGACTAATAACCTCCCGTAACGGGGTACTTTCCATCTCTTGGAACAAATCTTGAACTGTCATTCACAGATAGAATTGACCCCCTGTTGTCACCGATAGAAATGTCCCCATGCTGGGGTCTAGAAAGGAGACCCAGAATGGAGACGATCGCAGCCCTCACCCGCAGCCCGTCTCCAAGAGAGAGAGGGGAGACGTTGTCATTCAGTTGCAATACGTACTACCTAAGCAGGGTGCGCACCTGCAACGAATTCTATAGGACGGAACCAATTGGAAGATAACGTTTTACGGCGATTCGCAGCGTTGATGGCGAAAAGGGCTCGTCGTAGGACCGGTGCGTTTGTCGCTTTTGTTGCGATTGCCAGACGGGGGAGGCGAGGGAGTCCAAACTGGAAAATTGGATGTTTGTTGACCAACTGCCGAACGACACAGCAACTGCCCTCACCCCGGCCCCTCTCCCAAAGGGCGAGGGGAGATCGCTGTTGCCCTCACCCCCGGCCCATCTGCCATAGGGAGAGGGGAGATTTCCGAAAATTCCGCCCAATTCAGCATAGTGGGGCAATGGGGTTCTCATTATAATTGGCCGTTTCGGGTTCTCATTCCTCTTTAGCGGCGGGTGTTACGATGATCGGACAGGGAGGTCCGAGGACATCGCCGGTTCGCTTCTTGCCGACTGCCTGGACGGTCGCCGCCGGGCTGTTTCGTCGCGCCGTTTTGGTCCTGCTGGCGGCGGTGGCCGCGCAGCCGGCCGTGGCCGGCGACATTCGCGTCCGCATCGCCTGGGGCGGCGGCGAGGACCGCCTCTGGCACGGAACCGTCTCGGTCAGCGAAGGAACCATCTCAGATCCGCGGCCGCTGGGGCTGGAGGCCGACGAGCCGGGCTCGATGTGGATCGAGGCCCCCGCCTGGAGCGGCGGCGCGAAACTCTGTTTCCGCCAACGCAGTCCCCGCGGATACGACGGCACGGACGTGCTGGTGTCCGCCCCGCCGGGCGCGAAATTGCTGCTGCGATTCACGGCCGCCGACGAGCCCGAACGAACGGCGTCGATCGATATTCCCCTGGCCGATCTTTCCGGCGATTTCGTGAACAAGGAGTTGGACCAGCGGGGAAACCGTTTGCTGGCGATGCGGGCGCCGGGCGATTTGCTCCGCGTCCGCTTCGAGCGCGACAACCTGGTCTTCGCCCCCGGCGAGAAGTTCAAGTTCCGCGTCGAGCCGCGGGGGCTTTCCATCTCCGCGGACGAGAGGGTGCGCATCCGGGCACAACTGCTCGTAGGGAAAAAGGAGTTCTGGTCGGAACAACAGGAAGCGAAGGCCGACGACGCGGCGAGCGTTGCGTTCGAGCCGAGGTTGCCCGGTGAAGAGGGCGTGTACGACATCGTCATCTCCGCCGCGTCCAGTCCGAACTGGTCGCAGGCGGTCCGGCAGCCGTTGAGTTGGCGGCGGGCGATCGGCGAGCGGCGGGTGCAAGTGGTGGTGATCGATCCGCGACGGGCGCCGGACTCGCCTTCAGCCGACAAGTTGACGCAGGTGCTGGAGATCGATCCGGCCAATCCGCGCTGGTACGAGAAGCTGTCGAAATTGCCGCAGTTGCGGCTAACGAAGTCGCGTCTGCCGCGGTCGTGGCAAGGCCCGCTGGGAAACGGCTGCCTGAAGACACGTCGCCACGCGCTGGGCAAGCTGGCCGAGTTGAAGCCCAACGCCGACTCGCCGGACGTGAGTTGGGAGGCGTATTGGCTGCCGATCGACAAACCCGGCCGTCCGCACGTGTTGGAGGTGGAATATCCGAGCGACCTGCCGCAGACCGTGCGGATCAGCGTGCTGGAGCCGAACGCGGCCGGAGCGCTCTGCGCCGCTGGAGACCGGGGCGGGATTCGACAACGCCAAGGAATTGGTCGCCGCGGCGGCCGAGCCGCACTGGCAGCGCTATCGGATGGTCTTCTGGCCGCGGACCGCGACGCCCCTGCTGCTGATCGCCAACGGGCGCGAGCGGACGCCGGCCGTGTACGGCAAGATCCGCGTCCTGGCCGCCGGAGAGCAGTTGCCGCGGCCGCAGCCGGCGGCGGGCGGGAACCAGCGGTTGCTGGCGGCGTATCTCGACCGCCCCCTGCTGGGCGAAAACTTCTCGGCCAACGAGAGCCTCGACGCCTGGAGCGGCCGCAGCCTCCACGACTGGTGGACCTTCCACGAAAGCGGAACGCGGCTGATCGATTACCTCCGCTACGCCGGCTACAACGGCCTGATGCTCTCGGTCCTGGCCGACGGCAGCACGATTTATCCCAGCGCGCTGCTGCAGGGAACGCCGCGCTACGACACGGGGGCGTTTTTCGCTTCCGCTCAGGACCCGGTGAGGAAGGACGTGCTGGAGATGCTGCTGCGGTTGTTCGACCGCGAGGGGCTGCAACTGATACCCACGGTCGAGTTCGCCGCGCCGCTGCCCGAGCTGGAGTCGCTGCTTCGCGCCGGCGGCCGCGACGCGGAAGGGATCGAATGGACCGGGGCCGACGGGACGGCGCTGTGCGGCGTCTGGCCGCCGGAGCGCGGTTTGGCGCCGTACTACAACGCGCTCGATCCGCGGGTGCAGGCGGCGATGCTGGGCGTGCTGCATGAACTGGCCGCCCGCTATGCGCGGCACCCGTCGTTTGCCGGAGTGGCCGTGCGGCTCTCGGCCGACGGCTACGCCCAACTTCCCGGACCGGAATGGGGGCTGGACGACGCGACGACCGCGCGGTTCTCTCGGGCGACGGGCCTTCGCGTTCCCGGCGCGGGGCCGGATCGCTTCGCCCGACGCGCGGCGTTTCTGGCCGAAGAGCCGAACAGCAGGGCCTGGCTGCAATGGCGGGCGGCGGAACTAGCCAAGTTCTACCGCCGCGCCGCCGACGAGCTGGCCTCGATCCGCCCCGGCGGCCGCCTCTACCTCGTCGGAACGAACATGCTCGAAGGGCCGGCGCTGGACGCCGAACTGCGGCCCGCGCTCCCCCGTGGGACGACCGTCGCCGAGGCGATGTTGCGGGTGGGGTTCGACGCCCGAAATTTCCGCGACGTTTCGGACCGGATCGTCCTCTTGCGGCCCGAGCGAATCATCCCCCACGACGACCTGGGCGCGCCGCGCCGCCGATCTGGAAATCGGACAGATGCCGGACATTGATAGTTGTTTTCAGGGGCTTGCCGTCTCGGGCAGCCTGTTCTACCACCAGCCGCGCGAGGTCCACATTGCCTCGTTCACCGCCAAAAATCCCTTCGAGCCAAGCCGGAACTGGTTAATCTCCCAACCGACGCCGGCGGGCGCGCAAAATCGGCGCCGCTTCGTCCACGCCCTGGCCACGCTCGACTCGCAGGCGATGGTCGACGGGGGCTGGGTGTTGCCGATGGGCGATGAGGATGCGTTCGGCGATCTGGCGGCCTGCTACCGCGCCCTGCCCACGGGCCGCTTCCAGGCGGTGGGCGAGAGCCAGTCGGCCGACGCCTCGCAGCCGGTGACGTTTCGGTGGTGTGCCTATAACGGCCGGACGTATCTCTACGCGGTGAACGACGCCCCCTTTCCGGTGACCGCCCGGCTGCACGTCGAGGCCGCGCCCGGCTGCCGCGTCGAGGAGATTACGGGTACGCGGAAGATCGAACCACTGAAGCCCGACGCCGGCTCGGGACTGAGTTGGGAGGTCGGCCTGAGGCCCTACGACCTGGTCGCGGTGCGTTTTTCCGGATCAAGCCGCCCGCTGCTCGAATCCGCATATCGTCTGGCCGGGATCGATCGACACGGAGTTGGCTCTGGACATCCGCGATCTCGGTGCCCGGGCGACGGCTCTGCGCAATCCGACTCCGCTGGGCGTGCCGGCGAATCGCGATTTCGAGGAACCCGCAACCGGCACGGACCCCGTCCCTGATTGGGCCCTCACTAAGCGCAACAAGGTTGAAATCAAATTGGATGATACGCAGCGGCACGGCGGGCGGCGGTCGGTCAAGCTCTCCAGCGCCGGTCCGGTGGCCTGTCTGGTAAGCCGGCCCTTCGCCGCGCCTTCCACGGGACGGCTTACCGTGTCGGTGTGGCTGCGGACGACCGACAAGTCGCGGCAGCCGCCGTTGCGGTTGGCCTTGGAGGGCAAGCTCAACGGGCGGGATTATTACCGCTATGCCCCCGTCGGCTCGGCGCCAGGCCCGGGCCGGCCCGAGGTCCTCATCTTTTCCGACTGGGGGCAATACGTCTTCCAGGTCGACGACATGCCGCTCGAAGGTCTCTCTTCGCTGCGGGCGCGGTTCGATCTGATGGGCCCCGGCGAGGTTTGGATCGACGACGTGCAGATTTATCACCTGGCCTTCACCAAGGCCGAAATGGTCGAACTCTCGAAGCTCATATACCTGGCCGAAGTGAAACTCCACAACGGGCAAGTCGGCGATTGCCTTCGGCTGATGGAAGGCTATTGGCCCCGCTTTCTCGAAGCGAACGTTCCTCTGCCGCCGGTCGCGGTGCCCGCCGAAACCGCCGCCGCCAAGGAGCCTCCGGCCGAAAAGACCCCGCCCGAACGCAGCGGTCTGCTGAATCGGATGAAGGACTGGATCCCCGATTCGCTGCGGTTCTGACCGTCGGCCGACGGCCGCGACTTGGCCGGGACTGTTGCATTCCGAGGTACATGGGCGAAAAATAGATAGCCATAATCTCCATAATGTCGGCGCACTCCCGTTTAGCGGCCGTCGGCACGACGGCCTGCTCTGCCAACGGGGCCGTCGTGCCGACGGCCGCTAAACGGAAATTGTCGCAAATAACCCGGATTATGGAACTGCCGGCGGTGCAATCCACCCCCTCGCGGAGATATTCAAAAATATATCTCCGCAATATGTCCTGATTTTCCTGGGAGACGTCACCTATCTAATGTCGGTAGTTCCATATTCCCGTGAAGAACTCGTTTAGCGGCCGCCGGAAGGGCGACTAGCATTGCCAACAGGGCCGTCGTGCCGACGGCCACCAAACGGCCAAACGCCCAAATAGGGAACAACTCGGATGTACAACCGGGGGTGAGCAGTGTCGCTGGAAACCGAACAGCTCGTTCGCGTGCTGATGGCGGAGCGGAACAAGCTCCTGGCCTACGCCTGGTCGATCACGGGCGATTTCGGCCTCTGCGAAGACGTGGTGCAGGAAGTGGCGCTGCTGGCCCTTGACAAGGGGCGCGAAGTAGCCGACGAGCCGAGGCTAAGGGTTTGGCTCCGCCGCGCCGCGCGGTTCAAGGCATTGGAGGCCCTGCGGGGGAAAACCAAATCTACTCCGCCTCTGAGCGAGGAAGTGCTCGACCAACTGGAATCGCACTGGGAGCGGTACGACGGCGGCAGCGAGTTCTCCGAATCGGCAATGGCGGACATGCTGCGTGCCTGTTTCCAACGCTTGACGGACAAGCAGCGGCGGCTGCTGACGCTTCGCTACGCCAAGCAGCTTCGCAGCGGGGATATCGCCGCGCGGTTGGAGATGAAGACCGAGACCGTATACCGGGCGCTTACCCGCGCCCATCGCTCCCTGGCGGATTGCATCAAAGAGAAAATCGCTTCGACTGAACGGGTGGCCGGCGATGAATGAAAACGGCGCACAATTCGATCCCGCCGCCTCGGGCGACGAATTGCTGGAATTGGCGGTTTTCCACCTGGAAGGCCGGCTCTCGGCGCCGCAACGGACCCGGCTCAATACTCTATTGGCCGAAGACGCCGGCAATCGCGAAACCTTCGTGGCCGTGTGCACTCAGGCTTCCTTGCTCGCCTCCTGCGCCGGATTCGATGGGGAACAGGGGGATGCGGAATTCGAGGATCGAGGATCGAGATTCGATGTTCGGGATTCGGGATTCACTATCGGAGCCGAACGTGAACGTTCGCTTCAACCCGAGCCCCGAATCCCGAGTCCCGAATCCCCGCTTCCCTTTCATCCTCTCTCCTCTCTCTCCTCTCTTTCCACTCCGCTGACCACTAGCCACTATCCACCAGCCACTAATTTCGTCGGCGGGCCGGTCTTCTCCTACATGGTCGCCACGCTGATTTTGGGCGTGATGTTGCTGGGGGCCTGGGCGTACACAATCACGCATTATCAGCAGGTCGTCGATAATCACTCGCCCTCGGCCCCGTCGGGCTATGGACCGGAACTGGTGTTCGTCGGCCGGATCACGGGCATGAAGGATTGCCGCTGGGCCGATCCCGATACGCAGACTTACATCGGCTCGTCGGTCCCGCTGGGCCGCAAGTACGCCTTGTCCGCCGGGCTGATGGAAATCACCTACGACACCGGGGCCAGGGTAATTCTCGAAGGGCCCTGCACTTATCAAAGTCGAGTCCGCCGCCGGCGGTTATCTGGCGTTGGGAAAACTGACGGCGCGGGTGGAGGAGAGGTCAGAGGTCAGAGGTCAGAGGTCAGAGGTCAGAGGTCAGAGGTCAGACATCGGGGCCAAGGCCTCATCCTTCATCCTTCATCCTTCATCCTTGTTTTTCGTCCGCACTCCCACGGCCGTCGTCACCGACCTGGGCACGGAGTTCGGCGTCGAAGTGGCAAAGAATGGAGACCACCGCATCGCATGTGTTCCGCGGCGATCAGTCTAAGGTGGAAGTGATCGGAGTCGCAGTCAACAGGCGGGAAGCGGTCTTTCCGCGAGAGAACGAGTCGGCCCTGGTTGAGGTTGACGGTGTCAAGGGCACTCGGTTGACTACCGAGGGCCTCACTCGATTCGATGAAGTTCGTCCTTCCGGATTCCGTCTCCTGAAGCGGCGCGAGGAAGCCAATCCTATGAAGATCTGGTGCTTTCCTTGAGTCCGGTGTCTACTACCGCATGGAGCGGCCGAGAACGGGCAAGACCGCCAAATAATCCTCGATTCCGCCCCGGGAGGTCATCATGGGCAATTGCGGTTGGGGAATGCGTATGGCGGATCACCCTACATGGAAGGACGCTTTGGTGACGCACTTTGGCTCCGCGGCTGGGAAGTGAAAGACCACGTTATCGTGCTCGACTATCCTAAGACGACCAACAACCGGCTCACTGTAGCCGTCTGGGTCATGGCCAACAGCCGGATGTACAACGCGATGATCGCCAGCAACTGGGGAATACTTCGGAATGGACGATACGATACGGCCCAGTTCCATCTTGGCTTAAGGGGAGTAGATGGAGATCTGGCTGCTCGCGTGACCCAGCGTGATGGCAATGGGTGGAAGTTAGAGAGGGTATTTTCCATCCCTTCCCAATCCTCGCCTGGCAACACGTTGCGTTGGTGGCCGACGGTAGAGAGATCCGTTTGTATCGCAACGGCAAGCAAGTTGCGTCCAGCCCTTGTGCCGGCGTGATGCCGCGGCCCTTTATGAAAGCCTTGGGCATAGGCTGCCGAACCAATGCTGCGGGTACCGCGGCTGCTGACGGCACGCGGGATACAACTACTGGCAAGGGCGGATCGACGAATTGGCTATTTTCAATCAGGCGCTTTCCGAAGAGCAGATCAAGTCGCTCTACTACGCCATGCCCGAAAAAACAAACCCGTGAACAAAGGGACCGTCAAACAGGGAAGATAACACCTCCGACACGTTGTCGGCGACCCGCTGACGGTCTCGTATTATTTGCCCTTGTGGCAGAAAGGTGGTTGCGATGAGTAGGAACGTTTTTTGGATGATGCTTGTTGCGGCGGTTGTCGTGGGATTCATGGGGACGTCGGTCCGGGCGGAGATCATTATCGTTACGCCCACCAGCGACTCAATCCTCTTTCTACAACTCCCCCACCGGCTATCAATCGGCGCACCAGTTGATTGAGGACTTTGTGGGTTCGAGTAATCAAATCAATATTTGGGGGTCTGCGTACGAGGGTAAGGTGGACCCGACCGCACCCGCGACCTGGCTAATCAAAAACCAGAACCAAGCCGGGTGGATGTCCAAACTGGGCGTTACCAACGGCACGTGCAACGAGTGGGTTCTCTTCGACTTTGCGGCGCCGGTGGACCTCGACAAGATTGACATTTGGAACTATTACCAAGCCAATGTCAAACGGAGCGCGAAAGACATCGAAGTTTGGAAGTCGGACGCTGCGGGAACTCTGATCCAGAACGTCGGCTCATTTACGTTGAAGGTCGGCACGGCTGTTCCCGAGTCTTGCGATCAGTTCACCCTGACCGGGGCTACGGGCGTGGAGTACCTCAAGCTGAGGATTCTTACCACTTATGGCGAAGCCGCTGATACGTACGTCGGGCTCGGCTGGGTGGCCTTCGAGGGGCAAGTTCCCGAGCCGTCCACGCTGGTGCTGCTGACCTCCGGCCTGCTCGGGCTGCTCTGCTACGCCTGGAGAAAGCGGAAATGATTTATGATTTCGGTTTGATGATTTCTGATTTGGCCCGGCGCCCGCGTCGTCGCGAGAATTATTTCGCGACGACGTTGGCGGCTCATCACGCATTTTTGTGTCATCGGAAATCTGCCATCTTTTGATTCGCGACGGCAAAAGGAGTAAATCATGTGTTGCCACAATCGGAAATCAAGCATTAGAACTCGGTTTATAACGGGTTTACGCTGGTGGAACTATTGGTGGTGATTACGATCATCGGCATTCTGATCGCGTTGCTGCTGCCGGCGGTGCAGGCGGCCCGCGAGGCGGCGCGCAGGATGCAGTGCAAGAACCACCTCAAGCAACTCGCCCTGGGCTGTCTGAACCACGAAGAGACCCACGGTTTTTTTCCCACCGGCGGATGGGGATGCATGTGGCGGCCAGATCCCGACCGCGGTTTCGGCTTGCGTCAGCCGGGCGGCTGGGCATTCAGCATCCTCCCCTACATCGAGCAGTCGGCACTCCACGACTTAGGGGCGGGATGTTCGGATAGTGAGAAGCGGCAGATCTACTTTCCACAGCGGAGTGCGACTCCACTGGAGATCCTCTCTTGTCCATCCCGTCGCCCCCTGGATTATATCCGCACACCCCAGTGATAAGTTACTACAACACGAACAAGCCGTCTTTGGTGTTCCGCGGCGATTACATGGCATGTGGAGGAATTAGCCTTCGGGGCCCGAGTTTTTTTCCGAGGGGGCCATCCTCGCTGTCCGCGGGCGACAATATGACGTCACAGGAATGGGTTGCATTGTCTCTAGGCGGCGATAGTGGGGCGTTCGACCTCCACATACCGCGGTTAAAATATGCGATATTTCCGACGGCACCAGCCACACGTACTTGTTGGGCGAGGGAGACCTTAACCCGGATAACTACTTTAATGGGAAGTCTGGTGCGGACGATCAGGTTTGGGACGTCGGCGCCTGCTGGAGCATCGTTGTACACCAACAACGATCCCTCTTACCAGCCATTGCAGGATACGCCCGGTGTTGAGGCAGGCATGGCTTTCGGGCAGCGCACCCAACGGCTGCATGATGGCCTTCTGCGACGGATCAGTGCAAATGATTAACTACTCGATCGAGTTGGATGTCCACCGCTGTCTTGGAGAGCGTAATGACGGGAGAGTGATCGATGCTAAGAAGTTCTGAATCGCGACGGAAGCCACCTGGATTGAAGAGTTAATCTGTATGGAAATCACTCCGCTCCCCCGTCGCTGAGAAACGCGCGTCACAAGAGGCTGCCCAATATTGCATTTGACGGATTTCCTAATCCGACCAGTTTTCGAGGACTGAATAGGAAGTCCTTCCTGCAAACATACTCACCTTGTTCTTACAGAATAGCTAACACGGCTTAATGAGGCGTGAGTGTGGCGAGAGAAGCGAGTTGGTTGTCTGTTCCAATGTACTCAAACGGAGAATAATAACCATGTATCATAACGACAAAAGTCTTCCAGCGTTCCAAGCACACTGTTGCCCGTGCGGAAACCATGCTTCCGATGGTATCAGCCGTCGCGGATTTCTCGGCGGGCATCCGCGCTGGGGGGCATTGCGCTGACCGGCCTCTCTTGGGCTAGTTTGGCGGCGGGAGAAATCGACGAGGCCCCGCCACCCAAGCGGCATCCGCTGGTGGTCAAGCCGGTGTTGTGCTACAACGCCCCTACCCGCCGCTCGCAGACAAGCTGGCGTTCCTGGGGCGGAATTCAGACTCGTCACGACGCCGACAAAGAACTCGTGCGCATCAAAGGCGAACTGGACGCGCTTTTAAGGCAGCCGAATTCCCCGTTCACTTTCTGCCCGTCACCGCCGCGCAGAACACCGCGGAACTGACCCCGGCGAAGGAAGATCTCACGGCCGATGTCGTCTTGATCTACGCCGCTGGTGGAGGATCCAAGCTGATGCACGCGGCGGTCAAGTTGGCCAAGAATGCGATTATCTTTTGCCGTCACAAGTCCGGGCGGTGTCCTTGTGGTACGAGGTCGTCAGTCCCCATCCATCTTCGCGGGCACACCGACCGCTCCAACGTGAAGGCATCGACGACGAAGACGTGGTGATAGACGACCAACGAGATACTCTGGCGGCTGCGGTCGCTCTGCGGCCTGCGAAATACGTCGGCCGCCGGATCCTGGCCATCGGCGGTCCCAGCGGCTGGGCCACGCCAGATGCCCCGAAACGAGCCCGCGAACGGTTCAAACTCGACATCCAAACCGTCTCTTACGACGAACTCGGCAAGCTGATCAAGGAGGCCCGGGCCGACCAGGCGGCCGTCGACGCGGGCCACGACGCCGGGCCGAGCATACCTGAGCTCCCCGGCACCACGCTGGAAACCGAGCGGAAGTTCGTCGACAACGCCTTCCTCCTGGAACAGGTCTTCCGCAGCTGATGAAGAAGGCCGACTGCCGGGCGATCACGATCAACGGCTGCATGGGCACGATCATGCCCATGTCCGAGACCACGGCCTGCCTGCCGCTGAGCACGCTCAACGACGACGGCTACCTGGCCTTCTGCGAATCGGACTTCGTGGTCATTCCGTCCGGATCCTGCTGGCGGACATCTCCGGCACGTCCGCCGTTCCTGAACGATCCGACGTATCCGCACGACGGGGTGATCACGCTGGCCCACTGCACCGGGCCCGCGAAAGATGGACGGCAAGACGCTCGAGCCGGCGCGGATCCTCACCCACTTCGAGTCGGACTACGGCGCCGCGCCGAAGGTCGAGATGCGCAAGGGCCAGAGCGTGACGAACATCATTGCCCGACTTCAAGGCCGAGCGGTGGATGGGCCTGCTCGGCGAGTCGTCGACGCACCCTTCCTGCCGATCTGCCGCGACCAGATCGACGTCCGCTTCGACGTGCGACAGCCTGAAGCTGGCCGAGCGGATGCCCGGCTTCCACTGGATGACCTGCTACGGCGACTACATGAAAGAATTCGGCTACGCCCTGCGCCGGGTCGGAATAAAGTGGGAAACTTTAGGATAGCGGAATTTTGCGAGTTCTCTGCCATTTCAAGGATGTTGGCGTCGACTCGTCATCTTCAATGCTTCAACCTGTTTATGAAGGAAGCCAACCAATGAAAACACCACATACTTCGCGCCGCCGTTTTCTCAAGGCTGCCGCCGTTACGGCCGCCGCCGGCGCGTTCCAACCACGGTTCACCATTGCCGGCGAAGGCGCCAAGGGGGCCAACCAGCGGATCGGCGTGGGCTTCATCGGCACGGGGACCCGCGGCGGGTCGCATATGTTCATCGTGTCGAAGTTGAAAGAGCAGGGCCGCTGCCAGCCGGTGGCCGTTTGCGACGTGTACGGCCCGCGGGTCGAGGCCGCCGCGAAGAAGACCGGCGGCAAGGTCTATCGCCACTATCAAGAACTGCTGGCCGATCCGCGGGTGGACGTGGTGTGCATCGCCACGCCCGACCGGCATCACGCCCCGCAGGCGATCGACGCCGTCCGTGCCGGCAAAGACGTCTATTGCGAAAAGCCGCTCACCCATTGGTCGCAGATGGACCTCGCCCGACAAGTCGCCGAGGAGGCCGAGAAGCACAAACGTATCGTGCAGGTGGGCACGCAGTTCGTCGCCGATGACGCCTACGCCAAGGTCCGCAAGCTGCTCGCCGAGGGGATCGTGGGGAAGATCGTGCAGGTGCAGGCGGGCTATTTCCGCCGCGGAGACTGGGGCGAGCGGATGCCCATCCCCGACCCGAACGCCAAGCCCGGCCCCGATCTGGATTGGGAGCAGTTTCTCGGCGACGCCCCGCGGCGGCCGTTCGACGTCTCCCGCTTTTTCCAGTGGCGGATGTTCTGGGACTATGCCGGCGGTCCGGCCACCGACCTGTTGGTCCACGTCTTCACGCCCGTGTTCTGCTTGCTCGATCTCGATTTTCCGGAGCGGGTGATGGGCGGCGGCGGCACTTTCCAGTACAACCGCGAAGTGCCCGACCAGTGCAACATCGTTGCGGACTACGCCGGCGGGCCGAGCGTGACGCTGATGAACTCGTTGAGCAACTACACGGGCATCGACACCATCCTCCGCGGCACCGACGGTTTAATCAAGTTCGGCGACGTGGAGCACCTGGGCAAGGGCATCCGCATCGTGCCCGCCGCGAAGCACGCCCAGGAGACCCTTGTTCCTTGGAACGGTGCAGGCAACACGTCGAAGCTCTGGACGAACTTGCTCGACTGCGTGCAAAGTCGGGCAAAACCCTACAGTCCGATTGACGTCGCCCTCCGGGTCCAGGCGCCCTTGAACATGGCCATTCTCTCCCACCGCGAAAACAAAGTGGTCAAGTTCGACAAGCGGAAAATGACGATCGTGCTCTGAAATTCATTAGGCGGCAATGTCAAGTCTCGATCGCCACGAAGTCAGGAACTGAGGAATTCGAGGAGTGTTCGGTAACCAACTGTTAATGGTCGGCGAACGCCTGGCCATTGTCCAGTGATCGCCCGCATTCTCTCCTTCGGATGTACGTTACGTGGAGGCTCGTTTCCACTCCACCAACTCGGCGATGATGTCGTCCAATCCCCACTGCGCCTCCAGACCCGTCAGGTGATGAAGTTTCGACAGGTCGGGCACGCGGCGGCGGCAGTCCTCGAAATCCTCGCCGTAGGCCTCCGCGTAGCTCTGAAACTCGATCTGCAATGATGAAGGGAGAGGGAAGAGAGGAGAGGGGATTAGGGACTCGGGACTCGGGGTTCGGGACTCGGGACTCGGTGTTCGGGACTTCGTACTTCGTACTCCGAACTCCGTACTCCGTACTCGGTTTCCCGCCCGCCCCTCCACCATCGCGATTACCCGCCGGGCAAGCTCCAAAATGCTCACCGGGCGGTCGCTGCCGACGTTGCACACGCCGCCGTAGGCCGCCGGATTGGCCGTCAACGCCAGGATCATCCGCACCACGTCGGAGACGTGGGCGAAACTCCGCTGCTGCAGCCCGTCGTCGTGGACCACGAGCGGTCCGCCCGAGAGGGCCGCGTCGATCAGCCGGGGCAGAACCATTCCATAGGCGCCGGTCTGGCGCGGCCCGACCACGTTGAACAGCCGGGCGACGATGGTGGGCAGGCCCCGCTCGCGCCAGTAGGCCAGGGCCAAAATTTCGTCGATCGCCTTCGACGCCCCGTAAGACCAGCGCGGCCGGATGGTCGGGCCGAGCACGATGTCGTCCTCTTCGGTCCAGACCGGCTTCGGGTTCTTGCCGTAGACTTCGCTCGTGCTGGCCAGGAAAAACTTCACCTGCTTGCCGGCGTCGATCAGTTGGCCCAGTTCGCGGAGGATTAGCTCGGTGGTGTAGATGTTCGTTTCAATGGTGCGGATGGGAAATTGAGCGATCAGCCGCACGCCCACCGCCGCGGCCAGGTGATAGACTTCGTCGGCGTCGGCCACCGAGCGGCGGACCAATTCCGCGTCGGCCACGGTGTCCTTAGTGTAGCTCAGGTGGGGATGGTCCAGGACGGCGGCGAGGTTGTCGATCGAGCCGGTCGATTCGTCGTCGACGACCGAGACGCGATCGCCGCGCGCCAACAGCGCCTCGACCAGATGGCTGCCGATGAACCCCGCCCCGCCGGTGACTAAACAATGCCGCATGTCAAAACCTTTACCAAAGATGATACACACAAAAAAGACGAACAAATCCGCAAAAAGGCGTCAAGGCATCATTCAATCCGTGGCCGGCGTGCAGGGGAGCGATTCGCCCTCTTTGGACGCTGCCGTCGCGTGCCCGCATTGAAACTGCGTCGCCCGCGGCGTGAGACATCCGCAGTAGTTGGAGAACGGCAACGGCGGCGCCGGGCAAAAGCCGTAAGGCACGCAGCCGCACGGATAGGCATGGTAGGCCGAAGCGCAGCCAAACGGGATGCTCAACAGTGCTGCGGCGAGCGGCGGCCAGAGGATCTGTTTGATGGACACAGGTGGTGCTCCGTCTCTTTACTTGCAACAATCCGCGTGCTACGGCTTTCCTGGCGAAGGTTGGTCGGGGCTGGGCGGTATCGGGGGCAATTCTGCGGGCGCCGGCGGCCGCGATCCAGCCGTGTTGCTTGTGGGTTCGGCCGCTTCGAGTTGAAGCTGTCCACCGACCACGCGATCCAACGAGGCCAAGGTCTGCTGAAGCTGGCTTTCCAGCCGCTGATACATGATTTGGAACCGCAGCAGCTCTCGCCAGTTGTCGATCAATTGCAGGAAACCGATCTTTCCCACCTGGTAGGCGCTCATGGAGACTTGCAGCGTTTGACCGGCCTTGGGAATGATGTCGTCGCGGAAGAGCCGAATCAGTTGAGTCTGGCTGTTGGCCTGCACGAAGAGGTCTTTCACTTCGGCGGCCGTCCGGTCGCGGACTGAATCGTACTGTCTGGCCGTCGCCGTGGCCTGGGCCTCGGCCCCGCGAATCCCGGCGTCGAGACGCTTCCGATACAGGGGCACGTTCATCGACACGCCGATGCCGACTGAATCCCGCCCGTTGGCCACCGGACTCAACCCGTAATCGCCCAGCTCGTTCCAGATCACGCTGGCCGTCAGGTCGGGGTAGTAGTTCAGCCGCGCCAGTTCCACGCTCTGGCGGTCCCGGCGCAGCGCCGCCAACTGGACTTGTAGCTCGGGCCGAGCCGCGATTGCCTGTTGGTATAGACGGTCCAGGTCTTGCGGAGCGTGTTCCGGGGGCAATCGTTCCAACGCCCTGACCGGCGTGTCCGGCGATACATGGAGTAACCGTGCCAAGTGGGCCTGTGCGCTCTCCAATTCCTGCCGCAAGCGAATCAACTGGCTTTCCAAGTTCGAGACCTCCACCTGGGCCCGCAGCACGTCCTGCTGGCTCACGGCGCCGGTGCGATATTTGCTCTCGGCAATGGCGCTGAGTTCCATCAGCAGCGTCTTGTCGTGTTCCGTGATGCCGATCGCCTTCTGGATGAAGTACAGTTCGTAGTAGGCCCGTTTGACCTGCTCGATGACCTCCAGTTCCACCACGGCCAATTGGGCCCGGGCGACGTTGGTCTCCTCTTCCGCCACGCTTGCTTGCGTGTCAAGCTTGCCGAGCCAGGGGAATTGCTGGCTGGCGTTGAGGCTGAGTTGCTGTTCGCCCGCGGCGGTTTGGACCGGCGATGGATAAGCCGTCACACCCAACGTCGGGTCTTTCAGGCTGGCGGCCTGCGGCACACGCTCGGCAGCCGCTTCGATCCGCTTCCGCGCCACTCGAACGTCCGGGTTCTGGTCCAGGGCATACTCGATATAGACCTCGACCGGCTGCGGGCCTGCCAGCGACGGCGTTACGGGCGGCAACCTTCTGGCGCGGGAACGTTCGGCGCTTGGGACACAGAATTGACCACGCCGGTGTATTCGGGATCGCGGATTTGCCTGGAGACGCTGCATCCGGCCAGCACAGCGGTTGCAGCCAGCAGTCCGACTATCAGAATCGAAGGGCCTTGTCGCATGATTGTCCCTGCTTGCCGTCATTCGGCTTGCACGAATACCTGATTTGGCCGGCACAAGAATACTGCGCGTTCCAAGCAAGGTGCCTTACCTGCAAGGATAGTATCCCCCTCATCTTCGCTATCGGTGGAACATGCAGCACACTTGACACAATCACCGCAACCCAATAAGTCCCGCCTATGTCGCCCAAATTCACCTTCCGGCCGGCCGACACCTCGTGCCAAGGATGGGTCATGGGGTCTTGCTCCGCAACGTCTCGTTGACGAGCCCCCGCATGTCTTGCCGCGCGGCGGATGACGGCTGCATCCATCAGGTCAGCGGCGGCCTCCAGCGGAAGGCCGCCGGCTGTGAGAACGTGTATTGAAATGCGGAAAATTGCCCCCCTCCACCAAAGGCAGAGGGGAGGTTTTCCAAACACATTCCAGGGATTTACAGGGGACCGTCCCGATTTTCGCGGCGGGCACAATCGGCCTCGTCAATCCGAGCCGTTGCCGCGAAAATGGGACCGTCCGTCTGACGCCGGCGCGAAGGCTATTTGCACCCGGCCTCTTTTTTACAGGCATACTTTTCGGGCGTTTTCTCGAACTGCTCCTTGCAGCCGGCGGAACAGAAGTGATAGGTATCACCTTTGTAGTCGCTCTTGATTTTCGCCTCCGTTGGATGCACGTCCATCTTGCAGACCGGGTCTTTTGTGGTAGTCATCGCATCACCTCTTACATGGTTAAAGACCGGAAAACGGCGATCGTCGAAAGGGACGTCGGCAACAACTCTTCCGCGGCCGCGATTCTCCAAAAACAACTCCGCTCCCGCCGGGGACCGTCGGCCCCCGGCGCTTACAACGTCTGTTCCGCCAATCGATCGGGTTTCTCCAGTTCGGCAATCTTGGCCAGCCGGCGGCAATGCCGCTCGGCGCCGCTGAAACGGGCATCGAGAAAGATGCGGACCAAGTCCCAGGCGGCGCTTTCGCCGAGCACGCGGCCGCCGAGGCAGATCAGGTTCATGTCGTCGTCTTCGACGCCCTGCCGCGCGGAGAAACTCTCGTGGATCAAGGCCGCCCGAACGCCGCGAACCTTGTTTGCCAGGATGCAGGCGCCGACTCCGCTGCCGCAAACGGCAATGCCGCGGTCCACTTCGCCGCGGCCGACGGCTTCGGACAAAGGACGCACGAAATCGGGATAATCGTCATCCGGCGACAGGCTGTCGGCGCCGAAATCGCGCACCTCATAGTCCGCTGCGCAAAGCGGCCGCAAGGTGGCGCTTTCAATTCAAAGCCGCCGTGATCGCAGGCGATTCCAACGCGTGTCATGTATTCCGCCCCTCCGCTCCGGCGGGCAGCCGATCATCGCCGGAAACACATTCACGGCGCGCGTCTATCCCCCAGTCCGATTTGAACCGCCAATCGCGCGGCCTACGCCGGACTGAAACGCCGCGTCTATTCCACCTCCACATTCACATAGTGTTGCCACAGTCCGTGCAGGTTGCACTTGGCCTGGGCCACCAGGGAAACTTTCTTTCCCTTCAGTTGTTCATCCAGGACTACGAAGAAGTGCGCCTCGGGCTTCAGATAACCGTGCGAGCGGAAGAAGGTTGTGCCGGCCGGCTCGTTCCCGATGCTTAGCTGGATATATTCTATCCAGTGTTTCGGCCCCATCGCGTGCATCTGTTTGCCGACCACAACGCCTACATCGAAAATCTCTCCCGCTTTGACCTTTGCAGGCGCCGTAATGACCGGCGAATGCAACTTCTCGACGATCGTCTCGTGCTGCGGGTCCTTTACCCGGTTGATTCCTTTCCAGAGGTCCGCGTTCACCTCGGACGGGAAATAATCCTGCGCGCGCCGCCCCCCCGATAAAGGCAACCGAACCTGCCCCAGCGGCCACGGTTTTCAGAAAATGCCTTCTTTCCATAAGCTCTCCCCTCATTGCCATGTCTGGCGAAAAAATCTACTCCTATAACGGAAAAACGTACTAAGGGCCGGCGAATCAATAAGTGGGGGACTGTCCCAATTTTCGTTCGACGAAAATGGGACTGTCCCCTTCTGAAATGCGACAGTTATTAATTTGCCGATCCCAAAGAACTGTATGGGGAGGAAAGAAATAGTCAAGGCCGTGAGTCGGCGGATGGGAACCTATAGTGAGCAGACCGCCGTCCCTCTGGGAGAGGGTCTTGGTTGAGGGCGGATCGCCTCCGAAGACACCGAAGCTGCTCTTGGACGGCCGCTTAGGGCCGACGAATCAATAAGTGGGGGACTGTCCCAATTTTCGTTCGACGAAAATGGGACTGTCCCCCACTGAAATGCGACAGTTATTAATTTGCCGATCCTTATTGTTCATTCAGCAAATCCAGCAGGTATTGGCCGTAGCGGTTGTTGTAGCCCCGGGCCAGCACTTCCAGGCGGCCGGCGTCGATGAATCCCTTGCGGAAGGCCACCTCCTCGAGACAGGCGATTTTCAGCCCCTGGCGGTCTTCGATGGTGCGGACGAAATCGGCCGCCTGGAGCAGCGAGGTTTCGGTGCCGGTGTCCAGCCAGGCGAAACCGCGTCCCAGTTGTTCGACGAAGAGCCGGCCCTGCTCCATATAGCGGCGATTCAGATCGGTGATCTCCAGCTCGCCCTGCGCCGAGGGCTGCAAGTCGGCGGCCATGTCCACCACCTGGTTGTCGTAAAAGTAGAGACCGGTTACGGCCAGATTGGAGCGGGGATTCTGGGGTTTTTCTTCGAGCGAAACGGCCTTGCCGTGGGCATCCAACTCGACCACGCCGTACCGCTCGGGGTCTTTCACCCGATAGGCGAAATTCGTGGCCCCGACGGACCGCGCCGTCGCCCGGTCGAGGTTCTCCTGAAAACCGTGCCCGTAGAAGATGTTGTCGCCGAGGATCAGGGCCGTGTGATCGCCGCCGATGAATTGGCGGCCGATGATGAACGCCTGGGCAAGCCCTTTCGGCTCCGGTTGGACGGCGTAAGAGAGTGAGATGCCCAGGCCGCCGCCGTCCTCCAGCAGCCGCTGAAACGCACCGATGTCTTGCGGCGTGGAGATTAGCAGGATGTCTCGAATGCCGGCCAGCATCAGCACCGAGAGCGGGTAGTAGACCATCGGCTTGTCGTAAACGGGCAGCATTTGCTTGCTCACCGCGCGGGTGATCGGGTAGAGCCGCGTTCCCGACCCGCCCGCCAAAATGATCCCCTTCGAGAAGGCGCCGGTTTGTGGCATGGAACAATTGCTCCTAATTGGAAGTGCCTGCGAAACCGCAAGCGGCTGAGCGACATTATATAGCCGATGCCGCGGTTCGCCCAGCAACCGACAATCGCTCAGGCGACTTCCCGCAACAGTCCCAGCCGCTCGCGGCGATAGGCCCCGCTGGAGACCCGGGCGACCCATTGCGGATTGTCGAGATACCAACTGACGGTTTGGCGGATGCCAGAGGCGAAATCGTGCTCGGGTTGCCAGTCCAACTCGCGACGGATTTTGCCGGCGTCGATGGCGTAGCGGCGGTCGTGGCCCGGCCGGTCGGGGACGAAGGTAATCAACTTTTCGCAGGGGGCGTGCGGCAGGTCGGGCCGCAGTTCGTCGACCGTGCGGCAGATGGTCCGCACCACGTCGATGTTCCGCTGCTCGCAATTGCCGCCGATGTTGTACGTTTCGCCGGGCCGGCCCGCCGACAGCACCCGCCGCAACGCCCGGCAGTGGTCCTCGACGAACAGCCAGTCGCGCACGTTCCGGCCGTCGCCGTAGATCGGCAGCGGTTTGCCCTCCAAGGCGTTGAGGATCACCAGCGGGATCAACTTTTCGGGAAACTGACAGGGGCCGTAGTTGTTCGAGCAATTCGTCACCAGCACGGGCAGGCCGAAGGTGCGGAAATAGGCCCGGGCGAAATGATCGGCCGCCGCCTTCGACGCCGAGTAGGGCGAACTGGGATCGTAGGGGCTGCTTTCGGTGAACAGGCCGGTTGGACCCAGCGACCCGTAGACCTCGTCGGTCGAGACCTGCAGGAAACGGAAATCGCTTTGCTGCCGTGGAGGGAGCCGATCTACATAACGCCGGGCGGAGTCGAGCAACTGGAACGTGCCCTGCACGTTCGTGCGGACGAACTCGGCAGGACCGTCGATCGACCGGTCGACGTGCGTCTCGGCCGCGAAGTGGACGATCGCCGTGGGCTCGAACAGGGCGAGTACGCGCTCGACGGACTGGCGATCGGTGATGTCGCCCTCGACAAAAGAGTAGGCGCGGATTGGCGACGGCCGATTGCAGCGAGTCGAGATTGCCCGCGTATGTCAGCTTGTCGAAGTTGACCACGCGGCAGGCCCGTTCGGCGAGGCATTGCCGGACGAAACAACCGCCGATGAAACCGGCGCCGCCGGTGACCAGAACTGTGTCCATGGGAGTCCATTCCCTACAGGTTTGTTAATCAAGAAGGATTAGAGGGGCATCATACCTGTAGCGGGCAGATCAGACAAGACGAATCAGTCTGCCCATGTTGCCCTTTTTCGGCATCCTTCCATGTCGCCGATTAGTTGCGAGAGTAAAAACGATCCCCGAATTGCTATGCTTTCAGCGTAACCCAGCGGACGAGCCCCGTAGGTTATGCTTTAGCATAACAAAAAACCTCACATAATGCCGCACGAGTGGATGTTATGCTGAAGCATAACCTACGTGCCGCAGCCCCGCAGCCCCGATTCCCGATTCCGGCGTCCCCGCATTGCTATGGTTTCAGCGTAACCCAGCGGACGAGTTCGCCGACCAGCAGCTTGCCGTCCCAGGGGGACTCGTAGTTGTTCATGATGCCGGGTCGCACGCAGCGTGCCACGCCGGCCTCGGTGGCGGCCTCGGCAAAGGCCAGCGATGCCTCGCTGTCTCCCAGCGCAAGCCCGACGGTCTGCACCTTCGGACTGAGCAGCGGAATGATCTGCCGCCACGAATCGATCTCGGTGAGGAAGATGGTCCGCGATTGGACGGCTTCCTTCAACGATGCTTCGCGATCCATGCAGACCGTCCAATCGGCGCCGGCGTCGGAGGCGAGCACGTCCTTCGACTCGTCCAGGGCCCATTCGGCGCGGACCTGCAGGATGCGGCCGGTGGTGTAGGGATCGAGGTCGGGCTTGGGAGGCAGACGCGAGAAACGCCGGGCGAACAACTTGCCCACCTCGGCGAGCGACCGGCGGGGATGGCGTTCGATGAAGATCGTCTGCGGAGCGGAGCACGCCCGTTGGTCGAAGATGGCCGTGTCGCGGACGAAGCCGTCCACGGCGGCTTTCAAGCCGTCTTCGTCGTCCAATAGTTTGCCGCCGATGACGCCGATGGAATATTTCGGACCGAAGACGATTTCCACGCAATGTTCGCGGCGCGGCAGCAGCGAGATGGCCCGGATCGCCTCGGCGCCGCCCCAGACGAGTTTGACGTCGGCGGCCAGTGACATCTGTTCGTTCAGTGTCCGGTTGTGGAAATCGAACCAGAGGACCGCCGCGGCCTCGAGCAGTTCCGCGCCGCGAAGTCCGTCCGCTTCCGACTCGGCCATGACGGCCAGCAACTGGTCCATGCCGTTGGGGTCGGGCAGCGCCAGCTTGACCAGGCAGACGTTTTTCGCCAGCAGCGCCGGGACGAGCGAAAACATCGGCAGCGTGGCGACGTTGCCGGCCAGCCACATCGAGACCAGCCCGTGCGGCTTGGCGGCCAGAAAGTTTCGTCCCTGGGGGATGAAGCCGTCGAGGGCGGCGATTTTGCCGCCCAGGTTCAGTTCCAGCATCTGCTGGAGGTTGCCGCGCGCAGCCAGGCGCCGAGGAACATTGCCCCTTCCAGCCCGGCGGTGCGCGGGTCGCGCAGCAGTCGCCGCGAAAAGTTGTCCAGCAGGGCCAGCAGCCGATCCACCGGCACGCTGGCGAGCCATTCGCGCTTGCGGCTCAGCGCGTTGACCATCGGCGTCAGGTCGTCGCTGAGCGATTTGATTCCCTCGGAAGTAATGTGCCGTATGCTCAAGTTCTTTACAGGATGGGCAATACTGAGGAAAGTTTTACCCGGCTTCTGTCTACCTATTCAGACGATGGCATTGCCAGACGGCAAGCACAGTGACCAGACGGTCATCCTCGGAAATCTCAAAGCGAATACCCAGGGGCAGACTATAGGTGATTCGCAGAGAGTGCGACCTGGATTCACCGGCCTCAAGAGGATTAACAGACAACTCGCGGTCCAGGGTCTCCGCCGCCCGGACAATCAATCCACGGTCGGCGGCGTCGACCCAAATTGCGGCCAGTTCCTCTTCCGCCTTTGGGTGCCAGACGACGGTATACTTCAAGAGTGTTTCTCCAAATCACGGAGAATGTCGGCCAATGGCCGCCCGCCGCCTTCTTGCGACCGACGCAGTAATTCCTCTTCGCTCAAGGGACACTCGTACTGATCGACGGACTCCGGCGTGACGGCGGAACGGAAATATCCGACTAGCGTGCCGTTCTCGTCGCGCACTTCTGTGCTACCGACGACAACTCTGAACTTGTCAATTGTGGCTGGATCCGATACTACGATGGACATCATTCTTCCTCCAGGCAAATAGGCATCAAGGCCTAGAGAGCCAAAAGCCAACGATATTCAACACATTTATTGTATTTTATTAAGGCGCTCACGTCAATTCCCTGGATTGTGCGAAGGTGTCGCCGCAGCCGCGGATCGCCGCGCGCTCGACGCGGCTGGTGAACCGAAAATACTTTCCCTTCCGCCCGCAAGGGCAATCGTCCACGCCGAGCAGTTCGCCGAGGTCTTCGGTCAGCAACGCGTGGCCGGGATAGCTGCCGGGCAGCACGCTGAGCACTTCGATGATGCCGGTTTGTCCGATCTCAGCCGGTTCCAGCGACAATGGACGACGGAGGATCACGTCGGCGAAAGCGGGAGCGTGTTTATTGCCCGCCGTGCAATCGACGAATACCGTGCCGACCTGTTCCACCATGCCGTAGAAGTCGAGGACGTTTTGCGGCGCGGCGCCGAGCACCGCCGCCGCGCGACGGGAAAACTCGCTCTTCGAGACGGCGTTGTCGGTCAGCTTCTTCCAACCGCCGGAGTGCAAGAGAACCGCTTCGGGTACATCGAAAGCGATTCCGTGCCGCTCGGCCTCCAGGACAAACCGCGTCCAGACGATGAACGTGAAACCGAACAGCAGCGCGGGCCCTCCGGAATGCCGCTCGAGAAAACCGCCGACGCGGTCCCAATCCACCGCAAGGTCGCCGCTCGAGTCCCGATCCATTGCATAGACGGTCTCCGAGGCGAAGGTGCCCACGCCGCGGATGGCCGCGCCGCGCGCGGTTAGCGTGCCGCCGGCGGCGGTCGAGTCGGCCGAGTCGAGCACCAGAAACGGCCGTCGCCGAGTGCCGAGGTGCTCCTTCAGGATCGCCGTCAACGCCCGGGTTTGTCGAAACGCCGTAGTTTTATCGATGGCGATCCGGCTGGGCTGCTGACCGGTGGTCGAGGAAGAGAGCAACTCGCGGACGATCTTCTCCGACGGCACAGAGACGAGCAGGAACCGTTTGAACATCGCCGTCGGCAAAGGAGGCACGTCGGCGGGCCGCCGCCACGAATCGAGGTCGCCACCAAACTTGGCGAGGAAGTGGCCGTAGGCGGGGCATCCCGCGGCCGCCGTCCGGCAAAGCTTGCGGAGGATCGGCGTCAGCGCGGCGTCTTTATCGGCTTGCACGGCGGCGTACTGCGGACCGCCGATCAGCTCGTCGATTCTGCGTTGAAATGTCGTATGCGGAACTGCTTCCATCTATATAAACGTACCTGATTCCGAGGAAAATGTTTAGCCCCGGCGTCCACGCCGGGTGAACTGCGCGGCGACCGAGAACACCGTCTGTCCCGGCGTGGACGCCGGGTCTAAACGATCAACATTCACAATTCACTCAACGTCACTCCAAATTTGATGCACCAGCGGCGGTTTGCCCAGCGGATAAACGTTGAATCCGATGTCGTGCATTCGATGGTGATCCAGAAGGTTGCGGCCGTCGAACAGAAACGGCGGCTTGACCATGCCGTCATAGATCGCCTGGTAGTCCAGTTCGGCGAAGCAGGGCCAATCGGTCAACACCGCCAGGGCGTGGGCATCCGCCGCGGCGGCGTACGGGTCCGGCTCGAACCGCACCTTTTTCGCATCGCAGCCGAGGTCCGCCCGGGCGTTGTCCAGCGCGTAGGGGTCGGTAATCACGATCGTCCGCCCTTTCGGCCAGCAGGGCGCGGCACACGGCCAAGGCGGGCGATTCCCGCGTGTCGCTGGTGTGCGCCTTGAACGCCGCGCCGAAGAGGGCGATCCGCTTGCCGGCCACGGTGTTGAACATCCCCGAAAGCATGTTGGCGACGAAACGCGACTGCTGATAGTCGTTCATCAGCACCACTTGTTCCCAATATCTGGCGACCTCGTCGCAGTCCGTAGTGCTCGCAGAGGTACACCAGGTTGAGGATGTCTTTTTTGAAGCACGACCCGCCGAATCCCACGCCGGCCTGGAGGAAATCGCGGGCCGATCCGCCGGTCGAGTCCGATGGCCCGGGCCACTTCGGTCACGTCGGCTTCGGTTCGCTCGCAGAGGGCCGAGATGGCGTTGATCGAGGAGACCCGCTGGGCCAGGAAGGCGTTGGCCACGAGTTTGGAAAGCTCGGCCGACCAGAGGTTGGTGGTGATGATCCGCTCGCGCGGCACCCAATGGGCGTAGATCTCGGCGAGCGTCTTGACGGCGCGGCGGCCCGAGGGCGTGTCGTGTCCGCCGATCAGCACGCGGTCGGGATTCTGCATGTCGGCCACCGCGGTACCCTCGGCGAGAAACTCGGGGTTGGAGAAGACGTCGAAGCGAACGCCCTGCCCGCCCGAATTGAGGATCCGCTCCATGGCCTCGGCGGTGCGGACGGGCAACGTGCTCTTCTCCACCACGATCTTGGAACTCGTGGAGTTGCGGACGATCTGCCGGGCGGTCTTTTCCCAGTATTGCAGGTCGGCCGCCTTGCCGGCGCCCTGGCCAAAGGTCTTGGTGGGCGTGTTGACGCTAACGAAGATGATGTCCGCCTCGGCGATGTGCCGGTCGATCTCGGTGGAGAAGAAGAGGTTCTTGCCCGCGCACCGCGAGAACTACGTCGTTCAACCCCGGCTCGTAGATGGGCAGCTGATCCGACTGCCAGGCGGCGATTCGCTCGGCGTTGATGTCGACGATGGTGATGCGATGTTCCGGGCAACGGCTGGGCAATTATCGCCATCGTCGATCCGCCCACGTAGCCGGCCCCGATGCACAAGATGTTCGCCATTATCGCTCCCGCAGAGGTAGTAAGGTTGAATGTCCGTGTAGGGTGGGTCAGGCGACGCAGCCCCACCAACTGCGGGAAATTTGGTGGGGCTGCGCTTCGCTTGACCCACCCTACTCTTCTCAGTTTATGCTAAAGCATAACCTACGATTTAGCGTTTTCTCAAGGCCGGTTTGTCCACTTTACCGTTGTTTGTCTTCGGCAGCGAGGGGATGAACTCGACGAACTGAGGGACTTTGTAGTTCGGCAGCCGCTTCAAGCAGCAATCGCGCACCGCTGCGGCGGTCAATTGGCCGGGGCGAACGGTGACGATAAAAGCTTTGATTGCTTCCCCCAGAGCTCGTCGGGGACGCCGATTACGCCCGCCTCGACGATTTCGGGCATCTCGGCCAGAACGTCCTCGATCTCTTTGGGACTGACGCGATAGCCCATGGCCTTGATAAAATCCCGCGCCCGTTCGACGAGGTAGATGAATCCATCGGCGTCGACCCGGGCCATGTCGCCGGTGTGGAGGCAGCCGTTGCGGAAGAAGCGGGCAGTCTCTTCCGGATCGTTCCAGTAGCCCGGCGTGACGTTTTCACCCCGGGCGACGATCTCGCCGACTTCGTCCGATCCCGGCCGGACGGGCGTGCCGTCCGGCTTGAGCACTTCCAGCCGGGTATGCGGCAGTCCCCGGCCGATCGAGCCGAGCTTGTCGTCGAGCCGCTCGGGCGGGAGGTAGCTGAGCCGTGCGGTGGCCTCGGTCTGGCCGTACATGGTGAAAAACTTGACGGCGGGAAACGCCCGGCGTATCTCGCGGATGAAGGGATCGGGCAATTTGCCGCCCGCCTGTTGTAGCCAGCGGAGAGCGGGAAACCGCCGCTCGGCAAAACGCGTCTTCCGCATCAGAATCTGAAACGTGGCCGGCACGCCCGCCAGCCCCGTGCACTCGCGCTCGTCCATCTCGTCGAGCATCTTTTCGGGAAACATGAAGCGGTTGTTGACGACCAGCGAACCGCCGGCCATCAGGTGCGTATGCAGCAACGAAGTGCCGAAACAGTAGAAATACGGCAGCACGCACATCGCCCGATCCTCGGGACCGAGTCCCATGTAGCCGATGATGTCTTGGGTGTTCACCAGGATGTTGTGGTGCGTGACCATGACCCCCTTCACCTCGCCGGTGGAGCCGGAAGTCCAGACGATGGCCGCCAGGTCCTTGTGGAGATCGACTGCGACCGGCGGCAAGCACTCGCCGGCCTTCGGCGGCGCGGCCGACTCGGCGATCAACTCCAAGCCGAGCGGTTCGGCCCACGGTTTGATACGCTCCTGGAAGCGGGTCGAAACGAGGATGCGGTTCATCCCGGTCGAAGCGACGATCCGCTCGAAGGTTTCCCTGTTGCAATCCGTCGGAAAGGAAACGGTGCAGCGGCCGGAGCGGATAATGCCCAAGTAGGCGGCGGCGAAGAAGGGGCCGTTCTCGGCCAGCAAGCCGACGCGCTCGCCGGGTGCGGATTTATTCCGCAAAAAGGCGTCCCAGCCGCCGGCGGCGGCCCGAAGCTCGCCGTGCGTCATGCAGCGCTCGCCGTGGAAAACGGCCGGAGCGCGTTCGTCGCCGCCGGACAGAATAGCCTCGGCTAGATTGGCGGGCCGGCTAGTCATTGACCCCTTTCGCTTTGAGTAATTCGATGATTTTTCCGGAAGAAGTCATCTCGGTGATCTCGTCTACCTCGAGATTCAGGCCGAACTCGTTTTCCAGAGCGACCACTAAGTTCATGTGTCCGATCGAATCCCAATTTGGCACGTTCTCTGGTGTCAGGCCGGTCGAGAACCCGCCAGGCTCCACGCCGAATAACTTTTCAAAAACGGCCGCCAATCGATCGTTTATCGGCATTAGACCCTCCCTATGTGGTCGGTTGCACTCGTCAGAGGAACTCGTACATCAAAGAAAAACGCCATTATTACACATCGTTTCGAGCCGGACAAGACCGCCGGCAATTGGATTCAGTGTTCATGAGGCTTTCGTTCCCATGCCTGCAAAACTGCCATTGGTGATAGCGAACGGAAATCCGTTCAGCCCCGGCGGCCACGCCGGGTGCACAAGTGAACGGGAAAAGAGCCTTGTCTTTACCGGCGTAGACGCCGGGGCTAAACGAACTGCTTCGTAACCGTTCACAGGGGACTGTCCCAATTTTCGCGGCGTGAGGGACGTAGCCCCGCGAATCAGCTTTACCGCCGCGAAAATGGGACTGTCCCCCTGGGGCAGCGGGAGGGGGACAGGTCCATGTTTTCGGCCCACGGTTTATCGATAAAATTACGTTTTTCCACCGAAAAATGGACCAGTCCCCTGCCGCCCCGTGAACGGTTGCAACTGCTTCTCACAAGATCGTGCAAGTTTACTTACAGGTGGATCGGCCCGTCTCCGTCGCCGCGATTGAAGTGCAGTTCATCGTTTGACACGCCCTCGTCGTGAAGCAGGTCGGCAAGCCCCTTGGAGGCGGTGAGAAGGTAATTTGAGGGGCCGGCGAGAAATCCGGCTTGCTCGAATCCCCGACACCAGGCGACGTGCGATTGATTGGAGACGATCAGATCGACTCCCCGCGATTCGAGGCAGCGGCGCGCGGCGGCGACCACCGTGGGCGCGTCCTCGACCGAAGCGAAACAATCGACGACCGAACCGAGCCGCATGTTGCCGAAGTGCTTGTGCCCGGAGAGCTGCGTATCGAGGAGCACGGCCCAACCGGTCGGCCGCGGCCCTTCACTGACCTTGAGGCGGATGAAGCGAGCGTTGTCTTGGGGATACAATATATGCAGGGTTTCCGCGTCCCGGACCGCCGTCATGCCATATTGGCGCTTGCAAGAATTCCAGACTTCATCCGCCCAATCGGCGAACTCGTCTACCTGCTCTACCCGGGCAGATGGCGCGGTCGATTCCATTCGGCCGTGAAACGCCTGATAGGCGCGGACTGCCAGCCATCCCAATCCGGTTGCGGCCGAGAGGTCGAAAGCGAATCGTCTGGCGGCGGAGCGGCGGAGGAAGGCGATGTTGCGCAAAAAACGGGCCGGTCTGACGACCCGGAAAAAAAACGGCACAGGGAACATGCTCCAGCCCGCGGCCAGGAAGAGGCGGGAGACGGCTTCGTCGTAGCCGCCAATGCCAAGCCCAAAGAGTATTGGTTGACGGCGCAGGGCGTCCCGGAGCAACATTGGTCCGATCAGCGAAAAGCGACGGTCGACGATCCCTTCGGAGATCGGAAGCTGGTAGTCGGCGATCTGCAATACACGATGCTTGATCCAGAAATCCTGGTGTTTGAGAATGTAGCACCCGCGGACCGCGTCATCTCCATCGACGGCGAGGTAGTATTCCTGGAATATATTCCGCCCCGCGGCTTTCGGTAGCCAACCGGGCACGGGCGAAGCGGGGAATTGGCTGGTCTCGCCTCCGGCTTGCAGGCGTTCGTTGAAGCGGCGGACCGCGTCAACGTGGTGCTCGGCGTATGGCTTGATGGCGATCATGTCGGGCCCACGAATAGTTTTTCCCAAAGCCAACGGGTTTCCAGACGCCTTCGTTCGACGGCGCTGATCTCATGCCCGCCGTTGCAATCCAGTAAATAGTCTAATAGCACACCGACGGGAACGAACCAGCCGTTCTTTTTTGCCATCCGTCGCATTAGTTTCTCGAATCGGGCGTTCACGCCGCGAGACTCGCGGAACCCGATGGCGAAGTGGGTGTACATGATGCAGGCGCCGCCTTCCTCTTCCAAGCGGTCTTGCTCCGCCTCGCGAATGCAGCGATTGAAAGTCTCAACATCGTGGCCATCGGACGAGGAGAACCAGTAGTTTACATAAGGCCGCAACGGATCGTGGTAGGGCATGTAGGGGCAGGAGCGCAACGTGTTGATGTCGCGGAAGGTGAAGTTCCGGAAGTATTTAATATGTTCTCGGCAAAGGTCTCCCCAGAAGAGCCTGTCCCCTTCGACGTGGCCGGTGTATTTGCGGTTGTTGCGGAAGCGGGTCAGTAGGTTGTAGACCGTTCGCCGCCAGCCGGTCAATCGGCTGCTGCCCCAATAAATCGATTCGGCGGCTCCCGTGTGGTTGGCGGCCGCCGCCGGATCGCGGCCGAAGACCGCGGCGAAGCGGTTCAGCCCCGCGGCCGTACAGTGTCGGTCTGATGTGTGCCACGTGGCGCCGTGGAGGCCGATCTCGAAGTCCTTCTTTTGCAGGCCCAATAACCACGTGCGGTATGGTTCGTCGTCGAGGGTTTCTCCGGGATATTTGCCCAAGTTCGGATCGCCCCGCTCGGCCCAGCACGACTTGGTGGTGCGAAATCCAAGTTCCTCCAACAGGGCGTAGACCGGGCCGAGGTTTTCGCGGGTGCCGGAGTCCGTATCGTCAAAAACCGTGAAGGCAAACCGCTTGCCTTCCGGCCAGGCGGGCGATTTTTTCGGGTAGTGACTCATGCGCGGTTTCGATGGCAAAGTCGGCGGACCGTCTCCGCCGCGTGCTGGAATTCCTCGTCGCTCATGCCGGGAAACAGCGGCAGGCTGATCAGCCGGCGCCATTCGGCCGTGGCCGCCGGAAGGTGCTCCGGCAACCAGCCGAAAGTCTCTTCGTAATAAGGATGCAAGTGCAGCGGACGCCAGTGGACCGAACACCCGACGCCCCCTTCGCGCAACTTCACAATGAACTCGTTGCGGTCAGTCGACAGCCGCTCCAGCCGCAGGCGGATGGGGAACAAGTGCCAGGAGTGGATGCGGTCGGGCGGATCGATCGGCAAGTCGAGTTCCTCCACGTCGGCCAACCGCTCGAGGTATGACCGCGCCAAACGCTCGCGCTGCTGACGCATCGGCTCGGCCCGGTCGAGTTGATGCAAGCCGATGGCCGCGGCGATGTCGGTCATGTTGTACTTGTAGCCCGGCGCCACGATTCTATAGTCCCAGGCATGATTGCCGGCAAAACGTTTCCAGGCGTCGTGGGACAAGCCGTGCAGCGACATCTGCCGCATCCGTTCGGCGAGTTGCCCGTCGTCGGTCACGGCCATGCCCCCTTCGCCGGTAGTCATTGTCTTGTTGGCGTAGAAGGAGAAGCAGGAGACCGCGGCGGTGTTTTCGCCGCAGCGCCGCCAGGAAGAATCGGGGCTCGGGGATGGGGGATTCGGGGCTCGGGATTCGGGACTTACTTCCGGTCCCCTCTCACTTCGGGAGAGGGTTAGGGTGAGGGAGGATTGCGGCCGCATTTGCTTGCCCTCACCCCCGGCCCCTCTCCCTGAGGAAGAGGGGAGGCTCGTTGCGCCCGCTGATCCCTGACCTCTGACCTCTGACCTCTGATACGCTGCCGGGAAAGCATGGGCGGCGTCTTCGATCACCCATAGCCCGTGCCGGTCGGCGAAGACGTGAACCGCATCCATGTCCATCATCAATCCGCCGACGTGGACGGGAATGATGCCCACGATGCGGAGCGACGGGTCCAAGGGCGTCTCGCCAACACGGAGTTGTTCTATCTTTCGCGCGGCGTCCGCGAGGTCCATATTAAGCGTGAGCGGATCGCAATCGACCAGCACCGGGACGGCGCCCTGGTAGCGTACCACTTCGGCGGTGGCGGCGAAAGTCATGGTGGGGACCAACACGGCCTGGCCCGGGCCAAGTCCCAGCGCCTCGACGGCCAGATGCAGGGCGGCGGTGCAGGAGTTGACCGCCACGGCGTGTTTTCCGCCCACGCGGCGGGCAAAATCGGCCTCGAACTGTTTGGTGCGCGGACCGGTAGTCAGCCAGCCCGAGCGAAGACAAGCGACGACCTCGTTGATTTCATCCTCGCCTATCGAGGGACGAAAAAACGGAACCTGCAAGGGCGTCTGAGTTTTACCGATCGCTTCCAAGAAAGTGCTCTCCAAATCAAATCAGGATGGCTGCAGTCCGTCGAGGGCGGAAGGCTTCCGGGGGCGGCAGGGGACTGGTCCATTTTTCGGCTGGAAAACGCATTTTTCTATCAAACTGTCGGCGGAAAACATGGACCGGGCATCTCTGGGCGCCCCTCCCGCCGCCCCAAGGGGACAGTCCCATTTTCGCGGCGGCGAAATCAATTCGTCGGTCAAGGTTTCTCACGCCGCGAAAATTGGGACAGTCCCCCGTGAACGGAATCCAATTTGTCGCGGCGCCGCGACACGGTGTCCCAGGCCACAAGCAACAATGTACCACAAATGATCTCCAGGTCCAGTCGAAAGGATTGCCGCCGGACGTATTCGCGGGCGAGGCGGATTTTTTCGGGCAACACCCGCTCGACGTATTCCCTCTGGGGATCGGCGGCGGCGCCGAGGATTGCCGCCTCGTTGCGGTATTTCAGCGAAGCCAGATCGGTGATGCCCGGCCGCACGGCGAGGATCTCTTGGTAGTCTTCGGCAAACATCTCGACATATTGTCGCACTTCCGGCCGGGGACCGACGAGGCTCATTTCTCCCCGCAGGACGTTGAACAATTGCGGCAATTCGTCGAGTTTGGTCTTTCGCAACAGGCGGCCGACGGATGTAATCCTGGGATCGGCGCCGAAGGTGATCTGTCCGCCGCGGCGAGGCGCGTCGGCGGCCATCGACCGGAACTTGAGGATGAAAAACGGCTTTCCTCCGCGGCCGATCCGCTCCTGGCGGAAGAGCACCGGGCCGTGCGAAGTGATTTTTACAAGTAAAGCCGCCAAGAGCAATAAAGGCAACAGCAGCACAATGCCGCTAGACGCTGCGATAATGTCGAACGTGCGCTTGAGCAAATGATTATCGCTCCAGTAAAACTTCAAGAAAACGTTGTGCCAGATTGGAGTATTGGTGATATTTCACGACATATTCTTTTCCACGTTCCCCCATAGCGGCTCGTTCTGCCGGCGAGAGTTTAATAAACCTCGCGACCGCCATGCTGACGGCCTTGGGATCTTCTCCATCGCAGGATATTCCGCAGCCGCTTTCAGCCACTAGGTCGTTTCCCGAGCTGACGGCGTGGATTATCGGCTTTCCGGACATCATATAATCCATCAACTTGTTGGGACTGATTCCGTAGCGGAAAATAGGCTGGTTTTTTAAGCCGAGGTAGAGCACATCCATCGCGGCCAGCGCGGCGGGGACGCTGGCCTTGGGGATCGGCGGCAGTAAGACAACGTTGCGGATGTTGCGTTCCACGACGCGGCGTAGAAGTTGCTCCTTCTCGGAACCCTGGCCTATCAGCACGAACGTGGCGGGTGAGTTGCGGAGCAATTCCGCCGTCTCCAAAACGGTCCGCAGCGCGTTGGAAGGTTGATGGCCACCCACGTAACCGACGATAAAGCGGCCGTCGTTGCGGAGTGCTTCCAGAGACGCGGCGTGTTGGGAGGGCAAAGGCGCCCGCGGCGAATCCCATTCCGACAAGCTGATGCCATTGGGAATATGGACGAACTTCTCCTCGGCCAAACCGTGCTCGCGCATGTACTCGAAGGCGTTTGGGAGCATAGAGACCACACGGTCCGATTTGCGGTAGGCATAATTTTCGGCGAATTGCATGAGCATCACGAACGGGTGCCGCGGCGACATGCCGCCTACTTGGATCGGAGTCAGCGGCCAAAGGTCGTGAACCTCGAAGAGCAATCGTGCATTATACCTCTTCGCAATTTGTCGGGCCGGAAAAATGTCCAACGGATACGTTGAGGAGGCGATCACCGCCGCAGGAGGAAAGCCATTCACGATTTGATTCTGATGCCGCCACAGCCGGAAAATGAAACTGAACATGCTCAGAGCGCGGCGCAATCCGTTGCCGGAATACTTAGGCGTTTTCAGCCACACGTAACGAATGCCCTCGATATGCTCTTCTGCCAGGTGGCCCTCACATTCGGGCTGCTGCGTACGAACGTGCGAATACGAGCCGCCCACAATGGTCACCTGATGCCCGAGTTTCACCCATTCCCGGGCCATGTAGAAAGGGCGATACTCCATGCCGTAGCGGGTCGAGCCGGCATAATGATTGATCAGCAGGATGTTCATTACTTGCTCAGTAGTTGGAACAGAGAGCGCGATCTTGATGAAGGAAAGCGATTGGATTGATCGTTCATGCCAGGGCGCACTCCGCGACATTGGCCAGCCAGATTAGTGTGGTGGCTTCAGCGAAAGTGCCGGGCCGCAGCGACAACTCCCGGTTGCAGAAAAGTTCTTCGATGTCGGCATCGGGGGCGATCCACCGGCCGATCTGTGTCTCCCGGTCGTGGAGCATTCCACGAATGTGCTCGCCCAGCCCGCCGTCAATCCAGCGGCTTTCTTGGACATCAAACCCTTTTTTGTACCGCGCAAGGCGTATCGACTCGGGAATTATGCGGTCCATCATCCGTCGTACGATCCATTTACCATAGCCGTTGCGGAGTTTCAATGCTTCGGGCAAGGCGACCCCGAATTCCATTAAGCGGTAGTCGAGGAACGGCAAACGGCTTTCGATGCTGTTGCCCATCGAGTTACTATCTTCGTAGCGCAGCAGGGTTGGAAGACTGGTCTGGGTTATATCAAGAATTTGCCGGTCTCGCAAAATACCCGAGGGAGAATAGCCGATGGCCATTTCACTTTCCGGGAGCCGCAATACTGTTGTCAGGCCCGAACGATTGAGTAATCGGCTTCTGGCCACCCACGACTGCCGCCACCGCCAACGCTCGGCAAAGAACGTGGGAACCAGCGAAAGGGCGAAGGCGATCGCCAGCGGATATTGCTTTTTAGCCAGGAGTTGACGGAGATAAAACACTTGAAACTTGCGGTATCCCATGAAAGCTTCGTCGCCGCCTTGACCGCCCAGGAGCACTTTGAAGCCGGCATCGTGAGCGGCCTCAAAAACCAGATGTTGGGCAATGATGCTCCCTCCCGGGAACGGACCGGCTTGCGCCGGAGCGTTTTCTCATAGGCCAAGCAAATCTGATCGATCGTCGGCCAGACGAAGGTCAACTCGATGCCGGCCATCCGGCCCAGTTGGCCGGCAAGAGGCCCTTCCGAATCCCCCGCCTGAAGATGGCCGAAAACAAAGCCGTGAAGCTGCTCTCTGCAATCCCGCGCGGCGAGCGACGCCACGCTGGAGGAATCGAGCCCGCCGCTGAGCGACACGGCCACCGGCACGTCGGAGCGAAGCCGGATTCGCACTGAGTCGTCGAGAAGTTCCCCAAGTTCTTCCAAGATCTGCTGCACGGGCTTCGTGGCCAGGGAGTCGACCAGGGCGGCGGTTCGTGCGTTCAAGTTATAGAAAGGCATCATCTCCGCCGTCAACTCGCCCGCTCCGACGGCGATTTCCATCCAGTGACCGGGCAGGAGGGCCTGCATGCCTTGGTATGGCGCGTGAGCGGCATAATCATACAAGCCGTAACGAATACCGCGTGAAACATAGGCGAGGTCCGGCGCCAGGCCGAGGATTTGGGCAATCGCATCCGGCGAGGAGGCGAAATGTAGCGTGTCGCGGCCTAAGGCATAATAGAGCGGCTTCACTCCAAAACGATCGCGGACCAAATACAGCCGCTCCTTTCGTCTGTCATACAAACCGAAAGCAAACATGCCATTCAAGCGGCTTAAGGCGTCGGTTCCCCACTGTTTGAACGACTCTAAGAGCACTTCCGTGTCGCTTGAGCCGATAAAATGGTGTCCGAGAGCGACAAGCTCGGCCCGCAACTCGATGTAGTTGTAGACCTCACCGTTGAAGACGATGCACAGATTTCGGTCAACATCCCACATGGGTTGCTTGCCGGTGGCGGACAGATCAATGATCGACAAGCGGTTGTGGCCAAGCACTGAGCTGGCGCGGCAGCCTCTAATGGTCTCTACAGCCTGAAAATCCGGTCCGCGCCGATATTGGCTGGTGACGATTCTTTCGACCTGTGAACGAAAGCCGTCTATCGGCTGCAAAGACAATACGCCTGCTATGCCGCACATGTTTCTTCAGAATGGCCTACTATGCGGATGTGAGGATAATCATCGCTTCGACAAAGGGTGCTTTTCGAGGAACTTGCGATAGACTCCCTCCATGATGCCTACACTGCTTTCCCATTCATAGGTTGCCTTCACGAAGCGGCGGCCCGCCGCGCCCATCTTGTTGCGAATCTCCGGTTGATGCAACAATTCGATCAGCGCGGAAGCCGTCCGAGGCACGTCTTCACCGGGGACGATAAGGCCGGTTTCGCCATCGACAACCACCTCCGGCAAACCTCCGCGATCGGACACGATCACGGGCACGCCGCACGCCGACGCCTCGATGATCGCCACGCCAAATGTCTCGAACCGGCTAACGGCCACGTATATGTCGAGCCGTTGTAGTTCGCGAGGCACATCGCTGTGAGGGACCGGACCAACGAACTCAGTAACGTCCCAAATACCCAATTGTTTTGCCAGTCCCTTCAGGGAATGCTCTTCACCGCCGCCGCCCACGATTCGCAACCGCATGTTTGCAGTCAGTTCCGAATGGTTCGGGGCAAGACTATTTCGGGCTGTGGCAAATGCCCGCAGCAAGACGTCGACACCGTACTCGGGAGCTAACCCCTTGACGATTCCCACGGTAATGAGGCCGTCTTGCCGCGGACGGATCACGGGCTGAAATAGCGTCGTATCGACTCCAAAGGGCGTAATGTCAATGGCCGATATTTCTGGACATAGTTCACACACCCGACGCGCCATCACACGACTGGTTGAACAGACGAAGGAGGCGCTCCTGAGATTCTTTTGCACGCGTCTGCGGCTCAGCGGTGAACCATCGGGATACTTGTATACGTCATCTCCCCAAACGGAAAGGATGTACGGCCCGTATCCGCAAACGCGCATGAGAGTACCATAACCACTTGCGTAATGGGCATGCACGATGTCGGGCTTCAGCCGATCTAACAGCTTGCGCAGATGGAACGCATTCAGGTAATATCCCAGATTGGGGCGGAATGGAAGTACGTGACTCAATTCATGTGATAGAGAGTCATCGGGCAATGAGGCCGAAACCAAATGTACTTCGTGGCCGCGTTGTTGCAGTCCTGCAGCCCAGCGGCGCGTGTGAACCGAATTCGCGTTGGCCAGTAGAACAACCTTCATCTCTTCGCTCCGGGGGAGTGGACTGGAGCCACGCATCTCCCGTTATTGTGCTGCATATTCTGCCGTAAGTGAAGATTCAAACATAGACCCAACATCATCCATACGGTGACGCCTATAGGGAGGATATTTTCCAGAAGAGTTGTTTCGTATCCTTCATGCAGCGTAATAGCCAGGAGCAGTGCGCAACCGATGCAACCATAACGCCGATCCGCCGTAGCCCTGCAACAAGCATATCCGATCGAGTATAGGACCAACAAGAACGCCACCATTCCTGGTATGCCGGTCTGTATTCCAATATCGAAATATCCGCTATGCGACGGTTGCGCATCGGCGACCAGGTCTTGGCGGCTTTCTCCGACGCCCATCCCCATCCAGGGGTGCTCCCCGAGAATATTTATTACCGGCATCCACACCTTCTCGCGGGATGTCATCGGCTTGTCAACAATCGCCGAATTGACGTCAGTCACTTCTTGTTCGATGGACAACTTTTCCCGCCACCTGGAGGTATTCATGCGGATTGATATTCCGATAACCGCAAGAGCACAAATAAATCCGATATTCAGCCACACACGACGGCCGGGAAGATAACTTAACGCCAAATAACTTCCGGTGAAAACAGCCCCGGCCATCCAAGCGGCTCGTGAATATGAAGTGAGCCACAGCGTCACGTAATATACACCCAGAATAATAAAGAAAGCCCGCGACAATCGGGCTTTGTTTACGGCATATCCCAAAAAGCAAATTGACAGTTGCATCAACGATAAATATCCAATTGCATTTGAATTGGTCGGCAAGCGCAAGGGAGAGCCGCTTGTGAGAATTGCGAGCGGCATCCACGCCGCGGCAAGAGCAAGGGAGTAACTTGCGGCAAAAAAACATACGGCCTTTGAATTCCAAAAACACGAACTGGCATATGCAAATAACGCAAATACCAAAATTAATTGCAATATCTTGTAATACATGCTTTCCGGCAGGCCATGCATCATGCCTACGAGATAAATTGCGATCAGCATTCCCCATGCATATCCGATTGCCGATTTCCGCCATGCCGGATAATGCCCCCAAAGACAAACCGAGGCAAGCAGCCCCGCCAATGACAGCGCAAACACAGTGCCCAGCGCCGCTTGCCCCAACCACCAAGCGGGCACGCTGACAAGGTTGCACTTCAGCGTGGACAGCGCCAGCAAGACGCCGAAGAGCCCCGCCAAGGCGGGACGGGTGCCCTCTCCCGCCGCATCAATGCACGTTCGATCCGTCGAAATGCCGACGGCGCATGCCCTTTGAGCCGCATATTGCGTCATAAAATCACCTTCTCTGCCGCCGTGGTTCCGGTTGTTGTCAAACTTCTCCTACAAGCACTGCGAGTACGGCTTTTCAGCCGAACTTGACCACGGCGGGCAATCGCGGTACTATCGGTCAACGATCGTCCGCCGCGGACTTCGGCGTTGGTGAAGAATATATCGTCAATGAAAGAACTCCTCTCATGCAATCCCCGGAAAAAAGCATGATCTTTCACTTCCCCGGGGTCTTGGACGCCGGCGGCAATCCCGTGGCCAGTCAAATACGCCCCGCGAAGATGTTGGCCGCGTTTCAAGCCTTGGGTTATGATGTGTACGCGGTGCTGGGAACCGTCGCGCAACGTGCCCGGCTGATCGACGGCGTCGTTCGAGAAATCAAGGCCGGGAAGCGGTTCGAGTTCCTCTACTCGGAAAACCATTCCTTGCCTACCCTGTTGACCACCGACAGCCGTCTTCCCTTGCACCTCCGGCTCGATTACCGGCTGTTTTCCATCGCCGACAAAGCCGCCGTTCCGCTGGGTGTTTTCTATCGGGACATCTACTGGAGGTTTCCCGAATACCGAAATCGATTGGGTTGGGCCAAAACCCTCTACCTCAAATTCTTCCTCTACCTCGACCTGTGGACGTATATAAAACGTTTCGACGCAATGTTCGTCCCCTCGTTGGCGATGCTCGAGTTGTTTCCGCGCCGTTTCCGCCCCCGCAACGCAGTCGCCTTGCCGCCGGGGGCGGACGCCGAGTGCGTTTCCTGTCCCCGCTATTCGGGCGGGCAATTGCGCCTGCTCTACGTCGGAGGCATCGGATACTATTATGATCTGGAGAATATTTGGAACGCCGTTCTCAAACTGCCCGAATCCAGCCTGACAATCTGCTGTCGAAAATATGAATGGCAATCCTCCGAAGTGAAGAAGTGGCTCGACCGCGATTCGCCCGATAACATCCAAATCGTTCACCTCTCCGGAGAGAAATTGGAAGAGTTGTATCGCCGGTCGCATCTTCTGGTGATGACGGTTGGCAGCCATTCGTACCGGGCCTTCGCCATGCCCTTCAAGCTCTTTGAATACATTGCGCACAGGGGGCCGATCATTTGCGCCGCCGACACGGCGGCCGCCGGATTCGCGTCGGAAAAAGGCGCGGGGTTCGCCGTCGAGGATTCGTCGGAAGCCATTCGGAAAAAACTGATGGAAATCATTCGTTCCCCGGAAGTGTTGCTGCCAATTTATGAAAACCTGGAAGCGCTGCCGGCTTCCGAATCATGGACAGAACGGGCAAAACTGGTCGCCCGCTCGTTGTCCGCGCGTCGAAGGTAAACTATCCGGCCTAGCCGGAACAAGTACGCTCCTCATCCCAGAATCTTCACGATCCGCTCCGCCGCGTGTCCGTCGCCGTACAATACGGGACGGGATTTGCGGGCGACGTTGAAATTCTCATGCGTCGCTTCCGCGATGGCGGCCGCATCCGCGCCGACCAACCGGTTCCAGCCCGTCTCGACCGTCTCTATCCATTCTGTTTCGTCGCGGAGCGTAATGCAAGGAACGCCCAAATAATAAGCCTCTTTCTGAATCCCCCCCGAATCGGTCAGGATGGCCGCCGCATTTTGCTGGAGTTGGAGCATGTCCAAATAACCGAGCGGTTCGACGCAGAGCAGATTACTGTGGGCGTCCCGGCTTCCCTTGCCGTCGCCTCCTCTTTCCCCTGCGGGCGAGGGCAGATAATGCTCCAATCCGTGCCGCCGGACGGCGGCGCAGGTCCGGGGATGCAAGGGAAGCACTACCGGCCGAGGGGCATTTGACAACCCCTCCAATATGCCCTGCAACCGTTCGTAGTCGTCGGTGTTCGCCGCACGATGCACCGTCGCGGCGAAGTATGCCCCGGGCTTCAATCCCAGCCGGGTGAGCACTTCGGACCGTTCTCGGGCCAGAGGGGCGAACAGCCTCACGCTGTCGGCCATGATATCGCCCACGTCATGCACGCCCTTGGCGACTCCTTCGGCCGCCAACTGCCGCACCGACACTTCCGACGGGGCGAAGAGCCAAGTTGAAAGATGGTCGGCCACAACGCGGTTGATCTCTTCCGGCATGCGGCGGTCGAAGCTCCGCAAGCCGGCCTCGACGTGGACAATGGGGACATGCAGCTTGGCCGCGGCCAGCGCCCCGGCAACCGTCGAGTTGGTGTCGCCGTAGATGATCATCGCGTCCGGCTTTTGATCCATCAGCACCTGCTCGATCCCGGTCAGCATCGCGGCCGTCTGCGCGGCGTGAGAGCCGGAGCCGACGCCCAAGTGCCGGTCGGGGGGCGGGATATTCAACTCGCGGAAGAACACGTCCGACATGTTGTCGTCGTAGTGTTGGCCGGTGTGGACCAGATATTCTTTGTGCCGCTTGCGCAATTCCGCGCTAAGGGGCGCCGCCTTGATGAACTGCGGCCGGGCGCCGACGATGGTTACGATTCGCATGGTTTATGGCTCAGATCAATTTTCACCGGCGCTCGACGCCGAATTCGTCAACTGCAAATAGATATCGCTTAACATGCCGCCGACCGCTTCATATCCGAATCGTTTCGCCGCCGCAGCGGCAATGGCCTCCCGGTCGAACGCGTCCAACCGGTCCAACATCAGTTCCAAGGCCGAAGTCATAGCGGGGGCGTCGTTCGGCGGCGTCAACATGCCGTCGTTGTCGGCGACCAAATCTTCCGGTCCGCCGCACCGCGTCGCAATGACCGGCACGCCGGACGCCAAGGCCTCGATGGTGACGACGCTGAACGTCTCAAACAGGCTGGGAAGGACAAACAGGTCGGCCATGGCAAGGAATTCCGCGACCTGTTTTTTTGTTTTTGTCCCATGAAAGAATATTTGGGAAACCAGCCCCAATTGCTTCACCTGCTGTCGCCAGCTTTCCAGTTCCGGCCCCTCCCCGACAATATCGAGCACCCAGTCCTTTCGACTAAATGTGGCGAGAGCCTGAAACAGAATCGGTAACCCCTTTCGTTCAATAAGTGCACCTACATACAGAAGCCGAACCGGTCCGTGGATCTCCTTATTGACGGGGGTGAATATCGCTGTATTGACTGTGTTGGGTACAACTCTGACACGTGGATGCAGACCATAGTCTTCAATCGCTTTTTGCAACGCTCGACTCACCGGCAGCACAAGGTCCGCGAGTCTGAAGGCGACCTTCGCCTTGAAGACTTGCGGCCGGGAAAGGGAACGCCTTGGAAAGGCAGTCCAATGTTCACTGATAACGGTTGGAATCCCGAGCGACTTTCCTACCATTGCCGCCGGCAGGCCGCTGGTGCACACATGAGCGTGGATGACATCGGGGCGGCCAATCTGCCGAATCAAATGCCGTAAACCCCAGAAAGCCGCCCAGATAAAACTAATCGATCCTAGCCGGCCCAACCCGGGAAGCGTTCGATAGTTCAGCCTGTAGGTAGGGATGCCGCCAGTCAATTCAACGTCTTCTTCCAGTCGCAGTTCCCACGAGCGCAGTGGGCGGGACCGGAAGGAATGATGTCGGCAGTGTACCACGGTAACGTCGTGATATAGTTGTACGGCCGAGGCGTACTCTCGCACAAATACGCCTCCAAACGCATGTTCGGGGATGGGATACCAGGGCGTTACGAACAACACTTGGAGTCGTCTTGGCGTCATTGGCATGCTTTCTCGGAATATTCGACGAAGAGGAGAGGAACCTTACTTTCGAGGCACGAATCGTCTATAAAAAGCGCGTAGTTGCCGCGGCGTGCTCAAGATGATCCCATCGCGCGATGTGCGAAGATACCTCTTCCAGGTGCGGCGCGTGGGGCGGCACTGCGTCAGCAGCAGGCGGAATCCGGCGCCATTTTTCCCACGCTGAAGTGCAGATTGACGTGGATCAACATGGCGACATTGATGTATTCGCGGACGCTTCGCTTCAAGTGCGGCGGGACGCGCGTTGCCCATTCGCCCCGCAAGGTCCGGACGGTGCATGGAATGGGGCACGGATGCTGCCGAAAGCGCGATCGTGCCCTTGCCACATCGCAATATGTAACGGACAGTGGTTCAGCGATGTATCCGAAACACGTCTCGCAAGCCAACCGATTCCACAAATCGTTGTCCTCGCCATACGTCACGCCTTCCGGAAAACCGCCGACATCCAGGATGCACCGGCGGCGAACTATAGTCGAAGAGGATGAGGCAGGGCATGTTCCCACCTTGATTGCCGTGGCAAACAAATCACGCAAGACGCCCTCTTCCGCGGCGTAGGGAGACACATGATTTCTATTCGTAATAGTGTTAACGAAGTTCGTAATGACCGCCCCCACCTCGGGATGTTGTTGCGCGAAGGCCGTGGTGCGATCGAGGAAGGTAGGCAGCCATTGATCGTCGGCGTCGAGAAAGGCCACCCATTCGGTCTTGGCCTCGATTATCCCCCGATTCGCCCGGCGCCCACGCCGGCGTTCTCCTGACGGATCACTCGAACGCGCGGATCGCCGATTCTTCGGACAATATCGCCGCTGCCGTCGGTCGAGCCGTCATCCACGACAATCAAGTCGAAATCGCGGTAGGTTCTGCGCAAGAACGCTTTCAATCGTCCTAAGCACGGAATCCGCCTTGTTGTATAAGGGCATAATTATCGAGATGGTTGAGGCGCTTATCATGTCAAGGCTCGTTGTGATCGATTCCGTATTTCCGCTTGCCTGTTTTATCTGGCGATTGTTGGGCGGAACCGCATATTTGCTTAAGCGTTTTGCATCGCTTTCCCACCAACCATGATAGAACATTCAATACTGCTACGACGCGAGCAGAATGCGTTTTGTCTATGTGCCACATGACTTGGGTTTTGCGAGCAGCCTGCTGGAGAACCAATTTGCAGAAAAGCCGCACGAAAGTGACTATCCTTGCGGCCTTGCTCGCGCCATAGAAAGTGATGCCGCAAATGACAGCCACAGAACGATGGTTTGAAGGTTCGCAACAACGTTCGCCTGTTAACGTGCGATTCCATGTCATACGCACTCCGCTATTTGCCATGTCGATCAGTGTGCCTTCCTGCTTTTCCATATAAGGAAATGAACATCCGATTAGGTCCACGGACATTTCTGTCGGGCGGCTTTCCACGGACAATGGATAATGATGACGATCTTAAGCACGCGGGCGCAAATCGTTTCGGCCGCGACCGCCAATTCAGCCGGAAACGTCTTCCGCCAATCGTCGGCCCGCGAGGGATCGATGTTCTCGACGGCCTTCAATTTCCACCATTCGCTTTTCAGGAAAAGCGCCCGATCCGAATTGTGGGGAGCCAGCAACGACGGATCGTAAGACTCATTGACGAAGTCGCACACTCGCCGCGCGTTCTCTTCGGGCTGGTGCAGCAAATCTTCGTACCGCACGGTCATCGAGCGGGCGTCCCGCTCGAAAAACCGCCGCGAGCGATCGTCGATGTTCTGAATTTTGTAGAGATTGGCGATCAAGGAACGGCTGCCCCAGGGGACACGCTGCAACGACAATGCGACGGCGCGCGGATCGCGCACCACCCTGATAATCGGCGCGGCCGGGTATAATGCGCGAATCTCCTCGACGAATAATATGTGATCCGGGGTTTTTTCGACCCATCTTGCCTTCCCGCTTTTCCGCAACTGCGGAGTCATAAACGCCTCGCAGAGCGCGGCGGCGCAAGGCGGTCTGTCCTCTAGTTCCCGCAACAGATCGGCTTCCGAAATATCCAGGATATCACACAGCTTCCTGCCTTCGAGGGTCAACGATTGGAGAAACGCGGCGCCGCTTTGCGGCCAGCTTCGGCGGGAAAGGATCTCGTGCCGCGCGGCGCGGGCCCAATGGTTGAAAAAGAATGTTTCCGGCCCGCAATACAATCGGCCGTGCCGCGCGAGGATGGTGGCCAGCAACGTGGTGCCGGAACGCGGAACACCAACCACGAAAATCGGTTGTTCGTTAATTGCCGTCATTTTCCGTCCAGTACCCGTGCCGTAAAGTCGCCGGGAGCGGCCGTCACTCGGCCTTTTCGGCAACAATCGTAACAAACGGCTTCATGCTCTTGCAGACCGAAGCAACAAGCCGCTCCATTCTGCCGCTAACCTTGCCGCGATAAATCAGATGTCGAACGCGAAATCCGAAGTGCGCGTAAGAACTCCGTGATTTCAGCGGGGGTATACTCGCGAATATGTCCCATGTGCCCCAGGTTTTTCAGCTTGGCGAATTCTTCATAAGGTTTCGCGTCGATGGCATAGGCGCGACGATGGCACAAGAAGTTCCGGATTCCTCTAAAGGAGAATAGGTTTGGCGTAGACATCATCAACAACCCGCCTGGGGCTATTACTGCGGATATTTGTTGAAAGGTAAAATTCAGGTCGATTCTAAGATGTTCAAAGACCTCGTTCAACAGGACCAACTGAAAACGCTCTTTCACGGCGGCGCTCAATGGCTCCCGTTCAATGTCGCAGCGGATGATTTGCAGTCCGAGCCGGCTAATTGCCGCGGAATATCGCTCCGGAGCGATGTCCACGCCCACGGCTTGGCGCCCCATGCTTGCCAGCGCCGCCGTTAGAAATGGAGGTATGCACCCAATTTCCAGTATGGGCTGGTTTGCGGATGTGGCATGTCTCACACATAGAACGAGATCCAGGGCCAGCCGTTCTCGATGAGACCGGAAGTAATTGCGATGCCAGTCCTCCAAGGCCGATGGATCCGGTGCAATCTGTGCGGATACTTCATCGAGAACGGCAATCGCTTCCGAAAGGTTGAAATCTTGCTTATGGCGGGGGTCTGCTTTAGTTGTCTGTGACATAGGGCGGTAAACTACGCGTCTTGCTCATGGAGCGAAAGGGGTCAATTGGAACCGCCGGAAAGCCGGCACATAAACTTGGAATACATCTGCCACAATAGATTCCGTTCCTCGCGGTTGAGTAAGAACCAGTACGCCACGGGGGCGTAAACGGCGGAAAGCCCCAGGCCCGCCGCGATCAATTGCCCCCAGCCGTGGATGTTCCAAACCAACTGGCAGGTCCCGCCGCCGGCGACGATTACCGCAGCGGCGGCTGAAATCGGCATGATCTCTTTGAGAAGCGACAACGGTTTGCGGCCCAAAACAATGGCCGCATAGACGGGCACGAACAACGTGTTCTTCAATAAGAACATGCCGGTTCCAGCCACCGCCACGCCGTAGAGTCCCCACCCCATCGGTCCGGCGAGAAAAATGGCCAGTGCCAGGTTGCCCAGCCCGAGAACAATGGTGAACACGGCCGGAGTGCGCACGCGATTGGCGGCCGTAAAGATGGAGTACAGCGGTGCTTGCGGAAGGGTAATCGCCATGTGCAGAGTCAATAACACGAGCAGCCAGGAAAGATCGGTGAACTCCGGCCCCAGCCACGTTGTCAACAGCGGCCGAGACAGGCCGCACACCAGTCCGATCGGCAGGGCGACAATAAGGCCGACCAACTTGACCGCGCGCCGGCTGTAGGCCATCAAGCCGTCGATGTTCCGGTTGGCGTAATAATACAGAATGGTCGGCACAAATACCGCGGCGGCGACCGTGGCGATCGTCCGCAATAAGTTCGACCACTGCAGAGCCGCGGCGTAGCGGCCGCCCGCCGTCGGGCCGAACATGCGGTTGACAATCAGCAGGTCGATGGCCAGGAAGAGGAGTCCGCCCACGTAGTTGACCGACATCCACCCGCCCATCGATGTCATGTTCTTCAGCGCCCGCAGATCGAAATGCGACGCTGAAACGCGCAGCGCGGGCGTCAATTGCCGCCACCAACGGATCGACCAGCCCCAGCCGATGCAGCCGCTGAGCAAAGTTGCCAGGCCGACGAAATACAACTCCGGCTTGATCAGGCTGAAAAGCGCCACCACCGCCGCCACCCGCGCCGCTTGCTGCGCAGGCGCTCAGCAAGGTCCGAAGGTCGAAACGGTTCATGTAAAAGGTCGAAACGCCGAAGGCCGATTGAATCGTGGTCAGGAAGAACGACGACGCCACGCAGATAAACAGCCAACGGGCCTGCGTCGCCTGGCCGGCGGGAAGCTCGATCAGCCGATCCAGATAAAGCGCCGCCAGACCGGCGGGAACCAACAAGATCAATACCATCAACACGCTGCCGAACAGCGACGTGTTGAAGTATTGATTGGCCTCTTCCGTATCCCCCTGCTCCAGCGATATCGTCATGTAACGGGCGACCGCGGAATTCAACACAATCGTGGCCACGGCCAGGTAATTGGTGATTTGCGTGATCAGCGGAATAATGCCGTAGGATGCCGTTCCCAGGTTGTGGATCAGGTACGGCGTAAACCATAGGCCGATCAGCAGTGCAAAGGCGAAATTGGCGAAGTTGGCGGCCAGGTTGATCGGCAACCGTCCCCGCTTAGCGTCCATCCGGGCCGGCGGCGGCGCGGTCCGGCCTTCGTCCACCGCCTCTTCCACTTCCTGCTCGATCAGTTGTTCTTCCGGCTCGTCGATCATCTGTGCGACCCGCCCGCCGGCCGCGCCCCCAACGGCGGAATGCAGTATGCCTCAAGTTCGATTACCGCGAAATCCGGTCCAGTGGTACAATACAGCCCCTCCAGCAGAATCGTCTTCACCGGACGGGAGGAAAGGAAAATCTGCTGCCAGCCGCGCCACTCGCCGCGGCTCGCGTCCTTGACCACCGTGTAGTGGTCGCCGTCGGCCGAGACGGAAAGAACGTAACGGTACGCCCGTTTGCGGTTAAAATCGTGCAGCTTGAAGCGAATCTCGCGAAGCTGATAGACCTTGTCGAGCGTGATTACCCAGCGGCAGGGACATTTCCCATAGGCCGAGCAATCCTTTTCATTCGTGGCGGTGAAGCCGTCGAGCATCTTCTCCGGCGCGGACGGCCCCTCCGCCTTCGCTCCGCGCCTGCTCAAGGCCACGTCGCCGATCACCATCGCACCGCGAATCCGCTCCCCCCAGATGTCCTTCTTGTGCAGTTCGTCAAGACGCTTGCTCGTCCGGGCCTTGTCCTCCCCCGAGACCACCGGCGGGACGCGCTCGTACCAGTAGCAGGCCCGCGTCAGCAGGCCCGTCTTGGTCGGCGGCGGTTCCTTCTCGGCCGCGGCATACCAGGCGTCGGCCAGCGCCAGGCAGTCCCGGACCGCCGCGGGTTCAGCCAGATCGCGGCGGGCCAGATCGGCCAAGGCCGGGTCGCTCGCCTTCGCCAACAGCGGCAGGCCCCGCTTCCAATCGCCGATGGCGAAGCACCGCCACCGGCCAACGGTCAGGTTCGCTTCCGCGTCGGCCGGATTTTCGGCCAGCACGGCCAGCGCCGCCTCGACCGGACGGAAGCGGGACTTCATGTAGTCCATTCCCCGCAGTCGAGCCGACGCATCTCGAATAAGCAGGGGGTCTTTCGTCATCTTGGCCGTCGAGGCCGCCAGCTTCGCCGCCCGCACCGCCGTCGTCAGGTCGTCGCCGGCCGCGGCCTCGTCGGCCAGTTCCCTCAACGTCTCGGTCTGAAGCCACCTCTGCGCGATCGTATCCGCATCGTCGCCGGCGACGCGGCGCCCGGAGACCACCGTCTCGGCCAAATCGGCCTTCATTGCCCAGGGATTCACGTCAAACCGCTCGGCAATCAGGTCGATGGTCGTGAAACCCTGGCTCAATTTGCCCGCTCGGGCGGCCAACTCGCCCGAGAGCCGATAGAGAACGAACCGCGCCGCCGGATCCTCTGTTGCCGCCCGCGCCTCAACCCGCAACCTGGCGGCCAGGAGAAGCTTGCCCATGATCGTATCCCCGGCCGCGAACTGCTGGGCGAATCGCTTCCGAATCTCTACCTCCGCTTTGTGTTGCGCCGCCGCGTCGGGAACCGCCAGCTTCTTGCGAATCGCCGGCGGTTTGTGAGCGGGCTGCTCCGCTGGAGGCTCGGTCGGCTCGGGCTGCTCGATAATCGGCGCCGGCTGCGGATGTGCTGCCTTGACCGGCGGCTGGTCGGGCTTCGCGGGCGGCTCCTGCTCACGCCGCGGGGGTGCCGGCCGAGGCGCTCTCGGATGAGTCGGCTGCGGCCGCGACGGCTTGGGCTTGGACGCCGGCGCCGGATTCTTCGCGTGGACCGGCGGAAGCTCCTTCCGGGCGGGGTCGTTCCGCTTTGAGCCGCGATCGGCCAAGCCGTTTTGATACGCGATGGCCAGCACCAGGGCCAGCAAGGCCAAGGCGCCGAACACGATCGACGGCACGAGCCACGACGGCTGCTTTTTCCTCCGGCCGCGGACGATGTAGTCCGACGCTCGCGGGGGGAGAACGAGGGACGAAAAATCGTCCAACTCTTCCGCGACGCCCCCCCCGGACCGCTGTCCGGGGGCGTTTTCCTCGTCCCCCTCCCCTCTCCTCTCTCCCCTCTCCTCTCTCCCCTCCAGCCTCTCCCTCAACCGCCGATCGTACTCCGCCCTCTTCGCCGGGTTCAGCAGGCAGATTTTGGCCGTCGCCAGTTCGTTCAACAGCCGCTGCGAGTGGTCCGAGTGCTTGCCGGTCTGATAGGTCTTGACGTGGGCCATCCGGGCGTCGGCCGCGTTGCAGACCACCTCGGGGTCCGACTCGAAGGGCTCGATGCCCAGCAGCCGGTAGTGGTGCGGCGGCTGATCCTGGGCCGGAATCCCCAGCCACTTGCGATATGGATCGAACTGTTCGGTCAAGGATTAAACGCGGGATGCGGGGATGCGGGGATGCGGGGATACGGGGATGCGGGGATGCGGGGTGTTGCATCCGTTTAGCCGCCGCGTCCACGCGGCGTGATGCGGGACGCGGTAATGCGGGATGATGAACTCCCGTCCCCTCGAACCCGGCGTGAACGCCGGGCCGAATACCGCCTGCGGCGGAACGGATCGTAAACGATCCTTCGCTGGCGTCCAAGAATGTTTGTGGGACAGCCGCCCTCGGCTGTTCGGGGCGATTCCGCACAGCCGAGGGCGGCTGTGCCACAAGCTCATTCTCGGCCCCCTGTTTAGAGGCCGCTCTATGGATGGAAAATAATCGCAACGCGGAATCGGACGTTACTTTATCGCGTTCCCCAGCGTGCCGTTGCTGAAGTTCGTGATGTCGTCGTAGGTGTGTCCAATCGGATTATAATTGTCGCCGGTGGGGAAATGATAGGGACCAGGCGGATTCGGTGCCGAGTACATCGTATCCATGCCGGACGAGAAAATCTGGATAGATTGGGGATTGATCCAGGACAACTGGGGCGGATTTGAGCCGAGTTGCGACGTCTCGATATTGATCGCCGGCCAAACGCCACCGACGCCTTCGGTTTTGACGTTGGCGAAGGTGTTCGACGCGGCGTTGCCATCCATCGTGTAGTTGCCGTTTTCGGCGCGGAAATAGACCAGCGGGCCAGTCGTCCGCATTCCCATCGCTTGTTTAGGCCAATAGTAGAAACACCCGACACCAACAGAATTAACTATCAGGTCAACATCTCTCAGGCCATTTGGATCAATGTCGAGAAACGGCTTGATGCGGCTAGCGCTATTGTTGAACGGATTGGTTGGATCTGCACTGAAACCCAAAAATCCGCGCAAAGGCGGATCCAAGGCGGCGTAACCACCGGCTCCCGGCAAGATAGCATTGCCATCAGTATCGACTCTCCAATCCGGCCGACCGCCAAGCCAGAATACCAACGCTGAAGCCGGCGAAAGGTTGTTGATGTTCATGTGCCAGTTGCTGAGGACGACACCCCGCAGATAGTCCCATTTGTCATCAATGGTGTTACCGGTAATCACAAACAGGGGAAACGCTTTCGCCAAATGTCGCAGGACCGCGCTTTTCGCCACATCCCCATACGTCCCGTCGTTGATTCCCGCGAAATCCGGCGGATACTCGCCGAACTTGGCCTTATAGTCTTCACAGGCCGTCTGAATTTGATTGACTTCCATCGAGATGGCGGCGTTGTTGGCGGCGATCTTGGCGTAGTACGCGGCGCCGGTAATCAGGCCGGCGAGGATGCCGATGATCGTGATTACGACCAGCAACTCGACCAGCGTGAAGCCGCGGACGGGTAGGGTGGGACAAGCGCAGCGCGGTCCCACCATGTTTGTCGCCGTGGTTGGTGGGACCGCGCTCCGCTTGTCCCACCCTACGCGCGACTGGTGAACGGTTCTGGAACGGATGTGCCTCTTCATAGCGCTACCCTTCGACGGCGGCCGCCTCGTAGTAGAGAGAATGCCCTTCTCGATGGTGGTGCCCCGCACCGCCTTGACCCAACCATCAGCATACCAGAATCGGACGTTTTCGGCAAGCGGGAGAGCAACGGGGGGTTCGGGGATGGGTGCAAGTTGCACTTGGCGATAATACTGGATAAACCTACGCCCGTTTACGGGCGTTCCCACCGTAGGCGGTATTAGGCCCGTGCTTTAGCACGGGTTGGCAGGCGTTGTCAGCGCTGCTGTCACGCCCGTTTACGGGCGTCCTGCACACGTTGGCCCCGCTATCGGGAGGCCCGTAAACGGACCTGACTGTCATAATAATATCCATTCTCCCCCAACCCGGCGTAAACGCCGGGCCTAATACCGCCTTCGGCGGACAAGGGGCGTAAACGCCCCTGCAAAGCAAAACTTGCACCCTGAATATAGTCTCATACCGCGGCTTTATGTTCGGGGCGCGACCCACGGTCGCGGCTTTGTGGACACAACTACGCTCATCCCTTCAAAAACCGGCCGATGCACTCGACCACCCGCTCGGCCTGCTCGTCGGACAACTCGGGGTAGATCGGCAGGGCGAGGGTTTCGCGGGCGGCCCGCTCGCTCTCGGGGAAGTCGCCCTCGCGGTAGCCGAGATACGCGAAGCACTTTTGCACGTGCAGCGGGACCGGATAGTAGACCTCGTTGCCGATCTTCTGCTCTTTCAAATACGCCTGCAACTCGTCGCGCCGTGGCACTCGGATGACGAACTGGTTGTAGATGTGGCGATTGCCCTCGATCTCGACGGGGAGTTGGACCAGGCCCTCACCCCCGGCCCCTCTCCCAGAGGGAGAGGGGAGAGAATCGGCCACGCTCAAACCGGCGGCCGCGAAGAGCCGGCGATAGCGGGCGGCATTCGACTGACGGCCGGCGGTCCACTTGTCCAGGTGGCGGAGCTTGACGGCGACGATGGCCGCTTGCAGGGCGTCGCAGCGGAAGTTGCCGCCGATCAGCGAATGGTAATACTTCGGCTTCGAGCCGTGGACCCGGAGCACGCGGACCCGCTCGGCCACGGCCTCGTCCCGGGCGGTGACCAGTCCGCCGTCGCCGGCCGCGCCGAGATTCTTCGAGGGGAAGAAGCTGAAGCAGCCGTAGCGGCCCATCGAGCCGGCCCGGCGGCCTTTGTATTCCGAGCCGATGGCCTGGGCGGCGTCCTCGACGACGGGGATTCCCCGCCCGTCGGCCAGGGCCATGATCGGGTCCATGTCGGCGCACTGGCCGTAGAGATGGACCGGCAGGATGGCCTTGGTGTTGGGGGTGAGCCGGGCCTCGATGCCGGCCGGGTCGATGTTGTAGGTCGCCGGATCGATATCGACGAAGACCGGCTTCGCGCCGACCCGGGCGATGGCCCCGGCGGTGGCGAAGAAGGTGTAGGGCGTGGTGATTACCTCGTCGCCGGGGCCGATCCCTTCGGCCATCAGGCTGACCAGCAGGGCGTCGCTGCCCGAGGAGACGGCGATGGCGTGGGGGCAACCGCAGTATTCGGCCAGTTGGGCCTCGCAGTCGGAGACGGTCTTGCCGAGGATGCACATTTGCGAGTCGAGCACGGCGTCGACGGCGGCACGGACTTCGTCGCGGATCGTGGCGTATTGGGCCTTCAAGTCAAGCAGAGGAACGGTGGTGGGTTGGGTCATGGGGTTTATTGGAAAATGGGACTGATAGGAATTAGGGGACGGGTAATCGTTCACAGGGGACAGGTCCATTTTCGCGGTGCGCGGGACATAGCCCCCGAATTAGCTTTGCCGCCGCGAAAATGGGACTGTCCCCCTGGGGCGGCGGGAGGGGGACAGGTCCATGTTTTCGGCCCACGGTTTGTCGGTGAAATAACGTTTTTCCGCCGAAAAATGGACCAGTCCCCTGCCGCCCCGCGAACACTTACGGGGACGGAATAGGAGTAATGTATCATGGATCGGAAGTTTTTTCACCGGGGGGAGCGATTTCCCGCACCTGCCCGTTCTCCAGGCGGTATTTGGCCTTGCAGATGGGGCAGGCGGCGGCGCCGGCCGGATCGAAATCGAGCTTGGCGGCGGCGCAGCGGCACATCCAGCCGCGTTGCCGGGCGGGGACGCCGACCATCAACGCGTAGTCGGGCACATTGCTCGCCACCACGGCCCCCGCTGCGATGAAAGCGTAGCGGCCGACCGTGTGGCCGCAGACGATCGTCGAGTTGGCCCCCAGCGTGGCCCCGCGGCGGATCAGCGTGGGGCGGTATTCGTCCTTGCGGACAATCTCGCTACGGGGATTGATTACGTTGGTGAAGACCATCGAGGGTCCGCAAAACACGCCGTCCTCGATCGTCACCTTGTCGTAGATCGAGATGTTGTTCTGGATTTTCACGCCGTTGCCGATGACCGCGTCCGAACCGACCACTACGTTCTGGCCGATCGAGCATTTCTCGCCGATCTTGGCCCCCTTCATGATGTGGGAGAAGTGCCAGATTCGGGTCCCCTTGCCGATCGTGCAGGGCTGGTCGACGTAGGCGCTTTCGTGGGCGACGTAGTCGTGTTCGGCGGATTTTTGAGCTTTGGACGCGTCGGCGCCGAACGGCGAGGGGGCGTCCTTTTCCAGGGATTTCTGGCAGGCGCCGAGGACTTTCAACACCCGCAGCCCTTCTTCGCCGCTGGAGCGGGGCTCGCGGCGCTCGGCCACGCAGTCGAGGAAATGGCGACATTCTTCCTTCAGCGGCTCGGCCTTCTCCAATTCGACCGCCACGGCGTCGGCCTTGACGGCCTTCGGGGCGCGGCTGGCCCAATCCACGCGATGGGGATAGAGCAAGAGCTTCTTCTCGGCGGTGTCGTCGAAGACGGCCATCTGCTCCGTGCCGACGACGACGAACTTCTGCTCTTTGGAAGGGTGCAGCCAACTGACAAAGATGTGTCCGGTCACGCCGCTGCGGAAGCGGAGCCGGCTGAGGGTCACGTCGAACACGCCGGGGGTGAGGTAGCTTTGCCCCTCGGCCTCGGCCGAGACCGGCTCCTCGCCCAGCAGATGGAGCATGACGGAGATGTCGTGGGGGGCGAAGCTCCAGAGGATGTTTTCCTCGGTGCGGATCAGGCCCATGTTCAGCCGGTTCGAGTAACAGTACAAGATGCGTCCCAGGGCGCCTTCCTGGATTAACTGACGGAGCTTGATGACGGCCGGGTGGTAGAGGAGGATGTGGCCGACCATGAGGATTCGCGCGTGTTTTTTCGCCAGGGCGACCAATGCTTGTCCCTGGCCGGCGTTCAGGGCCAGCGGTTTTTCGACGAACACGTCCTTGCCGGCCTCCAGGCAGAGCCGGACGACTTCAAAATGCGTAGCGGCCGGAGTCGCCACGGCCACGGCGCCCAGGCTTTGGTTCTGGAGCACGTCGGCCAGGTCGGCGGTGAACGTGGGCCGTTCCCCCTCAATGGTCAGCTTGTCAAACCGGGCGGCGTCGGTGTCGCAGACGCATTTCAGCGCGCCGAGTTGCGAAAACACGCGCACCAGGTTTTTCCCCCAATAACCACATCCAATTACGGCGATTGCCTTAGTCACAGTATTGTTCCTGAGAATGGGTTTGGCGCAGACTCCGTTCCCGTGGGTGACACGTCGTCCCCGGGAAACGGTCGCACAAAATATAATTTCGGCGCCTCATTGCGCTTAATCTAACCGGTCCGGTTTAGAGCAGCCGGCACTTCTCTTTGTCTCCGGATCCCGCATCCTACAGCGGCGAATTTCTTACAGGGTGTGAGAAACGCACCATGCAACACCGGCAGGTGGTGCGTAACAAGCACCCTACGAGTTATTAATTACCTCTGGGGCCGATACAATAATATAGTGTCGATTTCCGAATGGCGCAAGCGGCCTGAAGCGCATCCGACTCGTTTTGCGATCGAGAACCGGCGCGAAGAGAGCGGCGCCGGATGTGCGGATTGGCGCGATTGCGTGGGCCGGGGGAGGCTTGCCGTCATGGAAGCACTGCTTACCGGCGGCGTCGGGGTCACGCGCTGGCCTTCACTTCGTGTTTTTTTGAGTAGGCGGGGATACGCTCGGCTTCCTCGACCACCCCTCTTTCCTCGACGGCCTCCTGGGGCGAATGAAATTCGGGGACGATCTCGCGGAGTTTCCGGCGGAGCAACTCTTCCGGATCGTTGACCAGGCGTTGGAGTTGGGCGATTGCGCGTCGGACCTCCACCAGGGAATAGGGCCGATGATACGCCGCCCGCAGCTTCGGATGCGAGGTGGGCAGGGTTTGTTCGTCCTCAAAATATAATTCTTCGTACAGTTTCTCGCCCGGCCGGATGCCGGTAAAGACGATCTCGATGGCGTTTTCCGGCAGGCCGGAGAGCCGAATCAGGTCTCGCGCAAGATCGACGATGCGGACCTGCTCGCCCATCTCCAGCACGAAGATTTCGCCGCCGGCGCCCATTGTGGCGGCCTGGAGGACGAGTTGCGAGGCTTCGGGAATGGTCATAAAGAACCGCGTCATGTTCCGGTCGGTGACGGTGATCGGGCCGCCGCGGCGAATTTGCTCTTGGAACACCGGCACCACGCTTCCGGCGGACCCCAAGACGTTGCCGAAGCGGACGACGATGTAGCGGGTGGACGATTCCTGCGAGAGGGTGTGGACGTAGCGTTCCGCGATCTGCTTGGAGGCTCCCATCACGCTGGTGGGCCGGACGGCTTTGTCGGTCGAGATCAGCACAAAACTCCGCACGCCGAATTGGTCTGCCAAGTCGGCCACGCACTTGGTTCCCAGGACGTTGTTTCGGATCGCCTCGCCGACGTTGGCCTCCATCAGGGGGACGTGTTTGTGGGCGGCGGCGTGGAACACCACCTCGGGGAGATGGGTTCGGAATACCTGCTCCATGCGTTGTTGATTGGTTACGTCCGCAATGCAGGCGTGAAGGGTGGCGGACGAACCCAATCTGCGCAATTCATGTTCGATGGCGAAGATGCGGTTTTCGCCGCGGCCGAGCAGTACCAGGGATTGCGGTTTGAAGCCGGAGATTTGGCGGCAGATTTCCGAACCGATGCTGCCGCCCGCCCCCGTCACCAGCACGCGCCGGCCCTCGATCAGTTTGCCGATGTTGTCGGTGTCGAGAGTCACCGGGTCGCGGCGGAGAAGGTCGTTGATTTCGATATTGCGGATCGGCACCCGGCTGTCTCCTTCCAGCCGATCTTCCAGGGAGCGCATGATTTTCAGCTTCAGGCTTCCTCGTTCGCAGGACTCCATCAGTTTGCGGAGCCTGGGGCCGGACAGGCTTCCGGCGACCACCAGCACGTCCGCGGCGTGATAGGCGGCGGCGATCTCTTCGACGTCTTCGAGTTTGCCGAGGATGGGGATCTGTCCCAAGCGGCCTCCGGCGGGGCTATCGTCGGTGGTCAACAACCCGCGCACGCGGTAGGGGAGGTGGAAATGGGACTGAATCTGGTGAGCCAGAATTCCGTTGGAGAGATCGGTGCCCACCAACAGGGCCCAGCGGCAATCGTTGCCGTCGAGCATCGGCCGAAAGATCTCGCGAAACATCCGCCAACTTGACCGCAAGGCGCCCAGGATGCCGACGATCAGCATGAAGTCGATCACCAATACCCCGCGGGGAATCTGCGTCGGCAGGCGGAAGAAGAAATTCACCGCGGCCAGGACGAACAGCGAGAGGGTGGAGGCGATGAGCAAAGCCACGAAATCGGCGAAAGTCACATAGCGCCACCAACCGCGGAACTGCCCCAACAGGCAGTACACCCCCAACTGAATGCTGACCACCCAGCCTAAAGTGGATAGATGCAAGATCGTGGCGTCGGGCGGGATATTGAAGTCGAAGCGGAGCAAATATGACGACCAGTACGCCGCCACGAAGACCACCAGGTGCATCCCCGCCAAAAACCAGAAACGCGGATTCGTCAACTGCCTGAGGGAGAGGCGCAGCTCGCCGTGTAGACCGGAAGGGATAAGGCCCGGCCGAAATTGATCCGGTGCGTCGGGGAGGTCTTTCTGTAGTTCCAGTCGCTCAGTAGGGTCGTGTCTGCTTATCGTCATGGAAGCCGATGTCCTTCCGAAGCCTAACCGTCATGAGAAGTTAAATCGAGAAGACTGCTCCATCCTATCCGTTACCGCCGGCTTCGTCAAACGAAGCGGGGGACGTGTCCTTAGTCAAAACGCGGAAATCCGCCAGTCCACGCGAAGCCGCGACTTAAGGCGATATTTTCGGCTTCAGGCTTTCGGCATGATCCTCGGTCAGTAACAGTTCCTTTCTGCGTTGCGGTTGATTTTCCCATCTGGCGACTTGTTCCGCAAAGCTCAGAATAGTGGCCTTCGCGTCTCCCAATTCGCTGCCGTCGATTTGCAACATTACTTTCACCAGCGCGGGCCAACGAGGCTTTCCCGCCAGCGACCAACGAACTTTCAATCCCAGGTCCATCCGGTCGAAGAGGACGTGATCGCCGAGTTGATACCAAAAAACGACCAGCTTGCGCTGTCCTTCTTGCTGCCAGGTCGTCAGGAGGACGGGAATAGTCAGATTGTCGGACAGGCGCAGTTCCTCGCGGGACTTATTGATTAGTTCCCAGCCGCGGGACCGGTAGCAGTTCAAGGGGCTGTGATAGACGCCTTCGACGGGGTCCGAAAACATCGCCGTGTGCATCGAGATCTGATGTCCCATACCGTCCCGATACATGCGCTCCACAATTCTCCCCGGCGCTGCGCCGACGGCCTTGGTGATCTCGGGGTCGAGTTTGGCGGGTTCACCCTGCCAGTCGCCGAACTGGAGCGGCAATTCGTCGAAAGTCCACTTGGGCAATTGCACCGGGGGCGGTTGCAGCGCGTGTTTCTCCCACTTGGAGACTCCATAGATTGCCACAATGACCGCCGACAGAATATACAGACGTAGTGCCGTGTTGCCCATCGTTGCTTTCACCGCCCGCTATCAGGCGTAAACCGTGGATTCGTAGCCTAAATGTTTTCCATAAGAGTTTTCGTTCAGGCCGGTGACGACGGCTTCGACCGATTGCACGCCGAAGGCCGTCAAAATGTCGCATGCCGCCTGAATTTTCGGGGCCTGGCTGACGTCGCGGAAGACCGACAAAATGACCGTGTCCACCAGTTGGCTGACGAAGCGGGCGTCGGCCACCGGCAAAATCGGACTGCTGTCGACCACCACGAATTCAAAGGTCTCGCGGAGGGCCTTGAAGAGCGGGGCCGCGTTGCCGTTGGACAGCGCAGCCAAGGCCTGCCGGTCCCATTGGCCCGCCGTAACCACCGAAAGATTTTCCGTGGCGCTCTCATGCACCAGGTCGGCCGGCTCGTTCTGCTCGCGGAGCAGTTCCGAAACGCCCGGTGTCAACGGAACTCCGAACACCTCGTCGAACGACGGACGCCGCAGATCGAAATCGACCAGCACGGTGCGGCGTCCGGTCCTGGCCAGACTCAGCGCCAACTGTGTGGCCAGGGTGGTTTTTCCCTCGCCGCCGGTGGCGCTGGAGACCATGATTACACGGCACTGCGTCCGATCGGCGCTGTGCAACAGACGTGCGGCGATTCCGTCGACCGACTCCGTCAACCGCAGATGCCAACTCCGGTGCCGCTTCGAGGGGGACGACAAGCGGTGGATCACCTGCGCGGGAATCCGCGGCACCGAACCGATCACCGGCACGCGCAGTCTCTTCGACACGTCGTCGCAGGAGTTGATTCGACCGGCGCGTGCGTCGAAGAAGGTAATTACAATGCCCGGGATGGCGAAACTACCCATAATCGCCAACGCCGTCAAAGCGAAGCGGAACAGGGTGTTGGACGGCATGATCGGCTTTTCCACGGCGCCCAGCTTGGTTATCCGCGCGGGGGCTTGCAGTTCGACCTTCAGCTTGTCTCTGTCGCTCGCCAACTGGGTCAACAACAGTTCTTGCTGCCTGAGGTCGGCCCGCAACATCTCGATGTCCACCGTTGTTTCGCCGTACTTTTCAGCCTGCTTAAACCTTTCAGCGATGTCCTTTGCCAGAGACTCCTGTTGACTCTGGAAAGTCGCCACCTGCGACTCCAGTCCGACAATTTTCACTCCGATTTCGGAGCGCTTCCCATCCAAGGCTTTCTTCTTGAGTTCGGCAAGCTTCTCATCGTACTCCTGCTGGAGCATCTGCAATTCGTTGGCGTAACGATTGAAATAGGGGCTCTTGGTGTTGTCCTTAACCAAACCCTGGGTATAAGTAGCGTAGAGCTTCTTCATGGCCAATTCCCAGGCGAGCTGTTTTGCCACCGGATCGGTCTGGATGAGCTGGTCCAATTCGATGGCCGGGACCTCCATGTTGTCAACGCCGGCCAAGAGGGCTTTTTGGGCGGCCAACTGGCCTTGCAGGCGTTGCATCTCGAACTGCGTGTCGGCTTGCTGGCGGCGCAAAAGCGATAATTCCTCCAGCATAAGCCTTTGCCGCGTGTTTAGCGTCATGGTGTCCGTGGTGTCGAATCTTTGGCCGAGGTTCTTCAATACCTCCCGCTTCGTGCGGATGTCCTGCTCCTTGGACGCGCATACCCGCTCCAGTTCGATATAACGATCCCGTTTGCGGTCTCCTTCGTCGTTCACCACCTCGGACATGTAGGAGTCCACGACGGCGCTAACCAGGGTTTGAGCCTGGTCGGGGTTGGGAAGAGTGAGGCTCACGGTCATCATCTCCGCCCTACCGGGGAAACCGACACCCAGAGAATCGGCCAGCCACTGCACCGGGTCGCCGTCCCGACGCTCCTTCTGGATTATCGGGATGTTGGACACTTCCGTCTTGCGCAATGCAGCCATCATAACAAAGCGGCTGAGCAACAACTGCCGTTGCGTGTTTTTATAGATTTCAAAACGGTCGACGTTGGTCCAAGCCAGGTTGTTGTCGAAAGCGATGGGCGTCTCCGCCATCGATACCCGCAAATATCCCGTGGCTGTGTACTGGGTACCCATGCCAAACCAGACCGCGGGGCCGGCGATGGCCGCCAACAACACCCCGATCCCCGACACCATCAGCCAGCGCCGCCGCAGGGCGTGCAGGTAGATCGTCGGGTCGGGACCGCTATTGGAGGGTGCGCCCAAGACGGGCCCGTGCCACTCGCCATTGGTGTGCTCGGCCTTGTCGGCCGGAAGCAACGCCATCGACTGCGGATCGGATCGATCACTCGTCAACCGAGAAAAGTCGTCGGCCATAATATAAATCCTCGCTGGTGCTCTTGTCGCCGGCCTGCGTGAACGCAAACCGGAAATCTGTTCCGTTAGCTACGCACTTTTTTCCGGGCTGGACGCTTATCGCTCGTTTTCACTGCTTCCGTCTCCGCCAATCTGCCTACCATCAGAGGCCGATCGGGCGTGGGCATAATCAGCAGTTTTGACAACAAGTACATTTCTATCCACAGCAATATCAAACCGATGGGCATCATCATGTAACCGGCCGTCTTGTGCATGAAATCGTAGGCCCAATCTACGGACATCAGTGTCGGCCAATGGTACGCCACTTCGCACAACGCTCCCGTCAAGACGATCCGAATCGAGTTGGAAATCACGGCGATCGGAACGGCGCTGATGACCAGCAGCAATCTCTCCCACACGGGTTTCCGGGACAAAAACGCCATGCCCACGCAGATCGCAAAAAACAACATCAACATCCGTATGCCGCTGCAAGCCTCGGCCACCTTCAACGGCTTTTCCGGTATGTCCGTCAGAACAATCACGTTGCCTTGCGACACGGCGGGGATGCCAAGAGTCTGTATCGTGAACGTGCTCAACCGGGTGGAGACCGCCTGCAATTGATGGCTGGCTGCGCCTTGCGCCACCGCGGGCAAGGGAATCATGAAGACCAAGAATAAGACCGCGGGCCAAGCCCATTGGACTCCTTGCCAGCCCCCGATGAACAGCGTCATGCCCACGAAAAAGGGCATCATCGACAGCTCGGGCACGCTGTCCAACCGGAAGTAGATCCCGCCCCAAAACATCACTGCCCAAAGGGCGAAAAACGGCAACGACCACCAACTGCCGCGCCCCGAAAACGGAATGATCATGTCCCGCCGGAGCCACAACAATACCAGGGAGAACAGCGGCACAAAGAACCCATGCTGATAGTCTTCCTGCGTGTACCAAGTCCGCACCAATTTCTCGATCGAAAACCAGTAAAACCAGACAAAGGCGATGATCAGCACCAGCCAACCCAACTGAACGCTCGGCCGGGGAAGCAGACGCTGCAAGTCTTCGGAGAAGCTGCGGTTATTCGAGGGTGTTGTGGCCATGTGCTATCGGATCAATAGACGATGCCCCGAGCGATATTCGCTACGTGCAAAGGACATGCCAAAAACTCTTCTCCGCCGTATCCGCGCCGAATGTGCCGATAGCAGCGTCTTTGAGCAGCCGTAATGCCCCCGACACGATGGGCCGGATTCATTTTTGGAAACAATCGCGTTGACAAGACGCATCAACGTCCCCTTAGTAACATTTCAGCATGATCGAAGGCGATTGAAATGTCAAGCGTTTGACATCTTCCCCCAATCCGATGGGCGTGCTATGCTTGACAGGTTCGCCTGTTGCCGAAAAAGATCTCGTTTAGCCGCAATTGCCTCTCCGGGGGTGCAAAGTCTGCCGAAAACGCCCATTTTCCCCCCCAGAAGTGATAACGGATATATTCATAGGCATAGGCCGCCTCCCCGCTAGATCGGGCAGATCAACTTTGGAGACATTCACAGGAGCCGATAATGTGCGGAATTGTCGGATACATCGGACCCCGTGACGCGGTCGAGTTCCTGGTCATGGGGCTTCACCGGCTGGAATATCGCGGTTACGACAGCGCCGGCGTGGCCACTATTACCCCTAACGGCGAGTGCGACTTGGTCAAAACGGCCGGCAGGATCAGCCAACTTGAAGACCTGCTGATCGAAACACCGGCCGCCGGTAAGGTGGGAATCGGTCATACCCGCTGGGCCACCCACGGAAACCCTAGCGACGACAACGCCCATCCACATCTCGGCGGGGACGGCGATCTGGCCGTGGTTCACAACGGCGTGATCGAAAATTACCGCTCGCTCAAATTATGGCTGGAAAACGAGGGATACGTCTTCCACTCGGCCACCGACACCGAAGTAATTGCTCACCTGATCGACCATTGCCTGCGCCGCCAGCCCCAGGTCGAGGACATGGCGGCGGCCGATTATGAACCGTTGGTCGCCGCGGTCCGGGCCGCGCTGGCTCAGCTACAGGGCACCTACGGCCTGGCGATACTCTTCCGCCGCTGGCCCCAGGTGCTCATCGCCGCGCGACTGGGAAGTCCGCTGATCGTCGGCGTCGGCGACGGCGAGCATTTCATCGCCAGCGACGCCTCGCCCCTGGCCGGCTTCACCGACAAGATCGTCTACCTGGCTGACCACGAACTGGCCGTGGTGACCGCTTCAGAGTTGAGGGTCATCCATCGCGACCAGGGGCGGGTAAACCACAGCGTCCACGTGCTCGACTTCGCCGCGGCCGACGTCGCCAAGGGCGGCTTCGACCACTTCATGCTCAAGGAGATCTTCGAGCAGCCGGAGGCCGTCGAGAACGTGATGCGCGGCCGGCTCGACCACGACGCCGCCACGTCGAAGTTCGGCGGCTTCAACCTCTCCCCGCAACAACTCCGCAGCCTCGGCCGCATCATCATGACCGCCTGCGGCACCAGTTGGCACGCCGGACTGGTGGGCGAGTACCAGATCGAGGCCCTCGCCCGGCTGCCGGTCGAGGTCGAATACGCCAGCGAACTCCGCTACAGCAATCCGCCGATCGACAACAACACTCTCGTGCTGGCCATCACGCAGAGCGGCGAGACGGCCGACACGCTGGCCGCCCTGCGCGAGATGAAGCGCAAGGGCTGTCCCGTGCTGGGCATCTGCAACGTCGTCGGCAGCACCATCGCCCAGGAGACCGACGGCGGCTTCTATCTCCGCGCCGGACCGGAAATCGGCGTGGCCTCGACCAAGGCCTTCACCTCGCAATGCACGCTGCTGGCGATGCTGGCCCTGTACTTCGGGCGGATTCGGCACCTCAGTTTCACGGCCGGCAAGCAGATCATCACCGAGCTGCAGGAACTGCCCGACAAGGTCCGCCAGGCCCTCGGTTCGAGCGATCACATCCGGGAAATCGCCGAAAAATACGCCGGCTGCAACAATTTCCTTTACCTCGGCCGCCAGTTCAACTTTCCCACCGCCCTGGAAGGGGCGCTGAAGCTGAAGGAGATCAGCTACATCCACGCCGAGGGCTACCCGGCGGCGGAGATGAAGCACGGCCCGATCGCCCTGGTCGACGAAAACACGCCCAGCGTGTTCATCATGCCGCACGGGCACGTCTACGACAAAGTGATGTCGAACCTGCAGGAGATCAAGGCCCGCGGCGGCCCGGTGATCGCCGTGGTTTGCGAGGGCGACACCGAGGCAGCCCAGTTGGCGGACGACATCATCGAGGTCCCGTCGGTCGAGGACTACTTGCAACCGATCATCACGGTGATCCCGCTCCAACTGTTGGCCTATCACATTGCCGTCGCCCGCGGCTGCGACGTCGACAAGCCGCGGAATCTCGCGAAGAGCGTCACGGTCGAATAGCCAACCTCCCCTCTCCCACTGGGAGAGGGGCCGGGGGTGAGGGCTGCATGTTCTCCCCTCTCCCGCCGGCAGATGGGCCGGGGGTGAGGGCCGTGATTGTCTCCCCTCGCCCTTCGGGAGAGGGGCCGTGGGCGAGGGCTGCGTGTTCTCCCCTCGCCCACTGGGAGAGGGGCCGGGGGTGAGGGCCGAACGGCTGCAAGGATAAGCCCTCTTGTTCCCATGCTCCGAATGGGAACACACTGCATGGAAGTTCCCGCGTCCGTTGAGGCGTTTTCGCGGGAAAACTACTTTTCGGCGGCGGGAAAGATTTCGCGGCCGCCTTTGGCCCGCGCGTTTATCGTGCAAAAATCCCGGCGGCCAAGAAAAAGCCTATAAACAGGCACTTTCCGATGGTATAATGAGTCACAGATCACACCACCCATTGGTGGCCGCCGTAGAATAAAGGACCGAAAAACAGGGCATAATCGTCCGCGCAAGTACAACGTTCGCAACGAGTTAAGGTCTTTTCGGATCGCCTGGGATTTAGGGGTGAAAAAGCGCGGAAAATGCACTATTTAAGTTACGTCGATTCGCCGGGCGACCATTTCAGCATAATACGCCTTTAAACAAGGTCTATAGTGCATTATCCGCTCCCCGGAAAATCGGTGCAAGTCGAGTTTACATCACGTCAACTGCGATAAATTTCAGCGAAGTTGACATGAGTGCAACATCGTTCCAAAGGTGGGGTGCCGTCCGTTGCGGGCCGAATTTCCCGCGTTTCCGCGGTGTTTTCCCCGCCGTTCGGCCCGCTTCGGCCGCAAATAAAAACCGGGATAAAATCCCGGAAAATACCCCTCCGGCCACATCCGTCCCCCATAATCTCGGCCCGCCCGAATTGTCGGACGCGCTTCCCGTTCTTCGTTTTTGGGTCAAAAACAAGGGGAAATCGACGTAGTGAGTCCCGTCGATGCGAGCCGGGATGCGTTCCACACTCGGCCGGGGCAAAATCGTCTCCGCAAAGTGCGGATGCACCCGGCCAAGTAGACAAACAGACAGACACCTTGTCCTAAGCCGTTACGGTTGCTATACTTCGGTAAGAATGCCAGGATGGCAGCAAAGAGGGGTATGATAGGCAATCTGCATTGGGTGGCTCCATGATCTCAGTTGCCGAGTTGATTCACAAACTAGGCTACGAGGGTTCGCCCAATTTTTTGACCGGGAATAAGCTCGGGCGAGTGCCCAGCTATGGCCACATCTTTCGCCGTGCACAACAACGCGGCAGGGAGGGCGAGACGTCGTGCGGCCTTCAGGGCGTCTACACCCTCCGCCAACGCCCAAGCGAGGACATATCACGGGGCAAAGGTTCCCTGACCCCGGTGGTCTACGTCTGCGAAGCGGCATCGGAGGCCGACGCCGACCGGATCCACCGCTTGGTCTGGAACCAAGACGTGGTTCCCTTTCTGATCGTCCGTACACCGCAAAATGTCCGAGTCTATTCCGGCTTCGCTTATCGCGAGGATGAGAGCGCGAAGAAGCGGTCGGCATCGCGAATCCTCAAGGAGGCGATTGGGGTGCAAGAAATCGCCTCGAAGCTTCTCCCTGGCTTCAGCGCCCAGCGGATCGACGACGGCACGTTGTGGCGCGATAAGGGTCAATTCGTAACGCCCAAGATGCGGGTCGATTGGCGGTTGCTGGATCGTCTGAAAGAACTAGGTCGTGTCCTTCGCGAGGACATGAATTTGCCGTCCCAGGCCGCGCATGCCTTGATCGGCAAGTACGTTTACCTCCGTTACCTCCGCGACCGCGACATCCTTTCTGATAAGCGATTGAACGATTTTCAGATCGATCCTGAAGCAGTTTTCGGCCGCAAAGCTCAACTGTCCGCCCTATATTCGTTGGTCGAGCAACTGGACGACTGGCTCAATGGTTCAGTTTTCGATATTCCTTGGAAAGAGGGCGTCAAGGCGAAACATGTCAAACAAATTGCAGCCACATTTTTTGGCGATGATCCCCGGAGCGGCCAAGGAAGCCTCTTTGAAGACTACGATTTCTCATACATCCCTATTGAGACTCTTTCGGTCGTTTACGAGCAATTTTTGCATGCTGAGGGGCGGGGCAAAGACGCGGGCGCATATTATACGCCGATTCCTCTGGTCAACTTCATCCTCGACGAGATGGAATCGTCGCTGCCGTTTACTGAAGGAATGCGGGCACTGGATCCTGCGTGCGGCTCAGGCGCGTTCCTGGTGCAGTGTTACCGCCGGCTGATCGAAAAAGAACTGCTGAAGTGCAAGGGGGAGAAATTTCGCCCGGTCGAGTTCGCGAGTTGTTGCAGGACCACATATTCGGCATTGACCGCGACGAGGATGCCTGCCAGGTAACGGAGCTGAGCCTCATTCTCACATTACTTGATTACGTGGATCCGCCCGACCTCACTAAGACTAATTTTAAGCTCCCCAAGCTACACGGGTCGAACATCTTCGGCGGGGCAGCCAACGACTTTTTCAATTCGAACTCGGAATTTCACCAGAAGATGGGCGAAATCAAGTTCGATTGGCTCGTCGGTAATCCACCGTGGATTGAAATTAACGACGAAAGGCCGCGACCGGAAGATAAGCCCGCACGCAATTGGAGGAATGCCAACGCCGAGAAGTATCCGACGGGTGGCAATCAGGTTGCGGAACTATTCGCTTGGAAGGCGACGGAACACATCGACGCCAAGGCGAGCGTTGGCCTTCTGATGCCGGCCATGACATTGTTCAAAGCCGAGTCTACTGCCTTTCGACAAGCGTTTTTCGCTGGCGTCAAAGTCAGTACGGTCGTGAATTTCGCCAATCTGGCGTATGTCCTCTTTGCCGGTCGCTCGGAAGTTCCAGCCGCCGCCCTCTTCTACCGGAAGCGTCTAGACGGGGCGGACGCGATCGACGAGGCGGAGCGGATATTGACGTTTGCGCCGTTGGTGGTCAACCAGGAAGCCAACCGTCCGAGTGTTTTCAAACAAAAGGTCGGCACCTGGGCGATCACGATCAACGGGAGCGAAATTCGCGAGGTCGGCATTGCCGAGGCGATTCATGGGGATGCGCTAACCTGGAAGCTGGCGATGTGGGGATCTTATCGCGACCGCCGGTTGCTGGAGTCCGTTGCCCGTCGATTCCCAAGTCTTGAAAAAGAGCAAGCTGCTCGGCAATTGACGATACTACAGGGACTGGAACTCAGAGAAAGAGCTGAAAAGGACGAAAAGGTTTTCGTTGAGGAACTCGTTGGTAAGGATGAACTCATTACCACCGCCCTTCGAAGCTACGGCCGCATTTTCCGCTTCCCGAAATCGGCGTTGCGAACCGTTGTGGCTAATCAGGCATACGTCCGGCTTCGAAGTGGCTTGTCGCCGATAGAGGTTTGCCGACCTCCGCACGTGATTGTCCAAGCATCGCGCAACTTCGCTGTCTTTACTGACAAGTTTGTCGTGGTTCCACCAAGGCAAATCGGCATTGCAGGCTGCAAGGGGCATGAAGATTTCCTGAAAGTCCTATCGCTCTATCTAAGTTCGGACTTCGCCAGATACCATCAGTATCTTATGGCACCGCAATGGGGTGTCTCGGTTAGCATCTCGAACCTCAACATTCTTACCACTCTGCCGGTTCCAATGGCAGAACTTGACGCTGCTGAGTTTGACAACTGGCTTGAATTGCACGCCAGCCTCGTTGGGGCGTCGCCGACGAAGTCTCCGAAGAAAGGCCCATCCGGAAATGCGTCGGCTGCGTCAAAGCAAAAGACATTTCCCGAGATGGCGGAAGCGTCTAGCAAACTTTCCAAACTGCTTGATGAACTGAACAGCCGGGTTTACAAACTTCTCCGTTTGCGCAATAGCGAGCGAATACTCGTCGAAGACTTTGTCCAATTCAAACGGTTTGCCGTCAAGGGAAAAGTCTGCGAAGAGACCGCTGGTGTTCCGGAGCCCAAGGAACTAAAGAGATACGCCAAGGTCCTGCAAGCAGAGTTGGATGGTTTTTTTGAAGACGCCCCACGATTCCGCCACAAGGTCGAAATTTTCTACGACAAGACCTCGCGTGTCGGGATGATAGATGTAGAGTTGCTCAAGAACTCCCGCGATCTGTTGCGAGTCAAGGTTCAACCTGTTGACGAGGCCACTTCGGCCGACTTTCGGCGAGCGCAAGAATTAGCTCGTCGGCAAAAGCGCGGCCAGTGGCTCTATTTTCAACGCAATCTGCGAATTTACTGGAAGAACTCGCGGGTTTTGTTGCTGAAGCCGTTGGAACGCCTCCATTGGCTCCGCAGCCAAGCACTTCTGGATGCCGATACGATCATTGCCGAGACGCTGGCTGGCGGGGAACGATGACATGTCATTGAAAAGCAATCATGACAATGCCGTCGGCATCCCCGACCGTAACCAATACGTGGTCCAGTTCCGCCGCCAATGCCATCAACTCATCGCCTTCGGGTATCGCACCATCCGTGGCGAGAGTCACAGCGAATCGAACGAAGACTTCATTACGCAACGGCTCAGACAAGCGATTCAGACTGGGCAGCGTGATGGAGTGCTGCCACGCTGGGCCGATCGATATTTCGTTCACGACCAACTGCCCGTTGACGTACCAGGGATTGAGGGCAAGGCCCGGCCGAAAATCGACATTCACATTGAATCCAGCGAATCGCGTCGCCGCCCGGTCTATCATTTTGAGGCCAAGAGGCTCCGCACTGCCGATACGCACTCGGTGAGCGAGTATGTCGGCAAGGATGGCCTCGGGATGTTCCTTGCCGAGTCGTATGGCCGCACGGGCGACGAAGGAGGGATGCTGGGCTACGTCCAATCGGAATCACCGGCGACTTGGGCCGTGAAAATCGGCAATAAACTCCAACTCGGTCCGCCTGGCAATCACCGACTGACTGCCGACGGCGCCTGGGTGAAAATCTCATTGATCTCTGGTCTCGAACACACATACGCGACGCGGCACACTCGGCCGTCCCTCCGCATTATCACCATCTACCACGCGCTGCTGGACTTTCGTGGCAACACCGCCTCCGGATGATTGTCAGTAGGGCAGGTACATTGCCGGCCTCGATTAAGCGGGCTCTTGCGGAAAAGAACAAGCAAGAAAGGGGGCCTTACGGGATGCCACGCAGTATATTGAGTATCGTTGCTATTTGCTGTATTTCCTGAAATGCTGGATGTATTGTTCTATCTTAACGGCTAGTTCGTACCAGAGGCTTTACAAAACGATTTTTTGCACGCATCGGTCCAACACACCGAGGCAAGTCACCTATCTCTGAGACGAACAGGACTTTGCTGCGACCCTATTCTGTCCAACCCCTTGCCCTCAGCCGCCTCGCGCCAATAATACTACGGCGGGGCTGGGGGGTGTTTGCGAAACGGGCGGCGATCGTAAAGACGCGCCGCTCGGGCCGCCGATCAAAGGTCCCTTTCTCCAGCCGCCGATAGTACAGCGTCAGCCCGTCGCGGTCCCACCACAACAGCTTCACCCGATCGCCGCGGCGGCTACGGAAGACGAACAGATGGCCCGAGAGCGGATCGTGCCCCAGCCAATCGCGCACCAACGCCGCCAATGAATCGAAGCTCTTTCGCATGTCGGTCGGCTGCGTGCAGCAGTAAATCCGCACCAACTCGGAGAGGTTCAACATCTTCGACCCTCCAACGCATCGAGCACGTCCAGCAGCGTTCGCCGGTCGAAGCCCGGCGGGATGCAAAGCACGCCGCCGCCGTCCAACACGATCTCGATGGAACGCCCGCCTTCCGCGCCACGCTCCGTCGCCACCTGCAGGGGAAGAAATCCGACTTTGGCGACGGCGCCCGACGGTCTTCGCGCTGCCGGCCGGGCCGGCGCCGCGATTCGTGCCGCGCCCTGGCCGAGGAGGATCGTTACACTGCCGGCTGAGAAGAGGATCGTTACACTGCCGGCTGAGAAGAGGATCGTTACGCGGCCGGCTGCGCCGTCCCAACTCCCGCCGCCATCGGCAGAAGGCCGATTCCTCGATTCCGGCTTGCCGGCAATAGGCCCGCACCGATTGCCCGCTCACCCGCTGCCCGGAGAGGATCTTCTGCCAGTGGCTCTGCCTTTCAACCTGCCGCTCGTTTCGCTTTCTCATGCTCGTGACTCCCGAAGTTCGTCCGGCCGCGACCATCGCCGCCGTTGAACTTCAGCCTATCACGGCACACAAGACGCATTCCGCGGGACGCTTACGATTCATTTGCGGTCGAGCGGTGTGATCACGATGTTGCGGTAGGCGATCGGTCCATGGTCGCCTTGGAGCATGATCGGTCCGAGGGGGACCTCCGTTTTGCTCATCGCGGCGCCGGTGAGGCCCTCGATTTCCACGTTCTCATGGATGACCTGGCCGTTGAGAGTACACTTGACCAGCTTGGCGTTGGCGATCTTGTTTCCAGCCTGATCGAATCTCGGAGCGCGGAAGTCGATCACGAACTTTTGCCACTGGCCGGGCGCCTTCGAGGCGTTGACCTTCGGCGCAATACGGTCGTAGATGGCGCCCATGTCGCCTGTTCCGACGGTCTTCTTGCCGAAGCTGTCGAGGACCTGGACCTCGTAATTTCCCATCAGGTAAATCCCCGAGTTGGCGCCCTTTGGAACCAGGACCTCGATTTCCAGCCGGCAATCGCCGAACTTGGCTTCGGAGTAGAGGTTTAGCGAAGGGGGGACGTTGATCAGTTCCGATCCGCCGGGAGTGATTGCGATCTGCGTGGGATCGCCTTCCTTCAGCTTTGCGGTTCCGACGAGCCACTGGCCCTGATTGCGGCCGTGCCGGGAAATAAACTTCCAGCCGGAAAGATCCCTGCCGTTGAAGGGCTTCACCGCCTCGGCGGCCGGGGCCTCCAGGCCAAGCAACAGGGCGGCGACAATCGTCCATAGGCAAGTTGCCCGAAAATGACGGCGGCGACAATTCAATGCGTTTCTTTTGCTCATGGCGTGAACCGATGGCCAGCGGCCTTTAATGGGGTGAGCGGGGACAACCGTTCACGGGACGATGTATTTCCGGCCTGTAAACGGTTGCGGAGCGGGGCATGAAATCCGATTATAAGCAACTTGCGGGAACGGGTCAATTCTATCGGTGAATGACAGCCGGACGTGTCGATGCCCAACCCGGCGGCGGCGGACAGCAGGGCGGCGCGGTCGGCGTCGGTCACCCGGCCGTCGAAGTTCACGTCGCCGTGCAGCAGTGAATCGAAGGTTCCCTTGCCCGACTGGTTGTCGTAGCCGAGGTTGCCGATAATCAGGCGATAATCGGCCGGGCTGAGTTGCCCGTCGGGCACGGGGTCCAGCCATTTGACCGCGCCCTTCTCGTATTCGCCCATGATGATCGATCCGGACGGACCGAACAACTTGAACTCGACGTCCCAGTTCGTCGGCCAGGCGGGAAACAGTTCGATGTGCTGCCCATCGACTTGAACCAGCATCCGCTGCAAGGCGGTTGATGCTACGCTGGGCTGATCGTTGTCGGAAATCCAGTCGAAGTTGGGGCCGTAGAAGCCGGGAAAACGGCTGCCGGCATCCTTGTTGGTGAAGCCCTGTACGACCAAAGCCTGCGCGGCGCCGGCCATTCCGAGCATCGCCGCGTCAATGGGGTCTTGGCTCCAGCCCTTGGCGCCGAGCTTGTGCGTGCGGTGGTTGAAGGTGTCGGTCCCCAGTTGCAGATTATGCTTGCCCACGCCGGAGATCAAATACGGGAATACGCCGTACAACTCGGGGTTCTCGATGTTCTGTTTGTCCGCGAACGATTGGCCGGGGGCGAAAACCGTCTTCCCCTGGACTTCTCGCGTGGGGATTGCGGGCAACTCGCCCTTCAGCCGCGTCCATTGAGCGCGCTGTTCGGCGGTGGTTTCCGTCTCGGGCAGGGCCAGCAGCTTGTCCAGCACGTAGTGCAACCCGGCCACCTCGGGCAACGGATTGACCACCGTCCGCCAGGTCTCCAAGGACTGGGCGGGGGTGAGCAGGAGCTTTCCGGCGGCGTCGCGGCCGAAGTGCGTGTCGTAAAAAGTGACGATCTCCGCGGCCAGCGGGAGCAGCTTGTCGCGGACAAACTGCCGGTCGCCGGTGAAGTCGTAATACTGGAGCATCATTGCGGTGACTTCAATGCCGCCTTGCCATTCGTAGCGGATGTACCTGTTCTCGGAGACGCCGCTTTTCGGATCGGGATTGGTCCAGCCGTAATTATTGCCGGTCCAGGTTCCCCAAGGGGTCATTGTTTCGGGAAAATACGCGCCCCGGGCAGCGGGGCCGTAGTAGGTTTTGACCCGTTCCTTGGCCAGCTCGAGGTTGTTCAGATACAGATCGAAGAAGGGTTGCATCTGTTGGAAGTCGCCGCTGGCGAGCATCGACCAATAGATCAGCCGGGTGTTTTGCAGCCAATAAGGCCCGCCCCAGCGGCGATAGTCCGGCCCCATGTTGTTTTCCGCGCCCAGGTCGGTCCGGCGGTAAGTGTCCACGGTGAAGATCGAGCCGTTGAACTTGATCGGCGCGGCGCCGCCGCCGGCGAAGGCGCTGATCGCGCGTTGCAGGGCGTAGCCCCGCGAGACGACGGCGGCGTTCGGTCCGGCCGTGACGCGGATGTAGATCCGATTGGCGAAATTGCCCCACCACTGGTCGCTGGCTGCCTTGCGTTGGTCGTAAGACGTGCTCCCGGTCCTGGCTATCTGTTCGTCGAGTTTGTCGATCCACTGACCGGCCGTGTCGGTCTGGGCGGTAAGCGCAGAGACGGAGATGATTTGCCGCGTGGTCGCTTCGACGGTGCGGAGTGTTTTGGAATCGACGCTTTGCAGGTTGGCGCCGGTGATCTCGGCGCCGAACGTGTTGTGAAGGAGCGGGTCTTTGCCCACGGTGTTGTCTGGATCAAGCCCCTGTACGGAGAGGTTCCGTGCCCAAACCGACCGCCCGTTGCGATGATACCAGAGAATGCGGTCGTCGAGGCCGCTGACGACGGTGTCCGGCTCGACATAGACGGGCGTGGGGCTGCCGATCTCGCCATAGGCCACGTTCAGCTCTTGCCCGGTCAGTTGCCGCCGCTCGGTCCGCCACGGCTCGAAGGTCACGTTGGCGTTGAAGGCCGCCGCCCGCTGAATGTCGATCTGCACAGTCGGATTGCTTGTGTCGATCCAGAGTTTCACCGTGGTAGCGTTGCTGCCCGTTCCGGCGTCGATCCGGATCGTGCCGTCTTGGAGGCGGAGTTCCTGCTTGAAGGGACCGGAGGCGGCGAAGGTATCCTCGGGCAGGCACACGCGGACCTTGCCCAGCTTCAGCAGGCTGCCGTTTTCGTCCCAGGCGTCGGTTTTGCTCAGGTAGAACACCAGGTCGCGGCCGTTCTCCGTCCAGACGTTGACGCCGATGTCGCCATTGCCCAAGGGCATCGAGCCTTGCGAGTTGGTGCTGGGCGAAGTCCAGACGACGTTCGAGGCGTCAAGGACCATGCCCGCAAGCAAGGAACAAGGCTCGATTGCAACAATGGCTGCGACAACGGCGCACAACCGGATATAGTTTCTCATCGAATGCCTTTCTCTGACAAATATCAAGAATCCCCGCCCATCCGAATATACAGTGGATAACTCGCGGAAAGCGGTTGCGGGGCGGGCTATTTCGGTTTGTGGATTTTCAACTCGAAGGGCTGTTGGTCAGTGTCGATCAACAGCGGAGTTTTGTTGAGATCGTTGTATTCCGGCGGCACGCCTTTGGGAACACCCTGGAGCACATCGGTGGAAATCACCACCTTGTGCTTTCCGGTTATCAGGCCGTCTCCGAAGCGGTGGGTCGTGGCGCAGGTGAAGGTGCCATCCTGGAGGTTGACCTCCGCAGTTGCCGGACGCGGATGGGTTTTCGAGTCCATTGGCGGGGTCTGGGAATAGAAGGTTAGCCGCAAGTAGTTGCCTTCGGAAGGGATCAAAGTGCCGTCTTCGTAGCAGATTTTGCCGGACACTTTTTGCATTGCGAACGGCTCATTCGACCCGCATCCGGCAATCGAGAGCAGCCCCAGACTCAAAGCGGCCAAAGCGCGAGCATAAAACCAACGAAGGGGGCAAGGATTGTGTGGTCCGTTTCATGTGCGACGTCTCCTTTAGAACGCTTGAGCCGGTACGGGCACGCCGTCGGCCGAGGCATTCAGCCTGTCCCAGATGGAAAATACCGGCGGAGTGGCGCCGATGTTGCCGGCGATGTCGATATAGTCGCTGACCCACTGCACGCTGCCGTCGGTCATGCAGATGAATGCGCCGCCGGCGTGCAGGCTTCGCACCGATTGTTGATTGTTCGGGGCCGGAAAACAGGTCATGTTTTCGGCGGCCAATGCGGGGCAGTTTTGCCAGTCGGAGCAGAGTGAACTGCAAGTCAAGACATTGTCGCCGCCGAGGCCGGGTGCGTTCGGTCCGTTGCCGTCGCCCATGAATGAGCCGTGTCCCCAGAGGGAACTGGGGCCGCCGCTCATGGCCCAACAGCCGCGGGGATCGGCAGCGCTGACGCCCGCTCGAACTTCACCCAGCAAGATGGTGTGGCTCGTGCCGTCGGTGATTTGGGCAATCGTGACCGAGACGTTGCATCCCATCAGCCCACGGAGCTTGTCGTCTTTCCAGCCGGGGGTGTCGGCCGTGCCGGAACAGTTATATACTCCGCCGAACTGGCCGCAATTGTTCTTACCGTTCATGCCGCCGAGGCCTCCATTGACGGCGTAATTGCCCCGTGCCCAGCCGTCGCCAACTGTTGGCTGGCTGGCTTGGGAGCCGTTGAAGGGGGTAGTGTTGAATCGGTCCGCAGGACAGAGCATCACTTCAAGTTGCCTGCCGCGGACGACGGCGTTGGCGGCGCTGCTGAGGTATGAGTTCTGGTCGATGCTGTCGAAAAGAGCTTGTTGTTCCAATTGGGGAAGTATCAGGCAAGCCCAGTTTGGACGGAGGTTGCCCGCCGTGACGTACGGCAAAGCGGGCCGTTCCGCCGCGCCCCATTGCGAGGAGGGCGGAAGATACCGGTAGCTCATTTCGTAATCCAGGATCGCCAATCCGATTTGCTTCAGGTGGTTCTGGCATTGCAGTCGGCGGGCGGCCTCTGCGCCGACTGCACCGCCGGAAGCAAGAGGGCCATCAAGATGCCGATGATCGTGATCACCACCAGCAACTCCACCAGGGTAAAGGCCGCTTTCCGATTTCTGATTCGGTTGTCTTTCGATTGTCTCGCGCATTATGTATCTCCGAACTGCTAATGAAAAACCGCACCGGGCGTCGTCGCGCTCTCGCGCGACGACGCGGCGAAACGACAAATCAGAAAGCATGCCTTCATTTTGCCCACTTACAAAGCGGGAGGCGAACTGTCTACTTCCGCTTCCTCCAAGCGTAGGCCAACAGTCCCAGAAGGCCCGCGCCGAGAGCGCTAGTGTGGACGGCTCGGGAACGTTGGCCGTGGGGCTGCCGATAACGTCCATCTCGCGATACAGCGCTTCCAGGTTGGCCCCGGCGTGGAAGGTGATTCGAATTTCGGACACTCCGCTGGCCAATAGCCCCGCCACCGAATCGTCCGCGGTGGTCACTTGGACTTCGCCCTGCGAGGATCGGCTGTTGTTGGCCAAGCTATAGTCGACGGAAAAGAGGTCGACGTACGAAGCGCCGCCGACGTACTTCACGGCTACGTCATACCACTGCTTTAAACGTGTCTGTTGGCCGTTGCCGCAGCCGGTCAAGCTCACGAAGCTCGTGAGGTCGTAACCGTTGGAATTCGTCGTGGTGTCGAGCACGAAATTGACCACGGCGCCGTTGCCCGGGGTCAGTGTTCCCGAGGTTTGCGAATGATTTATTGCATCGTTGGTGCCGCCGTAGAGGTCGCCGGTGTAGGCGCCGCCGTCGTACAGCGGAGGCAAAGACGATCCAAACAAATATCCGGTGGTATCGTTGGGAGTAATGCTCGCGCTTGGAACATTGGTTTGCAGCAGGTCGGTGCTGGAAACCGCGTAGGTGTCGTTTGCCGCGTTGGCCGCGGTCGAGATAATGGTCGCCTGAGCCGCGCTTAAGGCCACGAGCGAAACGCACAACGCCGCCACACACACGATGAATTGCCGTCTCATGTCTGGTACTCCTGAAAAATCTGAAAACCAAGGAATCGTCAGTAAAAGCCCAGTTGGGCGCCAATACGCTTACGATCGCTCTTCTCGGCTCCCACGTTCCGTGCGGAGCCAGAGTATTTCGACTGTCGTGCCGCTCCGCGGCGTTGAGTTGGTTATGCTTCCGCATAACCTCCGCATAATATCAGTCACCGAACGAAGCGGGAAATCGGAAAACGCCGATATTGCTTGCCGTCTCACCTCCTTTCCGCCGGTGTGCTCGGCGAACCGAAAACGTCGATCTCGCGGTACATGGATTCTGAATTCGCAGGGCCTGTGTCATGAAATGTGAACCGGAGCTTCGCCACCCCATGGGCTATCGATACGTTGTTGCCGCCGCTTAAAGTAACTCGCATTTCACACCAACCAAGTGCGTTGGCGTCTACCAAGGCTTTCTGATGGCCCCACAACGGAACATATACGTTCGGTTCGTCGACGGTCGAATACGCCACGTCGTATTTTTGAGAGGAACGCTCTTGGCCTGCTTCTTTGCCTCCGCTACCGGTCAACGACACGATCGACGTGATATTGTAACCAAGAGTGTGCAAATTGGTGTCGAGGGTTACGGTCACCACGGCGCCGTCGGACGGGGTGAAGGAGGCTCCCGACTCGGCTCCACTTTCGTTTCCGTATACGCTGCCGTCGTTGAGCATCGACGGAGCACTGTCGAAAAGCCTTGCCGGAGGTCAATTCGATTTTCGAGAACGTCGGTTGTCCGGCGTTGATCAGGTCGTCGCCGGCGATGGTGAACTCTCCTACCTGTCCGAGTCGATGCGTGCAGAGCACCCGAGTGGGCATTGTTCGGATAAAACGCATGGATCCCCGGGAAGCCCGTTTCGTGACGATTTCGCTCCCGCCGATGTCGGCGGAAACCGAACCGATTTGCCCCGCGACGATCCTTTGTGGTTTTCCGGCGGCCTGGCCTTCCCGCAACAGCATTGCTTCCACGACGCCCTGAAACACCTGAACATAGCAGCCTTCCTTGCGGACTTCCACGCCGAACTCGGTCCCCAGGTCGGTGACGATGGCCGTGGGAGTGCGGACAGTGAAAAGGGAAGAGGAAAGAGGGAGTTGTTCGGGGTTCGGGATTCGGGGTTCGGGATTTGCCGCTCGCGGCTTCGCACCGGCCGCCAGATCCCGACTGGCCGCTGAAGCGGCCAGCCCCGGGCCAGCTCCCTTCCCTCTTCGCTCTTCGCTCTTCTCCACCCGGGCCGTCAGTTTGCCCAAGGCCAAATAGCCGCCGCGCGGGATTCGACCTGGTACGTGCAGGGACCTTCGAGGATCACTTTCGCACCGGTGTTGTAGGTGATTTCCATCAGCCCGGCGGACAAGGCGTACCTGCGGCCCAGCGGGACCGACGCCCCGAGATAAGTCTGCGTATCCGGATCGGCCCAGCGGCAGTCCTTCATGCCGGTGATGCGGCCGACGAAAACGATCTGCTCTTCTTGCGTTGTATCGCTCGCCGGCCCGGCTTTCACCAAGTGAGCGGGATGGGTGACATACACCAGCGAGGAGGTCAACATCGCAAGCCCCAGCACCACGGCCGCAATCAAATAGGACGTCGCGAAATTGTGGCTGGCGACGTAGCCGGCCATTCCGTGCCAAGCGGCGTTCAGCGAAAGGGGCGCGGAGAGCGGAGCGGCCGTCAGACGGCCTGGAGCGAAGTCGTCCGCGCCCGCCTCAACGTCCTCCCTCGCCCCCGGCCGGCCGCCGCTCTCCTTCCAGTGAAACAAGGCGTGCAAGGCGATGTGGTCGTGGTAAAGCCGCCGGGCCTGCGGATCGCTGCGCAGCAGAGCGGCCAGCGCCTCCTGCTCGCGGTCGTCGAGCCGGCCGTCCAGCATCTTGGAGAGCAAATCGTCGATCGGGCGGGCGAAATCCGCGGCGGGATTCATGGCTCTTCCTCCGTCACCGAGATCTCCCGCACGCACTTCAACAGCCTCATGCGAATGCGATAGAGGAGTGCCGGACCGCGCTCGACGAGCGGACCAGGTTCTCGGCAATCTCGTCCGCCAACAGGTTGTCGCCGTAGCGGAAGCGGATCATGCGGCGATGGAGCGGACTGAGCTTTTCCATGCATCGTTCCAGCCGGACCAACAGCGCTTGGTCGCCGGCGGTGAAGCGGCTTTCGGCCTCGCCGGCCAAGGTGTTCAACATGTCCTGGTCGGCGAAGAGGACGCGGCCGCGTTCGCGCTGGCGTTTCTTGCACAAGGCGAGCACCTCGAAATAGGCCACGCGGCAGGCCCAAGCCCCGAACTCCGTGCCCGGCGTGTACTCATCGCGCTTTCGCAGCAGGACGGCGTTGGTGTCCTGCAAAACGTCGTCGGCATCGGACAGATTGGGCAGGATGGTCAGAATATAGGCGTACAAACGCCGCTGCACGGCGACCAGTTGACTGGTGAACACGTCGTTGTCGGGCGAATAGCTCATAGACCAGAATCCGCAAAGAGACAACGCCGCGAGACCGAGCGGCGGCCCACCCCGGGTGGCTGTCATTCCATGTTACACAACTTAACAGCCGAAGTACCCGGAACGTAACGGGCGAATTCCGGGGGACTTTCCCGATTTTCGTGTCAACGAGAATGGGACCGTCCGCTTGCCCGCCAGAAAAGCGGCAAATTCGGCAGAATCGCGCCGGCGGCCAATCTATAGGGCGGCGGGTATGGCGCGGTAATACGTGCTGATATTTGCACAGGAGGAAACAGAGAGAACAGAGGTCAGTTTATTGACTGTCAGGTTGATAATGTCACCCGTTTAGCGGCCGACGGCACGTCGGCCAGCGTTGGCACACGGGCCGCCGTGCCGGCGGCCGCTAAACTAGCGCGACATTTGCCGCCTGACTATCAATAGTCGCAACCCCCTCTCCGTTCCCTCTTGTAAGACAGGTGAGGGCCATTTCGGTGTCGTTCGCCAGTTGGTCAGCAGGTATTCGCTTTTCCAAACTACAACCGCGCCCCCCCTGTGGGTTGACCCGGATTATTCATAAACGTCATCCTGAGCGCAGCGAAGGATCTCCGATGCGCCGCAAACAGCCCAGATTCTTCGCTGCGCTCAGAATGACAATGTTCCTTCGTGTTTATGAATAATCCGGGTTAAATAAATCCGTGTCGCTATGCAACAGAATTTCACTTTGCCTAATTGCCATGCGACGGATGCACTATAATGCAACTCATTACACGGCAACAACTTGTGGCTTGCGAACCGGCCGCTTTTCACCCCACCTTTGTCGGCGACGTGTTGCATCGGGAAAATAGGCAAGCCGGTTGCCCACTGATAGCGGTCCGAATGAATCGGGCGATCCGCAATCCGCCCACGTTCCGGCATGTCAAAGAGCCTGTTCCCCGCCGAGCCCATCGGCCGCCGCTCATCCTACCTGCCGCGCCGGGCGTATTCAATCTCAAGATTTGTGCCACGGAACATTTTTCCACATGCGGGAGTGTAGAAGTATTCAGCTACACTTTGCTGAACTGCCCGTCTCACCATCGCGACACTGTTCTAATGCTGCGCGTCGGGGCGATGTGACCGAAGCATCTTAGCCGCACTCCTTGGCCGCTTCGGCGGGGGCGACCGAAGCGCGGCCCGCCCTGTTTCGTATCCACGGCCGTTCTTCCGCCTCTCTCTTTCCTTTTTTCGTTCCCTTAGCAATCATGCTGCGCCAGCCGCCGGATAGCGCGGATGCGCTCCAGCACCGGCGGATGACTGTAGCACAGGAACACCACCAACGGATGTGGCGTGAGGTGCCCATAATTATCCACGTTGATTTTTTTCAACGCCGTGATCATCGCCTCCGGCTGGCCGGTGGTCGTGATGGCATAGGCGTCGGCCTGGTACTCAAAACGCCGCGAGACGACGCTGGCGAAAATCCCCACGAAAACCGAAACCGGCGTGTACAGGAAGCCGAAGAACACCAGCCCGGCATAAGGCGAAACGCGCCCCATTTGGAATGCCGCCGCCAGTCCAGCGTTGTACAGAAACAGCGGCAGCAGTGCAAAGATCAGTCCGTTGAAGGCGATGGTCATGGCCATGTTGTACCGCACATGGTGTTTCTTGTAATGCCCCATTTCGTGCGCCACCACCGTGAGCAGTTCCGCCGTTGTGTGCTTCTCGATCAGCGTGTCAATCAGCACGATCCGGCAAAAGCGGCCAAAGCCGGTGAAGAAGGCGTTGCTGTGCGTGGAGCGTCGCGAGCCGTCCATGGTAAAAAGTCCGCGCATTTTGAAGCGTTGCGCGGAACGTAAGTCTCCAGCGCGGCGTTCAGTTCGCCTTCCGACAAAGGGGTGTACTTGTTGAACAACGGCATGATCAGCACCGGCGCCACGAACTGCACGATCAGCAGAATCAGCGTCACAGCGCCCACGCGTAGAGCCACGCCAGCGGCCCCACGGTCTGGAAGAACCACAGAATCGCCGCAAGAGTACCGCCGCCGATCAGCGCCGTCAGAAGGATGCCCTTGAAAAAGTCCAGGACAAACGTGCGCGGCGTAGTTCTGTTGAAGCCGTATTTCTGCTCGATGACGAACGTTCTGTAGATCGCGAACGGAAGGTGGAACAGTTTCTCCAGCAACACGCAGATTCCGAGAAAGATCAAGCCCGTAAGAATCATGCTGAACCCAAATCCGCGCGCAAATCGGTCCACCACGCAAAAGCCGCCGAGGAGGATGAACGCCAGCGTCACGGCCAGCTCAATCGTGCTGCGCCAGTCGCCAAAGCGCAGGTTGGTGCGGATGTAAGCCTGCGAGCGCCGGTATTTCTCCACATCCATGAGATCGCGGAATTCCTCGGGCAAATCCGGCGACAGGCCGCGCCGCGTGAGCACGCGCACCATCAGGTCGAGCAGATAGATGCCGATCAAGAACGCGAGAATCACAACAAGATAGAGGTTCATAAGATTCCTTTAATCGCCATTGTGCAGTGCTGCATTCAACGCGTCAATCGGGAGGGAAAAGGAGGAAAAAGGCCAAAGAAGGGGGAATGGGCAGAATTCCTCTTCCGTTTTCATCCCTTTCATTCCCGCCCGGCGAAGAGTTGCCGCAAGGAAACCCCGGCGCACTGGGCTACTCGCGCTCGGAAACGGCTGTGCGACAATCCTCTGCCAATTTTGCCCAGGTCGGAGCCTGCATCGGTGGTGCATACCGAAGTAATTCATCTTTCTCTGAAATGAACCCGACTCTCCCACGATCCTATTCTGTCCAACCCCTTGCCCTCCGCCGCCTCGCGCCAATAATAATATGGCGGGGCTGGGGGGGATTGTGAAACGAGCAGCTATCGTCCGTCGCACCGCTCGGGCCGCCGATCAAGGGAATGGCAATAATGTGGCTGTTGTCATAGGCAACTTGTGGTGCAGGCGTCCCGCCTGCTCCGTGCAGCCGAGACGGATGCACCACAAGGGTAGCCGGGACGGCCGCACCACAATTCGCAGCCGGGACGACCTTACATCACAATTCGCAGCCGAGACGGCCGCCACGCAAAACACACTTGACCGCGGGGAGACCGGACCGTTGAGCCGAAAATCGTGATTCTCAACAAGCCGTGGATGGTGGCCGTGTGGCCCGGGCTGGGACACGTGGCCATCGGCGCCGAGCTATTACATGATGGCGAAGCTGGGCGTGTATCTTGCTGGCCAAGTTCCGGCCGCTGGATCTGTTCGAGTGGAGTACGTCGAGGTCAAGGGCGGGCTGATCCGCACCGGCCGCCTGCCCCGCAGCCGGCTGTTCGTCTGGCACAACCCGGCCGGCGAACACGACGTGGTGATCTTCATCGGCGAGGCCCAGCCGCCGATCGGCAAATATGCCTTCTGCCGCCGGCTGATCGAGTTCGCCAAGGGGCTCTCGGTCGAGCGGGTCTTCACCTTCGCCGCAATGGCCACCGACATGCGGCCGGAAAAGCCGTCGCGGGTCTTCGGCGCCGCCACCGATGAGGAGACGCTTTCCAAGCTGCGGCAGTTGGAGGTGGAGATCGTGGAGGAAGGGGCTCATCGGCGGGCTGAACGGCGTGCTGCTCGGCGTCGCCGCCGAAAACGGCCTGCCCGGCGCTTGCCTGCTGGGCGAGATGCCGCAAGTTTTCCCGCAGTTGCCGTTCCCCAAGGCGTCGCTGGCGGTGCTGGAGACGTTCGCCACGATGGTCGGGCATGAAACTCGACCTGACCGAGTTGCGCGAGCAGTCCGAGGCGGTAGATGAGAAGCTGAGCGAATTGTTCACCGCCGTGCAACGGGCCGTGGAGGGCCAGGAGCCGACGACGCCGGAAGGGTTCACCGCCGCCGCAGCCCGAGATGGCCCGGCTCAGTCCCGAAGACGAGCAGCGCATCGAGCAACTCTTCCGGCAGGCGCGGGAAGACCGCTCGAAGGCCTACGAACTCAAACAGGAGTTGGACCGCACCGGCGTATTCGCGGAATACGAAGACCGCTTTCTCGACTTGTTCAAGAAGTCCGAGTGATCGAAGCGGAGCTTGTGACATTCTGTTACGCTTGGGCGGGCATACCCGTGAAAGTGCCCGCCTGGACGCGGCGGGCGCGGCCGGGTAGATTTACGCTATGACCTCCTTTCAACAAGCCCTGAACCGGAGCCTGCTGGTCTTCGACGGCGCCATCGGCACCGAAATCTACCGGCACCACGTCTTCACGAATCGTTCGTTTGACGAGTTGTGCCTGACGGAGCCCAAGCTGATCCGCCGGATTCATACGGAGTATCGCGACGCCGGCGCCGATGTGTTGACGACGAACACGTTTGGAGCGAACCGCGTGGCTTTGGCGAAATTCGCGCTGGCGGAGAAGCTGGAGGAGATACTGCTGGCCGGCGCCGGCTGGCCCGCGAGGTGGCCGAGGCCGCCGATCGGCCGATGTTCGTGGCGGGCTCGATTGGCCCTTTGCCGGCCCAGCCGCAGTATGACGCGCTGGTCGAGGGGATGGTCGTCGAACAGGCGCAGGCCCTAATGCAGGGCGGGGCCGACTTCATCCTCTTCGAGACCCAGGCGAACCGAATCGCCGTGGAACGCTGCGCGGCGGCGATGCAGCGGCTGCCGGAAGTGCCCTTCCTGCTTTCCTTTGCCGTCATGGGCAACGGCGAGACGGCCTCGGGCGAGCCCGTCTCACGAATGCTCGCCCCTTTGCCGAGCGGCGCGGCGCAGCCGATGGCCTGGGGCATGAATTGCGGCGCCGGGCCCGACGGCTTGCTGACCGCGGCGGAGAAGGCCGTGCGGCTGACTACGCTGCCGTTGGTGGTCCAGCCCAACGCCGGGCTGCCCAAAGAGGTCGAGAACCGCCGCATCTATTTTTGCTCGCCCGAATACTTGGCCGAGTATGCAAAGCGCTATGTGGCCCTGGGGGTATCGGCCGTGGGCGGCTGCTGCGGAACCACGCCCGAGCATATCCGCGCGGTGGTTTCGACCGTCAAACCGCTCGCGCGGGTAAGGGTGCGGCCGGCGGTCGCCGAAGCGGCGGCCGGCGTCAAGCCGCAAACGCCCGTCGGTCTGGCCGAGAAATCGCGGCTCGGAGCGCGGCTGGCCGGCCGGCAATGGATCACCACCGTGGAACTGTTGCCGCCGCGGGGATACGATCTGCGGAGTACGATCGCGAAAGCCGTGAAACTGCACGAGCGGGGCATCGACGCGATCAACATACCCGATGGGCCGCGGGCCAGCACCGGCTCGCGTCGCTGATTGCCGCCGAGCACATCCTGCGTGAAGCGCGGATCGAACCGATCCTGCACTTCTGCTGCCGCGACCGGAACCTCATCGGCATGCAGGCCGATCTGCTGGCCTGTGCGGCCTGCGGCGTGCGAAACATCCTCTTTGTGACCGGCGATCCTCCCAAGTTGGGCGACTATCCGTTCGCCACGGGCGTATTCGACGCCGATTCGATCGGCATGGCGGCCGTGCAACGGCGGCTGAATTGCGGCATCGACTTGGGGGGGCAGGCGATTGACCCGCCAACGCTTGCCGTCATCGGCGTGGGCGTCGATCCCACCGCGCTCAACCAACAGCGCGAACTTGAGCGCTTTCGCCAGAAGTTCGAGGCGGGCGCGGAGTTCGCCATCACGCAGCCCGTCTTCGATCCCGACGCCCTGCTGCGACTGCTCGACAGCGTGCAACCCTTTGGGCTGCCGATCCTGGCGGGCATCTGGCCGTTGGCGAGCTATCGCAACGCCTCGTTCATGCGAAACGAAGTGCCCGGCGTCGTGGTCCCCGATAGCATCATGGAGCGGATGGCCGCGGTGGAAGGCCGCGAGGAACAGCTTGCCGTCGGCATTCAGATCGCCCGCGAATCGATCGCCCGCATCCGCGATCGCGTGGCCGGCATTCAGGTCAGCGCGCCGTTGGGCAAGATCGAAACGGCCTTGGCCGTGATCGAAGGAGCCGGAGCGGAATGAGAGGCCATCCGAGAAATGTAAAACCAGTCCCCTCTCCCTTTGGGAGAGGGTTAGGGTGAGGGCGGATCGCCGTAGAAGGAGTTTCCTCGATTGCGTACCTTCTCTTTGCCCTCACCACCGACCCCTCTCCCAAAGGGAGAGGGGAGACTTCTCGGATAGCCTCTGACTTCCGCCGCCGCGTCCCGAGTTCCGCGGAAAGCCCGATTTCGTCACCCTGAGCGAAGCGAAGGGTCTCGAAACGCGGAGATTCTTCGCTTCGCTCAGAATGACAGCGGATCCTCAAGTCGGACCGCGAGGGCTACCGGCTTCGCAACCGCTTTGCCGCTGCGACCATGTTGCCCAAGGCGGCCCGCACCTCCGGCCAGCCCCGCGTCTTCAGCCCGCAGTCCGGGTTGACCCAGAGTTGGTCCGGTTTGAGATAGGCCAGCGCCTTCTCCAGCCGGCCCATGATCTCCTCCACGCCGGGAACGCGCGGGCTGTGGATGTCGTATACGCCCGGGCCGATTTCGTTGGGATATTTGAAGCGGGCGAAGGCGTCCAGCAATTCCATGTTGCTCCGCGAGGCCTCGATCGAGATCACGTCGGCATCCAACTCCGCGATGGCCTCGATGATGTTGTTGAACTCGCTGTAGCACATGTGCGTGTGAATCTGCGTCTCGTCGCGGGCCGCGCCGCAGGACAGGCGGAAGGCGTCCACGGCCCAGCGGAGATACTCGCCCCACTGCGAGCGGGCCAGCGGCAGGCCCTCGCGCAGCGCCGGCTCGTCGATCTGGATAATGCCGATGCCGGCGTCCTGCAGATCGGACACCTCGTCGCGGATTGCCAGCGCGATCTCGAAGGCCGTGTCGCGCCGCGGCTGGTCGTCGCGCACGAACGACCATTGCAGGATGGTGATCGGACCGGTGAGCATCCCCTTCACCGGCCGTCTCGTAAGCGATTGGGCGTGCTCGATCCAGCGGACCGTCATGGGCCGCGCCCGCCGCACGTCGCCGAAGATGATCGGCGGCTTCACGCACCGCGAGCCGTAGCTCTGCACCCAACCATTGCCGGTAAACGCGAACCCGTCGAGCTGCTCGCCGAAATATTCGACCATGTCGTTCCGCTCGAACTCGCCGTGGACCAGCACGTCCAGGCCGATCTCCTCCTGGAACCGCACGGTGCGGGCGATTTCCTCCCGGCAGAAGTCCTCGTAACGGTCCGGAGTCCAATCGCCCTTCTTCAGCGCCGCGCGGGCCTTGCGGACCTCGGCCGTCTGCGGGAAGGAACCGATCGTCGTGGTGGGCAGCAAGGGCAGGCGGAGCTTCTCGCGTTGCGACTGCCGCCGTTCGCCGAAGGGCCGAGCGCGGCGGAGCATGGTTTCGTCGACGGCCGCCAGACGGCTCCGCACCTCGGGATTATGGATTCGCGACGAGCGGCTGCGGCTCTCCCGAGCTGCGCGGGCGGCGGCCAAGTCGTCGGCCACGGCGGCCCGGCCCTCGTTGATCGCACGGCCGAGCACGCGGATCTCGCCGAGCTTTTGTTTCGCAAAGGCCAGCCAGCCCTTCAGTTCGTCGTCCAGGGCGTCTTCCAGTTCCAGATCGATCGGGCAATGCAAGAGAGAGCACGAGGGACCGATCAGCAATCGGTCCGTGCCGATCCGTGCCGCCGCACTCTCTACGAGTTCCAGTGCCCGCTCCAGATCGGCCCGCCAGACGTTGCGGCCGTCGATCGCGCCCAGCGAAAGCATCATGTCGCGGCCGACGTGCGACAGGGCGAGCTCGATCTGCTCCGGGGCGCGGACCAGGTCGAGATGCACGGCCGCCACCGGCAACTCCAGGGCCGCCGGCAAGTTGTCGCGAAGGCCGCCGAAGTAGGTCGCCAGGCAAATCTTGATTTTCGCCGAGACGGCCCCCAGCCGCCGATAGGCCGACGCCAGGGCGGCGCGGACCTCCGGCGCAATATCCAAGGCCAGCATCGGCTCGTCGATTTGCACCCAGTCGGCGCCGGCATCGGCGAGCCGGCCGAGGATTTCTTCATAAACCGGGACGAGTTGCTCCAGCAAGCCCAGCGGCGCGGGGCCGCCCGACTTGCTCTTGCCCAGCAGCAGGAATGATACGGGGCCGACCAACACCGGCCGGGTGTGGAAGCCCAGCGAGCGGGCCTCGACGAAAGCGTCGACCGGCGCAGTCGATGCCAGACGGAAGGTCATCCCCGGCTCGAACTCGGGAACCAGGTAATGGTAATTGGTGTCGAACCACTTGGTCATGTCCAGCGGAGCGACTTCCTGTGTGCCGCGAGCCAGGGCAAAATAGGTGGACAGATCGGCGCCGTTGCCCAGCGATCGAAAACGTTTCGGAACGGCGTCCACCATGACGGCCGTGTCGAGCACGTGGTCGTACAACGAGAAATCGCCCGAGGGGATGTGTTCTATGCCCGCGTCGCGCTGGAGTTGCCAATGCCGGCGACGCAGGTCTTTCGCGGCGGCCAGCAGCGCCTCGGGCTCGAGTTGGCCCTGCCAAAATCGCTCGACCGCGCGCTTCAACTCGCGCCGAGCGCCAATGCGGGGAAACCCGAGATTCGATGCGATGGCCATGAAAGCTGCTCCCCTAATAAAAGTAAAATAAGTCGTTGTAAGACAATAAATGTCGCCTTTCGCTCCGCGAAAGCACGTGCTTTCGCGGAGCGAAAGGCGACTATGTGAGCCTTATTCTTTTACAGCGCCTAAGGTGCGTTGCGCCCCTTCCCGCCGATGGCGCATCCGCTCCGCAGGGACAAAGCCCGTATCGCGAATAAGAACCGTAAACATACGCAATGATACGGGGGCCGGCAAGCGGCGGCCGGGCAATTAGGTCGATAGCCTGCCGTCAGCGTCGTCGTCTCGCGGCGGGGTTCTCAACGTATTGCCAATAAACGGTTTGCGCACGGCGAGATTCCTCTTTCGCTAAAAGGCCGCCGTGCGTATAATCCGCGACCCCCATTTCGGTATGGCACATCGCCGGTAGGCGTTTGGCATTTGGAGACATCGCCATGAAAGGCAGGTTTGCGTTGGCGGCGGGAGTGCTCTGTACGATCGCGCTGGCCGGCTGTCAGCACCTTGCCCGGCCGGACTGGACGCAACCGGGTTCCGCCGCATCGCAACAGGCGCGGGCCTTGCGCTACGACCCATACCCTGAAAACGAACCGGGCCCGGCCCTGGTCGGCGCCCGGCCGCGCGCCTATCAGGTCGGCACCCCGGAACCCTCGCGCTCCCGCTGGTTCCTGGGCAGGTGGGGAGAGTAGGAGCGAACCGAATGCCCATCCGCTCCCCCTTTCCGCGGATTGGTGCTTGCTTTATGCTGGGGGCATGAGCAAACGCCCTCGACCCGCCGTCCGAAAACCGCGAAAACCCGCCGCTCGGAAGCCCGGCGCCGCTTCCTCCGAGCAGGGACAACGCTTGCAGAAGGTGCTGGCCTCGGCCGGCATCGGCAGCCGCCGGCAATGCGAGGAGTTGATCTCCGCCGGACGCGTGGAGGTTGATCGCCGCGTCGTTACCGAGTTGGGCACGCGGGTCGATCCGGTCAAACAGCAGGTGCGGGTCGATGGCGTTCCCCTGCCGACGGCCAAGCTGGAGTATTTCGCGGTGAACAAGCCGGCGGGCGTGCTCTCGACAAACCGTGATCCCTCGGGGCGGCCCCGGGTGATCGATCTGCTCCCCGCCCGCGATGTCCGGCTGTTTACCATCGGCCGGCTCGATCTGCACAGCGACGGGCTGATCCTGGTCACCAACGACGGGGAGTTGGCCAACCGGCTGACACATCCCCGCTACGGCGTAGCGAAAACGTATCGGGTCACGGTGGCCGGCCAGCCGGATCGGGACGTGCTGGCGAAGTTGAAGCAGGGCGTGCATCTGGCCGAAGGCATGGCCCGGGCCGAGCGGATCGATATCAAATCGGTTCAGAAAGGAGAGCGCCGTTTTGGAAATGGTGCTCCGCGAGGGGAAGAATCGGGAGATACGCCGCATACTGGCCCGCGTGGGGCACAAGGTCTTGCGGCTCACGCGGATCGCCGTCGGGCCGGTGCGGCTGGGCACGCTGCCGCCGGGCGAAGTCCGCCGGCTCACGCGGGAAGAGGTCAAGTCGCTCCAGCGGGAAGGGGCGGTCGTCCGACGGTAAGCAGTTTTGCGAAACCGCAAGCGGAAGATTGCGTTTTCACTAGCCACTAGCCACTAGCCACTAGCCACTAATCACTAATCACTAGCCACTGACCGCTGACCACTGTTTTCATGTCCACACCAACTTACGCCGACCACGCCTGGCACGGACCGGTGACGGTTGCAGAAAACGTGCGGATCGCGCGGGATACGTACCGCATCCGCTTCGCTTGCGGCGAAATTGCCCGGCGGGTGCTGCCGGGACAGTTCGTCATGCTGCGGCTGGCCGGCTGCAACGATCCGCTGCTGGGCCGGCCGCTGGCGGTCTACGACGTGCTCGCCGACACCGCGGGACGGCCCTGTTTTCTGGACATCGTCTACGTGGTCATCGGCAAGATGACCGGCCTGCTGGCCGAGATGCCCGCCGGCACGCGGCTCGAAGCATGGGGACCGTTGGGGAACGGTTTTCCGCCCACCGCGGCCGAGCATTTGGTGATGGTCGCGGGCGGGATCGGGCAGACCCCGTTTCTGATGCTCGCCCGCGAGTGTCTCGGGCAGCGGACCTACGGCGAGCCGCCGCGGGAAGTGCCCGCGGCCCGGAAAATCACGCTCCTCTACGGCGCCCGCCGTCAGGAATATCTGGCCTGCGTCGATGATTTCCGCAACGCGGGCGTGGAGGTGCTGCTGAGCACCGACGACGGCTCGCTCGGCCATCACGGTCTGGTAACGGAGCTGATCGCCCCGGCGGTCGAGGGGACGCGGCAATCGTGCCGGCTGGTCTGCTGCGGGCCGGAGCCGATGCTGGAGGCCACGGCCCGCATCGCCCGCGAGTTGGGCGTCCCCTGCCAGGTCTCGCTGGAGAGTCCGATGGCCTGCGGCGTGGGGGCCTGCTTCAGTTGCGTGAAGAAGATCCGCGACGCCTCGGGCAATTGGGACTACCGCCGCACCTGCGTCGAGGGACCGGTGTTCGACGCGGCGGAAGTGGAGTTCTGAGCCAACGTCCGCTATTTCCCTTTGATCTTTTTGATCTTCGCCGAGAGGCGGGACTTTGTGCGGGCGGCGGCGTTGCGATGAATGACGTGTTTCGAGGCGGCCGTGTCCACTTTTTTCGCCGCCGCGCGGAATACGGTCTCGGCCTCCTCGACGTTGCCGGCCTCGACGGCCGAGAGGACCTTCTTGCAGGCGGTGTGAATGGCGTGCTTGGCGGACCGGTTCCGGTCGCGGCGGACGATGCCCTGTTTCAGCCGTTTCTTGGCGCTCTTGATATTTGGCATGGCGTTGGGTTAGTCGGGAATGTTGCGAGTTTGTTTATCGTGTTGGGGTGGTAGTTGTACTGCCACCCCTTGTTTGCCGTATTTCCGGGGTGGCAGTACAACTGCCACCCCAACACGAGATCGAATCTACGAATCGTCCGAGGCGTCCTCTTGGGCGTCTTCGGCGCTCTCGCCGGCCTCGGCTTTTTCCGGTTTGGCTGGGCCGGATTCCGGATTTTCGCGTAATCTGGTGAGTTTGTCCAGTAGCTTCGAGACTTCTTTGTAGGTGAAATCCAGGCTGGCCAGGCTGTTGAGGTGTTTTTCGGCGGTGGCCAGGTCGCGCATGTGGAGGGCCAGGCCGCCCGCCAGATAGAGTGCCTTCTTGCGATTTTCGAGTTCCCGGTCGGGCAATTCCGCGATGGCCGACTCGTAGTGCTTCATGGCCAGCGGCAACTGGTTGATATGCCGGAAACATTCGCCGAGGACCAACATGCAGGCCCCTCGCCGGCGAGGGTCGTTTTTGGCGACCTGTAGCTCGCGAATGGCGTCGGCATACCGCTTGACCGTCAGATAGCGGTAGCCCAAATCGTACTTGAAGACCAGGTTGTTGGGGTATCGCTCGACCCGTTTTTCGCAGAACTCGACGTCTTTATCGAAATAGCGGCGGCGGAGCATCGCCGCCTCCTTTGGGTCTTTGGCGTGGATGATTTTCTGCCGCAGGCTGCGGAGCTGAGCGTCTTCCCATTTCTCGCGGATGTCCGGGTCGTCGTCGGAAAGCTGGTAGGCCTTGCCGAGGAGTTGTTCGGCCTCGGCGAAGCGGTCTTCGCTCAGATAATGTTGCGCCAGTTCCAGATAGTTGGCGGTCTTGTCCGGCTCGTTCTGGATTTTCCGCTTCAGGCGTTGTTCGTAGGTCAGTTCCTCTTGCTGCCTGGCCTTGGCCTTGAGCCGCTTGGTGATTTCGTCCTCGTCATCGTCGAACTTCCCGCTGGATTTGGCTTTTTGCACGGTGAGCGAGGAGATTGCCCGGCGGGCCTCTTCGTCGCCGGGCGAGGCCTCCTCGACGCGCCGCCAGTAGGTGATGGACTGATCGATCAGCCCCCGGTCGTTCAGGGCGATGGCGAAGAGCCGGTTGGCGGCGGGGTTTTTCGGGCAGCCCATCAAGGCCGATTTCAGGTAGCACATTTCGCAGTCGCGGTCGCCCATCTTTTTCGCGGCGGCGGCCATGTCGATCAGCGCGGGCATGTCCCAAGGATTGATCGACAGGGCCTTCAGAACCTTGGCGGACGGCCTCGTCGTACTGTTCCTGGGCGAGGGCTTTTTTCACCGCGCTCCGCGCCCCGCGGACCTTCAGTTGGGCCAGGGGGGCGCCTTTCTTGTTCTGCTTGTACCTCTTTTGCAGATTTTCCAGCAGCGCCTGGACGTAGTAGGCGTTGCCCGGATCGAGGGCCACGCACTGGTTCAACAGATCGGTGACGTAGTCGAAGTCGTTGGTGGTGGCGGCCGTTTCGGCCTTCTTTTTGGCGACCTCGAAGAGTTTTCTCGAGCCGCTTTCGCTTGGCGGGCGAGAGCGGTTCGCGGCCGGCCCTGGTGACTTCCGGTGTTTGTTCGTCTGTGGCCATGCGACTATTTTAGACGGCTAAACCCCCACACACAATGGCATCCGCGGCCGGAGGCAACCGTTCGGGGGCGGCTGGGGACTGGTCCATTTTTCGGCGGGAAAACGTGATTTCATCAATAAACCGTGGGCCGAAAACATGGACCTGTCCCCCTCCCCCAACTCCGTAACCGCTCACTTCTGTTCCTTCCACGTGATCCAACTGAGGAAGCCCAAACCGGCGGCGCCGAGGACGCATCCGACGTCCATCGTCACGCTGAGGCGGTGGAAGGGGAATCCAACCGCCAAGTCGAGGACGAAAATCAGCAACAACAGGGCGGCGACAACGGATCCCACTAGGCAGAGGGCTTTTAGCATCGAGAATCTCCCCGCGGATGGTGTTTCGGCGATAAACCAAGTATAATCAGTTTTTCCGCGGTTCACCACTGCTAATACTAAGTAAGGTAAGGCCAGAGTGTAATTCGCAGGCCCCGCCTTACAATCATCGTTCCCCGCTGTGGCGGGATGTTTTGCCATCCATGTCAGAAAACAGATATTCCCCCCGCATCGCCGTCTATCCCGGTTCTTTCGACCCCATTACGTTGGGACATCTCAACGTGATGGAGCGGGCGAGCCGGCTCTTTGATCGGCTGATCGTCGGCGTGGGCGTGAACGTCGAGAAGGAAACCCTCTTCACCGCCGACGAACGGCGGCAGATGATCCACGGCGCCACCACGCACTTGGAAAACGTCGAGATTCGTACCTTTACCGGGCTGGCCGTGGCCTTCGTGAAACAGTGCGGGGCGCGGATCATGGTCCGCGGCGTCCGGCCGATCACCGACATCGCCGCCGAGTTGACGATGATGATGGCCAACCGCCGGCTGGCCCCGGAGGTGGAGACGTTGTTCATGATCGCCGACGGCGAGCTGGCCCACGTCTCCAGTTCGTTGATCAAGCAGATCGCCTCGGTGGCCGACGACGAGGAGTTGGCGAAGTTCCTGCCGCCGAACGTGGTTCACATGCTCCGTGCGCGAACCGAGGGGTTGCTCCCGCCGAAGCAGTTCGGCTATTTGTAGGAGGCGACTCCTGTCGCCGATGTATCACCCCCGCGCAATCGGCGACAGGAGTCGCCTCCTACAGATAATTCTGACGGGGCTCCTATCCGGCGATTACCAGCCGAACCAACCCCCGAGCCACCCCCAAATCCCTCCGCTGTCCCCGCCGCCTCCGCTGTCCCCGTCGCCGGAAGTGTCTCCGCCGCTGCCATTGTCGCCGCCGGACGTTCCTCCGCTGCCGTTGTCGGCCGTGCCGTCGCCATTCTGGCCGGTCTGTCCGGTGAATCTCGAATGATGGACTAGCTGCGCGGGTTCGCCCACCCCGGAAGCGGTCTGGTTGAGGTCCGCGGAAACGGACGAACCGAGTTGGCTGATGCCGATAAAGACCACTAGGGTTATGGCGGCGAGGATCACGGCCAACTCCACGAGCCCGATTCCAAGCCGAAGTTGTCGTTTGTGGTGTTTTGGTTGTCTCATGATTTCGTTCTCCTGTGGAACAATCCAGAGATGCGGAAGTTTTCTCCTCTTTTTAGAGCCTAGGTTGTCTACACGGAAAGTCGAGTAAATCAGCTAAATCAGTGCAAATCGGATTTCACGGATTATAGGGAAAATCCGGCTAATAAGGATGCGAAAACGCAAGCGGGGAATCTCGGCGCTCACGATCCATCGGGTGCCTTGCACTAGCCCGAAGCGTAAGCGAGAGCGAGTCGTTGTCCCACCCTCGCTTGCGCTTCGGGCTAGTGTGGCGTTTACGGATAATCCGGCTCAGAGCCACAAGTGGAGGCGGCCGTCGAGCATGTCGGGCAGGGCCTTCGAGACGCACTCGCGGATCTGGTTTGGATGGTAGCGCGTGCTGAAGTGCGAGGCGATGATCAGCTCGTTGCGGAATTGCCCGCGACGCTCCAGAAAATCGTCGAGGTGCATGTGGCCGTACTTGTGGATCTTTTCGCGGCGATGGCGCGGCGAGACGAAGGTCAGTTCCATGATGAGCACCTCGGCCCGGAACATGGCCGGGCAGGCGTCCAAGCCGTCCGGCGAGCTATCGCCAAGGTAAGCCACTCGCGGCAGGCGGACCTCGTTGGTCACTTCCTGGCCGCTGAGGCGCAAATCGCGGATTTGGCGCCCTTCGAGGCCCTGATATTCGGGCTTGAGTTTCCGCCGCCGCTCCCAAACGACGAAGCCCAGCGAGGGGACCGTGTGCGTCGTGGCCGAGACGGTCACCACGTGTTCGCGGGAAAGTTCGATCTCATCACCCGACGCGGCCGGCAGCAGGCGCAGGGCAACCGGCCGCGGTCCATGCGGCTCAGCAGCCGCAGCACCCGCTGCATCGGCTCGACCAACGGCGCCGGCAGGTAGATCGCCGGCGGGGTCATCTTCATCATCCTCCGCCGGGCGACGTACACCGGCAAGGCGATCAGGTGGTCCATGTGCGCGTGGGAGACGAACCAGGTGGGCGTGCCCATGAACGACCACGGCTGAGCCCCGAAATCGAAACCGATCTTCAGCTCCGGCACCCGCCAGTAAGTCTGCACGGCCGCCCGCGAATAGCCCTCGATCGTGAGGTCTTTGTGGACCAGCTTTTTGACGGGGAGGTTGTTGACCATGAGGATTAGTGGCTAGTGGCTAGTGGTTAGTGGTCAGTGGCACTAAGTTTGAAATAGTCTTCAAGTCAGAAGTGATTACGGCGTAATTCCTTAGTCCCGAAGGGACGATAGTTGATAGCCAGGGGCGTTAGCCCCTGGGAAAAGAGAGCGGGCTTCTGCGAGAGCCGCGAAGCGGCGGCAGAGACTTCTGCCGCCCCTACGGGGCTTTCCCCTGAAAAACGCCTCCTTCCAGGGGCTAACGCCCTCGTTGTTACACACAAATCAGGTCTCCCTTTGAGCGTCAGGGCCGAACATTAGCCAACAGGTAGCGAAGTCATGCATCCGTTGCAGGCCAATCCAAAGGGTTTGCGGACCGGGCGGATCGGCTCGTTTTCGATTCACGTAGCCACCAAGCTGTGCCACCAGCCGAATGAACATGCCCAAGGGGGGCGGGTGGGCCGGCGGATTCTCGCGGCGCATCACCTTCCACACCGATTTCCATTCGGCCGGCTCGAAGACCGCCTCGCAACTGATGTCCGGGCAACTCCGTCCCAAGCGGCACACGTACAACGTCCGCCAGGCAACAATCACATAGATCGCCAGACACGTCAACAAGCGGTCCATGTATTCAAACAACCGCTCTTCAACACGGCAGCCCGACTTCAACACGCGAAAGAAAACCTCGATCATCCAACGAACACAATAATATTGGATTACTCGTTGCACCTGCTCGATGTCGTCAATCGGCAAGCTCGTCAGCAGCAGCCATTCCACCGGCTCGTCGTTCGGCGGCGGGTTCACCTCGCTGACCGACACCACGTTGATGGCGATCGCCGGGAGACGATGGCCTGGACGAAACGGCGGACGGAGCGTGAGACGCATCGCCCGCACCGCAACCACGGCTTTGCGCGATTTGCGGGGTTGGCGTCGGCCCCGCGTTTCGCAAGCCACCTTCGCTTTTCGCCCCCGCACCTGGATCGTCCGCTCAAACAGCGCCGGCCGAGACAGGACCGCGTCGCGGACGTAATGTTCCGCGTGTTTTTGGCTGTTTTCCAGGAGCAAAGCGCGATTCTGGCAGGCGCGGATGATCCAGTCGATGGTCCCGGGCTCCCGCATTCCTTCGACCATTACTTCATAGATGTCGGCTTCGCTATCGGCCAGGCAAATCAACCGAGTGGCGGGGTTTCGCAGAGCTTCTTCGCGCGCCTGCCGAAGCATGGTAACCCAACGATAGCTCTCTTTGTCTTCGATCGGCGTAGCGGCGCGCTCGGCCCGAGTCCGCGGCGCACTAACGGGCTCCTCCCTGCGCACCCAGGCCTCGCCGGCGACCGTGCCGAGCGGCGTTCCATCCTCTGTGAACGCGCACATCGAGGTGCACCAGGCGCTCCGCGGCGAGGACCACCGTCCAGGGGACCGGCCCCCGCGACCTGCTGGTCCGGCCGGGTAACGTCAATTTCCGTAGTGTCCTGCGCGAGCAAGGCCATGGGTTGTGCGGCGATTCGTCGCCGCGTGGCGTCAATGTGCGGTTGCAGGACAGTCTTGAAGTTGGTGTTCTCGTTCTCGCAAAACCGATAGGCGGCGACCATTTCGGCGCGACCGCCGCACGCCGCGGGAATGCTCGCCGTTGGCCGCTCTGCCAACTGCGAAACCACCTCCGCAAGGCGTCGATTCAGGCGTTTGTCGCACAAATTGGCCGTTTTCATTTCATCCGCTACCCAGGGAGTGAGCATGTGCGATCTTCCTTGACTAGTTTTCTCCCCCCTGCGTCCATTCACTTGCTTACCATAATGCCGTATTGATCCCAATTCGCCAATATCAATCAAGAGATGTGTGTAACAACGAGGGCTAACGCCCCTGGCCATAGACTTTCGCCGCTTCGCGGCTATAAGACCATGTAGAACAATGACTTGTCCAGTCAAACTTACTGCCACTAGCCACTAACCACTAACCCCTAGTTCCCACGTGTTCATACTCGTCCACGTTCGAAAAATCCAAGGGGGCGGCGTTCTCCAGGTTCGGCACGATCCAGATTTCGCCGAACAGCGAGTTCTGGTCCACGCGGACCTGGGCGTGCCGAACCAGTTCCAAAATGGCCAGGAAGATCCCGATCAACGTCGATTTGTGCATCTCCGGCTGGAACAGGTCGCGGAACCTGAGCCGGCCCGCCTCCAGCAGCCGCGCGTGAATGCGGCCCATGAACACATGGATCGGCGTGTCGTCGTAGACGATGTTCGAGGGCCGGGCGGCCTGGGTCTCGCGCATGATCCGGCCGAACGCGCTGACCAGGTCCCACAGCTCCACCTCCTGGATCGGCTCGTCGCTCAGGTTGCGTTCGTGCGGCGGCAGGTCGGTTCCCAACCGCGGATAGCGCTGCTGCCAGTCGCGGCTCCGCTCGTCCAACATGCTGGCCGCGTCGCGGTACTTCTTGTATTCCAAGAGCCGGCGGACCAACTCCCGCCGCGGGTCTTCCAGTTCGCCTTCCACCTCGTCGCTCCGCGGCAGCACCTGTTGCGACTTGATCTCAATCAACATGCTGGCCACGGCCAGAAAATCGCCCACCGCCCCGACGTCCAATTGCTCCAACACCGTCAGATATTCGAGATACTGCTCGGTAATCGCCGCGATGGGAATATCGATGATTTCCACCTCATGCTTGCGCACCAGGTAGAGCAGCAGGTCCAGCGGACCGCGGAACACGTTCAGGTCTACGCGAAAGTCGGGCACGGGTGGAGCAATGAAATCGGGTTGGTAAAACGTTCCAGTCTAGCGAAATAACTCTCGGGCGGGGAGTAGGTGGGGCGATAGAATCCCGTCAGTCAACAAATTTTCCCCAGTCCATACTATCACTTTCGACTCCCCAGTGAACTCAACTTGAAAATGGACGCATCTTGTCTGATAAATCGTTTGCGGCTAGACTGTCGAATTATTTCATCCGCCAACCAACGGGGGGTGCGACCGTGGAAAACGAACAACTTTGGGCCCCGTGGCGTCTGGATTACATCCTCGGCGGAAATGTCGATTCCGAGCCGTGCGATCCCACACAGCTCCTGCCGGACGCCGATCCCGCCTGTTTTTTGTGCCGTGCCCACGCGCCAGGTGACGATCGCCGCCGGGGGATCGTCCGGCGAAACAAATGCACCGTAATTTTGCTGAACCGCTATCCGTACAACAACGGGCATCTGCTGGTCGCCCCCAGCCGGCATTTCGCCCGACTCGACCAGCTCGGCGCCGAGATCGAGGCCGAACTCTCGCGGCAGATCACTTTGATGACAAGTCTGCTGGAGAAGGTCATGCAGCCGCAGGGATTCAACATCGGCGTGAACCTGGGCCGCGCGGCGGGCGCCGGGCTGCCCGGCCACCTTCATTGGCACATCGTCCCCCGCTGGACGGGCGATACGAACTTCATGCCCACCATTGCCGGGGTACACACCATTCCGCAATCGCTCGATGCGCTGTGGGGCTCGCTGACGGCGGAACTGGAATAAGCCGCGATGATGACCGTTTAGCCCCGGCGTCCACGCCGGGATGATAACGCAATTTTCCCGTCGAGTCATGCACCTGGCGTGGACGCCGGGGCTAAACGGCGCTACCGTAGTGTCTCACGCAGATGGTTGCTTATGCGGCGGAGGGTGCCACTGCTGGCTTGTCCAGCAGTGTTAACCGCTGTTGCACATCCGCACTGCTGGACAAGCCGGCAGTGGCGCCCAACTCCACTATTCTCAGCAAAATAAGACGCCGTATTTACCAGGCACTACACTACGTCCGCGGCTGCGGCGCCGCGCCGTCCTGGTAGACGCCAACCTCGTCCACGCCGTCGCCGTTCCAATCGCCGGCCACGGGCTTGTCGCCCGGCCCGCCCTGCTCGAAGACCTTGTCGGTGGCGTCGAGCTGCCGGTTGTTGTTGGTGTCGAGGTGGAAAACGCCGTGGCGATAGACGCCGAGCTTCGAGATACCGTCGCCGGTCCAGTCGCCGACCACGGGCAGGTCTCCCTCCTGGCCGTACTGGACCATCACGTCGGCCTTGCTCCAGCGGCCATCGCCGTCGACGTCGAGGAACCAGGTCCCGTTGCGGAAGATGCCGATTGAGTGGATGCCGTCGCCGTTCCAGTCGCCGGCGACCGCGATGTCGCCCTTCACGCCGTATTGGAAGACGTGGTCGATCAGGTCGGAGCGCATCCGGCCGCCGTTGCCGGGCTTCATCGTCCGCCAGCCGACGGCCGCCTCGGTCGGGTCGGGCGGCATGTTCTTCGGCCGCTCCGGCTTGGGCGGGTTCTGCGAATCGGGCAGGCCCGGATCGGCCACCACCGCCTTCATGTCGCCGATCCAGGTGGGGCCGAAGATGCCGATGTCGGTCTTGCCGTCGCCGTTCCAATCGCCGGTGACCGGCTGATCGCCTCGGTCGCCCAGCTTCACCCACAAGTCCCCTTCGTCCCAGACGCCGTTGCCGTTCAGGTCGAGGAACCAGATGCCGTCGAGGAACGCGCCGATCTTGCTCGTGCCGCTGCCGTTCCAATCGCCGACGACGGGCGTGGCCCCGGCCATGCCGAATTGGAACTTCGCGATCTCCGCGCCGTCCTTGTCGTCCAGCACCCAAACCGAGCGGTCCAGCTTGGCGCCGGTCCAGGAGACCGGATCGAAGTAGGGGGAATGCGAGACCTGGGTGAACTCGGTCCCCGACGAGTCGCTGCGGGGATGGCCGGCGTCGATGACGCTCAGGTGCCAGGTGTATCCGCCCGGTCCGCCCCCGCCGCCGAAGATCGGTTGCATGATGGTCTCGGGCATGAGGTAATACGGTCTGCCCATCGGCTGATACTCCACGGCCGGCAGGATCATCGGCGGGGGAGTGATCGGCGTCGGGGGCGTCGGCGGAATGTACGGCGGATACTTCGGCGGCGTGTACTCGATCAGCACTTCGCTGAAGTTGTACTGCGCGGCGGTGTCGCCCGAACTGATGGCAATCTTCACGATGGCGCTTCCCTTCGGGTCCACCGCCAGCGTGCCGAGCAGGGACGGATCGACCTTGGTGTAGGTGTTGACCACCAGCCCGCCGTTGCTGCCGGCGGTGTCGACGCCGGCGAGGTATCCGTCGGGCTGGACTTCCACGACCGAATAGCCGCCCGGCGTCAGCCGCTCGAACTTGTAATACCCTCTCGAGTCGGTGACGGTGGTGATGGGCGAGCCGTTGCCGTCCAACAGCGGCACGCCGTTGGCGTCGCACAATTGCAGCACCACGCCGGCCAGCGGGGTGTCGTCGGGCGTGAACCGCCCGTCGCGCAGGGCGGGCACGTAGGGTATCGGATCGCCTTTCTCGATGGAGATCGGCGGCCCGTCCTGGAAGACGTAGCCGGAGATCGTCGCCGGCAGGACTTCCCAGAAGTCGTAGTTCAGCCCGTTGACGCCCGAGGCAAGGTTGGCGCCGCCGATTTTGTCGTTGGCCGTAATCGCTCCGCCGGCCGTGCCGACTTGCTCACCGCTGTCGAGATAATCGGGCGGCTGGATTTCCTCGACCCCGTAGACGCCCGGCTTCAGGCCGGTGAAGGCGTATTTCCCTTCGGCGTCGGTGGTTTTCGAGGCGATGCGGTTGCCCGAGCCGTCCAACAGGTAGATGGTCACGCCCGAGAGCAGCGGCTCGCCGGTGTCGAGCATGGCGTTGTTGTTCAGATCGGCGAACACCCGGCCGCTGATGCCGGCCGGCAGCAGTTCGCCGAAGTCGTAGTCGGTCGCCTTCACGCCGCTGGCCAGCGGGATGGCGCGGATCAAGTCGCCGGGGTTGTCGGCCGTGCCGCCGGCCGAGCCGGGCGCGTCCAGCCCGTCGTAATATCCTTCCGGCTGAGTTTCCGCAATTCGATATACGCCCGGCGTCAGGCCGCAGATGCGGTAGAAACCGGTGGCGTCGGTGACGGCGGTCCTGCCGGTGGGCGTTCCAGCGGCGTCCAGTAGCGTGAGCGTAGCCCCGCCGATGCCCGTCTCCGACGCATCGAATGTGCCGTTGTTGTTGGCGTCGACGTAGACGTAGCCGCTGACGCAGGCCGAGAGCAGTTCGCCGAAATCGTAATTCTCGCCGGCCTGGCCGCCGGCCAGTTGGACGCCGTCGATCAAGTCGCCCGGGTTGTGGGCCGTACCGCCGGCGTTGCCGGCCGCGTCGAGTCCGTCGAGGTATCCGTCCGGTTGCACCTCGACCAGCTTGTATCCGCCCGGCATCAGCCCGTCGAACTGGTAATAGCCGTTGGCGTCGGTGGTGGTGGAGATTCCGGAGGCGATTTTCTCGCCGTCCGGCTGGATGTAGAGCGTAACCTGCACGCCGGCGATGCCCGTCTCGCCGGCGTCCATCCGGCCGTTGTTGTCGGCGTCGTGGTAGACGTGTCCGCTGATTGAGGCGGGCAAAGTCTCGGCGAAGTCGTTGTGGATGCTGTCCTCGCCGCCGTCGAGGGTGATTTGGCTGAGGACGTCGACGTTGGTCACTACGCCGCGAGTGGCGCCGTCAACGGTTCCGGCCGCGGCGCCGACGCTGAGGTATCCGCCCGGCTGGGTCTCGACCACGCGGTAATCGCCGGGCTGCAGGCCCTCGAAGCGGTAGTTGCCCAGCGAGTCGGTCGTGGTCGTCATGCCGGTGGCGACGTAATCTCCGCCGACCGATTCGAGCAACGAGAGTTGCACGCCGGCGATGCCCGGCTCGCCGGTTTGTCGCAGGTTGTCGACGTTGAGGTCCTCGAAAACCGTGCCGGAAAGGGTGATCGGCAGCGGCTCCTGTTGCAATGAGAAGATGGCGCCGGCGGTATAGACCGGTCCCGGCTCCGCTCCCACGGGCATGTATGCGCTGGGCGGATTATAATCGTCGTTGGGCAGATTCAGCCCCGAGGCGGCGAGTTTGTTGTCGTAGGCGTCAAAGAAAATATCGTTGCCGGCGGCCACGGCGTAGTGCGGAGCGGTGAAGGTTGCCGAAAGGATCGATCCCTCGAACTCCGCCCCCTCGGCCACGGCGTTCGCCGAGAGGAAGCCCTGTTCGTCCACGTCGATGCTGAAGACGAGCTTTTCGCCGGCGTCGAAGCCCTGGAAGTTCAGGACCAACGTGGTTCCGCCGTCGGCGACCTGGGCGGACACCGAATCGATGCCGTCGTGATTGAGGACGGTAAATGGGCCGTAGCCGTAGACGCCCGCCCCGCCGGCGGCGGTGTCGAAGAACGTGTCGCCCATGTTCAGCCCGTCGCCGAGTTTGTCGGTGTCGATCCGCAGTTGGGCGAGTTGCGTCCCGGCGGCGCCGCCGTTAAAGGTGATTTCCAACAGGTCGCCGACCTGGTCCGCGGGACTGGAGTCCTCGAAGTAGACGGCCCCGATCTGGATCGGCGCGACCGTGATCGACAGCAGTTGCCGCGATTCCATCTGCTCGATGCGGCAGGTGCGCCATTGCGAACTAATCGTCCGGTGCGATTTTGCCCGATGCGGCTGGGGAACCCCATGTCTCCGATGCAGTTTTCGTAGCAGGCCCACGTCAACCTCCGTGTCGATATGTGGCACAGCCGAGGGCGGCTGTATCACTGACCTCAAACATCGTGAAAAACTTCAACAGGGCTTGGGTCTTAGGTCTTAGGTCTTGGAACAAAGCCCCAAGACCTAAGACCTAAGACCAAAGTCCCAAAACATCGATTGGTTGCGGCCAGTGGCCGCGCCAGGCTACATATTATTATCTCCGCGTAACTCTCTCCACGTCCTGGTTTTTCAGGTCCCACAGGCGGACCGTGGTGTCGTATCCGCCGGAGATCAGCGTCTCCGCGCCGCGGTCGAGCACCATCGTCGTGATCGAGCCGGTGTGGCCGACCAGGCGGCGCAGTTCCTGCCGGGCGCCGAGGTCCCAAAGATGAATCACGTTGCCGCTGCCGGCCGAGGCGAGCCTGTCGGGGCCGCAGAAGCAAAGCGCCATCACTTCGCCGGGGCGTTCGGGCAGGGCGGTCAGCGGCTCGGCCGTGGCCGCGTCCAGCAGCCGCACGACGCGGTCTTCGCCGGCGGCGGCCAGCAGTTTTCCGTCGGGCGAGTGCCGCAGGGCGAATATCCGCCGCGGCGAGACTTGTCCGTTGGCAAGCTGCCGGCCGTTCTCAGTGTTCCAGAGGCGGACCAGGCCCGCGCGTCCGGCCGCGGCCAGGCGGGTCCCGTCGGGCGAAAAACTGAGCGCGCGGATGTCGTTGCCCGGCGCTTCCAGTTCCCGCAGGGTCTTGCCCGAATGACCGTCGAAAATCCACACCTTTCCGCTGAAACCGGCCGCCGCCAACATCTGGCCGTCCGGGCTGAAAGCGAGCGTGTAAATCACCGGTAGTTGTTCGCCGAAGATTTGCGGCCGATCCCCGGAGTTCACGGTCCACAAACGGATACGGCCGTCGGCCCCCGAGGTCGCCAGCAGCCGGCCGTCGGGGCGGAACACCGACGCATGGACCCAATCGGACGATTCATAGCGGTGCAGGAGCCGCCCGCTATGGAAGTCGAATACCCGTGCTTGATGATCGTCGCCGACGACGGTCAGAAATTTTTCCGCCGGATCGAGCGCCACGTCGGAGACGACCGGCGTCTTCTCGTTCGAGTCCGGGCGGCGCCAGCTCGATGATTCGATTGGCGGCGACTTCCGGGATGGACTTGGCCGCTGCCCGCGAGTCGAAGGCCAGGCCGGCAAGGAGGATTGTCCCGCATATTAAGGGGAATGACAATTTCGACATGTTTGCTACCTGGAATTGGATGGAGTCTCTCTTCGGCGCGCGCCCCGCCGGTGCGCACTCCTCTCCTTCTACTCATCGGCCGAAGTGGCGGGCGAGCCTGTGAGAAGTTTTTGGCTACACGCGAAGAAGCAGAACGGGAAAACTGGGCAGACTTTGACGGTCGCTGATTGAACAGGCGTCCAAATATAGCGTTGGAGTGTGTAGGACAGCCGCCCCCGGCTGTCTTTGGCAATTCCGCACAGCCGAGGGCGGCTGTGCCACATATTCATCCCCACCCTTGATTTTCTGCGGATTAGCGGCCAAAATTACGGCATACTCCTACCCCCTCCCTCCCCTCGAAGAAAGGGCCATGCCATGCCTCGCACTTTGATCCTGCTTCTGCTTTCGTTCCTGCCTTACGGATTCGCCTGTGCCGCGGGTGATCGGCCGCGGGAGATTATCGATCCGGCTGAGGCTGCCAAAGACCCCGACTTTGCGGTTCAGGGAGAATACGTCGGCAAAGGAACCTGGCAGGATGGCAAGAATACCAAGGTCGGGGCACAAGTTATTGCCCTGGGCAATGGGGGGTTCAACGTGGTGGTTACTAGAGGCGGGCTGCCCGGCGCAGGCTGGAAACGCGGCAAACCGCGTTTTTCGCTGACCGGAAAACTTGACAACAGTAGTATTACGAAGCTCATCGGCCAGGACACATCTGGCCAGATCGACGGCACTGCCATGACCATCGCCGGCAAAGACGGCAAGCTCGAGTTGAAGCTGAAGCGGACGGTTCGCCACAGCCCGACCGAGGGCGCCAAGCCGCCCAAGGGGGCCATCGTGCTCTTTGACGGAAAGACGGCCGACAATTTCATCCACGGCCGTATGTCGAAAGACAAAAATCTGATGTCGGAGGCCGAGACCAAGCAGAAGTTCGAGGACTACCACCTGCACCTGGAGTTCCGGCTCTCGTACATGCCCCAGGCCCGCGGGCAGGGGCGGAGCAACAGCGGCCTCTACCTGCACAACTGCTATGAGGTGCAGGTGCTCGATTCGTTCGGCCTTGAGGGCGAGGACAACGAGTGCGGCGGCTTCTACCAGATACGCAAGCCGGACGTGAATATGTGCTTCCCGCCGCTCACGTGGCAGACCTACGACGTGGATTTCACCGCGCCGAAGTTTAAGGACGGCAAGAAGGTCTCCGACGCGCGGGCCGAGGTGCGGCAGAACGGTGTGGTAATCCATCCCATGCTCAAACTGCCGAACCGCACACCGGGACATGGAGAAGTCGGCCCCGGTCCGCGACCCTTCTATCTTCAAGGCCACGGCAACAATGTCGAGTATCGCAACATCTGGCTGGTTCCGAAAGCGAAAGCGGACTAGTGTTCTGTCAATGATGGAATGGAGGTTGGGGCGGCAGTGCAACTGCCACCCCAACATTTGACTTTTTCAACGGGCTGCTCGGCGAAAGTGCGAGGCAGACCTCCGCTTGTCGTTTTGAGCCTCTATAAAATTGTCGCTACGAACACCAGACGAGTCAACCGGCTTGCGCAATCCCATCCGGCCATTATCCCCTCGGGAACAATGAGCATGCCAACGTGCCATCGAGCGGATGACGCTCAGGCCGGGGCGACGGAGACCGCCCGCGGCCCTTTGTCCCGTCCCCGTTCGTCGGGGCCGGTAACGATATCGTAGGTTACCGCTTGGCCTTCCTTTAATTCGTCGAACTTGTTGTCGGCCACCACCGAGTGATGGAAGAAGATGTCTCCCCCGGCGGCCGAAATGAAACCGAAACCCCGATCGGAAACGAGTTTCTTGATTGTACCTTGCGGCATCGCAACCACTCCTCGAAAACGAACTATGCTCTCGGGTTGGCCCGCCGCCGCCGGACAGCCGTATTCTGTCGGCCGCGGGGCATGGCCCTCCTCTGAACCGGCATGAACCACCATGATGGTATCATCACGACCTGGACCGGGCAAGGGCGGCGCATGAGGTCATCCGAGAAGTCTCCCCTCTCCCTTTGGGAGAGGGGTCGGGGGAGAGGGCGGAGAGAAGGTATGCAATCGAGGAAACCATCTCAACAGCAATTCGCCCTCACCCTAACCCTCTCCCAGAGGGAGAGGGGACTGGTTTTCTCAATTATCGGATAGCCTCATTATCGGATAGCCTCGGAGTTTATCCAGAGCAGCGTCGCGTTACCTGTATTCCCGCACCGCTTCGTACAGGGCCACGAGGTTCTCGGCCGGGGGGCCGGCCTGGACGTTGTGGATCGTGTTGAAGACGAACCCGCCGCCGCGGCCGAAGATTTCGATCCGCTCGCGGACCTGCCGGCGAATCTCCTCCGGCGTGCCGAAGGGGAGCGTCTTTTGCGTGTCCACGCCGCCGCCCCAGAAGGTGATCCGCTCGCCGAACCGCTCCTTCAGCGTCCGCGGGTCCATGCCCGCCGCCGAACACTGCACGGGGTTCAGGAAATCGAATCCGGCGTCGATGATGTCCGGCAGCAAGGCGACCATCGAGCCGCAGGAGTGCATGAACGTCTTCCACGGCGTGTGCTCGTGAATCCAATCGTTCACTTTGGCGTGGAACGGCTGATAGAGTTTGCGGTAGGCGGCCGGGCTGATGAACGGGCCGGTCTGCGTGCCGAAATCGGTGCCGGTGAGAAACGCCACCGAGACCCGGTCGCCGACCGCCTCGTAAATCTTCGCCAGATTCTCCAGGGCGATGTCGCACTGCCGGCGTGAACAACTCGTAGATGTAGTCGAACCGGGTGACGGTGCTCATGTACCATTCGGCGATGTCGCGGATGCCCTTCGGGTTTCGCAGCCAGGGGGCGGGCACCAGGGCGATGTCGCCGAAGGCCGTGCCGCCGAAATTGGCCACGATCGCCCGATCGCTCTGCTGCCGCAGCCGCTCGGACTCGGTGGCGAAATGTTCGAGCAGGGCATCGGAGATCGGGCCGAATTCCTCGAGGTTGTCCTCGACGTTGAGCTTTTCGTCGTCGATCGGCGGCTGGCGGACGATGGTGTCGAAGTAGAATCCGCCCTTGGGCATCCGCCCGCTGGGCGGCAGCGAGTGGTCGCCCTCGGGATACATGAGGATGTCGCCGTTTGGTTCCGGCTGGGTGTTGAAGCCGCCGGGGACGAGGACCGGCGTGCCGTCGAAGGTGGTCCACGGCTTCCAGTCGTCGTAGCTGAAGCCGAAGAACGACTTGGCCCCGCCCAGTCCGACGGCGTCCACGCCCAGCGCGTCGAGCAGGTCGGGGGCGATCTCGCCCAGCATCTGATAGGGCTCGACGACTTTGACCGGCGTGCCCGGCGGATCGAGCTTCAGTGCCTGGCGGAGCCGATACACGCTGCTGACGTGCATGCCCGAGGTCGAGGTGGCGCCGAGGTCCAGGGGGACGCGGTCCGGCTGTTGGTGATTGATGGCGGCTTCAACGCGTTGTCGGGAGTTCATGGTCATTATTGCTTGCGCCAGGGTCGAAATCGGACGAAATAGAACGCACCCAACACGGTCAACACCGCTCCCCACCAGATGTCCGGGTGGAAGAAGAACCAGGCCGCGTCCGGATTGGCTGCCTTCAACTTGAGTTGAATCGACGTGGGACTGAACAGTGAGTAGATTCCCACGGCGACGATGATGACGCCGTAGATCAGCAACAGCCCGCCGATGAAGAACCAGATGGGAACCTGATGGTCGTCGTGCATGTCGATGGCCCCTACCAGAAGATGATGTTGACGGCGATTAGTATAACCAGCACAACCAAGGCCCAGAGCACCGGGCGTTGATACCAGGGGCAGGGGCCTTCGTCGGGCAGCGGCGTCATTCCGTAAACGAGATTTTTCAATTCGCTGTCCGGCTTGGGCGTAGTGAACAGACTGACCATCAGCACGGTGCCCAAGGTGAGCAGGAGCGACCAGAAGGCGCTAAACATGTTCACCGCCATATCCTTCGCTTTGTCGGAAGTGGCCAGAATTTCGGCGTGCTTCGGGTTGATTTGCGTGGGCTCCAGCCGTCGCGGGGGAGCGAGTTCCGCTTTATAGGCCGCGCAGAGCAAGAGGCGATTGACGCGCTGCAGATTCTCGCCCTGGGGATGCGAGGCGGCTTCGCGGCGAAGTTCCGGGCTCAAAGAAACATCGGAAAAACGGCCGGGGTTGTAGAGCGCGGGATCTTGCAGCAACTTGTTCAACGTGGCGGTCAAGACGATCTTTGCTTTCTGCGTAAGCTGGGTGTCCTCTTTCATCTCCGCCGCCAGCTTGCCCAAGAAGGAAGTCGGTTTTTCGGCGGCTTTTTCCTCGGCGCCGTATGCGTGCAAAACCTCCACGGCCTCTTTCGGCAGTTTTGCATCAACATACTTCGAGACGGGGTCCTTGGCCTTTTCCAACCGACTGACCAGCACGGGCAAATCGCTCAGGTCGCTGGCGAGGAAGTCGGTGTAACCGGAGGGGAACCAGTGCACGAAGAAGAACATGGAGAACGAGAACAGGGTTCCCAGCAGCAAGCCCCAAAAACCGCCCGCCCTGGTGGCCTGCTTCCACAACATGCCCATTATCACCACGCCGAACAGGGGCACGATGAAAAACATCACCAGCACTTGCAGGTACATGAGGATGTTGCTGAAGAGCATCGCCGCGTAAGCCGTGCCGATGCCGATCATCACGCCGATGATCGAGCACCAACGCCCCATGCTAACGTAATGCGCATCACTGGCTTTGCGGTTGATCAAGGGGCGGTAGACATCGTAAGTCCAGACTGTGGCGAAGGCGCTGACGTTGCCGGCCATCCCCGACATAAAGCCCGCGATCATGGCCGTAACACCCAGGCCAAGAAGCCCGGGCCCCAAGTAACGCGCCATCATCAGGGGCAACACCTGATTGTAGCTGTGCCCACCGGTCATAATGGCTTCGTTTTCGGGGAGCAACACGATGCCCGATTTCTGCGACAGAATGGCCAGGCCTAGCAGTCCCGGAATGGTCACGATAAGCGGGACCATCATCTTCAGCATTGCCCCGATCAGCGTGCCGTTTTGGGCGGAACGGAGGCTCTTGGCGGTCATCACACGCTGCACTTGCAAGAAATCGGTGACCAATAGCCAAAACTGATCGCTAGTCCTAATCCGAAGACCATTCCAATCCAGTGTACACCCATCGGGTTGTCGTTGGCCGAGCCCATATTGGCCCACAGGCTGGTGTAGTTGGTGTTCGGATGGGCGGCCGTAATCCGCGCCATCATTCCGCTCCAGCCGCCGGCTTCATACAGTCCCAAGATGGGCACGAGCAGCGTGCCCAGCCAGATCAGGAAGAACTGGAGCACCTCGTTGAGCACGGCCGAGAGTAAACCACCCAGCGAAACGTAGACCGCCACTGTAATCGACGAGACCCAGATGCTGGCGTGGATGTTCCAGCCGAGCAACAGCTTGAGCATCAAGGCCATTGCGAACATGTTCACTCCGCAGACCAACACCGTCATTAGGGTGAAGGAAATACCGGCCAGCACACGCGAGTCCTCGCCGTATCGCAGGCTCAGATAGCCGGGCACGGAGTGCGTTCTACAAATATAATAGAACGGCATCATTACTACGGCCAGGAAGAGGATGGCGGGAATGGCGCCGATCAGATATGCATGCGCCCCCAACATGCCGTACTGGTAGGCCATGGCCGACCAGCCCATGGTCTCCAGCGAGCTTAGATTGGCGGAGATGAAGCTCAATCCCGCCACCCAGGCGGTCATCTTCCGCCCGGCCATGAAGAAGTTTTCGCTGGTGCTGGCGAACTTCTTCAGATAGAACCCGATGCCCAGAACGACCAAGAAATACAGCGCAATAATGACTTGGTCAACGGGAGACAGCGAAAGCAATCGACCGATTGCCGATCCGCCGTCGGCAAACAACAGGATGCTAGACATGACGATCTATGTTCCTAGGTGCGCTCGGGGCATCGACAACGGGGGAAAGAGAAAAAGATAATTTTAGGCAGCGATTGGAACAGTGTCAATATGCCGCCAGCTCCCTGCGCGGCGGCCGCGTAGGCCGCGACGTTTTCCGGCGGCGTGCCGTATTCGAGGAAATCGACCGGCTGGAGGATGAACCCGCCGCCCGGCTTGCCGGCCAGCATGGCCTGTTCGGTTGCCCGGCGGACTTGATCCACCGTGCCCTTTTGCAGGACGTTCACCTGGTCGATGCCGCTGAGGATGACGTAGCGGCCGGCGACGATGGCCTTCGCCCGGGCGAGGTCGGCGTCGCCCAGCGGCGGCGGCGAGAACGGCTCGACCACCCGCACGCCCAGTTCCACGTAGGACTCGACCAGATTCATGATCTGGCCGCAGTTGTGGTACATGGCGGGCGTGCCGTTCTGCTGCACGAAGGCGATGTACTCCCGCTCGAAGGGCAGGATGTAGCGGTCGTAGGTTTTCCGGCCGAGGAAGCCGCCGGGCACGTTGCCGCCCACGCAATGCACGTCCACGCCGGCCTCGTCCATCGCCCGGGCGTAGTCCAAAATCCGATTCATGGCGAACCGCATCAGCCGCTCGTAAAAATCGTAGTCGGTCAGGAAGAGGCTGTACAGCTCGTCGTGATCGACCAGCAGCGAGGCGTTGTTGAACGGCCCGTGCGGCGTCCAGGAGCCGAGGATGCCGTCGTCGCCCAACGCCGCCTTGATCCGCGCCACCCGCCGCCGGGCGTTCTCGCGGAACGACTCGGGCATGGGCGGCTCGTTTTTGATGGCGATTTCCAGATCGGCGGGCGTATGGATCGGCTTCTTCGTGCAGGCGTAGACGAAAGTGCCCGGCCGCTGCTGATTGCGCGAAAACTCCTGCGTGAGCGTGCCGTCCGGGGTGCGGATGGTCGAGTGCCAGACGGTCGTGTGCGCCGCGCTGCGACTCCTCGGTCCTGACCTCCCAGCGGTCGGTCTGCTGCGACGACGTTCAGCCCGCCCATGTGGATCGAGAGCGGATCGTTCAGGCCGAAGAGCATGCGGACGAAGACGTCGACGCCGAATTGGCGTTGCGATCTCGATGACCTTCAACTGCAAGGTCTCGAAGTCCCAGGGATCGACGTCGGGGTACATCTGGTTGAGGAAGTGCCCTTGGTCGCAGATGAAAAGCGTGACCGGGACGCGGTCGGGCATCCGGCCGTCGAGGACCGCCAGGAATCGTTCGCGGGAGTTCATCGGTGGGCCTTGGGTTCGGGGGATATGCGTTGTTTAGCGGCCGCCGGCACGGCGGCTCTGAGGCTGTATCAGGGCCGTCATGCCGACGACCGCAAAACGACAATTGTATGCACTATTGGACATTCTATAAAGCCCGCCCGCCGCTGCAACCTCTTGTCAAACAGTGCGGTTTGCGGATAGCATGGGCAAAATCGGTCCGGTCCTTCATCCCCGCGGAGCACACGTAATGTCGAATTCATCCCCGCCGGCCCCCTTCCAGCCCCGATACAACATGCGATACGTGTGGGGGATTTCGCTCGTGGCGGCCCTGGGCGGGCTGATGTTCGGCTACGACTGGATCGTCATCGGCGGCACAAAGCCGTTCTACGAACGGTTTTTCATCGCTGACCACCGCCTGGCAACAGGGCTGGGCCATGGCCAGCGCCCTGGTCGGCTGCCTGATCGGGGCCGTCCTCTCCGGCATGTCTGAGCGACCGCTTCGGCCGCAAACGGCTGCTGATCCTGTCCGCCCTGGTGTTCGTTGTATCTGCGTTGGGGACTGCGACGGCAGGCCAGTTCTTGGGCGTTCAACCTCTGGCGGATTGCCGGCGGGGTGGCCATCGGGCTGGCCTCGAACCTCTCGCCGATGTACATCGCCGAAGTCGCTCCGGCCGCCGTCCGCGGCAGATTGGTGGCCATGAACCAATTGACCATCGTTATCGGCATCCTGCTGGCGCAGGTGGCCAACTACGGCATCGAGCAATTTACCCGCGACTTCGATCAGCGACTGCTGGCCGCGGCCCCGGCGACCACGGCGGGTTGGAACGCGGGCCGGGTCGCCGAGGAGCTGGCCTGGCAGGTCAAGGCCAAGGACCGCCGGCAGTTCATCGAAAAGTTCACCGATCTGGCCGCCCGCCGCTCGGCCCGGTTGGACTACGAAGGCGCCGCCGCAATCGTCAAGGAAATTTATCAAGGAGCAGGCAAAGGCCCCCATCAACACGGACGACAAGCTGGTGCTGGAGACGGTCGGCCGCGGAATGACTCCGCAGAGCGTCGCCCACGGTTGGCGGTGGATGTTCGGAGTGACCGCATTGCCGGCCTGTCTGTTTTTTGTGCTGATGTTTTTCGTTCCGGAGAGCCCCCGCTGGCTGGTCAAGAATGGCAAGTCGGCCCAAGCCCGCGCGGTGCTGTCCCGCATCGGCGGCGGCGAGTTCGCCGACCGGGAAACGGCCAGCATCGAGGAGACCTTGGTGGGCGAGATCGAGAAGGTCCACTTCCGCGACCTGCTGGAGCCGAAGTTGCTGTGGATTGTCTCCATCGGCGCGATTTTCGCCATCCTCCAGCAATGGTGCGGGATGAACGTGATCTTCTACTATGCCGCCGACCTCTTCCGCGCCGCCGGCTACACCGTCTCCGCCGCGCTGTTTAATATCGTCATCATCGGCGCGGTGAATCTAACCTTTACGGTGGTCGCGCTGCTCTGCGTCGACCGCTTTGGGCGTCGGATTCTGATGCTGATCGGCTTCGGCGGCCTGACCCTGTTGCACCTCTTTATCGGCGGCGGCTATCTCACCGGCTTCACCGGAACATTCGTTCTGGTACTGATGCTCCTGTCGATCGGCTTATACGGCCTTTCCTTGGCGCCGGTCACATGGGTCGTGCTGTCGGAACTCTTTCCGAATCGCATCCGCGGGGCGGCGATGTCCATTTCGGTGTTCTCCCTGTGGTTTGGATGCTTCCTTTTGACCATCACGTATCCCCTGCTGGAAGAGTCGATCGGCACGGGCTTTACCTTCTGGGTTTACGGCGCGGTCTGCGCCGCGGGGTTGGTGTTTTGTGCCCGTTACCTGCCGGAGACCAAGGGCAAGACCCTGGAAGAGATCGAGCACGAACTGGTGGATTGATGGCCATTGCCTCGTTTCGGGATACGACGATGAAAGCCACGGCGGACAATCGCGGCAGCATGATTTATGTGCTCCTGCTGACCCTGGTGGCGGCGTTGGGCGGACTGCTGTTCGGCTATGATACGGCGGTCATCTCCGGGGCCATCGGCTTTTTGCAGAAGCACTTTGACCTCGATCCGCAATTGTGGAAGGGCTGGACCGCCGCCTGCGCGTTGCTCGGCTGCGCCTGGGCGCCGGCGCGGCCGGGATGCTGAGCGACCGCTTCGGACGGCGCGGGATGCTGATCCTCTCGGCCCTGTTCTTCCTGGTCTCGGCCGTCGGCACGGCTTTCCCGTGGAACTTTTCCTCGTTCATCGCGTTTCGCATGATCGGCGGCCTGGGCATCGGCGCCGCTTCCATGACCTCGCCGATGTACATCGCCGAGATCGCGCCGGCCCGCGTCCGCGGGCGGATGGTTTCGATCAACCAGTTTGCCATTATCTCGGGAATGTTGGCGGTGTACTTCCTCAATTACCTCATCGCCGAATACGGCTCGGCGGTCGATCGGGCAGCCCCGGCGGCCGTCTCCTGGAACGTCGAATACGGCTGGCGGTGGATGTTCGGCTCGGGCATCGTGCCGTCGGGATTGTTTCTGCTGCTGTTGTGCCTGGTGCCCGAAAGCCCCCGCTGGCTGGTCAAAAACCGCCGTCAGCCGGAGGCCGAGGCGATCCTTGCCCGAGTCGGCGGAGCGGAGTACGCCCGGGCCGAACTGGGTGAAATCGAGGCCGTTCTTTCCCGGGAATCGGGCTCCATCGCCCAGCTTTTTCGGCCGGGAATGAGGACCGTGCTGGCCATCGGTGTGGTCCTGGCGGTGTTGCAGCAAGTCACCGGCATCAACGTCTTCCTCTATTTCGGCCCCGAGATTTTCAAAAAACTCGGCTCCGGAACCAACGCCGCCCTCTTGCAGCAGGCCCTGGTGGGCGCCGTCAACCTCCTCTTCACCATTATCGCCATCTGGACGGTCGATCTGGTGGGCCGCAAACCCTTGATGCTCATCGGCGCGGCGGGCATGGGCCTCTCCCTGACGGCCATGGGATTGGCGGCCTGTTGGCAGTACACCGATCTCTGGGTGCTGGCGTTCATCCTCGGCTACATCGCCTGTTTCTCCCTCTCCGTGGGACCGGTCACCTGGGTGATTCTGTCGGAGATATTTCCCACCGCCATCCGCGGCCGGGCAATGGCCATCGCCACCGTTTGCCTGTGGGTGGCCAACTATCTGGTCACCCAAACGTTCACCCTGATGGACGAAAATCCCTGGCTGACCGATCGCTTCAACCACGGCTTCCCGTTTTGGGTCTATGCCGTCTTCTGCGCCGTCAGCGTGATGTTCGTCTGGCGCTGGGTGCCCGAAACCAAGGGGCAATCGCTCGAACAGATCGAGCGGGATTGGTTGATGAAGAGCGGCGCGAAGCCCGGCGCTACGGGGCAGATGGTTAGGCTCCGCGCCCGCAAACCAGTCAGTATTTTAAGTCGCAGCCGGTGCATTCCGCACTTTGTTTGTTAGCCCGAAGGGCTTTTCATAAGATAGCCCGGGGTTGCCGCGCAGCGGCTACCCCGGGTGAGAAAGGCGAGGGGAACAGAAAAACCCCAACGGGGTTTCGGAGGTGGCACGCCGCACAACGCAACCCTTTCAGGGTTGATGTGTGAGATACGCCTCCCTCTTCCCAGGGTAGCCGCTGCGCGGCGACCCTGGGCTACCCTATCACAAGCCCTTCGGGCTATGGCTTCAATTCACGCACGCAAACCGCGGAATGCCCCGAGTCGCAGCCGTTCACCGCCCCGGGGTCACAACTACGGTCTGGTTGAGCCGCGGGGCGGTGGGCGGAAACTTCAAATCCGCGCCGCCGATCTGGGCCTCGACGTAATACTCGAAGTCGTCTTTGACGGCTTCCGGCGGCAGCGATACGGCATACACGCCCCGCGCCACGTGGGTCAGCGGAACCTCGGCGAACTCGCCGGTCCCCAGCGGCCGCCAATGCAGCGCGGCCACTTGCGGTTTTCCGCCCAGCACGATCACTTTCAGCCGCAGCGGTTCCCCGGCGATGAGGCCGGTGCGGACCACCGGCACAAGCATCCGCGGCGGGCCGATGTAGTCGTTTCGAGGGAACGGCGTCCGACGGCAGGTCCTCGCCGAGCAGTGCGGCCAATTCCCGGCCCGGTTTGGTCAACAGCACCGGCATGGTCTGTTGTTGCCAATTGCAGAGGTTGCCCATCTCGCCGGAATTGCTCACCGCGGCCAGCAAATGCCGATGCAGTTCGGCAAACGCGGCCACCAATTCCTTCCGGGCGGGCAGGGCCGAATTCGCGGGCGAGTTTCTCGCCGGGCCTCCGCGGTCCTTTTCCGCCTTGGCCTTTTCCAGCGCGGCATTGAACCGGCGCCAGACGCACCGCACCTCGGCAATCGAGCGGAGAGCAGCGGAAGTTGTTCAGCCAGTAATCGAACCGCTCGAGGTTGCCGGGGCCTGCGATCCGCGGCCGCAGGGCCGCCAACTCGTCGACGAAGGCGTATTCCTTTTGCACATCGCTCCACTTCGCGACTGGAGGGTCTGATGGAGCCCGGCCCCGTCACCCAATCTGACCGGACGCGGCAGACGGCCGTCCAGCCGGATGAATATGGCGGCGATTGGCTCGGCCGCCTCGGGGCCGAACTCCGCGCGGGCCCAGTCGGCATAGAAATCGGCCGACGGGGCGAAGCGCGGTTTGCCGCCTGGAGGTCCAAATTCGGCTCTCCGGTCCAGCCCGACTGGTCCCAGGCGGCTTTGGCCAGGGCCGAGACGTTGGGGGCCAGGATTCTGGTGCGCCAGTGGATGCCCATCAGGCCGGTGCAGCCGTACTTCAGGGCGTCGGCGGCGTCGCGGCGCATCCGCCCGACCCAGAGCTGCGGCATGGTCAGGCCCGGATCGTCTTCCATCCAGGGAATGGCCCACTTCGGCCGCCCCTGGACCTTGGCGAACCCCGGCTCGACCGGCGTGTTGCCCACCTCGCGGTTGATGCAGCTCATCGGCATGTCCTTCGGCAGCAACTCGTCGAACAGCGACGGGTTCTGCGGCGGCCCGAGCACCCAGCCGCAGGTGGCCAGCGTGAACGGAGGCTTGACCTTCTTCGCCGCCGCCATCGCCGCGCGGAGATCGGCCAGCGTCGCGTCGATCTGCTCCTGCTTGACCGCTTGCCAGGTCCAGCCCTCGGGCGTCCAGAGCCAGTAGTAGTCCAACGGATGAATCTTGGCGATCCGCCGGAACATCCCCTCGTAGACCTCCTGCACCACGGCCGGGTCGGCCGGATTCTTGCCCGCCGCTTGCAGGCGCTCTTTCACCGCCGTGGGAATCATCAGCGGCGTCTCCGTGCCGATGCACGGTCTTGATGCCCAGCCGCCGGGCGAAAGTGAACACGTCGCCGAGGAACTCGCCCATCCGGTCGAACAGGGCGTTGCACTGCTCGGGCGACATCTTGTTCCAGGGATGCGTGCCGCGCATGTAGTCGGCGCCGTAGTCGTCGCGGTCGAACAGATCGGCGGCGCCGAAGACGTAGTCGCCGGTCTTGCCCGGCTGGTATCCCCAGGCGCCGGTCACGTTGCTGGCGGTGAAATGCCGCGAGGGATAGCTGGCCTTCACCTTGCCGTCCGGGGCGATCTCCCGCGGTCGGGCCGATCCACACCAGCGGCTCCGGCCCGACGCCGCCCTGGGGATAGCAGTGCAGCCCGAAGAAGTTCATCCCCAGCTTCGGCAACTGGCCGAGGATGGCCTTGTAGCCGTCGCGGTTCCACCAGTCGGGCCCCTCGGGAAAATCGTGGAACGGCTGGATGCCGCGGAGGGCGAACAGCGGCTTTCCGGCGTCGTCGATGTCGGTCAAGTTCAAGCGGAATCTGCTTGTCGGGAATGACGTCGCCGTGCAAATAGAACCGCACGCCCAGTGCTCGGCCAAACGATAGGCGCCGTACAACGTCCCAATATCGTCACCGCCTACAACCAGCAGCGCGGGCCGGTCGGCCTGCTTGACCGTCGTCAACAAGTATCCTCCGGGAGGCAACGCGGCAACTCTGGTCTGCAAATCGGCTGAAGCGAGAATTGCAGTGACCTCCGGCCGATCCTTGCGGGCCACGACCACCAGCCGGCCGGCGGGGACATGAACCTGGCGATGATGGATGTCCGCCGCGACGATCGGCAGCAGTTTGCCGGTCCGCAGATACACGTAGCGCCGCACCTCCTTGGCCGCCAGCTTTTCGGCAAACGAGCCGCCAACCGGCGAAACAATCGTCGCCGGGGCTGCCGTCTCGCACCGGGCAGGGGCGCCTGCAAAAATAAACATCAACGAAACCACGACACAGAGCAAGCCGGAAAGCCGTGGGAGCATGAGCGGACTCTCTCGTTTGTGGAAGGTGTTGCGGAAAATTTCGCCGACGGAATACGAGAATGGAAATTGCCAACAGCCGGAAAATGCGTTCCCGGCCGTCAATAACCAACCTCCATTCCGAAGCACTATACACTAGCCCGAAGCGCAAGCGAGGGATGAATAACGGCTTGCCCTCGCTTGCGCTTCGGGCTACTGTTCGACTGGTGAGAAATGCAGGCCAACCCTGAAGGTAGCAGCCGTATCCCGCAAGTCAATAGTCGCCGGACGAGTCATTTCAACAATTCTTCCACGGCCCGTTGCACGTCGGCGGGCACGATCTTGCCGGAAAATTCGCGCTGCAACTTGCCCCGGCGGTCGTAAGGCGCAGGTGCGGCAGCGCGCCGTCCTCGATTCGGAAGGCGGTAAACCCTTCCGACCCGACTCCGTAACGGGAGAGACAATTTTCCGCCGTCGCGCCGCGGCTGCCCAGCGCCCGGCGAACCGCCGCCTCGTTGTCCGTGTCGTCCATGCTGACCGTCAGAACCTCCAACCCCCGGTCGCGGAAACGATTTTGCATTTCGATGGTGTGCGGCAGCAATTCCATGCACGGCCCGCACCACGTGGCCCAGAAATCAACCAGCACTACCTTTCCCCGCCGGCGCTCCAGCAGCCGGGTCAATCCCGGCGCGTCGATTCGGTGAAGCGGAACCTCGGGGCGCGGAATCGGTATTGGATTTCGCTCGCACCCCGCGGCAATGAGGCAACCGCCCAGCAACAGCAGCAAGGCAATACGTCGGACCGGATGACTATTCATGGGGCGGCTGGGGACTGGTCCATTTTTCGGCGTGAAAGCGTGTTGGGCGGGAAAAACGCGGGCCGAAAACAGGGACCTGTCCCCTTCACGCGGCCGGACAGTCCCATTTTCGCGGCCGATACGCGGACTCGTAACGCCGGATTCCGCACGCCGCGAAAATTGGGACAGTCCCCTGGTCATTCGTATTTGATGGAGCAGCCGTATTGCCGGGTGGTCTCCTTCGGCGGTTTTTTGCCGTCCAACAGCGCGTCCAGGGCGTCGCGCAGGTAGTGCTGCTTGACTTTTTGCGCATTCATTTGGTCGTCGATCGCGCCCATGTACACGACCTTCCGGTCCTTGTCGAGGACGAACACGTGAGGGGTCACCGTGGCGCCGAAATCGCGGCCGATCTTTTGCGTGGAGTCGTAGAGGTAGGGGAAGTTGAAGCCCTTTTCCTTCGCCCGTTTCTTCATCTGGTCCAGCCGGTCGGCCGGGATATTGTTCACGTTGACGGCCACCAATTGCACCCCTTTCGATTTATAATCCTTTTGCAAGGCGATCAGCCGGTCCTCGAAGGCCCTGGCCACGGGGCAATGGTTGCAGATGAAGGCCACGACCACCAGCCGGGCGTCGGCGTAGTCGGCCAGAGAGTGCTGTTTGCCGTCGGCGCCGATGATGCCCTTAAAGTCCGGGGCCTGTTGTCCGATGGTCAAGTCGGCCGCGCCGGCCTCGGCGCCAAACAAGACGGCCAATGCCGCGATACAAACAACTCGTCTCGTCGTCATGGTCATAATAGTCATGTCCTTGGACCTCCAAAATTACACCGTGAGTACACTTGATGGCACGATGTCAGGTTTCATTTTCCAGGAATCAAATATTCAGGGCTGAATTTGAATGTAGGGTGGGACGAGCGAAGCGCGGTCCCACCATCCCTTCACGTTATTGGTGGGACCGCACTTCGCTTGTCCCACCCTACGCCTGCAGGCTATGTACTCTTTCCGGCAATTATTCGGTCCCGATGTCGCGTTGGGCAAGCCGGCCTAAGGGATAACGCATCCCCCTCTGCGGATGTATTTCGCCCCGTTCGATGCAGTTCGCGCGGTTTCTCGGGTGGAATTTTCACCCCAGTTATGGCATACTACCGGTTGTCGAGCCTATTTCTTATCCAAACTATCCATTATGGCTTTTCAGCCTGAGGTGTGGGCATGGCAGACAAACGAGTTGTCTTCAACAATGAGCCGGGGCAGCGCAACAACGAACCCCGGCTGTCGCACGCGCTGGAGGATGGCCTCGACCCGAATAACGTCGTCGAAGCGCCTGCCGGCATGAAGAGTGCGCAGAAAAATTCAAACACGGACCGTGGTATCATAACCCTGAGATGATCAAAGTGGTGGTGGCCGGCGCGGTAGTGCTGGTAGTGGTGCTGATCGTTCTCGTTTGGCAGTTTGGATTGTTCGGCGGGTCCGGTCCGTCGAAACCGCGGGTTGCCGCCGCGCAGCCGAACTCTCAGCCGGCGTCCCAGCCCACTCAAACGGCGGCTCAGCCCGCACAAACGACGCCGGCTCCTCAGCCAGCGACGCCGCCGACCCCATCGCTGCAATTCGTAGGACCCAATCAGCCTTCGCCGGGGCAAAAACCGCCGGAGGCCGAGAAGCCGGCCGCCCCGGAAAAGCCTCCGCTGCCGGAAAAAGTCGCCGACTGGACGGCAGAAGACTACTTCCGCGCGCGGCGCGAGAACAATCCTAAGTTGTTGGAGGCGGTCGCCTATTTGGGGAACAACGAGAAAATAGTGGGCAGCGAGCCGGCGGCCAAAGGTTTGACCAAGTTGCTGAAGCCTCTGCCGCCCGAAAAGCCGGCGGAAAAGCCCGCTCCCACCGAAAATCAGCCGCAGCCCGGACAGACTCCGCCCGCGAATCCCAATCCGGCGTCCAGCCCGCTCACCATGCAGCCGCCCGGACCGCCCAAGATCCCCCCGGAGGGCGCTCCACCGCTTCCCGGCGCGACGCCCAACAATCCGGTGGTGATGCCGGGACTGGTCGAGGCCATCATCACGGCTTTGGGGAACAACGGCAGCGCGCCGGCCCGAGACACCATCGAACAGGTGCTGGCCGGCACGTTCAAGACGGACGACGACAAGACGGCGGTGGAGGCGGCGCTGAAGGCGCTCCTGGCCCATCAGTGCCCGGAAAACAACGCCTTGACGCTCCGCGTGCTCACCGCGCCGGGCGTGCTGCGCCCCAGCGAGCGCCAAGGGCCGTGGCCCGAAAAGGAATTCCAGGCCAAGGCGTTCGAGTTGACCAAGCAGTCCGCCACCAGCGACCTGCGCCTCGCGTTGGCCAAGGCGCTGGTGGATCATCACGTGCAACTTGATCCGAAGGACCCGGTGCACGAGTTTCTCTTGGCGCGCGATCCGCTCAACTGCCGCGCCCAATTGACGTTTTACGAGAAGGGCAATCCGTCCGCGGAATTGAAGACCACGTTGGAGGAGCAGTTTTTAGACTACGGTTCACAGGCCACGGCCCGCTTGTTGGACATTCCCGACAACCTCGACCAACCCACCGCCGCGGCCGCCAACCCCATCGCGCCGGCTGAACCGCATGGCGGATTGCTGGGCGGCTTTGCCGATAAGTCCGGCGGCCAGTTGACCGAGCCGAAACGCGACACCGGTCAGCCGGGCGGTCAGCCCGCGCAAACCGCTGAGGACAAAGCGAAAGCGGCCGAAGAGCAGGCAGCGCGGATGGCGGCCGGACTCTGGAATCCGAAGTTCCTCGCCCTCTTGGAGCCGAAGCTGAAGATACACGCCGTGGATTCGCTGGAAAAGAAGGCCAAGCTGGTGATGTTGGCCGGCACGATCCCGCAGGATTCCACCCGATCGCTGCTCAATGCCCTGTTGCGGAAGCGTTGGGACGAAGGGCCGAAGGCCCTGCTCAGCGTGGGCCTGGCCGACAAGATTGTCACCGATCCCGGCATGTACACGATCATTAAGATGTTGTATCGGAAAGACTCCAAGTCGGCGAAAGGGACGCCGCCTGCGCCCGCCGGGGGTACGGTAAACAAGCGCATTGCAGAGGCCCAAAAGAGACAGCAGATGGCCCAGGAATGGTGGGACCTCTCGGCCAAGTTGGCCCCCTTGTGGTGCAAGCGGTTTTATGCCGCGGCCCAGGCCCGGCAAAGCGCCGACGCCGGGGGAGGCGACGCTTCGGCCCAGTTGAAGCTGCCCAAGGGCTTCGAGCTAAGCCCCAACGCCCGAGTCACCGCCTCCTATCACTTGTCTTGGCCCGACCAGGCGCCGCCGGAGATCGCCGCGCTGAAACCGGGCCTGCTGGATATCTACTACGTCCGCCTCGAAGAGGCTGAACACGCCCCGAAAAGCGACGGCCTTTTACAGGCACAAAGTTGATATCCGGTCATCGGAGATCAAGACGATCGACAAGACCACGTGGCTCGAAGACACCCGGATCGGCACGCAGAAAGACCGGCGGCAGTCGCTCGACGTGCTGATTACGCCCCCGGCAAACTACGTCCCCGCCAAGAAGATCAAGGATGAAGACGAGACCGATCTGGTGATCGAAATCCTCTCGATCGAAATCAAGGACCCACTTAAGTAAGCGATGGTGTCCGCAAACCAGACCATTTAGCCCCCATACCGGTCCATTTGCAGCAACCTGTTTGACCACGGGGGCTTAGGTCTTGGGTCTTAGGTCTTAGATCTAAGACCCAAGACCTAAGCCCCAAGACCCACTAACACTACCACCCCGCCATGCATCCCTGGAAACTGTCGGAAACCAATTACGGTTTCGTGAAACAACAACATTACGAGGTCGCGGTGCTGCCGTTCGGCGCCGTCGAGCCGCACAATCTCCACCTCCCTTACGGCATCGACGCGCTCGAGGGCGACGTGGTGGGCGGGCGGATTTGCGCCGAGGCCCATCGCCGCGGGGCGAAAGTCATCCTGCTGCCCACCGTCCCCTACGGCACGCAATCCAATCAGGCGCGGTTCCCCTTCGCCATGAACGTCTATCCCACCACGCTGCTGGCGATCGTCCGCGACCTGGTCGAATCGTTGACGCGGACGGGCATCCGCAAAATCGTGCTGCTGAACAGCCACGGCGGGAACGACCTGAAGTTCATCCTCCGCGAGCTTTACGGCCGCACCCCCGCCCACCTCTTCCTCTGCAACTGGTACACCGTCGCCAAGGACCTCTTCGGCGACATCTTCGAGCGGCAGGACGATCACGCGGGCGAGATGGAGACTTCGTTCGCCATGGCCTTCTGCCCGGATTTGATCGCGCGAAACCCGGACGGGACCCTGACGGCCGACGAGGGCCGGCCGGCCGAGACCCGTTTCGAGGCCATCAACCGCGGCTGGGTCTCGATCACCCGGCCCTGGCACCTGCTGACGACCAACGCCGGGGTGGGCAATCCCCACGCCGCCACCGCCGAAAAAGGCCAACGGCACATGGACGCCCTGGTCGAACGCCTGGCCCAATTCCTCGTCGAGCTTTCCGAAGCGGAAATCGACGAGCGGTTTCCGTATTGAGCCTTATCGTGTTGCCTCAGGTTGGTCTTCTTTGGCGCCTTAGAATTTACTTCCATCGAGCACCTGCCCATCCTTGCGGTTGCCCAGGTATTGGTGGATGGCGAGGTTAATGGTATAGCTTATCATCCGCACGGACCCATCACAGAATGCCATGTGGAAACCGTTCACGGGGCGGCAGGGGACTGGTCCATTTTTCGGCGGGAAAACGTAATTTCATCAATAAACCGTGGGCCGAAAACATGGACCGGATACCCTCTGGGTGCCCCTCCCGCCGCCCCAAGGGGACAGTCCCATTTTCGCGGCGGTAAAGCCAATACGCAAGGCAACGTCTCTCGCGCCGCGAAAATTGGGACAGTCCCCTGTGAACGGTTACGTCTTTGCCGGGCTCAACTCGAGCCGATTCGCCGGATCCAAGTTGGACCGCGTGACCGGCCTTCACCAACGTGGATGCAGCCGCGAGGCGTCCTCCTCTAATTGCCTTCATCTCGATACGTCCGCGAAAGATGTACGACGCCGTATTTCCATCCGTGCCGACTTCCACGCCGAACTCCGTGCCCAGGTCGGTGACGATCGCCGTGGGAGTGCGGACGGTGAAGAGGGGAGAGGGGAGAGGGAGATTTATGATTGCTGATTTATGATTTGGGGATTTGGGGATTTGGAGATTCTATGATTTGCCGCTTGCGGTTTCGCACTCTTCTCTCTTCCCTCTTCCCTCTTCTCCACCCGCGCCGTAAGTCTTCCCAACGCCAGAAAGCCGCCGGCGTCGGACTCGACTACATAGTTGCAAGGCCCTTCGAGGATCACCTTTGCGCCGCTCTCGTAGGTGATTTCCATCAGTCCGGCGGAGAGCGCATACCGGCGGCCGAGTGGGACCGAAGATCCGAGGTAAGTTTGCGTACCAGGATCGGACCAGCGGCAGTCCTTCATGCCGGTGATCCGGCCGACAAATTGCATCTCTGGCGCGCTCGGCGCCGATCGCTGCCCCGGCGGGGACTCGACCAGCAGTCGATAGTGGGAAACCTTGTAGGCCCAAGCGCCCAGCAGAAGCATCGCCAGGATCAGCGTGGCCACCATGTAGGAGAACGCCGGACCGCCGATTGTTAGAGGAGAGAAGGGGGACGAGCGAAGGGTGAGTGGAGAGCCAACCGAAAAAGAGCTATCGAGGACGATCGGCGGAACGGACGGTTCGGCGAAGTCTGCCATTGCGAGTCGATGCGCCCGATTGAAGCCCTTCGATCAGTATAATCGCACAACCGGGAAGCGGGAGAAATAGTTCCCGTCCACGCAGCTATACCCGGCAGGGACGCGAAATGTACCCGCGAAAAATTCCGAAAATGCAAAATTCCCCTCGCGGCGTCGGGCAAAACCCTGTCGGCGGGGCGTCATATCACTCTTGCCGAGACGGATTGTCTTACGTACAATCGTGGGGGATGCGGTGGCTGTCCCCAGTTTCGCGGCGCGGGTATTCCGACGTTGCCAATTCGCTTTTTCGCCGCAAAAATGGGACTGTTCCCCTGATGCCGACAACCAACGAGAGGATGCGATGGGTAGGAAAGTGATCTTGGACGTCGATCCGGGCATCGACGACGCGATGGCCTTGTGTCTGGCGATGGCACATCCGGACCTGGAGGTCACGGCCGTCACGGCGGTCGGCGGAAACGTCTCTCCGGCCCAGGCCACGCGAAACGTCCAGGCGCTGGTCGAGCAGCTCGACCCGCCCCGCTGGCCCCGGCTGGGCGCGGCCTCGGACCCGGACAACCGCCTGGCGGTCGATCGCCGCAGCCTCTACGGCAGCGACGGGCTGGGTGAGTCGAACTTCGCCGTCGCCGAGCGGCAGCATCTGTTGCCCTCCGAGAAGGTGATCTGCGACCAGGTCCGCGACGCCCCGCATCTGGTGACGATCGTCGCCCTCGGTCCGCTGACGAACATCGCCCGGGCGTTCATCCGCGATCCCGAACTGCCCACGCTGGTCGGGCGGATCGTAATCATGGGCGGCACCGTGTCGGGGCCGGGGAACGTCACGCCCGCCGCCGAGTTCAACATGTTCTGCGACCCCGTCGCCGCGCAAACCGTGTTCCGCTCGCCCTCGACGAAGACGCTAGTGCCGTTGGACGTAACCAACCGCGTCGAGTTGAGCTACGATCTGTTCAATATGTTGCCCGACGAGACGACCCATGCCGGCCGGCTGTTGCGGCAGTTGTTGCCGCACGCCTTCCGCGGCTACCGGCAGCAATTCGGCCTGGAGGGGATTCACGTCCACGACACGGTGACGCTGATGGCCGTGCTGCGGCCGGACCTGTTCGCCACCAAGTCGATGGCCGGCGACGTGGAGACGCAGGGCGAGCTGACCATGGGCGCGACGGTCTTCGACCGCCGCCGCGCCCCCGCCTGGCGGCACAACATGGAAGTGGTGACCGAGATGCGGAAGGAGTTGGTGATCGAGGCGATCATCAAGGGGCTGAACGGCCGCTTCCGGCCGGACTCGTAGGGTGCGTGAAAGGCGCGGTGATCGCCGGCACGCGATACGCGCCGTCGTCGGCTGCGTCATTCCCCCATGCCCTTTTCTCTAGCCCGGAAAAAACCATGGACTCCACTGCTAATTTTGGGTAACCGTTCACAGGGGACTGTCCCAATTTTCGCGGCGCGAGAGACGTTGCCCTGCGAATTAGCTTTACCGCCGCGAAAATGGGACTGTCCCCCTGGGGCGGCGGGAGGGGGGACAGGTCCATGTTTTCGGCCCACGGTTTATTGATGAAATTACGTTTTCCCGCCGGAAAATGGACCAGTCCCCTGCCGCCCCGTGAATGGTTACAATTTTGGTTGCGGCTATGCCGGGCTAGATTACGCACTGCCTGACAAGCGAGCAGTGGCACACAGCGGATAGATTCCGGCTACTTTACTTCCGCACCGGATTGGCACTCGCGGTCGGGTCGGAGGAGGACAATACCCGCGGCGTCGGAAGCGGCCAGCAACATGCCGTGCGACTCTTCGCCGCGAAGCATCGCCTCCTGCAAGTTATCGACCAGCACGATCTGCCGGCCGGCGAGTTGCTCGGGCGTGTAGTGGCCGCGGATTCCGGCGACGATCTGCTTCTCCGCTTCGCCCACCTTGATTTGCAGGAGCATCAGTTTGTCGGCGTTGGGGTGCTCGCGGGCGGAAAGCACCGTGGCCACCCGCAGGTCGAGTTTGGCGAAGTCGTCGTAGGTGATTTCAGGTTTCATGGCAAGGGGCGCGGAACGGGGGATTTGTAATGTCTCGCGAAAGTGCACATGATTCCGGGAGGTTTAGCCCGGGCACTTGGGCCGGTGCTCGGCATAAGTGCCAAGGCTAAACGACCGACGGCAGCCAGAATCACAAAATCTCATATAAATCCATAGGGAATATACCATTCCCGATAAATCGCGTATAGCCGTTTCGGGCCGCAAAAGAGGGTCGGCCGGTTGATGAACCGCGGGGATTGGGATAAGGTAAAGGTTTCCGAACCCCTAGAGGAGCAACTCCACCGTGTGCGACCATTGCGAACGCGCTGACGCCCCGGTCCTCCCCGGCGATTCCCGGGCGGAAATCACGCTAACCGATCTGCAACAATTGATTCGTCAGATGTACCTCAAGAAGGACGTTGCCCGGGGTGTCGACGGCACATTCATGTGGCTGATCGAGGAGGTGGGGGAATTGGCCTCCGCCTTGCGCGAGGGGACCCGGGAAGAGCGGGCTGCCGAGTTCGCCGACGTGCTGGCCTGGCTGGTTACGATCGCCAACGTGGCCGAGGTCGATCTGACCGAGGCGGTGGCGCGGAAATACGGCTCGGGTTGTCCGGGGTGCGGCCGCTTCGTTTGCATCTGTCCCGACGCGGGAAAACCATGAATACGATTGTGAATTGCAAATTGAAAATTGAAAATTGCAAATTTGCATTGCTACCTCGGCGGAACGAACGCGGAGCGTTCGGGCAGTGCGTTCCCATGCGGAGCATGGGAACGAGAAGCAAGCATTTCCTGGTTCCCATGCTCCGCATGGGAACCCGCGTTTTCCGACGCTCCGCGTCGATGGCGGTGGAGTCAGGACGGCAGAATAAATCTCGGCGGAACGAACGCGGAGCGTTCGGGCAGTGCGCTCCCATGCGGAGCATGGGAACGAGGAGTAAATTTGCATTTTGCATTTTACAATTTGCATTTTGCAATCTCATAATCCTTGCCGCATTCATTTCCTTGCCCGCCGCCGCGACGGCCGCTTCGCCCGGGCAGCCGAAGATCGCCGGCGTGCGGGTGGGATTCGCCGACCGCTACAAGGCCGGCCTGTGGACGCCGGTCGAGGTTACGCTCGACGGCGGCGTTGAGACGCTCGACGGCGAACTGGCGGTGATCGTTCCCGACGGCGACGGCGTGCCTGGCCGGGTAATGGCGCCCTGCCGGCTGGAGGCCGGCCGCGAGACCGCGGTGCGGCTGATTACCCGCTTCGGCCGCGTCAACGGCAACCTGACGGTCGAGTACCGCGTGTCGGGCCGCACTCTCGTGCGGCGGACGTTCGAGACCTCGAGCCGGGCGGACGGCGATCATTTTCTGCCGGCCTTGGAGTTCTGCAAACTGTACGTGGTCGTGGGCGAATCGGATTTGGGCGTCGAGGAGGCGGGCCGGCTCGGCGGCGCCGAGCCGGAGAATCGCCCCGTCGTCGCCCGGCTCGACGACCTCCGCCAGTTGCCGGCCCGCTGGTACGGTTATGAGGGGATCGACGGGGTTGTGTTTTCCACCGACCGCCCGGACGTATTCCCCGCCCTGGCCGAAGGCGGCCGAGCGGAGGCCCTGGAGCAATGGATCGAAATGGGCGGGCGGCTGGTGGTGAGCGCAGGCTCGCGGGCGAATCGGGCCATCGGACCGGTGCGCCGCTGGCGCGTTTCGTGCCCGGCCGATTGCAGAAGATGCTCGCGCTGCATCAGAGCCAGTCGGGGGCGTTGGAAACCTATTGCGGCAGCCGCTCGGGGATTTTCCCATCCGGCGGAGCCAAGGGCCGATTGCACGTCCCGCGCCTGACCGGCGTCAGCGGACGAGTGGAACTCGGCGAGGCCGACTTGCCGCTGGTCGTCCGCCAGGCGCGGGGATTCGGGCAGGTCCTCTTCCTGGCCGGCGACTTGGACGAGCAACCGCTCCGCGGCTGGACGGACCGCCCGCTGCTGGCGGCGAAATTGCTCGATTTGCCCACCGCCGCGACCGAGGAATCGAGTAAAAGCGCCGCCATGATGCACTTCGGTTTCGGCGACCTGGCGGGCCAGTTGCGCACCGCACTGGACCAGTTCGCCGGTGTGCGGTTGGCCCCCTTCTGGCTGGTGGCCTGTTTGATCGTGGTCTATATCCTGCTGATTGGGCCGGTCGATTACTTCTTCCTGCGCAAGTACGCAAAAAAGATGGCCTGGACCTGGCTGACGTTCTCCTCGATCGTCGTGCTGGTCAGCCTGGGGGCTTACCTGCTGGCTTATCAACTCAAGGGCAACCGGGTGCGGGTGAATCAGATCGACCTGGTCGACGTGGACGCGGCGTCTGGGCTGATGCGCGGCACGGCCTGGATGAACGTCTTCAGCCCGCGGACCGAGTCCTACGACTTTTCCGTCCGGCCGCAACAGTCGGACGCGCGGGTGCTGACGGCCTGGCTGGGTTTGCCGGGGAGCGGGCTGGGCGGCATGGACCCCCGCACCACCGGCCCTTTGCTCTGGACCGAGGGGTTCCGCTACGCGCCCCATCTGAACGCCTTGCTCGGCGTTCCGGTTCAGGTTCTGGTCGAGCAAGAGCCTGACGGCCCGATGGGTGGCACGCCGCGCCGCCTGCCCCGCCGCCGATCTGGCCGCGACCGATCGGCTGCTGTTCGGCTCGATTACCAACACGCTCGATTTTCCGCTCCGGGATTGTCTCCTGGTGCATGGTCAATCGGCGTATGAACTCGGCACGCTACGGCCCGGCCGGTCCAAACCGCTGGGAGAAATGACCCAACGGACCGAATTGAGGACTTTGCTGACCGGACGCCGCACCGTGCTGACCGAAAAAGACAAGTACCAGCAGGAATCCACACCCTACGACCAGACGAGCACGAACCTCTTTTATATTCTGCAGGCCATGATGTTCTATCGGGAGGCGGGCGGACGCCGCTACACCGGTTTGTGGAACGACTATCAGGATTTCGTCGATTGCAGCGACTTGTTGAAGACCGGCCGGGCGATCCTCATCGCCCGTGGCCCGGACGAAGGCGGCGAAAATCACCGGGGTGCGGTCCTGACCGGCGACGGCAAGCCGCTCGTCGGCGCCAAAGATCGACATCGGACCATGTTTCGATTTGTGTTTCCCGTAAAGGAAGGAAATAGTGGTTAGTGGCCAGTGGTTAGTGGCTAGTGAGAGGGCGCTTTCGTTCACTAGCCACTAACCACTAACCACTAACCACTAGCCACCACTCCCCATGCGTTTAATCAGCTATAGCAGCCCGACCGGTCCTCGCGTGGCCGGCGTGAGAAACGGCGGTTTCGTCGATCTGAACGGCGCCGACAATCGCGTCCCCTGTTGCATCAAGGAACTCCTCGGCCAAGGCCCCGAGGCTTTGCGGTGCGCAGTCGAGGCCCTTGGCCGCGGCGAACCGATTCCGCCCGGCGAAATCGAACCGCTGCCGATCGTTCCGCATCCGGAGAAGATTATTTGCGTGGGCAAAAACTACGCCGATCACGTCCGCGAAACGGGCGCGAAACTGCCTTCCGAGCCGGTCTTCTTCAGCAAGTTTTCCTCGGCTGTTTGCGGACACCAACAGCCGATCCGGCTGCCGCCGGTAAGCAACGAAGTCGATTATGAGGCCGAGCTGGTGGCGGTGATCGGCGTCGGGGGCCGGGCCATTGCCGAAGACCGCGCCCTGGAGCACGTCGCCGGTTACTGCTGCGGCAACGACGTCTCGGCCCGCGATTGGCAAATCCGCAAGCCCGGCAGTCAATGGCTGCTGGGCAAGTCCTTCGACACCTTCGCCCCGATCGGACCAGAGTTGGTCACTGCCGACGAGATTCCCGACCCCCAACGGCTCGACATCCGGCTGCGGCTGGGCGGGCAAGTTATGCAGGAGTCGAACACCTCGCAGATGATCTTCCCGATCGCCCGCTTGATCGCCTACGTTTCGCAGGTTTGCACGCTTTCGCCGGGCGACCTGCTCTTCACCGGCACGCCGGCCGGCGTCGGTTTCACCCGCCAACCGCCCGTCTTCCTCCAATCCGGCGACGTGGTAGAAGTCGAGATCGAGCGAATCGGCGTGCTGAGCAACCCTGTCGAGGAATAAGGGGACATCACTGATATTGACGGATTGGGTAAGGCGTGATATGGTAGTGTCATGCCCAGAACCTCCCGATCGACCGAAGCCGGCATGGTCTACCACGTGCTGAATCGTGGCAACGGCCGGATGCGGATTTTTCACAAGGCGGCAGACTTCGAGGCCTTCGAGCGGGTGCTGGCGGAAGGCTTGGAACGCTACCCGGTGGAGTTGCTCACCTACTGCCTGATGCCCAATCATTGGCACCTCGTGGTTCGGCCGAAGACCGATTTGGCGTTGGGGCATTGGATGGGGTGGGTAGGCGTGACGCACGTTCGCCGCCACCATGAGCATTACCACAGCCGTGGCGGAGGGCATCTTTACCAAGGACGCTTCAAGAGTTTTCCGGTGGCGGAGGACGATTACTTCGTCGCCCTCTGCCGCTACGTCGAGGCGAACGCGCTGCGGGCGGGATTGGTGGAGCGGGCTGAACAGTGGCAATGGAGCGGACTCTGGCGACGGGCACAGAAGAACGCGGAGGTCGAGTTGCCGCTGGCTGCCTGGCCGGTCGAGCGCTCGCGGAACTGGGTCGCCCGGATCAACCGCGGGCTGAACGATGAGCAACTGGAAGGAATACGAACCAGTGTCAACCGCGGTCGGCCGTTTGGTCCCGAACTTTGGGTGCAACGGACGGCCAAACGTTTGGGCCTTGAATTTTCCCTTCGCGGCCCCGGTCGACCGCGAATAAAACCAAATAATCAGTGATGTCCCCTTATCCGGCCCGGTAACGTGGGTAGCCTAAAAGGACCATTCACAACGGTAAACGTGACCATAGGGCCTTTCGGCATCCAAATCAGTTCCGCAAAGGGGCCAAATGGCGTCATTTGGTATTGTGCAGGTACATTTTGCAAAGGTATTGGCTTGAGCTGCAGTGCGTATCCCACGACCACCATCGCAAAATGAATACAACCCCAATTGTCTTTTCTATCATTTTAGGGGTAACGGCCATTATTGGTATCCTTGGCACGTATCTCTATTTCTCCCGATCGCGCTCGGTGCTGGATCGGTGGGCTGACCAGCATGGTTTAGCGATACTCCAGAGCGAGTGTCGGCTTTTTTCGCAAGGCCCGTTTCATGGGACGACCATCACCGGGCGGAGTGTTTACCGTGTGAAAATGCGTGATAACAGTGGCGTAGTGCGTTCAGGTTGGGTCAGGTGCGGGAGTCCGTTCTTGGGACTGCTGACAGATGAAACCGAAGTGCGATGGGATCGACCGCAGAGTTCCGGGGCGTCGGGCCTCAAAAATATGACACACGAAAATGAGGAAGCCAGTGAGTCTGGCGACCAACCATGAACCCCCAAGTGCTCCCACGCGATCGGCGGCGAACTATCAGGTGTAAAGGTTCTGATCCCGCCGTGCAATCTGTTCGTAAGCGTCCTTGGCGAAACCACGGATTAGCGCCGTGTCGGCGGTCCGCGTCGGGGGACACGAACCGATTATGGCACAATAGGCAATTCAGTGGTTATTTCGCTTGACCAGTATGACGCCCTCGGCCGGTCCAAACCGTGACCAGTTGCGACGACGCCGACCCCGGCGAGGGCAGCGTGGTCAACGAAGTCCAGTACGCCTATGACAGTTGGGGCAACCTCATCGAGGAGTGGCAATCTCACGACGGCGCGGTTGACACGCAAAACACGCCCGCCGTACAATACACCTATCAGGACGGGGCATCCGGCAGCACGGCGAAGTACGTCCGGCTGGCGGAAGTGATATATCCCAACGGCCGTGCGGTCGGCTACGATTACGGCACGGCGGGCGCGGTGGACGCAATCATGTCGCGGCTTTCCTCGATCTTCGACGACGCCAATAGCAACGGCACGCTGGATACCGGCGAGACGGTGGACGCCGCCTACAAGTATCTCGGCGCGGGCCAGATCGTCGAGGAAGACTACCAGCAGGCGAGCGTGAAACTAAGCTATCTCGACTCCAATGGCGACGTGACCAGACTCGACCGTTTCGGCCGCGTCACTGATCAACTCTGGACCGACTACGGCCAAACGCCCAACGTGGCGCTCGACGAATATCTCTACACCTATGACCGCGCCGGCAACCGCACGGCCCGCGACAACGCGCTTAACAACGCACTCGACGAAAGCTACACGTATGACGGCCTCGACCGGCTGACGGAGTGGGACATCAACGGCAGTCAGCAGAAAACCTGGACGCTCGACGCCCTGGGCAACAATCTCGCCGCTGGCACGTACAACGCGGCCAACGAGGAGACGCCGACCGCGGGCAGTTCCGGCTACGACGCCGCCGGCAACATGACCACGCTTCAATCCGGCGACACGGCCGTCTATGACGCCTGGAACCGCATGACGGAAGTGAACGACGGCGAGACGATCATTCAGCGTAACGAGTATGACGGCGCGAACCGCCGCATTCAAATCTTCAGCTGACTTTACCGGCAGCACGCCTGGCGCGACACAAGACGACTATTACACCGGCCAGCAGGTAATCGAGACCCGCGTGGACTCCGCCATAAAATATCAAAACCTTTGGTCGCCGCGTTACATCGACTCGCTGATCCTCCGCGACACCTACAGTGGCGGCAGCGTCGTAACCGCTGAACGTGTGTTGTATCTGTCTGATGCCAACTACAACGTAACCGGCCTTGTAAAGTACAACTCCGGCACATCAGATTGGGAAGTAGTTGAACGATACACCTACACTCCTTACGGCGTTGCCACCTTCCGCAATGCCTCGTGGACCGATGTCGGCTCATCGGCAAATGCCAATGCCAATCTGTTTACCGGCCGCTATCTCGACCTTCTGACCTCCCTTTACTACTATCGCGCCCGCTTATACGATGCCGCGATGGAAAGGTTTATCAATAGAGATCCAGTGCAAAGTGGCCCGAACCTTTACGCCTACTGCAACGGCAATCCTATGATAACGACGGACCCGTTGGGGATGAAGCCTGCGGGCACTAAACTGCCGCCACCGCTGACAGGTGCATGCACCATCACGATATTTTTGGGGCATGCAGTATGGGATTACAAGATCGCGAAGATCGACGATCCGAATGTAACGAAATTCATTAAGCGCTATGATACAAACAACCAACATACAGTGAATGGTGGCGGGCATTACGTTAGCATTATAGGATGTAACGGGGGCGAGCTTGAAGGCAACTTGAGAAACGCCAGCCCTATCCCCGGCTTAAAGGGCATCACCGGAAACCTCTCTGCAAAGGATTTTTGGGCGAAAGCGCAAGCTGCGCTGAATGCGGCGAAGGCGTTTCAGGACAAACTCTGTGAAAACCGAAAGAATCTGAAAGACAACGGGTGCCCGGAGGCATACGACCGTGGTGCAGGTATGCAGTGGTGTGATAGTGTCACGATACACGTCGTTTGTGACCCAGACACGAAGGCTTTTCTGGCAACGGGCATATACAAGCAGCGAATGTCGCCAGGAGGCATAGAAGTCCCAAGCATGGACTTCAAGGTTCCCGGCTTGCCTACTGATGAATCGAAGCATATTTGTGGCAAGACATTTCCAGCAAAAGTGTGTAGTAAAACTCCATACTTTGGACCAACCTATGAATAGGAGAAGGAAGGCACTTCTCTTGGCTTGCGCTGAGGGATGCTTTCGTCTTCCTAATTGAACAGCGGTAACATACAACCAACTAGGATATGGAAGATGGGCCATGAAGCGAGTAATGGCGTTTATTTGTGTGGCGTTGATAGCATCTTCGCTGTCGGCCTTGGAACGCAAGTTGTCCAAGACGCTTAAAGGGCATACTGGTGTTGTCTGGTCCGTAGCGTTTAGTCCAGATGGCAGGACATTGGCCTCGGCGAGTTATGACGGGACAGTTAAGCTCTGGAACGTGAAGACCGGCCAGAACACTGCCACGCTTAAAGGACATACAAAGTCTATTTATTCTGTTGTGTTCAGCCCGGACGGCAGAACTCTGGCCTCGCCGAGTGGCGACAAGTCAATCAAGTTGTGGGATGTGACCACCGGCAAGAACACCGTTACGTTCAACGGACATACGGAAGCTGTTCTTTCTGTGGCATTCAGCCCGAACGGCAAGACGTTGGCCTCACGTAGTTCGGACAACACAATCAAATTGTGGGATGTGGCCACCGGTAAGAATGTCGCCACTTTCGATGTGAGCGGGTGTGGCACTTCCGTCGCATATAGCCCGGAAGGCAAGACCTTGGCCTCGGGCGATTCCGACAATGGAACAATCATTCTCTGGAGTGTGACCACTGGAAAGAATGCCGCAACACTGAGCAACGCCAACGGCTATGTCAATTCGCTGGCATATAGCCCGGATGGCAGGACCTTGGCCGCTGCAAATGAAGATGGGGTAATCAGGATTTGGAATGTAAAGACTCGCAAAATAATCACTGCGATCAAGGGGATGTATGTTGCTTGCGTGGCATATAGCCCCGACGGAAAGAGACTAGCTTCGGGCGATTACGAGGCGGTAAAGCTGTGGGATGTGGCCACAGGAAAGTGCATCGGCACATTCAACGGGCATACTAGACCTGTCGAGTGTGTGGCGTTTAGCCCTGATGGCAAGACTATAGCCTCGGGGAGTGCAGACAACACGATCAAGTTGTGGGACGAGAGTTCGGGGCGGTGTCCTGGTCCAGGGAGATTATAGAACCGAACAGAGGAGCGACTGTCCCCGCAATAATAGCGGGAAAAGAAGAGCGTAAACAAGAGATTTTCAGGCAGCGTCATAGCGAGTGGCACTGAGAGCCGGCTTGCTGTTTGGCAATTTGGTTGGGCCTTGACCGCGCTTGCGTCATAGGCGCGCACTGACAGCGCGACGGTCAAACGAGTGCCGCATCGTTGCTCAGGCTGCCCGCTTGAGCGCGACAACGGGCAGGTGCTTCCGTCCTCGGTAGAAGTTGACTTCCATCGTCAGTTTTGCGCCGGGGCTGCCGCGCACCAATGCCCAAGGCTTGGCACAAGTCGAGCTGCGCGGCCAGCGCGAATCGAACCTCAAATCGTGGCTTACGATTGGCGGGATGCCAGCCGGAATACACTTCGTCGGGCGTTTTTCCGCCGAACCATTCGTGCGGGCGATGTTGGTTGTACCACTCGACGATTGCCGAAAGCTCTTGCTGGAACCTTTCTCGGCGATAGGGAATCAGCAACAAACAGCCGAGCAAGGTTTTCAGCGTGAGGATGAACCGTTCGACTACCGCGATTGAACCATGTTTGCCGATCGCGCCGAAACGCGGCTTGATGTTCTTCCGTTTACACCAACGCTTGAAGCCGTCGTTCCAGAACTGCACGCCCTTGTCGCACACGATGTACTTGGGTGCCCTCACCCCCGGCCCCTCTCCCGCAAGTTGGCGAGGGGAGCTGGCCATCGTCCGCCCCAAGAATGCCCGCACCTGTTCTGATGTCGGCTCTTTGTCGAAGGAGGCGACGCCCATCGCGCGGCGGGAGAAGTGATCGATGGCAACTGCAACCCACCAGCAGAAGGGCCAACGCTGCGGCAGTGCCAGTGGCGACCACGGGACCCAGAAGCCCGCTTCGGTGGGCACTACGGCCAAATATATCCCTTCATCTGCGGAATTATGCGCAGTCTGGGTAAATCAGGATAGTTATTTCCGCTGTAGTGGAGTTGCCAACGCCGACCTGCCGAAGCAAATGCATGGACATTCCATAAGTACAGTGTATTTTCCGGCCCCGTTTACCCACCACGCCCGTGCCGATTTCCGCCTCCAGTTCGTTCCGCCAATACGGCCAGCGCGACGAGCGTCGCCGCCGGATGTTGACCGATGATCTGCATGAACGGGGGGATAGATCGGCTTGCCGCGTCTGGCCGGAGGAGGGCGGCGCCCCAACGAAAATCGGAACACTACGGCGACGCCGAGTTCCTCGATCAACAATTGCGGCTGCTCGATCTGGTGCCGCGCCAGCTCTTCACCTGGACGGTTTTGACGGCGGCGGCCGCGGCGGCGATCGTCGGGCTGCAGTTCGCCTACGCCTGGATGGCCGGGCGGGCGGCGGCCGGCGGATCGGTCCTGGCCGCGTTGGACGTGCCCGCGAAGGGAAGCCTGGCCTCCTGGTTCTCCTCGCTCCTGCTGTTGGGTGCGGTCATCGCGGCGCTGCTGACCTACACCGTCCGACGCCATCGCACCGACGACTACCAAGGGCGCTACCGCGTCTGGATTTGGGCCGCGGCCGCGTGCCTGTTGCTGGCCGCCGATCAGGCGACCGGCCTCCGCGTGGCCTTCCGCGAGATGATGACCACGCTCACCGGAACTCCGCTGCTGGGCAACGGCGATCTGTGGTGGGTCGTGGCCTACGCCATCATCTTCGGGGCCATAGGTTCGCGGGTGCTGATAGACGTGCGGAGTTGCATCCCGGCGGCGGTCGCCCTGTCGGGCGCGGCGATCGCCCACGCCATGACGGTGGCCCAAGTATTCGGTTGGGAACTTTTCGACAGCGGAGCGAGCCGGGCGATCTTTCGCTCCGCAAGCGAGATGACCGGCAACCTGCTGCTGCTGGCCGCCTTCGGCCTATTCGCCCGGCACGTGGTTTTTGACGCCGAAGGTCTGCTGCCGCGCCGTCGGCAGTCCGACCGGGAAGACGAGCAGGGCCCAGCGGGGGAATTCCATGCGGCCGGACCGGGGCGCTGGCGAAAGATCGACCCGCCGCACGTCGCTCCGCCGCCGGCATATCAGCGGCCCGCGCCGCCGGCGCCCGTTGCGGCCCCCGCGCCTCCGACTACTACTACCACCACCGCCGCTCCCTTGCCGATCAGCCGCAAGCTGACCAAGGCCGAGCGGAAAGCGCTCAAAGCCCGCTTGCTCCGCGAGCGGATGGAGCGGGAGCGAAGGGCGGGTTAGTGGTTAATAACTAGTGGTTAATAACTAGTGGCTAGTGGCTAGTGGCTAGTGAAACAATCTTACCGGATGTTGGGGTGGCACCCAATGCCGTTTCCAGTTCGGTTGATCATGCTGCTTGTAACTGCTTATGGATTATGAGCTTTTGTTCGTCGGTCAGCATCAGCAAAATGGGCGCATGGGGTGCCGTATGCGGCTTGCGACGCGGCCATTCGCGTTTTTCCTTGGCGCTGGTGCGGACGCGCTGTTCGCGTTCGGCCCTGGTAATCCGTTCGGCGAAGGGCTCCGTGGGTTCCTTGCGCGGACATGTCGTGACGCGCCTCCAGCAACACACGACGCGGGCTGCACATCACCGGAAGGCCGTTCTTCGCCACCGCGCGCATCGCCATCGCGCCCTGACAAAGGAGCAATTGCGTGGCAATCATGGAAGCTTCCGCCTCGCGATGCACCTGGGCCACCGTTCGACCAATCAGCACGGCTTTTTTCAGAGTCCGCTTGTAGGTCCGGAAAAATCCCTCGTTTTCCCATCTCCAACGATAGCAAGTGGCTGCCGTTTCCAACGACAATTGCCGGGGATCTTCCACGTTCGTAAACAGCCACACGTCGATCTTGTGGTGGACGCTGTGAATCCGCAGCAAGCGCCCGCGAAGCGGCGGCTGGCCTTCTTTCTGCCGATTTTTCGGCCAGTAGTAGACGATTCCCTCGCGGAATTCCTCCAACGGCTCGTTGGCTTCGCTGTAAAAGGTCGCTTTGGAGGACATGCGGATGAGAAAAGCCGCCTTGGTCATGAGCGTTGCCACAACCTCGTAGCCTACATAACCCGCGTCGGCCACGATCAACGCCGCCGCCGGCAGCCAACGCAGCATGAATATCAAGTGGCTCCTCTCGCTGGGCTTGCTCCCGTTGCCCAAACGCCAACAAAAGGGAATGCCCAAGGTGAGCTGAACAAGCGACGTGTTCCAGATCATTGGCGACGAGCCCTCCTTGCAGCCGGAGCCCAAGCGTCGTTCGAGTTCCTGGCTGCGCGGGCAGTTCTGCCGCGTACCGTCGCAGCCCAAGGGAATAAAGCCCGCCACTTTCCATTTTTCGCCGAAGATCACCGGGCAACGGCCGCGAATGCCAGCAGCCAATGCCCGCAGCACGGGCATGGGAAGTTTGGCAACGGCTTTCCCGAAACCCGCGAAGGTCTTTCCTGGGCGTCTCCTTTTGGGACAACAAACCACATAAAATCCTCTGGCAGCCTCGAATTTTTCTGGCAAACTGTCGCCCGAGCAGTAGGTCGTCAGCAGAAGGATCAACAGCAGGGGGTGCAGATCCCAGCGCGGCGGTTTCCGCCGCCGCGCCGCATTTCGCACTTGCTTGAAAACCTCGGGTGTGAGAAACTCCCGCATCGCCCCGAGCAGCGACTTGGCCCGCCGTCGCTGGCGGGCTCGCTTCCTTGCGCGCACCATTTGCCGTTCCTCCGTGGTAGGGTTTCGCTTCGTAAGCCCCTATCATCGCCGGAACGGCATTTTCATGCAGGGGCAGTTTCCCGAGCCAAATTGTCGCAGCAACGTTAGTCACAACAACGACTTAGCAACGAAAACGAAACACTTTCAGAAACGGCATTGGGTGGCAGTTGTACTGCCACCCCGGGTCGGCAGTACAACTGCCGCCCCAACGAAGCGGAATCCTCTTCCCCGATCATGCGGAATCCTCTTCTTCGATCATTGTGAAATATCCTGGAATTGCTATCTTTAGACGGAATCCCATTCGAGACTGCACGGTTCTTTCGTTGCGAAACCGCAAGCGGTTTGCGGAACGCATTGGACGGTTGCTCCCTTGAAGAAAAGGAAAATCGGCGCAATTATGTATTGGAAACTGAGCTACACTAACCACTAACCACCAGCCCCTAGCCACTGCCCACCATGCCCCGCACCCGCTTCGCTCCCAGTCCGACCGGCTATCTGCACATCGGCGGCGTCCGCACCGCGCTCTACAACTGGCTCTTCGCCCGGCAACACGGCGGGCAGTTCATCCTGCGGATCGACGACACCGACCAGCAGCGGAACGTCGAGGAGGCGCTGCGGCCGATCCTCGACGGCCTCCGCTGGCTGGGCATCGACTGGGACGAAGGGCCGGACGTGGGCGGGCCCTTTGGGCCGTACTATCAGTCGCAGCGCGCGGACCGCTATCGCGACGCCGTGCGGCGGCTGCTCGATTCCGGCCACGCCTACTACGATTACGCCACGACCGAGGAGATCCAGGCGGAGCGGACCGCGGCCGAGCGCGAGAAGCGGACCTTCCGCTACAGCCGCCGCTTTATGGCCGAAACGCCGGCGGATCGGGCCCGCTTCGAGGCCGAGGGCGCCAGGCCGTCGTCCGTCTGAAAATGCCCGGCCAGGGGAAACTGGTCATCGACGATCTGATCCGCGGCCGGGTTGAGTTCAATTGGGCCAACGAGCAGGACCACGTCGTCCAACGGGCCGACGGCACCTGCCTCTACCATCTGGCGAACGTAGTGGACGACCAGGCTTTCGAGATCACGCACGTGATCCGCGCCGAGGAGCACCTGTCGAACACGCCGCGGCAGATCTTCATCGTCGAGGCGCTCGGCTATCCGCGGCCGGCCTACGCCCATCTGCCCTTCGTGGCCGAGCCGGGCAGCCACAACAAGCTCAGCAAGCGGAAGCTGGACAAGTATCTCAAAAACCGCGACTTCGCCGACCTGCTCGAACACGGCCGGAAGATCGCCCAGGCGGTCGGCCATCCGGTCGAGGCCGACGCCTTCAACCCGGTGATCGTCGATTTCTATCAGTCGGTCGGTTTTCTGCCCGAGGCGGTTGTCAACTACCTGGCCCTGTTGGGCTGGTCGTTGGACGATCGGACGGAGCATTTTTCGCGCGACGATCTGATCGCCGCATTTTCGCTGGAGCGGGTCAATAAGGCCCCGGCCAGTTTCGATCCGAAAAAGCTGATGGCCTTCGAGGAGCGGCACTTTCAGTTGCTGCCGCCAGAGCGTAAAGTGGATCTGGTCATGCCGTTTCTGGAGAAAGCCGGGCTGGTCGAAGCGTCGCAAATTCGTAGGGTGGGACAAGCGGAGCGCGGTCCCACCACGGCGGAGATCACTTGTTGCGGTGACAAGGTGGAGGCCACGGATGGTGGGACCGCGCTTCGCTTGTCCCACCCTACGTCTTTCGGCAAAAACTACGTTTCCCAAATCGTCGCGGCGGCTGGCGATCGGATAAAAGTGGCCGGCGACGTTTTGGATTTCGCCGATTTCTTTCAGCCGGACGACCGGTTGCCGTACGACGAGAAGGCGGTCGAGAAAAACCTCCGCAAGCCGGGCGCGACCGATTTGCTGACAAAGTTCCTCGACCGGCTGGCGACAGTCGAACCCTTCGACGCCGCGGCGCTCGAAGCGCTGATGCAGGAGTTTGTCGCCGCCGAGGGGATCAAGATCGGCCAGATCATCCATCCGCTCCGCGTGGCCGTGACGGGCAGGTCGATAGGCTTCGGCTTGTTCGACACCCTGGCCATCCTCGGACGCGAGCGCTGCCTGCGGCGGATCGAACTGGCGCTGTCCAGGTAGTGGCGGTATGGTCCAGTACGATTGAATTGAAGCCGTGGAATTGGACAATTGCAGAAGTGAGGAATGTACAAGAGAAATGATTGTAGATACAATCACAATCGAGGAAGCTCAAGTCAATTTGGCGGCGCTGATTGCCCAGTTGAAACCCGGGGATGAGGTTGTAATTATCGAGGGCAACCGGCCGGTCGCGCGGCTTATTGGAGAGCCGCGTCAACGCAAGCTCGGCGTTGCCGTCGGGAAGCTCGTTATTGTCGAGGACGACGACGCGCACCTCGAAGATTTCAAAGAGTACATGCCGTGAGATATTATGACATTCACCGCGTAACGAAGTCCCTCGGAGGCGATTTCCATAAGCATGAAACGCATTTGCCGCAATAGACGGCTAACGCCCGAGGAAACGGAAAAGCACAAGGAAGTCCGGGAAGCGATCGCAAAGGAATTGCCCGACCTCGTGGCTCGGCATTATGACCGGGCGGCCCCTGAAATAACATCCATACCCGCCAATCCAGGCGACAATCCAAACAATGACCACCGACAATAACGCCAACGCCTCGCAACCCACCGACTTCATCCGCGCCATCATCAACGAGGACAACCGCACCGGCAAGCACGCGGGCGGGTGCATACCCGATTCCCGCCCGAGCCGAACGGATACCTGCACATCGGCCACGCCAAGTCGATCTGCCTGAACTTCGGCATCGCCCGGCAGTACGGCGGACTGTGCAACCTGCGCTTCGACGACACCAATCCGTCGAAAGAGGACGTTGAGTACGTCGATTCGATCATGGAGGACATCCGCTGGCTGGGCTTCGACTGGGAGGACCGGCTGTACTACGCCTCGGACTATTTTGGGCAGCTTTACGAATGGGCCATCCAGCTCATCAAGGCCGGCAGGGCCTACGTCTGCGACCTCACGGCCGACGAGGTCCGCGAAACCCGGGGCACGCTTACCGCCCCCGGCACGAACAGCCCATTCCGCGACCGCTCGGTCGAGGAGAACCTCGACCTGTTCGAGCGGATGCGCGGCGGCGAGTTCCCCGACGGCTCGAAGACCCTGCGGGCGAAGATCGACATGGCCTCGCCCAACCTGAACCTCCGCGATCCGGTGATGTATCGCATCCTTCGGGCCACCCACCATCGCACGGGCGACACGTGGTGCATCTATCCGACCTACGACTTCACCCACGGCCAGTCCGACTCGCTCGAGCGGATTACGCATTCGATCTGCACGCTGGAGTTCGAGAACCACCGCCCGTTGTACGATTGGTACATCCGCGAGCTGGGCATCTTCGTCTCGCGTCAAATCGAGTTCGCCCGGCTCAACCTGACCTACACCGTGATGAGCAAGCGGTTTCTCTTGCAGTTGGTCAAGGAGGGCCGGGTCAGCGGTTGGGACGATCCGCGGATGCCCACGATTTGCGGGCTGCGCCGCCGGGGCTACACGCCCGAGGCCGTCCGCGAGTTCTGCGCCACCATCGGCGTCTCGAAGGTCGATAGCACGGTGGACATCTCGCTGTTGGAGCATTGCCTGCGCGTTGATCTCAACCGCCGGGCCACGCGAGTGATGGGCGTCATCCGGCCGCTGCGGGTCGTCATCGACAACTATCCCGAGGGTCAGACCGAGGAGATGGAGGCCATCAACAATCCCGAGGACGCCGCGATGGGCACGCGCAAGGTCCCCTTCTCCCGCGAGCTGTGGATCGAGCAGGACGACTTCCGCGAAGTGCCGCCGAAGAAATATCATCGGCTCGCGCCCGGCCAGGAAGTGCGGCTCCGCTACGCCTATTTCGTGCGTTGCGTGAGCGTCAAGAAGGACCCGGCGACGGGCGAGCCGGTCGAGGTCCATTGCACCTACGACCCGACCACCCGCGGCGGCAACGCCCCCGACGGCCGCAAGGTGAAGGGGACGATCCACTGGGTCTCGGCCGCGCACGCCGTGCCGGTCGAGGTGCGGCTCTACGAGCACCTCTTCACCCAGCCGAATCCCTACGACGTGCCCGAGGGCGTCGATTTCAAAACCACGCTGAACCCGAACTCGCTCGAACGCCTGACCGCGTGCTACGTCGAGCCGAGCCTGAAAGCCGCCGCGCCGGGCGACCGCTTCCAATTCGAGCGGCTGGGCTACTTCTGCGTCGATCCGGACTCCACGCCGGAGCGTCCCGTGTTCAATCGCACGGTGTCGCTGGTCGATTCGTGGGCGAAGATTCAGAAGAAGGGGTGAGGGGATAATCGTTTAGCCGCCGCGTCCACGCGGCGTTGGCGTTGTTCGGAAATGTTGAATGACACGTGGAAAACGCCCCGCGACTGCGCTCGCGGGGGACACCATGTCGTTTAGCCGCCGCGTCCACGCGGCGTCGGTGTTGTTCGGAAATGTTGAATGACACGTGGAAAACGCCCCGCGACTGCGTTTGCGGGTGGGGACCATGTCGTTTAACCGCCGCGTCCACGCGGCGTCGATGTGTTGCCCGGGACCACGAATAGAAGTACAATTTCATCAGTTCCGTAATTATCAAGAACCGACATAACGGTGCAATCATGGAAATGGAGAACTTCGACCACATCCTAAAAACGCTCAAAGACCGCAAGCCTTACCGGCCGTTTACCGTGGCTTTGGTCAACGGCGACCGCTTCGAGGTTGACCATCCCGACGCCCTGGTTGTCCGAGATGGCGTGGCCGTTTACATCGGCGCGGGCGGCGTGCCCGTTCTTTTCGATCACGAAGGCGTCGGACAATTCATCGGCGATTTGATGGGGCAATCGAACGACTGATCGGTTGCATTGCATGAAAGACTATCACATCAACATCTTTTATAGCGACGAAGACGAGGGCTATATCGCCGACATTCCCGACTTGGAATCTTGTTCGGCGTTCGGCCGTTCGCCCGAAGAGGCGTTGGCGGAAGTGGAAAAGGCCAAGGAAGCCTGGCTGGAAGCCGCCCGCGGCGCGGGCAAGGCCGTTCCGATTCCCACCTACCGGCCGGCGATTTATCAAGCCGTTTCGTAATAATCGAGCACGGGACCGGGCATGAGGAACAGCAAATACGAAATCATCGGACTAATACCATGAAAACGCCATGACGACGGATGAACTGCAAATACTGGAATCCGCCATCTCTGATGTGGGCTATTGGTCTTGGTGGGTTGCGCACGTGCCCTCTACATTTCAGATAGAGTTCGGCAGCGTCCAACTCTGGGTTCCACCAACACAAGAAGGTCTGCCGCCGTCCGGCCAGCTTGCCCTCCGGTTCTACGAGCCCTCCTGTGTCATTTTTCTGCGGCGCGAGAATCAGACACAACAATCCTTGGCGGACAACTGGTATGAACAACTTCAAGCCGACAATCTCGCAGCTTTCGGTATTTGTTATGATGCGTTCACACTGTCTTCTCGAGAACGGGCCAAAGAAATTCTAAACGAGGCCGAGTCTCGATCTATCTATCACGGTAGTCTTGATTCACTTGATGACATCTCTTCTGGTTGTTGTTGCGCATTTTGGGCTGGTCCCGTGGGACTGTACATCAGCGCCGAATCGATGGCGGTCTATTCACATCACGGCGAGGTTGCCTTCAAAGATCTTGAACAAATGTCGGTTAGATGGTGGAATTATTGGAGTGAATACTGGGCTCAGAAAGACACAGACAATCCCATGCCAGAAGATTTTGCCTGCGAAGTTACAATCCCCTTGGCTGATGAACCGACATAATTTGATCGGTATCTCGGGTTTATCCCGCGATCCTTTCTTATCCGCTTGGCCCATTTTGCGACCTTAAAACCCGTCTCCCGGGCTGTTAAATTGCCATCGGGGGATTACCGGCGTTTTGATTCGCGGTCAACGGCGGATGGTCGTTAAATTGGAAAATTGACGATCTGCTGACCAACAACGCCCCGCCGGCGGAATTGGGCCGTCAATGCCGTCCGGGCCGGCTCGCCGGGCGATTCCCAACGCCGGATGTTCTGATATACTTGGAGGCGGGAGAAAGAGGGGGTGTCCGCGTTCCCGGCGGAGACTCCAGCCAAGCGAGGTCCGTCAATGAAAGCCGAAACAATCACCATTCGTGTAACTCCTCAAGCCGCTGTCGTCTACCGCTCGGCTTCGGATGAGGAGCGGCGAAAACTGGATTTGCTGGTCAGTTTGCAACTTACCGGGCTTTCCAAATCGAACGAATCCCTGGGAACCGCCATTGACGCCATGAGCCGGGAGGCTGCCGACGCCGGACTCACACCCGAAATCTTGGATTCGATTCTTGTAGATGCTTACAGGTAAGCCCATAGCTTGACTATTGTGGCATTTTTCTGCGAAAAGTCGAAAGGGCGAAAACGCGAAAGAACACTTTGCTTCTTGGCCTCGTTGGATGCTCTTTCGTGTTTTCGTCCTTTCGTTTTTTCGTAGTTAAAAAAGACAAACGATGTAAATCTCACCGACATTTGACGCCATGGAATATGGCCGTCGATTGGTAATTTCAGCATTGCTAAAATAGGAGTGAACTTCATGCCCCTCTGCGTCGTCGGTTCCGTGGCCTTGGACAGCGTCGAAACGCCCACTGAGAAGCGGGAGAACGTGCTCGGCGGGTCGGCCGTGTTTTTTTCTTATGCCGCCAGCTTCTTCACCACCGTCCGCTTGGCCGGCGTGGTGGGCGAGGACTGGCCGATGCAGAACACCGAAATGCTCGAGGCCCGGGGCATCGACACCACCGGACTGACGGTCGTGCCCGGCGGCAAAACGTTCCGCTGGCGGGGCAAATACCTGCGGAACATGAACGACCGCGAGACGCTCGACCTGCAACTGAACGTGCTGGCCGACTTCGATCCGCTGCTGCCGGAGGAGTATCGCCACTGCCCGTTCGTGTTCCTGGCCAACGGCTCGCCGACGCATCAGCTAAAAACGCTCGATCAGTGCCAGGGGGCCAAGCTGGTCGTGGCCGACACGATGGACCACTACATCCGCAGCGAGCGGGACGGACTGCTCGACCTGCTCAAACGCATCGACGGCCTGGTCCTGAACGACAGCGAGGCCAAGCTGCTGACGGACGACGACAATCTGGTCCGGGCGGGCGAGACGATCCGCCGCATGGGGCCGAAGTTCGTCGTGGTCAAGAAAGGCGAGCACGGCTCGATCTTCTTCGGCGCGGACGATCTGTACGTCCTGCCCGCGTTTCCCACGGCCGACGTGGTCGATCCGACGGGGGCGGGCGACAGTTTCGCCGGCGGCATGATGGGCTATCTGGCCGAGGCGGCGGGAAAAGGGGGACTGTCCCCTTTTTCGCTCGATCCGAAAACGCTCAAAGAGGCCCTAGCCTACGGCACGCTGATGGCCAGCTTCACCGTCGAGGATTTCAGCCTCGACCGGCTGCAGGCCATCGAGCGGAAGGACCTCGACCGGCGGATGGTGGAGTATCGGCGGATGTTGAGTTTTTGAAAAACGTTTAGCCGCCGCGTCCGCGCGGCGCTCTCGTTTTCCATATCGAACACACGCCGCGTGGACGCGGCGGCTAAACGACGATGAAAAAAACCCTGCGCACATTTGTGGCCGTCGAGATCAGTCGGGAAATCCGCGCCCGGGCGGGGGAGTTGATCGCCGCGCTCGGCGGCACGGCCGCCGGCGTGAAATGGGTCGAGCCGAACAACCTGCACCTGACGCTGAAGTTCCTGGGCGAAGTCCATCAGCGGGAACTGGGCGAGGTTTGCCGGGCGGTCGAAAAGGCGCGGCCGAAGTGGCTCCGTTCGAGTTGGAGGTCCGCGGCGCCGGGGCCTTTCCCAACGCCGCCCGGCCGCGAACCGTCTGGCTCGGAGCGGGCGAGGGGGCCGAGCAGATGGTCCTGCTCCACGACCGCGTCGAGGCCGCCCTGGCCGAATTGGGATACCGTGAGGAGCATCGCCGCTTCCAGGTGCATCTCACGATCGGCCGGGTCCGCGGCGGGTCCGAAAAAAGGGGACAGGCCCCATTTGTGCGCAGCACCCTTCGGGCCGTTCCGGCAAATGGGGCCGGTCCACTTTTTTCGGACGGGGGAATGGGAATAGCGGAACTCGGTTCGCGATTGAAAGAGCACGCCGATTTCCCGGCCGGCAAAATGGCCGTCGAGAAGATCACCGTCTTTTCCAGCAATCTGACGCCCGCCGGCCCAATTTACGAAGTTATCGGCTCGGCGCGGCTGAGTGGATAGCGTTGCGCGGATATTGATTGTACGGCCGGGCGTCAGATCATTTAGCCCCCCGTGAATACACGGGGGGCCGGGCGGGTGAGTGCTCCCGGCATTGCCCCCGGTGTATTCACCGGGGGCTAAATAGAGGAATAATGCTGGTGGGACCGCGCTGCGCTTGTCCCACCCTACAAATTACAGCAGCGGGCTGAAGAGCTTGGCCAGGTTCATTTTCAGCCGGCTAACGAAGGTGTGCGAGGGCCACTCGCCCACGATCGCCTGCCGCGACTGCGTCAGGTAGTGTTGTTGCAGATCGTGCACCTGGCGGACCGCCTCCTCGGCGTGGACGAACAGATTCAGCTCGAAGTTCAGGCTGAACGAGCGGATGTCGTAGTTGGCCGAGCCGAACATCGCCAACTCGTCGTCGATGGTGAGCGTTTTCGAGTGCAACATGCCCTCAAGGAACAGGAACACCCGCACGCCGTAGCGCATGAGGTATTCGCAGTAGAAGCTGCCGGCCGCGTTGACCATGCGATGGTCGCTGCGTTCGGGGATCACCAGATCGACCTGCACGCCGCGCAGGGCCGCCAGCCGCATGGCCAGCAGCATGGCCTCGTTGGGGACGAAGTAGGGCGAGGTGATGACCACCCGCCGCCGGGCGAGAAATATCGCCCGGACGATCAGGTCCTGGAACAGATCGGTCGGCTGATCGGGACCGGTGGGGACCACCTGCACGGCGATCCGTCCGTCGGCGGGCGAGGGCGGAAACAGCGCGGGGTCGTCGAGCAGCTCGCCCGACTCGTAAAACCAGTCCTCCAGGAAGATGCCTTGAAGCTGGCGGACGACGGGTCCGGTGACGCGGGCCATGACGTCGTGCCAGACGCCCGCCCGCTTGTGCCCGTAACTCGGCTCGACGATGTTTTGCGAGCCGGTCAGAGCGACCGTGCCGTCGATCACGGCGAGTTTGCGGTGGTTGCGCAGATCGAGCCGGGCGAAGGGCAGCCGCCACAAGTTGGCGGGCAGGACCGGATGTATCCGCACGCCGTGCTGACGCAAGTACGGCGCCAGCCGGCGAAAGAGCTTCCGCGAGCCGACCGCGTCGGCCAGCACCCGGCAGGTCACGCCCCGCCCGGCCGCCCGCACCAGCGCCGCGGCCACGCGGCGTCCGACCTCGTCGTCCTGAAAGATGTAGAACAGCAGGTGGACGTGAAGCCGGGCGGCGTCGATCTCGGCGATCAGCCGCTCAATGACCTCCTCCGTCTTCGACATCAGCGCGATCGAATTGCCGCCCACCACGGGCAGGCCGCCGACGTGCTCCGCCAGACGTACCAGCACGCTGAAATCGTCCGTCTCGCCCGGTGCGACGACGTGCTCAGCTTCGACTTGCCGGTAATCGGAACCCTGCAATTGCAGTCGCCGCCGCTGCCGGCGGGCCAAACGGCGCCGCCCCAGCCGGTTCTCGCCGATCAACAGGTATAACCCCAACCCGACCAAGGGCTCGAAGAAGACCACGGCCAGCCACGCCAGGCAGGTCGCCGGCTTCTCTTTGCGCAGCACGATCACCGGAAGCATGACCAGACGAATCACCAGTTCGCCGGCCGCCAGCAGTTGCGTCCAAGACAGTACGTCCATGAGAAATTGTACGTCGGCGTTAAGCAATCCGGGGGGAAAATCCGTTTAGCCCCGGCGTCCACGCCGGGACTCCTACGCGGCGGTTCAGAGCCGCTCTCCCAGCGTGGACGCCGGGGCTAAACAAGCGGTTCTCTCCCCATATCCAAGTCGATGGGTCTACCACCAGCCGCCCGATTTCTTGGGGGGCTGTTTCGGCTCCTCCTTTATCGGAGGCGACGGCCCCCGGATTTCCTTGGGGACCTCGGGAGCTTTGAGGTCGATCACCAGCGGCAGCCCGAAATCGTCCGTCATAGGTTCCGGCAGCGACTTTTCCGCAGAGCGATCATCCGTAACCGCCGGTTTTCTGACCGTGTGGGCGACCGGCTGTTTGCCGGCAACTGAAGGGGGCGTGGAAGCCCGATCGGCGGGCTGTGCTGAACGAGAAGCCGGCTTGGACGGGAATGCACTCTCTGACGAACACCCCCCCAACAATACTGTCGCCACAAATGCTAATAGCGAAAAGACTCTCATAATGCAAGTATCCCTTATTGGGAGAGACCTGGAAAGCACCGCCAAGCAAAAAATAGCGCAAATCGCACATTACCCTTCCCTCGTCCTCGACTTGGCGGTATCTTCCACGAGGTGTGGGACAGGTTGTCAACCTGCCCTACGGGGTATTGGAGGACAGGTTGTCAACCTGTCCTACGGGGTATTGGGGGACAGGTTGACAACCTGTCCTACGGGAGAACACGCAATGTCAACCCGCGAACGATGGATTGTCTATCCGATCCTCTTTTTGACACTCGGCATTGCGATGCGGGACAAGATACTCCCCCCCGCTCGTATTGGCGGATTCGGGACGAAGTTGGAGGCCGGTGAGATCGACGTCCGGCGGCTCCGCTGCGGCGAATTTCAGGCCGGCAAAGGAATCTGCAACCAGTTGGAATCCGGCCGGTCGGAATGTCGGGAATTGTTCGTCGTAGGCCCAAACGGCAGGCCGGCGATCGTCGCCCTGGCCGACCCTAAATCGCACAACGGCGTACTGGAGACCTTCACCGCCGACGGCAAACCCTTGGTTCAGCTTCAATCGTCCGAAGCGGGGGGCATCATAATGACCTTCGGCAGCTCGGGCCGGGTATTGGTCATCGGCGAGAACGGCCAACCCCCGCCAAAGAACGTGCAGCCCCAACCACGCCCAAAAGTACAAATCCCCGGAAAAGGACAAGCCGAAACCGCCCGCCGCCAGGAGCCAGAACCAGAGCCGATAGGGACATGCAGCGCGAACAAAAGGCTACCCCCCTGCGTATAATATGCACGGGATATCATAGATCAATAGACTCTACGGCTTAAATCTCCGGAGAACAGCATCCATGGCGCATTATTACATTTTCGACCCGATTGTATTGTCTGATGATTGCGCCGGCGTTTCTTCTGGGCCTGTGGGCACAGTCCCGCATCCACTCGACCTATGCCCAGGCTCAACGGAATGGCAGCGCCGCTGAGCGGCGCGGCCGCCGCCCGGCACATCCTCGACTCCGCCGGGTTGAACGACGTGGCCATCGAGCAGATTCCCGGCCAACTCAGCGACCACTACGATCCGCGGGCGAACGTGCTCCGGCTCTCTTCCGAGGTCTATCAGAACCGGACTTTGGCCTCCGTGGGCATCGCCGCCCACGAGGCGGGCCACGCCATCCAGCACGCCCGGAACTATGCCCCGCTGATCGTCCGCAACGCCGCCGTGCCGCTGGCCGGCTTCGGCAGCAACGCCGGAATTTCGCTGCTTATCATCGGCGCGGTTATGAACTTTCAACCCTTGCTTTTGCTCGGCATCGGGCTGTTCGCCGCCGTGGTCTTTTTCCAGGTGGTGAACCTGCCGGTCGAGTTCAACGCCAGCTCGCGGGCGAAGGCCCAACTGGTCGGCCTGGGAATCGTCAACGACCAGGAGTTGGTCTACGTAAAGAAGGTGCTCAATGCGGCGGCTTTGACCTACGTGGCCGCCACGCTCCAGGCGATGCTCACCTTGCTGTACTACGTGATGCGGTACAGCAGCCGAAATTGAGGAAAGGGAGGCCTGTGGCACAGCCGCCCTCGGCTGTGCATGTCTTCCGCTCTTCCGCACAGCCGAGGGCGGCTGTGCCACAATAATGGTTTTGAGTTGCGTAGGGTGGGAGAAGCGCATTGCCGTCCCACCAGTAACGGCGAAAAACAGGGTGGGACCGCGCTGACTTGTCCCACCCTACATTCCGCAACGGATTCGAATAAAAAAAGCATGGGCGTCATGGGCAGAGTCCTTCTGCCCATGACGCCCTTCGTCGCGCGACGAACAATTTGCGAGCCGCAAAGGGGACGTTCGCGGCCCGCGGGGATAGATTTCAGCTTTGTTTGATTTCAAAATCTGTTTAGCGGCCGTCGGCGCGACGGCCAGTATCGCACTTCAAGCCGCCGTGCCGGCGGCTGCTAAACGGCGCCGTATCGGCAGTTATTACTTCACTTCCTCCAAAGCGACCGGGCGGCGCTCGTCGGCGGAGATCAACGCCGCCTCCAGCACCCGCTGCGTTTGATATGCGTCCTGGAAATCGGGAAGCGGCACGGTCGGCTCCTCGCCGGCCAGCACGCGGAGAATGTCGTAGGCCTCGTTGGTGAAGCCGTGCTCGTAGCCGATGAGATGGGCATCGGGCCACCAGTTGGCCACGTACGGATGGTCGCCGCCGTGGGTGCACATGATCGTGCTCCAGCCCTGCACCGCCCGGGGCAGCGTGGCGTCGTAATACTGCAACTCGTTCATCCGCTCGAAGTCGAACTTCAGCGCCCCCTTCGTGCCGTTGATCTCGAAGTAGTTGCGGTTCTGATTGCCGGTCGCCTGGCGGGCGGCCTCGAAGCTGGCCACCGCTCCGCCGGAGAAGCGGGCCAGGAAGAGAACCGTGTCGTCGACGGTGACTTTGCCCTTGCCGTCCGCGGCTTTGCGGTCGGCGGCGATGCCGCCGGCGGCCACGCCCGACGCCAGCGTCCGCTCCTTGATGAACGTTTCGGCAATCGCCCCGGCCACCTCGGTGATCTCCTGGCCGGTGACGAAGCGGGTCATGTCGACGATGTGGGCGTTCAGATCGCCGTGGGCGCCGGAGCCGGCCCACTGCTTCTCGAAGCGCCACAGCAGGGGGACGCTCTCCGTGGCCCAGTCCTGCAAATAGACCGAGCGGACGTGGCGGATCGTTCCCAGCTTGCCCTGCTTGACCATCTGATGGGCCAACGACACGGCCGGGCAGCGGCGATAGTTGAACCACACGAAGGTCTTCAGATTAGCTGCCTTGGCGGCCTCGGCCATCTGTCGGGCATCGGCCAGCGAGCCGGCGATCGGCTTCTCGCAAGCCACCGGCTTGCCGGCGGCGATGGCCGCCTTGGCCACCGGCGCGTGCATGTAGTTTGGCGTGACGATATCGACCAGCCCGATCTCGGGCGAGCGGACAAGCTGCTCCCAATCGGTCGCGGCGTTTTTCCAGCCCCAGTTGTCGGCGAAGACCCGGGGGTTTTCCTCGGGCTGCCCGAATACCGTGTGCATGACCGGGATCAGAGGCGGCTTGAAGAACTTTGCCACCTGCCCCCAGGCGTTCGAGTGGGAGCGCCCCATGAATCCCTGTCCGATCAAAGCCACGTTGATCTGTGCCATAAGATGTTCCTTTCCGACAGGCGACGTGAGATGGAAGTGTTTATAAGAGGATTTATCGCGTCTGGCAAGAGGCCGGCGAAAAAAAATAACTCAACCGGCGGCGTGGGGTGCCACTGCTGGCTCGTCCAGCAGTGTTCTCTGCACTGCTGGGCAAGCCAGCAGTGGCACCCGTCAATTCAAGGACTGACCGCCGAATTTAGGGAAAACCGCAAATCCCGCTGGCAATTCGGCCGGAAACCGGGTACGATTCGTTCTGGGACCGGCGAGGGATGCCGCCCGGCCGGCCCGCCGGCTCGGATCGCCGAAATTCTCGGCCTCCGGCCTTTCTCCAGGTTGCGGCGGTTGTCGGAAGGAGAATGTTATGGCGAAATGGAAAACTGTTTGTTGGCTGGCCGTCGTGGGGCTGGGCTTGGCGGGCGGGTTGCTGATCGGCGGGCTCTGGCCGCAAACGCCCCTGCACGCCGTGGCTACCGACCGGATCGAAACTTTCGGCATGGCCACCGGACCGATCGATAACGACGTCGAGGCCGTCTACTTCCTCGATTTTCTCACCGGCGACTTGCGCGCGGTCGTGCTGGGCAAAAGCCCGGGCACCTGGACCGGCTATTTCAACGCCAACGTGGCCGCCGACCTGCAGGTCGATCCCCAGAAAAACCCCAAATACCTGATGGTCACCGGTATTTCGTACCTGCGCCGCGCCGGAGGGAGCCGGCTGCAACCCAGCAATGCGATGTGCTACGTGGCCGAAGTCACCAGCGGCAAAGTGGCGGCCTACGCCATCCCCTGGAACAAAAATGCGTATGCCGTCGGGCAAATGCAGAGTGCGGCTTTGACGTTGGTCAGCGTGACGCGCTTCCGGGCGCCGTTGGGCGGCGGCCCCGATACTCATCCCGGCGCCGAGCGAAAATTACCCCGGTAATTTCCGGGATTCAGTGGTCCCCTCTCCCTTTGGGAGAGGGTTAGGGTGAGGGCTGCCGCCGGAAAACTATTTTTGTTCCGGCTAGTATCGCCGCTTCCGCCCTCACCCCCGGCCCCTCTCCCAAAGGGAGAGGGGAGTTTTCATACAATCTCGCCCGGCACTTTCTCACACGTCCTCTTCGCTCGAACGCATCCAGTGCCGCCAGTGGCGGAAGTCTTCCATGCAGACCAGCAGCCCCCGGGCCACGGCCGTCAGCGGATCGGCGGCAATGCGGACCGGCAGGCCGGTTTGTTCGCCGATGAAGCGGTCGATCCGCCGCAGCAGCCCGCCGCCGCCACAGAGGACCAATCCGTTTTGGACCAGATCGGCCGCCAACTCGGGACTGCAATGATCCAGTGTGGCCTTGATCGCCTCGACGATGGATTGCAGCGGGTCGGCGAGCGCTTGGCGGATTTCCTCGCTGGTGATCGTGGCGCGGCGGGGTAGCCCGCTGACGGCGTCGATGCCGCTCAGTTCCAGCGTCCGTTCCTCCTCCAGCGGATAGGCGCTGCCGATGTCGATCTTCAGCCGTTCGGCGGAGGTCGGGCCGATGCGGAGGCTGTAGTGGCGGCGGAGATAATCGACGATCGCCTGGTCCATGCGGTCGCCGCCGACGCGGATGGATTGGGCCGCCACGGTGTCGCCCAGGCTCATCACGGCCACTTCGCTCGTGCCGCCGCCCAAGCGGCAGACCATGCTCGCGGTCGGCTCGGCGATGGGCAAACCGGCGCCGATCGAGGCGGCCTTGAGTTCGGGCATGATCCACACCCGGCCCGCCCCGGCGCGGTGGACGCTGTTGAAGACGGCCCGTTTCTCCACCGCGGTGATGCAGCCGGGCGTGCCCACCAGCACCCGCGGCCGCAGCCACCGGCCGGGCCGCCGCGCCTTGCGGAGGAAATACCGCAGCATCGCCTCACACAGCTCGAAATCGGCGATCACGCCGTCCTGCAAGGGACGGACCACGGAAATTCGCTGGGGCGTGCGGCCTTCCATCTGCTTGGCCAGATGGCCCACCGCGCAACCGCCGGAAAGGATCTTGCCCCGGCCGCGCTCGACGGCGACCACCGAAGGCTCGTTGAGCACCACCCCCTCGCCGACCAGACAGATTACCGTATTGACCGTTCCCAGATCGACGGCCAGGTCGCAACGGAAGTGGTTCAGCAGGTTTTGGAGCATCCGTGCTCGGCTATGGATTGGAGAATGGCGATTGGCCGTTTAGCGGCCGTCGGTACGACGGCCTCCTTGGCGGCGCAGGCCGTCGTGCCGACGGCCGCTAAACAAAGTTTATGGTTATTCCACGTCGATTAGCTTCCGTTTTGCAACTATTGGTGCCGATAACGCGCCGGACTCAGGCCAACCGATTAAACGCATCAAGTTGGCGTGGCGCCGGCGTCCAGGCCAGGTTCGCCGCCGCCCGCACGGGCGCCGCCGCCGCGCCGGGCCCGCGCTTGAAATCGTAACGCTTCATGTTGAGATACAAGAACAGAATGGCGATCAATACGGCGATCAGCGACATCACCAACAGGATGGTGTACAGGTCGGCTTTCGGTTTGCGGTGCGAGACGGTGGGCCGCATGGGGGCCTGCGTCTCGAGCGGGTTAGTCGATTTTGGAGGCGACACGATCTCCCTCCATGATGCGGCTGTTTTGGAACTTCGGATCAACTTTGCAGACGGAGCGGTCCGGCTTGGTGCTGACCACTTCGATTCGGCCGACGTAGGTGCTCACTCCGCCCGAAATGCGATAGACTTCCAGCTTATGCCCCTTGCGGAGCCCGTCGTCTGAGCCGATGGAGATTTCCACCAGGCCCTCGCCCGGAGTGGCGAGGACGACGCCGTCCACCTTCGGCGCCGTTTTGCTCTTATAATCGCTGTTTTCGTCGATGTCGAAGTATCGCAGGGCGTCGCGGGCCTTGACGAGGTCCTTGCTCAGGTCTTCCATCCGCTTGCGGAGTTGCTCCTTCTCGTTCACGGCCTGGTGCAATTCGTCGGTCAGGCGGACGACTTCCTTGAAATGGGCGTCGCGGTCCTGCAGGGCTTCAATACTCTGCTTTCGTAATTTTTCGGCCTCCGTGCGATAGTCGGCGGCCATTTTCTGGGTGGCGTTCATGGCCGTCACCGCGTCGCGTTTGTCCTTCTCCAATTGGGCTTCTGAGGCTTGGTATCTTCGCACTTCCTCGCGCAAATCGTTCCGTTCAGTTTCCAACGAGGACAGGGCGCGGACCTTGCTGTCCTTTTCCGTCTGCAAGTCCTTTATGGCCTGATCCCGTTGATTCTTCAGATCAGCGTTCTGTTTCTCCTGCTCCTGCAACTGATACTTTAAGCCGACTACCTTGCCGGGCGAAACCTGTTCGGGAGTGAGCATGACGACTTCGCGCCAGTTCCGGTGCGTCGCGTAGACCGCCATGGCGAACGACATAAACACCAGGCTCATCACGAAAATCAACACGACAAATATCTTGCCAACGAGGTTCATGCTCGATCTGCCTATAGCGAGAGGATATATGCTCCGGCGGGCGAAAAACCCGCACCAAGTGTCTCTCTAGTATAACTTCGCCCAATTTCCCATGTCAACCAGATAGATCGAAGAAGGGAGATCTGGGAGAGTTGGGAAAAAATGTCGCCGCCGGAAAGATTGCGCGGGGGGAGCATACCACCGCTATAACCGCTGCCGATCCAACTTGCCGCCTCGAAATCGCCCTAATATCCCCGCCAAGCCGCATAATACGCAGCCAAACAAACAGGTCCCTGCGAACCAATCGCCGTGCCTCAGATACCAGCTTTCCCGGTGTTGGTCGAGGCGGGGCCGGGCGATGATCACCCTCGGCTCGCGCCGGGGACCTTGTTCCACGATGCGGCCGTCGCTGTCGATCCAGGCCGAAAAGCCCGTATTGGCGGCGATCAGCAGCGGCTTGCGGCACTCGACCGCCCGAAATACCCCGCAGATCAAGTGCATATCCAACTCGCTGGAACCCCAGAACCAGCCGTCGTTGGTCAGATTTACCAGGATGTCCGGTTCCCGGCCCTCGGCCGCCAGGGTGTTCACTTGCCGGCGGATCACGTGCGGCAGCACGGTTTCGTAGCAGATATTAGGCGAGATGCGGCAGCCCTTCAGGCCGAACGCCGCCGGCCGCTCGCCGGCGTCAATGCTGATCGGCAGCGGCGTCAGCCCTTGCAGCCAGGGAAAGCGGTCGGCAAAGGGGACGTATTCGCCGAACGGCACCAGGTGCATCTTTTCGTAATGGTCCAGCACTTGGCCGTCGGGGGCGACAAATACGGCCGAGTTGTAGCAGCGGGGCCGGTCGGCGGCGAAGCGATACCGGTCGATGCCCAACAACAGCGGCTTGCCGAGCGATTTGGCCAACCACTTGATCGCCAGCTTGGTATCCGCCTGGGTCTGTTCCCAGTCCGCCGGCCGCGGGGCGCCGGGGTCGAACGTCACCAGCGGATCGAGAAACATGGTCTCGGGCCAAACGATCAGATCGACCTGGGGATGTTCCGCCGCCGCCCGCCGGGAAGGCTCGAAATACTCCTTGAAAACGCGGCCCTTCATGTCGGGGTCATAGCGCATCTGGACGTCGATCGAGCCTTGAATCAGGGCGATTTCCGGGCCGGCGACGGTGTTGTTTCCGGCCATGCGGACGTGTCCGTAGACCAGCGCGCCGGCCAGCACGACCACGGCCGGCAGCAGCGGCCAAAAGCTCCAGCGCCGCCCCTCCATCGAAATCATCGTCGCCAGCGAGGCGGCCGCGAACATCACTACGAAGCTCACGGCGTACATCCCGCCCAGATCGCTGACTTGGATCAGCCCGAGCCAGGGATATTGCGTATAGCCGAGGCTGCCCATCGTCATGCCGGAGAGCAAGTGAGCACGGGCCAGTTCCAACCCGGTCCAGACGACCGGCGCGGCCAGCACGACGGGAACGTGGAGCCGATGGACCGCCACCCGGGAGAGGACCACAAACACGGGCAGATAGAAAGCGAAGTACAGCGACAGGGCGACCCAGCCGATGCTGGTGGCCGGATCGGGCAACCGCAGCCAGTGCAGGGCCGCCATCCAGAAGCAGAACCCCGCCGTCCACAACGCGGCGTAGGGCCGCCGGCCGTCGAGTTGCGTCCGCCGGATGACCCAGACCCAGGGAATCGGCGCGATCCAGGCCAAGGGCCAGAGGTCCAGCGGGGGGAACGCCGCCCAAAGCAACACCGCTCCGGCCAGGCCGAGCCCCAAGGTGGATTGTGCGAAATGTCGAAGTCGTGGAAGCACGGGAGGGTGTTTGCTTTGGGATGTTTGTAATCGAGCAGAATCAATATCCGTGTGATCGGTGCTGTATTACGACAACCTCTGTTTAGCGGCCGTCGGCACGACGGTTCTGCGCCGGGAACGGGGCCGTTGTGCCGACGGCCGCTAAGGGCCGGCGAATCAATAAGTGGGGGACTGTCCCAATTTTCGTTCGACGAAAATGGGACTGTCCCCTTCTGGAGTTATTAATTTGCCGATCCTAAACGGCAACGCCGCCGAATTGGGAATGGCCGAATGCGCTCGTCAATCGCGATCGCCGCTTGCCCAGTCTACCCGCCCCCGCCCGCCGGGGCCAGGGCAGATAGCTCTTGACGGCCGCGTATGATAAACTGGAAGGGAATGGCCTGCTTTCCCAGACGGGGTAAATCGTGGTAGTCAGCGAATCATCCGCCCGCCGCTACGCCCTCGATCCAGACGTGCGATTGATGCTCGAGGTGCGCGGCAACAACGCCGCCGCGTTCGAGGAGTTGGTCGCCCGATACCAGGGCCGGCTGGTCTCGCTGTTCAGACACCTGGTGGGCAACCACCAGCAGGCCGAGGACCTGGCGCAGGAGGTGTTCCTGCGCGTCTACCGCGCGCGGGACCGCTACCAGCCGGGCTCCAAGTTTTCCACTTGGCTGTACACCATTGCGAACCACGCCGCGGCCAACGCGCTGCGCGACCAGTCGCGGCGGCACGAGGTGACGTTGCAGACCCGCGACAGCGGTCCGATGGGAGCCCGGCCGCTGGACCGGATGTTGCAGGCCAGCAGCGGCCAGATGCCCTCCCGGCAGTTGGACAAGGCCGAGGCCCGTGAGATCGTGCGGATGGCGCTGGACGCGCTCAGCGATCGGCAGCGGATGGCGGTCCTGCTCTGCAAGTTCGAGGGGATGAGCTACGCCGACATCGGCGAGGTCATGGAGCTTTCGCCCCAGGCCGTCAAGTCGCTGCTGTGGCGGGCCAGGGAAAACCTCCGCGAGGTGCTGCAACCATACTTCGACCGCGGTGCGAGTCCGTCGTGGGAGGCCGCCGATGACGGTCAATAACCATTCCGCCGACCCCTCGGCCCTGCCGGACGAAGAACTGGTGGCCTATCTCGACGGCGAGCTGGACGCGGAGGCCGGCCGCCGCATCGAGGCCTTGCTGGCCACCGATCCGAAATTGCGCCGCCGCCTGCAATCCTTGGAGCGGACCTGGGACCTGTTGGACGAACTGGACACGGTTCCGGTGGGCGAGCCGTTCATCCACACGACCTTGGAGATGGTGACCGTGGCCGGCCGCGAGGAGGTGGAACGGGAAAAGAGCGCAGCGCCCCGGCGGCGGCGGCGCTGGCGGCTGACTGTCGCGGGGCTGTTGATTGCGGCGGCGGCCGCCGGCTTTGCCGCCGCGGCCCTGTTCGTCCCCGATCCAAACCGGCAATTGCTCGAAAATCTACCCCTGCTCGAACATTTCGACGAGTACCGGCACGGCGAGAGCGTCGCCTTCCTCCGCCTTCTCCGCGACAAAGGGTTGTTTTTGGACAAAGACGCCGCGGCGTCCGGCGAATCGCCCGAGAAAGCCGATCCTCCGCTGGCGGAACGGCGCGAGACCGTGGAGAAAATGGACCCCGACGAGGAAGAGCAGCTCCGCGAGGTCGCGGTGCGATTCGCCGAACTGCCGCCGGACGAGCGGCAACTTATGCAGCAACTGCACCAGGCGCTGCTGACCGATCCGGACGCCGACCAACTCCGGGCGGTCATGCGACGCTACTGCGACTGGCTGAGAACGCTCTCTTCGTACAGCCGCACGGACTTGACCGAAATGGATCCCCAAAAACGCGTCGAATGGATCAAAAAGCGGCTGGAAGACGAACGGCTCCACGAAGGGGGCGGGCGGCTCGGAAACGACGACTTGGCGAAGCTGCGGAAATGGAGCTTCGACTATGCCGCCAAATACGAAAAACAGTTCCTCGCATCGTTGTCCGACACCGAACGAAAACGCCTCGCCGAACTGAACAACCCCCGGACGCGGCGGTGGATGGTCTACGAGATGATCTTTCAACGCTGGCGCGAGGCCGACGATGAAAAACCGTTGCCCATGATGAACGACGCGGAGTTGAAGCTGCTCCGCGGGCAGTTGAGCCCGCCGGCGCGAAAGCGGCTGGAGTCCGTGCCGCCGGCGGCGCAGTGGAAAATGGCGGCCGGTTGGTTGCGGCAAGGGATGCGGCGTCCGGGCCAGTTCGGCGGCGGACCCGGCGCGCCCGGCTTCGACGACGAACGGTTGGCCCGCTTCTTCGAGGAGGAACTCGACGGCGAGCAGCGCGACCGGCTGCTGGGGATGTCGCCCGAGGACATGCAGCGGGAGTTGCGCCGGATGTTCCTCCAGCACACCAGGTCGCAGCAGGGGCCGCATCGCCGGGGCGGCGGATTCAATCGCGACAACCGGCCCCCGCCGAAAAAGCCGTAGGGCGCGTGAAACGCGCCGGAGAAAAAAATGTCGGACCTGTCGGACTTGTCCGACTTGTCGAGCACCGTAGTGCAACGGCCGTATCGACATTCACGGCAGGGCGCTGTGCGTTTCACGCACTCTACTTTCCGCCCTTGCCCCTTTTTTGATATTCGCGGCTGGCGGTTTCCAGGGTCCGTCGCTCCTTGGCGGTGAGGCTGGCTTCGCCTTCGCGGGTGATTTTCGCCAGGATCCGATCCACCTCCTTGGTCATGTCGTCGTCATTATCCTCGTCCGGCTCCGGTTTGTGGACCTTCAATCGCGGTTTCCGGCGGAAGATCGAGCCCAGCCCCGTGAAGCGGCCTTCGGTAAGGCGGCTGAAGTTCCAGCGCTGCTGGAAATAGACGAAGGCGAAGGCCGCACCGGCCAAGTGCGACGTGAACGCCACTTTTGAATTGTAGGGGAGGCCGAACGCCCCCAGCATATCCATCACGACGAATATCACACCGGCCACCCAAGCGGGAATGGGAATTACGAAAAACAGCAGCAGCGTGCGATGGGGAAAGTTCAGCGCATAGAGGACCACCACACCCGTGATTGCCCCCGAAGCCCCATACATTCCCTGTGAGGCGGAACCGGTCAGGTCGCTGACCGCCGCCCACGCCAGTGACGAAAACACGACCATCACCAAATAGAGACGCAGAAACTCCTTCGATCCGTAATGATCCTCCACGTCGCGCCCCAGGAAGAAGAGCACCAACATGTTGAAGAGGATGTGCTGAAAGTTCGGTGCGTGGGCGAAACCGGCCGTGAGAAATTGCCACCACAGCCAAGGTGTAGTGAGCGTGTAGCCGTGGACCGCCATGGCATCGCTCAACCAGCGGCCAAGGACCTTTCCGGTGTGCGGATCGACGGATGTTACCGGCGAGAGCGCATCTGCCAGCCACACGGCCACGTTCACCACGATCAGCGCAATGACGATCGATCGCGGCCTGAGAAAGGAATAGACCGGCGGCGGCCGCGTCGGACGGAAGTAATCGCGGTCGTAGATGCCCACTCCGTTACGGCCTCCCCGAATCGGATCGGGCCATGGCTTGGGTCCGCCGGTCGATGCGCCGTGCGGCCTCCAACTGGAACTTGGCGATCTGGCCGGCCATGGCCCGGTTCCACTCGATTAGTCGTGCGACGGCCGCCTGCATGGCGGCCACCTTCTCCTGGAGAATCTTCAATTGTGCGGCCACGACGTCCCGCTCGCGGTAATCCTTTGCGCGGTCCTCGGTGGCGGAGGCAATGTCCTTCTTGCAGGCCTCTTCCTGTTGACGGCCCAGGGCCAACGCGTCGTCCATGAGCTTCTTGTCGCGGGTGGCCGCCTCGATCGAATCCCGCAGCAAAGTCTCTTGCTCGTATTCGGAGTTGAAGAGGATGTTGTAGTCGTGCAGTTGACGGACGTACTTGCCGTCGACCACCCGATCCGCCACATCGTCCGGGGAGGCGGGTTTGCCGTCCTTGATATACTCATCCACGCTGGCGGCCGGCAACAAGGACCGCTTCTGCTCGTCGGTCAGCGCGGCGAAAATGTACCGCTTGTCTTGCGGCATCAGTTCGTACAATCTCCAGGCGTTCTTGTCCTTTTCGGCCTGGGCGAGTTTGTCGCGCTCCCGCGGCGTCAGTCTCTTAGTGGGCACGATGGTGATTTGCTTGCCGGATTGCTTGGTGACGGCGAACTCGCCGAGATAGCGTCCCTTCTCCGGCTTCTCCGGCTTCTCCCCCTTCTGTTTCGCCCCGGGCTCTTCCTTCTTCGGCTCCTCGAAGGCGTAGAGCACCGTCTTGTCGGCGATGCCGTGCGGGGCGGGCGCGTCGATGGTCAAGGTGACTTCGGCGGTGTCGCTGCCCAGTTTGATGCTGGGAATGCAATTCGCCCAGGCCCGGCGGCGATCGACCAGCAATCTGTGCAATTCGATCCGCAGTTGCCGCAGCCCGGGTTCGACGGTTCCGTCCGGTTTCTCCACACCCTCCATCAACTGCTCGTGTTCGGTATTCGCCTTCTTGAGATCCTCGGTCAATCGGGCGGCCTCTCCGCTCCAATTTTGATCGGTTTTCAGCATCCGCGCCGACATGTAAAAGAGGAACGGCGCAGCGAGGCAAATCAGACCGACAAGTATCTTATTCCAAATGCACATAAGGCGGCTCCGGCAGTAGTCCCTGAACCTTGATGATAATCGCGGCGCCGCCGGGCGTCAAGTTTCCGCCATATTTCCCCATGCTTTCCATATTTCCGTCTTTTCCCGACCAGAATACCCCCTATAATTGGTGGTTTCGCGCTAATACGGCACGTAACGCAACGGCTCGGGCGTAAAGAACGTAGGGTGGGGCAAGCGAAGCGCAGTCCCACCAGTAACGGCAAAAATCATGGTGGGACCGCGCTTCGCTTGTCCCACCCTACACGGAACGGATACTAATACGGCACGTAACGCAGCGGCACGGGCGTGAAGCCGACGATGATAAACGCCAGGGTCAGCCAGCCGAGAATGATCCGCCAGGTCCCCAACGGCTCCTCGTCGTTGGCCGTGGGCGGATGGATCGGACCGATTAAAATCAAGAGGATCAACATCAAGGACCAGTTCCACAACGTATTCCAATCCAAGATGACCACCAGGAAAGCCCCTGCCAACAACATCTTGGAGATTTTATGTGCCTTGCGGCGCAGCAGGGCATAGAGGACGTGTCCGCCGTCAAGCTGGCCGATGGGGATCAGGTTCAGCGACGTGACCAGCAGTCCCACCCAGCCGGCAAAGGCCATCGGATGGAACACAACTTCGCAGTTCTCTGGCATAGGACCCAAAATCCAGGTCGCCAGATATTGAAACAGCGGTGGATACCCGAAGATAAAATTGTGCCCTGTGGGGACCTCATAACGGGAGTAATGCAGGCCGACGACGAGAAAGATCAGCGTGGGCACGAGTCCCGCCAGGGGGCCGCTGATGCCGATGTCGAACAGGGCCCGGCGTCCGCCCACCCGCGGCTCCATGGCGATCACCGCGCCGAAGGTACCAATCGGCGATACGGGCACGGGAAGGAAGTAAGGCAGGCTGGCATAGACCCCGTAGCGGCGGGCCTGGAGGAAATGCCCCATCTCGTGACACAGCAGGAGGGTCATTACGGGAACGGCGTAACTCAGTCCGGCCACGAGGGCCATGAGGGCGGCGAAAACGCTGCCGTCAACTGTGCCGAACATGATTCGGCCCGCCAGAATGGTGCTCAAACAGGTGGCCGTAAATAGCAGCGCCGGCAATAGACGGCGGCGATGCGGATGCACGGGCCGCACTTCCCGCCACTCACCCAGTCCGTCCGATGCCATATCGACGATTTCGGCCTGGATGATCTCCGGCTGGGCCCACAACTCATTGTGCATTGAATCATCCATCTTTTGCATTTTAACTTGCCCGCGTTGGCTGACAAGGCGAAATCGACCGCCGGGGTATGTCCCCCTAACGCCGCGAACAACCCGCTTGTCCTCAAACGTCGAGAATTGCATACTAATATCCGCAAGCCGCTTGCGGTCGTAAATGCTATCCGTCATTCTGAGCGTAGCGAAGAATCTCGCTTGAGCTGTCGTTCCACGAGAGATTCTTCGCTGCGCTCAGAATGACGATGTACGCGTCGCAAAGGAGCTACCCATGCTCGACCGCCTCTTCCGGCTCTCGGAAAACAAGACCACCGTGCGGACCGAACTGCTGGCCGGGCTGACCACCTTCCTGACGATGGCCTACATCATCGTCGTGCAGCCCAGCGTGCTTTCCGGCAGACAATTCAACATCGACACGGGCATGGACTTCGGCGCCGTGATGGTCGCCACCTGCCTCGCCGCCGCGCTGGCCTCGGCCGTGATGGGCCTCTACGGCCGATACCCCATCGCCCAGGCGCCGGGCATGGGCGAAAACTTCTTCTTCGTCGGCTCGCTGTTGCCCATCGCCGGAACCGTCTTTGCCGCTCAGATCACGGCCGGTTCGACCACCTCCTGGCAGATCGGCTTGGGCGTAGTGTTCTATTCGGGCGTGCTCTTTCTCCTGCTCTCAATGCTCGGCGTCCGCGAAAAACTGATGGAGGCCATCAGCCCCAGCATGCGCAATGGCATCGCCATCGGCATCGGGCTGTTCATCGTGCTGATCGGCTTCGACAGCGCCCAGTTGTTGTTGCGCGACAAGCAAGTCGGAATATGGAAGTTGAACACGCATTTCGACTCGCCGGACCTGATCGTCTTTTTCCTCGGGCTGCTGGTCACCGCCGCGCTGCACGCCCGGCGGGTCCGCGGGTCGATCATCCTCGGCATCGTCGCGGCCACGCTGTTCTCGTTGGCGTTGAAGTACGGGCTGCCTTTGCTGGGCGAGCGGGTAATGGACGCGCCGCTGGTGAAAGACTCGATGTTGCTGAAAAACTTCGCGGTGGCCGATCATATCGTCTCCTCGCCGCCGTCGATCGCGCCGACGTTTTTCAAGCTGGACCTGGTCAATCCGCTCACCGCGGCGATGGCCCCGTTCATTTTGATTTTCCTGTTCATGGTGCTGTTCGACACGCTGGGCACGCTGATCGGCGTGGCCGAGCAGGCGGGGCTGATCCGCGACAACCGCCTGCCGCGGGCCAAGCAGGCGCTGATGTCCGACGCCATCGGCACCGTGGCCGGCGCGGCCCTGGGCACCAGCACCGTCACCAGCTTCATCGAGAGCGCCGCGGGCGTCGAGCAGGGCGGACGCACCGGCCTGACCGCGCTCTGCGCCGCGGCCCTGTTCCTGGCGGCGCTGTTCTTCAGTCCGATCGTCGACATGGTGGGCAGCTATCGCCCGATCACCGCCCCGGCGCTGGTGGTCGTGGGGACGATGATGATGCGGAACGTCGCGAAGATCGACTGGAACAACTACGCCGAGAGCCTGCCCGCCCTGCTGATTATCGCCGGCATCCCGCTGAGCTTTTCCATCGCCGACGGGCTGGCCTTGGGGTTCATCGCCTATCCGCTGGTGAAACTGCTCTCGGGCCAGGGACGCGACGTGAAATGGCTGATGTACGTGATGGCCGTGGTGCTGGTGGCCTACTTCATCGCCGTCCGCGGATGAGCGGCCGCTGGTGCTGAAAAGCGACAACGGCCCTGCGCAACGCCCCTGCAAAGCACAACTTGCACCCGTCCTGACCGAATAGGAAATTTCCAGGTTGCCCTCTCTCCCCTATCTGCGGTAGAATAATGTGGTCTGCGAGCCAGGCAATGGCAGCCTGAGAATCCGCCTTGTTCACTTGGAGTTGTAACATGGTCGGGAGTCTTTATATGTGAATCAACCCCTCAACTATTTCCTTTGATTCCGTCGCCGTAAAGCGGTCGCCCGTTCGGAAGCGACCGCTGGGCGCGGCGGACGGCCAAACGCTATAATTTGGAATCGACTTTTCGTCCGCCAGGACGGCCGCGCATGGAGCCTGCTCCATGATGGTTTCAAAAACGACTTCCGACCCCTTTGCGTGCGTTCTAACGTTATCTCTATTGCGGACTCTTGCAACTGTGCTCACGCTAAGTTGGATGATTGGGATTCTGGTCGTTGTTTTTGGGATGATTGAAACTTTCAATGCCGGCACTGCCGCCAACCCACAGGCAACAGCCGAAATGATTTCTATTTGTCTACTTGCCACATCGTGCAGCTTCTTACTTTTTCCTATAGGGGTATTTTTGCACTGGACGATAGCAAAAAGAAGTGGTGTTTTCCCTTCGGGGGCTCGCAAAGCGCATTTTTTGGGGCGGCATTTTTATGTGCGTTGCATTCCCCGTGGGAACGTTTATGGGGGGAATTGCATTATGGCTCCTGGCGACAAGCCTCAATAAGATGCCTACAGAGACCGATAAAGGGACCGCTAAAGGGGTCGGGAGTCTTTAGATTGACAAAACCGGAGGAACGTGGTAGTCTCTGCTCATGCCACGACGATTGCGAGTCTCGACCGGGGGGTATGTCTACCACGTGTTCAATCGAGCCGTGGGGCGGATGCGGATTTTCGGCAAGCAGCGGGATTTCGAGGCCTTCGAGGAGGTGATCGAGCAGGCGAAGGCCCGGCTGCCGATGCGGGTCTTGGCGTGGTGCATGATGCCCAACCACTGGCACCTCGTGCTTTGGCCGCGTGGCGACGGCGACCTCTCGGAGTTCATGCGTTGGCTGACCGTCACGCACACGCAACGCTGGCACGCGGCGCATCGCACGGCGGGCACCGGCCCGTTTTACCAAGGCCGTTTCAAGTCGTTTCCCATTCAGAGAGACGAGCACCTGTTGACGGTGCTCCGCTACGTGGAGCGAAATCCGTTGCGGGCAAAGCTGGTCGAGGAGGCGGACGCCTGGCGGTGGTCGAGTCTGTGGCATCGCCGACACGGCAACCAGGCGGGCCTGGTGGACGCCGGGCCGCTGGCCTTGCCGCGTCGTTGGCGGCAACACGTCGAGCGGCCGCAAACCGAGGCCGAGTTGGAGGCGTTGCGGCGGTCGGTGGTGCGCGGTGCGCCGTTTGGCGAGGCGGCGTGGCAGGCGCGGACGGCGAAGCGGCTGGGACTACAATCCACGCTACGTCCGCGCGGCCGGCCGTGGGCCAAACATCCGCAGTAAAGACTCCCGACGCTCTTACCTCCTTGTGATCCCACCCGGGGAGACTGTATAATGGAAAACCGATTTGCCGGATAACCCGCGGGGATAAATCAGCCGAGATGCGGGCCGCGCCTAGTGCCTCAACCGACCTCGATTGACACGTTGGGTGCCACTGCTGGCTGGTCCAGCAGTGCGGGAAACACGGTTGGACAAGCCAACCGTGGCACCCGTCAATTCAGCCCGTTTGCGGCACTAGAGCGACGTCGCAGTCGGACAATCGGAGCGGCAAGACGTCGAAAAGAATGGGAGGAACCAATCCATCGTGTCGGAGACAACTCAAGTAGGATCCCAAAGCCCGGCAGCGGCCGCCGATCTCCCGGAAGGGCGACGCACCCATTATCGCTGGGTCATCTGCGCCCTGATGTTCTTCGCGACGACGATCAACTACGTTGATCGCCAAGTGTTTGCGGTTCTTGGTCCGACGCTGACGGACGAATATCATTGGACGGAGCAGGAATTCAGCTTTATTGTGACCGTTTTCACGCTGGCCTATGCCATCAGCTACACGGTTGCCGGCAAGATGATGGACTGGCTCGGCGAGCGCAGAGGATTCACCTTGGCGGTGGTGGTTTGGAGCATAGCGGCCGTGGCCCACGGACTGGTGGCGCCGCTGGTGTCGCACGGTTTGCCGTGGTGGAACGCGGCGTTCGCCGGCACGGTCCTGGGCGGCCTGACGCCGGCGCTGATGTCGGTGATCGGATTCAGCACGGCGCGGTTCGCGCTGGGTATGGCCGAAGGCGGCAACTTTCCCGGCGCCATCAAGACCATCGGCCTTTGGCATCCCAAAAGCGAGCGCGCCGTGGCAACCGGACTTTTCAACAGCGGCAGCATGGTGGGAATCATCATCGCCACCTATGTCGCGCAATTCATCGTCGTACGTTTGGGCTGGGGGTGGCCGGCCGCCTTCTTCGTCACCGGAGCGCTGGGCTTCGTGTGGTTGATTTTCTGGCTGATGATGTACGATCGTCCCGAGCGGCATCCGCGGGTCTCGCCGGCCGAGCTGGCGATTATCCGCCGCGATCCGCCCGATCCGTCCGGACAGATTCCTTGGCTTAAATTGCTGCGCTATCGGCAGACCTGGGCCTTCGCGATAGGAATGTTTCTGGCCAGTCCGGTATGGTGGTTTTATCTGTATTGGATGCCGAAATTTCTCAAGAACAACCACGGCATCGACTTGAAGCATGTTTTTTGGCCGTTGTTGGTGGTTTATTTGCTGGCCGACGCGGGCAGCATCAGCGGCGGGGGGCTTTCTTCGTGGTTGATCCGCCGCGGGGCCTCGGTCAACGTGGCCCGCAAAACCGCCTTTCTCGTCTGCGCCTTGGCCGTCCTGCCGGTCGTCACGGTTGCCCGCATAAGCAACCTGTGGGTGTCGGTGCTGCTGATTGGGCTGGCCGCTGCCGCGCACTCCGGCTTCGCGGCGAATCTGTACACGATTGTATCGGACACGGTTCCGCGCAAGGCCGTTGCCTCGGTCGTCGGCATTGGCGGCACCGCGGGGTGTATCGGCATGCTCTGGCTGGCTCCGCTGGTCGGCTACATTTTGGATTGGACGGAACGTGTTTACGGCGAGAAGGATTACCTGATCCCGTTCATCATCGCCGGCTCGTCGTATTTGGTGGCCACGGGGTTCATTCAACTTCTGCTGCCGCGGCTGGAACCGATGGTCATTGACGACGAGCCGCGCACCGAGGCCGACAAGCCAGTTGACATCCGATAGGAGTCTGAAGATGGTCATGACACCGCGCGAGCGCGTGCAAGCATCGTTGAATCATACGCAACCCGACTACACGCCTTGCGACTACTACGCCACGCCGGAGATTCACGAAGCGCTGCTGCGGCATTTCGGCCTGGGTGAACCACGACGCATCAGCGGCACGATGGGCGGCAGCGCCTCGGCCCTCGAAGACGGCGGCGTCGCCGGGCGGTTGGGGACCGACCTGCGTTACGTCAATCCTCCCTACATCGGCCCGCCGCCGGCAAGCTACCCGGACGGCTCCTCGACGAACCTGTGGGGCATCCGTCGCCGGCCGCTGTCGAACGAGTACGGCGAGTATGCCGAACCGGTCGGCTTGCCCTACGCGGCGTGGACCACCGTCGAAGAGGCCGAGAAGTTTCCCTGGCCGAACCCCGACTGGTTCGACTATTCCGCTCTGCCGGCCCTGTGCGAAAAATATCCCGGCCTGGCTATCATCACGGGCGGGACCCACGTCCAGGATTTCATCAACGGCGTGGCCTTCGGCCGGGGAGTCGAGCAGGTGTTCCTCGACATCGCCCTGGGCGATCCCGTCTACCTGCACCTCGTCGAGCGGCGGCACCGCTTCTACATGGCCCACGTCGAGCGCATCCTGGAGGCCGCGGCCGGACGCATCGACCTGGTCCTTTGCGGCGACGATTTCGGCAGCCAGCGGGGCCTGTCGATTTCGCCGGCCGCTTTCGACAAGTATTTCGCCGCCAAGAAGAAGGAACTGTTCGATCTGATCCACGGCTACGGCGCCAAGGTGTCGCACCACTGCTGCGGGTCGAGCCGCGCCTTGTTGCCGCGCTTTATCCAATGCGGTATGGACGCCCTGCAAACCATCCAGCCGCGGGCCGTGGGCATGAATCCCTACGAGTTGAAGCGGGAGTTCGGCGGCCGGATCGCTTTGCACGGCGCAGTCGACGTCCAGGGATGGCTGCAACGCTCGACCCCGACGGAAATCGAGGCCGAAGTCAACCGCCTGATGGACGAAGTCGGCTCCGGCGGCGGGTATATCCTCGCGCCAAGCCACTCCATTCAGCCCGACACCCCTTTGGAAAACGTACTGGCTGTTTACCGGACCGTGGCGAAGCGGCGGGGAAAGGTTGGATAACCAAAAGGGCGTGAACGCATGAAAAGCCCCGAACAACACAACGAAGGAGAGCTGTTTCTGTACCAGACCCAGGAGGGGGCTGTCAGGATCGAGGTGCTCCATGAATCCGAGACCTTTTGGCTCGACCAGAAGAAGATCGCCGAGCTGTTCGGGGTGGAGATTCCGACCATAAGTTACCACCTGAAAGAGATTTACGACGCGGGCGAACTGTGCCGGAAGGCAACTCTTAGAAGAATTCAAAGAGTTCAGAAGGAGGGCAGCCGCGAGGTTAGACGGGAAATCGAGTTCTACAACCTGGATGCGATTATTTCGGTCGGCTATCGGGTCAACAGCGCCCAGGCCACCCGATTCCGCATCTGGGCAACCCAAACGCTCCGGGAATTCGTCGTCAAGGGGTTTGTGCTCGACGACGAGCGGCTGAAGCTCAACCGGCGGTTCGGCAAGGACTACTTCGACGAGCTTCTGGAACGCATCCGCGAGATACGCGCCAGCGAGCGGCGGTTCTATCTCAAAATCACCGACATCTACGAGCAGTGCAGCATCGACTACGACAAGGACGCGGACCTGAGCAAGACGTTCTTCAAGACCGTCCAGAACAAACTGCACTGGGCCGTAACCGGCCAGATGGCAGCCGAAATCATCGCCGGACGGGCCGACGCCGCGAAGCCGAGCATGGGGTTGACCACCTGGAAAGACGCTCCCCGCGGCAAAATCCACAAGAGCGACGTGTCGATCGCCAAGAATTATCTGATCGAGGAGGAGATCAAGGAATTGGAGCGGATCGTCACTATGTACTTGGACTACGCCGAAAACCAGGCGGCCCGCCAAGTCCCGATGCGAATGGCCGATTGGGCCGCCAAACTGGACGCGTTCCTGGCGTTCAACGAATATGAAGTATTGACCAATGCCGGCCTCGTTTCCGCCGAGGTCGCCAAACGACTCGCCGAAGAGCAATACGCGGTCTTTCGCGTCAGACAAGATCGGGCGTTTGAAAGTGATTTCGAGAAAGAGGTCCAGCGAATCGAGCGGAGGAAGGGGAATGAGAAAAGGGGGTAGCTTCACATGAAAAGATTTGCGCACAAGTTGGATGAGTCAACCGTCCGCCAAGAGTTCCCCATTGCGGACCAGGTTGATGGTAGCTTCTTCCGAGTAAATCAAGCCGTCAGGCGCGGAATGCCTGACCTACTCAACTATCGAGGTTCAGATATGAGAAAGATCAGCATAATCCTTGCAACTCTGGCTCTGTTGGCCATTCTTTGCCTGCCCGCAGCGGCGCAGGTGGTGATCGACTCGAACGTGACGCTGCTGGTCGATCCGCGCGAGCCCGGGCCGATTTGCAAGGCCGCCGCCGATCTGGCGCGGGATTTGGAGGCCGTGTTCGGCCGTGCCGTGCGCGTGGTCGATAAGCCCGAGGAGGCGTCGGGCACCGTAATCGCCGTTACTTACTCGCATCATCTGCCGGCAGCCGTCCCGCGGCCGACCGGCTGGGAGGTGCTGCGCATCCAGGCGGTGGCCGATCCCTGGCCGGGCAAGCCCGTGCGACAGGCCGTCGTGCTCACCGGCTCCGACGTCCGCGGTGTGATCTATGCCGTCTATGAGTTTTCCGGGCGCTTTCTGAACGTCGATCCGCTTTACTGGTGGACCGACAATCCGCCCGCGCGCCGCCAAAGCGTCGCCGTGCCGGCCGACTTTGTCGAGCAGCCGCCGTCGCCGACTTTTCACTATCGCGGCTGGTTCATGAACGACGAAGACCTGCTGACCGCGTGGCGGCCCGGCACGGCCGACAAGACGGGCATCTCGCTGAAAACGTGGGACCACATCTTTGAAGCGCTGCTGCGGCTGAAAGGCGACATGATCGCTCCCAACACGTTTGTGTTTCCCTACGAGCCGCAAGTCCGCGCCGCCGGCGAGCGCGGGCTGATTATCACTCAACACCACAACGAACCGCTGGGGCTGAACGTCTATCAGTGGCCGAAGGAAGTCCCCTATAGCCTCGACCGGCTCTTTTCGGCGTGGCGACGTGCGGTGTCGCAATATGACCCGAACCAGGAGGTGATCTGGACGTTGGGCTTGCGCGGCCGCTACGACCGACCCTTCTGGGAGGACATCGTCGACGCGCCTAAGGACGAACAAGGCCGCGCGAAGATGATCCGCGAGGCCATCAATCGGCAGATCGAGATCGTCCGGAAGCAGCGTCCGGAGCCGCCGCCGGTGTTCATTCTCAATAGCTGGATGGAAGGGAGCGGGTTGCTGCGGGACGGAGCACTCAAGTTGCCGCCGGGCGTGATTCGCGTTTGGGCCGACAACGGCCGGGGGATGATCGACGACGGCGGCATGATCGGCCCCGGCGACGGCGTCTACTATCACACCGGAGTCATCGGACGAAACGGCAACAACCTGACCGAGCGGGTGCCGGTGGACCGCATCGCCCGCGAACTGGGACGCGCCGTCAAAGCCGGCGGCACGCGGTATATGCTGCTCAATCCCTCCAATATCCGCCCGCACGTGATGACCACGCGCGCGGTCATGGAGCTGGCCTGGGATGCGCGGCCGTGGGTCCGCTCGGCCGCCGATGCGACCGAGGAGTTCTTGACGCGCTGGTCGCGCGAGGAGTTCGGCGACGATGCCGCGGCGGCGCTCGTGCGGTATTACAGGGCCTATTTCGACGCTCCGGCGAGCTACGGGAGCGGCGAAGACGACAATATGTCCGACGTGTTCCAACAATGGTCCGCCCGCGAGTTGCTGCTGCGGACGATTCACGACGACGAGACCTCGCGCGTCCGCTACGACTATCTGAAAGTCGCCGGCACGAAGGCTTATGCCGCCCGGGTAGTCAAGATCTGCAGTGAGGCCGACTTGCGCTGGCAACGGGCCAATCTGTTGGCCGAGCAAGCGCTGGCCGTCGTGCCGAAGCCGCGGCGAAACTTCTTCCAAGCCCACGTGCTCACGCAAGTCCGGCTGCATCTGCATGCCAATCGGATGTTGCTGGCGGTTGCCCAAGCAGCTACGACCGAGCTGCCCGCGGCGGAAAGACTCGGCCAACTCGACACGGCGATGGTCTTGATCCGCGCGATCCAGGAGGATCTCCACGAGGCAGAGTACGGCAAGTGGGACGGCTTCTACAGCTTGGGCGACTGGTTCGTCGATATCCCGCTGACGTTGCGGTTGGCCGAGGTATGCCGCGCTCATTTGGCCGGCCGCCCCCTTTCGCCCGCCGAACAGAAAACGCTTGCCCGGGCCGAACGCATCAATCGCGAGAATACGAGCTACGTTTTCATCAAGATCAAGGGCTACCAGGAAGGCCAGAAAGTGCAGTTCAGCGAACCCCGATAAAAAAGGATAAAGGAAAAGGATAAAGGGGTCGGATGTCGTTTCCTTTAACAAGAATATGGTTTCTGGTATGCTGTTGTCATGCCACGGCGGATTCGTGCAACTGCAGGCGGGTTGGTGTACCAAGTGCTCTATCGGGACGCGGGACGGATGCGATTGTTCCGTAAGGCGGCGGACTTTCAAGCTGTGGTCCAAGGAGCCGGCCCCATGACGGCTTTGAAAACGACTTCCGACCGCTTTGCGGGACCCTGTTCTATCAAGGAGACATACAAATGAGAAATGCCTTCATTTTGCTTCTGGTGTTCCAGTTGCTGTCGTGTGGCGGTTGCTATGCCGCGCCCGACATGAATGCCGCCGCCAGAATTATGGCGATGGGCGGCACGGTTGTTATTGAAAACGATCCCTCTGGGAAATCTGCGGGCAGGCTCTGCGTCAATCTCACTGATGGCAAAATTTCAGACTTGGAGCAGGTGCTAGAACTTGTGGGTAAGCTGCGGGAGCTGAAGAAACTCGAGCTCGGCTTCACTCCGGTGAGCGATGCGGAATTAAGACATCTGGAACAACTGACGCAGCTTGATATATTGGATCTTACCTATTGCGACGAATTGACCGACGATGGCTTGAAACATCTTAGTGGTTTGATAAATCTCAGAAGACTAGGACTTTGCAACATCAACATTACCGATGCCGGATTGGAGCACCTAGGGTCGCTCACGAAGCTGGAGGGACTTAATCTAGGCGAAACAAAAGTTAAAGGCCCAGGTTTACGGCATCTGAGAGAACTTAAGCAACTGCGAAGCTTGGTTTTAGCAGGCACCGGCGTGGATGACAACTCACTCGAACATCTCGAAGGTCTTGTTCACCTTGTCTATCTAAACCTGGACAACTCAAAGGTTACTAGCGCAGGGTTGAATCACCTCAAAGGTCTCCGTCGAATATCCGACTTGTCAATCTCTAAAACCGATATTGACGATGCAGGGCTAAAGCATCTCGGAGAAATGTCACATCTCAGGGGGTTGGACATTGCACACACGAAAGTGACGGACGCCGGCTTGGAGAATCTCGCCGGGCTTGCAGAGTTGCATGAACTACGCATCACCGGCACCAACGTGACAGATGCCGGTCTAAAGCATCTCAAGGGATTGTCGCACCTCGAAGAACTGAACGTGGGCAAGGACAGCAAGACAACCGACGCCGGCATCACCGAGTTGCAGCAAGCGATCCCGGGCCTGAAAATCGAGCGCTGGTAGCTCTCCGGACCGCTAAAGGGGTCGGGAGTCTTTATATTGACAGTTTCGGTGGAAAATGGTAGTCTCTGCTCATGCCACGACGATTGCGAGTTTCGACCGGGGGATATGTCTACCACGTGCTCAATCGAGCCGTGGGGCGGACGCGGATTTTCGGCAAGCAGCGGGACTTCGAGGCCTTTGAGGAGGTGATCGAGCAGGCGAAGGCCCGGCTGCCGATGCGGGTCTTGGCGTGGTGCGCGATGCCCAACCACTGGCACTGCGTGCTTTGGCCGCGCGGCGATGGCGACCTCTCGGAGTTCATGCGTTGGCTGACCGTGACGCACACGCAACGCTGGCATGCGGCGCATCGCTCGGCCGGCACTGGCCCGTTTTACCAAGGCCGTTTCAAGTCGTTTCCCATTCAGAAGGACGAGCACCTGTTGACGGTGCTCCGCGTAATGGTTCACAGGGGACTGTCCCAATTTTCGCGGCGCGAGGAACGTAGCCCCGTGAATGAGCTTTGCCGCCGCGAAAATGGGACTGTCCCCCTGGGGTCGGTACGACGGCCCGTGTTCCGCTGCTGGCCGACGTACCGTCGGCCGCTAAACAGTTGCATTACTTATCTGACTTATAATAAACATCCGAAGTAAAGATTCTCGATCCCTTCGGCCGGTACTCTTTAGCCGGCACTTTGCTGAATCCTCACCAGATTCTAATCGAATCCTAACCCGGCGGTGTTAGATTATTAGGCGGGGTTGTCCCAAAAATCGGCGGCTATTTAGCCCGGCGAACACACTGGGGGCAGGGCCGGAGTTTTCCGCGCTTGGCCCGCCGTGTATTCACGGCAAGCTAAATAGTTCCTGTTGTGGAAAGCTCGCGTAGGGTGGGACAAGCTTTCGCGCGGTCCCACCAGCAACAGCGAAAATCATGGTGGGACCGCGCTAAAGCTTGTCCCACCCTACAATCCGCAACAGAAACTAAATAGTCCATTTTCGGACACTCTCATTTGTATTAGAATAGGCAACATGATCTCGCGCCGGGAGGAGATTTAGCATGATTAGACAATCCATACTCATCGTCGAAGACGAGGAGGACATTCGCGAACTGGTGAGCTACAACCTGCTGAAGGAGGGCTATCAGATCGCCGGCGTAGCGTCGGGCGAAGAGGCCCTGAAGGCCGTCGAGTCCAATACCCCGGACCTGATCCTGTTGGACATCATGCTCCCCGGCGTGGACGGGCTGAAGGTCTGCCGCCGGCTGAAGGACGACCCCCGGTTCGACTCGATCCCGATTGTCATGCTGACCGCCAAGGGCGAGGAACACGACATCGTCTCGGGGCTGAACATGGGGGCCGACGACTACGTCACCAAGCCCTTCAGCCCGAAGGTGTTGCTGGCCCGGGTCCAGGCCGTGTTGCGCCGCGCCGAGGCCGAGCAGGAAGTGTCGGAAGATGGAGCTGGAGGGCGAGATCGTCGAGATTCGCGGGCTGAAAATCCATCCCGGCCGGCACGAGGTCTCCGCCGCCGGCCGGCCCGTGGAACTGACGGCCACCGAATTCAAGCTGCTGCACTTCCTGGCGCAGCGTCCCGGCTGGGTCTTTACCCGCCAGCAGATTCTTGACGGCGTCCACGGCGACAACTATGTTATCACTGATCGGGCGGTCGACGTGCAAATCGTCGGCCTGCGGAGAAAACTCGGCGCGGTGGGCAATTACATCGAAACCGTGCGCGGCGTGGGCTACCGCTTCAAGGAATAGTTGATGCTCAGAAGACGGCTCTGGTGGCGGCTCTTCATCGCGTACCTCTGGGTGCCGGTGGTGGTCTTGCTCTCCATCGGTTGGTACGGCCGCGACGTGGTCAAGCAACTCTACACGGATCATCTGAAAATCGACCTGGAGGCCCGCGCGGCTGGCTTCCGAGCCGATCGAGGAACTGCTGGCGACAAATCAGGCGGATCGCGTCGACGCCCTGTGCAAGAAGCTGGGCCGGTCGAGCGACACCCGGATTACGGTGATCCTTCCCTCGGGCAAGGTGATCGGCGAATCCGAACGCCGACCCCGCCGAGATGGAACTCCATCGCGACCGCCCGGAATTCCGCAAGGCCCTTTCCGAGGGCAAGGGCTGGATTATTCGCCACAGCGCAACCTTGGGCGAGGACCGGATTTACGTCGCCGTTTTGATCCCCCGCGACGGTCGTCCGCTGGCCGTGGTGCGGACCTCGTTCCCACTCACGCAGTTGTACGACGCCCTGCGCCGGGTGCGCAATCACGTGGTGGTGGCGGCCCTGATCGGGATCCTGCTTCACGCGCTGGTAACGTTGGTGATTTCCCGCCGCATGAGCCGCCCCCTGGAAGAGATCAAGACCGGCGCCGAACAATTCGCCGCCGGCGATCTCGGCCATCGGCTGCGCGTGACGGGTTCCCTGGAAATCGGCGCCCTGGCCGAGACCATGAACCGCATGGCCGAGCAATTGGACGAGCGCATCCGGACGGTGTTGCGCCAACAGAACGAACGCGAAGCAATGCTCTCCAGCATGGAGGAAGGAGTCTTGGCGATCGACAACGACGGCACGATTCTCAGTCTGAATGAAGCCTGCGGGGCGCTGCTGGGCGAGGAGCCGGCCCGGCTGCAAGGCCGCAGCGTCTACGAAGCGATTCGCAAGGCCGACCTGCTGGAGTTCATCGAAACGGCGTTGGCCAGCCCCGCGCCGGTCGATGGCGAGTTGCAGATCCGCGGCGCCCGGGACCGCTGGGTCAGCGCCCACGGAACGGTATTGCACGATTCGCAGCGGGGAAAGATCGGCGTGCTGGTCGTGCTGCACGACATTACGCGGCTGCGCCATCTGGAGGACGTCCGCCGCGACTTCGTGGCCAACGTGTCGCACGAACTGCGGACCCCGATCACCTCGATCAAGGGCTTCATCGAAACTCTCGTGGACGGGGCTTACGAGGACAAGGAAAACGCCCATCGCTTCCTGCAAATCATGCTCCGGCAGGTGAATCGCCTCGACGCCATCATCGGCGACCTGTTGGTGCTGTCGCGCATCGAGCGGGGAACCGAGGAGCAGTTGATCGAGCTTGCGCCCGAGTCGGTCCGCGGGGTGCTCCAGGCGGCCGTCGAGATGTGCGAGAAGAAGGCTTCGGACAAAGGCGTCAAGATCGAGTTGTTCTGCCCCGCCGACCTTACGGCCGAGATCAACGCCGCGCTGCTGGAGCAGGCCGTGGTCAATCTGCTGGACAACGCGGTCAAGTACAGCAACGCGGAGGCCGCGGTCGAGGTCCGCGCCGCCCGCGAGGGGGACGAACTGGTGATTCGCGTCCAGGACCAGGGCTGCGGGATCGAGTCCCAGCACTTGCCGCGGCTCTTCGAGCGGTTCTACCGCGTGGACAAGGCCCGGAGCCGCGAATTGGGGGGCACCGGGCTGGGACTGGCCATCGTCCGCCACATCGCCCTGGCCCATCGCGGCTCGGTCAGCGTCGAAAGCACGGTCGGCGTTGGCAGCACCTTCTGTTTGCGGCTGCCCATCTCGGCGCCGAAGGCCGGTATTTCGTGATAAAGCGACCGTCACGAAATTGGAATGTATCGGCCGTTTAGCCCCGGCGTCCACACCTTGTTGTTGCGCACATTTTGCATTGGTGGAACCACGAAAACCGCGGAGAATTCGACCTGGAGGGTCGTTTGACAATCGCCCAGCGAGTTAGCCCGGATTATTCATAAACACGAACGAACATCGTCATTCTGAGCGCAGCGAAGAATCTGGGCTGTTTGCGGCGCATCGGAGATCCTTCGCTGCGCTCAGGATGACGTTTATGAATAATCCGGGTTAGAGATCGTCCGGTTTTTAAGTTGTGATATTTCGCGGTTTTACAGTCTATTCCGAATAGCCCGAAGGGCTTCCGATAAGATAGCCCAGGGTTGCCGCGCAGCGGCTGTTATGGTTGGACCTGTCAAGAGCCGTGTTGTGATTTTTTACTATTGGGTCATGGGCATATCAATATCCGGCAGACGCGGGGAGCTATCAACGCGACGGTGGATCAATCTGTTATCCGTGGGTTGGTTACCAACATGAAGTAAATCCGTCGGGGGCTGCCTCGGTCTCGGGAACGAGCGTAGAACCGATTATTGTAACCGTTAACAGGGGACAGTCCCATTTTCGTCGAACGAAAATTGGGACAGTCCCCCACTTATTGATCCGCCGGCCCTTAGGCGCACGGATTGAGCATCACGTGGAGTATGCTTTGATTGCCGCGGAAGTACTCGAGGAGCTTTTCGGAGGGCTGTTGGTCGAGGAGCATCGAGCAGCAGCCGGCCTCGGCGCCGTCGAAAATCGTGTTCTCGATTTCCTCAACGTTGACGCCTTCCTCGCGGAGTCCGTCGAGGACGAAGGCCAGCACTCCGACGCGGTTCAGGTGGCGCACGACCAGCCGATAAGCCGCGGAGGAGCGGGCACAGAGATTTACCGTGCCGGCCGGATGGCCGGTCTTGAGGAACAGATCGACGATCCGCACCGTCTCGGCGGCGATGGCTTCGGCGGCCTGATCGGTCGAGGCGCCGATGTGCGGCGTGCAAGTAACCAGCCCGGCCAGTTCTTTGTCGAGGAACTCGGCCTCGCCGCCGGCGGGTTCGTCCTCGAAAACGTCCAGGCCCACGCGGAGTTTCTTCTCGATGACGGCCTTCCGCAGCGCCGCGGTATCGACCAGCGGACCGCGGGAGGTGTTGATCAGGATCGCGCCGGGCTTCATGGCGTCGAGAAACTTTTTGCCGATGATGTGCTTCGTCTCGGCGTTCGAGGCCATGTGGATGGTCACCGCGTCGGCGTCGGCGGCCATCTCCTCGGGCGTGTTGTAGTAGCCCACGCCGATGGCCTCGGCCTCTTCGGCGGTCAGGTCCAGCGGCGACCAGGTGATGATCTTCATGTCCATGCCGCGGGCCCTTTGGGCGACCGCCCGGCCGATGGCGCCGAAACCCATGACGCCGAGCGTTCGGCCGGCCAGGCCGCGGGAGTTGCCGTATTCCTTCTTCTGCCACTTTCCGTTGCGGAGCGCCGTGGTGGCGTTGACGATTCGTCGATCGGCGGCCACCATCATGCCGATGGCCAGTTCGGCGACGGCGAGGGTGTTTTTGCCGGGGCAGTTGGCGACGTAGATACCCCGCGAGCTGGCGGCGGCCAGGTCGATGGTGTCGTAGCCCGCTCCGGCGCGGATGATCAGCGAAAGCTGCGGCGCGGCTTGGATGGCCGCGGCCTTGACCTTGGTCGAGCGGACAACGAGGATGCCCACGTCGGCCATCGCGGCGGGCAACGTTTCCGCGGTCAGTTCGCTGCGAACTTCGACCTCCAAGTTCAATTTTTTCAGCGCGGTAACCGCTTCACTGGACAATTTGTCGGCAATCAATACTTTCATGGCTCGATCCTTCATATCTGAATATGGCAACAGCCGGCAGGATAGCAGATTGCCTAGTGTCTGCCCAGGGGGGGCTGTATTACTAACCTCAAACATCGTGAAAAACTTCTACAGGACTTGGGTCTTAGGTCTTAGGTCTTAGGTCTTGGCACAAAGCCCCAAGACCTAAGACCTAAGACCCAAAACATCGATTGGTTGCGGCCAGCGGCCGCGCTAGGGACAATCGGTGACACCTTCTGCCTGGCATTACTGAGTTGTGCCCCGCTCCGATCGTGCCGGTTCTGCCGGTGATTGTCCGCCGAGCGGAGGGATTGTGACGGGAGATGCAAGGGTGCCCTGGCAGAATGGTCCCGTAAATTGCCGTCGCGCTGGTTTTTTGCCGGCCGGACCGGCGCACTCCCAAAACCGAGCTAATCTTTTATAACTAGAGTACGAGACAGAGACATTGCCGGCGGGGCAGACGGCACGCACCACACTTCGAGACATGACGCCAGCCGACTACAAGGTCTTACTGGTCGACGACGACCCCGCGTTGTTGCGTCTCCTGTTCCGATGGCTGTCGCGGGCGGGCTACTCGGTCCGCACGGCCACCGACGGCCGGGAGGCGTTGGACGCCATCGAATTGGAGTGCCCCGACTTTCTCATCACCGACTGGATGATGCCCAACATCGACGGCCTGGAATTGTGCCGGAAGGTGCGGGAAATGCTCCTGCCGCACTACGTCTACATTGTCTTTCTGACCGCCCTGACCGCGCCGTCGGAAATGATCGCCGGACTGGAAAACGGGGCCGACGACTTCCTTACCAAGCCGGTTTCGGAAGGCGAATTGCTGGCCCGCATGAAGTCCAGTTCGCGAGTTCTGGAACTGGAACGGCAATTGAGCCTGATGGCCCATACCGATTCGCTGACGGGCCTGCTGACGCAGCGGAGCTTCTACGAGGCGTTGGAAAAGGAATGGCACCGGGCGCGACGCTCCCACAGCCCGCTGAGCTGCGTGATGGTGGACCTGGATTTTTTCAAGCAGGTCAACGACGTTCACGGACACCCGGCCGGCGACTCGGTGTTGAAGTTCGTGGCGGAATTGCTCATGGACAACTGCCGCATCAGCGACACCGTCTCGCGCTATGGGGGCGAAGAGTTCTGCATCATGCTGCCGGCCACCACGGAGAGCGACGCCGCCGCCTGGGCCGAGCGCGCCCGGGCGCGGCTGGCCTCGCTGCGGATTCCCGCGGGATGCAACTACCTGGCCGTCACGGGGAGTTTCGGCGTGGCCCAATCCCGCGACGACACCCAAACCTCGGAAGAGCTTGTCGATCTGGCCGACCAGGCCCTGCTCTGCGCGAAGCGCATCGGCCGCGATCGCGTCGTCCGCCATACTTCACTGGCCGACGCAGCGGAGCCGAAGCTAAGTTGCCCGATCGAACACGACGCGATCTTCAAGGGGAAGCTGGCGCGCGACGTAATGGCCCCGCTATCGGTCTGCCTGCGGGACGAGGACACGATCGAAAAAGCCGCCGAGTTGTTTCTCCAATTCGGCATTCCGGCCGCGCCCGTGTTAAATGCCGAGGGCGGATTGGCCGGCTTCCTTTCCGAGAAGGACCTCATGGCGGTGATGGTCTCGCCGGAGTGCCGGCAACGGCCGATCTCGAGCGTGATGCGCTCGAACGTGATCTGCTACGAGGAAGATACGCCGGTTCGGGTGATCTACGAGTTCCTCTGCCGGGTTTCGATCCGCGGGGTGGTGATTACCGACGACGGACGGCCCGTCGGAACGATCAACCGCAGCTCGCTGTTGCGGTGGTTCCACGACTGGATAGACAAGGACTCACGGCCGGCTTCGGGTTTGTCTTCATCCGTGTGCGAATGTAACACAGCAGGCACGGCATTTGCACCAACCCACCGCATTCCGGACAACGCAGCGGTCTGCCCCGCGGCGGGATGAAGTCGCTCTCTTCGCGTCGCCGCGCGGAATAGTCGGGACGCTTGTCCTGTGCGATGGCGTTGACCGTTCCCCGGCTCACGCCCAAGCGGAGGGCGATTTTTCGCTGCGAGAGACGGCCTTCGCTCAACATCCGACGGATTTCGTCAATCACGGTTGTCGCAATCATCGTCCAGCTCCCCCCAAAAGTCGCCTGGTTCAGGTTCCGGTTCCATGGCATCGCCGTCGATCACGAAGGCGTCCCAGGGGTCAACGGCGGGAATCTCGGGCATTTCGGACATGGTGCCCCCCATATAAAAGGGTTTCGGAAGTGATTTAACGAGAGGCAGACTAGCATAAATGGCGCACATTTACAACCATTATTTTGGACATATTATGCCATTTTATGCCCCATTTCACTGGAGGAAATTACTGAATAATCAGCACTTTCTTGCTAGACAACGGATCATATTTCGCTTATAATAATGGACATGACTCTCCGGCCTTACGATCCATTGAAACTCGATCAATTCTCCCTCCGTCTGTTCGATTTGGCGGCAATTGTGCGTCAAATGGCCAACCGGAGCAGGGAACAGGGCGTCGGAGACCTCCCTTTGCACGACAAGAAAGCGCCTGGAGTGGTGCGCAAAATTGGAACAATGGGCACACAAAACACGCGCCGATTTGGAGGTGAAAATCCTCCAGGATAAAGCCGAGAAAAGAGGGCGGTCGGCGGCGGAATAATGGTCGAAAATGACCGCCACAGCGATCGTTTAGCGGCCGTCGGTACGATGGCCCCAGGTTGCGCTGCAAGCCGCCGTGCCGGCGGCTGCTAAACCGGCAGTTTCAAGGGCAAAGATGCACCTGTCGCCTGCCTTCACTTACGCCGCTTCGTTGGCGGCCTGAACGTCGGGCCAGTTCTGCTTGTATTGCAGGGCGTCCAACAGTTCCGCGATGCTCAGCGTTCGCTGGTCGAATTCGAGCGGGATTTCCATGCCCGGATCGCACACCAGATCCACCGTGCCGTCTTCTCCGATCAGGGGGTCAAACTCGCGCAGCAACCCATCCTGAACGGCCTGACGCACCAGGTGCCCGCGGGTTGCCGAGACCTCGGGCGACCGCTCGCCCAGGCTATCGGCGGCCCGCTTGGCCAATGCCGGCAGGTACTCACTGGGTATTTCAATCACCTTGGGGACGTATACCTTGATCTGCATGTTGCCTGGCTCCTGGAAATAAGTTGCGCCGATCATCGCATCGTCCCACTCAAATGTGGGGGTGACGAGGGCGCGCTGCTACGCGCTTGTATCACGTATCGGCAGAGCGACGGTAGGGATTGCACCGTTTTTGCCGGATTTGGAATGGCCTTACCATAAATTGGCTACATTCTCTTTGTGGTGCAGGCGTCTCGCCTGCATCTTACGACGGCAGGCGGGACGCCTGCACCACAATCAGTGCTATAAGATCAGCATCGCGTCGCCGTAGCTGAAAAATCGGTACTGCTCGCTGACCGCCTCTTCGTAGGCCCGGCTAATCAGTTCGTCGCCGCCAAACGTGCGGACCAGGACCAACAGCGTGGTGCGGGGGAGGTGAAAATTGGTTAACAGGGCGTCGATCGTGCGGAACTTGTAGGGAGGCCTGATGAACAGGTCGGTGTGGCCGGTGAAGGGCATCAATTCGCCGCCGGCCGCGGCGGTCTCCAGCAGCCGGACCGAAGTTGTGCCCACGGCCACCAGGCGTCCCCCGCGGCGGCGACATTCGGCGATCCGATCGACAGTCTGCTGTCCTACGCATCCCCATTCGGAGTGCATTTGGTGCTTGGCGAGGGTTTCGGAGGCGATCGGCCGGAAAGTGCCCGGCCCGACGTGCAGCGTGAGAGTGCAGATCTCCACGCCCTGTCGAGCCAGGCGGTCGAGCAGAGTGGCGGTGAAATGCAGTCCGGCCGTGGGGGCCGCCACCGCGCCGGGAATTTGGGCGTAAACGGTCTGATAGTCTTCCCGGTCGCTATCGATCATCTGCCCCTTGCGGATGTAGGGCGGTAGGGGGACTCGGCCCACGCGGCTCAACAACGTCAGCGCGTCCTCATGGGCCACGGGCCGAGCGATCCAGCTTCCGTCGCTCTGCCGGGCCGCCAACTGGAGTTGCACGTCTTCGTCTCCCGCAGGGCTGAGCAGCGTGACCGAATCTCCCGGCTTCAGTTTGCCGCGGGTTTTGCACATCACCCGCCACAGGCCGTCGGGACTGGCTTCGAGGAAAAGCCCCTCCCAGTGGCCGCCCGTGGTCTGGCGGCGTCCCACCAGACGGGCGGGGATTACCCGAGTGTCGTTTATCACCAGGCAGTCCCCCTCGCGGAGATACTCGGGCAAATCGCGGATGTACCTGTGTTCCAACGAGTTGCGGCCCCGATCGACGACCAGCAGCCGGGCGTCGGTCCGGCAGACCGTCGGCGACTGGGCGATCAATTCCTTCGGCAATTCGTAGTCGTACTTGTCTACTTCCGACATTGTGAGCTTTACCCTCCCTCGGGAAACGAGTATAAGCATTTTGCGCAAAATTTTGCAGGGGTGCAGGGTTACGGTCTTAGGTCTTTGGTCTTAGGTCTTAGGTCTTAGGCGCCGTCCGACAATAAACTACCGATTTCGTTCTGTAGGAACGCCCTCCGTGGCGTTCCGGGATTGACGAGAAAGGCCTTTTTTCGGCTCACGGAACGCCACGGAGGGCATTCCGTACAGGGACGTGCGCGCCTATGTAATTCGGTAAGTTATTCCCGGACAACGCCTTAGGTCTTGGCCCAAGCCCCAAGACCAAAGACCCAAGCCCCAAGACCCCGTGTGTTCAGAACATGTCGCGGATCAAGATCGCCCTGTGCATTACCGAACTCGATGCCGGCGGGGCCGAACGGTGCCTGACCGAACTGGCCGTTCGCATCGACCGCCGCCGCTTTGAGCCGGTCGTGTTCTGCCTCTCGCCGCGTCCGGAGCGAGAAGAAACCTCCTGCCTGCCGAGACTCCGCGCGGCCGGCATCGAGGTCCGTTTTCTCGACGGGCGACGGGTGTGGCAATTCCCCGCGGTAGTTCGCCGGCTGCGCCGCCTTTTTGCAACCCACAAACCCCAGATTGCCCAAACATTTCTCTTTCACGCTAACATCGTCGGACGAATCGCCGCCAGACGGGCCGGCGTGGGGGCCGTGGTCGCCGGAATCCGCGTCGCTGAGCGGGGAGTCCCCTGGCATCTTTGGCTCGATCGGATAACGCAGAAGTTAGTGGACCGCTACGTCTGTGTCAGCCGGTCGGTCGCCGATTTCTCGGCCGATCGAGGCGGCCTATCGCCGGCAAAACTGGTCGTAATCCCGAACGGAATCGATCTGGAAAAGTATCCTGCCCCACAACCGGCCGACCTCCGCGAGTTCGGCGTCGGGGCCGGCCGCCGCGCGGTCGTATTCGTCGGCCGATTGGAGGCGCAGAAAGGGGTTGAATGGCTGATCGAGGCCGCCCCGGCGTGGCTCGATCGGCTGCCAGACTGCCACCTGCTGTTGGTCGGCGATGGTCCATTGCGGGCACCCTTGGAATCGGCCGCGGCGGCGACGGGAATCGGCGGCCGGGTCCATTTCGCGGGCTGGCGGCCCGACGTACCCGCGATATTCGCCGCGTGCCATCTGCTGGTCCTTCCCTCAGTTTGGGAGGGGATGCCGAATGTCGTTCTGGAGGCGATGGCCAGCCGCCGGCCGGTGGTCGCCACTGATGTCGAGGGCGTCGCCGAACTGCTTGGCCCAGGCGGCGAGGAACAGACGGTTCATTACGGCGATTCGCAAGTCTTTGCCGAAAAGATATTTAGGCTGATGAACGACCGCCAATTTGCGGCCGAAATGGGCGAGCGCAACCGGCGCCGCGTCGAGGAAAATTTCGACATTTCCCGGATGGTGTCGGCCTATGAAAGGCTCTGGGAATCGTTGGTGGAGGCATAATTTGTGCCGGCGTAGGGTGGGACAAGCGAAGCGCAGTCCCACCACGCACTGATTTTCTCGACCTTGGTGGGACTGCGCTTCGCTGGTCCCCCCTACAATTTTGCTCTGGGAATCGTTGGTGGAGGCATAAGAAAAAAAGAAAAAATCCACTTGCGCCGTTGGCGTCTCGATGGAAGTTGTTTCAGGATTGGAACCTACGGAAAGCGGATTGATCGAAGGGAGAAAATTGCGCGGAAAAGCCGCCTTGCATCCGCCCTGGCTAATAGGTATCTTTGGGGCTTCGTGGGGCCAGGTGGGGAATTGTGGTGATATATGCTTCTGACCGGTCAGTTCAGCCGCACGATCGACCAGAAACAGCGCGTGGCGATTCCCCGCTGGCTCCGCGAGGACCTGAAATCGGGCAACCGACAGACGTTGTACATAGCGCCGGGGACCGATCGGTCTCTGGCCCTTTATGCGGAGGACGCGTTTGCACGGTTGGCGGAGCGATTGGCCCAGTCCTCGCCCACAAGTCAGGACGTAAGGACTTACAATCGGTTGTTTTACGCCCGGGCGCAAAGGGCGGAACTGGATTCGCAAGGACGCATTCGCATTCCGCCGGAGTTGGCTGAGCTGGCGGGATTGGAAAAGGAAGTCGTGTTGTTGGGAGTGCAGGACCACGTGGAACTGTGGGCCGCCGAGCGATGGCAGGCGTATCTGGCCGAACGACAGGGCCGATACGACGAAATCGCGGAGGCCGCTTTTCGTTGAACGGAGACAGCGTACGTACTAGAGCCCCCTCTCCCACTGGGAGAGGGTTAGGGTGAGGGCATTTGTGTGTTGCAGTTAGCTGAGGCTTCCAGGCAATGCGATACGCCCTCACCCCCGGCCCCTCTCCCGAATGGAGAGGGGAGATTTGTTTCGCCACGCGCGAGAATTGCGGCGCCGATCCGAGGCCACCTGGTCGGCGCCGGTTTTCACCTTCAGCCGGGGTGAAAACTTTTTCTCGCGGACGGAGAGCCAGGGACGACTTTCCGTTGCGATTGTGCGAGAGACTTTGCCGTCAAATACAAGTCGATCGCAAGCACTCGACCTCTTACGGGCGCAAGGAAGCGCCCGAGGTGGAGTGTTTTTTAGAACTCGTTCACCGGGAACCGTGGCAGACGCAGGGGACTGTCCCGATTTTCGCGGCGCGAAGGACGTTGCCCCAGGAAAGAACCATATCGCCGCGAAAATGGGACTGTCCCCCTTGGCCCCGCGGGAAGGGGACAGGTCCATTTTTCGGCCGACATTTTTCGCGCAAAACACACATTATCGCCGAAAAATAGACCAGTCCCCCCGGGACTACAAACACGAAATATGACCGAGCCGTCATCGGTTCACGTGCCCGTGATGTTGGATCAGGTGGTCCGGTGGCTGAGCCCTCGGCCGGGCGCGGTGCTGGTCGACGGCACGCTGGGCGGCGGCGGACATGCCCGGGCGCTGGCCGAAGCGGTGGGCGGCGATGGGACTGGTGATCGGCATCGACCGCGACCCGGCCGCCATCGACGCAGCCGAGCGGCGGCTGGCCGGATTGCCGGTCAAATTGGTGCAGGCAAACTATTGCGACCTGCCGGAGGTGCTGGATCAGCTAGACGTCGACGCGGTCGACGGAGTGGTGTTGGACCTGGGGCTATCGAGCGATCAGTTGGCCGACGAGAGCCGGGGATTCAGCTTTTCGGCCGGCGGGCCCTTGGACCTGCGATACGACACCCTGTCCGGCGAGCCGGCGAAAAGACTTGTTAATCGGTTGAGCGAAGAGCATTTGACCCAACTGTTGTCGAGTTACGGAGAGGAACGATACAGCCGGCGGATAGCGCGGGCGATTGTCGCCCGGCGGCGCGAGCAGCCGATCGAAACGGCCGACGAGCTTGCCGAGCTGGTCCGCGACAGCGTGCCGAAAAACCCCCATGGCGAGAGAATCGACCCGGCTACGCGAACGTTTCAGGCGCTGCGGATAGCGGTCAACGACGAACTGAAATCGCTGGAGGTTGCCTTGCGGCGGATTCCCGACCGCTTGAAGATCGGCGGGCGGATGGCCGTCATCAGTTTTCACTCGCTGGAGGATCGGCGGGCAAAGGATGCCTTTCGGGCCGACGGACGCCTGAAGGTCCTGACGCCGAAGCCCCTGCGGGCGGACGAGAAGGAATTGGCCGCCAACCCGCGAGCGCGGAGCGCGAAACTGCGGGTGGCGGAACGGATAGCGTAACAGCTTGTTCCCACGCTCCGCGTGGGAACACACTGCCCGGACGCTCCGCGTCCGCGCGGCTGGAATATGTTAAACGTCAATGGGTTGCGGCACGGACGCGGAGCGTCCGAACAATGCGTTCCCATGCGGAGCATGGGAACGAGGATGTACTACGTTTAGCCCAGGCACTTGTGCCGGGCGGTTTTTGGCATGGAGGCCATAACATGAACGACGAAGAAAAAACCGTTGAACCTGAACAGGAATCTGCGCGGGAGCCGTCGCGCCTGGGCAAGGAAGCCAAGATCGGCGTGGCCGTGATCGTGGTGCTGTTGCTGGTTTTCGTCGGCGTGCTGGTCATGCGGCTTAGCAGGGCCGGCTCGAACGACGAACTGGCCCTCGCCACGGACCCAACCTCCGGCAAGGCCGAGCGACCGGATGCGGACCGGAACGAACGGCATTCCGCCAAACTAGGCGAGCATAAAGGCCACGCTGAAAAAGCCCCGACGCTCGTGGTGGCAAAGCCGGCCCTGGCCACGCCGCCCAAGCCGTTGGACAACGATTTGGACAAGTGGAAGCTCGCTTCGGACAAGGGCAAGGCAAAGTCAGTCGAAGATCACAAGCCGATGCTGCTTTCGCCGCCGCCTTCGCCGAAACCGCCCAAGCCGCAGCCGGGCAACAGATATGAACGAAATTCGTCCGATCCCATGGCGGGCTTTGATTTCAACGATGCCTCGCACGGCCACGGGCCTGCCGATCCGGGCGTGACCGCAGCCGGCGACAGCCCGCGGCATCACGCCAGCCCGGTTCCGCGTCACGATGCAATTCCTCCGGCTCGCGCCGACGCGAGCGGCTTTGCCGCGGTCGATTCCCCGCCGTCTCCGCCGCCCTATCGCGAGCGGAACCGTTATGACGATTCCCCGCCGCCGCGCGAGCAACCCTCCTCTCGTGAGCGGAAGCACTACGACCAATCCCTTCCGCCGCTACCGGCACAGTCGCATCCGGATCGGACTTACGACGACTCGCCGGGCCGCTTGACGCCGGTCGAGCCGATTTCGGGCTATGGCGCAGCGGAGTACGCTCCTCGTTCAGAGCCGCGAACTTATGAGAACAACACTCCGCCGCACCGCGGCCGCGCGCGCTCGTTCGATCCGCCGCCGCAGCGCAACGACGGCAAGTACGAGGTGCAGCCGCTGGATAGCTTCTGGACGATTTCTGAGAGGCTGTACGGAACGGGCGCGTATTTCAAGGCCCTGGAGGAACACAACCGCGACAAAGTGGACGACGAGGGGCGGCTCAAGCCCGGCGATCTGATCGTGACGCCGACCGTCGCGCAACTCGAAAAGTCGTATCCCGATCTCTGTCCGAAAGCGAGCCGCCGGGAAACGTTGCGGAATCGCGCGTCGACGGTGGGCATGCCGCACGGACGCCATTCGGGTCGAATCTACACCGTGGCGGAAGGCGACACATTGTTCGACATTGCCCGCTACGAATTGGGCAAGGCCGCGCGGTGGGTCGAGATCTACGAACTGAACCGCGACGTACTCGGCAAGGACTTCAATTACATCACGCCGGGGACGAAGCTGGAGATGCCCGACGACGGCCGGCCCGACGTGTTGGCCGAGCCGCCCGGCACCGGCTATCGAAGGTGAGCGCGGCGGGATCATCGGAGAGGCGATTCGTGTAGTTGTGGCGATAGGATGCCGGGGTTGTTGAGTGTCAGGTCGATAATGTCGGAAGTGAAACGCCCCGCGACTGCGTTCGCGGGGGGAAATTGCGGCATGGTCTACCCCGCCGGGCGCGGCCGGCGGACGTTTTCACCCGACATCACTTTTCTGTAACCGTTCACAGGGGACGGTCCCAATTTTCGCGGCACGAGGGACGTAGCCCCGCGAATGAGCTTTGCCGCCGCGAAAATGGGACTGTCCCCCTGGAGCGGCGGGAGGGGGACCGGTCCATGTTTTCGGCCCACGGATTATCGATGAAATTACGTTTTCCCGCCGAAAAATGGACCACTCCCCTGCCGCTCCGTGAACGGTTACACTTTTCTGAGAAGCAATAAGCGTGTTATTCCCTGGTTCTTTCCCGGCGTGGACGCCGAGGCCAAGCAAGTTCTCGCGTGGCCTGCTGGTCGGTTTCACTACGTCGTTTCGCTACACTCTGAATCGAATTGACTCGATCGACGTGAATTCTCTGCCAGGCAGCAAGGCAATGCTTATGCCGCTTATACCGTAAGGCAATACGTAGCTGGCCTTGCAAGTCTCACCCCACCAAAGACTTGCGACAATATATACTGTGCTTTGGGGCGCAAAACACACCTGCCAACGGGGGACACCGCCCCCTGCGTCTCATCCGCGAATTGTCGGCATAAGGTTTGCAGTATGGGCTATTCTACTTTAGAGGGTTGTACTTTATGCTTGGCAAAGCGCTTTCCACTTGGGTAGAATAGGTGTAGTCGAGTTTACCGTTTGATGAGATGGGAAAATCTCTGCGTGCCCGGAGGGTGTTTCGGAACACAGCCTCTGCGGGGTTCGCTTTACAATTCGATTTGCCGGAGTAGTCAAACCATGTCCCAAAAAAGTCTCGTTCGATTGGTCATCCTGCCGCTGGCGATGGCAGCCGTCTGCGTGCTGTCCGAGAAACCCGTAACCGCGGCCGCGCCGAACTCTGTCGCCGTCGGCATGGAAACATTTTCGGCCCCCGACGGCAGCGACTACTTCGCGCTTAGCATGAAGCCGGAAGGGATTGCCCCGGCGGCCGGCCCGCGCGACATCGTCGTCCTGTTCAACACCTCCGCCAGCCAGACGGGCGAATATCGCGCGAAGTCGATGGAGGCGTTGAGGGGATTTTTAGCGAGTCTCCAGCCCGGCGACCGCGTCCGCCTGATGGCCGTCGATCTGAACGCCGTCCCAATTACAGAGACGTTCGTCTCGCCCAATGGAAATGAGATGACCGAGGCCCTCGCCACGCTTGATGCCCGAGTGCCCTTGGGCGCCACCGACATGCAGAAGGCGGTCGAGGCCACGGTGGAGAGTTTCTCCGGCGCATCGAAGAACGCCCGGTCGGCGGTCTACATCGGCGACGGCCGCAGCACCGCCAACCTGTTGGGAGCGGTCGAGTTTGCGAAACTTTCGGCGAAATTGGCCGACGCCCGGATTCCGTTCAACAGCTTTGCCATCGGCATGCGTCCCGACCCGCAATTGCTCGGCTCGCTGGCCGTGCAAAGCGGCGGCAACATGATCGCCGACAACGTATTGCTGAAGGGTGAGGATGGTGGCCGGCAGTTGGCCGCCGCGGCCGACGCGCCCGTGCTGTGGCCGACGTCCGTCACCTGGCCGGCCGGCATGAGCGAAGTATTCCCGAAACGGCTGCCTCCCCTGCGGGGCGACCGTGAGACGATCGTGATCGGAACGCTCAAGGGCAAGGAGCCGCTGAAGGTGGATTTAACGGCGGCGGGCCCGGCGGGGTCGGAGAAGTTCGCTTTCGACGTGCCGCGCGTTCCTTCCGACGACAACAACAATTATCTGGCCACCCTGGTCGACGTGGCGAAGGCCGACGGCGGCATCACCTTGCCGCTGGTCGGCGCCGAAAGCCTGGTCGAGGCCCGAAAAGCAGTTGGCGCCGGAGTACGCGGACTGACGCGGCTGGCCCGCGAGGCGCTGGCGGCGGACAACACGAAAGGGGCCGAGCGGCTGGTCTCGGAAGCGTTGCGGCGCGATCCGAACGACCCGGAGGCCCTGGCCGTCCACGGCGCATTGACCAAGCGGCGCAAGGCGGCGCCGCGGAGGCGTTGCCCGCCCCGATTCCGCCCGCGCCCCAAGCGGCGGCGCCGGCGGGCAAGTCGGACGACTTGAATCTGGTCGGTCCCGCGACGGAGGAGCCGCCGGCGGGCACGATGGCCGAAAAATTCGCGCACGACCGCCGGGTAATGGCCCAGGTGATCGAGAAGGAGGTGCAGAACACGCTGAATCAGGCCCGCTCGACCATGAACGTCGATCCCGACTCGGCCATTCAGCAACTGAAACTCCGCCTGGAGGAGGTCCGGCAGACTTCGGCGTTGGCGCCCGATGTCCGCGATCAATTCGTCGAGGTGCTTCAGGCGGCGTTGCGCGAAGCTGCCCGCCGCAGGGTCGATGTTGAATTCACCCGGCAACAACGTCAGGAGAATCGGGCTTCCGCCCGCGAGCGGCTGCTGGCGAGCGAGAACTTGTTGCGCAAACAGGAGAAGGTCCGCCAGTTGATGGAGCGGTTCGATTCGCTGATGGACGAAGGCCGCTACCGTTTTGCGGAAGAGGTTGCGGCCAACGAGGCCAATAAACTCGCGCCCAACGCGCCGGCCACCACTCTGGCGATGATTCAAGCCCAGATGATCGGCTATTACACCGACTTCATGGGCCTGCGTCTGGCCCGGCAAAAGGCCGTCGTGGACACCCTTTATCAGGTCGAGAAATCGGCCATTCCGTTCCCCGACGAGCCGCCGATCGTGTACCCGGACGCCGAAGTATGGCAGCAGCTTACCGCCCGCCGCAAGGAAAAGTACAGCGCGGTGGACCTGGCAAAACAGGGTCCGGCCGAAAAGAAGATCAACGACGCCCTGAAATCGACGACCCAACTCGAGTTCATCGAAACGCCCTTGAAGGACGTGATCGACTACTTGAAAGACATGCACAAGATCGAAATCCAGATTGACACGAAGGCCCTGGGCGACGTGGGCATCGGCACCGATTCCCCCGTCACCATTAGCCTGAAGGGGGTCAGCCTGCGTTCGGCCTTGCGGCTGATGCTTCGTGAACTGGGTCTGACCTACATGATCCAGGACGAAGTGCTGCTGATAACGACGCCGGAGGAGGCCGAGGCGCGCCTCTCGACCAAGGTCTATCCGGTGGCCGATCTGGTGCTGCCGATCCCGCCCCCCGGTTCGATGGGTGGCATGGGAATGATGGGAGGCATGGGTGGCATGGGTGGCGGCATGGGTGGCGGCATGGGTGGCATGGGCGGAATGATGGGTGGCATGGGTGGCATGGGAGGAGGCATGGGTGGCATGGGTGGCGGCATGGGTATGTTTAACCTGCCTCGCGACCTGCTCCCCAAGATTCCCCAAGGCGGTTTCCAGGCGTTCTCAGTCAAGGACGACGTGAACGCGTTGGATAATGCCCCCGCCAGCGTCCGCCCGGCCGTGAAGCCCGCCGCCGTCGACAAACGGCCCGCGAAGATCGAAATCGAGATCGCCAAAGACACCAAGCCGGAAGTCGTCTGGGAGGAGTATTTCTCTAAGAACGAACCGCAGCCGAAGGCCGTCCGCGACGCCGTTCGGCGGCTGATGAACGAGCAGAAGTACGACCACGTTACCGCGCTGATCGGCGCCGCCTTGCGCCACCGCCAATGGCAGCCGTGGATGTACGAAGCGATGGCCTTGGCGATGGAGGCGGCGGGCCGGCCAAAGGCCGAGATCGAACGGGCCGTGATGTCGGCCGTCGAGTTTGCCAACAACGTCGAAGACCTGCTGATGGTGGGCAATTTCCTGGAGCAGATGGGACTTAACGCGCGGGCCTTGAAGGTCTATCGCCAGGCATCCCGGTTGGAGCCGCTGCGCCCCGAGCCTTACATGCTCGGACTGAAGGTCGCGCGGCTGACGAACAATCTTGACGGTTTGAAATGGGCCAGCCTCGGCATTCTCAGCCAGGCCTGGCCGAAGGATCAAATCAATGTGTGGCAGGCGGGCCTGGGCGTCTCGAAGGAAGTTCTGGACAAACTCCGCGCCGAAAAGCAAACCAAGGAGGCCAATGCCTTCCTGGCCCAACTGGACCAGGCCGTCCGCCGCGATTGCGTGCTCGTCGTCACCTGGACCGGAGACGCGGACGTCGACCTTCTCGTCGAGGAGCCCGCCGGCACGGTCTGCTCGCTGCGCAACCCCCGGACCACTTCCGGCGGCGTTTTGCTGGGCGATGGAATCTCGCAGACCGGACGCGACAGCTTCGGCGGACACAGCGAGGCGTATGTTTGCCCACAGGGATTCGACGGCAAGTATCGGGTGTTGGTCCGCCGCGTGTGGGGAAAAGTCACCACCGGCAAGGTCAACGTCGAGGTCATCACCAACCTGGGCACGAAAATGGCTTCCGACGTCCGCAAAAAGATCAATCTCAACAAGGACGAGGCGTTGGTCGTGTTCGATCTGAAGGACGGCCGCCGCAAGGAACCGCTCCTCGCACAGCAAGTAGCCAACGACGTCAAAGGCCAGCTCGCTCTGAATCGGCAGATTCTCGCTCAACAACTGGCTGCCGCGGCCGATCCGCGCTCGCTGTTGGGGATGGCCGTGTCGCGGTCGGGAAGCGCGGGGAACGAAGGCGTGGCCGGAGGAGGCGATCAGTTAAGACAGCTCCTCGGGGCGAACTTCGGCGGCGCGGTCGGCTACCAACCGGTCATCACCGTCCTGCCTGAGGGCGCCATGATGATGGCCATGGCCGTGATCTCGGCCGATCGCCGCTACGTCCGCATCACGGCCGAGCCGCAATTCACCGGCGTGGCCGAGGTGAACGTGTTCAATACCTCCACCGGCTCAAACACGACCGGACAAGGGGGCACCGGCGGACAAGGCTACAGCGGCCTGTTCGGCGGCGGCGGCGGCGGCACCAGCGGCTTCGGCGGTCTGAACGGCGGCTCGGGCGGCAGCGGCGGCGGAATTTTCTAAACCGGCTTTCGTGATCCAAGCAGCGAACCCGTTTCGCCCCGGCGTCCGCGCCGGGAATGAGTGGTATTTGCGCCATTGGGAATCTTACCCGGCGTGGACGCCGGGGCTAAGGGCCGGCAAATCAATACGTGGGGGACTGTCCCAATTTTCGTTCGACGAAAATGGGACTGTCTCCTTCTGAAATGCGACAGTTATTAATTTGCCGATCCTTAGGCGTTGTCCGGGAATAACTTACCGAATTACATGGGCTCGCACGTCCTGTAGGGAACGCCCTCCGTGGCGTTCTGTGAGCCGAAAAAAAACCTTTCTCGTCAATCCCGGAACGCCACGGAGGGCGTTCCCTACAGAACGAAATCGGTAGTTTATTGTCGGACGACGCCTTACGTGACTCGTCCTCTTCGACCACCTCTTCGGGAAGGCCATTCTTGAGCCGTTCCAGCCAACGATAGTAAGTCGACTTCGCGATCCCTTCGCTGAGACAGAACTCATCCACGGACAAACCGCTCAACATGCCCGACAAGTATGGATGAAACGGACGCTTAGCCCGGATTATTCGTAAACGCTGTCTGTTCGTGCTGGCTGGCGGTGGGAAGAGGCAAGAGGAGACGATGGGGTTGTGGAAAGACACAAGGCCCCCTTCCCCCCGTGGCCAAAAGCTGGTGGGCGCGGCAGAGGAAGTTGTCGGCAGGGGCTAACTGCTGTTGGGAGCCGCTCCGGCAAGGACGAGAATCCGCTGGCTGACCTGTTGAAAGTGGTGCAGGTAAGGCCAGTTCGATGAGAGTTCCACTACCACGCGGCGAGTGGTTTCACGCACGTACGCGCCGACTTTAATCAAGCGCGTCCGCCAGGTACAGGGTTGCCCTTTGCCCAGCGGATCGCGCTCGCGGCGGTGATTGTGCCAGCGGCGGCGATCATGGTCGGCCGGAAAAGGGTAGAGTCGAGAGGTGGCGCGGTGGTTTAGGCTGCGGCTTACTTCTGTGTCAGGGTTTCCCCGTTGTGTGGCGCAATATCCGTCTGCCATGCTCCGTTTCCACCTCCCGCTCATCGAACCGGACGGGCGGATTTCCCGCATCCGGCTCTCCGACGGGTTTCTTCGTCAAGCCCACGATCACGCCTGTGGCGCAACCTTCGCCGAACCGTAAAGTCGCTTCCGGGACGCTTGGGGCCTTTTGTGTTGCTAGGCCGAAGCCAATCGCAATCCCTTTGTCCCTTCCGACAACGCGCCCGAAGTGAGGCCCCTTTGCTCCACCGGCATTACCCGGTTTCAACGCTACTACGAGCCTCTCCGCCACCGACGCGACCGGGCCTGACCCTCACGGGCTGCCCGTTGCCGTTTCCCCGGCTGTCGTCGTCGGCTTCCCGTGCTTCCTGTGCATTCCTTCGATGCATGCCGTCGTCTCTACCCCGGTGGAATGGCGCGGTGCGTTTGTCGCTCCCTTCCCTTGCCATGCTGGCCTTCCCCGAATGTCCGACGGGTCGGCTTCCACATCAATCGTTTCGAGGCCTCATCGAGCGTTCACTTGCGTTACGGCCTACATCTTCGCGGGATCACCAAGTGACCCTTTACATCGAAGGCTCCGACGGATTTGTTGCCTCCTCCGCCGCTTCGATTGCTACTGGGCAAGCGACCCTTCCCAGGCAGGACTTTCACCTGCTAAAATACACAAGCATTCACGGCGCACGGACATCACTGATTATGGGAGAGTAGGAAGACAGAAATGAATGATGCCCCCTTTTCCGTCCTGCCCCCTTTCCGTCCCCCCCCCCTTTTCCGTCCCAGAAGCGATAAGTAAATACAATGCCCCTGTCTTGGCAGACTATGGCAATCAGTCCGCCGGATTGATCATTCTGCCGAGGAATAAGATGTTGCCGTTTTGGTTGTCGTAAACGGCGAATAAGAAGGGGTGGTCGGCGCGGAAATCCACCGGTTTCTGGCTCGGTCTGGGCACCCCGGACCGTCCCATTATCACCGCCGAGGCCGCCGCCGCTTCGGTTCCTTTTTCGCTCACGTCGACGAAAGCCTTGTGTACGACTGCCGAGATGCACAAATCGCGCATGCCGTCCATGCCCGAGAAATCGGCGGAATCGAAGAACGCCAGCTTCATGCCCAACGCAGTCAGCGCCGCACGCAGTTCAAACTTGCTTTCCAACTTGAACTTGGGCAGATACACGTTGACTTTCCGCGGGCGCAAGTCGGCCATCCATCGGCCGATCTGCTCCGACGATAGAGACCGTTCCAGCTTGGACAGCCCGGCGGCGTCCTTCGGCAGCACGATCAGCATCGATAGTTCGTCGCCCCTGTAGGGAAGCTCGAGAACTTGCAGCGAGCCGTCTTCCATGTAGGGGTGTTTTCTCATCTGGAACATCATGGGAACTTCGACCTTCTTGCCCGGCGAAACGGTGAACTCGGCCGGCTTCGTATCTTTCTCGTCGAAGACCTCTATCCACGCACCTTTGAAGTAAATGGCGTTGGTCAGCACCAGCCGCGTGGCGTCGTCGATCAGCTTCTTGGGCACCAGGTCTTTGATCTTTTCTTCGGTCCGCTTCTCGACCCACCGGTTGATGCGTAATCTGGCGGCCTCGTGGTGGTGGATGAAATCGACGTCAAACAGCCCGTCGGTCCCGTAATAGCGGTCGATCGTGTCAACGTATGACTTCAGGAAGGGGTGCGATTGTTCGCCCCAGAGCGCGTTGGCCGAGCGAAGTTCGTAGGGAGCTTTGGGGGCATTGTAGCGCTGGTCGAGCCCCGCTATGCCTATGTGCAGGACGCCCATGTTCCAGGGCTTCGCGGCAGCGTCGGGGCCGGCGTTTCTTGCCGCATCCGGAAAGCAGAGCGTCTGGCCCATTTCAGCGGCCGTTTTGCCCCTGGCGCCTTCGGCGGTCATCGTCAACGCGGTGAAAAGGGAATAGGGCGAGAAAAACAAGTTTCGGCCACGATGCTTCTCGTCGGCCGACAATTGTCCGTAGAGTTTCACGGCGAAGTCAACGTCGGCCTTCACCGCGAAATCAACCGATTGGCGGTCGGCTTCGGCAGGCGGCGTTGCGGCTTCTCCTGTTGCCGTGCAAAGAGTGTTCGCGAGCGTTATTGCTCCGATCAGCATACAGATTCGCGTTCGATTCATCTCAATGGCTCCATTAATATGCGCTACGTTAATAGCTGGGCGTCCACACCGACATTTATGACGGCAGCCGCGGACAAGAAGTTCCTGGCCCTGTGGAACTTGCTGTAAATGATTATCTGCCACAGAGTTGCATCCTATCGGGGCGTGCCGCAAGGCAACATGGTCTGCGATCGGCGGCCCTCACCCCCGGCCCCTCTTCCGACCAACATGAACATAAACGGACATGATCATAAGCGGGACAGGTCTAATTATGGCCTCTAATTATCGCCTTAATTAGACCAGTCCTGTTTATTTGCCTATAGGCCGTAGCTCCACCATCTCGCTTCTAGCGTGAAGGGAATTGTTTTCTGCTTGTAACGGCCGGTTTTGGCTGTAATCCGAAGTTGGAAGTCCAGGCTACTCCCGCCATCTGCTCTTTCTACTCGAATCGGAATCCAGTGAGATTGCAACTCCGTCAGCGATCCTTCATAAACATCTATTATCTTATCGGTTGTCACTTTGTGGATAAGAGTATCACGCTTCACCCCGGTATCGTCCGCATTTTTGCGGCCGCATCTGACGGAAAGTGACTGTCCAAGGGGGTTGATGACTTGTATGCGAATCTCTTCGTCCTGCACGCATGGGTCCGATGATTTCGGTGCTACGCTCAAGTCAACAAAGTCCCAATTCAGTATGACCGGAAACAGCACAGAACCGTCATCTGCCACCTGACCCGGAATCAATTTGCTCCACTTGTCCCAGCCGCCGGTTCGTAGAAACCAAATGATACCAAGTGGGTCGAATAAAAAATATAGAAACACCAAGGCAAGCACAATTGCAAGAACGGTGAATAATCGTCTGCTGAACATTTGATGGCCGTTTCCCTAGGTGAGCGACCTTTTCTTCTTAGTGGACGTCCGCGAAGTGATATTACTATTACCTGTGTTGTAATATGAAGGTGCGCACTTTCACATTACACAGGCGTGCGCAGATGGATATTTAACTCTTTGTTGCTATCGCCAGTTCAACACCCGGAAAACCCCCTCGCGGCGGCGGACGCGGTCGGGGAGGGTCAGCAGACGGTCGCGGTAGATGCTCAACGCCAGGCCGGTCACAAGGATCGCGCCGCCGCCCACCGTGAGCCAGAACGCGGCGGTCTTGGCCATGTTGGGCACGTGGATGAACAGCAGCAACGAGACCAGATAGACCATCATCAGCGCGGCCCCGACGATCGTCGTCGAGCGGAGTTGCAGGGCGAAACCGGTCGCCAGCAGGACGATGCCCGCAAAGAGCATGCCCAGCTCGTTAAGCGGCGAATAGACCGGGTCGGGCGGCCAGCGATGGATGAGCACCGCGATCATCAGCGGCACGCCGACCAGCAGGCTGCCGAACAGCAGGCTGAAGCTGACCAGGTCGTTTTGCTGGTCCTGCTCGCGATGCCAGCCGACGTGTCCCACGGCCAGCAGGGCACAGCCGATCACCACGCTGAAGATCTCCAGTTTATCCCACAGGGTGAGGTGGCTGAGCACGTGCAGGGCGATGAAGGTCAGCCCGGCCTCGACGATGGCCATGACGATGTACCAGCGGCGCCAGCCGGCGTGTTGCGAGAGCCAGGCGGCCAGCAGGCTGAGGACCATCAGCGTCAGCAGCAGAAAGACGAGCGAGAAATGGACCTCTTCGCGGTGCGTGGCGAAGCGGCTCAGCGAGATCAGGGCCGCGGCCACGAAGGAGAGCGACATCAGGGCGTTGGCGCACTTGAACGCGGCGTCGGCCATGCCGGTCCATTCCAGCATCGCCAGCCGGTAGCCGATCAGCAGGACCATTCCCAGCAGGGCGAAGGCGAGGGTGTAATACTCGGGCCCGACCTGCCGGTAGAGGAGCAGTTGCCAGGCGGCGCCGCAGGCGGCGGCCGTGCCGAGGTAGATGTTGAAGCCCTGTTTTTGGAAGACCGCGGCCAGGGCGTAGAACAGGGCCGCCTCGGCGAAGAACGCGGCCAGCAGCAGGTTCCGCGAGCTGTTCCAGATCGGCTCGTAGACGTGCTGCGGTGTGAGGTGCATGGCGGCCGCCAGGACCGACACAGCCATCACGACCGTCGCCGCCTGGGCCACCCAGGTCAGCGGTTTTTCCTGCGTATGTCCTCGATACAGCCGGGCGGCGATGATGTACAGGATGGGCACGATCATCATCAGCGGGGCCAGCCGGTCCCAGGTTTGGATGCCGGAGACGGTCAGCAGTCCGCAGAGGCCGGTCAACGTGGCGGCGGCCGTGCCGAAGAAATAGGTCGAGGAGAGCCAGGGGAGCGAGTGGCGGTAGAGATGGGCCCCGACTCGGCAGGAAACGGCCGTGATGAACATCGCCAGCACGTAGGTCCAAGTGATGGCGAAGGTGCCGCCGTCGGGCATGAGCCACGCCCGGTTCAGCGGCTCGTAGGTCGCCCGCAGGTGCAGCAGCAGCCCGAGCAGGACCGGGACCGTGCTGAGGAACAGGCCCAGCGGCTGGCCGGCGCGGACCAGTTCGAGGACCGTGGCGGGCGCGCCCTCCGGCTTGTCCGGCGAGGAGTCCTTGCCTCGCCAGCGGAGCAGGTTGGGCTGCACGATGTTGGCCGCCAGGGCCGTCAGCGCCAGGGCGATGATGGCCGTCTCGGACGTGATCTGATGGACGAGCAGTTCGATCACCAGCATTTCGGCCCACAGCAGGGCGAACACGCCAAGATAGACGTACACGCCCAGCCGGCGGACGACGATGTCGGAATAGAAGTAGGCATAGGCCCCGGCCAGCACCAATCCCAAGGCGAGGAACTTGCCCCAACCCATGGAAACGATTTCCGGCGGGCCGAGTTTCCAGGCGTCGTAGATCGGCCGGAAGACGGGCTGATAGAGCCAGTCGCCGGCGATCTGGGCGCCGAGGACCAGCAGCAATCCGGCCGCCAGCAGCACTTGGCCCGAGAAGAAGAAGGCCGCGCCGAAGCGGCGGCGCGAGAAGGGGCCCTCGATCTCGGGGAACGCCCGTTCCAGATGGATTGACATTATGCCCAGCGCGACCAGCAGCGTGGCGGGCGAGGCGATCTCCCAGAACTTGCCCGCGGTGAATAGCATCAGCAGCCCAGTCATGGCGATGCCGCCGTCGAGTACGTAGACGAACAGATGATCGCGGAGCACCAACGCCGTGGCCAGATAGAGCACGCAGCAGACCAGGGCGGGCACCCACAGGTAGCCCTCTAACGTTATCAGGCCGTAGGCGTGGTAGAACCAGAGGTTTAGCGGCATTACCAGGCAGGCGAGCATGGTGATTGCCCGGCCGGCGGTCTGATAGCGGGAGAAGCGGATAATGGCCCAGCCGCCGAGGAGGAACGCGGCGTTGCCGATGCCCAGCGCGACGGCGACCACCGCCGGATTCTCGAAGATGCCCCACGTGGCCAACAGGATGATCAGGCCGATCACCAACAGCACGCCGCCCAGTCCGAGCAGCCACTGGATGGTGCGGGGATCGAGGATGATTTCCCACAGCGGCCGGCGGGGCTCGGCGGGGGCGGCCGCCTTCGCGCCATACAGTCCCGCCGGTCGGGCGGCCGCCGGCCGTGGCTGGGCATCGCGCCGCGGTTCGGCAACCACTTCGGCGGCGACCACTTGATCCTTTGCCAAGCGGGTCCGCAATGCCGCCACCCGGGCTTTTGCGTCATTCATGCAAGCATGGGCCTGGGTCAGTGGCAGCCGCCCTTCGTCGCAGTGCAGCTTGATGACGTAACTGGTGTAGGTCAGATAGCGGTGGGAGTTCGCGTCGGCCGTGTTCACCGGCATCCCGCAATGGCCGCAGTGGCCCTCCTCGGTCGATACTTTCGTGCGGCAACTCCAGCACTCGCCGGCGGGCAACAGCGGCACGTCCGAGGGAACCGCCCGTCCGCTCCGCGCCATGCGACGCAAGGACTCGAGCCGCTCGTCGGCGTGCTTGTCGATCGCCTCGGCGGCCGGACCGCCGATCAGCCGGGCGGCGGCCCATTTTTGGAATTGCAGCCGGGCGAACGTCTCGGCCCGCATCAGGTCTTGCCAGGCGCCGCTCGCCCCGCAGGACGGGCAGTCCTGAAAGTCGCCATGCAACGGCTGACCGCAAACGGCACACATCGCGGACGGGGCTGGATCGGACATGGAGGGCTCCTATGAACAAGTGGGTAAGGATTCCCAGAACGAGTGATGGCGTATGTGTAACATGGCGATTCTTCGCGGGCAAGAGGGGGTATGCCCGGCCTTTTCTTGGTAGGCGATATTTCGGCCGGGATATAACGGAGTAGGGGGCGAGCTTTCTTGCGAAATCGCCGAAGCTCATTCAAACGCGGGAAAAGGTGTCAGGAGCCGTTGCTGTCACGTATCTAACCTCTAAACGGCTCCTGACACGTTTTCCAATCCTGACACGTTTTCCGGTCCGGGTCCTTGATGCCGGTCAAGCGAAGTTGGCGACGCTTTGTCCGGGAGCGGTCAGTTTGCTCTGACGATTCCAACTTATCCACGGCCAACACGCAGTCCGACGCGCTTGTTGATGTGCCACAAACACTACCCACCACCTGAAAATCCTTCTCGAACACCGCTGGACTATACACCCCCAACCCGCTCAACCCGCCCACGCACACCCAATCTCCCGGCTGAACCAACCAATATCCATCGGCAGTCTCGATTTGCAGGTCCTCGCCATCCCGGACCAGCAAAGGGGTCGGGGCGGCAAAGGGGTCGGAGAAAGCGCCGGTCAAAGCCGGCAAGGAGTAGCGGATGAAAGAGCCGTACGGGAAAGGGCTCAGCGGCCCGTCCCGACCCTGAGTCATGCGCCGGTCATGGTAACATGGCGGGTGAAGCGTTGACAAGGGCACACGCAGGCCAGCCATTGAGCTCCGGGACCGGCAAAGGGGTCGGAAGTCGATTTCCGAGTCATCGCGGCGCAGTATCCTTGCTTCGCCTCCTCCTTCCCACTTCACCAGTCCACTCGCACCGAATGGGCCGCCGATCCATTCCAAAATCAGAGTGTCTGCGATCTCAACTCAGGCGGATCCTCGAGTCTTGGGCGGGGAAGCGGACTTGTTTGAAACTCGGGCGTACAGCGTGCAGCCAATTCCCAACAAGCCCAGCAACAAAAAGGCAATCGGCAATAAGACCACTCGGTAATTCGCATGGAACTCTCGACTGATCGCCGCTTGCTCCGGATTGTCGGGGTTGACGTAACACACCGTGTGTGTGCCCCGCGGTAAGGCCTTGACGACGTCGCGTCGCCAACCCTCCTTCGTATCGCCGACATTCGTGACACCGTAGTGCTGGGACACGTACTCGTGCCCATGGAACTGGTAGCGGTACTTGATTTTGAGGGAATAATCGCGGCTCCCCACTCCGGAAGTACTGCCGTGGGGACTGCCATGCGTCTCGGTAACGTCCGATTCGAGAATCTCACACGGCGTTTCGACCCAAGTCTGCGACTGCTGGATGGCCCTGAGCGGTACAACAAAGCCCCAATACAACAGGGCCGCCCCTGCCACCGCAAATACCCCGGAAAAGGCCAAGCCGCCGAAGACGCATCCCAGATTATTGTCCGGCATTGGCGAGGTCGCCTCTGGCTTCACGCGCATGTTCAAACTCCAACGTTAGCAGGGTTGGTCAACCGCCCGTCCACTCGCTGCCGCTCGCCAGCGACTCGAGCGACAGCGTGTCAACCTCTCGATCAGGGAATGCCACCGTTAGGCAGAATCGCCACAACAACAAGGATCAGAACTCCAACAACGCCGAAGTGAACAAGGAGTAGACCTCTGCAGACACGAGCAGCCGCGCGGCACTCTCCCCCCCATCCCGAGGTTATCTCGTCAAGCGGCGCCGTCCGCGTCAATAATATACGGGAGTCGGCAACAGCATCCAACCGCCAGAAACTACTGATAACCGATAGAAAATTTGGTGACCGTTCACGGGGCGGCAGGGGACTGGTCCATTTTTCGGCGGGAAAACGGAATATTATCGATAAACCGTGGGCTGAAAACATGGACCTGTCCCCTTCCCGCCGCCCCAGGGGGACAGTCCCATTTTTCGCGGCGGTAAAGCTAATTCACGAAGTTACGTCTCTCGCGCCGCGAAAATTGGGACAGTCCCCTGTGAACGGTTACCCGGAATTAAACCTTCCGGGAGATCCACATCGGCAACTATGTGGGCGCGGAGCGTGGATGGATTGACGAACAAAACCGATACGACACGAGCTACTGTAGTGTCTCACGCAGATGGTTACTTATGCGGCGGAGGGTGCCACTGCCGGCTTGTCCAGCATTGTTGACCGCTGTTGCACTTCCGCACTGCTGGACAAGCCAGCAGTGGCACCCAACTCCACTATTCTCCGCAAAATAAGACGCCACATTTACGAGACACTACACTACTTACTCTTAGCACGCGCGTCGCCGATGCGCAGGATCGATTCGGAGCGGGAGCGGAGCCTGGCGAGCTCTTCCTGGTCGTTGCCGAGGGACTTGCCGTAGGATGGGATGAGTCGCCTGAGGGCGGCCTGCCACTGGTCGCTCTTCTTCTCTTCGGGGAAGCAGGTCTTGATGAGCCCCAGGACGATGGCGGCCGACGTGGAGGCGCCGGGGGACGCGCCGAGGAGCGCCGCCAAGGAGCGGTCTTCAGATACGACGATTTCGGTCCCGAACTGGATCTTCCCCCTCTCGTCCTTGGTGCGCTTGATGATCTGGACCCGCTGTCCAGCCACCCGAAGCTCCCAGTCCTCGTCCCTGGCTTGCGGGACGTACTCCCTGAGCACCTGGCATCGCTTGGCCGGAGATTGCATCACTTGGCCGACGAGGTAGGCGGTCAGAGCGAAATTCTTGAGGCCGGCGGCGATGATGGGGAGAATGTTGTCGTGGCTGAGGGAACAAAACAGGTCCAGGTACGATCCGTTCTTCAGGAACTTGGTCGAGAACCCGGCGTATGGCCCGAACAGGAGCTGTTTCTTGCCGCGGAGCACCCTGGTGTCCAGGTGGGGAACCGACATGGGCGGCGCCCCCAGTTGAGCTTTGCCGTAGACCTTCGCCGCGTGGCGTTTCACCACCGCCCGGTTCTTGCACCACAGCCACATGCCGCTCACGGGGAAGCCGCCGTAGGCCTTGCCCTCCGGGATGCCCGACTTCATGAGGAGGGGCAGGGCCCTGCCGCCGGCGCCAATGAAGACGAACCGGGATCGCACCTCCTGCACCACGCCCGTATCGAGCCGCTTGGCCTTCACCAGCCAGGTCCGGTCCTTCAGACGCTTGACCCCCATCACCGCCATGCCCAACTCGAGCTCGAAGTCCTCCTGGTTCTCGAGGTGCTCGAAGAGGGCGCTGGTGATGTTGCCGAAGTTAACGTCCGTCCCGCGGTCCACGCGGGTTGCGGCGACGGGGCCTTTCGAGCTCTCTCCCCTCCATGATAAGGGGGGCCCACTCACCGATGCGAGACGGATCCTTGCTGAACTGCATCTTCCCAAAAAACGGGTGGGCCGCCATCGCTTCGTGGCGCGCCGCGAGGAACGAGACGTCGTCCTCACCCCACACGAAGCTCATGTGCGGCGTGGGGTTAATGATCTGGGAGGGCTCCCTGATCCATTCGTTCTCCACCATGCTCGCCCACAGTTGGAGGGAGAGTTCGAAATGTTCGTTGATTTTGCAGGCCTGGGAGATGTCCATGCTCCCATCCGCCGCCCGCCGCGTGTAATTCAGCTCGCAGTTTCCCGCGTGCCCGGTCCCCGCGTTGTTGATGCCGGCGCTGCTCTCGAGGGCGACCGCGTCAAGCCGCTCGAAGGCCCGGATGCTGAATCGAGGCTCGACCTCCTTGAGAACGGCGCCGAGGGTGGCGCTCATGATCCCACCACCGATGAGGACCACGTCGACGACGCCTTCCTTCGAGGTGACGGCCTTGCCGGACAGGGATTCTTTTTTGTCCGTGCTCATCATTCCGGGTCTCTCCAGACGGTGACGAAATCTATTTCAGACGCCCACAACTCTTCCATCATGCCAACTAAGGACCGGCTAATCAATTACTGTCGGAAATAATTCGTAGGGTGCGTTAACCCGGATTATTCATAAACACGAAGGAACATTGTCATTCTGAGCGCAGCGAAGAATCTGGGCTGTTTGCGGCGCATCGGAGATCCTTCGCTGCGCTCAGGATGACGTTTATGAATAATCCGGGTTAAACGCACCATGCCTCGCCGACTGTGGTGCGTTTCACGCACTCTACAAAATAGACAGTAATTGATTCACCGGCCCTAACCGCCTACAGCCCGTATCCGTCCGGATGCCGCTCGAACCACTTCCAGGCGGTGGCCACGATGGCGTCCAGGTCGGTGTAGCGGGGAGACCAGCCCAGCTCGCGGCGGATTTTGTCCGCGTCGGCGAAGAGCACCGCCGGATCGCCCGGCCGGCGGGGGCCGTATTCGGCCGGGAATCTCACGCCCCGTCACCCGGCGGGCCGATTCGAGAACCTCGCGCACCGAATAACCCTTGCCGATGCCGAGATTGTAGAATCGAACGTCGCCGGGCCGCAGCGCGTCCAGCGCCGCGAGGTGGGCGGCACACAAGTCCTCGACGTGAATGTAGTCGCGGATGCAGGTGCCGTCCGGCGTGGGATAATCGGTCCCGAAGAGCGTGACTTTCTCCCGCCGGCCCAGGGCCGTGAGCAGGAGGACGGGAATCAGGTGGGTTTCCGGGTCGTGGTCCTCGCCCAGCGAGCCGTCCGCGGCGGCGCCGGCGACGTTGAAATAGCGCAGGGCGACGAAGGCGAACTCCGGGTCCGCGGCGGCGTAGTCGCGCAACACCCGTTCGACGCACCACTTCGACCAGCCGTAGGGATTGACCGGTTCCAGCCGGTCGGTCTCGACGATGGGCGTTCGCTCCGGCTCGCCGTAGACCGCCGCCGTCGAGCTGAACACCAGCCGCTTCACGCCGGCGGTCTTCATGGCCCGCAACAGGCTGATCGTGCCGGCGGTGTTGTTGTGCGTAGTAGGCCAGCGGATCGGCGACCGACTCGCCCACGTAGGTCAGCGCGGCGAATTGCATCACGCAGTCGATCTTCTCGCGGACCAGGACGTCGGCCAGGGCGTCGGTCTCGGCCAGGTCGATTTCGTGGAAGCCCGCCCGGCGGTCGACGGCCTGCCCATGTCCGCGGAAGAGGTTATCGACGGCCACGGCGCGGCGGCCGCTCTCGATCAACAGCTTTATGGCGTGCGAGCCGATGTATCCGGCCCCGCCGGCAACCAGGACGTTCATGGCTTCTCCCTGTTTAATTGTTGTTTCACAATCTACGATTTTCAGATCCGGCACACGGCCGAACTCGTCGAGATTGTGAGTCACAAGGGTAGCGTAAAGCCCGCATTCTAACGGCGGAGGTCGAAGTCAAAGCGGGATTTGCCTCCCCCTTTTTTGATTTCAACCGTAAGCGGCGAGGTGTTCTCGGAGGCATACCTTGCCGGGACACCTTTCCCCTCAATCGTCACTTTCAATACACCGACTGGCATGTGATCAATGGCGTACTTGCCGTTCTTGACCTTGGATCCCACGAACTGGCCGTCGCTACGGTAGAAAGTAATCTTTCCGGCCGTGGGAGGTTTGCCGTCCAAAGTAATCTTGCCTATTCCCTCGTCACCGGTGTGCGTCTTCGGCGGAGAGGCCGCCACGAAAAGGCCGCACAAGGCTACTAGGGCAAGCGACAAGCCTAAAACCTGCGTTAACGCGATAACTTGGCTCATAAATCACCTCCGCTTCAAAAAGGGGATGTGGTTAGGTCGCCAGAGGGCGGAAAATATTCTTTCAATATCCTATTCTTTTAGTGGACAGAGAAAACTGGACCACGATTTTGAGTCGAATCCGTGGTAGGATTGGTCCAATTCTCGGAGGAAAACATGGGTGCGAAGCGGCGAAGGATCGAGGCGGCCTTGAAGGCCAAGGCGGCGTTTGTGTCGAGCATCCACTTCACGGGAAAGCCTCGCCGCGTCTCTCATATTCCCCCTGATCCGGGCGCTGAAAAGTCGGATCGGAAATGCAACCCTCCATGCGGTAGACAAACTCCCGCCACTCTTTACGATTAGAACACGGGGCCGAGGGTGTTTCCGCCGGCTCCACCACGACCTTTACCTCTCGATTGGCTTCACCGAGGCCGTGAGGAAGAGAGATTTCCAAGACGCCGTCGGCCCCAACCCGGGATTTTATTTCTATCGTGCTCATAACGTCACTTCCTCCAAACGCCATTCGACACTATCATATTCTACATCCTTGTTCCCCTTCAAGCCAGACTATCGAGAAAGGCGGCAGCCCGGTCTTGAGTAAGAAATGGTGTTTTTGATGAAAAGACCTTGTAATAAATGCTTAGCGGTCGTCCATAAACAACTTCGGTATATGTAGGACAGCCGCCCCCGGCTGTCCATGCCGATTCGCACAGCCGGGGGCGGCTGTGCTACAAGTAGTTTTTGGACGAGCGCATTACTCTTATAACCATTCTCCTCGCCATCTCCCCCATTTTTTCACATGAGCATCATCGTCACCGGAGCTTATGGCCAGTTGGGCGGCGAGTTGTGCCGATTGCTCGGCGGGCGGGCGACGGGCGTGGACCTCGACACGCTCGATCTGACCGACGACCGGGCGGTGCTGGAAAAAATGCGCGGCCTGCGCCCCTCGGCGATCGTCAACTGCGCCGCTTACACGCAAGTGGATAAGGCCGAGAGCGAGCCGGAGAAATGCCGGGCGGTGAACGTCGCGGCTGTCGAGCATCTGGTGCGGGCCTGCGGCGAGTTGAACTGCCCCCTGGTGCAGATCAGCACCGATTATGTGTTCGGCGCCGCGCCGGCCGCGCCGCGCCCCTGGCGCGAAGACGATCCGCCCGCGCCGCAAGGGGTCTACGCCCGGACAAAGCTCGACGGCGAGCGGGCGGCCGCGCGGCATCCCAAACATCTGATCGTCCGCTCCTGCGGGCTGTACGCCCGGCCTACGGACCGCCGCGCGGCGAACTTCGTCCGCACGATGCTGCGGCTGGGCGGCGAGCGGCCCGAGCTGCGCGTGGTCGACGATCAGCACTGCACGCCGACCTACGTTCCGCACCTTGCCCGGGCGATATTATTCTTATTGGAGCAAGGCGGTGCGGCGGTGCCTGTAACCGTTCACGGGGCGGCAGGGGGACAGTCCCATTTTCGCGGCGGCAGAGCTAGTTCGCGGGGCCGCGCCCCTCACGCCGCGAAAATTGGGACAGTCCCCTGGGGAACGTACCACGTGACCAACGGCGGAGAGACGACCTGGCGCGAGTTTGCCGTCGAGATATTCCGGCTGGCTCGAATGAACGTTGCCGTCCGGCCGATCAGCACGGCGGAATATGGGGCGGCGGCGCCGCGGCCGCCGTACAGCGTGCTCGACTGCGGGGGTTACGGCGGGTTGGGCGGCCCCGAGATGCCCGATTGGAAAGCGGCGTTGGCGGAGTATTTTTGCGAAGCCGCAAGCGGCTAAGAAGCAGGCGGTATATTCTTGTGCTTGCGAAACCGCAAGCGGTTGACGATCATTGTTGGCAAATATCATGAGCACTCACAAACTAGCTTTGATAACCGGCGGCGGCAAGCGCCGCATCGGCAATTGCGTGGCTCGGACGCTGGCCGCCCGGGGCTACGACGTTGCCTTGCACTACCACCATTCGGCCGACGAGGCCCGGCAAACGGCCCACGAATTGAACGGGCAAGGGATCCGCTGTGAGCCGTTTCAGGCCGACGTTTCCCAGCCCGCCGAGGTCGAGCGGCTTTTCGACGCGGTGCTCGGCCCTTTCGGCCGCATCGACGTGCTAGTGACCGCCGCCGCCGTGTGGGAGCGGAAGCGGCTTGAGGAAGTGACCGCGGACGACGTCCTGCGGCAGTTCTCCATCAACACGCTGGGAACGTTTCTTTTCTGTCAACGGGCGGGGCTGATTATGGCCCGGCAGCCGTCGGGCGGGGCGATCGTCACCATCGGCGACTGGGCCGCCGCCCGGCCCTACGCCGACTATGCGGCCTATTTCGCCGGCAAAGGAGCGATTCCGACGATCACCCGGGTTTTCGCCGTGGAACTGGCCCGGCGCAATCCGGCGGTGCGGGTCAACTGCATCCTGCCGGGACCGGTAATGCTGCCCGACGAGCTGACGGACCAGGAAGTCCAGGGCGCGGTGGCCGGCACACTGCTGAAACGGCCCGGAAATCCGGAGCATGTCGCACAAGCCGTCCTCTTCCTGGTGGAAAACGATTACGTCACCGGGGTTTGTCTGCCGGTCGACGGCGGCCGGACAATCGCAGAGCGGCCGGAATAGGCCATATTTAAGCTAGAATATATCGCCATTCTTGTGGTGCAGGCGTCTCGCCTGCCGCCGGAAATTGCAGGCGAGACGCCTGCACCACAATGGGTGATATTACTGCCAACTAAAAACGTACCCGGTCTTCTCGACTCTGCAACCCTTCAAGACCAGCCCCGCCCATGAACTCCGATCTCCGCAAGACCGGCTTTACGCTGATCGAGGTGTTGCTGGTGGTCGTGATCGTCGCGGTGCTGGCGGGAATGGTCATTCCGCGATTCTTGGGCACCACCGACGACGCCAAGCAGAGCCTATTGAAGCATAACCTTCATCTGCTGGAGACGCAGATCGAAATTTACCGGGCACAGCACAAAAACCGGTATCCCACGATAATCGAAAGCGGGCTGCCGCAACTGACCAATCACTCCGACGCCGACGGCGTTATCGGCGCGGCCGGCGATCCACAATATCCCTTCGGGCCTTATATCCTCGAACCCCCCATGAACCCCTACGACGGCAGCAAGACCGTCGCTCCGGTCAGCGAGCCGGGAAAAACACCGACGGGGGTCGTGGCGGGGGGCACCGGATGGCAATACGACGAATCCACAGGCGCGATTTGGCCGAACCACCCCCAATACTATCAGTAGTGGGCGGTTATCAGTGGACAGGGTGGGAGTTGCGCCCACGACACGCGGATTTTCAGTCCTTAGTATACAGTCTTACACTATGCCGACAATAGGCTGATAGTGGTTTTTCTCGGGAAATACGCTATCCCCATCATCGGCCTATGATATGCCGATGATGATCCGATGCCGGTTTTGGCAACACTTTTGGCAACATCCGTATCGTGTATAATGCGAGTGGAGAACTCCCCAATGGTAAAACGTCCGGGCCATACGCCCTCCATCGGATGCGGTTCGGTTCGCGCTGATGAACTTTTGACCCTACGTGAGTTTGGTCGGAGGTTGGGACTGGCAAGCCGTGCTTTGTGCGATTGTCAACGACGAGGGCTGCGCACGATTCTTGTGGGGCGGGTAAAGTTTGTCCTGGGCAGTGACGCCCTCGATTGGTTCAGGCGGATGGGTGTACGCCAGTACAATGAGTTAGAGGAAAACACACCCGGGTTTGCGGGTAGCTCCCGCGTAGGCCGGCCGGATGTTGAGGGAAACGCAATCGCCCCTTGACAATGGTTTGGGACAATTGTAAATTATATGGCATAACTAAACGTCCGTGAAGATTCTTTAGGACACGATCATTCAATATCCGAGTGGCAGCGGTTCTTCACCCGCGGCGATCTCGGAGGAGTTGCACTGGCCACAAGAAACCGCACGTGTTGGTTTAAACCAACTGGGGAATTGTCGCTATTGGGACTCTCAGATTATGAATGATCTAATTTCCGTCCAGGCTGCGGCCCGTTTTTTGGGCGTCAACAGGCGCAGCTCTTCTGCGTTGGAGCCGGGCCGGTCCGTCACATTCCATTTTACATTGTTGGTAATCAGCGCCGTTATGCGCTGCGCGATTTGCAAGAGCATCTCGACCGCAACCGGCGGGCAATTCAGGAGGGCGAGCGATGCCAAGGAAGGCGATAAGAGAGGTAGCGCGGCCGGCGGTCGGCGGGATTCGCGCCGACGAGTTGCTGCTACTGTCTGACGCGGCGCGGCGGCTCAAGTCGGGCGCGTAAGTCCGTCGCGCATGCCAAGCGCGTGGGTCTTAAAACGACTCGTTTTCGGGCGCAACGATTATGTCATAGGCCGCGACCTTCTCGACTTTTTTGACAAGCTGGCGGCGGAGTCGCCTACGGAATTTATCACGGAAGAGCAAAATGCCGGGCAATAACGGCCGATTGCGGCCATCATTGACAACCGAGCGGATCGAATTGGGCAACCGGTTGCTTTCCGAAATTGGCGACTTCGCTGACGATTCGCCGGCCGAAATCTGGCAGGCCGAACCGTCGCACCGCGGCGGTTGCCGAGCGGACGGCGGCGAGCGAGCGGTTGACATACCGTCGTATATCTTGTCGGGAATTGGATGCGGCCGATTACAACTTGGAATATCTCATCGACGGCGTGTTAGTGGCGGGGCAACCATGCGGGCTGGCCGGAGCAAAAAAGACTCTCAAAACGGGTTTGCTCATCGACCTGGGGATTAGTCTCGCAATGGGCGGCTGCTTTCTCGGCAAGCTGCGAGCAAACCGAGCTTGTCGCGTCGGCCTTATGACAGGCGAATCTGGGATGGCGACAATCCAGGAAACAGCCCGGCGAATCTGTCAAGCGGCCGGGTATCACCTGGGCGACATCGACGGCCTAGTGTTTTCCGACCAACTGCCGCGGTTTGGGAGTCTTGACCACCAAGACGCTGTGCGGCGATTTATCGAAGATGATGAACTTGACGTTTTGGGAATCGACCCGGCCTATTTATGTATGCCCGGAGCCGATGCCGGCAATTATTTTGTTCAAGGTGAATTGCTGCGCGGCATGGGCGAGGTGTGCGCCGCGGCCGGCTGCACGATGCTACTCTGCGTTCATAACAAAAAAGGAAAAGTTGACCCCTACTCCCCGCCGGAGTTGGAGGATATTGCCTGGGCAGGGTTCCAAGAATACTTCCGTCAATGGTTGCTGGTCGGCCGGCGGGAACGTTACGAACCTGGAACCGGGGATCACCACCTATGGCTAAACGTCGGCGGATCGGCCGGACATTCCGCCTTGTGGGCAGTTGACGTGGCCGAAGGCACGCGAGAGACACCCGGGGGCCGATTCTGGAAAGTCAACCTCATGCGGGCCGACGAAGCCCGTGAACAGGTACAAAACCGCAAGGAAGTCAAAAAGCAAGCCGAGCGTCAAGAGCGGCTCGAGCGCGACAAGCGGACTATTTGCAACACCCTGGTAAAGTTTCCAAACGGAGAAAGCAAGACAATCGCCCGCCTTGCTGCTGAGATTCACACCAGTCGTTTTAACCCCGCCTTCGCTCAATTGGTTGACGAAGGCTCCGTTGTGCCCTGCGAAATCATTCGATCTAACCGCAAAACCCCTTACGCCGGTTTCAAGCTGGCAGATGATACCACCCATGAGTAGCTATCGGGACAGTCGGGATAAGTCTATCGGGATAGTCGTCCCGAAAGGTGACTACCACCTATCGGGACACACCTATGTAATAGGTGTCCCGTGTGGTGGTGGTCCTCCTCCATGTTTCGATGATGGTCGAAAATCCCGAATGGTCCCTGGGGGACAAAGTACCAGCAGACTTCCGAACGCCGACACCAACCCGCCGGCCACCCGAACAAGCCCGGATCGGCCTGACACCTCTGCAAAGGGGGAAAGGCTTGCCCGGCTGTTGGCTGCGGTCCCCGGTTTGACGTTGGGCAACGGGATACCTAATCCGCTGTTGCACCCCGGAAACCACGGGAAAAGCGGGATTTTTCGGGGAAGTGTTACCGTGGAATGTTGCCGAAAAGCACGGGAAAAACGACATTATCACTACCGATAGGGGGTTGGCATGCGCACCACTTGGAAACGTCAACGCATTGCGGACGGGTCGCCGATCATCAAGGCCGGGCGTGGTCTTGGCGAGAGCTCGGCAAGCGGTACTCCCAACCGTATCAAGACGTCCTACGGCTGCGCCGTGGGGTCGAATCTCTACTGAGGGCGAAAGGTGATGGGCTTACTCTCCTACAGGCCTGCGCCACTCAGAGCTTATGCCGGCTTGAATTCAACTGCCGAATTGCGGAACTGACGATTCAGGATCGGCCCGATATGCCAACCGAAGAGCTACGTTCTCATCGGGAAAGCATCGGCCGTTGGACGCGGGAGAGGGACAACGCGCTCGAGGCATTGCTAGGCGACGGCCGGGCGACGGCCGATCCCTGGGCGGCTCTTGGATGCTTTTTTACAACCCGCCGTCGGGCAGGCGGACGCGGCAGGCGCAACGCTGGGGATTCCAGAGGCACAGCACGCGACGGACTTCGGAATCGACCAGGGAAGGGAATGAGCATGTACATAAACCGACAGGTGAGCATGGCGTTGTCAGTAGCATCGGCGAAGCGGCGGGCCGAACGCCGCATGGAGGGTCGATCCGCGCGGCGGGCGGCGGCGGCGAAGCGGCGGGCCGAACGGAAACGCGAGGCCCGGCCATGACGTTGCAAACCAGCCGACTGAGGGAGTATGCGGCCAACCCCGGCGCATTTCGCCGACCTCATTGTAGACGTGAACGGCCAACCCCGGCGTCTGGGGACGTGATAGAAGGTTGGCAGGCCGCCGACTTTGCGGCCCTGGACCAGTCGCTGATGCGGTGCAACGGTCGCCACTTCGATGCCACGGGGCCTGCGCAGGCATACCTCAAGCACCCCGAGGTCACAGTAAAACGACCGACCTTGCCGTTTTGGCGTCATGGGTGCTGACGTTTGCCACCCGGCCGATCCGAGGGTTTGCCTATGCGGCCGACCGCGACCAAGCCCGGCTGCTGCGCGATGCGATGCAGACCTTGACGCGGCTGAATCCGTTGCTCGGGTCAACGCTCAGCATCGAATCATTCCGCGTGAAAAACATTGCCGATTCACATCCTGGGCGTGACGGCGAGCTTTCCATCGAATCCAGTGATGCGGCGTCAAGCTGGGGTGTTTTGCCGGATTTGATAATCGCCGACGAATTGACGCACTGGCCGGGCGACGGCACGCTCTGGCACTCCCTTGTTTCGTCGGCCGCGAAGAGGGCGAACTGTTTGTTTATCGTTATCGCCAATGCTGGAGTTGGGCAAGGTACATCGTGGCAATGGACAGTACGCGAGAACGCCCGGACAAGCCCGGACTGGTACTTTTCTCGGCTGGACGGGCCGAAGGCAAGTTGGATAACCGAAAAAACATTGGCAGAGCAAAAACGCTTGTTGCCCGACGCCGTTTATCGCCGTTTATGGATGAATCAGTGGTCAACCGGCGGCGGCGACGCGCTGGACGCGGCGGACATCGAAGCGGCGGTCACTCTGGACGGGCCGATGTGGAGCAACTTGCCCGGCCACAGTTGCATTGCAGGGCTGGACCTTGGCGTCAAGCGGGATCATTCCGCGTTTGTGGTGTTGGCTTGCGACCATTCGACGGCCCGCGTCAAACTGGCCTGGGTCGAATCGTGGAAGCCGACGGCCGGCGAATCGGTCAACCTCGAGCGCGTTCGCATGGGCGTATTGACGCAATCGCAACGGCTGGGGATTACCGGCGTATTTTACGATCCTTGGCAATGCGAATATCTCGCCCAACGGCTGCGCAAGACGGGGTGCGTTGCGAGCCGGTCCCCTTTGTCGGGCAGAACTTGACGCGGATGGCGTCAACGCTGCTGGAAACTTTCCGGTCCCATCGGATCGAACTATACCGCGATGACGCATTGCTGGCAAACCTTTCGCGGCTGTCGATCGTCGAAAAGTCTTACGGGTTCAAGTTGGAATCGACGCGGGATGAAAGCGGGCACGCCGACAGGGCGACGGCGCTGGCCATTGCGCTTCCGACGGCTTGCGAGTTGGCGGCGGTTCCTCCGCATATCGACGATGGATTGGGCGATTCGATTTTTCCGCGGGGGTACATGGTATGAGCAATCCCGACCGATTGCCGGCGATGATTCGGCCCGAGGCCATAACGGCGATTATCGACAGCCGCGAGCAATTACCGCTTGACCTTTCGCCGTTGCGGACGATTCGCGGAACATTGGCGACCGGCGATTACTCCGTCCTGGGCTCTGGAGGCCGTGGTGGCAATCGAGCGGAAGTCTTTGACCGATTTGCTATCGTGCATCGGCACGGCACGCGAGCGATTTGACCGCGAAATTATGCGATTGTTGGCCTACTCGTGCCGGGCAATCATCGTGGAATCGACCTGGGGCGAAATTGAGGCGGGCGGGTGGCGGTCGCAAGTCACGCCGTCGGCGGCAATCGGCAGTCTGTCTGGGGTGGATAGCGTCGGGCGTGCCGGTTGTCATGTGCGGCGATCATGCCCGAGCCGGTCAGTATGTTTCGCGTTTGCTCTACACGGCGGCGCATCGGCGATGGCGGGAGTGCCGAAGTTTATTCGACGGATTTGTTTTGGAAGCCAACAGCGGCGAGCCGGACCTGGCCGTCGCGTTTTAGAAAGGGAAAACCATGAGCGAAACTATTTTATTGCAAGAATTCGTGGCGGGCGGCGGGCGATACACGCCCGGCACGGCGGTTATTCGCGGCGTAAAGATTCTCGGGCTGGAATCGAAGAATGGCCGCACCTATTCCAAGGCGGCGGTCGAAAAGGCCGTCGGGCTGTACGAAGGGGCGAAGGTGAACGTCAACCATCCGGCCGGAAACCACGGCGGGCCGCGCGATTACCAGGATCGGATCGGGCGGCTGGTCGGTGTGGCAGTCTCACCGGATGGTTTGCGGGCCGACTTCCACTTCAACCCGAAGCACACACTGGCAGAACAGCTTATGTGGGACGCGGAACACGCGCCCGAGAACGTGGGCTTCTCCCACAACGTCGAGGCCAACGTCTCACGCCGCAACGGCAAGGTGGTGGTCGAAGAAATTGTCAAAGTCCAGTCCGTCGATTTGGTAGCCGACCCGGCGACCACCCGCGGGCTGTTTGAGGGTTCCGACCCGCAAGCCGAAAAGCGGAAGTTGGTCGAATCCGTGGCCGACGCGATCGGTTATCCGCGTTGGTGCTTGCCGCCGCTCGACACCGGCCTTTCATATCGGCACTCGGCGGCGGAAATCAAGACGTACTTGCAGGAGTTGTGGGAAGTCTATGTCCGCCGCGGGATTGTTGAGCCGCCAGCACCGATCGTCGAAACGGCGGAAGATTTTGCCCGCGTTGCCACTGACTGCGCGACCAGCGGGGAGGCGAGCGTATTCGCCGCGGCTATTACCGAAGGCGGTTCGGCCGATCCCGCCGACCTCGCAAAAATTCGCGAAGCCTTGGATTTGCCCACTGTCGAGGGCGGCAATGAGTTTCAAGAAGCCGTGCTGGGGAAGCCGTCAAAGGCAGCGGTGAAAATGTTTTTGGACGATATTACCGAGTAAACGAAAGGGTATGACAATGAGCGTTTTGGAAAAAGTTGCGAACGGCGTCGAGGCCATTTTCCGCGACCCTGAGGCCGCCTATCGCAAAATGGTTTTCGGAGCGGTGGACAATGACAGTGATGGAGCGGACCCGGCGATTCTTGACGCGGCGGATCGAATGTCAACCGACTTCGATGCGGACCTTCGGCGCCTGCGCCGGCGGCGCGAGGCCGACCGCGTCCTGCGCGAGGATGTCCCGCGGCTGGCGGAAGAGTGCCGGCGGCTCGAGCTTGGAGGCGTCGGCGGTCAATTTCGGTGGAAAGTTGGTTGCGGATTTTCCAACGATCGGCCAGTTGCACGAAGCCCTTCGGAACTTTGCGGAAACCCAAGCGATCGGTTTCGTATCCGATGAAAAAGCACGGGCGGCGAACGCGCAAGCCGAGTTGCAGCGCGTGCGAACGAGTGCAACCGGCATACTCGCCGAAACCGCCGACCCGGCGATCGTCGCAGAGTCGGCCGAGGTTCGCAAAAAAATCGACACGCTACGGCAACACGATTGCCCGGCGGCCGACGGCGGAAAAAATCGAAGCCGCGATTGCTCACCAATGCGAACTGGCAAAGCAACTCGGTCGCGGTGAGCGTCCGTCGATCTATACCGCGGCGGGGGACAAGCGCGAAATCAAGGTCTTGTATGCTGAAACCAAGAACAAGATCAAGATGTTAAAGGCCCAACGCGACCCGGCGGCCGCGGCAGAAAAGGCCAACGATTTAGACCGGGTGGAAATCGCCAAGCTGGAAAAGCGGCTGTCGGTTTTGGCCGAAGAGAAAATGAACGCCGACCGATTGAAGTGGTCGGAATAATCCTTTCGTGAGCCGGCCGCGGCGGGTCGCGTTTTCCACGGGCGTGGCCTGCCCGGCCGGCGAGATTTTACAGGGAAACAATACAATGATTACCTATCAATTCATGGGCGAGTGGAACTGGAAGCCCTGGAAAAACACCGGGGCGTCGAACGTCGAGGAGGCGAAGAATCGCGGCTGGTGGAAGCTGGCCGTGGCCGTGCCCGGTTCGCGGTTGTTCATCCGGCGGCTGGTGCTCGGGGCAATCGAGAAGGCGGAGCGGGCGGCGACGCCGTAGGAGGCGATTCTAGGGGCACTTGCCCGAAAGGTATCAAACATCGACCCGACCCCTTCGGACGCACAGGCGCAACGCACAGAAGGCCGATTTTCGACGGATCGGCCCTGGACGGGCGAATACTGGCACAAAGCTACACTGACGGGGGGCTAGCAGCGGATATTCGCCGTGGCCCCGGAATAGTCCATGCACTACCCTCTTGCGTTTTTCATTACCCCGATGTAGAATACCCGCGGCGGTTGAATCATCGGCCGCCAAGGGCGTGAAACCCTACGTGAGATTCAACGATGTTCTATCAGGCCGCAAGCCGTTGTATCCGTTCGCGCAACCAAGGGATGATCCGGGCAGCCGGGGACCAAGGCCGCGAGGCAGCCTCACGCTGCTTTCAACCGGGTGCAACGGCTTGCGGTCTTTCTTGGAGCAATTCCAATGCAAGCTGAAGTATCAGTACAGTTGGTCCCCGGCGGCCCGTGGCAAACCGCCATTCTCACGACCGAGCGGGCGGAATCGTCCTACGGGCAGCCCGTTGTCGTTGTCCAGGGCGAACAAAACGCCCGAGGCCCGGGCGAAGTTGACAAGATCATGGTTTCCGGGCCACGGACGCCGACCTTGTTGACGCGGCGGTTGACGCCGGGTTCCACGTCGTTGGAATCCCGAGCGGCCGACGGGCACCGGGCAAGGCCGCGGTCAAGCCGGAGCGGTCGGGGCGGAAAATCTCCCTTCACCCGCTCGACGTGGGTTTCGACCTTCGGGCAACCGAAACGCCCATACACATCGAGGGGATTACCGAGGCGATTTACCTTGACCTGGACGGCAACCAGCGGACGGCCAGCGGAACGGAAGCGGAGATTGCCGCGGCGTTGACCAAGGCCGGTTTCAAGGTGGCGTCAAAGCCGATGGAGAAGCCGGCCCCCACATCCCACGCGGAGCTACAGCGGGTGTTTCTGACCGCCTGGCGCGGCCTACGGACGAAATATGCCGACAACCCCGCCCGGCAGGCCCGGGCCGTCGAGGAATACAAGCGGCGACTCCGCGAGGCCGAGACCGGCGACCAAGCCCGCGGCGCCGTTGCCGAGTTGTGCGCGGAAGGCGGAATTACGGTCGGCGGAATCCAGCAGCTTGCCGAATCCTTCGCGGAGTTTTGGCGCTGGCTGCAAGGCGACTGGCAAGAGGCCCGCGATGCCTGTCTGCTGGCCGCGGCCGTCGAGGAAGAAAACGAATAGACCACCCCGCCCCCGGTCGGCTACGGTCGGCCGGTGGCTTTTATAGGAGATCATGCTATGACTGATGAAATCCACGTGACTGTGGCCAGCTACGGCGACGGCCGCAACCTGATGATGGTCTACTTCGATCCGACAACCGGAAAGAAGGTCGCCAAGTCCAGCGGCACAACTGACCGCAAGACGGCGATCGGCAAGGCCGCGGTGTGGGAGGATGAATTGAACTCCGGCCGCTATCAGGCCCCGAGCCGGTTGACCTGGGCGGAGTTTCGCAAGCGGTATGAAGCCGAGAAGCTGGCGACCCTTGCCGAGCGGACCCAGAATACCGCCAAGTCCGCCTTGAACCATATCGAGCGGGTGCTTGAATCCCGACCGGCTGGCGAAGTTGACGCCGACAATTATGAGCCGTTTTCAGAGCAAGCTACGCAGCGGCGACGGCGACGATTACCCGCCGATGAAAGACACCACGATTGCCAAGACGTTGCGGCACGTCCGGGCGGCGTTGTCCTGGGGCGTGTCGATGGGGATGCTGGCGAAGGTTCCGAAGATGCACGCGCCCCGGCGGGCCAAGGGCCAAACCATGATGCGCGGCCGTCCGATTACCGAGGAGGAGTTTGACCGGATGATTGCGGCGATTGCCAAGATAAGGCCCCTGGACGCCCCGGCGTGGGCGAGGTTGCTCCGGGGCTTATGGTTGTCGGGTTTGCGGCTGGGCGAGGCCGTGGCGTTGTCCTGGGAGCCTGACGCCCCATTCCATGCCGACCTGACCGGGCGACGCCCCGCCTTGCGAATCTTCGGGGAGGCGCAAAAGTGCGGGCCGCGACGAAATCCTGCCCATGACGCCCGATTTTGCTCAATTCCTCGCCGAGACGCCGGAAGTCGAGCGGGTGGGCAAGGTGTTCAAGCTGTTTGACCAGCGGTTCAACCAGCCCATCGGCACCGCACCGGGTAGGCGAGATCATCGTTAAGATAGGCAAAAAGGCGGGGGCCGTGGTGAATAAGGCGGATGGGAAGTTTGCCAGCGCCCACGACCTCAGAAGGTCTTTCGGCACCCGATGGGCGAAACGGGTGATGCCGGCGGTCCTAAAGCGGCTCATGCGCCATGCGTCGATACAGACCACGATGGGCTACTATGTGGACCTGGACGCCGACGAAGTGGCCGACCAGCTATGGGCCGGCTGGGGCGAAGTTGCCGACCCCCCGACGATTGGCAACACTATTGGCAACACTGACCGAAAAGAGGCGGGGAAACCTGTCGCTTAGAATTGTCGTAAACCTATGGCAAATAAACTCTTATATCAAGTGGACAGGGTGGGAGTTGCGCCCACGACACGCGGATTTTCAGTCCGCTGCTCTACTACCTGAGCTACCTGTCCTTGCCCCCTGCATCATGGATGCAAACGATTTAGTATACTTCGGCGCCGGAGATTGTCAATCGCACACCAATTCTTTGGGACTATGAAGGCCCGGCCGCTTGACAAGCCTACCGCCGGCCCTTTATCATAAAATGTCGCATGGAGGCGCGGCGAACATCAAGCACATCGTCGGGTGGGTGACGATTCGGTTTTTGATTACGGCATGGGCACTGGGCAGCCCGCACCGTGGAACCACGGCAATCGCAAGGATGGACCTATGCGCATGCAAATTATGCGGCTGCGGCCGCAAGCGCTGGCGATATTGGTATTGGCCGGAACGCTCCTTGCCGGGTCTTCTACGCCCGTTAAGGCCAAGCTGACCACCAAAAGTCCCGAGGTGCTCAAGGCCATCGACCGGGGCATCGCGCATCTGGCCAAAAACGGCGCAGGCGACAATCGACTGGGGGCGTACGCCCTGACCGGCATGACGCTGCTGACGTACGGCGAAGACATCGATCACCCCATGGTCGTCAAATGCGCCGAGAGTATCCAAAAGGAGTTGGGAAACCACGACATCAGCAAGCTTGACGAGAGCAAGTTTGACATCTATAGCACCGGATTGTCGATCATCTTTCTGATCGAGCGTGCGCCGGACAAACATCGCGCCGATATCGAGTGCCTGCTGGGGTCTTTGCGGAAGAGGCAGAAACCACACGGCGGATGGGGTTATCCAAATCTCACAACCGGCGACACGTCCATGACCCAATACGGGGTGCTCTCTTCATGGATGGCAATAAACAACGGGTTTAGCGTGCCCACCGATTCGATCGAAAAGGTCACTCTGTGGCTGGTCCGAACCCAAGACCCCAGCGGCGGGTTTGGGTATCAGGGACAACTCGGCGAAAGCGGCAAACTTGTCACCCAAAGCATGGTCAAGCCTAGCCTCACTGCCGCGGCACTGGGAAGCCTGTACGCGTGCAGCGATATGTTGGGCATGACGAAGAAGGTCGAGCGGCGCAAACAAGATGACCTGCCCCCGGGGATCAAAGAAATCACGCCGGATCAAGACAAACCCGGTTCGCCGCGAGCCAGCACCAAGATCGACTCGGGGATGATCTTTGCGACCGCCGGCCGCGGAAACCAGTGGTTCGTGAAGAACTTCAAAGTCGATGCCGGCCAGTACAACAATTATTACTTGTACGCCTACGAACGGTACAGGAGTTTTCAGAATACTGCGAGAAAAACCCCGAGAAAGATCCGCAGTGGTACAGCGACATCGCCGAGCATTTGCTGAAGAAACAGGCGGATGACGGTAGTTGGTCGGGCGATTGCGGCGTGGTCCCCGACACGTCGTTCGCCGTGTTGTTTCTCTTGCGTTCCATGAGAAAGGTCTTGGAAAAGTCCAAGAATTACGGCGAAGGGACGATGAGGGCCGGTCAAGGTTTGCCCAAGGACATGACTAAGGCAATGCTGGACGCCAACGGGAAGCTCGTCTCGCGGCCGTTGCTGGGGCCCGCCGAACGGCTGCTGGCCGCCCTGGGCAACCCGGAACTGGCCAACATCGACGATTCGGTCGATCTGGTGGCCGAATTGCCGGCCGACAAGATCGAGACCCTGGTGTCGAAACACGGAGACGTGTTGCGCAAGCTGGTGGGCAACAAATCGCCCAAGGCCCGGTTGGCCATCGTCCAAGCGCTCGCCAAGACGCGGAACCTGGACAACGTGGAGGTGTTGATTTACGCCTTGACCGATCCCGTTCCGGCCGTCGCCGTGGCGGCCAACGAGGCCCTCTGCCGTATCCGCCGCTACCCGGACGCCGTCGCCCTGCCCCCCAATTTCACCGAGGAAGAACGCCGTTTGGCGATCGAGAAGTGGAAGGACTGGTATCGCTCGATCCGGCCCGACGCTAAATTCGAGTGGACTGACGAAAAGTGAACGACCAACCCGCGAAACAATCCGAGGCGGACTCGCATCCCCTGCGTACCTCGCGGTACGATCGGGCGTCGAGTTGGCTGCTGTCGCTGCTGATTGCGGTCGGACTGTTGGTGCTGGTCCTGCTGGTCTCGTGGTACAGCCAAGCCAGGAAGAAACCTGTTCCTCCAAGAGACCCACAGCCGCCGACGACCGAAATTGTGCTGGATAAATCCCGAGCGATCCCGTTACCCGTCGGCGGCGGAAGGCAACTGGACCGTCCGAGCGACGAGGCGCAAGCGGCGGAAAAGGCCGACGAGAATATGGTTCGCGATCTGGCCAAGCTCGACGAAGCGGCCAAGAAGGCAACAAAAGTGGACGAGCGGACGCTTTCCAAGGACAATGGCATCGGAATTTTCGGCGACCGCCCCGGCGACAAACGAGGCGGCGGAGACCCCGGCGGCATCCCCCGCCGCTGGGAAGTGCAGTTCAACAAAACATCCTTGAGCGATTATGCCCGGCAACTCGACTTCTTCCACATCGAGTTGGCCGTGCTGTTACCGGACGGAAGATTGGCTTATGCCAGAAACCTCTCCAAACCCAAACCGGAAGTGCGATACGTCGCCAATGCGGCGGAGAAGGAAAAACGTTACTACCTGACCTGGCGGAAGGGCGAACTGCAAGAGGCCGACCGCAAGTTGCTCGCTAGGGCAGGGATCGAGGCCGGCAAGGGGATGATTATATTGAAGTTTCTGCCGCCGCAAGTGGAAGCGAGCGTTGGCGGCCCTGGAAAAAGGCCGCGCCGGCGCGAAGGCCAAGAAAGTCGATCGCACCCGTTTCGGCGTGCGGCCGGAGCAATCGCAGTATGCGTTTTTTGTGCTGGAACAGTCGTATAATGAATAGATGATGCCGCGGCGCCGGGATTTTCCCCCGACCGGCCGCAAAATTCAAACCGGACTGAATCGAAGTGAACGGAACAACAAGCCCACAACAAACCCGGGGTTACCATCTGATCATCACGCGATACGAGCGGGTGGCGAGCCTGCTGATCTCGTTGTTGATCATGATCGGGACGCTGGTCTTGATATTGTTTATCGCCTGGTTGACCAGTCAGATTTTCGTCAACAACGCGGCGGTGCCCGTGGAACTGTCGGATTTCCCCGGCGATGACGGGCCGGTCGGCGGCGGACAGACGCCCGAGCCGCCCAATCCCGAGGAAATTCGGGAAATGGAAGTCGAGGAGCCGGTAATCACCGAACAGTTGACCAACATCACGGCCGTGGTGCAGAAGCAGGTCCCCTTGCTGGACGATCCGATGATCGCGCACAAGAAGACCTCGGGCGAAGGATTCGGCCACGGCGAGGGGCGCGGCCGCGGCGACGGCAAGGGCGACGGCACCGGCGGCAGTTCGCTAGGCTGGGAGGTCCGCTTCGACAAGGGCAACACCCTGGACGTTTATGCCCGGCAGTTGGACTTCTTCCACATCGAGTTGGCCACGCTCCTTCCCGACGGTAGTTTGGCGTACGCGCGAAACTTCTCGAAACCCAGACCGGAGGTGCGCATCGTCAAAAATCCGTCGGAAAGCGAGAAGCGCGTATACCTGTCGTGGCGGAAGGGCGAACTGCAAGACGCCGACCGGGCCCTGTTGGCCAAAGCGGGGATCAACGCTAAAGGCTTCATCATCAAGTTCCTGCCTAAAGCGTTGAAAGACCGGCTGGAAGCCCTGGAAATGGCGTCTGCCGGGGGCCGGAAACGGCAGCAAATCCGCCGCACCCTGTTCGGCGTCCGGTCGGACGGAGACGGTTACGCCTTCTTTGTCATCGACCAGAATTACAAGAACTGAACGGCCCGCCGGCGGCGAATACCCCACCTACCGAAAATCAAGATTACCCACCGGAAATAGACCTAACCCGGATTATTCATAAACACGAAGGAACATTGTCATTCTGAGCGCCGCGAAGAATCTGGGCTGTTTGCGGCGCATCGGAGATCCTTCGCTGCGCTCAGGATGACGTTTATGAATAATCCGGGCTAAGGCTTTGGAAAACAATCAGTTGCCGGATATTCGGGATTGTAGGAGGCGACTCCTGTCGCCGATGGCCTGCAAATCCAGCACAAATCGGCGACAGGAGTCGCCTCCTACAAAGTCGAATGCGGAAGCTTATTGGTTTACAATGCCCAACAATCGAAATCCATTTTTTTGAGAGCAGAGGAGAGAAGCTACTATGCCCGACATTACTTCGGTCGTGACGTTTGCCGGCAACGCCTGCTACGGGGCACTGGCGATAATGGCGTTATGGGGCGCGTATTGCACGATATTGATCTGGCGGCGGGTGGGACAAATCCGCTTCCGGAACGAGCAAGAGCAGAATGAATTCCTCAGTAAGTTCGACGAGCAACTCGCCGCCAACGACGTCGAGGCCATCAACCAGATGTGCGAGGAGGATCCGCGGGTGGTGCCCCAGTTGGCCGCCCTGGCGGTCGCCAATCGCGAACCTCGGCGGCGCCAAGATCCGTTCCATACTGGTCGATCGGTTCCAACGCGACGTGCTGGCCGAACTGGAACACCGCCTGAGTTGGGTCAACACCATGATTAAGAGCGCGCCGATGGCCGGATTGTACGGCACGGTGCTGGGCATGATGGGGGCCTTCGGCCAGCTTAGTTCCTCGGACAAGGTTTCGCCCACCGCCCTGGCCGGCAACATCATGCTCGCCCTGATCACCACCGCCCTGGGCCTGACCATCGCCATTCCGCTGATTATTTCCACCAACAGCATCAACTTGCGGATTCGCAAGTTGGAGGAACTGGTCGGCTACGGCCTGGCCCGCGTGCTGGAGGCGGTCAAACAAGCGCCGCCCCCTCAGCCCGAGGCCAAAAAGCAACCGCGGACGGTCGCGGCGTCGGGGGTTTAAGTTGCCTTCCGCAATTCGGGGAGAAAAATATTTAGCCCCGGCGTCCACGCCGGGTGCATAACGCAAGGGGAAATTGGCATTATTTTTCCCGGCGTGGACGCCGGGGCTAAACGAAATGGTTTCACCCAAGATCGCGCAAGTCTATTTAGAAGCAGTTGACGAGGAAAAATAACTCATGGCCCGAGATTCCTGGGACAAACCGTTCATCGAAGGCGACGAGGGCGCCACGGTCGAGTTTCGCGATCCTCCGAAAGGGGACAGCGAAATCGACATGACGCCGATGATCGACTGCGTATTTCTGTTGTTGATCTTCTTCCTGGTGGGTTCCATTCCCGACTACCAGACGGCCGTGGAGTTGGCCCCGGCGCGGTACGGCAAGGGCGCCGATCCGAGCACGGCGGTCTTCGTCACCATCGCCAACAGCGGCGGCAAGTCGGCCGACGTGTATCTGGCCGACGGGAAGGTCGGCGTGCCCGTTTCCAAAGACCCCAAGGCGGAGGAGGCCGCCGTCACGGCCGCCGTCCGCGAAGGATTTCAGAACGGCAAGTCGAGCGTGATAATCAAGGCCGAAAAGAGCGTCAAGCACAAGGAAGTCTCCCGCGTGGCGACGGCCGCCGCGCAAGTCGAAGGCATCCATTTGTACCTGGCAGTATTCGAGATCAAATGAGCGATACCCCGCGTCCCACCGACGACGAACCGGCCGTCCTCAGCTTCGAGCACAAGGACGACAGCGACAACGAGATCGACATGACCCCCATGATCGATTGCGTGTTTCTGTTGCTGATCTTTTTCCTGGTGACGGCCTCGTTCCAGTTGCAGAAGTCGCTGGAGGTTCCCCCGCCGGAGCAGAAGACCAAGGCCCCGCAAGTAGAGACCCCCGACATCCCGGACGACACCATCACGGTCCGCATCGATGGGGACAACACGGTTTGGGTAAACGACAGCGAGGCCCCCAGCGAGCAGGACTTGTTGCTGAAGCTCCGCGAGGCCCGCGAAGACATCAAGGCGCCGGACGGCCGGCCCCCCAGCACGTTGCTGGTCTTGGCCGACGGCGAGGCCACGCAGGAAATTGTGGTGCGCGTGCTCGATGCCGGCAACTCCGTGGGCATGGAGCACGTGAAATTGGCCGCCGCCGACGACATCGAGAAGTAATGAAGCAATTATGAATTCAAATCCTACCGAACGATTTATCGCATTGCTCGAAGAGCGGGAAATTGTGTCCTCCCGCACGGCGGAGAGTCTCCGCGAGCAGGTGCGCGCATTCCCACAAGCCGATCTCGCCCGAATCGCTTGCCAAACGGCTGATCAAGAGCGGCCGGCTCACCTCGTCCCAGGCCAAGCGGCTGCTGGAGACGCTGAAGGAGGCGCCCGCCGAGCGAAACCGAAGCCCGAAGCAAAACCGAAGACCGAAGCGAAACCGGAAGCCCGAAGCGAAGCCGAAGGCCGGCAGCGAAACCCACGGCCGAAGACGAACTCGGCTTTGCCCCGATCGACGACGAGCCGGACAAATCGAAACGGGCCGGCCAAGCGGCGCGAGGAGCGGCCGGCCCCCAAACCGCAGGCGGAGCAGCCGGTCGAAGCAGGCGGCCGCCCCCGCGGCCGCCAAGCCCGCCCGCAGGGAATCGCTGCTCGATCAGGAGATGCCGGCGCAGGCCATCGTCGGCGGAGGGCCGCTGGACGGTTTGATGTCCGACGCCGCCATGACGGCGGCGACGGCCGCCAGCCCCTTGGATGCCAAGCCCTCGAAAAGCGGAGGCCGGGGATGGTTCCGCTTCTTCCGCCCCAAGCCGAAGAAAATCAAAACCGGCGAGGAGCAGTGGGGATCCTCGCTGATGTTGCTTGGCGGCGGCGGCCTCTTGCTGTTGGTGATCCTCGGCGGCGTGCTGTTGTGGTGGCTGTTCAGAAGCAACGGAGACAAGATGCTCCAGTTGGCCGACGAAGACTATCGCAACGGCTCCTACTCGCAGGCCATCAACAAGTACGAGAAGTTCGTGAAGCAATTTCCGAATCATGCGGGAGCGAGCCTGGCCCGCGTGCGGATCGGCCTGGCCCAACTCCGCCAGGCGACCTCGGGCGGAGGCGGTTGGTCTGCCGCCTTGAAGACCTCCCAGGAGGTGTTGGAAGAGCATCGCGCACGAAAAGGACTTCAAGGAGGCCCACGGCGAGCTGGCCTCGATGCTGCCGGATATTGCCGAGGGGTTGGCGGGCGAGGCCCTCAAGAAGAACTCCCAGTCGCTGGTCGATGAGGCCCGCGTCGCCCTGAAAAACGCCTCCAACGTGATGTACGTGCCGAAGAACTTGCGGCAGGAAAGCAAGTTGGCCGACGCGGAGGACAAGCTGGCGATTACCGTGCGGAACATCGCCCGCGGCAACGAGTTGGACAAGACCGTGGCCACGATGCTGGCGTCGGCGAAGGCGGCCAAGACCGCGGCAGGCTTATGCGGCCTGCAGCGCCCTGTTGCGTCAATATCCCAAGCTGGCCGACGATCCCAAGCTCAGAGACGCCGCTGTTGAAAGTATCTCGCGCCCAGCAGGGGTTGGTGAAAATGGTGCCGGCGGCGAAACCGGCCGAGGCCGCCTCCCCGCCGAACCAGGCGTCAGACGCCCAGGTGACGCTGGCCCAACGCGACACGAAGAACAAAGTGCCCGACACGGAGGGGCGGATTGCGCTGGCCGCGGTGGACGGGACCGTTTACGGACTGGACTCCGCCGACGGCAGGGTTCTTTGGCGGCGGTTCGTCGGCTTCGACAGCGATCCGCGGGCGCCCTCCTTCCCGCCCAGCTTGCTGAGCCCCGAGCCGGACAGCGACGCCCTGGTGGTCGACGCCGCGGCGAATCGAGCTCCTGCGGCTGGAAGGCCGCTCGGGCAACGTCCGCTGGCGTCAGGCGCTCGGCGAGCCGTTCGACGCATACCCGGTCGCCGCCGGCGGCAAAATTCTGGTCGCCGCGCGGAGCGGGAAATTGTACACCATCGACGCCGCCACCGGCCAATCGCCCGGCTACGTCCAATTCCCGCAGGAGTTGACCGTCGCTCCGGCCGTCGATCTTCGCCGATCGCTGATCTATCAGGTCGCCGTCCACTCGAATCTCTATGTCCTTTCGCTGGGCGACGGCGCCTGCCGGGACGTATTCTACCTGGGGCACGAATCGGGGAGCATCAACACCGCTCCGGTGGTCATCGACGACTACCTGCTGCTGGCCGTCAACGACGGCGCCTACGACTGCACGTTGAAGCTCTTCGTCGTGCAGCCCAACACCTCGGCCGACAAGCCGAAGCCGTGGCTGAAACTGGTGCAGCAGCTTCGTCTTGGCGGACACGTGAAGACGGCGCCCCTGGTCGATGGGCGGCGGGTGCTGGTGGCCACCGCCTCCGGCGTGGTGCGGGTGTTCGAGATCAGCGCCACCGACGTGAAAATGCCGCTCCGCGAAATCGCCGACACCGCCATCGAAGGCGGCGACAACCTGATCCGCTTCCCCCTCTTGCGCAGCGGCCGCTTCTGGATCGCCGACACCCGGCTGACCAAATACGACGTGCAGGCGGCCGTCGGCCGGCTCACGCCCAAATGGATCGCCGACCAGGAAGGGGCCTTTCTGCAACCGCCGGTGGTCGTCGGCGGGGCGGTCGTTTGCGTGCAGCGGAAGCCGGGGTTGCCGGGGGCCATCGTTTCGGCCGTCTCGATGCTCGACCCGCAGCAGTATTGGAGAACGCAACTCGGATGCCCCCCGGCCGGAAAGCCCTTGGTTTTGGCCAAGGGAGGTAAAATCGTCGCCGTCACCGCCGCCGGGGGCGTGTTCCGTTTCGACCGGGCCGCCAACGGAGCGACAATCCTCAACGAACCGCTCGTGGCCCCGGATGCGACCCGTCTGAAACGGCCGATCACTTCCATTGTTCCCCTTGCCGGAGGATTGCTGGCCGTCAGCGGCGGCAAGGGCAGCACCCAAATCGGCGTTTTCGATCCCAACGCTCCCGCGCCGCTGATGTTCTGGCTGCCGCTCCGCGACGAGTTGACCTGCCCGCCGGTCGCGCTCGGCAAAGGCATCCTGGTCGCCGACAAGGCCGGACGCGTCTCGTTGTTCGACCCGCAGTCGGGCGATCCCCTGGCCGATCCGTTTCAACCCCGGCTCGAACCGGGCGAAAAAATCGAATGGGTCGCTCCCGCCGCCCTCAACGACAAGGAAATCGTGATTGCCAACGATCGGGGAAAAATCTATCGGCTCGGCGTCCAGGACCAGCCCAAACCGCACCTCGAACTCCTGGCACAAACCACGCTCGCCAAGCCGATCGTCTCCCCCTTGGCCGTGGATGGCAAACTGCTTTACGGAGTAGATGCCGCCAACGTGCTGGCGAGTTTCGACCTCGCGAAGCTCGCCCGCGGGAAAGAACTGAACGTGGACGCCCATTGCGCGTGGGGACCGGTTTCGATCGGCGAAAACGTCCTGCTGGCCACCGACGACAATCGGCTGTCGTGCCTGGACGCAACGGGAAAACAGCTTTGGCGGGTGGAGTTGAAACACGGCCCCCTGGCCGGCGCGCCTCTGCGGCTGGGCGGGAGTTTCATCCTCGTCGCCCGCAACGGCGCCGTCTGCCGGCTCGACGCCGCCACCGGCAAGGAACTTGGAACAGTGAACGTCGGATTCCCCTTGGCAACCGGCGCCGCGCCGATCGGGCAACGGTTGCTCGTCGGCGGTTTTGACGGCACGATTTACGAAGTGCGGCAACCATGAGAAACAGCACCCTGCCCAAAATTCTGGCGGCCGCGCTCTTGGCCTTTTGCTGCGCCGCGGCGCACGCGGACGTCCCCATCTATCTGCAAGAGCCTTACGACGAGATTACCCTCGACGCAGCCAACGAAAACAAGGTGTTGAAGGTCGAGCCGCTAAAAATGTCCCCCAAGGAGATAGCAGCCAAGATTAAAACGCGGGGGAAGCTGATCGTCCATCCCAAGGATGCGCCCGATAAGACTCTCGAAATAGCCTCCTGGCACTCGGTCGTCAAGGTGGTGACTTTCGCGGAGTTGATCTTGAACAAAGGGATCGAATTGTCGGAGGACGGCAACTTCGACGAAGCCTTCGACTATTTCACCTTCCTCCAGAGAAAGATGCCCCGCACGCCGGGACTGGCCGAGGCCATCGACAATTCACTCCAGGCGGAGGTGGTGCGGGCCAACGAGAACAAGCAGTACGACGCCGCTTTGGCGCTGTTGCGCAAGTTGCACCGCCGCAATCCCGAGTTTCCCAAGATCGAGAACGCCCTGGGGAAAATGACGGATGGTTTGGTCGGGCAGTACGTGGAGAAGAAGGATTACGCCTCTGCGCGCGTGCTCTTGTATGGACTGGCCGCCGATTACCCCAAAAACGCCGTTGTCGCCCGCTGGAGAGCGCGGCTGGAGGGCGAGTCCGCTCCCTTGCTGGCCAAGGCCCGCGCGGCGGCCGATGCCGGCCGCTGGAGCGAGGCGGGCGATCTGTGCCGGCGGATCGCGGTCGTCTGGCCCGACCTGCCCGGCGCCCGGGAATTGGCGTTGAAGGTGAGCCGGAAATTCCCGCGGATCGTGGTGGGAGTCGGCTCGTTGGCCGCCGACTTCACCCCCGCCCGGCTGAACGACTGGCCCTCCAGACGCGACAGCCGGCTGATCTACCGAACCCTGGAGGAGTTTACGGGACCCAGCGCCGAGGGCGGCAATTACGTCTGTCCGGTCGGAGAAATCACCTCCCAGGACCTCGGCCGGCGTTTGTCCATTAAATTGAAGCCCGGCATCCGCTGGGCCACGGGCAAAGCCGCGCTCTGCAATTCCGACGTCGCGTCGCGGTTGCTGGAGATGGCCGTCGACGGCAATCCCGGCTACCGCCTCGATTGGTCCGATCTGATCGAGTCCGTCTCGATCAGCGGCGTGTACGGGGTCAACATCGATCTCCGCCGCGCCCACGTGCGGCCCGAAGCCATGCTGCAAATTGTGCTGACGCCGCTCGATTATCGCCCCGTCGCGGGCAAACCGCTCCCCACCAACGGACCGCTGCTGATCAAATCGCAGAGTCCGCGGGAAACGGTTTTTACGGCCAACAGCCAATACTTCGCCGCCGAAGCCGGGCAGCCGATGGAAATCGTCGAGCGCAAGTACGACACGGTTGCCCAAGCGGTCCGGGCGCTGAAACGGGGCGACATCGACGTGCTCGATCGCGTCGATCCCTGGACGCTTTCCGAACTCCGGCAGGCGAAAGGGGTGATCGTCCAGCCTTACGCCTTGCCCTTGGTCCACTGCCTGGTGCCCAACCTCAGCCACCCGCTGTTGGCCGACCGGACGTTTCGCCGGGCGTTGTCCTACGGGATCCAGCCGCAAGGCGATCCTCGACCAGATGCTCGGCGGCGCAGGAGGTTCCCGGCTGCGTGGTCACCAGCAGCCCGTTCCCCTTGAGCATCGGACCGAACGATCCGATGGGCTACGCCTCCGACGAGAGCATCGCGCCGCGGCCTTACGATCCGCGGTTGGCGATCGCCCTGGCCGGCGTGGCCTTGAACACCTACCAGGATAGCGCGGCCGGGAAGAAGAAACAGTTGAAGGACATGCCCACCCTGGTGCTGGCCCATCCGGCGGACGAAATCGCCGCCGGGGCTTGCGCGTCCATCCAGTTGCAACTCAGGCAGTTGGGAATCCCCGTCGAGTTGCGGACGATCACCGGTCCCATGCCGGAGCGGGTGCCCGACGACGTGGACTTGCTCTACGTCGAATTGGCGACCTGGGAGCCGGTGGTCGACGCCCGCCGCCTGCTGGGCGAAGACGGCATGTCCGGCGAATGCAGTCCGTACATGAGCCAGGCCCTGCGCCAGCTCGACGAGGCCGTCGAATGGGGAGAGGTCCGCACCTGTCTGCACACCGTTCACCGCATCGCGCACGCCGACGTGGCGGTGGTGCCTCTGTGGCAGGTGGTCGATTACTTCGCCTACCGCGAGCGGATGCAGGGAATCCCCTCCCGCCCCGTCTCGCTTTTCCAAAACATCGAACAATGGCGGCCGGCCTTCCAATATCCTTCGCAGAAATGAACCGACCCAGAATAGAATTGGCAGAGGAAAACCCCGTGTTCCCGCGCTCCGCGCGGGAACACGCTGCCCGGACGCTCCGCGTCCGCGCGGCTCGAAAAATCGCGCGGTGCTGCCCTTGCTCCTGGCGGCCTGGGCGCTGTTTATGACCGCGCCGGCCAGGGCCGCCGATCAATCGGTCTGGCAATTGCTTCCCTACAACGTGCGGATCTTGATTGCCTTCGAGCCGAGCCCGCCCATTACTCCCCGGCTGGAGAAGGAATTGCAGTCCTGCCTTTCGTCTCGAATCGAAGGGACGGTCGGTGCGGGCTGGAACGCCGTGATTGAGCCGGCGCCGCCGGCGCTGCGGGGCGCCATGCTTCGCGACGTCGGGAGCCTTAAGGCGGAACAAATTCCGCTCGCCGCGCCGGCCCCGGACAAGGTTCTTCTGATGGCGGTGAGTTGCACGCCCGGCGGCTTGATGGTGAAAGCGCGGGACTTCGACGTCCGCACCCACGTGCTCAGTTCGCCGGTCGAGCGTTCGGTGAGCCAAACCGGCGAGTTGGGCGACGCCGCCCTGGACGCCTTGCTGGCCGCCTTCGCCCCCTTGGCCCGCATCGAAAGCGCAAGAGGAAACGACGCCGTTCTGCGGCTCAAGGCTTCAGCGCTGCCCCCGCGCGACCCCAACCTCTCCTTTCTCCGCAAAGGGGACGTGTTCCAGCCGATCCACCGCTTCAACGACCGGGAGGGGAACCTGCGCAGCGCCTCCCCGGTTCCCTGGACGTTCTGCATTGTGGAGAAGGTCACGCCCGAGGAAACCCGCTGCAACTTGCAGACCGGCGTGCGAACGCCGATCACCGGCGCGGCGCCCGGGTCGAATCGCTGGCCTTGCGCGTGATCCCGACCGGCGGCTCCACTATCCTCACGCTGAGGTCCCGCACCGAGCCGCACAAGCCTCTGTCGGGCTATAAAGTGTTTTCCCGCGTGCCGGGCTTCAAGGCCGCAACCCTCCTGGGACGGACTGATCGCCAGGGCCAGCTCCTCATTCCGCCGGAACGGCACCTGTTGCGGGTGCTGCTGATCAAAAACGGCCGCGAACCGATCGCGCGGATGCCGATGGTCCCCGGCCTGGAGCCGGAGATGACCACCGAAATCGCCAACGACGACCTGCGGTTGTGGGCCGAGGGTTTCAACTTCGCCCTGCAGGAGGAGTTGTTGGACATCGTCGCCCGGCAGAGAATATACGACGTGCTGATCAAAGCCCGCATCGAGGACGGTAAACTCGAGCAAGCGGAAAAGATGCTCGAAATGTTGCGGAAACTGCCCACCAACGAGCAATTCAGCTTGCGCGTTCTGCAGGAGAAGAATCGCTTCGCCACGAACGATTACGTCGTGCAGAAGAAAATCGACCGCTTTCTGAACGACACCATCACGGCGATCCACCGCTATCTCAATCCGCAAACGCTCGTCGAGTTGGACCGTATGCTCCGCGACGCGAAAGAGGCGGCAAAGAACCGGCCGAAAACCGCCGGGAAAACCGAGGCGGCGAAGAAAGCGGCGGAGCCGAAAACGGCGGAGAAGACTCCCGCCTCACCCGTCGCGCCTGCCGGCGGCTGAGCGGCCGTCCAATAATAACTCCCCTCTCCCTTTGGGAGAGGGGCGGGGGGTGAGGGCGAATAGTCTCCGAAAACACCGAAGTTGTTTTTGGACAGCCGCTAAGTGGACTCGCGCGATCCTGGTGGAAGCGGCTTGTTTATCCCCGGCGTGGACTCCTCGTCGATGATGACTCAGAGCCGCGGTTAGACGCAGGAAGTCCGCGCCGGCGGCGGCGATTGCCCGCCGTTGGGATACGGCGAACTCAAATTGGGCCCTCGTCATCGGCAGAACGCAATCCGGCAGTGGAATGCTTAGAACTCTCGGACGCTGCCGTCAGCCGAGACCCCCGCGGCCGCCGAGGCAACTCAGTTGTGCAAAATCGCCGCGAGTATCATCCATCGGAGCTTCATTTCCGATACGGCGGTTTCAAGTTCCTCAACATAGGATAGTGCCTGACGTTTAACGTCTTCAATGCGGCGTGGTGCTCATCGGCCGTGGCGGCGATAATGGCGTCGGCAAGCCCCGTACCGTGCGATTGGAAATAGTCCCGCTTGTAGAGTCCACCGCTGCGAGCCAACGAGGCCGTGACCGGCAGGACGGGAAACAAGGCGAGAAACTCGTCGAGCCGCTTCAACTCAGCATCGTCCCGCACTCCCGCGTATAACTCAGCGACGACAATGGCGGAGAGACAAATGCAGTTTGCATTGGCCATCATGTAGGCCACGGCCGCGGGCAGTCCGCGGAGATAATCGACCAATACGTCCGTGTCCACGAGCAGTGGTTTGTTCATGTCTGCCGCTCCCGGTCCCACTGTCGCCTGAGGGCCGCGAAGTCGGGCAGGCCGGCTCGGTCCTTCCACAGACCCGCAGTTCTCTCCAAAACGGCTTCCCGGTGGGCCTTGCTGGATAGCGAGATGAACCGGTCCACGGCGTCGCGAATGAGTTCGCTTTGCGGCCGGCCGGTATCCGCGGCCAATTGTCCCAGCGCGTCGCGTTCTTGTTCGGTTAGATAGATTTGGGTTCTAATCATGGTAAGCCTCGCATAATGTATACATTAGCTTAATACATTATCACTGTCAACAGTCAAAATCGCCTATTTCAAGCTTCTCCTGAATTATGGTCGATGCCTGTAAGGTCTTGCCTCAGCGCACCTTATGCTCTACAAAACCCCATCGACGATCGCTAATCGGAGTACAATCGTGTGGCGGGACTATCCCGGCCTTACGACGCGAACCTTACGTTCGCTGACCACGACAAAACAGCGGCTCCACGATTCGGCGTCTTCCGACTGGAAAACGGAGAGCAATCGCGCGGTTAAAGCCGCCTGACCGGGATTGCGCATCCGTAGCAGAAGAATTCCACAATGAGTTCCCGGCCGGAATTGACGAATGTCTGAAAAATCCAGGTCCTGGGTGATTAGGAATCGCTTTGCTTGTTGAGCGGCACTCCAAATTACGGGATCGATTTGCCCCTTGAGGTGTTCTTCGGGAACCGTGTCTACATTGTGTCCGAGAGCGCCGAGCAGCGGCGACAACCTATTAGGCAGATTTTCGTCGAGCTTAATTCGCATGGATTGCCGGGACGCTCGAAATGGGAAGATCCTCTTCCGTCGACGCCGCCGCGAAGGCTACAACAGCCCGGACGTCTTCGGCTGTCAGGGTGGGGAAGTCGGCAAGAATCTCGTCAGCCGTGGCGCCTTCGGCGAGACTGGCAAGAACCGTCCGCAATGTGACACGCGTGCCCGTTATTACCGGCTCGCCGCCACAGACCTTTGGGTCTCGTGTGATGTGGGCTAGATAGTCCATCGTCATCCTCCCGAAAACGATTGTGTAAGTTACCTTTACTCGATCTTCAAAGCGGCCTTGATCTTTGCTCGGATGTCCGGCCATGCTGTTTCGGCTTTTTCGGGCAGTATCCAGTAGACATACCCGTCGGCCCCTTTCCCCAGGTAATCCGCGGCTTCACCGGGCTTTATCGCTTCCCCTGTCCTCCCCGTCGTTCCTGTCGGGGCCAGTTGACGCTCGGCTACCCATACGGGTACCGACAGCCCCTCGTCCTCCTTGTTCCAATCACGTACCAAACTCAGATACGTCCCAGCCCCCGATTCCCATCCGGGAGGAGCAATTTTCCCGTCTCTCACTTCGGACACCCTCCAGTTCAAGCTCATGCTCCATTCCACTGGAAGAATCTCGATCAGCCGCGCCGGCACCTGCATGGACATGGGCAGCGTGCCTGGCTGCATCTTTACAGTGATCGTGTTTGACGGCGGAAATGGGCTCCCCCCACGGTACTTGAGCGTGTAAGAGCCGGGTTTGACGAACAAGTAGTAGTTGGTCAAGTCGTGCTTATCGAAGAGGACTACCGTCTTGCCCGGCGCAATCGACGGGGCGTCACCCTTACTTCCCGTCTGAAACATGCCAGCGACGTACGGAACCGGTTTCCCGTCGGGATCGTTGATCCGTATGGTGTCACGTACGGCTACCCCTTGAGAATCGTACCTGTGCGCGTGCCTGCCGAAGTTCTTCATTTCCAAGCGGAACTTGGCCGGCTGGCCGATGACGTACTCTTTTTGCGCGGGGACGAGACGGGCGCGCAAGCCTTCACGTTCCGGCCCCCATCCATCGGACTCCTTCGCCGGATCCGCTTCCTTAGTATCTGCCGAAGCGATTTCCGAGCGAAGCGATGGGGCTTCGCCTTGTTCTTGTACACGCGGCAGCATAACTGCGCCCACAACCAACAGAAGTAGGGCTGCTACAAGGGAAAGACCTGCGCGAACCTGTCGGCGATTGTCGAGGATACGCATTAGTCGACTCCTGATAAGGGCCTAATTGTTGCCAAATTATACCGTACCGACGAGGATTCTGTAAAGCCTTGCCTGGAACCGGCTTATGCTATAAGAAAATCCCCGCTATTAAGCTGCCCCATGATTTCTCACTCCATCGCCGCTTCACAAATACTCCGTCTGCCCCGCAATCTCGTTGGCCGTAAGCACCTCATGAATCAGTATCAAGCCACGGATTATCTCTCGAGTCGTAAGTGATTGACGGCGGCAGATCACTATGCCGGCGTGGCTGCTTTGTTTGGCGGCGAGCCGGATAAAATCCGTGTCGTCGGTGACGATTACCCGCCGCTGTGATTTGGCAAACGCGAATTGAGCCTCGTCATCGGTGGACCGCAATCCCGCTTCGACGGTCGTAGTGACATCAATCCCATGCCGGCGCAACGCGGCGGCGATGTCCGGGTCGATATGCTCATCAAGATGGAAGCGAATCTTCTCGGCCACCGCGTAACGTCCTGAGCTTGGATTTCAGCAGTGAGGGTTGCGATTCTCTTGCCGCCCTGATTTCGGCGTCTTCCTCTTCCATTTTCCGGTCGATCTCGGACTTGTGGTCGTAGTAGTACGTCATCGCGGCGTACAATGCAGAGAGGGAGAGGTCGTAGTGGCCGGCGATTTGTTCCAGCGATTGCCCGAGCCGCAGATGCATCAGCACCACGTCGCTGACCGTGATTCGCGTGCCCACGATGCACGGCTTGCCACCCCGGACGGTTGGATTCGCTTCGATGTGCTGGTCTAGGGAAATCTGCATGACTTGGTCCTTTCAATCTATTCTACCATTCGGGGAGGCGGCATGTAAAGCCTTGCCTCGGCGTGACTTATTCTCTACAATGCCCCCTCCACATTAGTTGTCGTCCAAAAACAACTTCGGTATATGCAGGACAGCCGCCCCCGGCTGTCCTGGGCGGTTCGCACAGCCGCCCCCGGCTGTCCAGGGCGATTCGCACAGCCGGGGCGGCTGTGCTACAAGTTGTTTTTGGACGACCGCTTAGATTACCCGGAGCACAATCATGCGGCGGATCCTCGTTACCAGCGCGCTGCCTTACGCCAACGGACACATCCACATCGGCCATCTGGTCGAGTATTTGCAGACCGATATTTGGGTCCGCTTCCAGAAACTTCGCGGGCGGAGGTGCGTCTACATCTGCGCCGACGACACGCACGGCACGGCCATTATGATCCGCGCCCGGCAGGAGGGTTTGGGCGAGGAGGAGCTAATCGCCCGGATGAGACAGGCCCACGTCGCCGACTTTGCGGGCTTCGACATCGAGTTCGACCACTACGGCAGCACCAACAGTTCGGCCACCCGCGCGGTTTGCGTCGAGATTTGGACCGCGTTGCGAAAGGCCAATTTGATCGAACAACGCGAAGTGACCCAGCTCTACGACGCCCAGGCCGGCACCTTCCTGGCCGACCGGTTCGTCAAGGGGACCTGCCCGAAGTGCCAATCGCCGAACCAATACGGGGACAGTTGCGACAAGTGCGGCGCCCACTATGGGCCGACCGAGCTGATCGACCCGGTCAGCACGCTCTCGAACACCCCGCCGGAGCTGCGTCAGCCGATCACCTGTTCGTCAACATCGAGAAGCTGCACGGATTTCTCGAAGATTGGACCCAAGGCGGCGAGCACCTGCAACCGGAGATAGCGAATTATCTGAAGGGGCACTTCCTCGGCGAGCCGCTGCACGATTGGGACGTCTCGCGGCCCGCCCCGTACTTCGGCTTCGAGATTCCCGACAGCCCCGGCAACTACTGGTACGTCTGGTTCGACGCCCCGATCGGCTACATCGGCTCGACCGCCGAGTGGTGCGAGAAGCACGGCGAACGGTTCGACGACTGGTGGCGCAGCCCGGAGACGGAAATCCACCACTTCATCGGCAAAGACATCACCTACTTCCACACGCTCTTCTGGCCGGCGATGCTGCGGGCGGCCGAGTTCAGCCTGCCCACGCGGGTACACATCCACGGCTTCCTCACCGTCGGCGGCGAGAAAATGTCGAAGAGCAAGGGGACCTTCATCCGGGCGACGACCTATCTGGACCATCTCGATCCGGCGTACCTGCGCTACTATTACGCCTCGAAACTCACGACGCGGGTGGACGACATCGACCTGAACTTCGACGAGTTCGCCGCCAAGGTGAACGCCGACATGGTGGGCAACGTGGTGAATCTGGCCAGCCGCACCGCCCGTTTCGCCGGCCGAACGGGGCTGGCCGCCGAATATCCCGACGACGGCGGGCTGTTCGCCCAGGCCGCCGCCGATGGGCAGGCAATCGCCGAGGCTTATGAGGCGGGCGATTTCGCCCGGGCGATGCGGATCATCATGGCCGCCGGCGACCGGGCCAACCAGTACGTCGAGCAGCAGGCGCCGTGGAACCTGGCCAAAGACCCCGCCCAGGCGGACCGGCTCCGCGACGTGTGTACGGTCGGGCTGAACCTGTTCCGCCAGTTGGTCGTCTATCTGGCCCCGGTTCTGCCGCGGCTGGCCCGGCAGACGGGCGAATTACTGAACGATCCGATCACAAGCTGGGATCAATCGCAAAAACCATTGCTAGGAGTCGCAGTCAACAAGTTCGAGCACCTGATGCAGCGCGTCGATCCGAAAAAGCTCGAAGCGATGGTCGCCGCCAGCGCCGAGCCGGACGAAGAGGAGGCCGCGCCGGAGACGGTCCCCTTCGACAACGACGCCCCGCTGCTGGCCGAGCCGCTGGCCGAAACCGTCAGCTTCGAGGAGTTCGCCCGGGTCGATCTCCGCGTCGCCCGGGTGCTGGCGGCCGAGGACGTGCCGGGGGCGAAGAAACTCCTCCGGCTCACGCTCGGCCTCGGCGGCGAAAATCGGCTGAACGTCTTCGCCGGCATCAAGGGGGCGTACGAGCCGGCGGGGCTGGTCGGCCGGCTGGTGATCTGCGCCGCCAACCTGGCCCCGCGAAAGATGAAGTTCGGCGTCAGCGAAGGGATGATCGTCGCCGCCGGCGGCGGAGGCGGCGAAGTCTATCTCCTCTCGCCCGACAGCGGCGCCAAACCGGGGCAGAGGGTACACTGATCCGTATATGCGTGAAACGCACCTAAATGCCCCCTCGTTCCCATGTTCCGCATGGGAACGCACTGCCCGGACGCTCCGCGTCCGTCCCGCCACTACAGGAGGGAAGGCCGTGAGAGAACAGAGTCATGGATGGCGATCGCTCGCCAAACAGCGGAAAATTGTCGACTGGAGTCCCTCTACGGGTCTCCTCCGCGTCCGTGCCGCCACCACACGGACGCGGAGCGTCCGGGCAGTGTGTTCCCACGCGGAGAGTGGGAACATAGGCGTGCTCGGGCGTTGCTTTCAGACAACATCCCCTTCTGGCACAAGTCGGCTTCGGGATTTTCGCTTATCGCAACCGACGCGGCCAGCAATATCTTACGGCAATCCCCCCACCGCAGTCCTGTTTTTCACGGTCTTTGGAACGGGCTTTGCACCTTCTGGCACCCATGCACGCACGCGAGCTTGTCGAACTGGCCGGAATGGTCGCCGAACACTCCGCGGCGCTGACTGAAGGCGACCGCCCGATCCCGGCCGAGTGCCTCGAACAGTATTGGACCTTCTCGAAAATCCGCCTGGACCGCTCGGCGCGGACCTTCAAGGAGGAGGTCTTCGGCCCGCAGGTGCGGGGCACCGTTGAGGAGATTCTCGCCGGCGAGATTCTCGCCCGGGTGTGGAATGCGGTGCTGGCGATCTACGATCGGCGCCGCGGCGGGGATGAGGCCGAGCCGATCGCGCGGAGCGTGATGCTCGGACACGCCGAGGCCCGGAACCGGGCACTGTCGCTGCTGCTCCACGTTCCGCAGATCGACGCCCAGGCGGCGATCGAACTGAACCGCCTCCGCCGCCACGCCGAACGCTGCACCGACCTGTTGCTGGAAAAAATCGAGGCGCCGGAGACGCATTGGGAGCGGCATCCCGCCGACCGCTCCGCCGCCAAGTTCCAGACGCCATTCTCGGCGTCCAGTCCGAACCCGGACCTCAACGCCCGGATCGCCGCCAGCGTGATGGCTTGTTTTCCCGAGGAGGTGCTCGACGAAGCCGGCCTGAGCGTATCGCTGTGGTACGTCCGGGTAATGAACGCGGCCGACGAGGCCCAGTCGATGATCGACGGCCTGCTGGCCGATTAGCAGCGCTCCATCGGTGGCAGAATCGCCTGACCTTGTTCTTGCGGGCTGGTTGACTTCCGATTGCGAGGGGGGTAAGATAGGGTCTCTTTGGGTAGAACGTCTGGACAGGCGTCCCCGTAGCCCATTTCTGGAATACGCGGCAACGCTTGGACTTTTCTTCGTTTTCAGCGTATATCGGTGCCCGGAAAGGACTGTTCATGGAAATCCTTTGTCCCAAGTGCCGGAAGAAGTACGTAGTCTCCGATTCCCTAACGGGCAAGCAGGCCCGGTGCAAGACCTCGTCGTGCGGGCAGGTGTTCACGATTGCCGCGCAGGCGGCAGTTGCGCCGAAGCCGGCCGCCGCGCCCGCCAAACCGATCCCGATGATCGGAGACAACCCGGCAATGGCGAGCTTATTGGACGAGCTGCCCCCCTTGCCATCGGATAATTTCTCGGACGCGGAATTTCCCGCCGTTGTCGGGCCGAGCTATAGCCCCTTGCGATCGAAGAGTTCGCACAAAAAGAAGTGGCCCAGTTCGTTTGTTCTCAAGCTGGGCGGAGGAGTCGCCGTTGCGTTGGTTGTGGTCTTTTTGCTGGTGCTGTTGGTGATGAACCTGTCGTTCGGCGGCTCGGATTGGCCACCGTACTATTTCATTCCCGAGAACACTCAATTCGTCGCTTACGTCAATCTGGACGATCTGCGGAATAGCGATGTGTACCCCGAAATCCGGAAGCAGCTTGAAAAGCAGTCGCCGCAATTTGAGGGCAATGTCGGCCCCGATGACGTCAGCGAAATATTTATTGCCGACAGTTCCGCGGGCCGAAAGGACAATTCCGTGGCCGTCATCCGGCTGAAAAGGGACCGTCCTCTGAGCGATCTGTTGCCGAAGGCTCTTCGAGACCAGCGGCAACAGCAGCAAACCAAGACCTATCGCAATGTAGAGTACGCGGTTCTCAATAGACCATTCGGCACGCCGCCGATGGTTTTTGCCAAGACGGGCGAACGGACATTTTGCGTTGTCCCAGGTGAAGAGATGCTCAAAGCGGCCCTGGACCGCCGTGAGCGCAAGGAGCGGGCGAAGCTCGACGCGAACCTCCAGGCCGCGATCAGTTCCCTCTCCGGCAGCAGCCTGTACGTGGCCGGCGTAAACTTGGCCAACCCTAACGTGCCCTTTACGGTCAAGTGGTTTTCCGGCCGGGTCTCGGTCGGCTCGTCGTTCCGGCTCGCTTTGACCGCCGGCTTCGACAATCCCAACGAAGCCGCCGACTGCAAGAAGGCGATCGACGGCTTCATTAGCATGATGACCTCGATGACGCCGCCGGAAAAAAAGAAGGAGATCGAGCCGATTCTTTCCCCGATAAAAATCTCGCAAAATGGAAATGAATTGCGTTGCGAAGCAACGTGGCGGAACAGCGACGTCCTGAATATGTTGAAGAAAGCTCAGAACAGTCGCGGCGCGTTTTCGCGGCCGCCGACCCCGTTCTGAGGCCCCGCGACACTAGAGAGTCCAAAAGCAAGCGTTCACGGGGCGGTAGGGGACTGGTCCATTTTTCGGCGGAAAAACGTGATTTCACCAAGAAACCATGGGCCGAAAACATGGACCTGTCCCCCTCCCGCCGCCCCAGGGGGACAGTCCCCTGTGAGCGGTTACGTCCAAAATGTGGGACGAATAGCAAACCTGTCCTACAGTTCCCACCTCGTTCCCATGCGGAGCATGGGAACGAGGATGCTCGGCTGTCCTACTTTCGCGGAATCTCGCGGATGAAGATGTTCTTGAACCACAGCGTGCTGCCGTGGTTTTGCAGTTCGATTTGGCCGGTGGGATAGATCGGCTTGTCGCGCTGCCAGTAGTTTTCCATCCGCACGTTGTCGGTGACCAGATTCCCGTTGAGCCAGACGCTGACGCGGTTGCCGACCATCTTGATGCGAAACGTGTTCCACCGGCCGACGGGCCGATCGGCGACAACCAGCGGCTTGGAGGGGTTTTTCTGGTTGTTGTACAGCCCGCCGGAGCCGACTTCGCTGCCGTATTTGGTGGGCTTCGTGAAGGGGTCCCAAATCTGCACCTGCGGCGCGCCGCGGAGATAGATGCCGCTGTCCCCGCGGGGCTCGATCTTCCAATCGACCAGCAACTCGAAGTCGCCGTAATCCTTGACCGTGCAAAGGCTGCGTCCGTGGCCGTTGAAAACCAGGGCGCCGTTCTCGACCCGCCAGCCTTTACGCATCACCTCGTCGGCCTCGCGTTGGGCCTTGGCATGCTCGGCCGGAGTGAGTTTCGCCCGACGGGCCGGGTTGTCCAGCGGCGGCTGGAGCAGCCCCTTCCAGCCGGTCAGGTCGCGGCCGTTGAACAGCGCGGTGAACCCGGGCGGGGGCGTGTTGTCGGCCGCCCGGAGCGGACCGCAAACCGCAATGCACAGCAGAAACAGCGGAATCATCGAGAGCAGCGTTTTCATGGTTCGATATTATTTGGCGCCGTCACGGCCGATCTCGAAGGCGCGAAAATTATCCTCGTGCAGCTTGGGTTTCAGGTTGCGCCGAATGGCTTCGCGCCAGACCTCGGGCGCGATCTCCAGGTGGCGGCTGAGCGCACCGAGGATGGCGACGTTGCCGCTGCGGCGGTTGGGCAGCACGTCGGCGTCGATGCTCTGCGGCTCGATCAGCACGCCCCCTTCGCGCAACCGCGGCCGGTTATTCTCCACCTGGTCATCGGCCAGCACGACGAGGAAATCGGCCTCGCCCGGCGGAATCATGGGGCTATGCACGTCGCGGCCGAAGCGGACGTCGCTGGCCACCGAGCCGCCGCGCTGGCTCATGCCGTGGATTTCCGACTTCTTCACGTCGTAGCCGGATAGAAAAGCGGCGTCGGCCAAAATGTCGGAGGCCTTCAGCACGCCCTGCCCGCCGAGGCCGGCGATCACGACGCTCAACGGGCCGTTCGACTGGCCGCTGAAGCGGCCAGCCCTCTGAGCCAGGCTTTCGGTCTTTACCACGCCAGCCTCAACCTTTTCCTCGCCCTCTTCACCTTTCACCGCTTCGCATTCCGCCTGCTCCTTCTCGCGCTGCTTGATCTTTCCGGCGGCGAGGATGCAGGGGCGGCGAACGATGAACAAGCTCAACTCGTCGCCGGCCAGCGCGGCGCGGAGGTCTTTCTCGAACTGCGCGCCCTCTTTCATCGGATCGACGACGTGGACGTTCCGCACTCCCAGCGATCGGGCCAGGTCCTCGAACACGATCCGGTTGGTCGGCTCGTGGCCGAGCTTGCGGCCGGTGCCAGGGTGCTCTTGCAGGCCGGTCATGGCGGTGGTGCCGTTGTCGAGGATCAGCAGCACGTGGCCGGTCTTCGGCGGGTTGTAGATCATCTCGACCAGCCCGGTGATGCCGCTGTGGACGAAGGTGCTGTCGCCGATGACGCTGACCACGCGGCGGGCCTCGCCCTCGGGCAGCACGTGGCGCATCCCTAACCCCATGCCGATGCTCGCGCCCATGCAAATCTGCGCGTCCATCGCCTCCAGCGGCGGCAGCGCGCCGAGCGTGTAGCAGCCGATGTCGCCCGAGACGATGCAATCCAGCTTCTTCAGCAGATTAAATGTGACGCGATGCGGACAGCCGACGCACAGCGCCGGCGGCTTGCCGCGCGGCGGGACCGGCTCTTCAGACGTGTCGCCGGCGATGATCCGCCGCACCCGGCCGACGTCGAACTCGCCGAAGCGGTACATTTCCGGCTTCTGCTCGACGTCGACGCCGGCCGCGCGAATCTGCTCGTACAAGTAGGGGTCGTTCTCCTCGACGACCAAGCAGCGTTTCACGCCGGCGGCGAACGGGCGGATTTTCTCCATCGGCAGCGGATAGGTCAGGCCGAGTTTCAGCACCGAGGCGTTCGGGGCGGCCTCGCGGACGTGCTGGTAGGCGACGCCCGAGGCGATGATCCCCAATTCCTTATCGCCCTCAATGATCTGGTTCCAGGGGCAGGTCTCGTTCCAGGCGGCGATCTCGGCCAGCTTTTTCCGCAGCACGCCGATGGGCGGGCCGGGCATGGGCCGGGATCATCACCCGGCCCGGATGTTCCGCTCGAAATGCGCCGCCGGGCGATCGTTCGACGCCGGCCGGGGGTGGACCAGCGTCTTGCTGTGGCAGATCCGCGTGGTCATCCGCAGCAGCACCGGCAATTGCCAGCGGGCCGAAAGCTCCAGCGCCGCGCGGGCGAAATCGTAGGCCTCCTGCGAATCGGACGGCTCGAACATCGGCACGCCCGCCGCCACCGCGTAGCGGCGGTTGTCCTGCTCGTTCTGGCTCGAGGCCATGCCCGGATCGTCGGCCGAAACGACCAGCAGCGCGCCGGAGACTCCGCTGTAGGCGGCGGTGAAGAGCACGTCGGCGGCGACGTTCAGCCCGACGTGCTTCATCGTGGCCATCGCCCAGCCGCCGGCGAAGGCCGCGCCCAGGGCGACCTCGAGGGCCACCTTCTCGTTCGGCGCCCACTCGGCGGCGCCGCCGATCTCGTACAGGGATTCGAGGATTTCGGTCGAGGGCGTGCCGGGGTATCCCACGCCGAGCGAAACTCCGGCGTCCCGCGCCGCCAATGCCACCGCCTCGTTGCCGCTGAGCAAATGTTGAGTCTTTTCTTGACGCACTGTCGCCTCCCTATCAAGTTCTTATTTCGAAATACACGCGCATGATCTGGGGAGAAATAAATCCGTTTAGCCCCGGCGTCCACGCCGGGTGCATGACCGGACGGTAAAAAACGCCTCTCTTCCCGGCGTGGACGCCGGGGCTAAACGGATTTTCTCACTCGCGATTGTTTTGTCGAAACAACGCTAAATTCACGCTTGCCGCAATCCTCACATCATACCACTATTTGCTTAGCGTCGCAGCAGGTTTTGCACTCCGAGCGCGAAAATAATCCGCAGCGCCGCCAGGGCCTCGCCCGAGTCGATCTTCGAGACGCCGCGCTGCCGGTCGGCGAAAATGATGGGCGTTTCGCCGAACCGCGCCCCGAGCCGCTTCAGCCGCCAGAGGATTTCCTCCTGGAACGAGTATCCCCGGCTGCGGATCGAAGCGAAATCGAGTTTTTTCAGCGTCTCGACGCGGTAGCAGCGGTAGGCCCCGCTGCAATCCTGCGGCCGCAGTCCGAGCAGCCATCGGGCGTAGAGGTTCACGCCCCGGCTCATCAGCCGGCGCCGCAGCGGCCAGCCCTCGACGCCGCCGCCGGGCGTGTAGCGCGAGCCGATCATCACGTCCACCGGCGGCCCGTCCGGCGGGTCCATGCCCGCCAGCAGCGCCGGCAAATACCGCGGCCGATGGCTGAAATCGGCGTCCATGTTCAGCACGTAGCGATAGCCGTGCTCGATGCCGTACTTCATCCCGGCGATGGTGGCCGTGCCCAGGCCGAGTTTGCCGGCCCGATGGAGGCAGTGCAGGCGAGGGTCTTCCTCCCCCTGCCGGTCGCACCAACGGCCGGTCCCGTCCGGCGAGTTGTCGTCGATCACCAGGACATCCGCCTGGGGGAGGCAGCCGAAAATCTCCTCGACCAGCCGAGGCAGATTTTCCATCTCATTGTAGGTGGCCACCGTCACCAGGGTTTTGTCGGTATTAGGCATGATGCAACGGCACGTGAATGAAAGTTATAGTGGTATCCCAAGACCGCCCGTTCCGCAAGCCCCCGCGAGCCGCCGCCGAAGTTCGGCGAAGGGAATGAAACCGATGTTTAGCCCGGATTATTCATAAACACGAAGGAACATTGTCATTCTGAGCGCAGCGAAGAATCTGGGCTGTTTGCGGCGCATTGGAGATCCTTCGCTGCGCTCAGGATGACGTTTATGAATAATCCGGGTTAGCAGCCGCCGGCACGGCGGCCCCGGCACGGCCGCAAGCCGCCGTGCCGGCGGCTGCTAAACGGCGCGGCCATTGATGACGAAAAGCCCGCAACCCGCACAAATCCCTCCGGGGAGTTGACGACCCGACTGTCCCGCCCTTAGAATCACGATTTTATAGGTGGAGAGAAACGCACTCGGGGCTGCCGAACGTTCGGAATCGGCCGTTTTTTGGGGTTACCGCTTCTCTTTCGACTCAATAGGTATCGGCATGGCCGTGCTTCAGGCGGTGCAAGGGCTTCATCCGGCGGGATCGCTCCCTCTGGAGGGGGCTGTCATGGTCCTCGGCCGGCATCCGGCTTGCGACATCGTCCTCGAATCGGGGGCCGTCAGCCGGCAACACGCCCGAGTCCTGAAAATCGACGCCGATTACTACATCGAGGACCTGCACAGCCGCAACGGCACGCTGATCAACGGCCGGCAAGTCACCCAACGGCAATTGCTCTGCGACGGCGACCGGCTGGGCGTCTGCGACCTGGAGTTCATTTTCCGCCTCAATCCGCAGGAGTTGGCGGCCGCGCCGCCGACGGTCCGCCGCGATTCGCCCCGCGAAGCGGAGATGGTCGACGACGAGCCTGAGCTGCGCAGCTCGACGATCATGTCGACGCTGGCGGTCACGTCCGGCGCGACCGGCCTGGGACTCGAGGTCAATTCCGAGTCGAAGCTGAAGGCCCTGATGGAGATCAGCCAGAATTTGGGCAAGGCCCTGGGAATGGCCGAGGTGCTCCCCACGCTGCTGGACAGCCTGTTCACGATCTTTGCCAAGGCCGACCGCGGATTCATCGTGCTGCTCGATCCGCGCACCGGCCGGGTGGTCCCCAAGGCCATCAAGTATCGCCGCCAGGACGACACCCAAACGCTGCGGATCAGCCGCACGATCGTCAACAACGTGATGAAGTCGAAGGAGGCGATCCTCTCGGCCGACGCGGCCGCCGATCCCCGCTTCCTGATGGCCGAAAGCATCGTCGATTTTCAGATCCGCTCGATGATCTGCGCGCCGCTGATCACCAGCGACGGCGAGGCCCTGGGCGTGATCCAACTCGACACGCTCGACGCCCGGAACCGCTTCAACCGCGAGGACCTGGACCTGCTGGTGGCGGTGGCCTGCCAGGCGTCGTTCGCCGTGGAGAACGCCCAGTTGCACGAGACGGCGTTGAAGGATCAGGCGTTGCGGCGGGAGTTGTCGGTGGCCCACGAGGTGCAGCGGGGATTCCTGCCCGCCGCCCCGCCGCGGATTCCCGAATACGACTTCTTCGAGTTCTACGCCCCGGCCAACCAGCTCGGCGGCGACTATTACGACTACATCGAACTGCCCGGCGGGCGGCTGGCCGTGGTCGTGGCCGACGTGTCGGGCAAAGGCATCTCGGCCTCGCTGTTGATGGCCAAGCTCTCGGCCGAAACCCGCTTCTGCCTGGCCAGCGAGCCGGATCCGGCCCAGGCGGTCGGCCGGCTGAATCGGGTCTTCTGCGGCAGCGCCTGGGAAGACCGCTTCGTCACCATGGTCCTGGCCATTCTCGATCCCCGCCGGCACGAGGCGACGATCGTCAACGCCGGGCATATGCCGCCGCTCTGGCGTCGCGGGCCGCGGTCGGTCGAGCCGGTGGCCGAGGAGGAGACCCGGCTGCCGCTGGGCGTCGATGCCGACGTGGATTACGTCTCCCACGCCCTGACCCTCTCGCCCGGCGACGCGCTGGTCCTCTACACCGACGGCATCACCGAGGCGATGAACGGCCGCGACGAACTGTACGGCCTGCAGCGGCTGCTGGCGCTGTTGAACTCGGAGGTGGAGCGCGTCCCGCTGCTCGGCCGCCGCATCCTCGACGACGTAAAGCAATTCGTCGGCACGCGGTCGCAGAGCGATGATATGTGTTTGTCGTGTTTCGGCAGGACGCGGGTGGAATAATTCCAGAGAACGAGTGTTTTGGCATCGAGAAGAAGTCAAATCCATAACCGTTTAGCCCCGGCGCCCACGCCGGGTGGATTGGGGGTGGCGGATGGAAGTCAGCAAGTCGATGCAGGAAGTGTGGCGATGGAAAGAAGAAGTCGCCCGTGAGACCGAGGGAATGACGACGGAGGAATTGCTGGCCTATTACAGCAAGGCCGAACAGCGTTTATGCGAAAAAACCGGCGGCGGAAAATTGAATCTTCGGCGGATCAAACGTCCGCAACAAGGTAGAGCCAGAGGAAATCCAATGAGCATACCCGACTTTCAGAGTATGATGTTGCCGTTGTTGGAAGCAATCGCCAATGGCAAGGAGTATTCAAATAGTGAGGTGGCTAGTCTGTTGGCCACACGGTTATCTCTCACGGATGCCGACTTACAGAAAATGCTGCCCAGCGGAGTCCAGACGACTTTTACCAATCGCCTTGCCTGGGCAAAAGCGCATCTCAAAAAGGCTGGACTGCTGGAAAGTCCTTCGCGGGGAACGCTGCTTATCACGGATAAGGGCAGAGATGTTGTTAATCAACACCCCCAAAAGGTGAATATTTCTTTTCTCAAGCAATATCCCTGCTACGATTGGCACCAGGCAAATAAATCCGACACAGAAAAAAAAGAAGACATTGAAAGCGAAAGCACTCCCCAAGAACTTCTCGAAGCGTCTTATCACACATTGCGAGACGAGTTGGCGGCCGATCTGTTAGATAAGGTTAAGAGTTGTTCACCAGCCTTCTTCGAGAGATTGGTTGTGCGGCTGCTGGTCGCGATGGGTTATGGCGGTTCCTTGGTTGATGCCGGCCAAGCCATCGGTAGTAGCGGAGACGGAGGCATCGACGGCATCATAAAAGAGGATAAGCTCGGCTTGGACGTGGTTTGCATTCAGGCAAAACGATGGAATGCGAATTCAGTTGGTCGGGAGACAATTCAGGCTTTCGCCGGAAGTATGGAGGGCCGGCGCGAGAAAAGGTGTTTTTATCACAACCGCGACCTTCACAAAACATGCCGTGGATTACGTCAATCAAATTGAACGTAAAATCGTCTTGATTGATGGGGAACGATTGGCAGAACTGATGATCGATCATGGAATTGGAGTAAAAACCGTTCAGACATATACGCTTAAATCCGTGGATTTGGACTATTTCATCGAAGAGTAGATGTAGATACAGTTTAGGTCGCCATTTTCGCCGTCATTCGGTAGCATCGTATGAACAGAACGAGCATCCGCCGACCTTGGGCCGAAGGCCCTCCGGTTCGCCCAGCCCAGGGCAACGCCCTTATTTTTGGACGCATTTCCGAAACAGGGACACAGCAGAAAGCACGCCCGTTCACGGGCGTTGCCGCCGCAGGCGGTATTAGGCCCGGCGTTTACGCCGGGTTTGCGGAAAGGGTTGCCTCTCTGAAATCCAGCAATTCGTGTTGTCACGCCCGTTCCACGGGCGTCCTGCTCGATGGAAGCTGGAGGCCCGTGAACGGGCCTGACATTCCGAAAACCTTTTTCGCCGCTGCCCGACCCGGCGTAAACGCCGGGCCTAATACCGCCTGCGGCGGGAAGGGTCGTAAACGACCCTTACGATCTCGGTCGCTTGCTCTATACGAATCAACGTAATATACCGCCGGTGGTTACGCCGGCCAATATACAACAAACCGTTTCACATTCTTCAAAGGATTCTTTCCGATGGCTTGGCTTGGACGTGGCAAACAGAAGACAGCGATTCCGCAACCCGAGATGAAACAGAAGGCGCCACCGCCGGCGGTGCAGTCGCCGGAGCTGGAACGGCGGGCGACCGAGATCGGCCGCGAGCTGTTGAAGATGGCCCGGGAGCATAAAACCGGCATCTTTTCCGCCCGCTTCTGGTCCGACCAGTTGATGAACTGGTCGATGAAAGACCCCGCGTTCAAGATCCAACTCTTCCGCTTCATCGACGTGTTCCCCATGCTCCACACGCCGGCGCTGGTCCACGACTATCTGACCGACTACCTCGGCCAGCCGGGCGTCACGCTGCCGCCGGGAATGGACATCGGGCTGAAGGCCGGCGGGCTGGCCAAGGGGATCATGGCCAAAACCATCTCCAACCGCATCACCGCCATGGCCCAGAACTTCATCGCCGGCGTGGACGCCGCCTCCGCGCTGCCCACGCTGAAAAAGCAGTGGGGCGAAGGCGTCGCCTTCAGCGTCGATCTGTTGGGCGAGGCCTGCCTGAGCGATGAGGAGGCCGCCGCGTATCAAAAACGCTACCTCGACCTGGTCGAAACCCTGCCCGGCACCGTCGCCGGGTGGCCGTCCAATCCGCTGCTGGAAAACGACCACCTCGGCCCCATTCCGCGGACGAACGTCTCGATCAAGATCAGTTCGCTCTGTGCGCGGACCGATCCGATCGACTTCGAGGGATCGCTCCGGGCGTTGACCGACGGCCTGCGTCCGATCCTGGAAAAAGCCGCCGAGAACAACGTGCTGGTCAACTTCGACATGGAGCAGTACGCCCTCAAGGACCTGACCCTCTCGCTGTTCGAGCGCTGCTGCGAGCAGATCGACTTCCCCGCCGGGCTGGCCTTGCAGGCCTATCTCCGCAGCGCCGAGGACGACGCCCAGCGGATCATCGACTGGTCCAAGCGGACCGGCCGGCAGGTCGCCATCCGGCTCATCAAGGGCGCCTACTGGGACTTCGAGTCGATCCACGCCGAGCGGATGGGCTGGCCGGTGCCCGTCTGGACCGACAAGCGGCTGACCGACGCCTGCTTCGAGCGGGTGGCGACGCGGCTCGTCGAAGCCATACCCGAGAAGCCCGGCGAGGGGGGCGTCAAGCTGGCCCTCGGCTCGCACAACATCCGCTCGATCGCCTACACGATGGCGCTGGTCGAGCGGCGGGGCTTGCCCAAGTCGGCCCTCGAAGTGCAAATGCTCTCGGGCATGGCCGATCAGCTCCGGCGCCGCCTTGTCCGGCCACGGCCTGCGCATCCGCGAGTACATGCCCGTCGGCGAGATGATCCCCGGCATGGCCTATTTCGTCCGCCGGCTGCTGGAAAACACGTCGAACCAGTCGTGGCTGCGGGCCGGATTCTCCGACGAGGTTTCGGACGACGTGCTGCTGGCCTCGCCGCACGTGCTGGTGACGGAGAAGCCCGCCTACACGACGGGCGTCGCGGCCGCGCGGCGGCACAATCTCAGCCCGCCGTCGAAGGGCTCGGCGACGAGGTCCCGATGTTCAACGAGTCGATGCGCGACTTCGCGCAGTCCGGCCAGCGCGAGCCAGTTCGCCCACGCCGTCGAAGCGACCAAGGTCCCGGCGATCGACCGCGTGCCACGGCGCGAAGGAGGCCGAGAAGGCGATTGCCGCCGCCCACGCCGCCTTCCCCGCCTGGCGCGACCGCGATCCGCTCGACCGCAGCCGCCTGATCGTCGAGGCCGCCCGGCTGATGCGGGCCCGCCGCGACGAGCTTTCGGCCATCATGATCCGCGAGGCCGGCAAGACCTGGCGCGAGGCCGACGCCGACGTCTGCGAGGCCATCGACTTCTGCGAGTTCTACGCCCGCGAGGCCGTGCGGCTGTTCGACCTCGAACGGCTCGGCGTCTTCGTCGGCGAGTTGAACCAGCACTGGCACCAGCCGCGGGGCGTGGCCGCGGTCATCAGCCCCTGGAACTTCCCGCTGGCCATCTGCTGCCGGCATGACCGCTGGCCGCGCTGAGCATGGGCAACACGGCCATCGTCAAGCCCTCGACGCAGACCCGCGGCATCGCCCGGGCGATGTGCGAAATCCTCTGGCAGGCGGGCGTTCCCCGCGACGTGCTGCACTTCGTGCCCGGCGCCGGGCCGCGACGATCGGCGACCTGCTGGTCAGCGACCCGCGCGTGGCCCTGATCGCCTTCACCGGCTCGAAGGAGGTCGGCCTGGACATCCTCGCCGCCGCCGGCCAGACGCCCGACGGCCAGGCGATGGTCAAAAAGGTCGTCTGCGAGATGGGCGGCAAGAACGCCATCATCGTCGACGACTCGGCCGACCTGGACGAGGCCGTCGCCGGGCGTCCGCAAGTCGGCCTTCGGCTACAGCGGCCAGAAATGCTCGGCGTGCAGCCGGGCGATCGTGCTGGACGGCGTCCACGACGCACTTCCTCAGCCGGCTCGTCGAGTCGACCCGCACGCTGGTGATCGGCGACCCGGCCGACCCGGGCACCGACGTCGGCCCGGTGATCGACGAAAAGGCCGCGGCCAAAATCCGCGAGTACATCGAGATCGGCCGTCAGGAAGGCGAGCTGGAACTGGCCTGCGAAGTCCCCGCCGGGCTGGACGAGCGGGTCGGCAAGCCTTACGTGGCCCCGCACATCTTCTCGGGCATCCGCCGCGAACACCGGCTGGCCAACGAGGAGGTTTTCGGGCCGGTGCTGGCGGTGATGCGGGTCAAGACGTTCGACGAGGCCCTGGCCGTGGCCAACGCGACGACCTACAAGCTGACCGGCGGCGGTGTTCAGCCGCAAGCCGTCGCACCTGGAGCAGGCCCGCCGCGAGTTCCGCGTCGGCAATCTCTACCTGAACCGAGGCATCACCGGCGCGTTGGTCGGCCGGCAGCCGTTCGGCGGTTTCGGCCTCTCGGGCGTGGGCACCAAGGCCGGCGGCGCGGACTATCTGCTCCACTTCGTCGAGCCGCGCTGTTGCACCGAAAACACCATGCGCCGCGGCTTCGCCCCGGGGCTGGAAGAGTAGCGACCATCCTCTCCCCTCTCCCATTGGGAGAGTGGCCGGGGGGAGAGAGATATAACCGAATGTTGTGTACGAGGGGAGGTTGAAAAAGGCGGCGTACTTTGGGACCAAGTGATTTGTTACCAACACCAATCCCAAGGAGTACGCCACCATGCGAGAGAGTACCATTGATCGGTCCGTTGTGCCAGCCCCCCGAGCCGGGACGTGATGACGGAGATTCTTCGAGCGGGTGCCCAGAAGATCGAAAAAAAGGTGACAGCCACCAAATCTGGGGCAGATAGATAACATGGCGGAAAATTAGACTGCTCAGATTTTCCATATTTGGTGGCTGTCAACTTTTTTTCACCTTTTTTTGTGAGGTATTTTCATGTCACACAAATATCTCGATCGTGGTCTTGTCGGTGTTGCGGCTGCTTGCTTGCTGGCCCTCACGGCGGCCCTCGCGGCGGCAGAGGACGCGCCGAAGCATCACGGGCCGAAAGACTATCCGGCGGAAATGAACAAGAAGTTCGCCAATCCCAAGGCGGACGTCGAGCAATTCGTCAAGCGCTTCGAGAACGAGGGCCGCGACATTTACGTCAAGCGCCGCGAGATTGCCCGCGCCGTGGGACTGCGGCCCGGCCAGGCGGTCGCCGACGTCGGGGCCGGCACGGGACTCTTCACCCAGTTGTTCGCCGACGAGGTCGGGCCGAAGGGCGTCGTCTATGCCGTGGACATCGGGCCGGTGATGCTCGAGTACATCGACGAGCAGGCCAAGAAACTGGGCCACCAGCGGATCGTCAAGACGGTGCTGAACACGCAGGAATCAACGAAGTTGCCCGCCGGCTCGATTGACTTCGCCTTCCTCTGCGACACCTATCACCACTTCGAGCGCCCGGAGAAAATGCTGGCTTCCATCCACCGCGCGTTGCGGCCCCGCGGGCGGCTGATTATCGTCGACTTCGACCTGCGCAAGGACAGCGGCGATTTCGTGAAGCAACGCGCCCGCGCCCGAAAGAGACCTATTTCCGCGAGATCACCGCCGCCGGTTTCAAGCAGGTCCCCCTGAAAGACGCACCCAAGATCAAGAACAATTTCTACGCCGAGTTTCGACGCGTGGAAGGCAAGCCTCAAGCGGACTAGCCCGAATTTGGCGGCGGGGATTTGGTCAGCTCAGGGCGCGTGCCCCTCTTGCGCGCCAACTTCAATGGTTTGAAGTCACTGTAGGGTTGGGTGCGCTTGAGTTCATCCAACAACGATTCGGCTCGGACAATGGTGGACCGAGGAACGTCCTTTTCCTCCAGCCGTTTCTTCGTCTCGGCCGAAAAGTAAGCCGGTGGCGAGTGCCAGATGCATAAAGGACACGCTCTAACCCCCACGACATGCAAGTCCTTGTCAAGTGTGACCACCGTAGGATGAGAGCCCGAATGCTGGAAGAGATGGTTCTTGCATTCCAGCCGGCGTGCTGCCTCCCTCGCGGGACGGACAACGGCGAACCAAAATGCCAACAGGCAGGCGAAACAAAAGGCGAGCACGAACAGCACGAGTACACTGCGCCGATGGCAATCGCGTTTGCACTCTTCCTCACCGGGTGCAATGTATTACTAACCTCAAACATCGTGAAAAACTTCTACAGGACTTGGGTCTTAGGTCTTAGGTCTTAGGTCTTGGCACAAAGCCCCAAGACCTAAGACCTAAGACCCAAAACATTCGATTGGTTGCGGCCAGCGGCCGCGCTAGGTGAAGGGCTCATGTCTAACCCCGACTGCGCTTTGAAAACGGCTTGATCGCCGTATAAGAAGCCTGTCTATGTAACACACAAAGTCATTTACTTCGTCCCCCGGCTGTTCGCAAGCATAATCTTATTCTTTCCTCGCTGTCCACTGAACCTCCAGCGGACGTAATACTCCCACTGACAGGACAGACACAGGTTGATGAACCACTCGGAGTCCTCATTTGCGATCCAAGTCTGCCACGTTAGTGGCGCGATGTGAGTAGCCGGGGGTGGAGTGCAGCGCAACCCCCGGAAGTTGAAATCGTGAGGCCCATACCGCGTAGCGGTATCACGGTTGTTTGCGGGTCGCGCTCGTGACGCCGCTGCGCGGCTTCTTTTGGTTTTGCTCGCGATCCGGGGGTTTCATCCCTCGTTGTTGCACACAAGTCGACAAAGAGAAAATCGGTAACGATCTCATCATTTTGCCCTTTTCTCTAGCCCAGGCGTTTACGCCTGGGGAGGTGGACGGCGATTTGTCGTGCTGTCACGCCGGTTTACCGGCGTCCTGCTTGTCACCGTTGCAGGAGGCCCGTAGAACGGGCCTGACAAATCCAGGTTTTCGTCGCCGGCTCCCCAGGCGTAAACGCCTGGGCTAGAGAAAAACCAAGCACAAGGTCTTTCGGGCTGCCAGCGCATCAATATGTGTGTAACAACGAGGGTTTCACCCCCGGCTATTCAAAGGTGACCGCTACGCGGTCGCCTGGCCCAAAAACTCGGCTTGAAATCTCCGCCCAGTTTGCTAATGTATACCGATGTATAGATAGGCACGCGGTGCGCGTGAAACGAGAGTTTTTCGCTATCGGTCGATTTCCAACCGGGGGATGGGAAGAATGCCATTCGGACGGGTTCAGCAGTAACGGCACTTCGCGGCGGGCATGAAGCCCGGCTCGCTCTGCCGGCGGCTTGGCTTCCGGATGCAACACCCTGCCCTAAAACGGGGGGAAATTTCGCGGCGATTCGAGTCTCCGGAAGTGCTTGATGCGCAGCGGGTTACACACTTTCGCAACGCGGTCTTGCAGAAATGCACAGATGAAATTGTGTTGCATAGCACCCGCCGTGGCCGGGGGGAAAGAAGAGTCACAAAATGGAAGTTCGAGGACTTGCTGACCAACTGAGCGGCGATCACGGAATAGTGGCGGCAGTGCAACTGCCACCCCAACTTGCAGTTGATTGTTTTACAGGAGGGAACGGAGGAAACAGAGCGAGAGGGATTTCAATTCTACTTGCCTCTGTTTCCTCCTGTGCAGGAATTAACGCTTATTGTTGCAACCTCAATTTCCGCCTGAAGGCGGGACTACAAACGCCGGAACTCCCGCGCTCAACAGAGTTGACGGGCGGTGGGGGGTGGTGTATTCTGCCGGTTGCGATTCATTCCCGGATCGACGGCCGAGCGATCCGACCGTTCCTGCCTGAAGGAGTCTGCCATGTATCGTAAGCGGACGTTTAAGAACAGCTACAGTGTTTGCAGCGGCGAACTGCCCTCACCCCCGGCCCCTCTCCCAAAGGGAGAGGGGAGTTGTTGGGCGGCGGGTAAGATCATCATTGCGGCGGTGTTTCTGGGGGTTTTTGCGGTTGCCGGTCCGTTTGCCTCGGCCGCCGAGCGGACGATTCCGAAACCGCTCACCGGCCATCCGGGCAATATCTTCCTGGCCGGCGAGGAGGTCGGCGTGGTGCTGCCCGACGACGGCGGCAAGACGTGGCGGGTGGTGGACTACGACGGCAAAATCGTCCGCGAAGGCCGCGGCGCGGGGCGAATCCGAGCTCGGCCGGCTGCCGGTCGGATACTACGACGTCGAGCGCGACGGGGGCGACGCCGCGAATCGGCGGCCGCTCTCGATCGGCGTCCTGGCCCGGCTCAAGGCGCCGACGCCCGAGACCTCGCCCGTCGCCAGCGACGTGGCGATGGCCTGGTTTTATCCCGAGAAGGATATGCCGGCGGCCGCGAACCTTTGCGCCCTGGCCGGGCTGAACTTGGTCCGCGACCGACTCAGTTGGAGCGATCTGGAAAAGACGCCGGGAAAGCTGCCCGAGAAGACCCGCTACGACGTCTCGGCCGACGTGCAGGCCGCCGCCGGCCTGAAGATTTTACAGGTGAACCACAGCGTGCCGTCCTGGGGCTGGAGCTGGTCCTACGATCAGCGCGGGCGGTTTCCGTCCGACCTCCGCGACGCATACAATTTCTATCGCCGCATCGCCGCACGGTGGCGGGGCAAGGTGCTGGCCATCGAGCCGTGGAACGAGGCCGACGGTCAGAGCTTCGGCGGCCATACGGGCTGCGAGATGGCCGCCATGCAGAAGGCCTCGTATCTGGGGCTGAAGGCCGGCTGGCCGGGCGTGATCGTCGGTCAGAACGCCTTCGCCATCCATCGCCGCTCAACGCTGGACGACTTCCACGCCAACCGGGCCTGGCCCTACTTTGAAACCTACGATCTGCACAACTACGAGGCCTTCGACAAGTACGCCGCCGCCTTCGCCGACCATCGCGCCGTCTCGGCCGGCCGCCCGCTGTGGGTCACCGAGACCAGTCTACCGGTGCGGTGGTCCGGCGACAAGAAGTTCCAAGAGCCGACCCAACCGGACTTGCGGACGCAGGCCGAGCGGGTGGCCAAGACCTACGCCCTGTCGATCCATGAAGGCTCGGCGGCAGTGTTCTATTTCATCCTTGGGCACTACATTGAAGGGCAGGTGCAGTTTGGGCTGGTGCGGCCGGATTTCACGCCCAGGCCGGGCTATCTGGCGCTGGCCGCCGTGGGTCGATTGCTGGCCGACGCCCACCGCTTGGGAAGGCTCAAGGGTGCCGACAAGAACTTCCACGTCTATGCCTTTCGCGCCAAGCCGGACGGCCTGACGCGGATCGTGCTGGTGGCCTGGTGCGACGAGAAGCCGGCCGTGCTGAAGCTGCCCGTCGAGCCGCTGGCGATCTACGACGCCATCGGCCGCGAGTCGGCGAAGACGGCGGGCGCCATCGAACTGTCGAGTGCGCCGCTGACGTTGGTGCTGCCCGACGATGCGGCGGCGAAGCTCGCTCTCGATCCGCCGCCCGCCAAGCCGAGTTGGCTTGAAGGCCGGCCATCGCCGATCGTTCTGCAATGCTTGTTGCCGAAGAAGCGGGTAGAATTGGAAAAGTCGGCCTATCGGATCGCACGTGGCAAGGCGGACCAAGTGCCGATCTACGTCTACAACTTCGGCGACAAGCCGGCCGACGTGCGGCTCTCGCGGAAAGGCCCCGAGAGTTGGAAACCGACATTGGCCAAGTCGGTGCCGCGTAGCGCCGGGCGGACGGGCGAAGCTGCCGCTTTCGCTGGACGTGCCGCAGTCGGCCGAGCGCATCGAGACGCTGCTCATCAAGGGCGATTGCGGCCCGGCGGGCAAGGCCGTGCTCTCGATGCGGTTCCTGCCGGAGTAGATAATTTAATGGGCGCCATGGCAGCCGGCGTTGCCCTCACCCCCTGCCCCTCTCCCAAAGGGAGAGGGGAGACATTTACGACACGTACTGCGACAACTGTTGCCGAACCTGGCCCTGCGGGCCGCGGATCGTGACGACCAGCGGCATTTGGCCCGGCAGGCTGTGCGTGGCGCAGCCGAAACACGGGTCGTAGGCGCGGAAGGCCATCTCGACCATGTTCAACAAACCCTCGGTGGGCGGTTTCCCCTTGCCGATCAAGGACTGCGCGGCCCGCTTGACCGACATCGAGATCGGGGCGTTGTTGTTCGTCGTGCCGACGATCAGGTTGACGTTGGTCAGGATGCCCCGCTCGTCGGTCTTGTAATGGTGAGTCAGCGTGCCGCGCGGGGCCTCGACCGAGCCGACCCCTTCGGTGGGCGTTTCGGTGGGCAACACGCGATATTCCTTACCGGTGATCGCCGGGTCCACGGCCAGTTCCACCCAGCGTTCGGTGGCATAGAGCAACTCGACAGCCGGGCCCAGTGCGTGGCCAGCGTGTGATTGACCGGCTTGCCGCCGAGGGTTTCGTAGAACTTCTCGTACTCGGCCTGGGCCAGGGGAGTCGCCATGCCGTCGGCGGCGTTCAGGCGCGACAGCGGCGTGGCCTTGTAGACGCCCGACTCGGCGCCGTCGACGAACCCCTTCCAGCCGACCTTTTTCAAGTAGGGGAATTTCAGATAGCTCCAGGGCTCGACCCGCTCGGCGACGTAATCGCGGTAGTCGGCGGCGTCGTACTTGGCGTGTTCGCTGCCGTCGGGGCCGGTGACGCGGATTTGCCCGTCGTAGAAGTTCACGCGGTTGTTCTTATCGACCGTGCCCATGTTGTAGGTGCGGTGGACGTAAACGTCGCCGGTGATGATCTTGAGGTAGTCGCTGTTGCCGAGGACGAGGTCCTCGAACAATTTCAGCGAGAACTTGGCAAACTCGATGGCCTCGCGGCCGAGTTGCTCGATTTCGCGGCGTTGCTCCTCGTCGATGCCGTGGCTGACGCCGCCGGGCAGGCCCCAGTTGGGATGCACCTTTCGGCCGCCGATCATCTCGATCAGATGATGGCCGTCGCGGCGCATCTTGAGCACCTTGCCGGCGATCTCCATGCCGACCTTGTGGACGATGCCCAGGATGTTCCGCTCGGCGACGGGCGCGGTGGGGCCGATGACGAAGTCCGGCCCGGCCAGGGCGTAGAAATGCGTGGTGTGGTCGGTGGCGTAGAAGATGCTGTAAAACATCTCGCGGAGTTTTTTCGCCGTCGGCGGCGGATCGACGTGGAACAGATCGTCGAGCGCCTTGGTGGCGGCGATGTGATGGGCCTCGGGACACACGCCGCAAATCCGCGAGGTCAGGTTGGGCATGTCCTCGGCCGGACGGCCCACGCAAAACCGCTCGAATCCGCGCAACTCGGGAATCTGCAAGTAGCAGTTCGCCACGTTCCCCTCGTCGTCGAGGAAGATGTCGATTTTACCGTGGCCTTCCAGCCGGGTAATCGGGTCGATGGATATGCGTTTCATGGTTAAGACTCTTCGGTTTGCAGTTGTCGGTTCCTTCTTCCGCCGCAGGTGGCTGGCCGCCAGGCCGAAGCGATAAAAACTCCCCACCGGGTCGGGAATCCCCTCGCGGATAATCCGGTCGATCTCCTCCGGATCGTCCGAGTCGATCGTCGAGGAGAGCGCGGCCATCATCCGGGCGCCGTGATCGTGGATGCCCTCGTTCGGACCGTAACAGCCGATGCACGGCGAGCCGACCCGCGGACAGCGGGCGTCGCAGCCGGCGCGGGTGGCAATGCCGCAACAGAGCAGCCCCTGCTCCAACAGGCACGTCTCGCCGTCGGGTATAATCTCCCATGTGCGGTAAAACTTATTGATCTTCTTCTCGTTCCGCTTCAACGGGCACTCGTGGCAGACCGTCGTGTCGGCGCCGATCACCGACCCCCGCGGCGGCAACTCGCCCGAGACGATGGCCGAAACCGCGTCCCAGATCCGATCGGCCTCGGGCGGACAGCCGGGCAGATAATAATCCACGTCGACCGTCTGGTCCAGCGTCCGCAAGGTGTCGTAAAACACCGGCAGGTGGAGCATCCCCTCGGGGACTTCGCTGTTCGGTTGGGGTTCGATCCGGTCGGGGTTCTCGGTCGAAGGGGTATCGTGGTAGACGGTGTCGAAGATCGGGCGGCGTCCGGTGGCGTTGGCCAGACCGGGGATACAGCCCTCGTGCGGCGCAGGAGCCGAAGGCCACCAGCACCTTGGCCTTTCGCCGCAGCAGCCGGGCCATGTACTCCTGCTCGCTGGTGCGGATGCCGCCATTGAACAGACAGACGTCGATACTGCCGTCCGCCATCCGCTCCACGTCGTGGACCTTGGCGTCGATGGCCACGGGCCAGAAGACGATGTCGAACAGGGCGTCGACGTCGAGGATTTTTTCGTTCAGGGCCAGGACGGCGATCTCGCAGCCGCCGCAGGAGGCGGCCCAATAGAGCGCCAATTTGCCTTTCGGTTCTTCACTCATACCGGCACCTCCATCGCTTCGGCGTGTTCGGCGGCGATTTCGTTCATCGCCTCTTCCCGGCGGAAGTCGTCTTCCCACAGGCCGGGCCAACCCAGCGGCCCGAGTTTGCGGACGTCGGCGACGAATCCGTCGATCGATTCGGCCAGGTAATGCCCCTCGGCCGCCGACGCCCAAACCAGCCGCAGCCGGTCGGGTTCGATGCCCATCTGCTCGATGAAGTAGCGGAGCATGGCGCAGCGGCGCATGGTTTTATAGTTCTGCTCGATGTAGTGGCAGTCGCCCGGATGGCAGCCGGCGATGAGCACTCCGTCGGCGCCCAGGGCGAAGGCCTTCAGCACGTAGCTGGGGTCCACCCGGCCGCTGCACATCACGCGGATGATCCTCGCGCAGGGCGAGTATTTGATCCGCGCCGTGCCGGCCAGATCGGAGGCCGTGTAACTGCACCAGTTGCACATGAAGGCCACGATTTTGGGATTGAAGGTTTCGGTGGTCATGGTAATTGCTCCCCCTCGTTCCCACGCTCTGCGTGGGAACGCACGGTTGGACGCTCCTTATTCTCTCCCCGCCGACGCTGAGCGTCGGAGGCGCGGGTTCCCATGCGGAGCATGGGAACCCGTGTTTTGGTTACACGTAACTCATCAATCCTTCCAATTCTTCGCTGACCTGATCCTCGCCGAAGAGGTGTTGCTTGGCGGCGCCGAGGGACAGGCGGCCACGCAGGTGCCGCAGCCCTTGCACAGCGCCGGGTCGATCACGGCGATCTTCCGCTCCTCGTCGGCGGTGATGGCCTTGTAGGGGCACATGTTGATGCACGTCTTGCAGCCGGAGCACATCTCCTCGTCGATCCAAGCGGTGTTCGGCTCGAGTTCGATCTGGCCGGCGTCGATCAGGACCAGGGCCTTGGCGGCGGCCGCGTCGGCCTGGGCGACGGTGTCGGGGATGTCCTTCGCCCCCTGGCAGGCACCGGCGATCAGCACGCCGTCGTTGGCCGTATTGACCGGGGCCAGCTTGGGGTGCTTTTCCAGGAAGAAGCCCTCGTTCGAGCAGGAGATGCCGAAGGTGCGGCGGACGTCGCCGGCGTCGGCCCGGGGCTCGAGCGCCACGGCCAGGATGACCATGTCCACCTCGATCCGGCGGATCGTGCCCAGCAGGGTGTCGTCGACTTGCATGACCAGCGGGCGAGATGAGGAGGCGGTCCCCTTTTCCGTCGCCGCCGTGCCGGCGGCTAAACGATTACTATCGCCGGCATCGGCAGCAGAATGATCGTGTTCGCCATTGGGGGCGGGCGAAATATCGGCCACCTTGCCGCGGATGAACCGCACACCCTCATTTTGCACCCGGTTGTAAAACTCCTCGAAGCCCTTGCCCGGCGAGCGGATGTCGATATAGCAGTTGTAGACCTCGGCGTCGGTTTTTTCGCGGACCAGATGGGCGAGTTTCAGGGAGTACATGCAGCAGACCCGCGAGCAGTATTCGTGGTGGTTCACGTCGCGGCTGCCCACGCAGTGGATGATGCCCACCCGCCGCGGCGTGGAGCCGTCGCGGAGGACGAGTTTTCCGGCGGTCGGCCCGCCCGCGTTCAGCAGCCGTTCGACCTCCAGGCTGGTGTAGACGTTCGGATACTTGCCGTAGCCGTAGTAGGCCATGGGCGAGGGATCGAAAGCCTGGAAGCCGGTGGTGATGATGATTGCCCCGACCTCGTACTCCTCGATCGTTTCCTGCTGATCGAAACGGAAGGCGTTCCGCTCGCCGCAGGCCTCGACGCAGCTCTGTTTGCACTTGCCCCGGGTGATTTGCAGGCAGACCTCGGGATCGACCACCGGCACGGGCGGCACCGCCTGCGGGAATGGGATCCAGACCGGCTTTCGCAGCCCAAGCCCCTGGTCGAACCGGTTGGGAAACTTGGCCTGGGTGAACACGCAGCCGTCGATGCACTGCATGCAGCCGACGCACAGGCTTTCGTCGATATACCGCGGCCGGCGGCGGACCTTCACCTTGAAATTGCCGACCGAGCCCTCGACCGACTCGACCTCGCTGTAGGTCAGCATTTTGATGTTCGGATGGAGTTTGACGGAGGTCATCTTGGGCGTCAGGATGCAGGCGGCGCAGTCCAGCGTGGGGAATGTCTTGTCGAACATCGCCATGTGTCCGCCGATCGACGGCTCGCGTTCGACGAGGATCACCTCGCGTCCGGCGTCGGCCAGGGTGAGCGCGGCCTGGATGCCGGCGATGCCGCCGCCGACGACCATCGCCCGGGGTGTGATGCGGACGAACTGCCGCTGCAACGGCTCGTGCCGGGCCACGCGGCGGACGGCGGCCGCCACGTGGGCCTTGGCCTTGTCCATAGCGAGTTGCACGTCTTCCGTGACCCAGGCCACTTGCTCGCGGATGTTGGCCATCTGCACCAGGAAGCGGTTCAGGCCGGCGTCCTCGGCGGCGCGGCGGAAGGTCGGCTCGTGCAGGTTCGGCGAGCAGGCGGCCACAACGATCCGGTTCAGGCCGAACTCGACTATGTCTTGCTTGACCAGTTCCTGGCCGGGATCGGAACACATGTATTTGTAATTCCGCGCCAGCACGACGTGCGGCAGGCCCTCGGCGAACTTCGCCAGCGCCTCGACGTCGATCACTCCGGCGATGTTGCTGCCGCAATGGCAGACGTAGACCCCGATCCGCAGCGTTTCGTCTGATGTATTCATGTTATCGGCTCTCCGGTCATGTAGGACAGGTTGGCAACCTGTCCGATTCGTTGCGGGACAGGTTGGCAACCTGTCCTACGTTTCCCCTGAATTTTCCAGTGATATTCCCAGGGCTTCGTAAACAAGTTGGCCGAGGTCGGCCACGCGGAGCCGGTCTTCGGCCCCGACGGTTTTGACCGCGTCCTGGAACATGACGAGGTCCTTCGGACAAGCGACGGCCAGACATTCCACGCCCGGCAGGGCGAGAGCCTCGCGGACGCGGCTTTCGGCCGGGCGCTGCTCGATGCCCGGCGTGTCCTTCATCCAGATTCGCCCGCCGCCGGCGCCGCAGCAGAAACTGTTCCGGCCGTGCCGGGGCATTTCGATCAGGCGGAGTCCCAGCGCCCGCAACACCCGCCGCGGCGGTTCATAGATGCCGTTGAACCGCCCCAAGTAACAGGGATCGTGATAGGTCACGGCGAAGCCGAGCGGCCGCTCGATCCGCAAAATCCCCCGGCTGAGCAGCTCGTCGAGCAGTTCCGAATAGTGGACTACCGGCCGGCCGGCGACAGTCCCCTCTCCCTCCGGGAGATGGCTAGGGCCGGAAATAGTCCCCTCTCCCTTTGGGAGAGGGCTAGGGTGAGGGCTGCCGTAGATTCCATATTCGTTCTTGAGCGTGTTGTAGGTGTGCGGATCGGTAGTCAGCACCTTATGGAACTTCGCTCCGGCCAGTTCCTTGACGTTTTTTTCGAGGAGCATGGAGAAGAGCCCTTCCTCGCCGATCCGGCGGACGTCGTTGCCCGCGTTCTGCTCTTTCTCGTAGAGGAGGCCCACGTCCACGCCGGCACAATGGAGCACCCGCGCGACGGTGCGGGTAACGTCCTGGGCGCGCTGGTCGTAGGAGGCGTAGTCGCCGACGAACCAGAGGTATTCGACCTCTTCCTTCCGGCGTCCTTGAGTTTGAATTCGAGCGGTTTTGCCCAATCGGCCCGCTTGCGGGGCGACTGGCCGAAGGAGTTGCCGTAACGCTGGAAATTCATCAGGGCGTCTTGCAGCCCTTCGTCCACTTGCCCCTGATCGACCAGATGCCGGCGGAGGTCGATGATCAATCGCGGTTGTTGGACGTTGACCGGGCAGACCTCCTCGCAGGCCCGGCAGGTGCAGCAGGCCCAAAGCTCATCCGGCGGGATCAGTTGATGCAATTCGCCGCCACCGTCGGCCGCGCCATCGTTTGCCGGCCGCGGTTTTACGGGCGTGCGCAACAGCACGGAATCAACCGTCTGGACCAGGTCGCGTGGCGAGAGAGGAAACCCGCAGTTATACCCTGGACACACCTCCTGGCATTTGCCGCACCAAGTGCAAGCATCCACCTGGAGCAGTTGGCGCCAGGTGTAGTCGCGAACGGAGCAAACTCCCGTTTCCATCACCACGGGCAACCGGCCGGGCGGGGTCTCCCGCTCGCGCAGCAACATGTTGGCCGGCGAGGCAAGCAGATGAAACGCCTTGGTGAAGGGGATGCTCACGATCAGCCCGAACGCCAACAGTCCATGCAGCCACCAGACGGATTGGTGCAGCAGCCGGATCGAATCGAGCGAGAGCGGGGAGAGCAGTTTTGCCAATGCGAATCCGACCGGGGCCCAAATGGCGGCGGGAAAGACCGGCCCGCCGGCGGCAATGCGGTCAAGCTCGGCTTGCTGGCGTTCCGGCCCGACGTGAAACCGCTCACGGAGCCCCATCTGCTCGATAGCAAGAAGCTTGGAATCTATTCCAACAGCCGCATGTGGGACAGCCGCCCTCGGCTGTCCAGGGAGCTTTTGCACAGCCGAGGGCGGCTGTGCTACGAAGGAACCGGCCGCGGCCAACCGGGCCTCGACGTGGAACCCCTCGGCGATCCGCAAACCCTCGATAACGAATCCGCTGACGGCGATCAGCAGCAAAATGGTGAGAAAGGGGAACCCGTCCCAAAGACTGACCCCTTTCCGCGTCGCCTCCAATCGTTTCGGCCGGACCAGATAGCGGCGATAGGCCGCCATGCCGAGGCCGACTATCAGCAGGACGCCGAAGACGTCCAGGGCCAACTCGAACAGCCGATAAAACAAGCCGCTGAGGATTTGTTTGTCCAGCAACAGGTTCGTGAAATCCTGATCGACCGTGGCCAGCGCCGTGCCGACCGCCAGGACCGCCATGCCCCAGAAGATCGCCCAGTGCATAAGCAACGAGAAGACGTCCGGCTTCAGCCGGCTCTGGCAGAGGGCGGGCGGGACCCATTCGGCCAGCCGCCGCGGGCTGATCGAGCGGAGCAGCGTTTTGACGATCCCTTCATCGCCCGGCTCCGGCCGGCCGATGGTCCATTTCCGTATCCGCCAAATCACGCCGGCGGCGAAACCCGCCAGCACCAGAGGGATTAACAGATAGAGTACGATCTCCGCCCAGTGGGGCACGTTCCACATGATGGGCCGAGTCGGCTGCATGGCGTCATCCCTTCCTGCCGGCGAGGGCCTCGGTCAGTGCCGGAATCAGATCGAGCACGTCGACCTCGGCCCCGTAGTGGGCAACGTCGAAAATGGGGGCCTTCGGATCGGTGTTTACGGCGATGACCAGTTCGGCGCCTTTCATCCCTTCCTGATGTTCCGGCGCGCCGCTGATGCCCAAGGCCAGATACAACTTCGGTTTGACGGTCATTCCCGACTTGCCCACTTGCCGCGTGGCGGGGAGCCAGCCCTGATCGACCACCGGCCGGGAGGCGGAGACCGCTCCGCCGAGCGCCTGGGCCAACTCCTCGGCCAATTCGATATTGTCCTGCTGTTGGATTCCGCGGCCCACCGAGACCAGCACGTCCTGCTGCGTGATGTCCACGTCGCCGGCTTCGGGGTAGATCCATTGCTCGAAGCCGATCGCGCCCGCTGCGAGCGGAGCGGTGGGTTTGCGCAGCTCCAACTCGCCCTTGCCTGTCTCGGCGGTGGGGCGATAGCTGCCCGGCATCATCATCAATATCGCCGGCGATGCACTGATGCGGCAATCGGCCGTCATCTTGCCGCCGCAGAACGACGAAGTGACCAGCAATCCTTCGCCATCGGGGCGAACCGCCTGGCAGCCGATGGCCAGCGGGGCCTCGAGCCGCGCGGCCAGCAGCGGCGCCACGTCCCAACCGATCGACGTGGCGGCGATCAGCACCGCCCGCGGCTGCACGGATTCGACCACCTCGCGAAGCGCCGCCGTGAACGGCTCAGGCGAGTAGTCGGCCAGCCGGGGGTCGTCGACGACGATGATCCGGTCGGCCGCTTTCAGGGCGGGCGCTGCGCGGCGCCGCCGGGTCCAATCGCCACAGCTATGAGTTGTCCGCCGGCGGCCCCGGCGAGTTCTCTGCCCGCCGTGAGAAGCTCCAGCGATACGTCGGCCAGCCGCTCGCCGACAATTTCAACCAGCACAATGACGTCTGTGGCGCTCATTTCACCAGTCCTTTCTCGGCAAGAATAGCGGTGATTCGCGCGGCGATTTCCGCCCCGGAGCCGGTCAACATTTCGGCGCGCGTGGCGGGAGCCGGCGGATACAGGCGCGAGACCGACAGCAGCGGCTCGCCGAGCGCGACCGAGGCGGCCGACTCCTCGAACTGCGCCGTCTTCATCGCGCCGCGAATGCGGCTGACCGGGACGTAACGGGGCGGCTGGTCCGCGCCGAGGATGCCCAGCACCGCTGGCAGCTTGACGCTCATCCGGGCCATCACCGCACCGGGAAACTCCTTGCAGGCGGAAACCGTGCCCGGCGCTTCGCCCGCCTTCACTCCGCGGATGATGCCCACGTAGGGCAGCCCTAGCGCCGCGGCGAGGAAGGGCGAAAGCACGCCGTCGAGTTCGTCATGGGCCTGGACCCCGACCAATACCAACTCGGCCCCCAGCGGCTTGATTGCCTCGGCATAGAGGGCAGCCGATTCCCGCGGGGCGGGCGGCCGCTCGCCGTCGAAAGCGATTTTCACGATCCGGTCGGCCCCTTTTGCCGCCGCGGTATAAAGCGTGTTGTCCACGTCGCCGAAATCGAGCGCCACGACGGTTACGCTGCCGCCCCCCGATTCCTTCAACAACAACGCCTGTTCCAGGGCGTGGTCGTCGGACTCGTTGAGAATGAACGACGCGCCGCTGAGATCGAGCGCGTCGCCGGAAGCGGCGACGTCCAGCGGTTCGATCAAGTCGGGCACCTGCCGGACCACCACAACGATGTTCATGCTATGCTCCTTTCGCCCAAATCCATCGATTCGGCCAGAAGTTCGATGATGTCCCGCACTTTCAGCTTGCCTTCCAGTCCGCTCACCTTGGCGGCGTCCTCGAAGCGCGAGAGTTCGTAGGGGCACGATACGGCGAGGGTGTCGGCGCCGGCCGCCGCGGCCTGCTGCACCCGTTCGTCGGAGAGGCGGTGTCCGCCGTTGGCGACGATGTGGGCGTCGAGCCACATTCCCCCCCCGCCCCCGCCGCAGCAGAGCGAGTCGTTGTGGTGGCGGGCCATTTCCACCAGCTTCACCCCCGGGATCAATTCCAGCAGTTGCCGTGGCGGATCGTAACACTCGCAGCGCCGGCCCACGCAGCAGTTGTCGTGATACGTCACTACGGCTTCGACCGGCTTGACCATCAGCGGCCGCAGTTGTTCGAGGTACTCGGCCAGGAACATGGTGTAGTGCTGCACGGGATACCAGGCGTTGAACCGCGGATAGAAACTCTGCAAGGCCCGGAAGGCGTGCGGATCGAGAACCACGATCTTGCCGAAGTCCTGGGCGTCGAACATTTCCCGATTCTGCTCGACGAGGGTCTCGAAGAGTCCCTCCTCGCCGAACATCCGGTCGCATTCGCCGACGGCCTTTTCCTTCACACCCAGGATGCCCCAGGAGACGCCCAACTCAGTCATGATCCGGGCGAAGGCCCGGGCGACGACCTGATTCCGCGGATAATACGACGGATAGCAGCCCACCAGCCACAGGACGTCGACCGGCCGCGGCTCGCGGGAGAGGTCCAGCACGCGCACGTCGAGGTCCTTGGCCCATTGCAGCCGCTGGCGGGGCGACTTGCCCAGCACGTTGCCGTATTTGAAGACGTTTTGGAAGGTCTCCTGCAATTCGGCGGGGGGCTGATGTCCGGCTTGCATCGCCGCGTCGCGCAAGGCGGGCCAGAGTTCCTCGGTCAATTCGATTCCTCTCGGGCAGCGTTTGGAACAGGCGTAGCAGGCCACGCACATCCACAAGGAAGGGCTGGCCAGCAGTTTGTCCAGGTTGCCGGCCATCGCCTGAAGTATCAACTTCCGCGGCGGGTACTCCATCGCGGCGCCCAGCGGGCAACTGGCCGCACAGAGTCCGCATTGCATGCAACCGAAGGGCGGTTCTCCGCTGCCGAGTTTGCCCAGTCTCTCGAGCAACTCGACGCCGCTGTGGCCGTTCGAGGCAGCCATGATTTGCTCTCCAGAAAAGTGATCCGCGTGCTGCGTAACAGAGATCAGCATCAAACCATGTCCGCCGCATAAAGCAACGAACGTGCCAATCGTTCGCGGTGCGGCGATTTTCGGTCGAAGACCGCACGCAGCATGGAGTTGCGATGCACGGACGGCGGCGCCAGGTAGAAGAGATTTCGGCGGGTTGCGGAAATCCGTTAACGGATGGCGGAATTCCGGCAATCAAGAAGACATCTTGTTCCCACGCTCCGCGTGGGAACACACTGCCCGGACGCTCCGCGTCCGCGCGGCTGGAAAGTGTTCAACGTCAATGGCTTCTGTCACGGACGCGGAGAGGCTGTGAATTTTTGTCAAATACTGCTGTAGGAGGCGACTCCTGTCGCCGATTTTCCGCTGTTTCGCCGTACAATCGGCGACAGGAGTCGCCTCCTACAACAAAACTTCGCAACCTCGAGCGTCCGAATAAATGCGTTCCCGTGCGGAGCATGGGAACGAGCGTGCGGCGGAGGTTAAACGACGGGTTACGATCATAACGTGGAATCGGTGACACTGCCGGAATAGAACGATTCCACGCCGAGCGGCGTCTCCAGCAGCAGCGCGCCGTCTGAAGCGATCCCTCGGCAGCGGCCCGTCGTGTCGCGCCCGTCGAACTGTAGCGTTAGAGTTAGACCGCGTTGTAGACAAAGGGCGTCGGCCCGCGCGGCGACTTTGTCCGGCTCTTGCCGCAGTTCGGCAAACGCTTGCTCCAGGCGTTTGAGCAGATCGACCAGCACGTCGGTCTGATCGTGGGCCTTGCCCGACAGATCGCGGATCGTGGCGGCGGAGGATTGCAACTCGGCCGGGGCGTCGGCAACAGTGTTGTTTGTATTCAAGCCGATGCCGATTACGTGCCGCCGGTCGGCCAGGACCTCGATGAGAATGCCGGCCAGCTTGCACGGAGAAAAGGGGGACTGGCTCCGTTTGCCGGAACGGCCCGGAGGCGGGCACCGACGCGCAGCGTTGGTCGTTGCACAAACGCTGCCTGTCCCCCTTTCTCGGCCGAAGAAACGGTTCCTGACACCTTTTCTTCACACATTACATCGTTGGGCCAGTTGATCCCGACCCGATGGTTCGGCAGCAGGGGGGCGACCGTATCGGCGACTGCCGCCGCCACGGCCAGGGCCGCCAACGGCGAGCGGAGCCGCTCGGCCGCCACGGTTTCCGCTTCGACCAACAGGCTCACGGCCAGCGCTCCCCGGCCGGTCCACCAGCGTTTCGCCCCGCGGCCGCGGCCGGCCGTCTGTTCGTCGGCCACGATCAACAGCGGCAATTCCTTCACGCCTCGGGCCGCACACCGGGCCGCCTGGTCGTTGGTCGAGCCGAGCGTGGGATGGTGTTCCGCTCGGGCGACAAACGTCTCGCGGAGTATGCGGACAACGTCGATCATCGTGCGTTCCTATCCGTACCCTAGTTTTCGCAAATCATCCTCATTCATCCCGTGGTGATGCCCCAACTCGTGCAGGATGGTAATGCGGATCTGTTCCCGCAAGCTGTCGGTGGTGATGCGGCCGTTGCGGTCCGCGGCGGCCGAGAGGATGCCTTCGCGGTAGATGGTGACTACGTCGGGCATCGTGCCCGAGTGCCAAACGCTCTTCTCGCCGAGCGGTATGCCCGTGTAAAGCCCGCACAGAGCGTCGATATAACCGACGCCGATCCGTTCCATCACCTCGTCCGACGGATAATCCTCGACGTGCAGGGGGACTTTCTCGATCAACCTGTGGATCAAGGGGGGCATGCGTTCCAAGACCCACTCGAATTGTTCGTCGAAACGGCGGCGTCTTTGCGGATTCACCCCAGCGGCTCCCGTCGGTGGTCAGTTCCTGACCTCGTGCCAGCCGCCGTCGTTCCGATCGGCGGGAGCAGGAACGCTGTAAGCCACCGGGATCACCCGGGCCGCCTGGCGGGTCGCCGGCCGGGAGGCCGTGCGGTCGTTCGGATCGGGCAGCTTCGGCGCCGGCATGGAATTCAACTGGGTGTCGGTCTGCGGAATGGGTTGCAGGTTGTCCTTGGCCGCCGGTTTCTCGGTCTTCTGCTGGAAAGTTTGCGGCGGGGAAGACTGCGGGGCGGCTTGCACCCCGGCGCTGCACGACGAACATCCCGACGAACTCACGCCGCAACTGGAGCAGGAGGACGATTCGCAACTCGAACACGGCGACGGACAACCGGAGTAGGACGCTCCGCAACTAACCGGACCGCAGCTTGCACATGGGCTGGGCAGGTAGTAACTCTGATAAGAAACCGCGGGCACGTAGATCGGCCGATAGGTCGTATACGGCACCAACCGCGTCTGGTATGTGCCGAGGAACGGCCGGTAAGTGGTCACCGGGGCATAAGCGGTGCTGGTATTGCAGGTGTTGCACGCCGGCTGGGCATACAACGCCCGGTAGATCACCGAAGGCATGTACTGGCAGGACTGCGGCGCACAGGACGAACAGGCCGGCGGCACAGGACGAACAAGCCGGTGCGCAGGATGAGCAACTGGCACGACATAAGCCGGCGCGAACGCCGGGGCGTAGGTCGTCTGCGAAGGGGGCGCGCTGCCGAACAGGCAGTCCCAGATTCGGCCGGCACGGCTCTCGGCAGGAAGCGCAAGCAATATAACCGCAACTACGCAAGGAACGATCAGACTTATCGGTCGGCGATGCATGTTATTTCTCCGAAATGAGAGGAAGCCGTGTTTTGCGACGAATATCGTCCATTTATCAAACCCCGATTGCGCCCCGTTGTCAAGCGGTCGGCATCGAAGTCGAGAAATGGCCGAGTTTGCCGGTTTTAACGGTTTTACCTGTTGGGTAAACGTTGCTGGATTGTCCGCTGGCTCCGGCGGCTGAATTTGCCTGTCTCAACCGGGAGCATATTATTCTAAAGTCTAGGTCAAGAACTGCCCCGGCGCGGCCGCCATTATCGGTTCGCGGAACGGGTTTCCAATTTGGGCAACCGCTCACAGGGGACAGTCCCAATTTTCGCGGCGCGAAGGACGTATCCCCGCGAATTAGCTTTGTCGCCGCGAAAATGGGACTGTCCCCTGGTGGCGCCCATTTTCAGAACACGTTCTCAGAAGGGGACGTGTAGGGCGTCGCACAGAAACCGCATGAATGGGCGGGCGGCGGTGAACGACTCCGCCACGTAGTCCAGAAAGCGGCGGCGGAGAACGGCCCGCTTGTCGAGCCCGGCGACGGCGATGAAATCGGTCCGCTGGATGTCTTCGATCCAGGGCAGATCGGCGGCGAAGCCCCGCGGCGGGCGCCGCAGACTGCCGCCGTCCAGTACAAACTGTGCCCGGAACCGGCGGTCGCGGCTGGCCCGCCGCCAACGGTCGGGCCACGCGACGATCGCCTGCCTGATCCGGCCGAGCGAAACCGGGTCCGGCCGCCACAGGCCGACGGCCAGGAAGTATACGCCCGGCTCGACGTGGACGTAGAAGCCGGGTGCGTGGATGTCGCGGCCCATTTCGTGGCGGAACTGGATGCCGACGTTGGTCTTGTACGGCTCGCCGTCGCCGATGAACCGGGCGTCGCGATAGACCCGCATCAGCGAGCCGCCCGAGCGCCGGTCGACGGCCGTGAAGTAGGGCGAGATCCGTTTCAGCCGGGGCCGGAAGGCGCGGATAAAGCCCAGCGCCGGCTCGAGCACTTCCCGCTCGTACCGCGGTTTGTTTTCCAGAAACCAGGGGCGATTGTTGTTCTCGGCCAGCTCTTCCAGGAATCGGAAGAGGGACGGCTCAAAGCCACGAAACTCCATCTAGCCGCTCCTCTCGCCGCGTGTGGGACAGCCGCCCTCGGCTGTCTTTGTGGGACAGTCGCCCTCGGCTGTCTTTGTGGGACAGTCGCCCTCGGCTGTCTTGGGCAATTCCACACAGCCGAGGGCGGCTGTGCCACAAGTAATTCTTGGGTGCCCGCTCGCGGTCTATCCCGCCCCCACGCCGCGGTCGAAGGCCTCTTGATCGCGGCTGTAGAGGGCCAGCGTCGACTCGAACATTGAGGTCGAGATTTTCCAAGCCGGCTGCTCCTCGGTGTGGGCGTTGCAGTGGGCCGTCAGCAGCCGGTACATGAACTTGAACAGGTGCCGGGGCACCCGCAGCGTGCCGAAGGCGTCCATCAGCCGCCGCTGGTCGAGGTCCTCGAAGAGGTCCAGGATTTTCGGCTCGCTGCCGTCGGCGGCGCAGGCGGCGATCCGCGCGTTGGCCATGTCGTACAGCGATTGGCCCGTCCAGCCCAGCGAGCGGATCATGTTCTGTTTGTCCAGCCGGGCGCGTTGGTGGAAGTCGCGGTCCTGCTGGTCGATCATCCGCTCCAACTCGATGGGCAGGAGCAACTTCAGCCCCAAGCCGGGGTGCTTGAGGAACTTGTTGTCCAGCATCGGCCAGACCAGCGCCCGCATCAACTCGGTCGAGCCGTTGATCAGGTACGGCTCGTCGACGCGATCGACCACGACCAGGATGCCTTCGAGGTTCATCGAGCGGAGCACACCCTGCAACTTGGTCAGCAGTTCGTAGCGGTCGTCGGTTCGCGGATAAGCGGGCAGGGGCTGGCCGACGATCTCGCCGCCGGGGAAGTTCAAAAACGCCCGGCAGAGGAGTTTCGTGCTGCGGTTCAGCACGCGGGTGTTGCGGGCGACCTGCCGCGCCTTCCACCACCAGCGGGCCAGCCGCCAGCCGCGCGGGGCCCAGGCGGCCGCAATCAGCAGATACGGCAGCCAATGAACGAACCAATCCCACTTGCCAAAGCCGATCACGACCGCCGGCACGAGGATCGTCCCCAGCACGCCCAGGGCCAGGTCCCACTTCGACCGCCAAGTGCGGAACTTCAGCCGCTGCCGTAGCCGGCTCCAGCGTTGGAAGGAGTTTTCGGCGGTCGATTGGTCGTAGCAGGCCGCCAGCAGCAGTACGTCGCGGACCTGCGCGGCGTCGAGCCGCTCGACCGGCGGGGCCTCGTCGCGGGCGGCCGGATGCCGGGCCTGCTTGTTGCCCAGTATCCGGTCGGTCAATTGCGTCACGGCCAGCGAGAGCACGGCGTCGATGTGGTCCCACAGCCGCCATTGATCGAGCAGCCGGTCGGGCCGCCGCCGCCGGCCCGAAAACCGGTCGCGAAACCGGTCCAGGAAGGCGTTGAAGTCGTCGTACTGCACGACGAACGCCTGATGCTCGGGATGCTCGGCGTTGTAGTCGGCCAGATGGCGGACGAGTTGCAGGCGAATGGCCGTCTTGCCCGAGCCCTTCTCGCCGAAGACCACGGCCGTGGCCGGCTCCGAGGGATCGCCGTAAATTTTGTCCCAGGCGGGATGAAACGTGTTGCGGATGCAGGCGCCCTTGAACACCAAGTCGGTCTGCGCGTCTTCGTCGGCAAACGGATTCGAGGTGATGCCGTGGTGGTCGAGAAAGGGTTGAATTCTCATGTATTTTTCAGGACCAAAATGAGGATGGCGAATAGTAAGAGCACGGCGGCGATCATCGCGCCGATGATGACGTATTGCGTGGTCCGATCCCGGCCGTGGTGCAGAGCGGGGCTGGGATGCAGCGACGCGGAGGCTGGATCGGGTAGGACGCCCTCCAGGCCGGGGATCGACTCGCCGCGGGACAACTGGGGGAACACGCCCTCGGCCTCGCGCCAGTCGCGCCAGCCTTCGCGCCAGACGAGGGTCTCGGCGGCGATGCGCCCTTCGGCCAGCCAGGTCCGCATAATCGCGGCCGTGGCCGGTCCGAACTGTCCGCCCGAGGTCGGCCGGACGTACCAGACGACGTCTCCCGCCTCGGTCAAGGGATCGGCGGATTCGGACGGAGCGGCCACCGCAGAGGGAATGGACGCGGCGGCGGGGACTGCCGATTGCTCGGAAAAGGGCGCCTCGTCCGCGACCATCGGCGGCGGCGTCTCGTCGATCGGCTCATCGGCGTCGGGCAGGGCCTCGCCTTCTTCCTCCTGAGGGCGCGATTTCCGGCGGCCGGAACTGGGACGCGTGCTCTTCAGGGGAATCTGCGTCTTCGCCCCGCAGAACGGGCAGATCCCTTTCCGCCCCGCCTGAAAGTCCTTGACGTTCAGTTTATGTCCGTTCGGACAATAGAAGCGTATTCCCATATATTCGTGACCTCGACGCTAGTGTAGTGTCTCGTAAATGAGGTGTCTTGTTTTGCGGAGAATAGTGGAGTTGGGTGCCACTGCTGGCTTGTCCAGCAGTGCGGAAGTGCAAAAACGGTCAACACTGCTGGACAAGCCAGCAGTGGCACCCTCCGCCGCATAAGTAACCATCTGCGTGGGACACTACGCTAGTTGATTATAGCAGCTATTTAGCGTCCGAATAGTAACGCTGGACCGCCCCGCTAGCTTACCATTTCTCGTCGTATTTCTCCCACAGCAGATCACCCAGGTCCCAATAGGCCTGGGTCGCCCGGCGGCAGGCCGCGCGCGTGGTTGCGGTCAGGAAGGCGCGGGCCTTGGCCGGATCTTCCTCGAGCAACTTGGCCGCTTTTTCCGCAACGGCCTTTTGGTCGGCGAGGAATTCCCGCTGCATCGGATCGCGGACCTGGGCCACGTCCGAGCGCATCTCGCCCCAGCGATGGGCCGCCAGCGTCGAGGCCCGGTTGAACGCCCACCACGCCGAGCGCCGGCTGAAACCGGTCGTCCGGCCGTCAGTCGCGTAATCCTCGGGCAGTTCGCTGACGCCCGCGTAAATCGGCGCGTAAACGGTCATCGCCGGATTGCTGTAGCCGAACCAGACGAGGCCGCCGACCGCGTCGGGAAGCCAACCGCGCGATTGGGTCACGGTGGCATACATGCAGAACCAGCGGGCGATTGCCCGCTCGCCTCGCCAACCCCAGCCGCCGTTCAGCCGCAACATCTTGTTCATGTCGTAGGGCATGAACGGATTGGCCAGCGGGCTTTTCAGCGTCTTGCCGCTCTTCTCGCCGGTGATGGTCAGGTCCTTTGTCATGTCGAAATCGGTCCCCTCGAAGGTGTCGCGGAAGAGTTCCATGATCCGCTCCGGCGAGACCGGTTTCTCCGGCTTCACCGAGAAGGGGAAATAGTTGCTGTTCGGATGCAGCTTCAGCGAGGGGGCCAGCAGATCGAGGACCCGCCATTCGCGCCGCGTGTCGCCCACTTCCGTGCGGCCGTCGGGGTTATATGCCTCGTAGAAGCGGAAGGGCTCGCCGCTCTTCGGCTTCCAGTAGCCGAATTTTTCGGCAATTGCATAAACGCTCTTCGAGGCCATGAAATAGTCGGGGTTCGCGAGGTCGATCGCGCCGATCCGCGCAGCTGTTGGCGACGACCGAGACGTGATCGTCGGGGACGCGTTGGGCCGCCCAGGCCGCGCCGACGGCGTCCTTGCCCGGCCCCACGATCTCCATCACCCACACCTCCCTGGTGTCGGCGATGGTCAGGGCCTCGCCCAGGTCGCACCAGCCGTATTTTTCGACGAGCGCGCCGCCGATGCGGATGGCGTCGCGGGCGGTCTTCGCCCGCTCGAGCATCAGGCGGGACAAGGTCTCGCAGTCGATCAACCCTTTGTGGCTCTCCAACTCGGGGCGGCCCTCGAAAGTCGATTCGCCGATGGCCAGTTGATGCTCGTTCATAATCCCGTAGACGGCCGAGATGTATCCGTAAGTCTCCGGCACTTGCGGGTATTTTACCGGTCGGCTGGCGGCTGTAGCGCGGCATTTTCCCGCTGTCGTCGTCCGCGCGGCGGGTGAGTTGGATTTCTTCGCCGGCAACGTGTTTCAGCGGCGGCACGACGATCACCGTCGAGGCGTCGCGATGGCTGTCGCAAGTGTGCGAGGTCATTACCGAACCGTCGACCGAGGCCTTCCGTCCGACCATGATCGAAGTGCAGGCCCAGGCCTGGCCGATTGAAAAAACCGCGATGATCGCCGCCAAGGCAAGGTTACGAAGTCGCATGACGTGGCTCCCTGGTGTATCGAGGAAGAATGCGCGTGTTGCGAAACCGTTTCCAAGTATAGAGGATTCTGTCGATTGGCGAAAGCGGGCAGATCGGTTGTTGGTTTGTGTCTTTGGGGGCGGCAGTAGCGGGCTTTCCAACCGTTCACTGATTGAGAATCGACCGTCATTCTGAGCGTAGCGAAGAATCCCGGCGGAATCACGGTTCCAGCAAGATTCTTCGCTGCGCTCAGAATGACGGATGTCCGGTGAACGCTTACTGATATTTTCCCTTCCCGACAATCCGGTTGACTCTTCTGATCGCCGACTGTTTGCCGCCTTTTCGGCTTGCCACTGCCGCCGCCCCGTGGCGGTTCGTTTATTCCGCCGATTTTCTTGAATCTTTTTTTGACATTTAAATTCCATCGGGCATATACAAGTATGCTTAGATTCATTGGCCCACTACGAAGCGCATGGTCGAGCGCACGAAGCGTGAGGTTGGCCCGATCGGGTCCGCCCGCCGGGGCGCTCAGCCGACACTGGAGCGCCCTCGAACGCCGTCGCCGGTTGCGTCAGCAACAAGAAGAACTTCAGGCCGGATTGGTCGATTACCTGGCGATTCCGCCGTATCCGGTTCGACCGCGGCCGCCGTCGTAGCGTGTGGTACGTTTCTCTACTCTTGCCAAGGAGGATTGCTCGCTCGGAAGTTGGCGGTGTGCTTTTCTCGCTCTAGCAATAAGGAGGGTCTTTCGATCGCAGAAGTTGTGAATGTCTCCCACGGCGCGTTTGCCGCTTGATGGACGTCATGCATTATATCGTGGGCTATCCCAGCGGCCCTGTTCCGCAGCCCCAGTAACGTGCCCAAGCACGTAGCACGTCCTAGCGGCAAACGCGTCGGTATTTTTCTTGAGAGATCAGAGGTCAGCGGACCGCTTGCGGTTTCGCAAGTCCAATCGCAAAGCGATTTATGAGAGCGCCGCCGCGGCCGCTTCGACCTCCCCAAAGGCCGCCCCGCGGGGCACTTCCGCGCCGCGGCGCAGATCGGTCAGCAGGTCGCCCAGCAGTTCATTCTCGAGCCATTCGGCCAGCCAGGCGGCGCGCTGCTGCGCGTAGCGCGACTGCAACCGGCCGAACAATCTTCCCGCTGCCTGGCGGACGCCTTCGCTGGTGGTGCTGACCAGGGCCTCGCCGCCGCCGGTGATGCCGCCGGCAATGGCCGCCTCCGTAGCCAGATGTCCGGCGGTGGCGCCGGCCGCTTGGGCGGCGGCCTGGCCGGCCAGATCGCCCGCCAGATGCAGACCGGTGAAAAACAGCGCGACGGTGATCGCCGGCCGGGCCAGCGCCGCCGCGTGGTCGAGCGATTGCAGGAAGCGGACCGCGCGGGGACTGGCGTCCCGCCAGGCGTCGAGTTCGGCCCGCAGAAAGCGGCGGTAATGCTCGTCCACGGCGGGGAGGTTTTCGTGGGCCGACTGGACCCGATCCAGCAGGCCGGCCCGGGCGTGCCCGCCCAGCAGCCGCATCAACCTGGGCCGGAGCACGTCGTTGCCCACCTGGGCCAGGCGGTCCAATTCGTTGAGGAGTTTTTCGACGGCCAGGACGACGGCCTCCCGCTCGCGGCGTTGAAAGGCGGCCAGCGGGTCCGCTCGCGGACCGGCCATCGAGTCCCAAGCAGCCCGCAGCGGCCACGTCGCGCCCCGGCCCAGCCCCCGATAGAATCCGTGTATCCGCCGCGACCAGGCCTGCCGCGAGTCGTTCCACCAGTCGCGGATTTCATCGACCAACACCCCGGCCGGCAGCATGGGCCAACCGATTCGGGCCATCTCGGTGGTCGAAAGCGCGGCGGCGGCGGAAGAAAACTCGTCGGCCGCCGAGCGGATCGAGTCGAGATACGCCGGCAGCCCGTCTTCGGCATCGAGCACGCGGCGGAGCGCCCCGCGGAAGGTGCGGATTTTGATCTCGTCGAAGCGCAGCCCGGCCAGATCGTCGCGAAGGGCGGCCTCGCGTGGCGGTGTACGTGGTTCTGAACTGGCCGCTGAAGCGGGTACTGAACTGGCCGCTGAAGCGGCCAGCCCTTGAGGGTTCACGGATCGAGAATTGGCCGCTTGAGGGCTGGCCGCTTCAGCGGCCAGTTCCTGCCCGGGTGAAATTGCGTAAAACGGCAGCCGCAGTTCCTCGGCCGCGCGGCGATCGTAGGGGACTGCGTAGACCAGTTCCGGCCGCGCGCCGGTGTTCTCGCGGAAGGTCGCCAGCCAGCGGGGCCAATACTCCGCGTCGAACTCCATTTCACATTGGTTGAACACGACGACGATGGGCTTGTCGGCCTCGACCGCCGCGCGGAAAAACCGTTTCACCGCCGCGTCGTTGTACTTCTGCTGGGTCAGAACGGCCACCAGCACGTCGGCCGTTTGGCGGATCGCCCGGGCGCGGCGCCAGTTAACCTCGACATCGGAATCGACGTCCGGCGCGTCGAGCAGCAGGAGCCTGGGGGGCATTGTCGGCCCAGTGCGCCAAAAGAGCAGATTTTCCGCCGCTTCGCCCAGCGGGTCTTCGGCCGACCGCCACTCGCGGAGCTTAAACGGCTCGAAGAGCCGCGCCAGCAAGGCCGCATCGGCCAGCTCTTTCGGCACGAGGCAGACCGGGTGCTTGGTTCCGGCCGCCAGTGGTCCGGCGGCGCTGGCCACCTCGCCGGCCAGATGGTTGAAGATCGCCGACTTGCCGATGTTCGTGCCGCCGACGATCGCCGCGACCAGCAGCGGCGGCAGATCCAATTCGGCACGCAGTTTGTTCCGCAACAGATCGAACCACTCTTGCCCCTCGGGCGGCGGCACTCCCAGCCCGGCGGCCCCCGGCGCCAATGCACCGATCGCTCGATCGAGACGCCGCACCTCATCGGCGAAAGATTGGTACGTCGGCACATCGTTCATAGGCCGGTGTCCTCGTTAATCTGCCCCTCCCATGACCATCGCCACGGCTTGACCATGATGGCTGTACGCCAGGACCAGCGCCGTGGGACGCTCCAGCGGCGCCGGCCGGCCGTGGACCACGTTGACCGGGCAGAGCGGATCGGGCCGCTCGTAGTTGAGCGTGGGCGGGATCAGACCGTGTTGCAAAGCCATCACACACATCACCGCCTCGAGCGCGCCGGCCGCGGGCCCGGGATGACCGAAAAAACTCTTCGCCGCGGTGACCGGCACATCGCCCAGCGCGTCGCGGATGGCCTGGGCCTCAAGGCGGTCGTCCTCGACGGTGCTCAGGCCGTGGGCGGCGACGAATCCCACCTCGCCCGGCGTTATCTCGGCGTCGCGCAAGGCGGTTTGGATCGCACGGCGGATGGATCTGCCGAGCGCGGCTTTTTCGCCGGGCGGCTCGAAGACCGCGGCGCAACCGAGAATGCGGGCGAGCGCGGCAACGCCGCGCGATTCGGCGTGGGAGCGCGTCTCGAGCAGCAATGCCCCGGACCCTTCTCCGTTGACCAGGCCGTCGCGCGCCGCTTCAAAGGGGCGCGAGGCCGCGGACGGCTCGCCGCCGCGGCGCGAGAGCTCGCCGTTGTGGCCCCGCATCCAGGCCGAGGGATGCACTTTCGCCCCGACCCCGCCGGAGATCACCGCGTCGGCCTGTCCCCGCTCCAGCACCCGGGCCGCCTCGGCCAGCGCGGAGAGGCTCGACACGTCGCCGAGGGTGATCGAATTGTTCGGTCCGCGGGCGTCCTGGCCGATGCCGATGTGGCAGGCCGGCATGTTGGGCAAATACTTCAACATCCAGAGGGGGAAGAGGTCGGTCATCGCCGCCTGGCCCCAGCGGCTGAAATCGAATCGGCCATCGACGATGCAATGCGGCGTAGGCGCCCATCAATTCATCCAGTTCGCAGGGGATCATGCCCGCTCCGAAGACCACGCCCAGCCGCTCGGCGGCGACCGGCTTGTCGCGTAGTTGGGCGTCGGTGCAGGCCAGATCGGCCGCCGCGAACGCCAGTTGGATGTCGCGGCTCATTACCTTCAGGCTTTTCCGCGGCCGGACGTACTGCTTGGGATCGAAATCGGCCACCGTGCCGCCGATCGGCGGAGGAAGGCTCGGATCCTGGTAGAGGTCGAGGCGTCGGATGCCGCTCAGCCCCTCGACCAGCGAGGTCCAAAACGGGGCCTTTCCGATCCCGATCGGGCTGACCACGCCCACGCCTGTAACGACGATCTCTTGCCGAAGCGCCATGATTCGAGAAAATACCTTGTATTAGATCGGGCCTGAAACCTATCCATCCTAGCTTTACCGCCTCGCCACGGCAAGGCGTCGCGCAAGATGGGCGCCGCAAGAAATCCTGGCAAAGCGGTCATTCTGAGCGCAGCGGAGAATCTCCCTGGAGTTACGGAGATTCTTCGCTGCGCTCAGAATGACCCCAACGCCAAAAAAACGTGCCGCAACCCGCAATATCCGATCTCTTTCCATTGCCAGGGTGGGGTATTTTTGTATGATGCGCTACCGGCAATCGGGACCTATGATTTATGATGAGGAAGAGGACTTGCGCCGATGCGACTGATCATCTTCGACCGCCTCACGGAAAAACGGCTCAACTTTAGCCCGGTGGCCCTCGGCCGGCCGATCTTCGAGCTGCGCTGCGGCATGACCTCGCTGGCCGACAAGCTGATCGCCAAAGTCGGCGTCGGCGACGCGGCTTGTTTCGTCCCCCCATATATGGCCGAAACATATCGGGCGACGACCGCCCGGCCGGTAAACGATCCCGCGACGCTCAAAGGCGACGATCTGTTGCTGGTCGATGCCCGCGTGAAGGCCGAGGAGTTGACCGGAGCCGCGGCCGGAGCGAGCCACGTGGCCCTCGATGCCGACGGCGACGTGGCGTGGGCGCGGATCGCCAAGGAAGACCTGCATAAACTCCGCACCGAATCGCTTGAATCCCTGCTCGATTCGGCCGCCGAAGCCTTGCCGCGGGCGGCGGAAGTCCCGGCCCTGTGGAACTACGCCTGGGAGCTGGTGCTGGAAAATCCGGCCCAACTGGCGGCTGATTTCCGCGCCGCCGGCCGCTGCGGAATCGAAGGCCGGATCGAACAGCCGTGTGCGATCCGCGGCGACCGGAACGACGTCTACGTCGCCGCGGGCGCGGTGGTCCATCCGATGGCGGTCATCGACGCCGAGCACGGCCCGGTCTATATCGACGAAGGGGCCGTGGTGCATCCCTTCACGCGCATCGAAGGGCCGTGCTATCTCGGCAAGAACTCGGTCCTGCTGGGCTGCAAGTGCCGCGGGGGGAACTCGATCGGTCCGATGTGCCGGCTCGGCGGCGAGGTCGAAGGCTCGATCATCCAAGGCTTCTCGAACAAATACCACGAAGGCTTCCTCGGCCACGCCTACGTCGGCCAATGGGTCAACATCGGCGCGCTGACCACCAACAGCGATCTGAAAAACGACTATTCCCCGGTCTCGGTGGTCCTCGACGGACGCCGGGCGGTGAACACCGGCTCGACCAAGGTCGGCTCGCTGATCGGCGACCACGCCAAGACCTCGATCGGCACGCTGCTGAACACGGGCGCTTACGTCGGCGCAATGTCGATCCTGATCGCCGACGGCCGCCTGCTGCCGAAGTTCATTCCATCGTTCGGCTGGTACATCGACGGGGCCGTCACCGCCGGCTTCGGCAAGTTGCGGCTCTACGTCACCGCCAAGGCGGCCATGAGCCGGCGAAATTGCCTGTGGACCGAGGCCGAAGAGAAGATGTGGGACGCGGTCTATGAACTGACCGCCGCGGCCCGCGACGCCGCCATCCGCCGCGGCAGCAAGCACGCCGGCGGATAAACTGCCGGTTAATTCGTACCTGTTGCGGAAAGTGAGCGTAGGGTGGGACAAGCCAAGCGCGGTCCCACCCATAACGGCGAAAAACATGGTGCTACCGCGCTTCGCTTGTCCCACCCTACGAACCGCAGCAGAGCCTAATTCACCGTCGGGTCCGGCGGCAGGTCTTTGACCTTCATTATCGACTCGAGCAGCGCGCGGCCGAGCTGGCGGAAGACCTGCTCCCAGAGATTATCGTCGGTGGAGAAGAGAATGTCGGCCGAGGCGGGCATGGTCCGCCAGGCGCCCTGGCCGAGTTCGCTCTCCAATTGGCCCGCGCCCCAGCCCGAGTTGCCGATGAATATCTTGTAGGACGGCGCCTCGTCGAGCACGAGCTGGTCGAGGTGCTGCTTGCGCCGAGAAGTAGACGCCGGGCGCCGGTTCCATCTCGGCCAGCGAGGGCCGAGTGTGCAGGGACAACAGCGGGCCGGGCACGGGTCCGCCCAGGTAGACCGGCTGCCGGCTGTTGCAGGCGGCGCTGCCCACCTCGCGCCACAGGTCCTGGATGGTTTTCTGGACCGGCCGGTTGACGACTACGCCGAACGCACCCTCCTCGTTGTGCTCGACCAGCAGCACCAGCGACCTGGCGAAGTTGGGGTCGAGCAGTTGGGGCGAAGCTACCAGCAGATGGCCCTCGAACGATTCCATATCGGCCCCCATATTCCTCGTTCCCGCGGACCTCCGGGGGAACGCAAAGGTTCCTACGCGGAGCATGGGAACCAGGAATTGCATCCAGCCGCCTACTTTCGGGCGAGGTCGGCCGCCTGGCGGCGGAAGCGGGCGGCCTGGTTCTTCAGCTTCTTGATCTTCGGCACGCTGGTGGTCGACCGGATCAGACGTTCGCACTTCTCGGCCAACTCGGTTTTCACTTTCGACAGCTTAGCGCTCACTTCTGCTTTGCTCATAGGATATTTCCTGACGACTCCGCTTGATTTTCGATTTCAAACGACAAAACCCCATGATACCACTTGTGCGGGAGAAGTTAAAGGGGTACTTTTCTTGGTATTAAGCCCGCTTTTTCGCTAAAATCAACAGGGGAATAAGATGGCCTTGAACCTGACCCCCATATAATGAATTAGTCCTTGCCTTTGGAGTCGCATAATGGACGAACAAAAACTGCTCGAACGAATCACGTTTGACCCGCGCATTTTCGACGGCAAACCCATTATCCGCGGGCGGCGGTTGGCGGTCGAACATGTTCTGGGGATGCTCGCCGCCGGCGATACGATCGAAACGATTCTGGAGGGATACCCCTGGCTTGAGGTGGAAGACGTGCGGGCCTGCCTCGTCTACGCCCGGCGGCTCGTGGGGCACGAACGGATCGAACCGCTGCTTATCGAGTCGGGACAATGAAAATCCTCTTGGACAGTTGCGTTTGGGGGAAAGCCAGACACGAGTTAACGACGGCCGGGCACGATGTCGTTTGGTCCGGCGACTGGCCGAGCGATCCGGGCGACGAAGAAATTCTAGCCCGCGCTCACAAAGAAGACCGTGTGTTAGTGACGCTCGATAAGGATTTCGGCGAGTTGGCCGTATTACGGGGGCAACCCCATTGCGGCATTGTTCGGCTGGTGGGCATTTCCGCACATCAGCAAGCCCGCGTTTGCTTGCATGTTCTCTCCAAACACAAAGTCGAACTTGCGTCAGGCGCAATTATTACCGCCGAGTTGGGAAGACTGCGAATTCGGTTGCCGTAACCGTGCGACCTCGGAAACGCGCGGCACGATGTAATTGGATATTTACATCTGGGAGATTCCTTTATGAACATCATCGTCCTCGACGGCCATACGCTCAATCCCGGCGACCTGAGTTGGGCCGCCCTGGAGGCCCTCGGGCCATGCACCATCCACCCGCGGACACCGCCCGCCGAGACGCTCGCCCGCGCAGCCGCCGGCGAAATCGTGCTCACGAACAAAACCGCGCTGCCGCGGGAGATCATCGAGCGGCTGCCCCGGTTGCGATACATCGGCGTGCTGGCCACCGGCTACAACATCGTGGACGTGGCGGCCGCCCGCGGGCGGAACATCCCCGTAACGAACGTGCCCGACTACGCCACCCGCTCGGTGGTGCAATCGGTCTTCGCCCACCTGCTGAACCTCACGCTGCACCCGGCCGACCACGGGCGGGGCGTGGCCGAAGGACGCTGGACCGCCAGCCCCGACTTCGCCTACTGGGACTTCCCCCTGGTCGAAATCGCCGGCCTGTCGTTGGGCATTGTCGGCTTCGGGCGGATCGGCCGGGCCGTCGCCGAGGTCGCCCGGGCGTTTGGGATGAATGTCTTGGTCTACGACGTTGACCGGCAGGATGCTCCAACTGAAGGCATTTGCTTCGTCGGCCTGGAGGAGTTGTTCCGCTTCAGCGACGTGGTGAGCCTGCACTGCCCGCTGACGCCCGAGACGCAGAGCCTCGTCAATGCCGAGCGGCTTTCCTGGATGAAGCCGACGGCGTATCTGATCAACACGGGCCGGGGTCCGCTGGTGGATGAAGCAGCGCTGGCCGACGCGCTCAACTCGGACCGCCTCGCCGGGGCCGGCCTGGACGTGCTTTCCGTCGAGCCGCCGCCGGCCGACAATCCGTTGCTGCGGGCGAAAAACTGCTGCATCACGCCGCACGTCGCCTGGGCCACGGCCGCCGCCCGCCGCCGGTTGCTCGACACGGTGGTCTCGAACATCCGGGCGTTTCTCGACGGCAAGCCGCAGAACGTGGTGAATCCATAAGCGATTATCTCGCAAACGGTTCGGTGTAAGGGTCAAATGGATCGGATGAGGAATCGGGTTTGCCGGCCCCGGGAGGAATAGCTGGATACATAATTCCGCTCGGCATAAGGCCGCGGGCTCGGCGGACCAGGTCGAGGAACTCGGCGCGGTGGCCGTTCGGATCGGGGCCCAACGCGCCGGCGGCGTACTCTTCGACGGCGGGCAACGTCGCGCCGCCCTTGTAGGCCGAGTTCCGCAGCACCATGCCGAAGGCCGCCACCGCCGCGGCGAAGCGGAAATCCTCCGTCGCCTGGCCGAACTTCGCGCCCGAGTCCCGCGCGGTCCGCTCCAGCAGCTTGCTCTTGTCTCCATCCGGTTCCTTGTAGCGGAGCCGCAGGGTGAGCAGTTCGCCGCCCCGGGCCGCGGGAGTCAAGTTCTTCTCGGGCACGCGCTGATACTTCAGCGGCTGCTCGCCGTCAGTTTGTGATGCAGGCGTCCACCTTGTGGGCGGGCGTCCCGCCTGCCCGGCGGCCGGAATCAGCTCGTACAGCGCCGTGACGGTGTGGCCGGCCCCGATCTCGCCGGCGTCCTTGCGGTCGTCGTCGAAGTCGCGGTTGGCCAGCACGCGGTTCTCGTAGCCGATCAGCCGATAGGCGGCCACCTCGGCCGGATTGAACTCGATCTGCAGCTTCACGTCCTTGGCGATGGTCGCCAGGTTGCCGGTCATCTGCTCGACCAGCACCCGCCGGGCCTCGCGGAGCGAATCGACGTAGGCGTACATTCCGTTGCCGTGGTCGGCCAGCTTCTCCATCTTGCTGTCCTTGAGGTTGCCCGTGCCGAAGCCGAGGACCGTCAGGAAGACGCCGGTTTTGGCCTTCTGCTCGATGAGCTGGACCAGGTCGTCGTCGTTGGTGACGCCGACGTTCAGGTCGCCGTCGGTGCAGAGGATCACGCGGTTGACGCCCTTGGGGACGAAGTGCTCGGCGGCCTGGTTGTAGGCCAGTTCGATGCCCGCGCTGCCGTAGGTCGATCCGCCGGCCTGGAGCGAGTCGATCGCGTCGAGGATGCGTTTCCGCTCGTTTCCCCGGGCCGAAGGCAGCGGCACGTTGGTCCCGCTGGCGTAGGTGACGATCGCCACGCGGTCGTCCTCGGTAAGCTGCTCGACGAGCATCCGCATCGCCTGCTTGACCAGCGGCAGCTTGTTCGGCTCGTCCATCGAGCCGGAAACGTCCAGCAGGAAGACGATGTTGCTGGGCCCCAGTTCGCGGCGGTCGATCTCGCGGCCCTTCAGCCCGATCCGCAGCAGCCGATGCTCGGGCCGCCAGGGACACTGGGCCGTCTCGATGTTGACCGAGAAGGGCGTGCCGTCGGTCGGCTGTGGGTAGTCGTAGGTGAAGTAGTTGACCATCTCCTCGATCCGCACGGCGTCCGGCGGCGGCAGCCGGCCCTCGGTGAGGAACCGCCGCACGTTGGCGTAAGAGGCCGTGTCCACGTCGATCGAAAACGTCGATAGCGGCTGTTTGGCGACCGGGCGGAAGGCGTTGTCCACGATGCGGTCGTATTGCTCGGTGTCTGGGGTGGTATGAATATCACCTGGCACGCCAAGCCTCACTTACCCCCCGTGGCTTCATTCATTATCGGATCATCTAGTTCTCACGGAGCGTACATCTAATCTGTTTGTCCAATTGTATCTTGGTATCTTCCTTTCGGAGCAGTGAAACCCTCTATACTCTGGCATCGGGACCGCCTCTTGCGCGGACGATTAATCCATATTCATCAAGGTTTGGCCCGCGGTTTCTTCGGATTGCCCTGGTACCGCCTGCTAATGATCCTTCACGTAGCTTTGGAGGCCGGGTGGTCATCTTTCCTGGCAGAGACCTCGGATTTGGCATCAGTCTGCCCTCGATTGTACTGATGCTGCCACACCAGATTTGCTTCAGATTGTTGGTGCATTTGCTCCTCGTTGCCGCTTCACGTGCCGATTGATAGCCGGGGAGTATCAATGCAGCCAATAAGACACAAATACAGTCACTTGTGGCGGCAATTGTTACCCAATGCCGGCGGAGCCAACTCTCGTCTTTGGCCCTCGCCCCAGCGGGACGACCTTTTCGGCGTCGGGGACTCGTTTCGGTCATCCGCCGCTCGACGGCCGCGCGGAGCGACGGCGAGGCGGCCGGGACTGGCGTCTGTTGATACGCCTCTCGGACGTGTCCGGCCAGGGCCGCGGTCTCGGCGACGAACCGCCGGGCCTCGTCGGACTCGGCCAGCAGCGATTCAACCTCCGCCCGCTCCGTCTCGTCGAGTTGTCCGAGTGCGTAGGCGGTCAGCCGCGCCTCGTCGATTTCCTGCGAGTCGTGATTTTCGGGATTGGTATTCATTGTCGTGCCTCATAAAGCCGCGACCGGTGGTCGCGCCCGGGGGATTGTGAGTTCGCGTTGTTTTTCGGGATTGGTGTTCGTTATGGCGCCTTGGTTTTCGCGGGCCGAAGGCCCCTGGTTCTCCCAGCCCAGGGCAACGCCCTGGGAAAGGTGGCCATTGACACATTTATCTCGGCCCAACGGGCCAACCATTCGCCGAGATCGGCCACAAATTGTTGGTCCGTTGGACCGTCTGAAAATTCAGGGCAGCATAATAATTCGCGCGTCCCGCTTCCCCAGGGCGATGCCCTGGGCTGGGAGAATTGCCGGGCCTTCGGCCCTGGCTGCATTTTCTTTACATTAGCCGCTGCAAGGCCGGATTTTGCCGGAGGGATTTCAGCGCCCGATGGACGATCACGCGGACGTTCCCCTCGCCGGCGCCGAGCATGGCGGCGATCTGCCGATAACTAAAACCTTCGGACCAAAGCGCGACGGCCTCGCGCTGGGGCAGAGGGAGTTCGCCGACGAGCCGGTTCAGGCAGGCGTGCAGGTCCGCCCGCTCGGCCGCTTCGGCCGGATCGGGGCACTGGCCGGGGCAATCGTCCACGGCCGCCGCGTCACGACCGGCTTCTCCGCCGCGGCGCCGCAGCAGATCGACCGCCTGATTGCGGCAGACGGCGAACAGCCACGGTCCGACCCGACCTTCGAGCCGCTGCGGCGACTGATCGCAGAGCCGCAGGAAGGTGTGTTGCACGGCGTCGCGGGCCGTCTCGTCGTCACCCAACAGCCGGGCGGCGAACCGCAACAGCCGCGGCTCGAACTCTTCGAGCGCGTGCAGCACCCATCGTTGCCGCTCGTCGGTCTCCGCATCCATCCGGCAGGCTCCCGTCTTGTGGTCCCTCTGTAAGTAGAACGGAAACAGGCCGGATTTGTTACACCCCCCATGCGGAAAATCCGGGAATCGGCAAAAATGCCGGAAAACCAAGAACTCGACGCCGCCAACGAAATGTATTATTGGAAGGCCGTTTTCCAATAGCCGGGGGCTAACAGCCCCCGGAATTGTGCACGAATTTGGGCGTATCCCACCGGGGGCTGTTAGCCCCCGGCTATTGTTCACGGCATTGTTTTCCCTACACACGACAACACCGACCGACATATTGACTTTACGCGTTAAATATCCCATTATGAATAACCTCCCTTTGTCCCCTTGTTTTGGGGGTGTAAAATGACTGGCGTATTTATTGTTTGTGCCGCCATCGGCGGAACCGTATTGGTCATCCAGTTCGTCCTGGCCCTGATTGGGTTGGGCGGGCACGCCTTCGATCTCGACGGGTCGGGCGACGTGGGCCACGGCTTCGGCGGCGATTTCCACGGCGATCTAGGCACCGATTTCCACGGCGACGTGGGGACCGATTTTCATGGCGACACCGGCGACGCGGGCACCGATTTCCACGGCGACGCCGACGCACACGGCGGCCAGGTCGCCGACCACGGCTCGACCTGGCTGTTCAGCGTCATCTCGTTCCGCACGGTCGTGGCGGCGTTGGCCTTTTTCGGGCTGGCGGGCCTGTGGGCCGATTCGACCGGCTTTCCCACGCCCGGCGTGCTGCTGGTGGCGGTGGGCGCCGGCTTCGCGGCCATGATGGGCGTCTATTACATGATGAGCAGCATGAAGAAATTGCAGGCCGACGGCAGCGTCCGCATCCACCGGGCGCTCGGCCAACACGGCACAATATACCTCCGCGTCCCCGGCGAACGGTCGGGGGCCGGGAAAATTCAGTTCAACCTGCAAAATCGGACCATGGAATATCTGGCCGTAACCGCCGGCCCCGCACTCCCCACGGGAGCTAAAGTTGTTGTGGTAGGCATAGTCAACCCGACCACACTTGAAGTTCAGGCGGATTGAGCGTCGTTCGTCGAACATATATCGAGCCGAGAAGACAACACCTTTAACAATAGCCGGAGGCTAACAGCCTCCGGAGAGCAATTGTAATTCATTATTCCGCCCACATTCCGGGGGCAGTTTGCCCCCGGCTATTTTTCCGATAGTTTTCGATTTTCAACAAGAGCCGCAGACATACACATCGAAAGGTACGACCATGTCCAATTTGATCTTATTCGCCCAGCAAACCTTGAGCCGCGGCCAAATGTGGCTGGCGGCGATGGTCGTGCTGGCCGTGATGGTGGCCTTCATCTTCATTATCCTGCTGGCAAAGTATTACAAACGCTGCCCCAGCAACCGCGTGCTGGTGATCTACGGCAAGTCGGGCATCGGGCACGACGCGGCCACCTGCATCCACGGCGGGGCGAAGTTCGTCTGGCCTCTGATCCAGGACTATGCCTGGCTGAGTCTCGAACCGATGCAGATTGAAATCCCCCTGCGCAGCGCGCTGTCGATGGAAAACATCCGCGTGAACGTACCCAGCGTGTTCACCGTGGCCGTGGGAACCACGCAAGAGCAGATGCAGAACGCGGCCATCCGCCTGTTGGGACTCGGCAACCGCGAGATTCAGAAACAGGCCGAGGACATGATCTTCGGCCAGTTGCGCCAGGTGATCGCCTCGATGCAGATCGAGGACATCAACCGCGACCGCGATAAGTTCCTCGAAGCCGTGCAAAGCTCGCTAGAGCCGGAACTGCGGAAGATCGGCCTAGTGCTGATCAACGTGAACATCACGGACATCACCGACGAGTCGGGCTACATCGAAGCCATCGGCCAGAAGGCCGCCTCGCAGGCCATCCAGAAAGCCCGCGGCGACGTGGCCGACAACGAGCGGATGGGCGAGGTTCGCGTGGCCGAGGCCGAGCGCGAGAAGGCCGTCAGCGTGGCCAACGCCCACAAGGTCCGCGAGATCGGCACCCGCGACGCGATGCGCGAGCAGGCGGTCCGCGTGGCCGAGCTGGAAAAGGCGCAGAAGGTCGGCGAGCAGACCGCCGCGTTCGAGCGCGACGCCGAAGTGAAGGCCGCCGAGCGCGACATGCGCGTCCGGCTGGCCCAGGCCGACGCCTCGGCGGTCGAGGGCGAAAACCTGTCGAAGGCCGACATCGCCGCTTCGCAGGCCGGGCTGCAAGTCAAGAAGGCCGAAGCCTACGAATTGGGCGAGACCCGCAAGGTCCGCGCCGAAGGCGCCGTGCTCGAGGCCGAGCACCTTGCCCGGGCGAAGGCCGCGCTGGCCGAAGCCCAGCGGATCGAGGCCGAGCGGCGGGCCGAGCTCGAGGCCCCCGCCAAGGCCGAACGGGCGCGGATCGAAGTCAACGCCGCCGCCGAAGCCGCCAAACGCCGCATCGAGGCCGAAGGCGATGCCTCGGCCATCTTCGCCCGGCTCGAAGCCGAAGCCCGCGGCCAATACGAAATCCTCGCCAAGAAGGGCGAAGGTCTCCAGCGTATCATCGACGCCTGCGGCGGCTCGGAGCAGGCCTTCAAGATGCTCATGCTCGAACACTTCGACAACCTGGTCGATGCCTCGGCCCGGGCGATCTCGAACATCAAGTTCGACAAGGTCGTGGTCTGGGAGGGCGGCGGACAGAACGGCACCAGTTCGACGGCCAACTGGCTGCACAACATGGCCCGCACGCTGCCGCCGATGATGCAAGTGATGAAAGACATCGGCGGCGTGGAGATACCCGAGACGCTGGCCAATTTCGCCGTCGCGCGAGAAGAAGCCGTCGGTGGACGGCCGCCACGAGCCGCAGCCGGCGGAAGCGTAAAGGAATCAAAGCCAGGTCCCCTCTCCCTTTGGGAGAGGGTTAGGGTGAGGGCGGGCGGGCGGCGAGAAGATCATGCAAGAACGTTATCTGGAAATTACGTACCGCCGAGGCAAACCGGTGGCTGCCTATCTCTATTTGCCCCGACATGAGGACGACAAGAGCCGGCGAGTCGTAAAAGAGGGGGCCGGAATGTTGGTCGATCTTACGGAAGATAATCGGCCCATCGGAGTCGAGATTCTCTCGCCACAACAAGTTTCGCTGGCGGCGCTCAACGCGATTCTCGAAAAATACGCCCTGCCGGCGTTGGAACTGCAAGAGCTGGCTCCCCTGGCGGTCGTGGCATGATAGCACGAGGCGAGATGATTCCTAGAGGCTGTTATGAAAGCAAGAATCGGTCCCTTCTACCTTTGGAATAGGGTTGGGGCGGGATGTTGTGAGACACCGCATCTTAACTTCCTCGACGCCAGGAGAATCAGACCATGTCTCGATCTATGAGGCCTTGGATCTTGCTGCTTGTTTTTGCGGCGGGTTGCGGAGTCTCTCAAAATCCGGCTGTGGAGTCCGCGAAAAAGGGTGACGATGCGAGAAAGAAAGACGACTGGGATTTGGCCATTGCACACTATACCGATGCCATCAGACTCAATCCAAAACTTGCCCGAGCCTATTATGGTAGAGGCACAGCCTATTGTGCGAAAAGCGAGTCAACTATAGCAATCGCCGATCTCTCCGAGGCGATCAGGCTTGATCCGATGAACGCGCGCGCTACTGCAATCGGGCTTCAGCGTACGCCATGCGAGAAAAGTGGGACAGGGTAGTCGCAGACTGTAATGAGGCAATCCGGCTCGGATCCGAAAATTGCGTCGGCATATCAGACTCGCGCAACCGCTTACGCACAGACGAAAGAGTGGGAAAAGGTCATCTCCGATTGTAACGAGGCGATTCGGCTCGATCCGAAGGATGCCTGGACCTATGGTTGGCGGGCCAATGCCTACAGCAAAAAAGGCGAGCGGAACAAAGCGATCGCCGACTGTAAGGAGGCAATCCGGCTCGATCCGAAGGGCGCCGGATTTTGGAAAATTCATTCTTAGAACGCTCATGGGAAGTTGGTGAAACAAGGGACTGATGACTTTTATGACAGGCTACGATCACCATAAGAAAGCCGGCAATCAAGGAGACATCGTAAAACATCCGGCGCTCATGGCCGCCGTTGATGCCATATTGGATAGTCGTAGTCAACCCGTATTCAGGTATGTGGACACATTTGCGGGCTACGCATGGAACCCATTGGTTAAGGGGCATGAATGGCCGTCGGGCCTAGGAAAGATTGGTGGAAAGCCCGGTCTCGGATCAAACAAAGACGTAGCACTCTGGGCTGAATTGTACGGACTGAATGCGCCGCTCAGGTCGGTCAACGTTACCCCGGATCGGCGCGGATTGTCTTCGATCTCTGTCGTAAACGACAAATTCCCGTCGAAATGACACTTTGGGATATTTCAGAAGCTGCCATTCGCAGCCTGGAGGACGAGTTTGTAGGCCCCGGTTTCACCATACTCAGGGAGCCGTTTTCTTATTGCAATTCGGCTATTGGTCATCTACGCGAGGCGGATTTTGTATTCCACGATCCGCCAGATAAGGCAAAGAATTGGAAGACGGTTGGCAAATTCCTTGAGGAAATGCCCGCAAATCAGCAGGCCCTTGTCTGGCTGGCAATCGGCGCGGATACCACCCATACTCCGCCTAGAGAAGACACAGAATCGACCAGGATTCGTGAGACTGTCTTGGCAATGTCAGGATTTGGAGTAACAAAGGTGCGTTGGGCGGTTGGCGGACGGACAATTGGCTGTCAACTCATTTATCGGCTTACTTCTTCGGCTGCAAAGAGGTTAAGGGATGCGGTTGACTGCATTGCACAAGTTGCTGACTGGAATCGAAACGAAAATGGTTGCGGAGTGTGGCACTTTTGAGCGGGAGTCGAAACTAGGAAGAGAGTCGAAACTAGGCCACAGCTAGTTTTCCGCCGCCGTCCGCCGCTACCGTTGCTCCGCTTCCGCCTTGCCGAGCGCCCGGTCGAGCTTGTCCACGGTGGCGATGCTGGGCGAATGTTTGCCTTGCTCAAGGCGGTTGACGGTTTCCGGGCGGATTCCGGCGCAGCAGCCAGCTCGACTTGTGAAAGCCCGAGTGCGCGGCGGCGACGAATGATCTTTCGGGCCAACATCGCCCGCATCGTTTCCACGGCCGGATAGCACCCGTCAGCATCCGGAGTGGGCAGCATCGGCTCGGTGGTCTTTTCGGCAAGCCGTTTGTACTCCGCTTCCGGAAGGACGACGAATCGATGCCCCGCCAACGTCAGAGTCTGTAGCGTTGCCATAAATCACTCCTCGTAGAACCGATCTCGATGTCCGATCTTTTCGACGACGATTTTCTCTCCCTCAACCCGGAATTGGAGACGATAATCGCCGGTCCGCAAACGGTAGCGGTGGGCCAGCCTGCCCGACAACGGTTTAGCCCCGCTCACGTTGGGCCAATTGCGGAGCCGTTCCACCAGCTTCGACATCCGGCCAAAGATGGGCATGGGCAGTTGCCCCGCCTGCCGTTGCGCTTTGGAAGTCATCACCACAACCGCCATTAGACCAGTATTGCCTGTCGTGACGCAAATGTCAAGAGTTGTGACAATTATCAAAAGGGATCTAGTGGCTCGATCGTGAGCCAAACATGCCGCAAAGGTCTGCAATACCAGATTACCGGGCATGGCCGCCTCCGCGCCGCTCGAATTCCTCCATCATGTGCAGCATCGTCCGCCGATGCTCCTCCATCTGCTCGGCATACCATTTCCGGTAAGCGGCCTTTAGATCGCCGTCGGGACCGATCTCGCGGCGCAGCCCGGCCAGCACGAACTGATCGCAGGCGTCCATCAAGTCCGCCCAGAGCGCGATGCACTGCTGCGGCGTATACGACGGCGGAACGCTGGGCGTCATATCGGGCGGCGATAAGGGCGAATCGGTCAAGGCACCTCCCTCCACTACAGTATCGTCCACTGTATCGTATCGAACCACGGAATCCGGGATTGTCATTCCTTTGCTTTCGGATGCGAATCCGTTTCCTCTGCGCTTTTCTCGCTGGCCACGCCCAGCTTGCGGCGGAAGACGCGGGCCTTCTCCCGCACCATCAAGGGGACCTTCTGCCGCACCAGATTGGCGCCGTCGAACCAGCCGTAGTCCTCTTCGTAGACCAGATGCACACTCGACGAACACCGCGTCGGCGGGCTTCTTCAGCCGCGTGATTTTGGCGTAGCCGCCGGCGTGAGTGAAGGGATGCGGCTTGCCGGGCTTGATCTCCGCCCGGGCGTCGCGCAGCAGCGGCCGCCACTGGTTCGGATACTCGGAGTCCTTGTCGAAGCGGGGGTCGATCCGCGCGGCCGCCAGCCAGGAATCGGGGCGGCGGGTAAGCCCGGCCAGCCGCGTGGCGCTCAACTCCACCCGATCGAAGAGTGCGAAGGTGGTGTAAACGTAGTGTTCTTCGTAGTCGTCCTTTTTCGCCGCGGTCAATTTTCGCGCGGCCATTTCCTTGTCGGTCAGGGCGCCCGATTTCGAGACGACGCTGTTCGCCCCTTCGTCCTTGGCGCCGGTGATCGATTCGAGGAATTCCTTCGAGGTCAAGATGTCCCAATCGCCGTGGGCGACGAACCAGAAATCGACCGCCCGGACTGTCGGCCCTTCGTCGTCCGACCGCTTGAGGGTGCGGACTTTGACGATCACCGGTGCGTAGAAGGATTTTTGCATTAGTTTTTCGACGGTGTTGCGGCGATCGGCGCCGCGTTTCATGGCTGCCCATTGCCCCGCGGCGTCGAGTCCGTCGGGCAGGATCGGCCGGGGCAGCTTGACTGCGCGGCCGTCGGACATCTCCACGCCCTTATCGATCAGACGCTCGAAAATGGGATTGTCGGCAGCGGGACTTTCGGCGGCTATAAACGACAACGCCAGGAGAATAAAGGTGGGATTCATGGCTCTACTCAGTAGTTCCATATTCAGGCAATGTCCCGTTTAGCGGCCGTCGGCACGACGGCCCCGGTGGTGGCGCAAGCCGCCGTGCCGGCGGCGGCTAAACTGAAAATGTCATCCCGCGCCGATTATTCCTTGCGATCCAACAATTCCAGCGTGCGGGCCATCTCGCGATTCTGCCGATACCAATCGACCGAGCGGCGCAGCCCCTCCTCAATGCCGATTTCCGGCTGCCAATCCAGCAGCCGGGCGGCCTTCGACACGTCGGCCCAGGTCGTGGACACGTCGGCCGGATGCATCGGCCGATACTCGATCCGCGGCCGATTGCCGAGCAGTTCGCCGATCTGGTCGATGATCGAGCTGAGCAGCACCGGCCGATCTCCGCCGAGGTTGATCACTTCGTATCCCAGCGGCCGCAGCGCGGCGACGGTGCCCCGGGCGATGTCGTCGATGAAAGTGAAATCGCGGCTCTGCGAACCGTCGCCGAAAACGACGATCGACTCGTCCTCGGCAATGCGGCGGACGAAGCGGAAGATGCACATGTCGGGCCGGCCCGCCGGACCGTACACCGTGAAATAGCGGGGGATCGACACGTCGATGCCGTGCAGATGGTGGTAGGTGAAGGCGATCGCTTCGGCCGCTTTCTTCGACGCCGCATAGGGGGACAACGGACGATTGGTGTCGGCATCTTCGCCGTAAGGGACCTGATTGTGCTTGCCGTAGAGGCTGGAAGTGGAGGCCAGCAGGAATTTTTTCACGCCGCACCGGCGGCACATCTCCAGCAGGTTGAGCGTGCCCGTGCAATTCGCCTGATAGTAGACCCAGGGATCGGCGACCGAGGGCCGGACACCGGCTCGGGCAGCGAGGTTGACGACGGCCGCCAGCGGCTGGTCGTTGCCCTTGACCGCGAAGAGCGGCGCCAGCGCGCGCAGATCGGAGATGTCCGCTTTGTGGAAGGTGAAGTTTTCCCGCCGCTGCAACTGTTCCAGCCGCCACTGCTTGAGCCGCGGGTCATAGGCGTCGTTGAGATTGTCCACGCCCGCCACCGCATGGCCGGCCTCCAGCAACAGCTCGACGACTTTAGACGCTATGAATCCGGCGCAACCGGTGACCAGGTATCGTTCCATGTAAAACACCTCTGTAAGACAGGTTGGCAACCTGTCTCTAAATAGTCTGTAGGACAGGTTGACAGCCTGTCCTGCTGCTGATTTCCGGACAGGTTGCCAACCTGTCCTACTAGTCCAATGGTTCCAGTAAAAAGTCGTCGATTTCGACCGAGGCCCCTTGCTGCAGGAAATTGATGCTGACCAAGAGCCGGGTTTCGCCGCGGCGTTTCAAGACGGTGCCTTCCAGACCGGCGAAGGCCCCGCGACGGACCCTCACTTGCCGGCCCGCGGCCAGCCGGCTTTCGATCGTCAGCGGCGCATCCGCGGCGATCAATTGGCGGAGTTGACGGAGATCAAAGACCAACCGCTCGGGGTCATCGACGACGAGCACGCGGGAAACGCGGTTCGTGGTCAGTGCCCGAATCCGCTCCTCTTCCGCCGCGAAGACGAACAAATAGCCGCCGAACAACGGCGTCAGCGAGGTCCGGCGACGGCCGCGGGAAACGCTGATCTTCCGCACCAGGGGCAAATAGAATGGAATTTTATAATTCAATAATTCCCTGGCCAGCGACTTCTCCTGCCTGGCCTTGGTGTACAGGGCATACCAACTACGCCCCGGCGCGTCGATGGGAATTTCATCCAGCAGCGATTCTGGATAAAGACTCGGCTCTTCCTTCAGGATGGGCATGTTCAACTAATTATGGTGGTGTCTAGGCGAAATACCCCGATTTTGGTCCCCGGTGTCGATTATAGTCGGGCAGTCGCGGGGTACAATCCGGCCTGACAAAATGGCCGATCTTGTGGAGCTTGGCCGATGTAAACTGAGCAAAAGCGCTGCAATTCCAGTCGGCTGAGCGATTTTTCGCGCCTCGAGCCCTGCTTGCGTGGGGTGTGCTGGTGGCAATTAAGGCCGGATTTTTCCGGTTGCCGTCATAAAATGTAGCCTGGATGTAAGCATTCCTTGACAGATTTTCATTCTATGTTCTAATAAAGGATGTCTAGCCGCCTCAAGTTGGCGGCGTCATCATTTTCGTTGTCTTTTTTGGGATCCATAGGAGAGGTGTTATGTACTCAACAAGGCGTGAGAGGAAAGCGTTCACGTTGGTTGAACTGCTCGTCGTGATCACCATCATTGGCATCCTCATCGCACTGCTTTTGCCGGCAGTGCAAGCGGCCCGCGAGGCGGCCCGCAAAATGCAATGCCGAAACAATCTCAAACAGATTGGCTTGGCGCTCCACAACTACGCCCAGGCGAACCGGTTGTTTCCGCCGGGAGTGGTTTCCAACGCGGGCACAACCACTGGGGGTGTGAGCAATACATATCCCTTCAGTACGTGGGACGAGGCTTTGGGCAATACAACTTACCCCGACAACAAGTACACGCCTCCCATTACCTACGGCAACCATGGCACCAGCTTCTTGCTGCGCATCATGCCGTTCATTGAGGGAGACAACATCGCCAAGAACTGGGCTTCTGGAAAAGCCGGCTCGGGAACTACAGCATCTAGGTGGAACCCCGCCTCCAACGCAGGCAACGGCACCATCATCGGTCCCGCGGCCATGGACGTCCCCGGCTTCTATTGCCCCACGCGCCGCAGCCAATTGCGCACGGAAGACGCCATAATGATGCCAAACCAGCCTTCCCCTTACAGCCTGACGAGTCCCTGGCCCGGCGGCGGAACGGATTACGGCGGGTGCGCCGGACGTTATCCTTGCTTTAAAAGTGCCGGCACTCAAGTAGTGGATCCAATCTCTACGTACACGGCAGCCGAGCATTATCCGAAAAACACGACCGTTTACAACATCACCCCGGCAAATGACAACGGGACCAAACGGGCGGGCATTTTCGGCAGAGTGAACTTCAGCACTTCGTTTGCCGAAGTCCGTGACGGCACTTCCAACACGTTTATGACCGGCGAAGTTCAACGGATAACTGCCCCTCCCGCAGGCTTAACAAGCATTACAACTTCCAAAGACGGCTGGTCGGTCGGTGGCGCTCCCACATTGTTCGGCACTAACCTGATGTTCCAGCTTACAACCGGCGGTCTTCAGCCTGTGACTACCGGCGGCAAGTTGATGAATAATTATTATTTCGGTTCCCCCGGCAGCGACCATGCCGGCGGCGCCGCATTTCGGCCTGGGCGATGGTTCTGTGACGTGGTTTAGCGAAGAGATGGATGCGGACGTTTTTGTCTTGCTCGGCAGCATGGCAGACAAGACCACGGCTCAACCGCCATCGGGCGGGTAATCGTTGACCGCACGGCGGGAATCCGCTATTTGTGAATCATTGACCGGCCGGCTCGGCGGTTCATCCGTCGGTCCGGCCGGTCTTTTTTTTGCGCCGAACCGTATTTCCCTGGTTCCCTTTCCAGCCGGACCGGCTTGAAGCAACCCCCCCGCGCCGCTATACTTAGGGCCGGCAAATCAATAAGTGGGGGACTGTCCCAATTTTCGTTCGACGAAAATGGGACTGTCCCCTTCTGAAATGCGACAGTTATTAATTTGCCGATCCTTAGCGGTTTGCATCCCATTGACAGTAGGACAGGTTGCCAACCTGTCCTGCATCCGCGTATTTTGGAAATCAACTCAGGATTCTCTAATGACTTCCCTAATTCCTCCGCACGGCGGGCTGACGGAGCCGGTGTGCCGGACCGTGGCCGCCGAGGCCCTCGACGATTTTCTCGCCCGCGCCAAAACCCTCCCGCAAGTCCCCGTCTCCGACGCCGACCTGTCGACCGTCTTTCGCCTCGGCGACGGCGGCTTAAGCCCGTTGACCGGCCCGATGGACTCCACGGCCTACAATCGCGTGCTCGACGAAGCGGTGATCGAGCACGCGGGAAAACGATACGCCTGGACGATCCCCATCGCCCTGCCGATAACCGCGGAAGCGGCTGGGCGGCTTCGGCCCGGCCAACAAGCGGCGCTGGTCTCTTCGGCGGGCGATGTTGTCGCCGTGCTGGACCTTTCCGACGTCTATCCCTGGGACAAGCAAAAATATCTCCGCTGCGTCTATCTCACCGAGCGGACCGACCATCCCGGCGGCGACATGGTGTTGAAGGCCGACGCCGAGCGGACGCACCTGCTCGGCGGCGAGATTCAAGTCGTCCCGCAGCCGGTCAATCCGCGGTTCGGCAAGTACGTCCTCACGCCGCGCCAGGTCCGCCGGCTGCTGGCCGAAAAGGGTTGGCGGCGGGTAGTCGCCTTCCAGACGCGGAATCCCCTGCACCGCGCCCACGAATACGCCCTGGTCTACGGCCTGGAGACGCTGCTCCGCGCGGGCCACGACGCCGGCGCGTGCCTGAATCCGCTGATCGGCGAGACCAAGGGGGACGACGTGGACGCCGAGGTCCGCATGCGCACCTACGAGGCCCTCATCGAGAACCGCTCGTTGGGCGAAGGCGACAGCGATCCGGCCCTCTGGGGTCCGCGCGGCGAATCGGTCCCCGATCGCGTGATCCTGCTCGGACTGGACATCAAGATGTTCTACGGCGGGCCGAAGGAGGCGGTGATGCACGCCATCTATCGGCAGAACTTCGGCTTCACGGACATCATCATCGGCCGGAAACACGCCGACGCCCCCTATCACGACGGCCAGCCGATCTGGGGCGATTTCGACGCCCAGGAGATTTTCGACCACCTCGCCGGCGACCTGAAAATCCACCCCCTGCGGGTCGGCTTCGCCGCCTACTACGAGTCGCTCGGCCGGGTCGATCTGATGGAAAACCACCCGGACGAAAAGCCGGTGTTCATTTCCGGCAAGGAGGTCCGCCGGGCATTGATGGAGGGCCGGCCCGTCGATCCGCGGATCATGCGTCCCCGCACCGCCGCGATTCTGGCCGCCGCGATGGCGAAGAAGTGAAGCGGCCACTGCGGCAAACGCAACGGAAGCATCGTCCCCATCCCGCAGCCGGGCGGTGCAAATGATCTGTGCGCACGACACCGTGTGCTGCAAAAATCGCGCATAAGTTCCGAACGAGAACGGAAAACACGGAAAAGGGGCCACACGGAAAAGGGGCCATCACCGATTATGACAAACTCGATATCCGAATAATTTGCGACGTCCCCCTTTTTCAGCCCGAGTTCCACCACTCGCGGGGCTGTGAGTTGCGATGTACCAGATCAGCCGCACGCACTTGATCGTCAGCGTGATCGCCTTCCTCGGGCTGGCGCAGTTTCTGGCGCGGTGGCGATTGCCGTCCAGTGTTATCCGGTCGATGACGGGGGTGGACGCTATTCAGTATTCGACAATTTTCTCAGTGATCTGGGCTGTTCCAGGACGCCGTCGGGAATGGACAATTCCGCTTCGGCGACGGTTTTCAACGGATCGGTAATCATCCTGGGCGCTGCGCTGCTGCCCTTCTTTTCGATCCTGCCGACGACCATCGGCAGATTGCGAAAGCTGGTGTGGATTTCCGGCACGCTGTCGGCACTGGGACTGATCGGCATCGGCCTGACGCCTTACGACCGGCATTTCGCGGCCCATTACGTGGCGTTGGGGCTGTGGATTGGGCCGCTGTTCGTGCTGTTGGCGGGCCATCTGATTGCCTCGGTGGAGGACGGACAGACATCGTTCGCCCGGTCGGCTCTGACGCTGGCGCTCCTCTGTGCGATTTCGATCTACGCCCTGGCCGGAACGCATAGCGGGTACGTGGTGATGCAGAAGCTCACGGCGGCAGTGGCGATCGTTTGGTTTTCCATGATCGGAATCAGCCTCGGCGGCACAATGGTCCACATCGTGTCGGGTCGCCGGCGGATGACCGAGCGGCAGGCCGAACGGTACATGAAGACTCTCAAGCACGGGTATCGGCGGCAGGACGGGAAGCCGGCCGGCCCAGACGTTGGCGACAAGATCCGAAGGCACGACGGTGACGGGCTCGTTTAACCCGGATTATTCATAAACGTCATCCTGAGCGCAGCGAAGGATCTCCGATGCGCCGCAAACAGCCCAGATTCTTCGCTGCGCTCAGAATGACAATGTTCCTTCGTGTTTATGAATAATCCGGGTTAAACGATGAGACATGCAGCGCGGCAGGAACGACACTTTCCTCAGACCCGGGGGGGGTCGAACAGCAGCGGATGTTCCAGGTCGGGATTGCCGACGCGGACCGAGGTCTTGCCCGAGAGCAGATCGTCGAACAGCCGGCCGACGAACTCCGCCCGCCAACCGCGGGCAAGTTTCGGAATGGCAGGGACATGCCCGGGCGTGGCGGATGCTTCGTCCGCCGGGGGAAAAGGGGACAGGTCCAATTTGCCTGAAAGGCCCTTCGGGTGCTGCGGACAAATTGGACCAGTCCCCTTTTTCCACTCGCCCTTTTCTCCCTCCGCTCCCGTTTTCCCTTTTTCCTGCCGGGTGCGATAGGCCATCCATTGGCGGATGTCGCCCGGCGTGCCGACGAGGTTGGGGGCGAGTTGGGCCTCGCGGCAGAGGCTGCCCAGGGCGGCGAAGAGGAATTGGCCCAGGACGGAGAGTTCCGGCCCGCGCTCCCGCTCGGGGCCGGGTGCGGCTTCCGGCTCGGGCGAGTCCAGCCCGCGCTGGACGGCCGCGGCGATCTCGTCCAGCCGGCGTTGGAGGTCGCCGCGCTCCAGTCCCCGCAATGCCCGGATGCGTTTCGGGTCGGCCGTTCCGCGGCGGGCCAGTTCGATGATCAGGTCGTCGCGCAGCACGCGCCGCGACGGCTGGTCGCGGCGTTCTGCCTCGGCCTCGCGCCAATGGTACAGCTCGCGGACAATGGCCATGCCCTGCGGGCTCAGCCCGGCGTTGCCCGAAACGCGCCGCCAGCGCTCTTTCGAGAGCGACCGTTTGAGGTGCTCGAGCCAGGAGTCCATTTCCTCCGCCAGCCACTCGAGGCGGCCGAGTTCGACGAGCGTTTCGCCGACGGCGTCGCGGATCGGCTTCAGGCAACGGGCGTCGGCCAGGGCGTATTCGATCTGCCGCTTGCTCAACGGGCGGCGGCGCCAGTCGGTGCGGGTTTCGTGCTTTGTCGCCCGGCGGCCGAGAAACCGCGAGATCAGCGAGGCCAGCCCCGCCGGATACTCCGCGCCCGCCAGCGCGGCGCGCGAGCTGCACGTCGAACAGCCGCTCGGGCGGGCGGCCGACGGCGCGGATGCAGAACTCGATCTCGCCCCGCCCGGCGTGGACAATGGTTTCGTGGCCCGGCGCGGCGACGGCCTCCCAGAACAGAATCACGTCGCCGATGGCGATCGGGTCGATCACGGCCAATTCGCCGTCGGCCTCGGCCTGGATCAGGCACAGCACCGGCCGGTAGGTGTGCTCGGAGACGAACTCGGTGTCGAAGGCCAGCGACTTTGCACGGGCGATTTTCGCGCAAAACTCGCGCAGTTGATATGCGGTGTTGATGTCGAGATATTGCATGTCGTGCCTATGGAAGCAGAAACTGCTCGTTGGGGCGGCAGTGCAACTGCCGCCCCAACATCTATTGATGTTCAGAAAACTAATGCAACATCTGTTTAGCGGCCGTCGGTACGACGGCCCGTGTTCCGCCGCTGGCCGACGTACCGTCGGCCGCTAAACAGTTGCATTACTTATCTGACGGTCAATAAATTCGGCGCGACCAACGGTCGCGGCTTTATGGGTTACAAGAACAGAATCGTCGTTAATATGAACAGCGGAATGAGGATGACCATGCTGTACAGCATGTATCCGAAAAAGCTGGGCATCGGCACGCCGGACTTCTCCGCGATGGCCTTGACCATGAAGTTCGGGCCGTTGCCGATGTAGGTGTTTGCGCCCATGAAGACCGACCCCAGGCTGAGCGCGATCAGCAGCCGGACTTCGACGCCGGCCACCGCGGGACTCAGGCCGCGCATCTCGGTCAATCCGCGGGCGGTCTCGAAGAAGACCACGTAGGTCGGCGTGTTGTCCAACACGGACGAAAGCGTGCCGCTGGCCCAGAAGTATTCCCAGGGCTGAGTCAAACCGAGCGCGGGACCTTCCGCAGCGAGGATCTGCAAGGCCGGCTGCATGCAGACGAAGATGCCGAAGAAGAGCACGGCGACTTCGACGATGGCGGCGAAGTTGAAACTGTTGTTCCGCCGCGCGTGCGGGCTGCCATACGTCAGCGAGAGGGCCACCAGCGCCAGTTGCACGACCTCGCGGAGGTACATCCAGGGATGCCAATTCGTGCCGGGCAGCGGCTTGCTCGGGTCCAACAGGCCCACCGAGAGGACCACTCCCGCCAACAGCGCGGCGTTCAGCCAGAGGCCGCTGAACCGCAGGCCGTGGACGCGGGTCTCGTCGCGGATGATCTCGGCCGGCGCTTCGTGCGGATAGTGCCAGTAATAGTCCCAAACCCAGTAAAGCGCCAGCAGCGCGGCGTTGATGAACAACCACTCCTTCCAGAACCTGAGCGTCCACAGAAAGGGCACGCCCATCAGGTAGCCCAGGAACAGCGGCGGGTCGCCGATCGGCAGCAGCAGGCCGCCGCAGTTGCAGACCATGAAGATGAAAAATATCACCGTGTGCTTGACGTGCTTTCGCTCCCGATTGGTCTCCAACAACGGCCGGATCAAGAGCATCGCCGCGCCGGTGGTGCCGATGAAACTGGCCAGTCCGGCGCCGACCGCCAGGAACGCACAGTTGGTCAGCGGATGGGCCGGCAAGTCGCCCTCGATGCGGATGCCGCCGCTGATCGTGTACAGACTGAACAGCAGGACGATGAACGGTATGTATTCGCCGAGCGTGGCGTTGGCCAGCACCTCGGCGGCGAGAGACAGATTCGGCCCCGAGGCAGCGGGCGATGCAACGTGAGGGTACGGCCAATGGGCCAGGATCGGCTCGCCGTGGAATAAGAGGAAGTACAGCAACGTCAGCGCGGCCAGTCCGCCCGCCACGTAAAAGCGGTGCAGATTGCTCTCCCACCAGTGCTCCGTGGCGGGGACCAGCGGCAACACCGCTATCGCCAATAATATCAACACGAAGGGTCCAACCATCCAATACGGCGCATGAGTGGTTAGCGCAAGATGCTCCGCCTCGCTGCCGGGGGCGGCCTCGCTCGACTCCTGGCCCTCGTGGGCGACGACCAACTCGGTCCCGTGCTGCGGCAGACGGAACGCCGCCGCCGCCGCGTAACCCGCCAGCGCGAGAATCAGCACCGTCAGCAGGGCTCGATGGCTCGGAGAGGATTCGGGTGTGTCACTCACGGTGGCGGCTCCCGTCCATGAATACCTGGCGCCAGAGGGAACAGTCCCGTTTTCGTTGTCAAGAACATTGGGACAACCCTATGAATTGTTGTAGCAGACGGGATTTCAAGGGAAAAATCAAGGGTGGGCAGGACGGCATTTGGAACTGAGAGGACGTCCGAGCATCACTTTGGAGTTTGTAGGACAGCCGCCCTCGGCTGTCCCGGGCGACTCGGCACAGCCGAGGGCGGCTATACCGCACGTTATTCTTGGACAACCGCTGAGCATGAATGCGTCAGACAATCATTATTTTCGGTTGGTTTCAATCCGGCCCCGCACGTTCCCCCAAATGCCTCTCGCAACTGAGTCAACACATAAAGTATAAGGGGCAGGGAAAGGGCTTGGGGCTATGGAGACTGTCGCCGCAGGCCAGCGAAAAAAGCCCCATTTTCTCAACTATTATGAACTTTTCTAATGCCTAGCGGGCTGAAACGCGAATGTTGGACCGGCCGTGTCAGATAACACAGGTCGTAATAGCCGGAGGCTAACAGCCTCCGGAAAGTGCGTGAATATCGGGATTTTCCCACCGGAGGCCGTTGGCCTCCGGCTATTTTTCACGACATTGTCAACCTGATGCGCAATAAACGAAGCAGGCTGCCGTCCTGCTTCGCTTGACATCCGGCGGCTCGATGAGAAGAATAGCGTGAACTGTAAGCGGCCGTTCAAAAACAACTTGTAGCACAGCCGCCGTCGGCTGTGCGGATTGCCCTGGACAGCCGGGGGCGGCTGTCCTACATATACCGAAGTTGGTTTTGGACGACAACTAAAGGAGAGAAACGATGAACGACGTCACCCTCGAACAGGCGGGCGCGGCCGTGGCGGCGGCCATGAAAAAGGCCCAGGAAATCAATACGAAAATGGACATCGCCGTGGTGGATGCGGGCGGCAACTTGAAGGCCTTCGCCCGGATGGACGGGGCCTGGCTGGGCTCGATCGACATTGCCCAGCGGAAGGCCCGAACCGCGCGGCTGTTCGACATGAACACCGGAGCGATCGGCCAGCTTTCGCAGCCGGGCGGACCGCTGTTCGGCATCGAACACTCGAATGGCGGCCTAATCTCGTTCCCCGGCGGAATCCCCCTGAAAAACGCTTCCGGCGCGGTGATCGGGGCCATCGGCGTCTCCGGCAGCACGGTCGAAAACGACCATGCCGTGGCCGAGGCCGGCGCGACGGCGGTGAAGTGAGGGGCGAGGGCAGGATGAAAGATGAGTGGCGAAGGCTGGGCGTTGTTCGTCCGCTCAACGGGCCGCTTGCGGTTTCGCACCGACATTTCCCCCTCTATAGAAAGGGGTCGAATTTCGTACCCCCCGAAAAGTTCTTGACCGATTTTCCGATGTTTCCCGCTTGCAAGCGGCCATGAAACTGCTATGCTACGTAAGACCAGTGGCGGCCGTCGGGGCTGCCCTCGGGGTGCGAGGGACTTTTGATTCGTTGCGCGGCCCGGATATTTATACTCTCTTCTGTGAGCAGTCTCAATTTCCACCGTTCAACGTAGTGCCCACGAAACCCGTTTGTATCCAGTAGACGCGCTGTCGCAACCGCGCCAGTGCCGCGTAAGGAGTTACCTGAGGGATGTCGAAGAAATTGTTTGTCGGCGGGTTAAGTTGGGGCACTACGGACGACGGTCTGCATGGTGCTTTCTCCCAGTTCGGCGATATCGTCGAAGCAAAAGTGATTACGGACCGTGAAACCGGCCGCTCGCGCGGCTTCGGCTTCATCACCTTCGCCAATGACGAAGGCGCGTCGAAGGCCATTGCTGAAATGGACGGCACCGAATTGGACGGCCGGACCATCAAGGTCAATGAGGCCGAGGACAAGCCCGTTCGTAGCGGCGGCGGCGGCGGCGGTGGCGGCGGTCGCGGTGGACGCGGCGGTCGTGGCGGCGGCGGCGGGCGCGGTCGCGATTCTTGGTGATCGCGGCGGGGTTCCGTTTCGGAAAATTCCCGATCCATAGGCCGGCGGCCTTCGGTCGTCGGCGGCAATGCCGGTCTGCACCGGCTGAATCTCCTTCCCCCGCCCTTCTTATTCAGGGGGCGGGGCGAGGGCGTTTTGTTCACCATTTAGCCCCCGGTGAGCACACCGGGGGCATGGCTCGCGGTTTGCTGCCGCTCTGCCCGCCGTGTATTCACGGCGGGCTAAATGGTCCAATTTCCGGACACTCTCATTTGATTACCAGCCGGATACAGGCTCGCTTTATTCCCCCACCACGATGTCTGGGCGGCCGTGTACCGCCATACCGGTGTAGCAGCACACCTTCCGCCCCGGCAAACCTCACATGGCCGCCAAAGGGACAATCCCGCAATTTTTCTCCCTAATTCATCTTCACTGTGACAACATGTTGTCACTGGTGTCCGCTATGCTATCGGACGCCATGAAACTGATAGACGAAAGGACGCCCGACGGCTCACGCCGCTTTTCCTATCTTCCGTGGGTTGCCGACTGGCAATCCGTCCGCGACCACGTTTTGCGCCTCTCGGGTGCGAAGATGGTCAATTTCATCGGTGGAGAGATGGCGCAGGACTGGCTCGATTTCTCCTATCGCGGCCGCCGTTTCCTCATCCGTGCCCGCGACGACGGCCTCCATCTGTTCGTCGACGATCCGCAATGCTCCGATCTGATCCTCTACCAGGTGGGCCGGCACTTCGAGCAATTGCTGGAAAAGTCGCGAGTGCGAGCGAATTAGATGCTGTTGCGGATCGTAGGGTGGGACCAGCTATAGCGCGGTCCCACCAAGAGCGGCGCAAAACATGGTGGGACCGCGCTAAAGCTTGTCCCACCCTACGCACGTCTTTCGCAACAGACGCGATTTACTCTTCGCAGCGGATGTCGAGTATCTCGAACTTCAAGACCCCTTGCGGGACGGTGATCTCGACCCGCTCGCCGACCTTCTTATCCACCAGTCCTTGGGCCAGGGGACTGGTGATGAGAATCTTCCCCTTGTCGTAATCCTCCTCGCCGGCGCCGACGAGGGTGAATTCCTCTTCGTCGTCGAAGACGAGGTCTTTCACCCGCACGGTCGCGCCGAACGCCACTTTGTCCTTGGGGAACTGGGCGGGATCGAGCAGTATCGCCCGCGAGAGCTTGTCGCGGAGCACGTTGATTCGCGCCTCCATCATGGCCCGGCTCTCCTGGGCGCCGGTGTACTCGGCGTTCTCGGACAGATCGCCTTCGGACCGCGCGGTGGCCAGACGTTCGAGGATTTTCGGCAATTCGACGGTGTGGAGCTGATCGAGGTCGGCTTTGAGTTTGTCGTAGCCGGTGCGAGTCATGGGGATTCGATCGGACATGCTTCAGACTCCGCGAAAAAAAACGCGGCCCCCACTGCTGATGGGGGTCGCTGTGAATGACTGGGTATCAACTGCACCCAAAAATGAGTCTTCGTTTAACCCGGAGCCAACGGCGACGGCGTTTGGTGGGAGGGGGACAGGTCCGTGTTTTCGGCCCACGTTTGGTCGGTGAAATCACGTCTTCCCGCCGAAAAATGGACCAGTCCCCTGCCGCCCCGTCGCCGTTGGCTCCGGGTTGAACGAACCGTCATAAAGCATACCGGGTATTCCCCCGGAGATCAAGGGCTTGGCACTCCCCCTTCCGCGAATGAGCGGGAAGTGTGATAATGAGGGATTCCCCGTCAGGCCCGCTACGGCTTATCGGCGCGGGTTGGATATATCCCCTAGCTTCACGGAGTAATTGCATGTTCAAGAACCTGAACCCGTCGGCGCTCGGCATTACCGGGCACCAGAGTGAGATAATCGAATTGGCCCTGACCTACGGCTTTGCGGGAATGGACTTGAACGTCGTGGAGTTCGCGGCGCGGGTGAAAGCGAAAGGGATGGACTACGCCCGACGCCTGATCCAGAGCGCCGGAATCCGCATCGGTTCGTTTGCCCTGCCGCTGGAATGGGACACGGACGACGAGAGTTTCCAGAAAGATCTGAAAAAGCTGCCGGAGTACGCCGGCTGTGCGGCGGAGTTGGGCTGCACCCGCACGACCGCGCTGCTCGCTCCCGCCGGCGACACGCGCCCCTACCACGAAAACTTCGAGTTCCACCGGCACCGCTTCCACGATATATGTGCCGCCCTGGAGCCGTCCGGCGTCCGGCTGGCGCTCGGCTTCCAGGCCGCCGAATACCTCCGCCGGGACCGGGCCTTCCAGTTTGTCCACGACCTCGACGCCCTCACTCTGCTGGTGAACATGGTGGCGGCCCCAAACATGGGCCTGCTGTTGGACGTCTGGGACATTGTCGCCTGCGGCGGCACGCTGGACTCGGTGCGGAAGCTGCCCGTCAGCCAGATCGTGTCGGTGCGGGTGGCCGACATGCCGGCCGGCGTCGCGGTCGCCGATTTGGACGAGAAATCGCGCATCTTGCCCGGCGGGGAAAACGGACAAATCGACGTGGCCGGATTTCTGGCCATTCTTCGGCAGGCCGGCTACGACGGACCACTGACCCTGAAACCGTCGCGCACGCGCGTTTCCCAGCCGCCGCCGCGACGTGATCGTCAAGCAGGCCAGCGAGGCCCTGGAGAAAGTATTGCGTCCCGCCAAGCCGGCCCCCGCCAAGCAGCCGGAAATGGCCGCGGCGGAGAATTAGTGGATCGTCGGCAGTGGATCGTGCATAATGGAAAGTGGTGAAGGGACAGTGGTAGGTTATGCTTTAGCCTAGCGCGGCGTAGCCGCAACCAATTGTGACGACGTAAGTTCCGATTATCGCCAGAAAAACATTGAGGATGTTTCCTCAATCCTAAAGTCTAATGGTATAACATGTGGCCGTCCATGGCCCATTGTTATGCCATTAGTTTTTGGGATTGAGAAATCGTCCTCAATCTTTGACGGTCTTGGGTCTTAGGTCTTGGGTCTTAGGTCTTGGCACGAAGACCCAAGACCTAAGACCCAAGACCACAATTGGTTGCGGCTACGCCGCGCTAGGCTAAAGCATAACCTACGGCTGCGACTTCGTTATGCTAAAGCATAACCTACGTTCGGAAAGATGATCCACAGCCTTCGTTATGCTAAAGCATAACCTACGACTAACCACTACCTTGTTCCACTGGGAAAACGGGCTGATCCTGACCAAGGCCGGTCTGGCGGTCGATGTGCGGCGTCGTCAGCCGCGGGCATTCGTCTCTCACGCCCACAGCGACCACATCGCCCGGCACGAATATGCCCTGTGTACGCCCGAGACGGCCGCTTTGTATCGGCATCGGATGGGCAAGCGGCGGACCCTGGAGATGCCGTACCACGAGCCGATCGAATGGGGTGGGCTGCGGCTGACCACGTTTCCCGCCGGGCACTGCCTCGGTTCGGCGATGTTGCTGGCCGAGGATGGAGATCAATCGCTGCTCTACACCGGCGATTTCAAGCTGGGCGAATCGGCCACCGCCAGCCGGGCCGAACTGCCGCACGCCGACATCCTGATTATCGAGTCCACCTACGGCCATCCGGATTACCGCCTGCCGCCGCGCCGGGAGGCCCTCGATCGGCTCTTCACCATCGTTCACGAAACCATCGACGCCGGCGACGTGCCCGTCATCCAGGCCTACGCGCTGGGCAAGGGGCAGGAGGTGACGAAACTGCTGACCGACGAGGGCATTCCCGTCCTGCAACACCGCGACGTGTACGCCGTCAGCCAGGTCTACGAGGCGTGCGGCATGAAACTCGGCACTTTCAAGAAGTTCACCGGCCGTCCGGAGCCCGGTTGGGCCATCGTCGCTCCGCCGGGCGCCGGCGATTTGTGGGAAAAAGGGGACAGGCCCCGTTTGTGCTCAGCACCCTCCGGGCCGTTACGGCAAACGGGGCCAGTCCCCTTTTTCCCGCGCCAGGTCCGCATCGCGGCCACCGGCTGGGCGGTGGACGAGCGGGCAAAATACCGCTTCCGCGTGGATCATGCCATTCCGCTCTCCGACCACGCCGACTATGACGAGCTGTTCGAGGCGGTCGAGCGGGTCTCGCCGCGGGTAGTATATTGCACTCACGGCCCCGAGAGCTTCGTCGATCGGCTCCGCGACGCGGGCCACGACGCCCATCCCCTGGGCCGGGCCAGCCAGAAAAGCCTGTTCTAGCAGCAAATCTCCCCTCTCCCTTTGGGAGCGGGGCCGGGGGGGAGGGCGGAGTGCATCCGTGCCCTAACCCGGATTATTCATAAACACGAAGGAACATTGTCATTCTGAGCGCAGCGAAGAATCTGGGCTGTTTGCGGCGCATTGGAGATCCTTCGCTGCGCTCAGGATGACGTTTATGAATAATCCGGGCTAACCCATTCACGCCGAACACATTCCACTCCCGCGGACGCAGAGCGTCCGGGCAGTGTGTTCCCACGCGGAGCGTGGGAACAAGGTACGTTTTCTTCGGCCCGTTTTCGCGTTTCGCCCTCGAATTTCCACGCCAAGGGGTATATACTTCACCGTACCGTTACTCTGCCGAATCCCGCAATTTCCTTGGATTTACGTCAGGTTCCGATAGCCATGAGAAGACCGATCATATTGTGTGCGTTGTCCGCGTCGCTGGGTTTACTGGCGGCTTATGGGTGGCAGCAATTCCCGCGGATGGTAAATGCCACCTCCGCCCAGGACGCCGCGGCCTGGCCGCAGCCCGCCGCAACGCCCGTGGCCCAGTCGGCGGCGACTCCCGCGCCGAACACCGTCATCCCCATCCCCCCCGTCAATGGGCTTACTCCCGACGAGCGGGTAAACGTGTACGTCTACCAACAGATGAACCGCAGCGTGGTGAACATCAACACCCGCGGCGTCTCCGGCGATCGGTTTATGATATTCGAGAGCATTTCCGAGGGAGAGGGGAGCGGAATGGTGATCGACAAATTGGGCCACGTTCTGACAAACTACCACGTGGTCGAGGGGGCCAACGAGATTCGCGTCACTCTCTACGACGGCAAGACCTACGACGCCCGGCTCGTCGGCAGCGACCCCGACACCGACGTGGCGGTGCTCAAGATCGACGCCCCGGCCGAGACCCTCTTTCCGGTCCAGTTTGGCAGTTCGACCGATCTGCTGGTCGGACAGCGGGTCTTCGCCATCGGCAATCCGTTCGGCCTGGAACGCACCCTGGCGACCGGCATCATCTCGAGCCTCAACCGCTCGCTGCCCGGCCGGCACGGGCGGCGCGACCTCCGCTCGATCATCCAGATCGACGCGGCGATCAACCCCGGCAACTCGGGCGGTCCGCTCCTGGATACGCACGCGCGGATGATCGGCATGAACACCGCCATCGCCAGCAAGACGGGCGAGAGCGCCGGCGTGGGTTTCGCCATTCCCGTCAACACCATCGCCCGGGTCGTGCCGCAACTGATTCAGAACGGGCGCGTGCAACGGGCGGACTCGGGCATCGCCCGGGTCTTTCAGACCGACCGCGGCCTGCTGATCCTCTCGCTTGTCCCCGGCGGACCGGCCGAACGCGCCGGACTGCAAGGCCCCAAGATCGAGACGGTGCAGAAACGGCAGGGTCCGTTCATTACCGAGCAGAAGCGGGCCAATCTCTCCGCGGCCGACATGATCGTCGCCGTCGACGGCCGCCCCACGAAGACGGCCGAAAAATTCCTCGAAGCCATTGAGGCCAAGCAACCTGGCGATCAGGTCACCCTCACCGTGATTCGCAACGGCCGCCAGCAGCAGATTCCGCTGCAACTCTCCGCGGCGAAGTAAAGGGCGCGGGGTCTATGGGATGAATGAGACTCATGGGACCTATTCGTCTCATAGGTCCCATTTGTCCCATCCCCAAAAACCGCGAGAATTGCCAACCGCCTACTCCAGCACGAAGATATTCTTCTCGCGGCACATGTCCTTCAGAATCTGGGGCCAGACGGTAACGCTGACCTCCCCGAGATGGGCCTTCTTCAGCAGGGACATGAGCGTGCGGGACTGTCCGATGCCGCCGCCGACGCTCAGCGGCAACTCGCCGGAGATGATGCCCTTGTGGTAAGGCAACTTCAGCCAATCGAGCTGGCCGGTCATTTCCAACTGCTGCTTGAGCGTCTGGGGATTGACGCGGATGCCCATCGAGGTCAACTCGTGGCGGCGGCGAGTGACCGGGTTCCACACCAGGATGTCGCCGTTGAGCCCGTGCATCGTCCGGCCGTCCTCCGAGCGCGTCTCGGTGACCCAGTCGTCGTAGTCGGCGGCCCGCATCTCGTGCGGATAGCCGTCGTCGAGCGTCCAGCCGATGCCGATGATGAAGATGGCCGGATATTTCTGCAGGACCTCCGTCTCCCGCTGCTTCCGCGGCAGATCGGGGTACATTTTGAGAATCTCTTCGGCGTGCAGGAAGGTCAGTTCATCGGGCAGGTCGGGATACTTGCCGCCCTTCAGCTTGGGGAAGAGTTTCTGCACGTGGATTTCCGCCCCCTTGATGACCTTCCAAATCTTGCGGACGATCTCTTTGAGGAACTCCAGGTTCCGCTGGTCGGGGGTGATGACCCGTTCCCAGTCCCATTGATCGACGTAGCAACTGTGGTCGTGATCGAGGAAATAGTCCTTCCGCACGGCGTGCATGTCGGTGCAGAGGCCCTCGCCCGGCTGCATTTTGAATTGCTTCAACGCCACCCGTTTCCACTTGGTGGCGGCCTGGACCACCTGGGCGTCGATGGGGTGCTTGTCGTGGTCGTTGGAGATGTGGAACTGGATGGGGGTCCGCGCGCCGTCGCGGTCGAGCATGTCGTTCACGCCGCTCTCCACGTCGACGATCAGCGGGACCTGAACCATCATCAGGTTCAGCTCCTTGCAGAGATTCTCCTCGATGTAATTCTTCGCGGCGAAGATGGCCTTTTGCGTCTCCTTGACGTCCAACAAAGACCGGTAATCCGACGGAAGAATCTTCTTCAGCTCCTCGTAGTTCCCGATTCCGGGTCCGGCCAAATCCGCTCTCTTGTCAGCGACTTTCATCGGGCTCAATCCTTCTCCCTTGAATGGGAATGAAAAATGGTAAGACTAGCGACCCTTCCACGCCTGAGTGCTGCCATCGCATCTCTCGGAAGGCCGTATACAATGCAGACGCGCAAATTACCGCGCCGGTTGGCGCTTGACAAGTAGCGCGACGGCGTCAGGGGATGGGCGTCCAACAATTACTCCCCTCTCCCTTTGGGAGAGGGGCCGGGGGTGAGGGCAGAACGCTTCCGACAACACCGAAGTTGTGTTTCGCCGACCGTTAAGGGGGCAGCCAATGCGAACCTTCGCAAGAACGCCCCCTAACGCCCCCCTGCCTGATGGGGATGGCCTGTGGCTCTGCACGGGAAAGCGACCACGGCCTCCTGCTTTGGCAGGGATTGCCCCATACCCATAGTGCTGTAGGCTATAGTTAGTCAGACTGCAATCCGGCCGACAGTGGAATGGCGTTGGCCAAGTCGTGCCCGGGCAAGCGAAAAAAACTGGATTGGAGCGCGGCCGATGACCGTTCCTCAAGCAACCGCCGAAGTGTTTCTGACCGCCCTGCGGGCACTGCCCGAAGAGGAGCGGCAAGCCGTTTTGGCTCACATAGTCGAAGACGAGGAGTGGCAGGAAGACCTCCAGGATTTAGCTGTTTTTTCGCAACGGCGGAACGAACCGTCCCGCCCGTTCCGTGAATCTCTTCAGGAACACGGATCGTGACTTCGCCGGCAAGCTACAACAAGGTCACCGGCGATTACCATACCGCCCCATCAGCAGTCGCTTTTATACGTACTGAGCATGTGGATAGCTGCCCCCTTCAGTCCCCAAAACTGCTTTGCCCCCCTATGATATTTGACAGCTTGAATACTACGATCATCAAGAATCTGAATGCCAGATTCAATGTCCCAGACAGTGATTCCCGTCCATGGAATCCGGGAAATGAAAAGCCGGCCATCGTCAAAAAACATAGGCCCTTTAGTGGCTTCAAGTGTTTTAAGTCTTGCCCCCGACACAACATCATAGAATCCTAGCACAAGTTGATCGGACTCGCTATCAGGATCTTCCCCCCAAAACGCCAGCGTCCGATCATCTATCCAACACATTGGCTGATTCCAGTCATCTTGGGCACACAGGTTTTTTGCCGTTGGGCCATCTTCCGATTCCCACACGTTTTCCGCCAGCCAGTGATCGACACTCCATGATCTAACCACCCCAGCCGGAGACCATACCCAACCGCTGTCAGCAATCCAATTATAATTTGGCGATGGCAGTAAGGTAGCATGAAAGAAATCAAGGTAATGGGCAGGCCGCGGTCCTCCATTCTCGTACTTTGGAGACTGCCGTGCTGTGAGCAGTTCACCCGTCAAAGGATCCGATACGTCTACGCGGTTCCATTGCGTTGCATGCACCAATAACCATTTATCGTGGCGCTTGATAAATGCTCAGCGGAAGGGCGCAGTGTTCTACGTGGTAGTCATCACGTTTGAGAATCATAGTCGTTCTCCCCGTGGACAGATCCACAACGACGCCGTCAGTGCCAAATGTGTTGGCGACCGCAGCGAAGCGGCCGTCCCCCGAGACATGTACCATCGCTTTCTTGGTGTGATCAAATGCTGTTTTTTCCAGCATTGCGACTGAAGTCACGGATCGATCGCCAAAGTCAACGACGACGAGCTCTCCAGACCCCTTGAGAAGAATCCATTCCGATTTTCTGGAATCATGGATTGCATCCATCGCATATGAAGGCGTGCCGTCGAAAAGCTGTACAAGATCAATCAACTTACTTTCAAATTTCATAGTGATATTCCGTGATGCAGATTGACCAACAAGCTAATCGCCAAATGGTCGATGCAAGTTAGTGAATACCGCCCCGGGCCCCGACAATACAAGGGTGCGCGATAAGAAACACACAATTCCCGCACATCATCCAATGATGCGTTTCACGCCATCCATAATTCTAACACCCTATGTGTTTCATCTCAAAAACTCGCCCTATTTCCAGTGCTTCTGCACAAAGGCGTCCACCTCGGGCAGGCCGCCTTGGAGAATCAGGTAGCCGTTGTGCGGCTCGCGGGGCGTGATCTCGTGATTGATGGGCGTGGTCATCATCGTGCGGATTTTCTGCGGATCGTCCGTCTGGCCCAGGACCCAGGCCAACTTCATGTAGGCCGTTTCGGGCAGCATGTTGTCCAGGGGGATGATGCCCAGGTCGAGCAGGTCGCGGCCCGTGTCGTAGACGTACATCTGGGCGAAGCCCCAGAGGGTCTGCACGGTCATCACGACGGTCACGCCCTTCTGCACGGCCCTTTTGATCGCCGGATAGAGCGGCTTGTTGACGTGGCCCAGGCCGGTGCCGGCGATGACGATCCCCCGGTAGCCCATCGAGGTCAGCCCGTCGATGATGTCCGGGTTGAAGTTGGGATAGTAATACTGGATCGTGACCTTTTCCTCGAACGTCGGCGTGATGACCGGCACGCGGGTCTTGTCGCGGCGCAGGAAGTCGTCCGTCAGGTACTTGAAGTGGCTCTGGTCGCCGTTCGGATAGCGGATCACGGTGGCCAGCGGCGTGGCGCCGATGGTGCGGAAGGTGCTGCGATAGCTGGAGTGCATCTTGCGGCAGCGCGTGCCGCGGTGCAGCAGGTCGTAGTTGTCCGAGGTCGGCCCGAACATGCACAGCATCACCTCGGCGATGTCGCATTCGGCCGCCGCGCGGACCGAGTTCATCAGGTTCAAGGCCGCGTCGGACGACGGCCGGTCCGAGCTCCGCTGGCTGCCGACGACCACGATCGGCACCGGGCTGTTCTGGACCATGAAGCTGAGAATGGCCCCGGTGTGGGCCATCGTGTCGGTGCCGTGGCCGATGACGATGCCGTCCGCGCCCTTGGCGATTTCGTCGCCGATGGCGACAGCCAGGGTCTTGTACTGCTCCGGCCCCATGTTCTCGCTGAACACGCCGAAGAGCTTTTTCGTGGTGAGATTGGCGATGTCGGCCAGCTCGGGCACGGCCCCGTACAGCTCGCCGGGCGTGAAAGCGGGAATCACCGCCCCGGTGCGATAGTCCAGCCGCGAGGCGATCGTCCCGCCCGTGCCCAACAGCGTCACCATCTTCTTCTTCGGATCGAAGGGGAAATCCTTCTCGGGAATCTTGTAGACGGCCTTCTTATAGCCGACTTCCTTAATCGCCACGATCCGCTCGGCGGCCACGCCGATGTTGTAGCCATTGAACAGCTTCAGCACCAGGTGCAGCTCGTCGAAGGTCTCGCTGCGGGGCAGGATCACGCCGGTGAAGGTCGAGCCGCGGTCGTTCGTGACCTCGACCTCGCTCCACACGCCCATCTGGTGTTGCTCGAGAATCGCCTTGACCGGGCCGCGATAGCCTTGGAACCGGTCTGCTCGCTCGTCGAAGGGGATGGTGCCGAAGCTCATTGTGCCACCTCCTCAATCTTCGTCTTGACGAATTCGGCGACTTCGGCGGCGGGGGCCTGGCCTTTGAGCATTTTGACCGCCTGCCCCGCCAGGAAGCGGGTCCGCTTTTCCGGCGAGTCGTCCTTCACACAGCGATAGTCGTCGAACGTCAAGCGATCGGCCTCCTTGGTCCATGATTCTCTAGGTTGCAAGGCCACGCCCAGCGCCGCCGCCGCGCCGGCCGCGTCCAGTCCGTCGCAAGCCATCCGCGCGGCCACGGCGGGGATGAACTCGCGGGGGATGCGGCCGTCGGTGTACATATCGAATACCTGAATCCACTCCGGTGTTCTCAGCCGCTCGACGGGCACGCCCGCCCGATTGAGCGCCTTGCAATGCTGGCCGATGGTGATGCCGGCCAGCAGGCCGTCCACGCCGGTCTTCTCGACCACCGCGTCGACGATCTCGGCCCCGCCCCGGCGGATCAGGTAAGAGGCCGTCTCCTCCGGCAAGCGCCACGACGTGTAGCGCTCGATCCGCTCCCAAGGCGGCGGACGCAGGCGAGCTCGGATCTCTTCGATCCGCTCCTGAGTGATGCGCGACGGCGGCGAATCGGTGTCGGGATACATGCGGTCGGGGCCGGGCAGGATGCGCTCGAAGGTCGTGTAGCCGCCCACCAGGGCCTGCCGCGTCTCCTTGGGCACGCCCACCGTGGCGTCGGCAAAGCGGATGCGGATCTCCTCGGCGGCCGTGCGGCAGTCCTCCTCGGGACCGAACACGATGAAGAAATCGTCGTTTTCGCCGGGCTTTACGCGCTTGCGGAGCCGCTCCAGGATGCCGAGCTTGTCGGGGAACTCCGGCATTGCCGCCCCGCTCAGCACGATCGGGGCCTCGTCCAGGCAGGCAATGACGCGGACCCGGCCGCGAAGTTCGTCGAGGAAGGTGGTGTCGGGCTGGGTCGGATGCTGGGCCAGGCCCGCGACGCCCTCGATCTTCACGGCATAGACCTTGCCGCCGGTCTGCAAAGCCCGCTGCATGAAACCCAGGTCGGCCGTCGCGCAGAACGTCGCTCACGTCGAAGGCCGACATGCGGATCGTCGTCGGGCGACTTGATGCCCTCGCCGATGCAACTCCTCGCGAATCTTCAACAGGTTGTACTGCCGCCAGCCCTCGTTGTGGACCAGTTTGACGGCCAGAGCCGCCCGGGGCACGCCCTTGATCTCGCAGCGGTCGCCGCCGCGGACGCTCACGTTCACGTCCTGCCGGCTGGCGCCGATGCCGGTCCTCGCCCGGCCGGTGTTGCGTGCGACGAGACCGCAGAGCAGGATCGCGTCGCGGACTTCCTGGGGCGTGAGGAGCTCCGGGCCGGTGACCGTTTCGGTCAGGGGCATCCCCAGCCGGTCGGTGCGCCAGACGATCTGGTGCCCCTTGTCCTTCACCTCGCGGCAGGAGTCCTCCTCGACGCGAGACGTGGGTGATCGTCAGCCGCCGCCCCTGGAACGGCAGCCAGCCGTTCACGCCCACGATGGCCGTCCGCTGAAAGCCGGTCGGGATCGAGCCGTCCAGGTATTGCTTTCGGGCGATGTGGACCTCGTCGATGATGTCCATCTTCATGGCCAGGCACAACTCGATGGCCACGTCGATGGCCTCCTGGTTCACCAGGAAGGGAGGCGTGTCGTCCATCTCGTAGGTGCAGACGTTCTGCTGGTTCAGCAGATAGACGATTTCCTTCTTCGTCTTGAACTCCATCAGGGCCGTGCCGTCGTATTCGCCCAATTCCGACAGGGTCGGCCGCATGTGGCGCAGCACTTCGCCGTCGTGGGTCTCGGTGTAGAGTCCCGCGGGACAGCGACAGAACAGCTTTTCCCGGGTGAGCAGTTGCTGATGCACCTCCAGGCCCGAGATCAACCCAACCGCCTGGTAGTCCAAATTATCGAGCATGCCGCTCTTCTCTTCTTTCCGGGTAAATAAACATTCAACTATATTGAGCGGGTAAACGGCTGTCAAGGAAACCCGTCTTTCGGGTGTGTCGCACCTCCGGCTGATGCGCGGATGCGGCATTGTCATTCCCGCGGACATAGAACGCACTCCGGCGCAACCAGTTCGTCGCGAGTCGGCGTGCGGACGGCCGTAAAATATCCCGGCCGCAGAGAGGCGGCGCTCCACTGGCCGGACGGGCTCAGCGTGACGATCGCCGCCTGATGCCCCTCGACAACCGGAAAGGCCTCGATAATGCGTTGGAGGACTTCGCGGGCAGCCTCCTTCGGCTCCACTCCACGGCCCATCAGATCCACGGCGAGGAAACTGCCGCAAACGCCCATTATCAGCTCGCCCGTACCCGTGGCCACGGCCGCTCCGCGGCGCGGATCAACATAAAGTCCGTGACCGATGATCGGCGAATCGCCCACCCGTCCCGGCACTTTGAACGGCAATCCGCTCGTCGAGCAGGCGCCGGCCATCCGGCCGGAAGAATCCATCGCCAGCACCCCCACCGTGTCGTGAAATTGGTTGTGTGGCAGCGATTCTCCCTCGGGCAACGCGCCACATTCTTCCAGATTGGCCGGCGGGAGGCAGACCGCATCATCCAGATATTGGGCAGTCGGGTATCGGGCAACCCAGTTCAGCCACATCGTCCTTGCGCGCCCGGTCAAGAGGTTGGCGACGGAAAACCCCTGCCGGGCGGCGAAAAGATCGGCTCCTTCGCCGGCCAGCATTCCCTGGTTGAGTCGGTCCATCACCAATCGGGCAATCGAGACGGGGTGCGGAAACCGCCGCACGTAGCTCACCGCGCCGCAACGCGACGGCGAAAGCATGATCGATGCGTCCAACGAGACCTCACCCGAGCGGTCAGGACAGCCGCCGTAGCCCACGCTCAGCACCTCCGGGTCGGCCTCTATGGCGCGGCAGGCTTGTTCCACGGCATCCAAGCTTGACGGCTGCGGACCGCTCAGATAGGGCCAGCCGGCCGCGTTGGCCTTCTTTCCAAAACTCCAGGTGCCGAGAATAATCGATTCCGTCATTGGGTGTCCTTCTTGAGTGGTTGCATACAATTTGGTGCTCTGTCAGTCGTGCTTTGATAGGTTTCGTTGGGGTGGCACCCAATGCCGTTTCTGAAAGTGTTTCGTTTTCGTTGCTAAGTCGTTGTTGTGACTAACGTTGCTGCGACAATTTGGCTCGGGAAACTGCCCCTGCATGAAAAAGCCGTTCCGGCGATGATAGGGGCTTACGAAGCGAAACCCTACCACGGAGGAACGGCAAATGGTGCGCGCAAGGAAGCGAGCCCGCCAGCGACGGCGGGCCAAGTCGCTGCTCGGGGCGATGCGGGAGTTTCTCACACCCGAGGTTTTCAAGCAAGTGCGAAATGCGGCGCGGCGGCGGAAACCGCCGCGCTGGGATCTGCACCCCCTGCTGTTGATCCTTCTGCTGACGACCTACTGCTCGGGCGACAGTTTGCCAGAAAAATTCGAGGCTGCCAGAGGATTTTATGTGGTTTGTTGTCCCAAAAGGAGACGCCCAGGAAAGTCCTTCGCGGGTTTCGGGAAAGCCGTTGCCAAACTTCCCATGCCCGTGCTGCGGGCATTGGCTGCTGGCATTCGCGGCCGTTGCCCGGTGATCTTCGGCGAAAAATGGAAAGTGGCGGGCTTTATTCCCTTGGGCTGCGACGGTACGCGGCAGAACTGCCCGCGCAGCCAGGAACTCGAACGACGCTTGGGCTCCGGCTGCAAGGAGGGCTCGTCGCCAATGATCTGGAACACGTCGCTTGTTCAGCTCACCTTGGGCATTCCCTTTTGTTGGCGTTTGGGCAACGGGAGCAAGCCCAGCGAGAGGAGCCACTTGATATTCATGCTGCGTTGGCTGCCGGCGGCGGCGTTGATCGTGGCCGACGCGGGTTATGTAGGCTACGAGGTTGTGGCAACGCTCATGACCAAGGCGGCTTTTCTCATCCGCATGTCCTCCAAAGCGACCTTTTACAGCGAAGCCAACGAGCCGTTGGAGGAATTCCGCGAGGGAATCGTCTACTACTGGCCGAAAAATCGGCAGAAAGAAGGCCAGCCGCCGCTTCGCGGGCGCTTGCTGCGGATTCACAGCGTCCACCACAAGATCGACGTGTGGCTGTTTACGAACGTGGAAGATCCCCGGCAATTGTCGTTGGAAACGGCAGCCACTTGCTATCGTTGGAGATGGGAAAACGAGGGATTTTTCCGGACCTACAAGCGGACTCTGAAAAAAGCCGTGCTGATTGGTCGAACGGTGGCCCAGGTGCATCGCGAGGCGGAAGCTTCCATGATTGCCACGCAATTGCTCCTTTGTCAGGGCGCGATGGCGATGCGCGCGGTGGCGAAGAACGGCCTTCCGGTGATGTGCAGCCCGCCTGTTCGATCTCAACGAAGTGGAGCGAAAGCTACGCGAGCGAGGGAAGGGGGTGTCCCAAGCAAGGTAGCGACACTCCCAAACTGTTACTTGCTGTGCCGGAAGCGTGCAAAGCGCTTGGCGGTATTTGCCCGCGCACGCTCTGGAGCCTAACTTCTCCGCGCGGTCCGATCCCGTCGGTAAGAATCGGGACGCGCGTACTCTACGCGGTGTCTGACCTCCAAACTGCAATCGAGCGGATGAAGGGAGGGCAGGCGCATGACTAAGCATTATTTGGATAGCCGCAAAGATTCTCTTTCCAGCAAACCCACACTATTGCGACTTGACACCGTTGAGCCGCAAAAGATTGCTTGGCTCTGGCCTGGCCGAATCGCAATCGGCAAGCAGACTGAGGTCTCGGGCGACCCCCGTCTGGGAAAATCGCTGTTGACCATTGACGTAGCCGCGCGGGTTTCGGTAGGTTCGCGCTGGCCGGATTCTTCGGAGTGTTCGCCACTTGGCGGCGTGGTCATGCTGTCCGCAGAGGACGACCCTGCCGACACGATCCGCCCTCGATTGGACGCGGCCGGAGCGGATTGTTCTCGTATCTGTCTGCTGACGGACGTTTCTCGTTTCGACTCAGCGGAAAGCAAGTGGTTTCGCACTCCATTTAATCTTGCCCGCGACATTGGGGTTCTTGACGAGGCTATCGAAACAACGATCGACTGCCGACTTGTCATCATTGACCCCATTAGCGCGTTTTGCGGATCGACGGATTCACACCGGAACACCGACGTTCGAGGTTTACTTGCGCCGCTGGCAGAGTTGGCGCAACGGCGGCAGGTGGCGGTGGTTTGTATAAACCACCTCAACAAGAACGTGGCCGGCGGCCCGGCAGTCTACCGGACGATGGGCAGTCTAGCTTTTGTGGCGGCGGCCCGCGCGGCTTGGGACGTGGTAAAAGACAAGAACGACCCTACAAAGCGACTGTTTTTGCCGATCAAGCACAATTTGTCGTCGGATGTAACCGGGCTGAGTTACACTGTCGAGGATCGCGGCGGAGCGCCGGTGCTGCGATGGTCGCCCGATCCCGTGTCAATCTCCGCCGATGACGCAATGGGCCCGGAACATCCCGACGGTCGCGCACGCGAACGCAACGAGGCGGCGGAATGGCTGCGTGCCGTTCTGGCAGATGGACCGCTAACCGTGAAGAAAATCGAGTGGCAAGCCAAGGAGGAAGGCTTTGCGTGGCGCACAGTCAAGCGCGAAAGGGTATTCTCGGAGTGCGCGCCCACAGAGAAGGCTTCGGGGAGGACGGCGGATGGGTATGGAACTTGTCAAAGGGTGCCAACACATCCCAGTTGACACCCTTTGGAGAAATCCCCGAGAAAACCGCGAAAACTACCATAGAGGGCCAGTCTCCGAGATTGGCCCCCTTTGATGCAAGTGACCCTCTTTGTGATTCGCCCCCCGACCTGCACTTGGATTCTGCGCCGACCGAGCAGGAGGTGGTTCGATGAAACAAGAAAGATCAAAAGCCGAACTGCTGGCCCCATTGTTGCTCATTCCGGGCGTTATTCGGGGATCGGACCTCCCCGAGCCTCCGGCGCAGACTTCCGGCGACTCTCAACAAAAGGCCCCCCAGGACCGCGACGGTTGCGGCGTGTCCAGTCCGGTCGTTATACTTGACCCCGTGGATTGTGAGAGTGTTTTCAGGGAAAAAAACTGTAACGGTATAGTTGACATTTACGCAAGTAGAGAGTAGAATCATGGCGATGAAACGAAAGGCGGTTTCGTTTACGGACCAATTGCGGCGGATAGTCGAGGATTGCGGCATGACCCGCTATCAGTTGTCCAAAGAATCGGGAATCGACGAAACCGTTCTTTGCCGGTTCGTACACGGGGAGCGATGCTTGTCGGAAAGCAACCTCGACAAGCTAGGGGCGTGTTTGCGGTTGCGGATCGTGGCGGACAAGGCACCCAAACGGAAAGACGAGTGAAACATGGCGAGCATATCGTCGGACAAAAAGGGCTTGCGGCGAATCCTATTTGTGGATGCGAACGGAGCGCGGCGGCAGATTCGACTCGGCAAGGTGCCGATGAAAACGGCCCAAACCGTCAAGTCGCGGGTGGAAAATGTCTTGGCCGCGCAGTTAGCCGGGCACGCGATCGACGGCAACACGGCGGCATGGTTGGGCAACCTCGATAGTGTTCTCTAGGGCCGATTGGCGGCGGTTGGATTGGTCGCGCCGCGGGAACCGAAAGCGGATGAGAAGCCCCAGGGAGTCACGTTGGCCGGATTCATCAAGCAGTACATTGCGGCCCGACCGGGGATGAAACCGAACACGCTGAAAAACTACCGGCAGACGGAGCGGTCACTTGTGGAATACTTCGGCGCGGACCGGATACTGACCGACATTGCCCCCGGCGATTGCGACGATTGGAAGGCAGCCCAGGAGGCGAAGGCAAACGCCCCGGCGACCATCGGCCGCAACGTGAAACGGGCGCGGCAATTCTTCCGGGCGGCGGTTCGCAAGAGACTACTTGCCGATAACCCCATGCAAGACGTGAAAGCCCCGCCCCAGGTGAACACGGCGCGGGCGTTCTGCGTTTCACGCGAAGCAACGGAGCGGATCATTGCGGCCTGCCCTGATGCCGAATGGCGGCTGATTGTCGCCTTGGCACGCTACGGCGGGCTACGGACGCCCTCAGAGACGTTTGCCTTGACTTGGGCTGACGTGGATTGGGAACGCAACCGGGTTCGCGTCCCCAGCCCCAAGACGGCCTGCCATGCCGGGCGGGAATCGAGGATGCTTCCCCTATTCCCCGAGTTGCGGCCCCACCTGGAGGCGGTTTTCGACGAAGCCGAGCCGGGAACCATACACGTCATTGCCAAGCATCGAATCGCCAGCGCGAATCTGCGGACCACGCCGGAGCGGATATGCAAGCGGGCGGGCGTCGAGTTGTGGGAGCGGGCTTTCCAGAACATGCGGGCGAGCCGGGAAACAGAACTGACCCAAAGGCATCCGTTGCACGTCGTTGTGGCGTGGTTGGGCAATTCCGCCCCCATTGCGGCCCGGCATTATCTCCAAGTGACCGACGCCGACTTTGATAGGGCCGTCGAAAGCGGCGCAAAATCCGGCGCACAAGAGGCGCAGAATGCGGCGCAGCACGCGGCGGCAGAAAATTGCACCGTCTCGCAAGAAAGCAGAAAAGCCCCCGAAAACAGGGGCTTTTTGCCAGTTCCCACGATTCCTTGCGATACTGCACAAAAGTATCTAGTACCCCCTAGGGGAGTCGAACCCCTGTTCTCGGACTGAGAATCCGATGTCCTGGGCCACTAGACGAAGGGGGCTGCTTTCCTGCTCTTCGGCTCGCCGCCGAGCGGAGAATCCATCTTTTTACCAGCCGACGCCGGACATGTCAATCGCCTTCGTGGAACTGCTCGGAAAGCCACTGGTCCCATTCCCGCGCCGACTGTTGCCCCAGCTTCGAGCGGTTCCGCTCGATGGCGTACTCCAGCAATCTTCGCATTTGCCGGTTTTCGAGCCGGGCGTGGATGGGCCACAGCCGGCGGAGGACGGCGTCCGATTCCTGGAATTGGCCGCGGAGGCTCAGCACCCCGCATTTCCCGGCCAGACCGAAGGCCTTCAGCTCGGGCTGGTCGTCGCCCAGGGCGGCCAACTCGTCGAAAATCGCCATCGCCCGGTCGTACTGCTCCTTCCGCAGATAGATCAGGGACAGTTGCTGTTTGGCCCGCAGGACGTAAGTCGTTTTCTTGGGGAAATAGTCAATCACGCTTTGCCAGGCGGCCTCCGTGCCGAGTTGGCCGGCGCAAAGGCCTGGCGTTCGACGCTGCGTTCCTGGGTGATTTTCGGCTCGGCGGCCTTGGCCCCGGCCAACAGCGGCGCCGGGACGACCGTCCACCAGGCCACGGCGCCGCCGAATACGAAGGCCGCCGTCAGCCCCGCCGCGAGCCAGCCCCAGCGACGCCGGCCGGGATGCATCAGCGCGGCCGATTTCATCACTTCTTCCAGTTGCCGGGCGGCGGCGATCCGCGGATCGTCGGCCATCTCCGCCGCCAGCGGCTCCAGCCCCGGGAGGTCCTCGGGCCAATCGGCGCCGAAATGCTCGACCTGCAACCGATGCAATTCGCGCAACAACTCGCGGGCCGAATCGAATCGCTCCGCCGGATTCTTGGCCAACATCCGATGCACGATGCGGCACAACGCCGGAGGCAGGTCGGGACGCAGCGATTCCAGCGGCTGCGGCCGCGATTTCAAGTGCTGCACCGCAACGCCCAGCGCCGTTTCGCCGGTAAACGGCGGCGTCCCGGCGAGCATCTGGTAGCAGGTCACGCCGAACGAATAGACGTCGCTCCGCGGATCGAGCGGCTTCCCCTCGACCTGCTCGGGACTCATGTAGAGCGGCGTACCGAGCGTGATGCCGATCTGTGTCAGGTCGTTTGCGGACCCTTCGCGGGTGAGGCGGGCCAGTCCGAAATCGGCCACCTTCACCTCGCCCCCGGCCGTGAGCATGATGTTCTCCGGCTTGATGTCGCGGTGGATTACGCCCTGCTCGGCCGCCTTGGCCAGCGCGGAAGCGACCTGCCGGACAATCGACAATGCGTGGCTCAGATCGAGCGGACCATGACGGGCGAGATAATCCCGCAGGTTCCGCCCTTGAACGTACTCCTGGGCAATGTAATGCAATTGATCGATGCAGCCCACCTCGTAAATCTGCACGATGTTGGCGTGGACTAACGAGGCGGCGGCCTGGGCCTCCAACTCGAACCGCTTCAGATAGGTCCGATCGTCGGCCAGTTCCGGTTTGAGGATTTTCAGGGCCACCCGCCGTTTCAGATGCTCCTGCTCGGCCAGATAGACCTCGGCCATGGCGCCGCGTCCCAGCCGTCGCAAGAGGTGGAAGTCGCCCAACCGCCTTCCGGAGAGATCGCCGGCGGTGGAATGGTTCGATTCGGGGGCGGGGGTGGATTGGGAAGACATGGTTAAGCTGCGATCCGGTTCATCTGGGCACTTATAATTTATCCCCGATCGGGCGTAATTGCCAGTATGTCACCGTCTGGGGCTCACGTCGGACAAGAAAAGCAACAGTCCGGGCGGCCCGCCGAATGGGCCAACGCCGGACTGTTCCCCCCCTGGGAAAACCAAATCTATGTAATATCTCTTGCGGATGGCGTGCGTAGGGTGGGACGAGCGAAGCGCGGTCCCACCAATAACGGTGGAAGTGGTGGGACCGCGCTTCGCTTGTCCCACCCTACCTTCCTGGGAAAACCAAATCTATGTTGTGAGCATCTCCAGACACTCATCATCGGCACCGGCCGACATTCACTTTGGCAATCTTTGCCGATTAGTTAAGGGGGTTCGGCCGTTCAATACATTTAGCCCGGATTATTCATAAACACGAAGGAACATTGTCATTCTGAGCGCAGCGAAGAATCTGGGCTGTTTGCGGCGCATTGGAGATCCTTCGCTGCGCTCAGGATGACGTTTATGAATAATCCGGGTTAGCCGGCCGTGAAGACACGGCGGGCGGAACTGGAGCAGAGTCCGGGCTAGGCCCCCGGTGTATTCACTGGGGGCTAGATATTACAGAGTGCCGGCCCAATTCACGATTGCCCCCATCTCTCCCAGCTTCCCTTTACTCATACTCATACTCTTATGTATTTACCGCTTTGCCGATTCGACTCATAAACTTTGTCGATTAGGTCGATTTTAGGATGCCGCCACTTCTCTGCGCATGTGCGCAACAACATCGAAAAAAAGGACCTGATCGGATATGAGCAAGCTCAGTCAAACGATCCGGGCGGTCGGCAGATCGCCATTCTTATGGGGGACATTGTGTTCCGTAGGGTTTTACGCTTTGCTCCTCTATGGGCCGTTAGGACACCCATTGATGAAGCGATACTTCACCGGCCATCCGGTGGAGTACATGGAAACCATTTTGTTTTTCGTCGCTCTGACTGCGCTGACAATCAGATGGTTCGATCACCATGCGCAACGGGCGGCATTGGGCCATTCTCCGCTCGGACCGGCGGTGAAATCGCCGCACATCGTCGAGCAGGGCCACGCGTTGATGGCGAAGCTCGATCGGCTCCCCGAGCGGCGGCGGGGCGAGTTCTACATTGCCCGGCTCCGTGCGGCGCTGGAACACGTGCTGCATCGCGGTTCGGCCGACTCGCTCAGTGACGAGTTGAAATACTTGTCCGACGTGGACGCCGCCCGCGGCTATTCCGAACGCGGTCTGTTTCGGGTGATCGTGTGGGCCATCCCGATCCTCGGGTTTTTGGGCACGGTGATCGGCATCACGATGGCTCTGGACGGCATCGATCTGAAAGCCCCCGAGAAGTCCATGTTCGAGGTGTTCAACGGCCTGGGGATGCAATTCGACACCACTGCCTTGGCCCTCTCGCTGGCGATAATCTTGATGTTTGTCCACTATCTGGTCGAGCGGGCGGAGAATCGGTTGCTGGAAGCGGTGGACGGCCGCGTTCAGAGCGAGCTTTTCAGCCGCTTCACGGCGGTGCCCGGCGGCGCCGACGGCCAGATCGCCGCCATGCGGCAAATGAGCGAGATGATGCTGCAAGCGTCGGAATCGTTGGCGCGCCGGCAGGCCGAATTGTGGCACACCTCGGTCGAGTCGGCCGCCGAGCACTGGTCGCGGATGGCGGAGACCGCCGGCGGCAGGGTGCAAACGGCGATGTCGAACGCCACCGGCGAACTCTCGCGGCAGGCCGAAGTCCTGCGGGAAGCGGTGAAGGCCGCCGGCGAGGTCGCGCGACTCGAGGACGCGCTGAACCACAATCTCGACGCGCTCTCCGGCGCGAAACACTTCCAGCAAACCGTGCTCAGTCTGGCGGCGGCGGTGAACATGCTCAGCGCCCGGCTGGCCGAAACGCCCGGCGCCGCCGCGCCGGTCAGGCTTGAACCCGCGCGACGCGCCACTCATGCGGCATGAAATTCGTCCATCGACCACAACGCCGGCGTGCAACCCAGGGGGAAACGCGGATCGCGCTGTTCCCCTTCCTGGCGGTGTTGATCTGCACGATGGGAACGCTGGTCCCGTTGTTGATGGTCATTTCTTACTTCGCCAGAAACCAGGCCAAGTCGGACGCCCTGGCCAAGGCCGCCGGGCAAACCGCCGACGTGCAGACGCGGACGGAGGACTCCCGCTGGCGGACGGAAATGCTCCGGCAGTCGCGGGCGAAGACCGAGGCCCAACTGGCCGACGCCCGGCTGCAACTGGGACACCTGGAAGACCACGCGCGGCGCTTGCGGGAGGAGTTTGAACGGCATGAAAACACGCTGGCCGATCTCGACCGACTCGATCAAAACGAGCGGCAGGGGAGCGCGAACCGAGGCGGAGTTGCAGCGGCTCCGCGGTGAAATCGACGCCGCCGCCCGGCGGCTCGACGACGCCCGCAAAGAAGCCGCCGCTCGAAAGCCATGCTATGCGATTGTCCCTTACGAGGGACCGAATCAGACCTATCGCCCGCCGATCTACATCGAATGTCGCGCCGACGCCGTGGTCTTGCAGCCCGAGGGAATCGAACTGACCGAAAGCGACTTCGAGGGTCCGCCGGGACCGGGGAATCCGCTGGCCGCCGCGATGCGGGCCGCGCGCGAATACCTGCTCGCCCGGCCGAACTTCGATGCCAAGGCCGGTGAACCGTATCCCTTGCTGCTGGTCCGGCCGGACGGCATCAACGCCTATTACGTCGCCCGCGAAGCGATGGTCTCCTGGGGCGCCGACTTCGGCTACGAGTTGATTGGGGACGATTGGAGGCTGGCGTTTCCGACGGCCGATCCGCGTTTGACGCAGGTGGTTCGTCAAGCGGTGGCCACTGCGCGGGCGGATCAGGCCCGGCTGGCCGCGGCCGCCCCCTCCTATCGCGGCGTTCGCGGAAAGGTCGTCTATCGCGCCGCGCCCGGCGGCGGCGGGTTTATCCGCGAGGAGGCCCCGCCCGACGTGGACGCAGGCAGATACCGGACCGTTCGCCCCGCCGGTCCCGTCGCCGCGCAGAGAGGCACTGCTCGTGGCGCGGGGATCGAGGGACAAGGGGCCGGCATCGCGGGAAATAGCCTTGGAAACGGCGGGGCAGGCGCGGCCGGTGAGGCGTCGGACAGGTCGAAACGCCCCGCGACTGCGGTCGCGGGGGGCAGATACGGCGATTCATCCGCTTCATCGTCCACCGGCGGCGGCAACGCGCAATATCCGACCAATAATTCCACCGTCGGCAACGCGGCCGATGCAACGGTAAACTCTGCCGGCGAAGATAAATCGTACGCTGCGAACGGCTCCGCGGCGGGCTCTGCGTCGGGCATGACGAAACGCCCCGCCGTTGCCGTCGCGGGGGGCGGATACGGCGATTCATCCGGCCCGCCAAACCCGGGCGGCGGCACGGACTCCAACCCGTTGCGAGGAACCCCCGGCGGAGATTCCAGCCAATCGCAAAACCCGCTTGCCTCAAGCGGCCGAAACAACGGCCGGCCCGAGGGATACGTAGTTGGCCGGCCGCCCAGCGAGCAGGATGCGGCAGGGCGGCAAGCGGCCGGTGGCGGCGGTCAGCCGCGGCTGCCGGGCGAGTGGCAGCCGGCGCCGAAACCTCCCCCGGCAGCCCCGGGGCCGCTGGAAAAGACGAACCGCCCCCGAGCAGCGCCGGCGGATGCTCGATCGAGAAAAGCCTCAGCGCCAAGCGGGGACAGGATTGGGGGCTGCGCAACGCCTCGCGCGGCTCGGTCGGCATTCGACGGCCGGTCCGCGTCGAGTGTTACGCCGACCGGATCGTAGTTCTCTCCGACCGCGATCCGAGCGGAAACAAGGCTGTCCCGCTCGGCACGCGCGTCGAGTCGTCGATCGACCCGTTGATCTCCGCCGTCTGGGAGCAGATGGAATCGTGGGGGATCGCCGGGCGTAACATGTATTGGCGGCCCGTGCTGCGGGTCTCCGTCGCTCCCGGCGCTCAGCGGCGGTTCGAGGAGTTGGCCACCCTGCTGGAAGGGAGCGGATTGTTGGTGGAAAAGAAGTGAGAAGCAACTGATGTGAAGCCGCAAGCGGTGAATCCACAATCAAACATCAAGAATACCAAATCCCTGACCTCTGACCTATGCCTCGCTCAACCATCCGCGACGACGATCCGGTGAACGGCGATTCCTTCGTGGACATCGTCGCCGCCATCGTGGGCATCATGATTATTATGGTGGTCCTGGAGGGGGCGCGAATCAAAAGCGCACAGGTGAACGTGTCGATTCCCCCTCCGCCCGCCGCGGCGGAACTGGAAAAAGAATTGGCGGCCGAGCAATCGGTGCGGGCGGACGTGTGGAAAACCGCCGAGGAGACGCGCGACGTGCAGCGGGAAGCCGTCGCCAGCCGGTTGCGCCGCGATTACCTCGCTACGGCGGTCGCCGCGGCGGAGCACGAAATTCAAAGCCGCCGCGGAAAGTTGGACGAAGCCCGGCGGGCAGAGTTCGACCGCGCCGATCAACTCGCCCAAGCCCGGCGGAAACTTGAAGAACTCGCCCGCGGCCGCGAGCAGCTCGAACGACAACCGGCCGACCAGATCGTGGTGGAAAGCTATCCCACGCCGATCAGCCGCTCGGTGGACGGCCCCGAGGCGCACCTGCTGGTGGCCAACGGCCGCGTGTTGTTCATTCCGCTTGCGCCGCTGCTGGAAGAGTTCAAGACGCAGGCGAAACGAAACGTCCAAAAACTGCTCGATCAGCCGGAGTTCACCGACACGATCGGGCCGGTGGGCGGATTCCGGCTCCGCTACACGCTCGAACGCTACGAAGTTCCGCTGGCGATAGCCCAGGAGACCGGCCGCGGCGGCAGCTACGCCCGGCTGCGAAAATGGATCCTGATTCCCGTCGCCGACGACCTGGGCGAGCCGGTCCGGCTGGCGCTCGAGAAGGACTCCGATTTCCGCCGCGAGTTGGCGAAGATCCTTCCCGGCCGGACGACCATCACCATTTGGATCTATCCCGACGGCTTCGAGGCGTTTCGCCAGATTCGCAAGGAGTTGTATCGGCTGGGCTATTCGATTGCCGCCCGGCCGTTGCCCCCCGGCACGCCCATCGGCGGCTCGCCGGACGGATCCAAATCGGCGGCGCAATAACGGTCAGTCCCGCAATTCTTGCCGGTCGAACACTAGCCCGAAGCGCAAGCGAGGGCGGTAACGCGGTTCACCCTGGCTGGCGCTTCGGGCTAGTGTTGAAGGCCGTGTGCCGGATTTACTCCATGCGGTAATTAATGTGTTCTAATGCGGCAGTCTGCACTTCACAGCATTCTTCGCGATCAGACCGGCGACGTACCCGCCCTTGAAGCCGGCGTCGATGTTCACCACGGCGACGTTCGAGGCGCAACTGTTCAACATGCCCAGCAGGGCGGCGATGCCGCCGAAGCTGGCTCCGTAGCCGACGCTGGTGGGAACAGCGATCACCGGGCAAGCGACGTGCCCACCCACCACGCTGGGCAACGCCCCCTCCATGCCCGCCACCACCACCACCGCGTCCGAATCGGCCAGCAGCGGCAGGTTGGCCGTCAGCCGGTGCGGGCCGGCCACGCCCACGTCCTGGATCATCGTCACCGCCGCGCCGGTCCAGAGCGCCGTTTCGCGGGCCTCCTCGGCCACGGGCAGGTCGCTCGTGCCCGCGGTGACGATCGTCACTTTCCCCTGATTCCCTTCACGCCCCTCTTCTCCCTTTTTCTGTGCGCGGGAATAACATGTGGCACAGCCGCCCTCGGCTGTGCAGAATCGCCCGAGACAGCCGAGGGCGGCTGTCCCACAAACTCAAGAGAGCCTCTTTGCTCAAGGTCGGAAACTCGGAACGTGCGGCCGACCGGGTTGTATCGGGCGGCAGGATATTTCTCCAGCAATTCGGCCGCCTGCTGCGGCGAGACGCGGGTGGCCAGCGCATCGCACCCGTGGCCGATCAGAGCATCGAAAATCTTCGCCATCGCGGCGGTCGTCTTTCCTTCGGCGAAGATCACCTCGGGAAATCCGCAGCGCCGCGGGCGGTCGAGATCGATTTGTGCGTCGCCCAGGTCGGCGATTCCCCGCCGCCCGGCTTGATGGACGAACTCATCGAGCGACAGCTTTCCCGCCAACAACCGTTCGGCAAGTTCTCTGAGTTGCATATTGGACATAGCATCATCGTATCAGCGGCGGCCGACGGGGTCAATTTGCCGGATGCACTTCTATCCAGATTAAAAGCGCTCGCGATTGTGGAAGTAAATCCGTTTAGCCCCGGCGTCCACGCCGGGTGCGGAAGTGAACGAGAAAAACGCCCGTTTCCTCCCGGCGTGGACGCCGGGGCTAAACGGTTATTTCTCACTAGATCATGCTAGTCTATCTATGGTCTCGTCAAGCGCCTGATCGTTTCGGCGCTGGCCGGGTATCGCCGTATCAACTCGTCGCGCGATCCGAGCTCAAAATCCGCGAAGTCGAAACCCGGCGAGACCGTCGTGCCGAGCATGGCGTACGCGCCGCCGTCGCTGAGATACATCCCTTGCCACACTCCCCTGGGCACGACGACCTGGAACCGTTGGCCGGCCGGGATGTCTTGCCCGAGGACGATCGTTTCCGCCCGTCCGTCGTCGTCCAGCAGCAGCATCGTGGCCGGATCGCCGGCGTAGAAGTGAAAGACTTCGTCGCTCCGCAGCCGATGGAGCAGCGAACAGCCGTCCGGCGCGAGCAGATAATAGATCGCCGTCGAGAGGTTCCGTGCCTTGCCGTACCGCGCCGGCAGCGCCGCGGCAGCGATTTTTTCCGCGCTCCTGTAGGTCTCGCGGTAAAATCCCCCTTCGCTCGGATGCGGCTTCAGGTCGAGCAGCCGGATGATCGTTTCGGCGTCCATTTTGTGCATTTGAGGATTCATATTCGATAATCATTTTGGGGATAGCGCTGCCTGGGGCAAATTCCCTTCCACGATGAGGACTACAACTTTGTGAAAACTAAGCTAGGAGGCCGTCCAATCCTCGACGCTCAGCCCGGGAACACGCTGAAAATCTTGAATGTTTCGAGAAAGCAGGGTAGCATCGCTCGACAGGCAGATGGCCGCGATTTTCAGATCGGTTGTAGCTATTCGCACACCGCTTTTCTGGAGTTCTCGAAAAATTCGCACGGCGGATTCATTTAACGGCATTATGTTCCACATGCCGAAAAACCGCACAAAATCGATCAACTTGTAATAGTAAGCCGCTTGTTGCTGCGGGTCGCGGTATCGGGCAATTACTTGCAGCCAACCGCGCATTTGCTCTTCGACAGTGACAACCGTAGTAACAATGTCCTGATCGGGCGAGTCGTCCAATCGACGAAGCAGCCGCCGACAGTCCTCGCTGTCCGGATGTTGAATCAAAGAGATGTGATCGGTATCAAGAACAATCATGGAACGGGATTCCGACGGTCGTCTTCCCTCAATCGCAACGCTTCGTCGAGAATCTCCTTGGCCTGGGGATCGTCGCTGAAGGCCCCGATCGTCGTTCTCCAATCGTCGCGCCCCGGATCGCGGTGCGACGTGCTGCGACAGCTCGTTGACGATCCGCTCCAAGCGTTCAATTCGACGTTCCAGATTCGGGCGCTGCATGGTCGTCTCCGCAGGAGGTATTTCCAGAAAAGTCACAATCTATGGTAGTTTACGGCAGCGAACAACGCAATGTTGCTTATCATTAGGCAAGTATTTGAAATTTCACGCTGGCGTTCCCCCCAGTCGTCGTATGCGACGTGATGCATCACCCCTTGCCACTCAGCCCCCCGTCTGGTCCAATAATAATCCGAGTATACCAGCCGGGGATCAAAACCCGATCAATACATAATCCCTGCCCCCACTTTTCAGGAGACGAAACATGGACTTTCAGGCCCGACGCGACCGGCTCCGCAAGGCGATCAAGAAGGCCGGCGTAGACGCATTGCTGGTCACCGATTTCACGAACGTCACCTATCTGACCGGCTTCACCGGCGACGACAGCTACCTGTTGGTCCGCCGCGACGGCGAAATCATCCTCAGCGATCCGCGCTACGTCACCCAACTGGGCGAGGAATGTCCGGGCGTGGACCTAAACATCCGCCCGCCGGGAGTGGCCATGTTGCAGGCTGTTGTCCGCGTCGCCCGCGCCGCCAAGATCGGGCGGCTGGGCATCGAGGCCGACTCAATGACCGTCGGACTGCGCAACCAGCTCGCCGAGAAATTGCCGAACGTCGAGCTTGTGCCCACCTCCGGCATGGTCGAAGAATTGCGGCTGATCAAGGACCGCGATGAGGTCGAGCGCCTGCGCCGCGCGGTCTGGCAGGCGGAGAAGGCCTTCGCCGTGCTGCGGTCGACCTTGCGGCCCGAGAAGACAGAGAAGGAAGTGGCCGACGAGTTGGAATACCAGTTCCGGCTGTTCGGCGCGAAGAACGCGTCGTTTCCGTCGATCGTGGCGGTCGGGCCGCGGGCGGCGTTGCCCCACGCCACGCCCGGCGGGCATCGAATCGGCGAGGACGACTTCGTTCTGGTCGATTGGGGGGCGAACGACGGGCTCTATTGCAGCGACTTGACGCGGGTAGTGGTCACGGGTAAAATCTCGCCCAAATTCGAGCGCGTCTACAACACCGTTTTGGAGGCCCAACTCCGCGCGATCGCCGCCGTCAAACCCGGCGTCCTGGCCCACGACGTGGACCACGTCGCCCGGTCCTACATCGCCAAGGCCGGCTTCGGCAAGCGCTTCCGCCACGGACTCGGGCACGGGCTGGGGCTGTTGGTCCACGAAGCGCCGCGGCTGGCCGTGAAGAACCAAACCGTCCTCCAGCCGGGAATGGTCGTGACGGTCGAGCCGGGCATTTACCTGCCCGGCTGGGGCGGCGTCCGCATCGAGGACGACGTCCTCGTCACCCGCTCCGGACACGAAGTCCTCACCAGCGTCCCCAAGCGGTTGGAAGACGCCGTGCTGGGATAGCCGTGCTGGGATAATTGCCTACGAGGGAATACATGAAAACGCCCGCTTCGACTCAGCAGGATATATTCGACGTCCGCAAGATTCGCCGCCTCGTGGAGTTGATGAAAGAGCACGATCTGAGCGAGATCAACCTCGAGCAAGGCGACGTGCGGATTCAGATGCGGCGTGCGACGGCCGAGCCCTCGCCGGCCGCGGCCCCGCCGGCGCCGGTGGTTTCCGCCTCGGTGCGGCCGGAGCAACCCGCCGGGCAGGCCGCACCGCCGAAGGCGGAGAACGGGACGGTGATCAAAAGCCCGATGGTGGGCACCTTCTACACCGCCCCCGATCCCGAATCGCCACCTTTCGTCAAGGTCGGCGACCTTGTCGGGCCGGAAACGGTCGTCTGCATCGTCGAAGCCATGAAGGTCTTCAACCAGATTCCGGCCGAGGTCGCGGGCCGCATCATCGCGGTGCTGGCCGAAAACGGCGCCTCGGTCGAGTTCGGTCAGCCCCTGTTCAAGGTCGAAACGGGGGGATAAATCGTGTTCAAACGCATTCTGGTCGCCAACCGCGGTGAGATCGCCTTGCGCGTGTTCGCGCCTGCCGCGAGTTGGGCATCGAGACGGTGGCCATTTTCAGCGAGGCCGACCGTGGCGCCGCCTATCTCGAAATGGCCGACGAGGCCTACTGCGTCGGTCCGCCCAAGGTGGCCGACAGCTATCTTAAGATCGACCGCGTGATCGGCGCCGCCGAGATCGGCAACGTGCAGGCGATACATCCGGGCTATGGGTTTCTGGCCGAGAACGCCCATTTCGCCGAAGTTTGCCGCAGTTGCGAGATCGAGTTCGTCGGTCCCAGCCACGAGGCGATGGCCTTGGTGGGCGACAAGAACGCCGCCCGGCGGCTGGCCAAGGAAATCGGCGTGCCCACCGTCCCCGGCAGCGAGGGGCTGGTCGAGGACGAGGCCCAGGCGGTCTCGCTGGCCCATCAACTCGGCTTCCCCGTGCTCATCAAGGCGGCGGCCGGCGGTGGCGGACGCGGTATGCGCGTGGCCCTGAACGACCTGGCCCTGAAGGCCGCCATCTCGCAGGCCCAGGCCGAGGCCGAGGCCGCCTTCGGCAGCTCCGAGATCTATCTGGAAAAGTACGTCGAGCATCCCCGCCACGTCGAGGTCCAGGTGATCGCCGACAACCACGGCAACGTGGTCCACCTCTTCGAGCGCGATTGCACCATGCAGCGGCGGCACCAGAAGCTGGTCGAGGAGAGTCCCGCCCCGCGGCTCGACGAAAACACCCGCGGCGCGATGTGCGACGCCGCCGTCCGCTTGGTCCGGGCCGCCAACTACACCAATGCCGGCACGGTCGAGTTCATCGTCGATCCCACGGGCAACTTCTACTTCATCGAACTCAACGCCCGCATCCAGGTCGAGCATCCGGTGACCGAAATGGTGACGGGCATCGACCTGATAAAGGCCCAACTCCTGGTGGCCTCGGGCGAGCGGCTCCCCTTCACCCAGGACGACGTCCGGCCGAGCGGGGCCTCGATCGAGTGCCGCATCAACGCCGAGGACCCGGAGAAGAACTTCCGCCCCACGCCGGGCGTCATCACCCGCTTCCGCACGCCCGGCGGCTTCGGCGTCCGCTTCGACTCGCACGTCCACGAGGGCTACGTCGTTTCGCCTTACTACGACTCGATGATCGGCAAGCTGATCGTCCATCAGCCGACCCGCCCCGAGGCCATCGCCTGCATGAAGCGGGCGCTGGCCGAGTTGCACGTCGAGGGCGTCAAGACGACCATCCCCCTGCACCAAAAAATCCTCGACCACACCGCCTTCAACGAGTCCCGGGTAGACACCACCTTCATCGAGCGGACCTGGCCGAGTTGAACGGGGGGCTCGGGGGGACTGTCCCAATTTTCGTGTCAGCGAAAATGGGACTGTCCCCTTTGGGCCCGAATCGGGATTCGGGGCTCGGGGTTCGGGAAAAATGTTTAGCCCGGATTATTCATAAACACGAAGGAACATTGTCATTCTGAGCGCAGCGAAGAATCTGGGCTGTTTGCGGCGCATCGGAGATCCTTCGCTGCGCTCAGGATGACGTTTATGAATAATCCGGGTTAGCCGCCGCGTCCACGCGGTATGGGTATCACAAAGTGTGCTACCTTGACCTTGTTCCCACGCTCCGCGTGGGAACGCACTGCCCGAACGCGCCGCGTTCGTTCCCGGCGTAACTGTTCTGTTGATAGTCCTCCGCACCCCGCCGACGCTGAGCGTCGGACCCGTGGGTTCCCGTGCGCGGCATGGGAACCAGGGAATCGGTTTTGCCCTTTTCTCTTTGGCGCGACCCGCGGTCGCGGCTTTATGATAATTTCTTTTTCAACCTCACCCGCGCCACCGTCACCATCACGACGGCGTAGACGGCGAGAAATAGCGCCTGGGCGGCGAGGATCTCCAAACCGACCCCCTTCAAGTAAATCCCCTTCAATATGGTCACGAAATATCGCGCGGGCACGATGTACGTAATCCCCTGGATCACCGGCGGCATGTTGTCGATCGTGAAGATGAAGCCCGACAGCAGGAACGCGGGCAAAAACGTGGCCACCACCGCCACCTGGCTGGAGAGCAACTGGCTGCGGGTGACGATGCTCACGGTCATGCCCATCGCCAGCGCTCCGGTGAGAAACATCGCCGACAGACCGAACAACAGCGCTACGTTCCCCTTCAGCGGCACGTGGAACACGAACTCGGCCATTAGCACGGCCAGCAGCACGTCGCACATGCCGATGAAGAAATAGGGCGTCAGCTTGCCGAGGATCAGCTCGCCCGGCTTCACCGGCGTCGAGATCAACTGCTCCATCGTGCCGCGCTCCCACTCCCGGGCGACAGTCAGCGAGGTGAGCATCGCCGCAATGACCATCATTATCACGGCGATCAGGCCGGGGATAATATAGTTCCGCGACTCGAGGTCCTGGTTGAACCAGACCCGCGGCCGCACGTCAAGCGGGATCGTCAACGGCGTGCCGCCGCGGCGCTGGTTTTGTTCGAGGGTCAAATCGAGCCCGTAGACCTCGGCGATGATGCCCGCATAGCCGATGCCGATCGTGGCCCGGTTCGAGTCGCTGCCGTCGACGATCAACTGCACGGGCGCATCGCGGCCGGCGTCGATCCGTTGGGCGAAATCGCGGGGCACGACCAGCCCCATCATCACCTCGCCCGCGTCGATCGCGTGGACCAGATCGCGATAGTTGTCGAACTTCATTTGCAGCGAGAAATAGCGGGAACCGGCGAAGCGGCTGACCAGATCGCGGCTTCGCGGCGTGTTGCTCTGGTCCCACACGGCCAGCGGGATGTTGTCCACGTCCAACGTCAGTGCGAAGCCGAACAGCGTCAGCAGCAGCACGGGCGTGGCCACGGCCATCCACAGGCTGCGCGGATCGCGCACGACGTGCAGGAATTCTTTTCGAGCGACGGCGCCCACGCGACGGTGATTCATTGCCGCACCTCCCGCTCGGGCTGTTCGAGGCGGTCGCGCTCTTCGATCCGGGCGACGAAGACCTCTTCCAGCGACGGCAGTTCGCCGGCCCTCACCCCCGGCCCCTCTCCCGAAGGGCGAGGGGAGTTAATGTCGCCGGCCCTCACCCCCGGCCCCTCTCCCAAAGGGAGAGGGGAGATTGAAGCGGCGGCGGCTGATTTTAACTCGTGCGGCGTCCCCAGGGCGATCAACTCGCCGCGATAGATCAGCCCTAGCCGGTTGCAGTATTCCGCCTCGTCCATGTAATGCGTGGTGACGAAGATCGTCACGCCCCGGCCCGACAGATCGTAGATCAAGTCCCAGAACAGCCGGCGGCTGATCGGATCGACGCCCGAGGTGGGCTCGTCGAGGAAAACGACCGGCGGCTCGTGCAGGATGGCGCAGCCCAGGGCCAACCGCTGTTTCCAGCCGCCGGAGAGGATCGCGGTCGGCTGGCGGCGATGCTCGGCCAGGCCCGCCATCTCGATCACCCACTCCTTCCGCTGCCGGCGCCGTTCCGCGGGGATGCGATAGATGCCCCCGTAAAAGTCGATGTTTTCCTCGACCGTCAGGTCCTGGTAGAGCGAGAACCGCTGGCTCATGTAGCCAATCCGCGTTTTGACCAACTCGGGCTGGGTGCGGATGTCATAGCCGGCGACCGTCCCTTTGCCGCCGCTGGGGGCGAGGATGCCGCAGAGCATGCGGATGGTGGTCGATTTGCCCGCCCCGTTCGGACCCAGAAAGCCGAAGACCTCGCCGCGGCGGACCTGGAAGCTGACCCGGTTGACGGCCACAAACGAGCCGAACCGCTTCTCCAGGTTTTCAACCGTGACGGCGTAATCATCCATGTTGAACCTCGCTCAACCCACACTCATCCCCCAACACACCCCTCGTTCCCAAGCTCCGCTTGGGAACGCACTGCCCGAACGCTCCGCGTTCGTTCGGTGGCTTAAAAACGTTGCGTTGCCCCACACTCTCCGACGCGGAGCGTCGGCCTAGTGGGTTCCCATGCGGAGCATGGGAACCAGGACGTTCTTCAATTTGCAATCTCCTCTTCTCCCGCCAACACGGACACGAACACGTCCTCCAACGACGGCTGGATAGTCCGCACGCCGAGGACTTGCAGCCCGGCCTGGGCCAAGGCGGAACGGGCCGTTTCCTCGGTTCGCTGCGGCTCGTCGGAGACGACGTGCAATCGATCGCCGAAAAGCCCGACCGAGGCGGGCGGAACGATTTCCTTGAGCGCAGAGGCCGCTTTTCGCGGCTCGTCGGTGCGGATTTCGGTGATCGTGCCGCGCATCAGCCGCTTGACCTCGGTGGGCGTGCCGCAGGCCAGCAGCCGGCCCCGATACATCAGCGCCACGCGGCCGCAGCGGTCGGCCTCGTCCAGGTAGGACGTGGAGACGAAGATCGTCACCCCCTCCTGCAACAGTTGATGGAGGATTTGCCAGAAATCGCGGCGCGAGACCGGATCGACGCCGTTGGTCGGCTCGTCGAGGAAGAGGACTTTCGGCGTGTGGATCAAGGCGCAGACCAGTCCCAACTTTTGTTTCATTCCGCCCGAGAGATTGCCGGCCAGCCGCCGGCGGAAGGGCGTCAAGTTGCTGAAGGCCAGCAGGCGGTCGATTTTTTCGCCGCGTCCGCGGCGCGGCTCGTTGTAGACGTCGGCGTAGAAGTTGATGTTTTCGCTCACCGTCAGATCGGCGTACAGCCCGAACCGCTGGCTCATATAGCCGATGCGCTCCTTGACGCGTTCCGCTTCGTGGACGACGTGGCAGCCGGCGACCCAGGCCGCGCCGTCGTCGGGCGTCATGATCGAGCTGAGCAGCCGCATGGTGGTCGTCTTGCCCGCCCCGTCGGGGCCGACCAGTCCGAATAGCTCCCCCTCGGCCACGTCGATCGTCAGGCCGTCGACGGCGGTCAGTGGGCCGAAGCGTTTCGTCAGGCGTTCGGTTCGGATGGCGGACATGGTTATTTCGTTTCAATCACCGCGTCGGCGGGCATTCCCGGCTTCAACTCCATGTCGGGGTTGGTAATGTCGATCTTGATGCGATACACGAGCTTGACCCGCTCTTTCTGCGTCTGCACGTTTTTCGGCGTGAACTCGGCCTCGTCGGCGATGAACGCCACACGGCCCTGGAAGGTCTTTCCGCTGTCGATCGAGACTGTGGCTTTCCGGCTGCCGTATTTTACCCGGTCCAGATCGGTTTCCTCGATGTACGCCCGCAGCCAGACGTGTACCAAATCGCCGACGGTGACGACGGGCGTGCCGGGCGCGACGTACTCGCCCGGTTCGATGTTCTTCGAGAGGACCACGCCGGTCAGCGGCGAGACGATCGTGGCGTAGCCGAGCTGCGTCTCGGCCAGTTTCAGCGCCGCCGTGGCCTGCTCGACCCGCGCCTCCGCCTGATGGATGTCCTCGATGCGCGGCCCGGCCTTGACCAAGTCGAATTGGGCCTTGGCCTGGGCCAGGGCGGATCGGGCCTCCTCGATCTTCTCCCGGCGAGGGCCTTCCTTGACCAGATTCAACTGCTCCTCAGCCTCGTGATGCCGCTGGTCGGCCACGTCGTAGGCGGTCCGCGCGCTGTCGTAATCTTCCTTGGAGATGGTCTGTCGCTGAAACAGGGCCGTGGCTCGTTTGAGATCGGCCAGGGTCCGCTCCTTTTCCGCGGCGGCCGCGGCCACGGCGGCTTCCGAGGCGGCGATCTCCTGCGGCCGCGAGCCGGCTTCGAGGTCGGCCAGCGTGTGCTGGGCCCGCTGCCAAGCCGCTTTGGCCGACTCGATCTCCTCGACCCGCGAGCCGGCCTGCAACTCGGCCAGCGCGGCCTGGGCGACCTTCAACTCAGCCTGGCGCAGATCGACGTTGCTCTGCAGGTCGCTCGTTTCAAGGTCGGCGATCTTCCGGCCCTTCTCGATCACCATCCCTTCGTCGACGTAGCGATGCTCGACCCGGCCGGCGATTTTGAAAGACACTTGGGTCTCGGTGGCCTCGATGTTGCCGGAGACGCGGACGTAGGCGTCGTCGTCCCCGTGACGCTTACCCCAATACCAATACGCCGTCCCGCCGCCGGCGATGAGGAGCACGACGATAGTCAGCAGTGGCAATTTGGATTTCATTGTGTGTTCCATCGTGAATTATCGTTCACAATGTTGTTCATCTGGGATGTCTGCGTTGTTTGCGACAGCCGTGGCAAACAGCCGCCACGATTGCTGGGCGTGCCGCGTTACGTCGAAGCCGCCGTCGGTTGTATGCCACAGGATTCCCGCCGGCACGACTATGCCCATGAGCATCATGGCGACCGTCCGCGGTTCGGCGTCGGGGCGAATACAGCCCTGCGATTGGCCTTGGCAGACGATCTCCGCGATCTGTCCGATATAGCCGGAAAAGACCTTTATCACGTGCTGCTTCAGCCGGGCGTTGTCCGTCTGGGCGTCGTCGGCGAAGATCATTCGCGGCACGGCCCTGCCCTCGCGAATAAAGCGGATATGCCGCATCAGGACCCCCTTGAGTTGATCGAGAGGGTCGTCCGACTCGTGGCGGGCGGCCTCGACGTTCTCCGTCAGCCGGCGGCCGACGCGGTCGAGCACGGCGTGGATGATTTCGTCCTTGTTCTTGAAGTGGCGATAGATGCCCGAGGGGACGATCCCCACGCGCCGGGCGACGGCGGCAATGCTCATCCGCCGCAGCCCCTGGGCGGCGATCAGATTCATCGCCGCCTCGGCGATCTGTTCGCGGCGGATTTCGGTTTCCAGCTTTGCTTCGGCCATGAGCCACCTCTATTGTGATTATACGTTCACAAGAGATACCGGTCAAGCAAACGGTTCTCGTTGAGGAAATTCCCACCGATTTGGGCACTGGACGATACTGCCGGCAATGAATCGGAAGTGGTATAATTGGGTGGATGGTTTAACAACTCTTAGTCCCTTGCTTTGCCGCACATGGTTGACATCGAGCTAATCCGAAACAAGGTGCGGCAGAGGCGGTATGAGTTTTCCAAACACGCCGTCGATCAAAACATGCTGCGGAATATTTCCGTGGCGGATTTGGAGGAGGCCGTCTGCGGACCGAGCGAGTTGATCGAGGACTATCCAGAGGACAAATACGGCCCGAGTTGCTTGATTCTGGGTTTCGCCTCACGAGGACGTCCCTTGCACGTGCAATGCAGTTATCCAAGCCGGCCGCTAATCAAAATCATCACTTTGTATCAACCGGACCCTGCTTTGTGGGTGGATTTCAGAATCCGGAAGCAAGGCTGAGGAGACAGGAATGAAAGAGACAATGGTCAACACCACCGTCACATATACTCTGGAGCGCGCCGGCAAGCTGATTGTCGTGGAACACGTGCCAGCGCGAGTCTGCGAGGAGACCGGCGAGCAGTTTTTCGCCCCCGAGACCGTGGAGCGTCTCCAATCTCTAATTGCCGGCGACAACGAACCGGCAAGGGTGATTGAAACGCCGGTGTATGAATACGCATGAATCTCTTCGATGCAGGAGCATTTCGTGTCCGATAATCCCGAAGGTTCGATTTGCGACGAGCGGAAAGACGCCCCGGCTACAAACGATGCCGCGGCGGCGCGGCCGCGCGGCGGGAAGCATATTACCTGCCTCGTCGTGTTCCTCTTGGTTGTTGTCGTAGGGGGAGTGTTTCTATGGCGGGCTGTACTCGATGCCCGCGAGGCAGCGAGGGACATGCAATGCAAGTGCCCTCTGAAACAGATTTCCTTGGCGATGCTAAATTATGAGCAAACATACAAGTGCTTTCCCCCAGCATATACCACTGACGCCGAGGGAAAACCGATGCACAGTTGGCGGGTGTTGTTGTTGCCCTATATTGATTCCAGCGCTATCTATGAAAAGTATCGGTTTGACGAACCCTGGGACAGCCCAAACAACCTTGCGATTGCCAAGGAAGCCGCTTATATGTTTCGATGCCCCAGTCAGCCCGACGTGGATTATCCCATCACCAACTACGTGCTGGTCGTTGGGCCTCATACGATCGCCAACGGTCCGAATTGCCGGAAGTTCGAGGAGATTACCGATGGTGCTCGCAACACGATCATGCTGGTCGAAGTCGCCGATTCGGGCATTTGTTGGAACGAGCCGCGCGACCTGCGTTTCGACGAAATCGATTTCAGGATCAATGGCAAGAAGCGGCTGGGCATCAGCAGCCATCATCCGCGTAAGGTCAACGTGGCAATATGCGATGGTGGTGTGACATGGTTGCTCGACTCCACTCCGCCGGAAACGGTCAAGGGGCTGTTGACCATCGACGGCGGCGAGGACGTGAAGCTGCCGGAAAAGTAATCCACTCCATTCAAACGTTTGTGGAACGGAATCTTATGTGGTCGCCGAGGGTTATTCTGAGGGTTTTTCGTGACTAAAGCGGGGTGTTTTTGGCGTTCTCGGCCCTCACCCCCGGCCCCTCTCCCAACGGGAGAGGGGAGATTCAGTGCCGCTCGTCAATCGTGGATGTACGTCTCCAGGAACCTTGCCAGGCGGTGGAAATCGCTCCCCGGCTCGATGTAGCGGACCACCGTGACCAGCGTGGCCGGATCGACCAGCCGGCTGAAGGGGACGTAGTTCAAGTCCAACTGGCCGGAAACGGAGACCATCACGCCGTCGAGCCGTTTCTCGACCAACGCGCGATAGGCCCCGACGCCCAACTGGCTGCCGAGCATCACGTCGAAGGCCTGCGGCCGGGCGCAGCGGCACTCGTAGCCGAGTTGCATGCCGGTCACTTTTCGCGTGCGTCCGGTCTGATTGCTGTATTCCTGCGACACCAGATCGGACATCAGGCGGCTGAGGTTGAACTTCGAGACGGCGATGTGCCCGTGCGGATCGCGGGGCACGCCCTCGATATGCTTGTTGGGCAAGTACTCGACCAGCCCCTCGGCAATCACGATCACGCCGAACTCTTTCCCTTCGGCCTCCTCGCGGACCCGCATCGTGGCCACGATCCGCTTGGCCACTTCCTCCAGGTTTATCACTGTCCGCATGACGGGCTGGCCGGTGTCCGGATCGGTCGCTTCCTCCGTCTCGGCGTACTTGCCGGTGATGTCCTCTACGCTGATCACCAGGCTGGCCTCGCCGGAGATGGCCACGCCGTAGGCCAGCCAGCCGGCCCGCCGGCCCATCGTCTCGGCGATGAAGTAGCTGCGGGTCGATTCGGCGTCGGCCAGCAGGTTGCGGACCTCGGCGGCCAACACCTCGACGGCCGTGAAGTAGCCGAAGGTGAAGTCGATGCCGCAGTAGTCGTTGTCAATGGTCTTGGGCAGATGGACCACCGGGATGCGCTTGCTCTCCTTGGGCAACTGCGCCTGGAAGAGCACGAACTTGTTGGCCGTTTTCAGCGAGTCGTCGCCGCCGATCGAGATCAGGGCGTCGATGCCCAGCGAGATCAGCCCGTCGTAGACCGCCTTCAACGGGGCCGTCCGCTCGGGGTCCTTCAGGTGCTCGGGCGCGAACACGTCCTTGCCCGGATTGCTCCGCGAGGTGCCGATCAGAATGCCCTGGCTGTTGCGGGTGCGGCGGAGCAGCTTATGGCTGATGGGGATGTAGTCGCGGCCCTCGACCAGCGGATGGTCGGGTCCGAACTCGACCAGATGCGAGTAGCCGTGCAGCAGGCCGTAGACTTCGATGTTGTTTCGCAGAAACGAGGCGGCGGCGGTGGAGATCACGGCGTTGGCCGCGGGCGCCGGTCCGCCGGCAAACAGGATTCCCACCCGGCGGATCGGCGATTCCGTCAGCGGGGGTCTTGAAAGAGTGCTTTTCATGGAGGGTTTGCAAAGGGGTCAAAGGTTAATAATTAGTGGCCAGAGGTAGTGGTTCGCTTTCAGTATTCGACGTGAACATATTAGTTTAGCCCCCGCGTCCACGCGGGGAGCGTATCGTTCGGCGCCGGCGCTCACGCCGGAATTGCTTTCCAGTTGGTCATCAACCCTTCAAATTTCCAATTTCAGCTTTCGACCCCTTCTTCTAGTGCTCTGTCCATTTTGACTTTACCAGTTGGGTGCCACTGCTGGCTTGTCCAGCAGTGCCGGAAACACGGGTGTACAAGCCACCCGCGGCACCCGCAAACTCAATTTGGACAGAGCACTAGCGTGGATATGACGCCGGAGCATAGAGATGTCGCAAATCGTTACTCCGCAATAACTTAATTCGCTCCATAACACTTCGTTTAACCCGGAGCTAACGGCGACGGTGAGTCAGTTTACTGGTTTGTTGTTGGCGTTTCAGCATTGGTTCACCAAACGCCGTCGCCGTTGGTTCCGGATAAAACGAAGATGGCCACAAACCACACGGCAATTCACCACATCCCCCAATTTGCCAAAGAGCGAGTCGCCCGCTGAGATCATCGGCACGACTATCCTATCGGCCGGGCCGGACACTTTCAAGTTCAAGAATCGTTCCGCGGAGATTTATTAGCGTTGCTGATTATGGCTCAACGTCGGTTGTCGCGTCGTTGTGGTGCCAGTTTGGTCGTTGGGGCGGCAGTAGCCATTGTCGGCATTGTGAACTAGAATCGATAGATTCGGAGGCCGCCAAGGGGCCTTGCTCGCACGGGCTAATCGTTCACAGCGGATTGTCCCCCTAGGGGCCTATCGCCGCGAGCAAGGCGTCGGCAATTATTGAACCTGTTTCATGAACCATATCCGTAATTTCTGCATCATCGCCCATATCGACCATGGGAAATCGACCCTGGCCGACCGGTTGATCCAGGCCTGCGGCGGCGTTTCGCCGCGCGAGTTTCGCAACCAACTGCTCGACTCGATGGACATCGAGCGCGAGCGGGGGATTACGATCAAGAGCAATTCGATCACGCTCGCCTACCGCGCCCCCGACGGGCAGGATTATCAGTTGAACCTGATCGACACCCCGGGCCACGTCGATTTTTCGCACGAGGTGCGGCGCTCGCTGCTGGCCTGCGACGGTGCGCTGATCGTCGTCGATGCCTCCCAGGGCGTCGAGGCGCAGACGGTAGCCAACCTCTATCTGGCCCTGGATCACAACCTGGAACTGCTGCCGGTGATCAACAAGATCGATCTGCCCGCCGCCGACGTCGAGCGGGTGCGCGAAGAGATCGAAAAGGACCTGGGACTCGATCCGTTCGCGGCGATTCCCGTCTCGGCCAAGACCGGCGCCGGCATTCCAGACGTGCTGGCGGGAATCGTCGAGAAGTTGCCTGGTCCCAAGGGCGACCCGGCCGGGCCGCTCAAAGCGCTCGTCTTCGACGCCCAGTTCGACCGCTATCGCGGGGTGATCCTCCTCTGCCGCGTCATGGACGGCACGGTGCAGCCCGGCGACGCCATCCATTTCATGCACTCGGGCTGGGATTACACCGTCGAGGAGGTGGGCATCAATCGGCTCAAGTCCTGTCCCCAAGCGCAGCTCGGCGCCGGCGAGGTGGGCTACGTCATCGCCGGAATCAAGAGCGTGCGGGACATCGAAATCGGCGACACGATCACCCATCCCGGCCGCCCGGCGGCCGAACCGGTCCCCGGCTACCGGAAGGCCAAGCAGGTCGTCTTTTCCTCGATCTATCCGATCAATGCGGACGAGTACCGCGAGCTGGCGAAGGCCATGGACAAGCTGGCCATCAACGACGCCGCCCTGACCTACGAGAAAGACAGCTCCGCGGCCCTGGGCTTCGGCTTCCGCTGCGGATTCCTCGGCCTGCTGCACCTGGACGTGGTCCAGGAGCGCTTGCAGCGGGAGTTTGACATCGGGCTGGTCGTCTTGGCCCCCTCGGTCAAGTATCAGGTCACGTTGAAGGACGGCGGCACCCTGGAGGTCGACAATCCGGGCAACTGGCCCGATCCGATGAAGATCGCCCACGTCGCGGAGCCGTACATCAAGGCCTCGATTCTCACGCCTGAAGAGTCCGTCGGGCCGGTCATGGAGCTATGCCGCGAATATCGCTCGGCCAGCCAGAAGATCAATTACCTGTCCGTGGGCCGGGTCGAGCTGGTGAGCGAGATGCCGCTCGGCGAGGTGCTCTTCGATTTCTACGGCAAGCTCAAGACCGTCACCCGCGGCTACGGGTCGTTCGATTACGTCCCGATCGACTATCGCGAGACCGACGTGGTGAAGGTCGAAATCCTGATTAACGGGGAGCCGGTCGACGCGCTGGCCTATCTGGTCCATCGCGACAAGGCGCGGGCCCGGGCGCTGCACTACTGCGAGCAACTGGCCGAAGCGATTCCCCGGCACCAGTTCAAGATTCCGGTCCAGGGCTGCATCGGCGGCAAGATCATCGCCCGGACCACGATCCAGGCCTACCGCAAGGACGTGACCGCCAAGTGCTACGGCGGCGACGTGACCCGCAAGAAAAAGCTCCTCGAAAAGCAGAAGAAGGGCAAGGCCAAAATGAAACAGATCGGCCAGGTCCAGATACCGCAAAAGGCCTTCATCGCGGTGCTGGCGGCGGATAGAAAATAACGAGCGTCTCGACCGCGTAGTGGTCACCTGTGAAAAGCCGGGAGTGAAACCCCCGGATTGCTTGTGCCCCAGCCCGCGCCGGCCGTCCCGGTATCTGGCAATCGCCGTCCCCGACGCTACAATATGTTCATATCCGTCAGCCCCGCCGGCCGACGCCGCTACCCGAAACTACATCGCCACTATAAGGAAAACGACATGCTCGACCCACGTATGAATAAGCTCGCCGACCTTCTGGTCCACTATTCCTGCAAGGTGAAAAAGGGCGACAACGTCCTGGTGGAGGCCATCGACATTCCGCACGATTTTACCCGCACTCTCATTACCGCCATCGACGACGCCGGCGGGCGGCCGATCGTGTGGGTCAAGAGCAACGTGGTCAATCGCGCCCTGATGCTCTCCGGCAGCAAGGAGCAATGGCAGACCATCGCCGACGCCGAGAAAGCGGTCATGCGCAAGACGCAGTGCTACCTGGGCGTGCGCGGCAACGCCAACGTCTCGGAGACGTCCGACGTCCCGGCCGACAAGCAGCGGATCTACGAAAGCACCGTCTGGAAACAAGTCCACCAGAACCTCCGCGTGAAGCACACGCGCTGGTGCGTGCTCCGCTGGCCGAGCGCCTCGATGGCCCAGATGGCCGAGATGTCCACCGAAGCCTTCGAGGACTTTTACTTCAACGTCTGCACGCTCGACTACGCCCGCATGAGCCGGGCCATGCAGCCGCTGGTGAAGCTCATGCAACAGACCGACCGGGTGCATCTGAAAGGACCCGGCGAGACGGACCTGACCTTCAGCATCAAGGGCATTCCGGCCATCGCCTGCGACGGCCACATGAACATCCCCGACGGCGAAGTCTTCACGGCCCCGGTGCGGACGAGCGTGAACGGCGTGATCCGCTTCAATTGCCCGACGCTCTATCACGGCGCCACGCACAACGACATCCGCTTGGTCTTCAAGGACGGCAAGATCGTTGAGGCCGCCAGCACCGACACGGCCAAGCTCAACGAGGTGCTCGACACCGACAAGGGCGCCCGCTACGTCGGCGAGTTCGCCATCGGCATGAATCCCTACTGCACCAAGGCCATGAAGGACATCCTCTTCGACGAGAAGATCGCCGGCAGCATCCACTTCACGCCGGGCACCTGCTACGACGAGGCCTCGAACGGCAACCACAGCGCGATCCACTGGGACATGGTCATGCGGCAAACGCCCGAGGCCGGCGGCGGAGAGATCTGGTTCGACAAGAAACTCGTGCGGAAGGACGGGCTGTTCGTCGTCAAGGAACTGAAGGCGCTCAATCCGAAGGCGCTGTGTTAGGTGGCGAGGTGCTGGAGAAAGGCTATTCGGACCGCGCAGTGGAAACGTATTTGACCGCGTGGTGACGTATTTGACCGCGTAGCGAACGTATTTGACCGCGTAGCGGTCGCCTTTGAATAGCCGGGGGTGAAACCCCCGGAACGCGGGCAAAACCCAACCCCAAGCCGCGTAGCGGCGACACAAGCGCGACCCACAACTACTCACATCACGCCGCTCGCGCGGCTAAAATCACGGCCGCGCCCGTCATGGACAAGGGCCTTGCATAATGTCGCCGGCCCCCACAAAGACCTTGACGACTTGGAGCATCTTCCCTCCTCCTGAGCCTCCCGCACGAGGATCCAGGCCAACCGCAAGGATTTGACGGCCAAGGAAAACCGAGACCGCGGTCTTGTCCCGTGTGGCCCAGCAGGGTATCCTGGAAGGGAGGCGTCGGAAAGGCCTGGTGAAGGAGATGTCGTATGGAACTGGAAGGTGTGGTTCAGAATGCCGTGATCGTCCTGGACGATCCGACGGCGTTGGCCGAGGGGACGCGTGTTCGGATCAATCCCGTTCCGCAGGCCGATGCCAGACCGTTTGGGGAGCGGTTCGCACAATTCAAGGGTGCGATACCTGGTTCTGGCTGCTGACTTGGCTGAGCAACATGACCATTACCGGCTGGGGACGCCCAAGCGATGACGGTGTTTGCCGATACCTTCGCTTTGATTGCTTGGCTGAACCCTCGCGACAACGCGCATGTCGCTGGTGACGGACTGATCTCGAGCGCTACACGGGACGATTGGTGACAACTGAATGGGTGCTCGTGGAACTGGCCGATGCGCTGTCAGCCCCGGAGGCCCGTTCGACTGCGGTGGCGTTCCTCCAAACCGTTCGCGCTGATCCGCTATTTGATATTGTGGGGTATCTTTCTGCCGTCTACCAAGCAGGCTTCGACTTGTTTGCCGCCCGTCCGGACAAAGCATGGTCCCTGACGGACTGTATCTCCTTTGGGGTCATGAGGGAGCGCGGACTGTCTGACGCGCTGACGGCGGACCGCCATTTCGAGCAAGCCGGCTTTCGGGCCGTCTTCAAGTAGCAGCAGAGATGGCCAGGTATGGGCGGAGTGCGCGACTTGTCTTGTTCGCAGCGCCTTGCATGGCAATCGCTTGGCTGCTAAACTCACTACCGAGCCTAGGGGTTCTAATTCGACCCAACCAGCCGGGTCAGAAAATTAGCACGGCCCTAGGCTTGCCTGATAAATCCAAGTGCGGCACAGGAAACCGTCCGTTGCGGCAAAGAGGCACAGATGGCGACATGGCAGTATGAGCTCGTTGACCCGCCGACAGAACCGTGCGCCCGCGAACTTTGGCTGCAACATGCAGCTCGGCCTCATAGTCTTAGAGGATGTTCGACGCTACGCAATGGATAGGGTCGCCCCCGCGCTCACGGATGAAGCGCGTGCTGCCGTTCAAAAGGGGATCGACGATACGTTGTACGGGCTCATGATGGTTATCGACGGTGTTACCGGCGGCCTCTCGAACGCGAGCCACACTGTGTACATCGACTTCATCGTCCGCCTCGCAACACACGGCGATTCGGAAGATGGTGGTCTATTATCAGAGGTTAATCTGCGAAACGGTGATGGAATGTGCATGGGATACCACGGCTGGCTCGAAGGTGATTTCGGGAAACATCCAGTCGCGGTAGCTCGGCCCGAAACCGAGAAGTAGGTCGAACAATGCATTGCACATGACCGAGCCGTCCCCACCGATCGGGCTTTACGTGCACGTGCCGTTTTGCGTGAGCAAGTGCGCATATTGCGACTTTGCATCGTTCGCGGGGCGCGAGGCGGATGTGCCGCGCGTATGTGGAGACGGTTGTTCGGGAGATAACCCGGCGCGGCGCGGAAACGGGGCATCCGCGTTCAGACACGATCTTCCTGGGCGGGGGCACGCCTTCGCTGTTGGACGAGGGCCAGGTGACACGCATCCTCGATGCGCTGTTTGAAGCGTTCCCAATCGTAGAGGGCGCCGAGATCACTTGCGAATGCAACCCGGGAACACTAGGGATTGTGGTGCGGCCGTCTCGGCTGCACGGTGCAGGCGGGACGCCTGCACCACAAGTCCCGCCAAACAAAACCGCATACGGCCCTCACCCCCGGCCCCTCTCCCATAGGGAGAGGGGAGTCCCGACAACGACCTTTGCCCAAGCGCTGCGCAAAGCGGGCGTCAACCGGCTGTCTCTGGGGGCGCAGGCAAGGCAGACGAGGCTGTTGCGTCTTTTGGGCCGCATCCACGATTGGGCGGAAGTAATCGCGTCCGTGGAAATCGCGCGTACGGCGGGATTTGAGAACATTAACTTGGACCTGATGTTCGGCCTGCCTTCGCAAACCGTCGTGGATTGGCAAGAAACGCTGGAGGCGGCACTGGCGCTTAAGCCCACGCATTTTTCCTGCTACAGTTTGATGCTCGAGGAAGGAACGCCCATCGGCCGCGCAATCGCCGCGGGCAAGCTGGTCCTGCCGGATGAAGAACTCGATCGCGAGATGTACGAGCTGGCGCGGCGGACGCTCGCCGAGCACGGCTTTCATCAATACGAAATCAGCAATTTCGCCCGCGAAGGGTACGAATGCCGGCATAACCTCGGCTGCTGGACGCGCGTGCCGTACCTCGGCTTCGGCTGCGCGGCGCACAGCTTTTTCGCGGACTGCCGCACGATGAACCCGTCGGAGCTCGATGCGTACCTGGCCGGCCAAGAGCCGCGGACGGAGCAAATAACGCCGGAAAAAGCCCGCTTCGAGAGCATGATGCTCGGCCTGCGGATGACGCGCGGAGTAAAGGACGAGGATTTTACGCGCATGCACGGGCTGGGCATCCGCGCGGCGTTCGGCGAAAAGCTGGACAAACCGATCGCCGCCGGGCTGCTCGAATGGCACGCAGGCGCTTTAAGGCTCACTCGCCGCGGCTTGGATTTGGAAAACAGCGTGCTCGCGGATCTCCTATGACGCAACAGCAAAAGCCGGGTGCGATGCCGGAAACTGAGCAATCTGCGGCCCCCGGAACGCACACCGCCCCCCCGGCGGGTAGCGAGTGAATTCTGAGGGGCCAATCGCAGGATCCAATCTGCGGTAAAAAGTGTCCCGTTTTGAGCCGGCTCGAACTTTCAGCAGGAGGATATTTCACAAAATACTGACGGTTTGCTCACTTCTCCGGCCCACTTACGATGCCTATAATTCGGAGACTTGTCAGCGGTGCTTGCATCCTTCGACGGTCGAGTGGGGGGAGGTTAAATCGGCAAACACCATTAGCAACTCCAGCACGTTTGCGCCAGCCCGCGGCATAGTCGCTCCATAGCTTGTGACAGAATCTTCGCCAACCAAAACCAGAATTTCAGAGGCCGTACCATGAAGTTGATGAAAGTACAGATCCTGCTGATCCTCGCCGCCGGCGGGATCGTCGGTTACATCGCGGCGTGCAGCCAGAACGACGCGAGCCACAACGCGCGAGCGAAGTCCGCCCAAGCGGATACAGTCGTTCAGCAGCCGCAGCAGGCAAAGCCGGCCGAAGTTGCGGAAACAACAAAGCCCGTGCAGTTGGCGCAGGCCCCAACGGAAACCGCCGTGGCCGCGGCCCGGGCAATCGTCGGAGCCAATGGCAAGAAGCCCAATATCCTTTTCATCATGGGCGATGACATCGGCTGGTTCAACATCGGCGCTTACCACCGCGGCCTCATGTCCGGCAAGACGCCGCATCTCGACAAGCTCGCCTCCCAAGGCATGATGTTTACCGACTACTATGCCGAGGCAAGCTGTACGGCGGGCCGGGCGAACTTCATTACCGGCGAAATCCCCTTGCGCACGGGCCTGACCACCGTCGGTCAGGCCGGCGCCGACGTGGGCATCCCCGCCCAGGCCTGCACGCTGGCCACCGCGCTGAAGGCGCGAGGCTACGCCACCGGCCAGTTCGGCAAGAATCACCTCGGCGACCTGAACAAGTATTTGCCGACCTTACACGGCTTCGACGAGTTCTTCGGCTACCTGTACCACCTGGACGCCATGTCCGACCCGTACTGGTACTCGTTCCCGAACAGCCAGGCTTATCGCGACAAGTATGGGCCGCGCAATCTGGTGCATTGCTGGGCAACCGACACGGACGACCCGACGGTGATGCCGCGCTGGGGCAAAGTCGGCAAACAGAAGATCGCCGATGAAGGCCCCTTGCCGCCGTTCCCGGACATGTCCAACGTGCCCAACATGCACGACATTTCGGAGAAGGCCAAGTACGACATGACGACCTTCGACGATGATCTTGTGAAGTCCTCCTGCGAGTTCATGGACAAGGCGAAAGCGGATGGCAAGCCCTTCTTCGTCTGGCACAACACGACCCGGATGCACGTTTGGACCTTCCTCTCGGCGAAGTACCGGGCGATGCAGAACAGCAAGACCAACTATGGTTTGGAAGAGGGCGGCATGGCGCAACTGGACGACTCGGTCGGCGCCCTGCTCAAACACCTCGAGGACATCGGCGAGGCCGACAACACGATCGTCGTCTTCACCACGGACAACGGCGCGGAAGTGTTCACCTGGCCCGACGGCGGGATGACGCCGTTCAAGGCCACGAAAGGCACGGTCATGGAAGGCGGCTTCCGCGTCCCCTGCATCATCCGCTGGCCGGGCCATATCAAGCCGGGCTCGGTCGAGAACGGCATCTTCTCCGGCCTCGACTGGTTCCCCACCTTCTGCGCCGCCGCCGGCAATCCCGACATCACCGAGGAGCTGCTAAAAGGCGTCCGCCTCGGCGACCGGACCTACAAAAACCATCTGGACGGTTACAACCAGATGAGCCTGTTGACGGGCCAAGGCCCCTCGGCGCGGCACGAGTTGTTCTACTTCGGCGGGGCGCAGTTGGGCGCCGTCCGCATCAATGACTTCAAGTTCCAGTTCTATCAGCAGCCGCAAGGCTGGCCGGGACCGAAGGTCACGACGGACATGCCTTCGATCGTAAATCTCCGCCAGGACCCGTTCGAGCGAACGCCGAACCTTGAGACCATCGGCACCAATAACGCGGGCGGCGGCTACATGAACGATTTCTTCGCCCGCGAGTTCTGGCGATTCGTCCTGGTGCAGCAAAGGGTGGCCGATCTGGCCAAGACGGCCATCGACTTCCCACCGATGCAAGCCCCCGCTTCCTTCAACCTGGAGGCGGTGAAAAAGCGGATCGACGAAGTGATGAAGAACCACGAAGGTCAGTAACGCACTGGCACATAGCGAGCGCTCTCGCCGACGGCGGGGCGCTCGTTTTTTATATACTTGCATGATTCTGGGATGTTTAGCCCCGGCACTGATGCCGGGCGCGATAGGCCCGGCGCGCTCCGGGCGTCGCATTCACGGCCTAGCCCTGCGTCTAGGAGAGATTCAAATGAAGTCAATCAGCCGGTACATGCTTCTCGGTTCAGTGGTGTTCGCGCTGGCCGCGGCGGTCGCTCGCGCCCAAGCCCCGCTTCCTTCCTGGCAGGATGGGCCGGCCAAGCAGGCGATCACGTCCTTCGTGGCCAAGGTCACAAAGGTAGGCTCGCCGGACTTCGTGCCGCCCGCCGAGCGCATCGCCACCTTCGACAACGACGGCACGCTCTGGGCCGAGCAGCCGATGTATGTCCAACTCGCCTTCGCCCTGGATCGTGTCAAGGTCCTCGCGCCGCAACATCCCGAGTGGAAGACCCAGGAACCCTTCGCCTCGCTGCTCAAGGGAGATACGAAGCGGGCACTCGCCGGCGGCGTGCAATCCATGTTGGAAATCGTCACGGCCACACATGCCGGCATGACCACCACGGAGTTTGAACGCATCGTCAAGGACTGGATCGCCACGGCAAGAAACCCGCGGACGGGCCGCCTCTATACCGAAATGGCCTATCAGCCGATGCTCGAACTGCTCGCGTATCTGCGCGCCAACGGCTTCAAGACCTTCCTCGTCTCCGGCGGCGGCGTCGAGTTCATGCGGCCGTGGACGGAAAGGGTGTACGGCGTCCCGCCCGAGCAAGTCGTGGGCAGCAGCATCAAGACGAAGTACGGATACCGGGACGGCAAGCCGGTGCTCATGCGGCTGCCGGAGATGAATTTCATCGACGACAAAACCGGCAAGCCGGTGGGCATCAACGCGCACATCGGCCGCCGCCCCATCGCGGCCTTCGGCAACTCCGACGGCGACCGGCAGATGCTGGAGTGGACGCAGGCCGGCGGCGGCGCGCGGCTGATGATGCTGGTGCACCATGACGACGCCGGGCGCGAGTGGGCCTACGGTGCAAAATCGAAAATCGGCACGTTCAGCGATGCGCTCCTGGCCGAGGCCCGGAAAAATGGCTGGACCGTGATCAGCATGAAGAACGATTGGCGGCGCATCTTCCCCTCCGAGGATAGGTGAGTCGCCGCCAGGCGTCCGCTCAATCAGTCACCCAGTACGGCCAGAGCGCCCTTCAGGTAGGACCGGCTGAGTTCGATGAGGTGTTGAGTCGGCCCGGCGTCGAGGTTGCCTTCGGTCTCCAGGGAGAGAACGCCCGCGTAGCCGTGTTGTTTCAAGACGCGGATGCAGCCGCCGAGGTTGACCGCGCCTTCGCCCAAGGCCACGCATTTGGCGCCGGCCAGGTCTTTCGCGTGAACGTGGCGGACTCGATCGGCGATGGCCGCCAGAGTGGCGACCTCGTCCTGCCGGCGGCCGTAGAGCTTCCAGGCAACGGCGCCCGGGGCCGTCGGCGGAAGGTTCGCCGTGTGAACGTTGGCCGTGTCGTAGTTGATGCCGAGCCATTTCGAGTCGGACAGGCCCATGATCTTGCCGAGCCCGTCGGCCGTCATGGAGAACGTCCCATGCGGTTCGATGGCCAGCGTGACCTGGCACTCTGCGGCCACGGCCAGGACCTTCGCCAGCCGGTCGCGCAGGATGGCCAGCGCGTCTTCCAGGGACACGTCGTCCGGTTTGCGGCCGTCGCCGGCGTGGACGATGGGTATGCCCGCCTGCTTGGCCCAGCGAATGGACTGCGTGATTCCGGCTACGCTCTTTTCTTCGGCCAGCAGTGCGCCGTGGGCCGACCACAGGCCCGTCACGCCCTTGAATCCCAATTGGCCGACGAGCCGGCGGAACGCCTGCGGATCGTCTTTCCACGGATCGACGTGTGGGCACCACGGACCGGTGGCCTGCGTTTCCACATACTCGTAGCCGGCGCGGCGGATGCGCTGGAGGGCCTCGGCCAACGGCCGCCGGCGAAAAACGACCGTTCCACAGCCGATGGTCATCGCCGCCTTGGGCGTCGGCGGTTCAGGCTTTTCAGCGCGGGCCGCGCCGTCGCCCAGCACCGCCGCGCCGAACAGTCCCAATGCCGCGGTCAACGTCTCACGTCGCGTGAGTTCGGTCATGTCTTCACCTTTACAACATACGTCAAAACGCTTTGGTCACGCCGGGCATGGCCACCGGATAGAGGCCCGAGGCGTCGGGCAGCGACGGCGGGGTCGCGTCGAAGGCGTAGTGATCGGGACCCAGGACGAGCTTCGAGTTGACCGCCTGCTCCCAGGTGACCGACTGGCCCGAGTAGCTGGCCATGCGGCCCATGATGCCGACCATCGTGGCCGCGGCGGCCTGTTCGACCTCGTTGTGGGGCTTGTCGCGGCGGATGGCGTCCGCGAGCACGTCGTGCTCGACCTGATACGGGTTGGGCATCGCGCCCCGCCACCGCCAGCGGTTTTCGCCGTCGATCCGCCCGCCGTAGAGATCGGCGCAGCCCCGCGGGCCGCGTATCTCGGCCGTCGACCGGTTCCAGCAGCCGGATATCTGCCGCGTCTGGGCGAACATCCGCACGTCGTCGGCGAACGTATACTCGACGAACTGGTGATCGAACGTGTCGCCGCGCTGGTTGGGCAAGTGCAACTGCTTGCCCCCTTGGCCCTGGACGCTGACCGGCGTGGCGCCCTTCAGCCACAGGCAGAGATCGAAATAATGGACCAAGGCGTCGACGATGTCGTCTCCGCTAATCCAGGTGAAATGGTAAGGATTGCGGAGCTGATAGGTCATCTCGTTCATGTCGGCGGGCTTCGGCCGGGTGTCGTGCAGGCCCGACATGTCGAAATAGCAGGACATCGTCACGATCGGACCGACGGCTCCCGCCCGGGTGCGTTCGACGGTCTCCTGGACGCGGCGGCTGTAGCGCATGTACAGGCCCACGCCGACCTTGAGGTTCTTCCGCTTCGCTTCCCGGTTGACGGCCAGCACGCGCTGGATGCCCGGCGCGTCGACGCCCAGCGGCTTCTCCATGAAGACGTGCTTCCCCTTCTCGACCGCGTAGGCGAAGTGCTCGGGGCGAAAGTGTTGATGGGCCGTGAGGATCACCAAGTCCACGCCGCTATCGATCGCTTTTTGATAGGCGTCGAACCCGATGAAGCGGCGTTCGGGCGGCACGTCGATTTGCGCGGCCAGCGCGGCCGAGGCGTCGCGGTCGTATTCCGCCTTCACGCCGTGCGTCAGGTTTTTGAGGCTGGTTTCGAGCCGGTCGGTGAAGAGGTCGGCCATGGCCCAGAGCTTCATGGGGCCCTTGGTGCGGAGGGCCTGCGAGGCGGCGCCGGTGCCCCGAAAGCCGCAGCCGATCAGCGCCACCTTAATCGTGTCGTCGCCGGCGACGAAGCGGCCGCCGGCCGGCTCCGCGTTCGTTTTTTCCGCCGGCGGCTGAGCGGCGGCGGCCGCATCCGCCGCCAACCAGCCCGCTGCGCCAATGGTGGCGCCCTTCAAGAAATCACGGCGTTGCATGATTCGTCTCCTCGTTGGCCCAAAAGGGCCATTATACGCGGCCGTTCAGGTGTTCGCAATGATCGGGATATTTGTGCTGTCGCGGCAAGAAGCCCGGGTGGGCGTTACCCATTCAGGGCACGGCCCATGCCTGCGTCTGAGCGACCGCATTTCTATTCCGCAAACCTCCCCAGTTCCGGCTTCTCGACCCGCACATAGTCGGCATACGGCATGCGCACCGAAATGCCGTGATCGCCGACGTTGAAATTGATCGCCTCGTTCTCGCCCAGCCGCCTCCCCGTTCGCAACCCACTTCGTAACAAATGCGCAGAGACTATTGACGGAAGTATTTGTAGAGAAAGAAGTTGCGGGTTTTGCATCCCTTTCGGTAGCCCTCAAAACGAAAGCAACCCGTAGCGCAACTGCGACTGATAGGTTAACTGTCAAGTGGCCTTGGCTGTTAACCGGCGGGTCGTTTTGGGTGACTTCCACCAGAACGACCTGGCCGACCCCCAACGGCAACCGCACCACGCCGCCGTTGGGCAATTCGATTTCCACTGGAGAGGCTTTGAGGGAAATCGGCACAAACACCGCACCGCCGGACTCGATGCGCTTAGGGCCGGCGAATCAATAGTTGGGGGACTGTCCCAATTTTCGTTCGACGAAAATGGGACTGTCCCCTTCTGAAATGCGACAGTTATTAATTTGCCGATCCTAAACGGACATTTTCCCAAATCACATTGGTCCGCTTAGCCGCAGCCGCGAACCACGCCGGGAAAGACGTCGAGGTCGAGGCTCTCGACCAAGCCCGCCCGCAGCCGCTCGACGGCGATTGCGCCCATGACCGCATTGTCGGTGCAAAGCCGCGGCGGGGCGACGTGCAACTCGACCTGCCGGCCGCCGGCTTCGGCTTGCAGGCGTTCCCTCAACCGGCGATTGGCGGCCACTCCGCCGCCGACGCAGAGAACTCTCATGCCGGTCCGGTGCAATGCGGCGAAGGCCTTGCCGACCAGGCAATCGACCACCGCTTCCTGAAAACTCGCGGCCAAGTCGGCGATTGCGGATGGGGTGAGCGGTTCGTGCTGCGGAATCGCGGATTCCCGACCTCCAACCTCTGATCTCTTCGCACTGGCCGCTGAAGCGGCCAGCCCTCCGACCTCTGATCTCTGACTGTTCCTCCTAGTCCCAGGTCCCTTGCTCTCCGCCCTCCTTTCAATGGCATATCGCACGGCCGTCTTCAGTCCGCTGAAACTGAAATCGAGACGTTCCTCGCGGAGAAAGGCCCGGGGAAAGGCGAAAGCCCGCGGATTGCCTTCCGCGGCGGTGCGTTCGATCGAGGGACCGCCGGGGTACGCCAGCCCGAGCATGGCCGCGACTTTGTCGAACGCCTCGCCGGCCGCGTCGTCGATGGTCCCGCCGAGGTACTGAAAATCCAACGGCCCACGGCATCGGTACAGGCTGGTGTGTCCGCCGCTGACGATCAGCCCCACGCACGGGAAGACTTCCTTTCCGGCGGCCAATCGGCAGGCGTAAACATGCGCCTGGAGGTGGTTGACGGCGACCAGCGGAATCGACCGGGCGACGCAAAGCGCCTTGGCGGCGGTGAGCCCCACCAGCAGCGAGCCGGCCAGCCCCGGGGTGTTCGCCACGGCCACGGCGTCGATGTCCGCCAGGGTCAGGCCGGCCTCGCGGAGCGCCCCGTCGATGACCGGCAACACCCGCTCGACGTGGGCGCGGGAAGCGATCTCCGGCACCACCCCGCCGAAGCGCCGATGCAGTTCGTCCTGCGAAGCGACCACGGAGGCCAGCACCTCCAGCCGGTCGGTCACGACCGCCGCGGCGGTTTCGTCGCAAGTGGATTCCAGCGCCAATAGATTCATTTACTTCTGGTTTCGCTCGAGCATCCGGGCGAGGTGCGTTTCCAGACAGTCGGCCATGACTTCCGGATTGTATCCGCCTTCGAGGACGCTGATCATCTTGCCGCCGGCGTAGGCGTCGGCCACGTCGAGCACGAGGTCCGTCAGGGGAATGAAGTCCTCGGTTTCGAGTCCGAGATTGCCCACCGGATCGAGCCGGTGGGCGTCGAATCCGGCGCTGAGCAGGACCAACTGGGGCTTGATTTTCGCGGCGAACTCCTCCAGGCTGCCGGTGAATATGTCGAGATAATCCTCCCTCGCCATGCCGAAATGGATGGGCCGATTGCAGGTGAAGCCCAGGCCGGGGCCGCCGCCGGTCTCCTCTTCTTCACCCGACCCGGGATAGAACGGCCAGCGATGGATCGAATAATATCCGACGCGGGGGTCTTCCCAGAACGCGGCCTGGGTGCCGTTGCCGTGGTGGATGTCCCAATCGACGATCAACACGCGGTCGAGTCCGAAGGCTTCGACGGCCAGCCGCGCGGCCACCGCCACGTTGTTGAACAGGCAGAAGCCCATCGCGTGGCCGGCCAGGGCGTGGTGTCCCGGCGGGCGAACCAGGCACAACCCCAGCTTGTCTTCGTCGCGGAGCACACGCTCGACGGCGTCACAGGCGCAGCCGGCGGCCAACAAGGCGACCTGGAAGCTGCCCGGACCGACGACCGTGTCCGTCTCGATGTATCCGCCCCCCGATTTGTCGAAGGCCCGGATTTCGTCGATATATTTGGGGTAGTGGACCAGGGTAAGCTGTCGGCGCGTGGCAGGCTCGAAATCCGGCTGCCGGCAGCGGGCCATCAAACCCGACTGCTCCAGCCGGCCGGGTATCAGTCGTATCCGATCCGCCCGTTCCGGGTGGGCGCCGGTTTCGTGATGCAGAAAACAGGGGGGACAATACAGCAGTGTCATGGAATAAACCTCGATATTTCTTTACTTTACGGACAATGCCCGCGAATGTACAGGGGCATGGCAGGGTGCGTGAAACGCACCATTCGGCAGAGGAGGAAGAGTCCGCACCCTGAAGAAGTGCAGGCTCAGCCGGCGCCTTTGACTTCCGCGTCGAGCCACGCCAGATAGTCGGCCCCGCCGGCCAGCACCGGAACGGCCAATATCTCCGGCACTTCGTAAGGATGGAGTTCGCGGATCGAGCGCTCGATTTCGTCGTAGAGGCTGCCGCGGCTTTTCGCCCAGCACTGCCATTCCTCGGCCGTCTCGATCCGGCCCTGCCACCAATACGTGCTGGCAATCGGGCCGACCACTTGCACGCACGCGGCCAGCCGCCGCTCGACCAACCCGCGGGCAATCCGCTCGGCGTCCTGGCGATGCGCTACGGTTGTAACCACTTGGATATATTCCGCCATGACGGGCATGAGTGGGACCGTCTCTTGCGGGTGGTGGTCAGAGCTTTCCGCAGCAGATACAAAAAAATAGGGGCCTTTGACGGCCACCCTACATAGTGGCTGACCGGACGGAAAGGGCAAGGTAACCATCCGATCACTATTCGTCAGAGGCCCCACGGGCCAGTCACATTATGTCCGGCTAACTTTCGTTTCGCCGGTTCGGTTCTAATCAGGAAGCAATTGGTGTGCCGTTCACCATTGATGGAAGCCGAAGACTGATCAGATATTACGCATGTCATTGTGGTATCAGGACTTGCAGCGTTTGCATTTCGTCAAACCGAATCTCGCGCAAGGGCCGGCACTGTTCTATACTGCATTATTTTGCTACAGTCAGTACGATATGCTGCAACAGGAACACGTCTCCGGCCGGCAGAAATTGTCTTGCTGTTACAAAATTGAACAAATTTTCGCTGGTCCATTTCCAGTGAGAGTGCATGGATGATATGACCCGCGGTCCCGTTGACATCCTGAAGGGCGGCATTGGTATATTACGTGTCGTTTGCGGCAATAGTAGTGTGTGTGAAGCGCACTTGCCGTAACCACGATAGTGCGTTTCACGCACCCTACGAGAATAGAAATCCGAGGCGCATCTTGCCCGCCGTTGTTTCCACCGCCGCGCTCCCCAGCGAAGCCGATCGCGTGGCGATACTGTTCAACCCGAAGGCCGGGCCGAACGATTCGCGGGAGCGCGTCGAACGTCTGGCCGGCCTGCTCGAAAAGCAGGGCTTCACGATCGAACTCTTCACCGATCTCGCCGAGGCCGCTTCCCAGGCCAACCGCTGGCACGCCGAAGGTGCCCTCCGGGCGTGGGTCGGGGTGGGCGGCGACGGAACCGCCGCCGAGTTGATCAACCGGGCCGACGACGGCGTGCCGCTGAGTTTCCTGCCGGCGGGCAACTCCAACCTGCTGGCCGGCTATTTTCGGCTGAGCAAAGACCCGGCGGCGCTCTGCCGTACCATCGCCGACGGCGTTCTCGTCCGCGCCGACGCCGGCGAGGCCAACGGACGGCTCTTCGCCCTGATGGTCAGTTGCGGATTCGACGCCGACGTCGTCCGCCGCGTGCATGAAAACCGCACCGGGCACATCAACCTCGGCAGCTACTGCAAGCCGATCCTGAAGTCAATCGGGAGTTACGAGTTTCCCGAGATTCGGATACAATGGGATGAGCCGGGCGAGGCCGGGCCGGCCACGGCGCGGTGGCTGTTCGCCTTTAACCTCCCGTGTTACGGAGGCGGATTCCGGATCGCGCCGCAAGCGGACGGTTCCGACGGGCTGTTGGACGTGTGTTGCCTCCGCCGCGGCCGCTTTTGGCCGGGGTTATGGTACACGGCGGCCGTGCTGGCGCGGCAACACCATCGGTTGGGCGATTTTTCCGCCTGCCGCGTCCGGCGGTTGCGGATCACTTCCGACGGCGAAGTCCCATACCAGCTCGACGGCGACCCGGGCGGCGTGTTGCCGCTGGACGTTCGGATCCTGCCCGGCAGGCTGCGGCTGGTCGTCCCGGCCGAGGCGGTAGTGGTAAACAATAACGTGATACTATAGATAATTTACGCACTCGCGGTTGCACCAATATCTGGGTGATTTTCGACAATTTCCGTTTAGCGGCCGTCGGCACGACGGCCCCGTTAGCGGCACTGGCCGTCGTGCCGACGGCCGCTAAACGTTATAATGATAAAATTCGGAACGACCTACACTACGTATCGCGTAATACACAATGCCGGAAAATCCCGTTTCCATCGGCAATCTTCGCTGCGGCCGCGGCCGGCCGTTGCTGGTCATCGCCGGGCCGTGCGTCATCGAAAGCGAAGAGCTTGCCCTTTCGATCGCCGAACGGTTGCGGCAGATCGCCGCCGAACTGAACGTGCAACTGGTCTTCAAGGCGTCGTTCGACAAGGCCAACCGGACCAGCGTGGCGGCCTTTCGCGGCCCCGGCTTGGAGAAGGGGTTGGCGATCTTGCAGCGCGTGAGAGCGGCGACCGGCTTGCCCGTGACGACCGACATCCACGAGCCGAATCAGGCCGCGCCGGTCGGGCGGATCTGCGACCTGGTGCAAATCCCCGCGTTTCTCGCCCGGCAGACCGATCTGCTGCTGGCGGCAGCGGCGACCGGCCGTCCGGTCCACGTCAAAAAAGGCCAGTTCCTCGCCCCTTGGGACATGAAACACGTCCTGGGCAAACTCGAGTCGGGCGGATGCCGAAACGTCCTGCTCGGCGAACGGGGGACTTTCTTCGGCTACGGACGGCTGGTGAACGACATGCGGGCAATCGTCCAGATGCAAGCCCTCGGCGCGCCGGTCATTTTCGACGCCACGCACAGCGTTCAAGAGCCGGGCGGACTGGGCGCCGCCACCGGCGGCAATCGGGCAATGGTCGAGCCGCTGGCCCGCGCCGCCGTCGCCCTGGGCGCCGACGGACTCTTTTTCGAGACCCATCCAAACCCCGACGCCGCCCCCAGCGACGGACCAAACATGATCCCCTTGGATCAGTTTGCGGACGTGCTGCGCCGCTTGCTGACGCTCCGGCGGGCCGTCGAAGAAATCGATAATTTATGACAGTAGTTCCAGAAATCCGGTTATTAGTGCCGTGTTACGACAATTTCTGTTTAGCGGTCGTCGGCACGACGGCCTGCGTCGCCACCGGGGCCGTCGTGCCGACGGCCGCTAAACGGACCTACACCCGGATTTATTGTGTAAGCATGTGAAGGGATAATCTGATGCTAACAGCAAATCGCAAGAAGCGTAGTTCTCGCCTGGTTCCCATGCGGAGCATGGGAACGAGAATTACTCACTTGGTTCCCGTGCTCCGCATGGGAACGAAGGTCATTGTAGTTCTGCCGTTATTCCTCTTCCTTTTCCTGGCCGGCTGCGGAGGCTGCCGCAAAACGGCCACCGGGCGGGCGGCGGGCGGCCGGGAAGGTCCGGCCGTCTCCAGTCAGTACCGCGAGGAACTGCTGACCTATGGGGTTGACAACATCGACCGGCTCGACGAGTTCGGCTCGACCGACGTCCTGCCGCAGATTCTCGAGCGCCTCGAATCGCTGAACAATCCGGCGTCGGCGGAAGCGAAGCGGCAATTCAATCCATTGCTGGACGCCTGGCCGGAGCCGGAGATGCTCCGTCAGATCGTCGATCGGCTCAATCAATGGATCCGCCCCGAAAAACCGCCGGCCGACTGGCAAGCCGACCCGATGCTGAGCGAGTTGCCGAAACCGCTGGCCGACCTGCCGCAGGTGAAGAATCTGGGGCTGATGGAGTTTAGCCGCTTCGACGGATACGCCCTGCAAGAGGCGGCCTGGCTCCGCGACGTTTCGCGCTGGGCCCGGGGCGAGAAACTGGACGATCTGGAGCGCGCCGAGAGCCTCTTTGATTGGGTCGTGCGAAACATCCAGGTCGAAGCCGACTCGCCCAACCGCATCCCGCTCTTCCCCTGGGAAACGTTGTTCTTCGGCCGGGGCACCGCCAGGGAACGGGCGTGGGTCTACATCCTGCTGCTTAGGCAGATGGACATTGATGCCGCGCTGTTGGCCATAGACGAGGGGAGAGGGGAGAGGGGAGAGGGGAGAGGGGAGAAAAACGCCCCCGGATTGCAATCCGGGGGGGGGAATCAGGGCCCGCAGAAGAACCGGCCGCCGAATCGTTCCGCCCCTGGTGCGTAGGGGTGTTGATCGAGGGGAAAGTGTATCTCTTCGATCCGCTGCTGGGGCTGCCGATCCCGGCCCCAAATGGCATCCAGCACGATAAGTCGGGCGAATTGACGATCCGCCCGGCCACCCTGGCCGAGGTCCGCGCCGACGGCAAGCTGCTCGAACGGATGAACCTGGACGAAACGCGGGTCTACGGCGTCAAGCCATCGGAGCTGGCCCGCGTGAGGGTGTTGCTCGAAGGCTCGCCCCAGTATTTGGCCTGCCGCATGAAGATGCTCGAAGCGCGGTTGTCCGGCGAGCAGAAGATGGTGCTGTCCGCCTCGCCTTCGGCCGAAGCCCGGCGGTGGAAGGCGGTGGCGGGCCTGGCCGACGCCCGGCTTTGGCTGCATCCATACCAAACGCTCCTGCGGCGTTCGGCTCTCGACCGGCGGCAAGTGTCAGCGCGGCTGGCCTCGTTGCTGCAGTTCTACATTGTTCCCTCGGCGCCGCTCTTCCGGGGCCGGGTGCTCTATCTGAAGGGCAAGCTCGTCGGCGACGGCAGCGCGATGCAACATTTCCAGAAGGCCAGGCCGTCGAACGCGGAGCTCCGGGCGTCATCCGTCGAGGCGATCCAAAAAGGCATACTTATGCGAGGAAAACAAGACGCCACCTACTGGTGTGGTCTGATTGCCTATCAGCGCGGCGACTACGATTCGGCCATTGACTATTTCATGCATCGGATACTGGAAGACAACGTTCCCAGCCCTTGGATCAACGGCGCCCGTTACAACCTCGCCCGCGCCTACGAGGCCTCCGGTCAGACCGAGCGCGCCGTCCTCATGTACGGCCTCGACGCCTCCTCGCCCGGCTATCTCGGCGATCTGCTGAGAGCGAAATGGCTGGGTGAAGAAAACCGAACCGCGAAGCCGTAAGAATGGAAACGTATTCGCTCGTTCCCATGCTCTGCATGGGTACGCATGGTTCGGACGCTCCGAGGCTGTGAATTTTTATTGTAGGAGGCGACTCCTGTCGCCGATTGTGCGGCGAAACAGCGGAAAATCGGCGACAGGAGTCGCCTCCTACAGCAGTATTTGACAAAAATTCACAGCCTCTCCGCGTCCGTGCCGTAACCCATTAAAGATCAACATTTTCCAGCCGCACGGACGCAGAGCGTCCGGAAAGCGTGTTCCCACGCGGAGCGTGGGAACAAGGTGTTTCACTGTGCTAATGCAGCGGTGCCGGGGCTAAACGATTTTACTCCCACAACCGGGCATGGTGATTTCCCTCACAGCGGCGACGTTCCCATTCCGGCATAAGGATTGCTCCGCTTTTCCTCGCCGACGGTGGTTTCCGGGCCGTGGCCGGGCAGCAGGATCGTGTCGTCCGGGAGGGTGAAGAGTTTCGACCGAATGCCGGAAATCAATTGATCGTGGTCGCCATCGGGGAAATCGGTGCGGCCGACGCTGCCGGCGAAGATCACGTCGCCGACGAAGACCACTGCCGGTCGGCGGCCCTGCCAAATATAGACCACGTGTCCGGCGGAGTGGCCGGGAATCTCGCGGACCAGGAACTCGAACCCGGCCGCGTTGTAGACGTCGCCGTCTTTGACCGTGGCGTCCGCAGGTGGACTGGCCATCGGAATGCCGAACGAAGCGGAGAGATTTTTTCGGGGATCGGTCAGTTTGTGCGCGTCGGCCGCGCCGATGACTATCGGGGCGTCGGGCCAACGCTTTTTCAGCGCGGCGTTGCCGCCGACGTGATCGCCGTGGCCGTGGGTGATGAGGATCGCCGCGGGTGTCAATCCATGTTGCTCCAGATGGTTGATGATTTTCTCCGGTTCAAGCCCGGGATCGAATACCACACAGTCCGTATGGTCCTTCAGCCGGGCGATATATGTGTTTTGCTCAAAGGGGAGGCAGACGACGACGTCGAACTGGAAATCGGATGACCTCACGAAATTTGGACTCCTCAGGTGGCAGGAAATTGGGTAAAATGTAACAATTGCTGGTGGATGTTACGCAAGGGGGTATCTCAACGATTGGGCAAAGGGACATTGCGGTCCTAAACATTGTAATTATGACCGGTATAATATGCGATAAGGTCGAAGAGGTTTCGTATAGGCGGGAGCGGGTTTTGCGGATATATTGGATGGAAGCGCTACTATTGCCGCCGCATCTCGCCTAAACTAACATCAACTGCGTTGAACCCGGCAGGTTGGCACGCGGTTTGCCCCGCCAACGATGGATCGTATTTCCAGGAAGCAGATACCGGCGCCGCCCAAACCGCCGTCCACGGCCTGCCGTCGGCAGCATGGCGATGCCTCACAAGGAGGAAGATTGATGAGCGCAAGGAAAATCGAGTTGCGGTGTTGGCTGCCGATGGTGCTGTGCTGCGCCGCGTGTCTATTGCCGGCAGCAGTGCAGTCGGCGTTGGCCGCCGGACCTGAAAGGATGGCGGCCCGACCGCCCGCTTCCGGCGCCACGTCGCAGGCCGCTCCCATGGCCTCGAATCCGGCTCAACCCGCTCCGTCGGCGCCGGCACAGGCCCAACCTCAGACACGTCGTCCGGCTCTCCACGTGGCCGAGCGCTCGGAAGCGGCGAAAGCGGCCGCGGCGGCGCCGTTGCTGGCCCCCGGTCAGCCCAACGAACACCCCTTGATGCCCGCGCTCCGCTGGGCTTACTCCGGCTTGGAGAACGTGGAGAAGATGCAGGATTATTCGGCCACGCTGGCCAAGCGCGAGCGGATCGGCGGCAAGCTGCTCGACTATCAATACATGTTCGTCAAATTGCGGCAGAAGCCGTTCAGCGTCTACATGTACTTTCTGGCCCCGGCCGACATCAAGGGCCAGGAAGTGATCTTTGTCGAGGGAAAGAACAACGGCAACATGTGGGCGCATACGGTGGGCATCAGGAACACGATGTTCGGCACCGTCTCGATCAAGCCCGACGGACCGATCGCCATGCGGGACCAGCGCTATCCGCTGACCGAGTTGGGCATCCTCAACCTCACCCGCCGGTTGGTCGAGGTTGCCGAGAAGGACATCAAGTACGGCGAGTGCGAGGTGAAGTTTTACGAGGGAGCCAAGATCAACGGCCGCGTCTGCACCTGCATCGAGGTCACCCATCCGGTGCCCCGCCGCAACTTCCTCTTCCACCTGGCGCGGATTTTCGTCGACAAGGAATATAACATGCCGATCCGCTACGAATCCTACGATTGGCCGAAAGAGCCTGGCGGGGCGCCGGAGTTGATGGAAGAGTACACCTACTTGAATCTGAAGCTGAACAACGGATTCACCGACGCCGATTTCGACATCAAGAATCCGAACTACAAGTTCCGTTGAGACAATGTAACGCCTGAAAGCCGCCGACCTCGTCCCGCGACAGCCGCGGCGCGAGGTCGTGGCGTTTGGTTGTCCGGCTGAATACGGCTGTCGGTACGACGGCCCGGGAAGCTAACGGGGCCGTCGTGCCGACGGCCGCTAAACGGAAATGCGTCCGAATCTGGAACTACGGATTGTTGTTCTACCGTCCAACACGGCGGCGTTCCGATGGATTCGACCGAAAGACCTTTCGCCTCGAGGCGTTCCCCTTGGGGATGGGCGTGGCGAATCGTCCGCTTTCCGATAATCTGCTATCTCCTCGTGCTGTTGACCGCCATGTTTCTGGAAAACGCGCTGATTTTCATTCCGAGCCGTTACCCCCGCGGCGAGTGGCGGCCCAGCGGTATTCAGTTTGAGGACGCCTGGTTTCAGTCCGGCGACGGCACTCGGCTACACGGCTGGTACGTGCCGCATCCGCACCCTCGGGCGACGATTCTGTTCTGCCACGGCAACGCCGGCAACGTAACCCATCGCGCCGACGCACTGAAAATCCTGCACGATTACGGCGGCGCGTCGGTGTTGATCTTCGATTACCAGGGCTACGGCCGCAGCGAGGGGAAGCCGACCGGGCCGGGCGTTCTGGCCGACGCCCGGGCGGCCCGCGCGTGGCTGGCTGCCCGCGAAAAGATTCCCGAGCGCGACATCGTGCTGCTGGGCGAGTCGATCGGCGGGGCCGTGGCGGTCGACCTCGCCGCCCGCGACGGCGCTCGCGGTCTGGTCCTGGAAAGCACCTTCGATTCGCTGCCCGAAGCGGCCGCCTGTCACTATCCGTGGTTGCCGGTGCGCTGGCTGATGCGGAACCGCTTCGACTCGGCGGCCATTATCGGAAACTATCACGGGCCGCTGCTGCAAGCCCACGGCGACGCCGATACGATCGTTCCCTTGCGGCTCGGCCGCCGCTTGTTCGAGGCCGCCAACGAGCCGAAGCGTTTCCTGCTTCTTCCCGGCCACGACCACAACGATCCGATGCCGCGCGAATACTACGACGAGTTGAAGTCGTTCCTGGAGGGGCTCTCCTCGTAGGGTGGGACAAGCGGAGCGCGGTCCCACCACTGTCTTCATCACTATTGGTGGGACCGCGCTTCGTTTCTCCCACCCTACGCTCTGTCTGTTGTGTGTGGTGCGTTTAACCCGGATTATTCATAAACGTCATCTTGAGCGCAGCGAAGGATCTCCGATGCGCCGCAAACAGCCCAGATTCTTCGCTGCGCTCAGAATGACAATGTTCCTTCGTGTTTATGAATAATCCGGGTTAACGCACCCTGCGATTGACCTTACAGCCGCTCAATTTTGCATTTCGGCAGCTCCTGCCGCAGGCGGTCGGCGGCCTCCTGGCCGACCTTGGTCTGGTTCAGATCGAGCGATTTGAGATTTTTGAGATTCTTTAGTTGCTCCGCACCGGCGTCGGTGATCTTGGTTTGCTTGAGGACGAGATGCTCCAAACTCGTGATCGCGCCGAGCGAGGCCAAGCCGGCGTCGGTGACGTTGGTATCGGTGAGGATCAGAGACTTGAGGTGCTTGAGGGCCGTGAGATGCTGCAAGCCGGCATCGGTGATGCGAGTGTGCCAGAGATCAATCCATTCCAGTTTGGGAAAGCCGGCGATGATGTTCAAGGCCTTGTCGTCGGCTTGCGTCTCGCTGAGATCGAGCCGCTCGAGCCCTTTGGCGTTCTTGATGTACGTCAGCCCCGAGCCGTCGATCGCCGTATCGCGGAAGGTAAGCCGCCTCAGCCGCACGAGTCCCGAGAGGGCCTTGAAGGCGTCGTCGCTGATATAGTAGCAGCGGAAGATGCCCAGGTCCTGGAGCTTGTCGAGCTTTTTCAAGACGTCCAGCCCCTCGTCGGTGATCTGTGCGTCCTCGATGGAAAGGGTGGTCAGTTGCGTCATGCCCGCCAGGCAGGCCAGGCCGGCGTCGGTCACGGCGGTGTTGCGGAGCTTCAGGCTGCGGAGGTTGGTCAGCCCCTTGAGCTGCTCCAGTCCGGCGTCGGTAATCTGCACGCAGCCGCGGATGTCGAGCAAACGGAGTTTGTCGAGTCCCTTCAAGTAGGCCATTCCCTCGTCGGTGAAATTGTTGTAGAGGAGCGAAAGATATTGCAGGTTCGGCAATTTTTTCACTTCCGCCAGCGCGGCGTCGGTGAGGTACGTGCTCCGGCGGAGGTTGAGCGATTTCAGTCGCGGCATCTTTTCGAGGACCTTCAGTCCGTCGTCGGTGACCTCGGTGTTTTCCAGCACCAGGTCGGTGAGCTTGGGGAAATCCGCCAGTTGTTTCACGCCCTGGTCGTGAATCTCGGCGCCCCACAGGACCAGTTTCCGCAGATGGGGCAACTGGGCGAGCAATTTTATGTCGGCGTCAGTGGTTTGGCGTTCCATGAGATCGACGGCAATGACCTGCTTGGCGGAGTCATATTTGATCTTGCCGCCGAGGTCCCGGATGCGCCCAATGGCATCGGCCGGCGCGGCCAGTGATATGTTGCCGTTCAGCAGGCAAAGAAGCCCCAGGGCCAAGAATGGAGCAAAACGACGTTTCATAGCACGATCTCCCCTAGGTTTAGCCCCGGCGTCCACGCCGGGTGAGTCTGCACAGCGATATTTCCCGGCGTGGACGCCGGGGCTGTTGACAGTCAGATAAGAAATGCAACCGTTTAGCGGCCGACGGTACGTCGGCCTGCGGCGGAACACGGGCTGTCGTGCCGACGGCCGCTAAACAGACGGTTGCATTAGTTTTCTGAACATCAATATACAATGAACTACGGAAATAATGGACGGTCACGTCATTCCAATTAAACACCAACCAGGATAATGGATATGCGCAGGGCTTGCAAATGGCGGGCTGCGGGCTGCGGCGGCTGTTGGAGATAACCCTCCTAAGGGGTGATAACGCGACTGAGAGCCTTGCACAACCGCTTATAAGTCGCTATTCTTGAGGTTTGACCGATGGCCCTCGATCGGTTCCACGCCGTCCTACCCCACCGCGCCGCGGCGAGGCCAAACAAGTTTCAGGCCCATATTCTTTCCTTCTAAAAGGAGTCGAAATCAATGTCAACTCTTGCCAATCGTCGTCAGTTTATGCAAGCGTCGGCCGCGACGGGAGTCGGCTTTTGGGTTGCCGGCGGGGTTCAAGCCAAGGAAAGCGCGTCGCCCAACGAGCGGATCGCCTTCGCCAGCATCGGCGTCGGCGGCAAAGGATCGAGCGATTCCCGCGACGCCGGGAACTCCGGCGACATGGTCGCCATCTGCGACGTCGATGAAAAGACGTTGAACATCGCCGGCGAGAAGCGGTTTCCCAAGGCCAAGCGATACACCGATTACCGCAAGATGCTCGACGAGATGGGCGGCAGCCTGGACGCGGTGACGGTCAGCATCCCCGATCACAACCATGCCCCGGCGGCGTTGATGGCCATGCGGATGGGATTGAATTGCTTCTGCCAGAAGCCGTTGACCCGCACGATCTACGAGGCCCGGCTGATGGCCGAGGTGGCCCGCCAGCAAAAGGTCGCCACGCAGATGGGCAATCAATACACCGCCAGCCAGCTCGCTCCGCCGCGCGGCCGCGGTGATCAAGTCCGGCGCCTTGGGCAAGATCAGCGAAGTCCACGTGTGGACCAATCGGCCGATCTGGCCACAAGGCAGCGATCGCGCCAAGTCCATTCCTTGCCCGAAACAACTGGATTGGAACGTCTGGCTTGGTCCCTCGCCCGTCCGCCCCTATGCCACGGGCTATCATCCGTTTGCCTGGCGGGGATGGTGGGATTTCGGCAGCGGCGCCTTGGGCGACATGGCCTGCCACACGGTAAACCTGCCCTACATGGCCCTGAACCTCCGCGATCCGGTGTCCGTCCAGGCCGAGACCTCCGGCCACAACGGCGACTATTATCCCAAATGGTCGATGATCACGTTCGAGTTCCCCGAATTGAACGGCCGTCCTCCGGTCAAGTTCACCTGGTACGACGGCGGCAAGCGCCCGGACAAGGAACTCTTCGAGGGCGAATCGATCAACCGCAGCGGCTCCCTGACGGTCGGTGAAAAAGGCAAGCTCTACGCGCCGGGCGACTACGCCGGACCGGACGACGACGGTGGGCCGCACCTGATCGGCGGCGCCAAAATGCCCGAGGCGAAATGGGTTGAATCGCCGGGGCACTTCGAGGAATTCGTCCGCGCCATCAAGGGTGGCGAGCCGGCCATGTCGAACTTCCCCGACTATGCCGGCGGACTGACCGAGACCATCCTGCTCGGCAATCTGGCCGTCTGGGTGGCCGCCACCGGACAGGGCGAAAAGGTGGAATGGGACGCCAAGAACCTGAAATCCACCAACATCCCCGGCCTGGAAACGATCGTCAAGCCGCTGTACCGGCCGGGCTACACGCTCGACGTGGCCTCGAACGGCACGCCCGCGCCCATGCACCATCATCGGCGGCGAATCTTCAGCCGATAAAATATCGCTCGACAAATAGAAAGCAACACCGTTTAGCAGCCGCGGGCACGGCGGCTTGTGGCCGAGTCCGGGCCGATGTGCCGTCGGCCGCTAAACGGCCGTTGCGCTTCACGGACCCTACATTTTCTTACGCCCGGCCGCCCAGCGCGGCCATCACGCGATCGGTGATCGATTGGATCAACGCTTCCTGATCCGTCGATGCGCCGGCCGCGGCCAAGCCGTTGCCGCCGGCTGGGGAAAATCGGGGCGGGTGAAACGCCTTGGGCGCCACGCCGGCCGCGCACCAACTTTCGCGGAAGGTGTCGTTGGCGCATATATCGCAATTCTTCGTCTCCAGCCGGGGATCGGCGAAGCCCCATTTCTGCTTCAGGCTGAGCAAGGCCCGGGCCTCCGGCTCGCTGAAATAATTGACCGAGCCGAGCCCGCGGGCCAACATCAACATGCGGCAGTAAGCGTCGAGGATTTCCGTCCACCAATAGGCCCGCTCGACGCTCTCGCCGAAGCTGACCGTGCCGTGGTTGGCCAGGATGATCACGTTCGACTTGTGGACGAACGGCAGGATCGTGTCGGCGAACTCCTGGCTGCCGGGCGTTTCATACTTGGCGATGGGCACGTCGCCGAGGAAGATTTCCACTTCCGGCAAGACGCACATCGGCACCGGCTCGCGGGCGATGCCGAAGGCCGTGGCGTGCGGCGGATGGCAATGCACCACCGACTTGATCTCCGGCCGCTCCTTCATGATCGCCAGGTGCAGCTTGATCTCGCTGGTCATTTTCCGCCGCCCGCCGATCTGCTTGCCGCCGATATCCACGACGCAGAGGTCGTCGGGTTTCATAAAGCCCTTTGAGATCATCGTCGGCGTGCAGACGACCTGGTTCTCGCCGGCGCGGTAGCTGATGTTGCCGTCGTTGGCGGCGGCAAAGCCCTTCTTATAGAGCCGATCGCCGATGTCGCAGATTTCCTGCTTGATTTTGTGGATGTTTTCCATGGCGTTCACTGTCTCGATGTTGCACGATGAATGGATGTCGTTCGTTTAGCCCCGGCGTCCACGCCGGGTAGAAATTGGAGTGAAGATTGGTTCCATCCACCCGGCGTGGACGCCGGGGCTAAACGAACGAGGTTTACGTTATTGGGATGCACTTATGATAATTCCAAAGTTGGCGGTTCGTAATTCAGGTTGTCGAGTATGGCCGCGTTGTAGGCGTCGACGGGTTTGACGTTGGGATTGAAGGGCATGGCCGCTTCGCGCCCCTCGCTGATGGCGATGCGGCTGCCGAGGCCCGCTCCCAGTTCGTCGTAGACGGCGATCTCGTCGAGCCGCTCGTCCCAGCGGCCGGCCAGATTGTCCCAACTCAGCGGCGTGACCAGTTTGACGCTCGCGCCGAACATGCTGGGATGGGCGCGATTGAGCGTAACGGTTCCTACTACGTCGGCAATTCGCATTTCAATCCATCCATTAACTTTAGTTCCACTCACGTCAACCGCTCGCGGAACACCGCCGGGCAGGGGCGGATTCCGCCGCGGGCAAACTCCGCGACCGTCTGTTTCAACTGGAAATAGCTCCCCGCCCGCGGGTCGGCGACCAATAGGTTTGCCCCGACGGCGGCGGCGGCCCGACCGGCTTCCGCGGCGTCGGCGGCGCCGATGGCGCGAACGCCCGATGTCCGGTTCGCCAGACACAACCCCGCGGCTGCGTGCGCGGTCAGCAACACGCCAAGCGTATTTGGCCCCGCGATTTCCTTGGCCAGTTCGTCGACCGCGGCCAGCAGGCAATCGGATTCCGAACGCCGGACGCGAACCCCCTCACGTTCGAGGGCGGCCGCCAACGGCGCTGCGTCGAAATCGGTCCCCGACGCAATCATCGTCAGGCAAACCGGCGGCCGGCTGTTGTCTTCCGGATCGGCATGCACCAAGGCGATCCCGCGGCGGAGCAGTTCGTCGCGCAAGGCCGGGGTCACGATCGCCCGGCGCGAAACGATCACCCGGCGGACCGAATCCAACCGGCCGAGCAGGTCGCTGATCGAGACCACCCGGGAATCGACGACCAGGTCGCTGTCCGACGCACTGGCCGCTAAAGCGGCCAGCCCTTGTTGATCCCTCTTCTCTCTTCCCTCTTCTCTCTTCTGATTCTTTCCTATCGGCGCAGTGCCGAGCTCGGCCAATACCTCGCGGACCACTCGTTCTATGTCGTTCGACGAAATGTTCACGGATCACGTATCCCCAAAACCGACCAGCGGACGGGCGTGTTATCGCAGCCCAACAACTCGCGGGCGCCGATGCCGTCGCTGGTAATAATTACGGTTTGTCCTATTCCGGCGCCGATCGAATCGACCACCAGGATCGGGTCGCCTTCGATCGTTTTTTCGTCGGCCTGCAGGGCCATGACCAGCAACAGCCTCCAGCCTTCCATCGAAGGATGCTTTACCGTTGCGGTGGCGTTGCCCATTACGCGGCCGAGAAACATGGAATGAATCCTTACGCTTCTGACGCATTCAACTGGATGCTAATGCGGGTATTTCTAAACGTCATCCTGAGCGCAGCGAAGGATCTCCGCTGCACCGCAACCAGCCCAGATTCTTCGCTGCGCTCAGAATGACAATGTTCCTTCGTGTTACTCTCCCCTCTCCCCTCTCCCCTCTCCACTCTTCACTCTCCACTATTTCCCCAGTATTCGCAGATCATCGACCATCGAGCAACGCCGCTCGCGGGTGAACGTCAGCGGATTTGTCACGCCCTCGCCGGTCGGCCCGGCGATGGAAAACGAGCAATATCCCTCGCCGCCGAGCCCCAGGGCGGCCATGCTGGGACCGTTCTTGACGAACAGCGTGGTGTCCATTCGTCTTGCCCATCTTGGTCATGTTGCGGACGTTGTTCGAGTGGATGATCGCCGTGTGGCGGAAGCCGTGTTCGCTCCGCTGGGCCTTGTCGATCGCCTCGTCGACGTCGCGGCAGCGGACCAGCGGCACGAAGGGCATCATCTGCTCGACCGGCACGAAGGGGTTCGACTCGTCGGTTTCGCCGAAGAGGAGCTCCACGTCGGGCGTGACGGTTCGGCCCGCCGCCCGGGCCAGCTCCGCGGCGTCGCGGCCGATGAACTCCTTCTGCGGCACGTTGTGTTTCTCGTCGCCTTGGCCTACCGAGGTGATGGCCTTCTGGGTCAGGGCGCGGATTTCGGCGTCGTTCAAGCGGACCGCGCCGGCCCGCTCCAGGGCGGCCATCAGTTGGTCGAAAATCTCGCCGACGGCGAAGATCTGTTTCTCGGCGATGCAGAGCAGGTTGTTATCGTAGGCCCCGCCTTGGATGATCGCACGCGCGGCGCGGTCGAGGTCGGCGGTTTCGTCGACCACCACGGGCGGGTTTCCGGGGCCAGCGACGACGGCTCGTTTGGCCTGCTGCAGGGCCGCTCGGGCCACGCCCGGCCCGCCGGTGACGCAGATCAAATTGATGCCCCGGTGCTGGAACAGGGCATTGGCCGACTCGATTGTCGGCTCGGTGATGACGCAAATTAGGTTGTCCAGTCCGAGGTCCTGGTAGATCGCCTCGTTGTAGCGCCGGACGCCCTTGGCCGCCACGCGCCGGCCGCTGGGATGCGGATTGAAGACCACCGTGTTGCCGGCGGCAAGCATGTTGATGGCGTTGCCGGTCAGGGTGGGCAGCGAGTGCGTCACCGGCGTGACGGCGGCAATCACGCCGAACGGGGCGTGCTCGATCACCGCCAGTCCGTGGTCGCCGCTGAAGGCCTCGCTCCGCATGAACTCCACGCCGGGCGCCATCCGGCCGACGGTCTCGATCTTTTCGATCTTGTGCTGGAGCCGTCCGATGCGGGTCTCTTCCATTTCCATCGTGCCGAGCTCGACCGCCTGATCGACGGCGATGCGGCGGATATGGGAAATCGCCCGGCGGCGATCCTCGATCGAGCGGCGGGAAAGCTGCTCGAAGGCATCACGGGCGGCCGCGACGGCCCGATCCGCGTCGGTGAACAGACCGAATCGGTTTTGGACGCGGCCCGCCGCCGCGGTGCCGTCGCCATTGCCGCTCAACCGCGTCAGGACCTGCTCGACCACATTACGGACTAGTGTTTCGTCGATTTGCATGGAAGTTGTCAGTTGTCAGTGGAAATAGGTTGGCGGGCGGTTCATTGCGAAACCGCAAGCGGCGGGTTGGCGCACAAGACGTTGTCACGATTATTTCATCCCTCATCCTTCATCCTTCATCCTTTTCTCTCTTCCCTCTTCCCTCTTCACTCCTCCCTCCTTGTCGTACACGCACTGATGCTCGACGTGTACGGTGTCGATGATGCCGATGATGACCGTATCGACCGGCAGCGACTTGGTCTCCGGCGTGAGCCGGGCGCTGGAGCCTTGGGTGATCAGCACGAACTCGCCTTCGCCGGCGCCCACCGTGTCGACGGCGACCATCGACCGGCCGGTGGTCACAAGCCCGCGGCGGGTTTTCGGATCGAGGCGATATGGTTCGACCATCAGCAGCTTGTGGCCGACGATCGAGCCGACTTTTTCGGTCGAAACGAGCGATCCGGTGACTTTTGCGATCAACATGGGTTATCCCTCCGAGAGCAGTTTCGCGGCCTGCCGGGCGACAATCAGTTCCTCGTTGGTCGGCACGATCCAGATTTGCACGCGGCTGCCGGGGGCGCTGATTTTCGCCTCGCCGGCGGCCGATTCGTTCGCTTCCATGTCGAGCGCGATGCCCAATTCTTCGAGGTCGCGGCAGACGGCCGCGCGAAAGGCGGGCCGGTTCTCGCCGATCCCGCCGGTAAACACAATCGCGTCTGCGCCGCCCAGTTCGACCAGATACGCGCCGAGATAATGCCGCACGGCCGCGACGAAAACGTCCCAGGCCAGCTTGGCCCGGACGTCGCCGGCGGCCGCCGCTTGCTCGACGTCGCGGATATCGCCGCTTGTGCCGCTCAGGCCCAGCAGTCCGCCGCGGCTGCTCAATTCGACGAGCAGTTCCTCGAGCGATTTGCCGGTGCGCCGCATCACCGCCGGGAGCACAAAGGGGTCGATGTCGCCGGCGCGGTTGTTCTGGGGCAGCCCGCTCTGCGGGCTGAATCCCATGCTCGTGGCGACGCTTTGTCCGTCCCGGATTGCGCAGATGGAACTCGATCCGCCCAGGTGGCAGGAAATGATCCGCCGCCCGGGCCCGATCAGTTCCGCCGTCCGCTCGGCGATGTAGCGATGGCTCGCGCCGTGAAAGCCCCAGCGGCGGACCAGGCAATCCTGCGCCCAGTCGTAGGGAACGGCGTAATAGCGGTTGCGGTCGGGGATGGTGCGGTGAAAGTCGGTCTCGAAGGCCGCCACCAGCGGAATCTCCGGCAGCTTTTCGCTCAACAGACGCATGGCTGCGACGTAGGGCGGATTATGGGCCGGGGCCACCTCGGCGAACTCCTCCATCGCGGCCAGCACGTCGGGCGTTACCCTTTGCACTCCGCTCAGCCGGCCGCCGTGGACCGCCTTGAAGGCGATGGCCGAGATTTCCGACGAGTCGGCAAGGCAACCCGTCTGCCGGTCGGTCAATTGGACCAGACACTGCCGGACCGCCTCGGCGTGGTCCGCTACGCGTGCTGTCCGCTCCTCGTGCCGGCCGCCGATCTCGGCCGTGCAGCGGCTCTCGGGCGAACCGATCCGTTCGATGCCGCCGTGCGCAAGCTGAGTTCCGCCGGCCATGTCGAACAGCCGGTACTTGAAGCTCGTCGATCCGAGGTTGGCAACGAGGATGTACATAGTCAGGGGGCAGGGATCAGGGGTCAGGGGTTGGAGGTCAGAGGCTTCATGCTGTGCAATGTCTCTGGCCCCCGGCCCCTGATCCCTGTTCCCTTTTAGCTCAAATAGGCCGCAACCACGCCGTCGGCGGGCCGAGGAATAATGTGGCTGGCCACGAGTTCTCCGACAGCGGAGGCGGCGTTGGCGCCGGCCTCGACGGCTGCCCGCACGCTCCCCACGTCGCCGCGGACTATGGTGGTCACCAATCCGCCGCCGATCTGCACGCGCTTGATGATCTTCACGTTGGCGGCCTTGGCCATGGCGTCGGTCGCTTCGACCAGTGAAACGAGGCCCTTGGTTTCGATCAATCCAATGGCGTCTTGCATCGCAGTGGTATCCCTTGTGTAAACGGTTCTTGATTCGGACATGTAGCACAGCCGCCCTCGGCTGTGACTAAGATTCGACTATATTCAGCAGCACCAGATCTTCGCACAGCCGAGGGCGACTGTGCTACAAAGGTTTTTTACCCCGCGGCCTTTTTGGCGGGCGGCGGCAGGACGGTTTCGAGGTCTTCGTGCGGCCGGGGAATGACCTGCACGCTGATCACTTCGCCGATTCGTCCGCCGGCTGCCGCGCCGGCGTCGGTGGCGGCCTTAACCGCGGCCACGTCGCCGGTCACGAACGCGCTGACCAGCCCGCTGCCGACCTTGTCCCAGCCCAAGAACTGGACGTTGGCCGCTTTGAGCATCGCGTCGGTGGCCTCGACCAGGACCACGAAGCCCTTGGTCTCGATCATACCCAACGCTTCCATTGATTTTGCCATGATTTTTCTCCAGAAACGATAAACTCCGGTGGTAAAATTACGTCTTCAACAATTCCACGCTCGCGGCGTGGTCAATATCGCAGGCATTGCCCTCGTCGGTGTCGAGATGCACTTCGAGCTTGATTTTCTTTCCCACCCGCACCAATAGATCGTGGAACGTGGCGGCGCAGGGGGAGGCGACCCGCAGACTCATGCGGGCGCCGTCCGATACGCCGTAGAATTCGGCATCGGCGGGCGACATGTGGACGTGCCGCTCGGCGCGGATCAGGCCGCGGCTGAGTTCCAGTACTCCCCGCGGGCCGACCAACACGCAGCCGGGCGTTCCCTCAATGCTGCCGCTGGCGCGGATCGGCAGGTCGATGCCCAGCGAAATCCCGTCGGTCAGCGCCAGCTCGACCTGATTATCAGACCGCGTCGGCCCGAGAATCCGTACGCTGGGCAACATTCGTCGCCGCGGACCGACGATCATCAGCGTCTCTTCGGCCGCAAAATATCCGTCCTGGTACAAGTCCTTCGCTACGGTCAGCTTGTGGCCGGGGCCGAAGAGCGTTTCCACGGCCTCGTCTGTCAGATGGACGTGGCGTGCGGAAACGCTCACCACCAGGTTCGGTTTTCCCGGCGGACCGCCGAGCTGCGCCAAGACGATCTCGCGGACGATCCGCTCGACGGCGCTGCGGTCAAGGGTGGGCGATGCGATGCTCATGTTGTCATATTTTGTCGGGTTGATTATTCGCTTTGGCACACAGGCGTCCAAAAAACCGTTTAGCGGCCGCCGGCACGGCGGCCCTCGCGGCGCCGCCAGCCGCCGTGCCGGCGGCTGCTAAACGACTGCTATTGTGTTCGTTTCCGCAACGATCAAGTTCACCCCCGCCGCCCGCACCTTGTCGCGCCACTCGGGCGTAATTCCGTCATCGACGATCAGGTGCTGTACGGCGCCGAGCGGACAGAGGTGGGTCAGGCTTTGCCGGCCGAACTTCGTGCTGTCGGCGACGACGATCACCTCGGCGGCCGCCCCCATCATCGCCCGCTCCGTTTCGACCAGCATCAAGTCGTTGTTGAAGAACCCTTCGTCGCAGACGCCCGCCACGCTGAAGATCGTCTTCCGCACCCGCACCATCGACAACATCCGGTCGGCATAGGGACCGCGTGCGACCCCTGACCGCGGGCAGATATTTCCGCCTATCAATACTAGGTCGCTGCTGGCATCGGAGGCGAACAGATTGGCCACCGGCAGCGAGGTGGTAACGACGTGCAAGGGGCGGCCGACGAGTAGTCTGGCTAACTCGTAGGTGGTACTGCCTCCATCCAGAAGTATGGCATCGCCGTCTTCGATCAATCGCTCGGCGGCAGCGGCTATGGAACGCTTCTTTTCCCATTCCGCCGGCTGTTGGAGGTCGAAATGGGGGAGTTTCGGCGAAACGCCGGTATATAGAACACCGCCGTGAATGCGCCGGGCCGCACCCTGCTTCTCCAACTGCTCCAGATCGCGGCGGATGGTCGATTCCGAGACCTCAAGTTGCTCGGCCAGCTCCGGCAGCGAAGCAAATCGGCTCAATCGAACCAGCTCCAACACTCGATCCCGACGTTCTTCGACCAGCATTATGGCACCGGTAATAGGGGAAAGTAGCATCTTCTATTCAGATTATCCCATATACTCTGAATGATTGCAAGCAGATATATGAACAAATATGCCATCTTATGACAGAAATATGGCACATAGAATGGGTTAGATCAGACGTAGGTTATGCTTTAGCATAACGAAACGTCTTGGTGGCTAATGAGTTATGCTGAAGCATAACCTACGACTACTAATATCTGCACGTTCCCAGAAAGTATCCCATCAGCCGCCATCCCTCGTCGAAGCAGAGGTTTGAGCGGTCGGCGGTCGGATCGTCGTAGGCCGTGGCCGAGTCCGGTTCGATGCCCTCGCCGGCCAGGGCGAAGGGGACGAGGCCGTGGGCGTGGGTCTTGGTCCGCAGCGGCGTGGGGTGGTCCGGCGAAATCAGGATGCGGTATCGTCCGTGACGTTTGAGCGCCTCGTGGAGCGGGGCGACGATGTGCCGGTCGATCTGTTCGAGGGCCTCGACCTTGGCGGCGACGTTGCCTTCGTGCGATGCCTCGTCGGTCGCCTCGACGTGGACGCAGACCAGGTCGGCTCGGTCGAGCGTTTCGACGGCGTAGCGGCCTTTGGCGGCGTAGTCGGTGTCGAAGTAGCCGGTGGCCCCGGGGACTTCGATCCTCGGCCACCCGATCAGCGCGGCCAGTCCACGGAGCAGATCGACGGCCGTAATCATGGCGCCTTGTATGCCGTAGAGTTCGGCGAAGGGCGTCAGCCGCGGCACGCGGCCGAGTCCCCAGAGCCAGATTTGCGTGGCCGGCGGTTTGCCCGCCGCCCGCCGGGCGACGTTTACCGGATGGTCCGCCAACAGCAAAGCGCTTTCGCTCATCAGGCGACCGAGCAGATCGCCGCCCGGCCCGCGGGGCAAATCGTTCGACACCGTCCGACCGGTCAGGTCGTGGGGCGGGGTGGCGCGAGTTTCGGCTGAGAAGGGAAACGGCTCGTCCGAGGCGCGGAAAATCAGCAAGTTCCGATAACTCACGCCGGGGTGAAATTCCAGCCGCTCGCTGCCGAGCCGTGCTTGCAGTTCGTCGAGCAGTTCCGCCGCTTCCTCTGAAGTGATGTGCCCGGCGTTGAAACTCCTCATAGTCCCATCTTCGACGGTGACCAGATTGCAGCGCGCGGCCCAATCGTCTGGCCCGAGTTCGATGCCTTGGGCGGCGGCCTCCAGGGCGCACGGCCGGTGAAGTATTCGAGCGGATTGTATCCCAGCAAACAGAGGTTGGCCACGTCGGACCCGGGCGGGAGTGATTGGGGCGTATTATTGGTCCGCCCGACGACGCCCGACGCGGCGACGGCGTCCATCGCCGGCAACCGGGCGGCTTGCAGCGGCGTCTTTCCGCCCAGCGATTCCTGCGGCTCGTCGGCGCACCCGTCGGGGATGATTAAGGCGTATTTCATCGGGGTTCGGGGGTTCGGGGGTTCGGGGTTCGGGGATTCGGGGTTCGGGGATTGGGGAGGGGACTGTCCCATTTTCTCGGCGGGAAAGGGACTGTCCCCCTTGGCCGCGTCGTTTAGCGGCCGTCGGTACGACGGCCCTGGTTCCGCCGCAAGCCGCCGTGCCGGCGGCTGCTAAACGGTCTTGCATTACTATTCTGACGATCAATGCGGGTTAGGGGTTTGGGGATTCGGGAATAGCCATTCGGGATTCGTCGTTCCCCGAACCCCGAGTCCCGAATCCCCGAACCCCGACTTCTCTAATCTCTGACTCTCATCCGCACGCTGCCCGGATGGACGCAGGAGATTTGTCCGATCGACTTCATGGCGTCGGCCAACGCGCCTTCGGGCGAGGTGTGGGTCATAATAACCAGCGGGACCGCGTTGGAGTCGGAATCTTCCTCCGTTTCGTGCTGAATGATCGAGGCGATGGAGATGTTGTGCCGGCCGAGGATGCCGGTGATTTCCGACATCACGTTGGATCGATCGTCCACGTTCAGCCGCAGATAGAAGCGGCCGGGGACGTTGGCGGGATTTCGCAAGGGAACGGGCGATTTCGCGTCGGCGGGCCAGAAGTTCAACGTCCGGAACGAGATGGCGGCGCGGCCCACGATGGTGTCGATCAGATCGGCGACCACGGCCGACGCGGTGGGCATCTGGCCCGCGCCCAGGCCGTGCAGAAACACCTGTCCCACCGCGTCGCCGACGACGCGGACCGCGTTGTATGCCCCGCGGACCTCGGCCAAAGGCGTGCCGTGGCGGACCAGCGTGGGCGAGACGTGCAGTTCGAGCCCCTCGGGCACAAGCTCGGCCACCGCCAGCAGCTTGATGGTATAGCCCAATTCCCGCGCGTAGCGGACGTCGGCGACGTCCACGACGTTGATTCCGATGCGCGGGATGTCGCGCCAGTCGACCCTCGCGCCGAAAGCGAGATGGGCCAGGATGGCCAGCTTCTGGGCGGTGTCGCCGCCGCCCACGTCCAGCGCGGGATTGGCCTCGGCGTAGCCGCATTGCTGGGCCTCGGCCAGGGCCACCTCGTACTCGCTGTCGTGTTCCTCCATCTGCGTGAGGATGAAGTTGGTCGTGCCGTTGAGGATCGCGTGGATGGACTCGATCTGGTTGGCCGTCAGGCACTCGGTGATCGCGGCGACGACGGGGATTCCGCCGGCCACGGCGGCCTCGAAGGCGATCGACCGCCCGGCGCTTCGCGCCCGCTCGAAAAGTTCCTCGCCGTGTTCGGCCAGCAGGGCCTTGTTGGCCGTGACGATGTCTTTGCCGCTGTCGAGCAGCTTGAGGACGATGTCCCGGGCAGGTTCCTGGCCGCTGACCAGTTCCACGACGGCGACGATTTCCGGGTCGTCGATGACGCTGTTCAAGTCGGCGGTCAACAAGTTCGGCGGCAGGGAGAAGCTGCGCGACCGCCTCAGGTCGGTGTCCACCACGCGGACCAGTTCCACGCGCTTGCCGGCGAAGCGGGCAATCCGCGCGGCGTTGTTCAGCAGCAACCGGGCGACGCCGGCGCCGACCGCTCCGTATCCGACGATGGCGACTTTTGCGACTTCCATATTGACCGCCGTGATATAAATGTGAGAGGCGACTCTCATCGCCGAATTTTCAGGATTACGACGCCGCAAACGGCGTTGAGAGACGCCTCCTACAACCAGCACACATCACTGCCCCCCGAGCAGCACCGCCCGTTATCGTATGACACGCGGCCGAAGAACGTCAAGTATGCGGCGGAATTTTGCCGCTCACGCAACCGTTCACAGGGGACTGTCCCAATTTTCGCGGCGCGAGAGACGTTGCCTTGCGGATTGGCTTTACCGCCGCGAAAATGGGACTGTCCCCTTGGGGCGGCGGGAGGGGGACAGGTCCGTGTTTTCGGCCCACGGTTTATTGATGAAATCACTTTTTCTCGCCGAAAAATGGACCAGTCCCCTGCCGCCCCGTGAACGGTTACCCGCTCACAATGTCTCGCGGGTGTTGCATTATGCTCCATAATTGCCATACTTACCGGATTATCGTCGGGACCTCTCAGATCACATTAAGCAAAGGACCACGCCTTGAACCCTACAGCCCTCGATTTCTTCCGCAAGCTTTTGGAAACCCCCAGCCCGTCGGGCTATGAAAGCGCCATACAGCAGCTCGTCCGCGATTACGTCCGGGATTTCGCCGACGAGGTCCGCACCGACTTGCACGGCAACGTCATCGTGGTGAAGAACCCCTCGGCCCCGTTTCGGGTCATGCTGGCCGGCCACTGCGACCAGATCGGCCTGATCGTGCAGCACGTCGACGACGAGGGCTTCGTGTACGTCCGGCCCATCGGCGGCTGGGACCCGATAATACTGGTCGGCCAGCGGATGACCGTGTGGACCGACGCCGGGCCGGTCTTCGGTGTGATCGCCCGCAAGCCGATCCACCTGCTGAACGAGGAAGAGAAGAAGCAAGTGCCGAAGATGAAGGACCTCTGGCTGGACATCGGCGCGGCGAACAAGGACGAGGCCCTGAAAATGGTCCGCATCGGCGACGCGCTCACGGTCGAGCTGGCCTTCCGCGAGATGCCCAACGGAATGGCCGTCTCGCCGGCGATGGACGACAAGACCGGCTGCTGGGTGGTGATCGAGGCGCTGCGCCGGGCCACGGAGTCGGGCAAACTGAAATGCGGCCTGTATGCCGTCTCGACCGTCCAAGAGGAACTCGGGCTCCGCGGCGCCCAGACCAGCGCGTTCGGCGTCGATCCGCACGTCGGCGTGGCCGTCGACGTCACCTTCTCGACCGATTGTCCGACGATCGAGAAGAAGGAAGAGGGCGACGTGCGCTTGGGCAAGGGTCCGGTGATCCATCGCGGTCCTAACATGAATCATAAGGTCGTCGCGCGGCTGATCGAATCGGCCGACGGCAACCAGATCGAATATCAGTTGGTGGCCTCGCCCAAGGCCACCGGCACCGACGCCAACGCGATCCAGGTGAACCGCGCCGGCGTGGCGACGGGCCTGGTCAGCATTCCGAACCGCTACATGCACAGCCCGGTCGAGATGATCTCGCTGGAGGACCTGGACCGCGCCGCCGATCTGCTGGCCCGATTCGTCGAAGGCATCGAGGCCGACGCCGATTTCACGCCGTAGGTCAATGCAGGACAGGTTGTCAACCTGTCCCCAAAAATGCCACAATCCAACTTGGGACAGGTTGACAACCTGTCCTACAAATAATCGCCGAACAGCTCGCGGCTGGGGCGGGGGATGACGATCTCGGAGACCAGCAGCCCCCGGCGCCGGGCTTCCTCGGCGGCGACTTGGATGCCCGCCCGCACGTCCGAGACCGTGCCGGTCATCAGGCAGAGCCCCTTACCGCCCAGGGCCATCGCCACGTGGATGCGGAAGAGCGTAACCCGGGCGGCCTTGGCGGCGGCGTCGGCCGCGGCGATCACGCTCACGCCGCTGAAGGTCTCCAGCACGCCCAGCGCGCCCAGGTCGCTCTCTTCCAGGGCGACCGACTGGCCCAGCGCCGGGAACACCGCCGGGTGGACGTTGGGGATCACGAGGTGGTCGATGATGGCGTCGCTGGCGGCGGTCAGGCCCGCCTGCACGGCCGCCTCCACGTCGCTCACGCCGCCGCCGACGACGATCAGATACTTGCCCGAGCAGATTGTCCGGGCGATCCGCACTTCGACCGCGGCGGCCTTGAGCATCTCGTCTTCGATCTGGTATCCGATGCCGATGCTGGAAAGCTCGACGGCGCCGATGGCCTTGGGGGACATGTCAGTGGCTAGTTGCTAGTGGTTAGTTTTTGGTTGTCAGTTGGATAAACGTCGATTTCCGCTTGCGGTTTCGCAATGAATGTTGAGTGCTAAGCGTCGGGCGATGAGTACAGAGTAATGAGTACGGAGTAACGAGTACGGAGTGCGCAGAAAGTGGCGAGCAAAGAAAATCACCCGCCGTTCTGCACCTGCGACTCCGTGCATCTACGTTCGTACTTCCCACTCCGTGCTCCGTACTTCCTACTCCGTAGTGCCAACTCCGTACTTCCTACTCCGTGCTTCCTACTTCGTGTATCTACGTTCGTACTTCCCACTCCGTACTCCGTACTTCCTACTCCATTCTTCCACGTCCGTACCTCCCACTCCGTACTTCGTACTCCGTACTATTTTTCGATCCACACCACGCCGCCCTCGATCTTCGTCACCCGGCCGGCGATCGAGGCATGGACCGGGGCGCCGAGGGCCGGACGGCCGTCGGTCACCGGCGGGCGGCCGATCGGCTGGCCTATTGCAACGGTATCACCTACGCCGACAATCGGTTCGCACGGTGCGCCGATGTGCTGTTTCAGCTTGATGCCGACCCGATCGGCCGGCATCAGGTCGTCGATGAGCGGGCCGACGTTGCGGAACTGCCGCAGGCCGAGTTTGGTAATCAGTCGCGGCATGGGGGCCTTGCGGTTTTCCAGGTGCATCTCCGGCCGCTGCGGATTGAATGGGGGATTCTGCCAGCGTTTCTTTTCAGCCGCTATTTTCCGCTTATTTTGAGTGCAGACGTTTTTCGGGTCGAGGTCCTCGGGGCAGGAGTATAAGCTGCACAGGTTGCACTCGCAGCAGAACTGCGTGCCGACGACGTTCGCCTCGCCGACCAGATTGAACTCGAGGCTCCGCATGGCCCGATGCGGCTCGATGGGATGGCCCAGCAGCCAGCGCGGACAAAGTTCGGTGCAGAAGCTGCACTGGTCGCAGGCACTGCGGCCGATGCGGGTGATCTGCTGCCAGTCCTGCCGGCGGCGGCGGACCACGACGTGGTCGCCGGGCAGCACGACGACGCCGCCGGTCGTCTTGTCGACCAGCGTGTCGTGGTTCTCTTCGAGGTAGCCCATCATCACGCCGCCGACGATGTAGTTCGCATCGGGCACGGTCGCTCCGCCGGCGGCCGCCACGCACTGGGCCAGGGTAACGCCGACCGGAACCCGCAGCGTGACCGGCTCGGCGACCGCGCCGGCGACGGAGAGGTATTTTTCGGCTACCGGGTGATCGGCGGCCCGGGCGACGTTCATCGCCGTCTCGACGTTCAGCACGACCGCGCCCACGTTCAGGGGGATTCCGCCCGGCGGAATCACGCGCTTCAAAATGTCGTAGACGAGGATGAATTCGTCGCCGGCCGGGTAGGCGTCGCGGAGCGGGGCGACTTCCATGCCGCGGGGTAGTTTTGTCCGCAGCAGGTCGATCACGTCGCGGTATTTTTCCTTGATGCCGACGACGGCCCGCTCGGCCCCGACGAGCCGCATTCCGGCGGCCATGCCGGCGATCACGTCGTCGGCTTTGGCGCGGAGGACTTCCTTGTCTTTATGCAGCAAGGGCTCGCACTCGGCCGCGTTCAGCAGCAGGGTGTCGGCCTTGGCGGCGAGTTTGACGTGGGTGGGGAATCCGGCCCCGCCGGCACCCACTACTCCCGCTTCCAGAACGTCGTTGACGGTAATCTCGGGCATGTCTTCTCTAGGTTCGCTAAACGATTATACCACTGAATCGGGACGCATGTAACGGAGGGCGGGGATGCGGGGTTCGGGACTCGGGGTTCGGGGATGCGGGGCTATGGTCTTGCCTGACGTTGCTGTGTGGAGCGAGAAACCGGCAACTCAAAAGCGGAAAATGCTTGGTTTCCCGCCTTGTTGGAAGGGGTAGAATAGTCATATACTACCGATTGAGGAGGAGCGTCCATGCACGAGCGAATTCAGATTCATCCGTAAATCTGCCACGGCCGTCCGGTCATTAGGGGGACGCGGGTGTTGGTGTCGAACATTCTCGGCGCCCTTTCCGGCGGAGACAACATCGAAATGATGTTGGAAGCCTATCCGAACATCAGCCGCGAAGACGCATATGCCGCGTTGGCCTTCGGCGGTGAACGGTCCGGCTTTCAAGGGGCTGCTTATGAGGCGTTCCCGCCATGATTTATTGGTGATCTACCCGCCGATCGAGGATTGAAGGCGGCAATTCGGGGACCGATACATACGTCTTGTAGAAAAGGACCGCCTGTCATGAATTCCCTCACCTGGATACTAATTGGGCTGGCTACCATCGTCTTTTTCGCGCTGATGAAGTGGTATTTCAACCGGTAGGGACCTCGAAGTCAGGCGCGCCGATATTCGCCTAGACCCGGTAGTGAATCGCCAGCCACACCGTCTTCTCCGTCGCCTTTGTGGAGGCGACGCGGTGTTTGACGTGGGCGGGGACGTGCAGGTATGAGCCGGGTTGGAGTTCGACCGGCTCGGGGCGGTCGGCGAACTCGACTGCGGCGCCGCCCTGGAGGAGGAGCACCCATTCGTCGTCGTCCTGGTCGTACCAGAAGCCGGGCGGCGAGACGTGGCCCCGCGAGACGATCCGCTCGATGCGCACTGCCCGGGACTCGTGCAGCGTGGTACACAATTCCTCGGGCAGTTCGGCCGGGATGCCGTCGAACAAGTTGTGCGTGGTCATTTCTCGCCCATCAGTTTTTTCACGGTCGGCTCGATGGCCTCGGCCCAGATTTCGTAGCCCTTGGCGTTGGGATGCAGATAGTCGGGCATGATGTCCTTGCTGAGCGTGCCGTCGGGTTCGAGGAATTTTCGGCCGATGTCGAGGTACGTCACCATGTCGTCGCCGGCCCAGGCCTTCGAGATCAGCTCGTTGGTTTTTTGGGTGGACTGGCGGAGGCGGTCCTGGCCGTTCTTGCCGCGGGGGAAGATGGCCAGCACGAGGATTTTGGTGCGGGGGAGTTTTTCGCGGATTTTGGCCACGTCCAACTCGATGCCCTGGGCGATTTTGCCCGGCGGGCTGGCGGCGTTGTTCGTGCCGATCATCAGCACGGCCAGCTTGGGCGCGATGCCGTCGAGGTTGCCGTGCTCGAGCCGCCAGAGGACGTGCTCCACGCGGTCACCGCCGAAGCCGAGGTTCACGGCGTTTCGCTTGGCGTAATACTTGTCCCAGACCTGCTTGCCGCCGTTCTCCCAACTGTGGGTGATCGAGTCGCCGATGAACAACAGATCGACGTGGCCCTGTTTGATCCGGGCGTTCTTCTCGGCCTGACGCTGTTGCCACCAGGCGTCCTTGCGCGGCACGGGCGTAATCGACCAGGGCGGCGACTCTTTGGCGACCGCGACCGCGGCCAGCGCAGCGGCCAACAGAATCAGCACCGACACGATACGAGTGGGACGATTTGATTTCATGGGATTCTCCAGCGGAAAGGAGGGGGTGTGGGGGTGAATTGACCTTGGCGGAAAGCAGATTATAGGCCGAATGCGGCTATGATGCCAGCGGGTCTTAGGTCTTGGGTCTTGGGGCTTAGGGCTTAGGGCTTAGGGCTTGGGTCTTGGGTCTTAGGTCTTATACGGATTCCAGTTCAAAGATGGCCGATTCTGAAGTATCTTCACGGATCGACCGTTCCACACGTTCAGCAAACCGCTTGCGGTTTCGCAACGGAATCGCCCAAGACCCAAGCCCCAAGACCTAAGACCTAAGACCTAAGACCCAAGACCTAAGCCCTACATCGGTCGCCCGGCTGGACTTGGTGGCCGCGGAGGAACTCGGCGATGGTCATCATCCGCTTGCCGGCGGGCTGGACCGAGGCGGGGGCGACGGCGGATTGACCGGCGGCAATCAGCAGACGGTCGCCGGATGCCTCAATGATCGAGCCGGGCGCCGCCGGAGCGCAATCGACCACCGACAGCGGTCCGAAGATGAGCCGCAATGGAGGGCCGGCCGCCGGATGCCAGAAGGTGTACGTTTTCGGCCACGGCTCGAGCGCCCGGACCTGATTGCGAATGGCCTCGGCCGGGCGGGCCCAGTCGATGGCCCCGTCGGTCTTTTTCAGCCGCGGGGCCTTGGTCGCCAAGGCCGGGTCCTGGGGCAGCGCCGGCACGTCGCCCACGGCCAGCCGGTCGATCGTCTCGCAGATCAGCCGGGCGCCGACCTCGGCCAGCCGGGCCTCGACCTGCGGGGCGGTTTCGTCCGGGCCGATCTCTGTCCGCATCTGGGCGATGCACGGGCCGGCGTCGAGCTTGGCGGTGACATGGATCACGGTCACGCCGGTTTCGGTCTCGCCGTGGTAGATGGCCCAATTGATCGGGGCCGCGCCGCGATACTTCGGCAGCAGCGAGGCGTGCAGGTTGACGCCGCCGAGCCGGGCGGCGGCCAGCGTGGCCGGGGCCAGGATTTGCCCATAGTCGCAGACGACCAGCAGATCGGCCGCGAAATCGGCCAGCCGGGTTTGGAACTCCGGGGCGTTTATATCCGGGGGATCGAAGATCGGCAGGCCGTGTTGCTCGGCCAACGAGCGGATCGAGCTGACCGGCGGGACCGGCTTGCCGCGATGAATGGCCGGCGGCGAAGTGACCAGGGCCGCCGTGGCGTGGCGTGAATCGAGCAGCGCGCGGAACGTCGGCACGGCGAAGGGGCCCGTGCCCAGCATCAGTAATCGCATTACGAACTGATTCCAGTATTTATGTAGGACAGCCGCCCTCGGCTGTCTTGGGATTCCGCACAGCCGGGGGCGGCTGCTCGACAATGCACAGCCGGGGGCGGCTGTGCTACAATGTTACGTCCTCAACGATTCCAGTTCGGCTCAGCCGGGCGGCGATTTTGCCTTCCGTCGGGATCGCGCCCCGTTCCAGGCTGCCTTGATACTCCAGTTCCAGATCGGACAACGCCTCTTTGGTCGACAGCAACGCGGCGGGCGAGAGCCGGTCGATGAACAGGATGCCGTCGAGGTGGTCGTATTCGTGCTGGATGGCGCGGGCGAAAAAACCGTCCAGCCGATAATTGACCTCCTCGCCGGCGAGGTTGTACGCGGTCATTTCGATTTTGGCGGAACGCCGGACGGGGGCGTATATCTCGGGGAAGCTCAGGCAACCCTCCTCCGCTTCGACGGTCCCGCTGCGGCGGGTGATGACCGGGTTGATGAAGACGAAGCCCTCGGCCTTGTCCGGATCGCCCTCGAGGTTGATGATGAACAGGCGGTAGGGGAGATCGACCTGGTTGGCGGCCAGGCCGACGCCTTTATGCTCGTACATCAGGTCGAACATCTCGGCGACGATATTTTTCACCTCGCCGTCAACCCGTTGCAAGGGTTTCGACTTGTGCCGAAGGGTGGGATGCGGATATTTGACGATATGCAAAACAGGTTCTCCGATAATTTTCGGCCGTACTAATGTATCCTCGGCGCGGGCGGCAAAGCGCTGCCGTTTGCCGGAGATACTTAATTATACGCGCCGATTCGGGTTACGCGAAGGGGTGCTACGCCGGGGGATTCCAGTCCACCACGACTCTGCCGCTACACGGCGAAGGACGCGTAATTGTGGATCAGCACGAGTTGATAGGAAATCAGGACGGCGTACAGCAGCACCAGTGCCGGAATCAGGTATCCGACGCGGAAGCGGGTGTGGAAAAGGTAGTGATTTTTGAAGATCACCAGCAGCGGCAGGCCGACGACCGTCAGCAGGTACTTTCCCAACAAAAAGGGGAGCGTTCCGTAGCTGAGCAGATGGCCCATCAGGGGATTGATCTCGCTGCCGCCGGCCTCGATCAAGCGGATGGTCAGAACGGCGTCCACGATCGAGGCGATGATCAGCATCAACACAACGGCAAACATCAGCGCGGTGTAGCGGTCGACGAAATAAGGGTTCCGATGCTCGTCGGCGCGGCGGCTGCGCATGCGGTTTCCGGCCGGGGGAAAGCCGCCCCGGACGCCGGTGGGCCGTTGGCGGCGGTCGGATTGGCTGCGTTTCTCGCCGGGCGGATTGGTTGCTTCGGCTGGTGATTCGGAACGTGGCTGCGTTGTCGGATCGGAGTTGTTCGTCATGGTGGTTGGGGGAGAGGAAGGATCGGAGGCAAATCAGCATCTTCGGTCGGGCCGGGGACGGCAATCGCGGTTACGGTCCAATCGGAATCGTGACTGAATGTCACCGTGTACCACTTGTCTTCCCCGTCTATAGTGGTTTTGAATCTATAGCTGGGTCCGATAAGTGATAGGTCGGAGGTCGTCTCAAGCAGGCGCAGCGCCTTGGCCACGGCGAGGAGGCTGCCGTCGTCGCGGGTCATCTGCCTGGCCCGGGCGGACTCGATCCGCAGCACGGCGCCGATTTGCCGCCAGGCCACGCCCAGCATGGCCAGGAAGAGGACCACGAAGACCAGCACCAGCAGCAGGGCAAAGCCGCGGCGGGCGGGGCGTTTATTGACTGCCGGATTGCAGCGGTCGTAATAGCCGGAGGCTAACCGCCTCCGGAATGTGCTCGAATAGCGGGTATTCCCTCCGGAGGCTGTTAGCCTCCGGCTATTATTCGCGACATTATCACCGTCACGCTCAATCATGGTCAGTGCGGCAGGTATTCCGCTTTCAACGTGCATTTTCTAGTATACTCCGCGAACGGCCGGCTTTCGGTGAACGTCAATTCAATGGTGGTCCATTTGTCGTCGTCCCACGATACTCTCATGGCGTCTAAGCATCGGGCCACGGTGAAGGTTGACTCGTTAGATTCCGTATCGATTGTTTTGCGGACCAATATCCTGGTCGTAACGTCTCCGTCGGGGTCCGGGGCCAATTCATAGCTGACGGATATTTTATCGTCGCCTTTTTGATATTGCAGTTCCAATGTGTTGCCAAATTCGTTGTTGGCGCCCTGTCGGCATGTTACGAGCTTCCAATCGTTCTTCTCACCATAATCGGTGTCGGACGGCGGCAGGTTGAAGGGTATCGGAAAGCTGCCGCCCAGGTCGCGGCTCAAGGAGGCCACGGCCAGATCCAGTTCCTGGAGGAGTTGGCTTCGCACGGACACGTCCGCGGCCGAGCGGCCCAGGCCGCTCCAGGCCGACGAGAGAAGTATCGCCAGAAAGGCCATCAGACCGCTGACGATCATCATTTCTATGAGCGTGAAGCCCGGGCGATGCGGTGCGTCGGTGGATAATCGGCGGTCCATGTCGGTCAATGCTCCACTAGCGTAACGCGCACCTTGGCGGTCGTCTCCTCCGGCGCCGATGTCGACCGCACGACGGAAAGCAACTTGACTTCGTTATCGACGGGGACGAGCAATATGGCGTCGGCGACGATGCCGTCGGTGGCCGTTAAAGCCGTGATGCGGACCCTGATCCCCACGTTTTTGCTGTTGCTCTCGACCGAGCAGGGATCGGGCGTCAACAGTTGCCAGGAGCGGTCTTCGTATTCGATGCCGCTGGGCGGCGAATACTGGTTCACCGGCACGGGATCGCCGTATTGCGATTCCGCTCCCTCGGCGACTGTGTAGACAGTGAATGTGGCGTTTTCGGCATCCGGCATCTCGGCCCAGGCAGGCCACGTCGCATACACGTTGTATCGACCGGGAGTGAGAGAGGTTATCGTCCACGCGGCCGCCGGTTTTGGGTTGGCGGGTTCGTGTCGCCGCGAATCATTGCCGTACCCTCCATCTTCGCTGGAGGGCGTCCACTCCCCTCCGCTTTCCTCGACATAACCGTCATCGTCGTCGACGATCCGTTTCGGCGCGGTCTCTGTCGGGGGAACTGGCAGGGGAACTTCCGGATTCACCCAGTAGAGCTTTGCGGCGGCGCCGAGTTTTCGCGCCCAGGCGTCATTGGACGGCAGAAGGCACCAGTTGGCGTAATTTCTCGCGTTTGTCACGGTCGATTTTCACCTTTATATCCCGGCGGAGGATGGGGGGGAACCAACCTTTGTCTGGATTGTCTTTGTGTTCGTATTCGACGTGATTGATTCTCTGCCCCCTCTCCTGTATATCGGAGTTCGAGAGATTCCAAGGATCGGGATTGCACAATCAGGAGCGGAAACATACCCGCCAAGGCCGCCCCCAGCACGACCATCGCCACGACGAACTCGATGAACGTGGCGCCGCGGGGCGGGCGAACCAGGCAAGTCCGTGTAGGGTGGGTCAAGCGAAGCGCAGCCCCACCAACTGCGGGAAAAACGGCGGTGGGGCTGCGCTTCGCTTGACCCACCCTACTTTCGGCAGTAGCCAGCAAATAGCCGGCGGCCCACAGACGCTGGGAAAGTGGCCCGTATTCCGAGCACCTTCCGGCGGCTGCCGGCCGCCGGCAATTTGACTCGACCGATCGTGAGTGAACTGTGATAAACGACATGTATGGAAATGGGCGGTTTTGCGACCGGTTCATTGTGATCCGGGAGTAATTACAGTTCCGTCTCCGGCAGTGATCTCGCCCTCGATGAGGCCGGTTCGGTCGATCGTGAGTGTGCCGTTCCAAAAATTGTTGATGTCGGTGCGCCTGGCCGCCGCCTTGAAGGTTTCGGCCGTGGGGGGCGGGTCGATTTGGATATAATACTCATACCCACCGGCGGAACCCATGCTCCGGAGATCAAGAACTCCCATCCCCCCCAGATCGGTAATTCCTTTCGCAATATCGTTTGCGTCTCCGGCATAAGTGTGGTATTCGAGCCAGTATAGCCGCTGTGCGGCCCAGATGGCCCGCAGGTTTGCGCCGGCGACGTTGGCCCGCGACTGTTCCAAGGCCCGCTGATACGAGGGGATGCAGAAGGCGGTCATGACGGCGACGACCATCAGCACGATCATCACCTCGACGAGGGTGAAGGCGGCGGGGGTGCTATACCCGTTTAGCCGCCGCCGGCACGGCGGTGCGGGGAACGCTCCGGGGCCGCCGTGCCGGCGGCCGCTAAACGGCGTGTGGACACGGCCACTGCTAAACGGCGGCAACGATGATATTTCGAGTTCCAACGGCTTCGTTCGCATGGTTATTTGATTTTTCCGGCCATCTCGAACATCGGCAGGTAGATGGACATCATCAAGCCGGCCACGGTGACGCCCATCCCCATGATGATTACCGGTTCGAGCAATTTCGTGACTTTGCCGATCAGGCTTTCCATTTTTTCTTTGTAGTAGGGGGCGATCTGGTCCATCACTGACGCCAACTGGCCGGATTCTTCGCCGATGCGGACCATGTTGGAGATCATGGTGGTGAAGAGTCCGGTTTCTTCGAGCGAGGTGCCCAGCGGCCGGCCGGAGGAGACCCGGTCATGGACGCGGACGATGGCTTCGCGATAGATGGGATTGGTATGGAAGACTCCTTCCAGCGCGGTGATGGTTTCCAACATGGGGATGCCGCTCTTGAGCAACAGAGCCGTGTTGGAGGCGAAGCGGTACATGGCCGCCTGCACGATCAGCTCGCCGAACATGGGCAGGGCCAGTCCCATTCCGATCACGCGGCGGCGGCCGGAGTCGGTTTTCATGTACTGCCGGAAGGCCACTGCCAGGGCGATTACGCCGCCGAAGATGTAGGCCCCGTATTTGACGATGAAATCGGAGGCGTCGACGACGAATTGGGTCATGCCGGGCAATTCCGCGCCCATGTCCGTGAACATCTTGGCGAAGACCGGCACCACCAGCCACAGCATGACGGTCACGGCCAACACGGCCACCACGATCATGATCGCCGGATACATCAGCGAGCCGACGACTTTGCGGCGGGTGGCGCGGGTGTCTTGAATCTGCTTGTTCAATTCGAGCAACACCAGGCTCATCTGGCCGGTGATTTCGCCGGTGCGGATGACCTCGATCCAGTAATTCTGGAAAACGTTGGGGAAATCGGCCGCCGCGGCGTGGATCGAGCTTCCCGCCGAAACCCGCTGCACGATCTCCGCGAGTACCCGGCGGAACTTGAGGCTCTGGTTCTGATCGGCGCAGATTTGCAGCGCCTGCAACAAGGGCGTGCCGGATGAGACCAGCGTCGAAAGCTGCTGGAAGAAGGTCATCTTGTCGTCCAAGGTGATCCTCTTGTGCGGCTTGCTCGAGACGCGGGCATGGGCGATAAACCAGTCTTCAAACGCCACGGCGGATGGTCTCCCTAAAACATACTGAGTTTGTTCATCAGTCCCGGTTGCGCCGATTCCCGGATGGGTTCCAGGAATTCGATGCCGATGCGGTTTCCGCCCTCATCGGCCGCCGAGTAGGCGACGCGGCCCAGGACACATTCGACCGCGGGTTTGACGGCTCCGTTGCGGATGTGGAAATCGATGCGGACATCGGTTCCCCGGTCCAGGAAATCGGTGGCCGTGACTCCCACCCCTCCGGCGCTGATGTCGAAAGAGTTTGCCGGAATGGCAGGCCCGTCCGGCAACACGGTCAGTCTCACCGGACAGAAAAATTGCACACGTTCGTAACGACGTTGCCCCTTCATCGTCCACCCCTTGAATGTGTAAGTGTGTGTTGAATTTGGTCCATGACGAACCTCTGCGGAGAACATATTCATGAGAAAATATACCTTTGGATACGGTTATCGCATCCCGCGTTATCCGTAGGACGGATTTCCCGATCCGTCCGATATTGCGGGATGGATTTTACAATTCGTCTGAATTTAGGGACGGGGTGGGTAATCCGTCCAACATAGGCGATCGACTTGTTATGACGCGATGCCTTACTCCTCGTTGCTCGAAGCGACGGTTAAAACGTCCTCTAGGCTGGCGATTCCATCCCGCACCTTGTCCATTCCGCTGTCCAAGAGGAGTTTCATTCCTTCCTCGCGTGCCGCGGTGCGCAGCTCGGGCAGAGGGGCCTTGGTCTGGATCAGGTGAGACATCCGGCTGGTGATGCGGACCACCTCGAAGACTCCCACGCGGCCGCGATAACCTACCCCGCGGCAGTGGTCGCAGCCCTTGGGGCGATAGAGGGTTTTTCCCGCCTCAAAACTGAACCGCTTGGCCGTTTCCGGGTCGCAATCGTAGGGTTCCTTGCACTCTTTGCAGAGGCGGCGAATCAACCGCTGGGCCTCCAGCACCCGCAGCGTGGAAGCCAGCAAGAACGGCTCGATGCCCATGTCCACCAGGCGGTTCACCGCCGAGAGGGAATCGTTGGTGTGGATGGTCGAAAGGACGAAGTGGCCGGTCAGCGCGGCGCGAAGGCAGATTTGCGCGGTCTCCTGGTCGCGGACCTCGCCCACCATGATGACGTCGGGGTCTTGCCGCAGGAAGGCCCTTAGCGCGCTGGCGAAGGTCAGGCCGACCATCGTCTTCACCTGCACCTGGTTCATTCCCTTGAACTTGTACTCGACGGGGTCTTCGACCGTGCAGATGTTGGTGTCCGGTTTGTTCAGCAGGTTCAGGCAGGCGTAGAGGGTGGTGCTTTTGCCGCTGCCGGTCGGCCCGGTGACCAGCATCAGGCCGTGGGGCATCTCGATCGACTCGATGAGGTCCTTCGACTGCCGCTGGTCGAATCCGAGTCCGGTCAGTTCGATGGGGATGGCCCCTTTGTCGAGGAGCCGCATGACCATTTTTTCGCCGTAGACGGTGGGCACGGTGCTGACGCGGAGGTCGATGCGTTTGCCGCCGCCGCGGAGCGCGATGGCCCCGTCCTGCGGCACCCGTTTCTCGGCGATGTCCATCTTGGCGAGAATCTTGAAGCGGGAGATGATCGGCACGAACAACGAGCGCGGCGGTGGGGCCAACTCGCGGAGCGTGCCGTCCACCCGCAGCCGGATCGCGCACGAGTCCTCGAAGGGCTCGATGTGGATGTCGCTGGCCCCAACCCGCATCGCCTGCTCCAGTATTTGGTTCACCATGCGGATCACGCGGCCGTCGGGACCCGGCGGCGGGGCCTGGTCCAGCTCCAACAGCGTCTCGTCCAGTTGCTCGCCTTGACTCGCCTCTTCCGCCTCCGCCGGATATTCATCCACCTGGCTGATAAATCCCCCCGAGCCGGAGAGGAACATGGCGTCCAGCATCTTTTCCACGACCGACAAGGGTGCGATCATGGGCCGAACCGTCAGGCCGGTGAGCAGTTGCAGCTCGTCGGCCATCATGATTTCGTCGAACGTGGCGAAGGCCACGTCCAGCTCTTCGTCGCGAATCGCCGCCGGCGCGAACAAATGATCGCGGCAGAGCTTCTCCGGCAACATCCCGGCCAGCCGCGGGTCGATTTGTTGATCCGACCCCTCGTACAACGGCATCAGCAGGTACTCGGCGTACGCCTCGGCGATCTGACGGTCGGCCACGAACCCATTTTTCGCCAGGATGCACTCCAGCGGGCTGCTGTCCTTCGACTTGGCCTCGCCCAACTCCTTCATCTTCTCGGTCGAGAGAAGCTCCTTGGACAGCAGAAGCTGAACCAGAAGCGGTTGCTGATCTTTCAGTTCGGCGCTGCTGTTCATGTTTGAGTTCCATGCCCCGGCTTCCGTAGGTTATGCTTCAGCATAACACCTTGTGCCATAATACGTTATGCCATTAGTTTTTGGGATTGAGAAATCGTCCTCAATCTTTGACGGTCTTAGGTCTTGGGTCTTAGGTCTTGGCACGAAGACCCAAGACCTAAGACCCAAGACCCAAGACCACAATTGGTTGCGGCTACGCCGCGCTAGGTAATTAACAAACACCGTTATGCTAAAGCATAACCTACGATAGGCATCATTTCTTAGTCGTTTTGGCCTTTGTGGGGGCGGCGCGTTTGGCGGGCTTCTTCCCGGCCGATGGTCTCGCCGCCGAGGCGGACTTGGAGGCTGCGTCGGAATACGTCAATTCCAGACGCTGGTCTCCGCACTTCAAGAGCACCTTGTAGGGGAGCACGCCCACGACTTCACAAGGCGTCGCCGACAGACCCGGCAGCGAGGCCTTATCGTTGGGGGCGTACACGCGGCCGTCGATCACCGCCAAGCGGCGCTCGCCCACGATGCAAGTGGCTTCGAGGACGGGCCGTGGACCGGCGCGTTCGGAGAGTTTTGCGGCGGGCCGCTCGCCTTCGCCGGAGCGGGTGATGACTTGCCGCCCGGCGGCGACCGTCCGGCTCTTGGATTCCACGGGCTGCGTCGATCCGCCGCGGGGCGCGGATTTCAGAACCGACTGGATCGCGTTGGCCGACGTGGCGGCCGGGGCCTCCGCCGGGGCCTCCTCGGCGAACGGATTTTGCGTCGGCAAGGGCGGCAAGGTGGGCGACAGCAGTGAGGCGGTCAGCTCCGGCAGCGTTGCGGGCGCGGGGGGCCGGGGTTTCGCGAAAAACTCCGTCAGGCTCGGCCAAAGACAATATACCACTACGGCCAGCGCCAGGGCCCGGGGAATCACTTTGTCCAGTGGAATGTCCATGTCAACTCGTCAATCCCATTACCGACAACCGCAGTACAATGGCGTTCGGCGTGCTCCGCGAGGGGGCGATCGAGATTTCATCCACCCGCAGCAGCCGCCCGTTCGACTCGATCCAACGCAGAAACTTGTCCAGGTCGAAGAAGTTTCCTTCCAACTCGATTTTCAGGACGATGGCCCGATAGGGGCTGACCCGCTTCGGTTCGGGACAGTCGAGCTTGACGAGCTTCAGGGGAAAGCGCCGGATGCCGTCGAGTACGTACTGGACCCATTCCTTGCCGTCAGTCTGCTTTGGAATCCGATCCTTGAACTCGTCGTACTGTTTTTGCAACTTCTCTCTATCGATCGCCAGCCCGATCAGTTTTTTGTCGCGCTCGATCTTCTTGGTCATCTCGACGATGTTTCCGTACATGGGGCTATAGACGGCGAAGTAACCCAGCGCCAACACGGCCGCAATGACGCAGAACCTCAGCCGCACGGGGTCGTGCAACTGTTCGAGCAGGTTGGACTTGAGCCCGCCGGTGCGGCGTTCGAGGGATTCGTTTTCGCTCATTTTTTCCCCTTTCCGGCCTTTTTGCCCGGGGCGTGTTTCGGGAGGGGATTATTTCCGGGCAAACAGACGACGGTGAAAGCGGCCACGGTCGATCTTCGGTCGCGCGCGAGCGCCCGCTCGATCTTGGTCAACTCCACGGAACCGAAATCGCGGTTCAGCAACGGATCTTTGCGGAGCTGGTCCAGATATTCGTCGACTTCGCGGGGCGTGACGCCGTCCGCTTTCTGTGGGACGGCCGCGATGATCGTCAGCGACCTCTTCGGCGCCCGGCTTTTGCGCCCGACTCCATCGCCCATTCCCCCTTGAACGACTTGATTTGGGCGTTGGCCGGCAGTCGCGCCGAGACGTCGCGGGTGAATTCCGTCCACAGGATCCGGCCGTCGAGATACTTGTAGACCGCTTCGACCTTCTTCTCCAATTGCGCGGTGTCTTTATCCAGGTTTTTCGGATCCGAGAGGTTCAGATATTTGAGGCCGGAGGCTTTCGCCCGCACCGCCGCGTAGGTTTCGTCCAATTTCATCGAATGGGCAAAGAGCGTCACCGCCATCCAGACGACCAGCAGCGAGGCAAGGGCGAAGTCCCACCAGGGAAAAATATCCCAGATCGAAGGCCGCGCTTTCAGCGATCGGGCCAGATCGAACGCCTTTACGTTCTGGTTCTGGCAACCCGCCGCCAATCCGTAAGCCGTCGCCGCGCCGTCCAGCGGCGGGCCGTCCTGCCAGAGCACGCGGACGCCGAGGTTCGTGGGCAGTTGCTCCTCGCGCAGCCGCTCGTGCAGGTCCGGGCGGCCATGCACGACCACGTAGTCGAAAGACGATTCGATGCCGTAAGTCTTTCCCTGCCGAAGCAGAGTCCGGGCGGCGGAGAGAATGGCCGCCCCGTCAGCGCCGGCGTGCAGCGTGAACAACTTCCAGGCCAAGGGCCGGCCGCCGACGACTACCGCGGCCAATCCTTGGGCTTCCCCCAGGAACACGCACAACGTCGTCTTGCCCCGGCGGGGGAATTTGCGCCGTGCGACCGCCGTCCGCACCAAGGCGCAGGGCGCCGGTTCCGCGCGGAGGGGGCGAACGCCCATTGCGTCCAAGGCCGCCACCACCCCAGCCATGTATTTCTTCCGGCAGGCGGCGATGGTTGCCGCGGACGACTTGCGGACGTTGCCCAGGAGCACGTCGGCGGTCAAATCGTCGACGCTGATGTTCGGCGAACAGAGCGCTTTGTGCAGAATCTCTTCTGCCGACGGCGCTTCGCCGCCGGCCAACAGCCGCGTGCCGAAGAAGAGATGGGAGCCGGGCAATCCGACGGCCACCGGAATGCGGCGCTTGCGGCCCAACAAGGGGTCCAGCAGCTTTTTCAACACGTCCGCCAGGTCGTCCGGTGAATACGGCTTGCTGGCCGTGGCTTCCTCGAAGGGTCCCAGTGGGGTGAAGGCCACCTTGCTGACCGAAATCTCATGCTCGCCCAGACATACGCCAACCCCCTTTTGCAGCGCGAATTTGGAGAGCAGTGCTTTCATGGCGGCGGGGGGCTTTCCCGATCTTGGCAGAAGCCGTTCGTTTCACCCCGGCGTCCACGCCGGGAAGATTCCGTTTAGCCCCGGCGTCCACGCCGGGAAGATGATGTCAATTTCCCGTTGCGTGATGCACCCGGCCTGGACGCCGGGGCTAAACCTAAAAAAGCGGGCGGCCCACAAATCGGCCGCCCGCCGAATACGCTTGCCTGGCATGGTAGCCGCTGCTACGTGCCCATCGGATTGATGTCGGGCAGCGTGGCAATGTTGAGTGTTCCGTTAGTGGAATCCCAACCGTCATTGGTGAAAATCACCTCATAGGCGCCGTAGCTGCTCGTGGTTGAATCCCGGGTCAAGGTCATCGTCCACGTCGGCTCGCCGTCAGTAGTCTGCGCGGCCGTAATCGTGCCGAGCGTGAAATACTTGGGCGTCGATTGGGTAATGTCCAAGTCGTCGACGCTGGTGGCGTAAATGCCTTCTTTGGCGAGGTATCGCTCTTGCGCGGCGCGAACCGCGGAGAGATACTGGAACGCCTCGGAGGCCTTCGACCGCTCGACCGACTTGAGGAACCGCGGCACGCCAAAGGCGGCCAACACGCCGATGATCACGATGACCACGGCCAACTCGACCAGTGTGAACCCCTTGCGGGTCCCTACTTCTGACTTCTGGAACATCTGTCTTGTCTCCCTTGTTTTGTGCCGTGGGCGGCACGTGGGTGTGAAAAACTCGCCTCTAAAAATCAGGGCCACTTGGTGTGCCGCCCACCAGCCGCGTGGCCGTGAGGCTCATGCCACCTAAACCCTTTAGTAAACGGGTAGGTCGCTTTCCGAGGCTTGTCAAATCGGATTTGTGGCGGCGGTGGGGGAGACGCAGGCAGATTTTAAGCTGCATCGGGGGGTTATCGCAGCCCGTTGTATAGACGGTAGGATGTGACCCCTACAATCGGAGGGTTGCCGTTTTGCGGCCGTCGGCACGGCGGCCCAGTTGGCGATTTGAGCCGCCCTGCCGGCGGCTGCCAAACCAACTTTAGTTCGTTTCGTCCGGGTAGGGCGAAACCGCCTCGGGCATGGGCGCCTCGGGAATCTCCGCGCTCTCCGGCGGAGGGACTTCCATTACCCGATCCGGGCAGGTCCGAGGAACGGCGTAAAAATCGGTAGGCGTTTGCCGCTTTGGCTTCACGTGGCCCAGGCGAATCTTCGGCGGCGGCGATATATCGCTCGGCGCAGCCTGCGGCGGAATGGTGAACAAGCTCGGCGGGTCGTCGCCGGTCGCCTTCGGAAGCGTGCTCACCCGGCTGTCCAGTCCCAAAGACCTCGGTTCGCCCAGGTAGTTCAACATCCCCGGCGCTTGGGGCCGCCAGATATGCGGCGTGAGGATCACGACCAATTCCTTCTTCCGCCGGCTGGGGTTGGTGTCTCGCGGAACAGCGAGCCGATCCAGGGAAGCCGGCACAAAAATGGTATGCCCTCGTAATCCATCTCGATTCTCGTTGTCCATCAACCCGCCGATGACGATTGTGGTCCCGTCGGGAACCATTACATTGCTGGTCACCTGAGCGGTTGTTGTTTGCGGGACGTCGTCGAATATCCATTTTGTCCCGAACTCCGTTCCGGATGAATTTCCATGCGGATCATGCCCTCGGCGAGATGAAGGGCCGCAATCCGCAGCAGTGTGCCGATGTCCATGAACTCGACTTTTTCGACCGTGCTGGTTTGGGTCTGGGTGCGTGGTCTTGTAGCCCAGCCTGTCGCCGAGCTGGATTTCCGCCCGTTGCTTGTTGACCACCAGGATTCGCGGGCAAGCCAGGACTTTGGTCTCGCCGACTCCAGGGCTTTATGAAACCAATGTGTTGCGGCCGGTAGCGAAACCGGTGGTGTTGTTGGCGACGAAGCCCGAATTTCAGGCCGTTCGTGTCCTGGTGAGAAGTTCGCGGTAGGCGATCGGAGTCGGCGATGTCGATCCCTTGCTCGCGCCGTGAGTCGACATTGCGACGCTGGCCGGCGGGAAACCGGCCGCGGCGTTGATGGCCGCCCCGCTTGCCCACCACTCCCAAGACATTCTGGGCGTTGTCGAGCAAGGCGAAGTTCACGCCCAACTCCATGTCCTTTTCCAGTTTTACGCTGACGATCACCGCCTCGATCAACACTTGAATACGGCTGCACGTCGATCTGGGCCACGACGCGGTCGATCGCTTTTAGCACGTTTTCGTAGTCCTGGACGATCACGATGTCTCCGCCGGCCATGGTGTTGCCGCCCGCCTTTTCGCCGTCGCTCTTGATGCCGACCTCGCTGTCCGGCGAACTGCTGATGGTCCCTCGCGGGCTCAACAGCGGCTTGATCATCGTCTCATGACGTCGCTGCTCTTGGCGTAATCCAAGTGGTACACCCGCACCGGCAGCTTCCCGTCCTCGCCCTCCTTCGATTCCGACAGCGCGGTGACGAAAATCATGTCGCCCACATGCTGAATTCTCAGTTGGCAGAGGCGGGCAATGGCCTGCAAAATCTCCTCCGCAGTCTTGTCCCGCAGGTCTAATGTCACATTGCCGCTGACGCCGGGCGAAACCAGAATGCTCAGGTTGGTTTGCCGGCTGAGAATTTCCAGGGCTTTGCGGACGTCGAGATCGTCTACGTGCAGAGTGATGAGCTTCCGGCTCCCGGCTGTCGGCGGAATTGCCGTTTTGGCGGTTTCGGCGTTTGCGGACGGCCGTTCGGCGGGTACACCATGAGGCAAGGGCACTTCTTCCGGCGCGGGCGGCTTGCCGGACATTGGACCGCCTCGTGCGGGGAGGATGGGCGCTTCGGGTGGGATCGGCTTGGCGTCCTGAAAGTTGGCATAGCGGACGTCAGGTGTGCCTTGGGGATTGCCGTTCTCTCCCGGCGTGGCCCGATTCGCTGCCGTTTCTCTGGGTTTTACGAGGGTATGGTCGCGATGCAGCCAGCCGAAACCTTGCACGCAGCCCGACGCCATTGCGCAGAGCAAAAGCACGCCCGCCGCTGCGGCTATATTTCCGTGCCTTCGCATCCTGCCTAGCATCACTTTCTCTGCCCGCCAGTTTGTTTTGCTGAGCCAATTCCCCTATACGCCAGCCCAAGGACGCGCGCAAGAGACATACCTTCCACCAGACGGTGTATTCTCCTATCACTAATCGAGAGAAACAGCGCGGAACTTAACGGTATTTCCGATTACATAAACCAGGTAGAGAAAGTGGACTTTTCTGCGTGGCTTGGAGAATGACTTTTGTCATCGGCCCCACCTTGACAACGACCCTGCCGATCCGCAAAATTGGTAAGAATAGATGGGATAGAGCATGAGACAACCGCTAATACCTCGTGGATTTCAACTGACGCTGGTTGCCGGCGCCCTGCTGCTGCCCATCTGCGTCTGTGTAATATTGGGAATCTCTGTTATGCTGGGGAGGATGGGAGATGCAGCCGGTGAGGGAGTTTTGAGTCGGATCGCGCTCGGCGGCGGCATCCTTTGGATCATTGATCTAGTCTCCCTCCTGCTGATTTTGGCCGTCGGCTCGCTGCTTCACGGATCGGATGATGGGCCGGACGAACCGTAAGCCCGCTTCTCACGTCCCATTGGGCGAAACCGGCAAAGGGTCTCACTAGCCCGAAGCGCGAGCGAGGGCAATCCGTTTACTCCCCCCCTCGCTTGCGCTTGGGGCTAGCCCGGATTATTCATAAACGTCATCCTGAGCGCAGCGAAGGATCTCCGATGCGCCGCAAACAGCCCAGATTCTTCGCTGCGCTCAGAATGACAATGTTCCTTCGTGTTTATGAATAATCCCGGCTAGTGTTCGACCGGAGCATAATCAGGGGTTACCGCCCCGTGCTATCCGGTAAATATTTTTTCGATTTTCTCCAAGCACTCAAGACGTGAGCTAACTTTTCTATGTCGGGTTTGCTCGGGGGCAGGCACACCATTCGGCAACCCGAATGTTTCGGATTAGACAGCCTCGGCGGGGAGATCGCCCATCTAGCCTGTAAAATCCGCAACATCCGACCACGTCACGTAGAACCCCCATGTTTCCCCCGTGGTAATTTCTACGCGGACTAGGAAACTTGCCGATAGAAGAATCCGGATGCTTTGGTGGCGGACGGAGGATTCCGCCAGCGAACGAACCCGCCTGTTGGATGGCTGTTTTTCACTGATTCTTTCCGAGACAGGCCAGTAAAGATGATCGACATGCCCTTGGATGATCGGGTTCTTACCGCTTTAGAGCGCAACCCTTACGTCACGCGCCGCAATTTACGCTTCGAGACCAGTTCCGGCCGCGTTACCTTGCGGGGAGTCGTAAACACCTACTTCCAAAAACAGATGGCCCAAGAGGCGCTTACGGCACATCGACGGCGTGGATGAAATCGCCAACGAGTTGGAAGTCTGCTGGGTGTAATCACGCCAACTTTCAAGACGCAGCCGTGCAAGAAAGACCGGCTTTCCCTAGGTTATGCCTCAGCATAACACGGGCTCGGCGCGGCATAACACACGGGTATGCAGCACTTTTGTTATGCTAAAGCATAACCTACGTGTGCCGTTATGCCATTAGTGAAGCATAATCTTTACGGCTTAGCTTAGGCTTGGCCAGCAAGCCTAAGCCCAAGCACATTGGTTGCGGCTAACCTACGTCTGCCGGTGTAGTTGTGCTTGCCTATGCGGTTGCCGGGGGCGGCCCATGACGGCCTCCTGGCAGTCGCGGAACGGAGTCAATCGCTCGTCCAGGCGGCAGGCGTGCAGCAAGCGGAGATTGTACGGCGACAGGCCGCAGAGCCGCATCATGCCGTCGCATTCGTGAATCCGTTGATACAAGACAAGCAACTCGTCGATCCACGCGCTGTTCAACATCGGCACTTCATCCAACTCCAACACCACGCGGTAGGTGAAGTGCTGTTGCAAAAAAGTCCAGATTCTTTCTGCCAGTGGGGGCGAATCCGGTTCGTTCGGATCGAAATTCTTAACCCGGACGAAAAGCCAATCCGGCCCCCGTTTAACGTCAAACTTGCAACCGGGAGCAGTAGCCAACATCGTGTTTCTCCTTAAACAAGCGCACAAACAGCGCGAAAAGAAAAGCTCATCCACGTGGTATTCTAGCAATTATCGTCTTAGATACAACCCGGCCGATTTAGTGGTTATCTCCTCGGTCGGAAGTATTGCAGCCGCAGGTCGGGGTGGCGTAATGGACAGTTGTCGCCGACTTTGCTGCGCGGTACACTTCTTCGGCGAAGGGATTGCTCCCTTGCCCATACAGTACGAAAACAGGGAGTATCGGTTCATGAAAAAAACGATTTCGACTTTGGTTGTCCCCTTCTTGGGAGTGGTCTTGGGCCTGTTGCTTACGTCATCCGCCTCAGCTCGGAGGCCAAACCGGGTCTATTATCCGGGCTTGGCCCCGGTGGTGGTTGGGTACGGTTTTGGGTACGTGGCGAGGCCTTACGGATATGTCTACAATCCGCAACTGGCCTATCGGCAATACATGCGGTACGGGTATCCACCGTTGCCGCTGCCGGCGATAGCCCCCCCCGTGGTCTATCGCTACGCGTACCCATATCCATATCCACATTACGGCTATGGAATGCAGCCGTACGGCTATACGCGCGGTCCCCGCGATTATCTGTATCAGCCGGCAAACGCGAGTCCGCTCCCTCAGCCTGGAGCAAGTCAGAGCAGCCCGGCCCCGCAATTGCCGCCGCCGGCGCCGATGCCCCAGCCGGGCCGGGAAACGATCCCCACCCCGCCCAGCGAGCCGAATTATTGAGCGGGAGAAGACTTCCTGCCGACAAGCCTTGTCCCAGGTCGATTATTTGGTAAACTATTGTGTTTGCCCCGCTGCGGGAGGTGCCGGCGGCGCGGCAGGGCCAATAAAACCTATCCAGCTTCGTGAACCAGGGATCCTTTATGGTAAGGCGAATTCAAGTCAACAAGGTCAGCAAACGGCGGGCAAAATCCAAGGTCCGCACGAAGAAAAAAGACCCCATCTTCGTCGACGGCAAGCGGCCGCGCCCGATGTACGTCGATTATAAAGACGTCGAATTGCTGAAAAAACTCACCAACCGCCAGGGCAAGATCATCAGCCGGCGGAAGAGCGGCTGCACCGCCGTCAGCCAGCACGCGGTGACCAGGGCCATCAAACGAGCGCGGTTCATGGCGCTGTTGCCCTACGTCGGCGAATAATTTCCGCTGCATCTTCATTTGGCTCTCCGTGAATTCACGGGGGGCCGAGCGGGAAAGAAGTCCACGCCATGCCCCCGGTGTATTTACCCGGGGGCTAAATTGTTGAAGCGGGGGCTAAATTGCGTGAATACCGGGGCCAAATTCCCCGCACGCTGTCCTCATCACCATCGCTGGGGTAGAATCGGCGATTATGTTGCGATACTGCACAGCGGGCGAATCTCACGGCAAGGCGCTGATAGCCCTGATCGACGGGTTTCCCGCCGGCGTGGAAATCGGCTCGGAGCGGATCGACGCCGAACTCCGCCGCCGCCAGGGCGGCTACGGCCGCGGCGGCCGGCAGCGGATCGAGGCCGACCGCGTCGAAATTCTGAGCGGACTGCGGCGAGGCAAGACCATCGGCAGCCCGATCGCCCTGTTGATCGCCAACCGGGACCAGCGGATCGACCAATTGGACGAGCCGGCGTCTCCGCGGCCGGGACACGGGGACCTGAGCGGTTCGATCAAGTATCTCGGGTCGATTTGCGGGATTTCGGAGCGGGCCAGCGCGCGGGAGACCGCCGCCCGAGTGGCCGCCGGCGCACTGGTCCGGCAACTGCTGACCCCCTTCGGCATCGAGGTCTTCGGCTACGCGGTGGAAATCGGCCGCATCGCCGTCAAGCCAATTACCCGCGACACCGAACAGCAGCGCGCCGCCCGCGACCGGAGCGGACTCTACACGCTCAACCCGGAACAGGACGCCGAAATCAAGGCGGTAATCGACGCGGCCGAGCGCAACGGGGACACGCTCGGCGGAGTGGTCGAGGTCCGCGTCGAGGGCGTTCCCTTCGGGCTGGGCTCGCACGCGCGATGGGATGAGCGGCTCGACGGCCGGCTCGCGCAGGCCGTGATGTCCGTCCCGGCGATCAAGGCGATCGAGATCGGGCTCGGTTTCGAGGCGGCGCGGCGCTCCGGCCGTGAGGTCCACGATCCGATCCGCTACGATCCCGCGCTGGCCGCTGCTCCCTCCTTGGGTTTCACGCGCCCGACGAACAATGCCGGAGGGCTGGAGGCGGGCATGAGCAACTCGCAGCCGATCGTCCTTCGTGCGGCCGTGAAACCGATCTGCACCTTGGCCGACCCCCTGGAGTCGGTGGACCTGTCCACTTTGCGATCCGCCCAGGCCTCTTGCCCGCGGAGCGACGTCTGCGCGGTGGCGGCGGCGAGTTGCATCGTCGAGAACGTCGTGGCATTCGAGATCGCCCGGGCGATGATCGACAAATTCGGCGGCGATAGTCTGGCCGAGTTGCGGGCAAGATGGACGCTATTCCACGACCTGGCCCGGGCGACAATCGGGCATCAAGCCTGATCTTGGTTAGCACAATTGTTGTGGCGGCTTCGTTAGGGCGGCAATGCGTAGGTTATGCTTCAGCCTCAGCGCGGGCTACGCCGCGCTGAGGCTGAAGCATAACCTACCATTGCTGTTCCACGACCTGGCGCGAGTAAGAATCGGCCGTAAGATCTGATATTTTCCGCTTATCCCGCCTTTCTCCACCTCCTCAGTCGGGTGCCTTGCGAGTGGGTGCGCACATCCCGTGCCGTGAACTAGACTTTAGATGCGGGAACCCGCGGAGGCAGGCCGTGATGAAACGCATTCTAATTTTGGACGACGACCAGCGGATGCTGGACGCTCTTCGTCGCTCTCTGCATCACCAGACGGAAGACTGGGCCGTGACGTTCATGCGTTGCCCGGAAGCCGCCTGGAAAGCGCTGCAGAAGGCGCCTTACGACGCGGTGGTGACCGACGTCTGCATGCCCGGGCTGAGCGGCCTGGAGTTGTTGGAACGAATTCAAAAAAGCGAGCGGACGAAGCACATTCCAGTCGTGGTTTTGACCGGGTTAAACGACCGCGATCTGAAGGAGAAGGCGCTGTTGCTCGGCGCCGCCGACCTGTTGAACAAGCCGGTCCAAGCCGGCCAGTTGATCGCCCGGCTGCGGAACGTCTTGCAGACGAAAACCTATCAGGACGATCTGCGGGCGGCCAACACGTCGCTGAGCGAAACGGTGAAGCGGCAAATCACCGACTTGGCCCAGGCGCGGATGAACATCATCTGCCGGCTGGGCATGGCGGCCGAGTTCCGCGACGAAGACACGGGGAACCACGTGATTCGGGTGGGCTGCTACAGCCGGGCCATCGCGGTGGAGTTGGGTATGCCGCAAAAGTTGCTGGAGATGCTCTTGTTGGCGGCCCCGTTGCACGACATCGGCAAGATCGGCATCCCCGACAGCGTGTTGCTGAAGCCCGGCCCCTTGAGCGACGAAGAATGGGCCGTTATGAAGCGGCACTGCGAGATCGGCGAGAAAATCCTCCGCGAGCAGTCGAAGGTCGTCGTGCCGCTGATCGACTGGTACGCGGCGGACCCGAGTTCCATCAATAAATCGCTGGAGAATCACGATCCGGTATTGGATATGGCGGCCACGATCGCGCTGACGCACCACGAGAAATGGGACGGCGGCGGTTATCCGCAGGGGCTGGCCGGCGAGCAGATTCCCATCGAGTCGCGGATCGTGGCGGTGGCCGACGTGTTCGACGCCTTGACCTCGAACCGCCCGTACCGTTTGGCCCGGCCCGAGGAGGAGGCCCTCTCGATCATGGAAAACACGGTGGGCAGCCACCTGGACCCGACCGTCTACGCGGCCTTCCTGCGGGCCTTGCCCGACATCCGCGCCATTCGCGAGCGTTTTGCCGATAACGTCGAAGTCTTTCCATCCGCGGAAGGAGTCATCACGTTGAGCGAAAAAATCCTCTACATGGAAGATGACGAGGCGCAGACGCGGTTGGTGCGGAAGTGCCTGGAGCGGGCGGGCTATGAGGTGGACGCTGCCGAAGACGGACCCGCCGGACTGGCCGCCTGCGAGGCCCACCGCTACGGCGCGGTGATCGTCGATCAGAACCATGCCCGGCATGAGCGGAGTGGAGGTGATCCGCGCCATGGCCGAGCGGGGGGACCTGCCCCCGACGATCATGGTTACGGGGACCGGCAACGAGCGGATCGCCGTCGAGGCCATGAAGCTCGGCGTGAGCGACTATTTGGTCAAGGACCTCGAAGGCGGGTTCGTAAACGTGCTTGCCGCTGGTCGTGGGCCGGGCGATCCAACAACGAAAGCTGTTGCTGGAAAAGCAGCGGATGGAGAAGGAATTGGCCCGCGTGCAGCGGATGGAGGCGATCGGCAAACTGGCCGCCGGCATTGCCCACGAAATCAACACGCCCAACCAATACATTGGCGACAACGCCCGGTTCCTGCAAGAGCGCCTTCCAAGACATCAGCGGACTGCTGGACGACTTCGACGGTCTCTTGCAGGCGGCGAAAAGCGGTTCCGTTTCGGAGGACCTGCTTCAAGGGATGGAAGCCCGCCTCCGCCGCGCCGACCTCGGCTACTTGAAGGATGAGATTCCGCTGGCCCTCCGGCAATCGCTGGAGGGAGTGGATCACGTGGCGAACATCGTCGGCGCGATGAAGGAGTTCTCTCACCCGGCCAACATAGAAAAACAGCCGATCGACCTGAACCATGCCATCCTTGGCGCCTGACGCTGAGTTGCAGCGAATGGAAGCACCAGGCCGAGGTGGTCACCGATCTCGACGCCGAACTGCCGCTGGTCTGCTGCCTGCCTACCGACATCAACCGGATGATCGTAAACCTGGTGGTGAACGCCGCCCACGCCATCGCCGATCGTCACGGCTGCGACGGAAAAATGGGAAGGATCACCGTGCGGACGAAGTATCGACGACCCCTGGGTGGAAATCCGCGTGGAAGACGACGGCCTGGGCATCTCCGCGGAAAACCGCTCCCGGGTCTTCGACCTCTTCTTCACCACCAAGGAGGTCGGCCGCGGCACGGGGCAGGGGTTGTCCATCGTACACAATATCGTCGTCGATAAACACGGTGGGTCCATCGATTTCGAGACCCGCGAGGTCGGGGGCACCACGTTCCTTGTTCGGTTGCCGATTGACGGGAAGCCGCTTCCCTGCTCCGTCGAGCAGCCCGCCGAGGAGTTGGCCGTACCAGTGGGGTGATAAGCCCAGTCTGAGCACCGGCTGGAGCAGCGGGAAGAGGAATCCCGTGAAGCTCAGGCCCGTCGCCGGAAACGGGCCGACCGTCGCAACACCGCCGGGTGATGCCTGCTACTGTCAGCGAGAGGCGGCAACTCATTTCCGTCGGTGGCAATAACAGTCGTAACCGTCAAAGCAGACCTTCCCCTGCATATTGGTTGTCGATGGACTTGCGTTGAACTTCTCTCCCATTCCAAACCGCCAACTGTTATCGGTCGATGTGATGCCGACTTGGCCGCTGCGCATTACGTCGGCCTGCCGGGCGGCGCTCTTGCGCAACAGGGACAAGACCGCTTGTTTGTCGGGCTTGCCGTCGGTTGTGGTCAGAGGCTTGGTTGTGCGAGGAGGCGTCCGGCTTTCGCCCTTCTTGGATTCGACCGGCTTGGAACTGGTTGCCGGTTTCGCTCGTTCGAGCACAAGCAGCCTAACACCAGAGCGGAGATTTGATTTGAATTTATCCGGCCGGGGACCGTTCTGGCGATAGGCGATGGTGAGGCGGTCGCCGTCGAATTTGTAGATGCCGAGAACATCGTTAACAGAGTACCCATTCTTGAACCAATAAATTGTTATCTCCTTCGGGCTCTTCGTTGCATCCAGATCGTAAGGACCCTGCGGGACACTTTCGATCGACCCCCCGGCACTCACAAAACCATTGTGGAACCAATAGGCTCGATCAAAGTATTGCTCGCTGAAAATCGGCAACCCGTCTTTGGTTATACCGACGACCGGCAAATGATAGCGGAGTTGCTCCTTGGAAGCCGGCTTGCCATCCTCGGTTTGGCTGACGATGGCCCAGCCGCCCTGGATGGCTTTTCCGTCCTCGGAAGGCTTGTATCGTTTGAGGACGAATAGAATGTCCCCTGAATCGGGCGCGACGGAAAAATCTTTGGGACGCTGGTTGCCTACCACCTGCGCAAGGATGCCCGTCACACAGAGTTTCATCTCATCGCCTTGGATATCATAAATGCCCAGGGCGGCCAAACGCGGCGGAGCACCGGTCTCGTGGCCTGCAGGACCGTTGAGAATATCGATTGTCGTGGGTTCCTTCGTCGGATCAATGCGGTAATCGAAACCCTGGCTCCACCAAGCGGGAAGGAATCCCTGACTGTTGGCAACGCCCGGGCGTCCGGGGTATGGTCCGGGGTATGATACGCGGCGCCGGATCGTCAACGGCTCTCCGCTTTCTGCCCCAAAGTCAAAACGGCTTGTCGTGCCAGGGTCAAGCGTCAGAGGAAATTCACAGATATTGGCCCAGGCAGTCTCGCCGTTCTTTCCTTTCTCGACACGGACGACCTTCCATCGCCCTTGCAGCGCTTTCAACTCGGCGGCGGGGTTGACGGCGGACATGCCGAGCCCGCTGGGATTGGCGGCCGGCTGCTGCACGAGTTTGTAACGGATTCGCATCCCCCGCGGTTCTTCGGTGTAGCGGAGGATTTGCAGTATGCCCCGCGCGCCCTTGCGGGTTTGGAAGGCGAAGGTGATGGGGGGAGCCCATTGAATATCGAAGTACGTTGTGCCGCGTCGTTCATGCACTTCCGCAACCGGCATGTCAGCGTGTCCAGGCGTAATGACGGCCGTTCCAGGAGTGATCGACGCCAATGCCGCACGCAATTTCTCATCCGTGGCGTTGTCCCACCGCTCATTCGCAATCGCGGCCAATTTCAAACCCTCGGGAACGAGTTGGCCTCTCTGAGGCATGACCGGGTATGTACCGGCCGAGAGAACGACGTCAACAAACAGATCGACGTTGTTGTCGGCGAACCACTTGCCTTGCTTGTCGGCCGGCCATTTATCGAAATCCTTCGGCAGATCGAGCAGTTTTCCGGTTGCCAGATCGAGGGCGTCGTTGCCTTTATGTTCGCTCTTCGCGGTGATTACCAATTCCTTCACCGGGCCGAATTGGAGGGGTGCTTCCTGGGGTTTTTGCGCGTTCGGTATAACGCCCGGGGCCAATCGAATCGAGGGACTGGCGCCTCCCGTCCGTTTCGGCGGCTCGGTTCTTTTCAGCACTAATAGAGTGACGCCCGAGCCGGGCTTCGATTCAAACTTCTCGGGCGGGGAGTCGCCCTGGCGATAGGCGATGGTCAACCGGTCGCCGTCAAACTTGTAGAGACCGCGGAATTGCTCGCGTTGCTCAGCGGTAATAATTTTGAACAGCGTAATTGTCTTCGGTTGACTGCTGGCTTCCAATCGCCACACGCCGCCAAACTGCCGTGCTGCCGCAAAATCGCCAAAATTGAAGTACATGCCGCCAAAGCGGGCTGTTTGGCTGCGAATCTGTTGTTCTCCGACAGCCTTGCCGTCAATGACCACGCCGGCCACAGCCCAGTTGCCCAGAAATGCCTGCTCCTCCTTCGAGGGCCGATAGCGTTCGAGGAAGAGCAGTACATCGCCGGACGCAGGCTTGCCCTCAAGACCCTTAGGCCGCTGATCGCCCTGCACGGCGGGCAGGAATCTGGCCAACCGCATAAATAAATGTGAATTATGCACATCATAGTTGCCTAGCGCGAACGTCTCACCCGGTGTGCCGCTCCGCCCCTGGTCGAAAATGTTGATTGTCTTGGGCGACGCGGCCGGGTCAATACGATAGACCAGGGTCTGGCAGGAGCCATCCCGCAAACTCACCAAATCGAGATAGTTATCGCCAAAATCCAGCCGATCGATCTTGCCGATCGCAATGGCCCCTTGGCCGGGCACTTGCCAAATTGTCTCGGCATCGTTCCCCATCTCTATGCGCCTGACCCTCCACGGGCCTTGCAGCGCCTTCCAGTCGGCGGCGGGGTTGATGACAGTTTTTGCCGTGCCGGACAATTCGACTTCGACTCCGCCGTCCGCGCCAATGCGAGTCGTGCTCCCCTCGGGCACTTCGACGGCGGTTTCGCGGCCGTCTTTGTGGATGCGGATCATGATGCCGGCCGCGAAGCCGAGGCCGCCGATCAGGAGCAAGAGGACGAGCAGCACCACGATTGAGCGGAAGCGATGCGAAGCTGCAAGCGGCTGCGGCGAAAGTTCACCCTCACCCTGGCCCTTTCCCGGCGGGAGAGGGGACGATTTGGCGCGTTCCAACAGGGCCGCCAGGTCGGCGCCGTCGGTGAAAGGAGCCAGCGCTTCGGCGACCTCGGCCGGCGTGGAAAACCGGTCGGCCGGGTCTTTCGCTGAGCAGCCGATCGACGATAGCGGCCAGCTTCTCCGGCACACTGGGGACGAGACGGCGGATCGGCGGGGCCGGCTGGTGCAGATGGGCGTTGAGCTTGTCGAGCGTGGTGCGGTACTCGGGGCCGCTGAACGGGGCTCGGCCGCTGAGCAGCTTGTAAAGGGTGCAGCCCAGGCTGTAGAGATCGGCGCGGATGTCGACCGAGCGGCTGTCCGAGGCCTGTTCCGGGGCCATGTAGTCGGCCGTGCCCATCGCCTGGCCCGAGTCGGTCATTTCCTCCGTGCGCTGGTGTTGCCGTTCAACTGCGACTTCAATTCCCGTGCCGCCATCGGCATAAAACCGGGCCAGACCAAGGTCCAACAACTTCACCTCGCCGGAGTGGGCAAGCATAATGTTCGACGGCTTGATGTCGCGATGAACCAGTCCGTGTTCGTGGGCGCAGCGCAGCGCCAACGCCGCTTGGCGGACCAACTCGCAAGCATCCGCCATCGGCAAGGGCCCCACGCGGCGGACGATTTCGGCCAGGTCTAACCCGTCGACAAACTCCATAATGAGCACCGGAGTTCCCTCGATTTCCCGAGCATCGTGGGCCTGGACGATGTTGGGATGAGCGAGTCGGCCGACGGCTTTCATCTCACGTTCAAAACGGGCAATTGCTTTCTCGTCGCCAACTCGACCGCGCGGCAGAACCTTCAAGGCCACCACCCGGTCAAGCTTTGTGTGCAACGCCTTGTAGACCCGGCCCATGCCGCCCCGGCCCAACTCCTCCAAGAGTTCGTATTCACCGAGCATTTTGGGCATGGCAGAAGAAAGGTCAACCGAGTGAACCACATCGTTGCCAGCCAACGGAGCAGAACCCCGCGCCTCGGGCATACGCATCGCCATTGCCGCCGCCAAAGCATCCTGTAACTGCGGTTCGGCGACGAAAGATTCGTTGTCGACCGGCGCAGCGTAAGCGCCCGATCACGGTGTCATCGGCATCGTCAAGGGTCAAGATCAATGCCTGGCAGCCGGGACAGGAATCGAGGTGACCAGCCAAGCTGTCGGCCTGCTCCTCTGGAAGCAATCCCAAGGAATACTGACGCAACATGTCGCAGGTTGGGCAGATTGCAGTGATCACGGCAAAAATCTCCTGGGCTGGTCAACAATTCGTTTAGGAGCCGTGCCTAGCTACGCAGTCATTGACTCCCTATAACTAGAATGCAGGAGTTTAACAGCATTTTGCAAGTTGTTCCGAACTACTTGTCTACCAATCGTTTACGACCGCGGAACCTTCTGATGATGACCGGTGTCATTTGGGCAATTCACCGAGTACCTGCCGGAAGCGGCGGAGGATGCGGTATTTGGCCATGTAGACCGCCGGGACGCTCATCTTCAACTCGGAGGCCACGTCGGCGGGGGAGCGGCCGTCGACGCTGACCCGCCAAAAGGCATCCCAAGTGCGGGGCTCGAACTCGGAGCGGATCGTTTCCAACGCCTGCCGCGACAGGCAGGTAGCCGACTGGGCGTCCGGCCGGATGCACTCGTCCGATAGTTCTTGATCGGAGGGCTGGGGGATTTCGGCCAACTGCCGCTGCGCCGTGCTGCCGCCGCGGGCCTCGGCCTTGCCCTGTCGGCGACGGTAGTGCTCGCGCACCTTGTTCCGCGCGATCGTGGCCAGCCACCCGCTGAAACTGTCCTGAGGCCGGTCGCGGTGGAAGTCGGATAAGTGGACCATCACCGCCGAGAGCACGTCTTGAACCACGTCGGCCGCGTCTTCGGCAGTCAGGTTCGATCTGCGACACCATCGATAAGTCACAGGACCATAGAGGCGCACCAGCCGTTGCCAAGCCTCCGGCCGCCGGGCCCGAAGCTGATCCAGGAGCGTCGAAGAGATGGAACTCGGGTTCGATACATCGCCCTGACTCCCGTTGCCACAAGACGAAGATCGTTCGGCATTAGCTCTGCGACGCGTCATTTCCGTATTTTATGTTCAGTTCAGGACTATTGCAATGTGCTTGCCCGTCCTGTTCAAAACTATGTCGCACGATAAATCTAGGTGCGGATTGGAGTTTGGGGAGTGAAAATCGGATCGGGTTTGTCTTGACTTCAAAATTGCACAATCTCACCGCTCCAAACCGTGACATTCTACCTCGCTATAGCGCTCGCAACCCCACCTCGTCTCTCCCTCCCCAGTACGATATATTTGAAGAGGGTTTGGTTCTCACCACTGTTCAGAGCGGGTTTTGTCCGAACGCCAGGCGCAACCCTTTCTCTTGCGCCATCCTGCAGAAATAGATGTGGACGGCCCCACAGGTGTCTCACGGGGGCGTGAGTTCTGCCCCATCGGCAATCCGTTGCGAAACGCGGCTACCGCGAGCGATAATGACCAGAAGAATCGATGTGACGGTGGTTTGACAGGCTATATTCGGAGGGATATGCTCCGCGAACCTTAGGCCGGTGCAACCTGCGCGAACGTTCCACAACGGACACTACAAGTGTAGTGTCTCACGCAGAGGGTTACTTATGCGGCGGAGGGTGCCACTGCTGGCTTGTCCAGCAGTGTTGACCGCTTTTGCACTTCCGCACTGCTGGACAAGCCAGCAGTGGCACCCAACTCCACTATTCTCCGCAAAATAAGACACCTCATTTACGAGACACTACACTAGAACCGCAGGATCACGTCGCAGTCCAGCAACAGTTGATTGGAACGGGCGCCGTCGCCGAAGGGATGGTAGCCGGGCGTGCCGGTCCAGTCCCAGCGGAGTTCGGAGCGGACGATCAGCCGCTCGCTGGGCGTCCAGTTGATGCCCGGCGTGAACTCGAAGTAATCGGCGGTTTGGTTAGCGCCCGGGACGCGGGCGCCGCCTTCGTCGCGGAACCACTCGAACCGCATGCCCGCTTTCCAGGCGTCGCTGAGCGTGTAGAAGAGATACGTGTCCGTGCCGTACCAGGCGGCGGAGGGGCGATCGATGCCGCCCCCCGGCTCGTTCCCGTAATCGCACTGAAGAACACACTCCCACCGTTGCCAGAGTTTTTGCTGCACCACCAGGCTGTAAATGGTGGTGACGTTGGTGCTGGGGTCGGGCTGCTCGCGGGCGGCGTCGACGCACAGGGCGATCTCCGTCCGCTGCGAACTGTTCGCCCATTTCACTCCGCCGGTGAAGCCCATGTCGTTGTTGTTGTCGCCCCAGTTGTTGTCGCCGCGGGTCATGCCGGCGATGATGGCGAAATCGCCCAGCCGCGTCTCGCCCTCGAAACCGGTGTCGGTGAACGGCTCGGCGTATTGGCGGAGATAGGAGTGGGAGTAGAAGAAGTTCTCCGTCGCTTCCGGCGACTCATAGCCGAGGATCGAATAATAATGGCCGAGCTTCATGCTCAGGCCGGTTCCCCAGGGAGAGTAGACCTGCATGTAGCATTGCGGCATCGCCAGGCCGTAGCGCTGGGCGTTCCACCGCGGCGAGAGGTCGTCGCGGAGTTCCAGCCCACGAGATTCGACGAACATCGAATCGGTGCCGTAGAGCAGATCGACCCGCCCGCCGATGTCCCACCGGCTACCGTCCACGTCCACGTCGCGCTCCAGCCGCGTGTACAACTGGTTGAGCTGATATTCGTTCGAGCGGTCGTTGAAGGTCACGGTGCCGTTGCTGCGGTTTCGCGGGCTGAGGGTATTGATTGTGACCCCTTGGTCGAGCCAGCCTTCCCAACAGACGCCGTCGAACCAACCGCGCAGTCCATGGCGGCGGGCGTAGACTTGGAATTCTCCTCCGCACGAATCGCGCGCCGCCCGGTCGCCGCAAAAGACCTCGCCGCAGCCCTGGTCAGGGACCATGGTTTTCCCCGGTGCGACAACTTGTTTCGGCGGCGGCGGGGGCGTCTTGGGAGTCTCATCGACCGGCGGCAGGCCGGGTATGCCCTCGCTGTTGGGCAGCGGCCCCGCCGCGGTCTCGTAGGCCGGATCGTAGGGCAACCTCCGCGGCGGAGGCAGCGGCGCCCTCCATGCGCCCCCGGGGCGTTCGCTGAGGACCGACACTTCGTTCCGATGAATGGCGAGATTCACTTCGTTCCGCGGGTCGTCGGCGTCGAACATCGCACTGGCCGGCGTCGCCGCAACCATCCATAAGGCCATCAATCCGGCAGGGCCGATCATCGAAAGTCTCCTTGCCAATCCGAGTAGCGTAGCGAAGGAGAACAGCCCCTTGCAGCGCGGCGGCCGTTCCGCTGCACTCCAAAGGGGGATAGGGCCGTGAACCGGCCGTCGAGACGCGGCTGGACCAATAGATCCAAACCCGATCGCTCGGGTTCCCCCTCATTATCATGTTCTTCGGCCGGATAAACGCGGGAACTTTTCCCCATTAGGCAAGATTTCCCGGTTCTTCGGGTAATGCCGGTCGCGCAAATCTGCCGCCCCAACATTCCGGGGCTGACAATTTTTCTAGGTTGCCTCGTTTAGTCCGGTCACTTGTGACCGGGGGAGTGTGTCTTGTCGGTCACCGGCCACAAGTGGCCGGGCGAAACGAATGATCCATGCTTCGCCGGGATTTCTTGTCACTCCAACGTCCCCCGAAGCTGGCATTCTGCCGGCCGGCGCGATAAACTGAAAACCTGCGGTTAAACAATCCTCTTTCCATCGCCCTCATGGAATTCGAATACCTCGGACCATACCGGATCGTCGGCAAGCTCGGCCGGGGCGGAATGGGGACCGTCTACGAAGCGGTCCACCGCGAGACGGGCGAGAAGGCCGCCGTCAAACTGCTCTCCGCCGAAATGGCGCGGGAAGAGGGGTTCCGTGTCCGCTTCGAGGCCGAAATCGAGACCCTCCGCAAGCTGAACCATCCGAACATCGTCCGCCTGTTCGGTTTCGGCGAGCAGGACGGGCATCTATTCTATGCGATGGAACTGGTCGTCGGCAACAGCCTGGAAGAGGAGTTGCGGCAAGGGCGGCGTTTCGACTGGCGCGAGGTGGCCCGGATCGGCATCGAGACCTGCCGCGCGCTCCGCCACGCGCACGATCGCGGCGTGATCCACCGCGACATCAAGCCCGGCAACCTGCTGCTGGCCTCCGACGGCAGAGTTAAGCTTTCCGACTTCGGCATCGCGCGGCTCTTCGGCAACACGCGGTTGACGACCACGGGCAACGTGTTGGGGACGGCGGAATACATGTCGCCGGAGCAGGCCGAGGGGCGGCCGGTCGACGCCCGCGCCGATCTCTACAGTTTGGGCGCGTTGATGTACGCCCTGTTGGCGCGGCGGCCGGTGTTTCGCGGCAAATCGCTCCCGGACATGTTGCACAAGCAGCGCTTCGAGCAGCCCGAACCGGTGCGGAAACATGCGCCGGACACGCCCGCCGAACTGGAGCACATCATCGGCGAACTGCTGGAGAAAGACCCCGCCCGGCGGATCACCAATCCCGATATTCTTGCCCGCCGCCTGGAGGCGATGCTGCACGCGCTGAGTCTCGGCCCCGAGACCTTGCAGGCCGACCCCGGTTGGTTCTTCACTATGCAATCGACGGCCGGATCGGAAGGCTCGGGCGACGTCCCGGTGACGCAAGAGCTGACCCCGGCCGGCGGCAATCGGGTTCTTCCCACGCCGTTGAAACCGTTGCCGGTCGAGGCCGTGGAGGGGCCTTCCACGGTCGCCAAACAATCCTCCGAAACGATTCCGCCGGTCAGCCGTTTTGTCGAGGTGAGCGAGGACGAACTGGGAGAAGTCGAGGAAGAAGAGCCGCGGCCGCCGATGTTCTCCTGGGAGACCGGGGCCTTGGTCGCAGGACTGCTCCTGGTCGGCTTTGCCATCTGGTGGTTCCTCCAGCCGCCCTCGGCCGACTCGCTCTACGCCCGCATCAAGGCCGGAAGCTCCGGCGGATCGCCGGCCTCGATCGAAAAGGAGGTCCGCGATTTTCTCAACCGCTATTCCGACGACCCACGGGCCGAGGAAGTCCGCGAATATGAAAAGGAGATCGACCTCGATAATTTGGAACAGAAGTTCGAGAAGCGGCTGAAGGGCTGGGGCGACACCGACAACATGCAGCCCATCGACCGGGCATACTTTGAAGCCCAGCGCTATCTGGAAATCGACAAAGAATTGTGCGCCGGAAACTTCAGGCGATCATCGATCTCTACGGCGGCCGGGGCAACAACCCCGAATCGCCCGCCCTCTGCCTGTCTTTGGCTCAACGGCAGCTCGAAAAACTGAAGAAAGAGAACAAAAAAATCGCCGCCGAGCAACTCGAAGTCGTCGCGCAACGCCTCGATGCCGCCGACGCCCTGATGGCCGGCGATCCCGAGCGCGCAAAAGACATGTATCGGGCGGTGGTGACTCTCTATGCCGATAAACCCTGGGCTCAAGGCCTGGTTCGCCGCGCCCGCGCCGCGCTCGAGAAGAAGTAATCCGCTTGGCACGGCGTCATCTCCCCTCGCCCTTTGGGAGAGGGGCCGGGGGTGAGGGCGGATCGCGTTGCTTCGAGATTTTCCGCCGTATGAAGCTCAAGCCGCCCTCACCCTAACCCTCTCCCAAAGGGAGAGGGGACTGCTTTTTTGCCCTCTCTTAAAGGGAGAGGGAACCGATGGCTCGATTCCCAAAATACTTCAAGCGAACTGCGGAATCTTCATCAACTCGCCGTTCTTCAACGCGGACTGGTGGGCGACGATGCCGGCCACCGTCATGTTCAACGCCGGGACGATGTCCACCAGCGGTTTGCGGTTTTCGAGGATGGCGGTGATGAACTCGTTGGTCAGTTGGCCGTGCGAGCCGCCGTGTCCGCCGGGATCGACGCTCGGCGGCAGGGCCGGCGGCTCCAGGTCAGGCAGCTCTTTCACCTGCCCGACGTATTGCATCCCGGTCATCGAGCCGCGCTGGCCGCGGACGCGTCCCACTTCGCCTTCGGGGCCGGGCGTGTCCCAACTGCAAGTCATCCGCGACATGCCCCCTTCGCTGGTCCGCAGCAGCGCGATCTCGGTGCCGAAGGGGTTGCGATAGCGGTTGTTGGCCGGCCTGAGGTGGTCGATCGTGCTGGGCATGCCCATGCAGGAGACTTCGGTGAAGCCGCCGCCGGCGACGCAGACGTAATAGGCGGTCGAGTGGGTGGGATACCAGAGCGGCGGCAGCCCGATCCGCCAGCCGTGGAACGAGTCTATCGGTTGCGGCATGTAGTGGAAGTATTCGCCTTCGGAGTAGACCAGTTTTCCGAATCCGCCCGCCTGGTAAATTTGCCGCATGGCGTGGCAGTCTTCGTGGAAGGCGGAGGTCTCGTTCATCATGTATTTCAGCCCGCTGGCTTTGACCGCCTCGTAGAGCTTCTCGGCGTCTTCCAGCGAGCCGTAGGCCGCCGGCACCGCCGAGACCACGTGCTTGCCGTGCTTCAGCACGTCAATGCAGTGTTTGACGTGGCTGGGGGCGTCGGTCGCCACGTACACGGCTTCGATGTTGTCGTCCTTGACCAGCTCTTCCAGCGACGGATAGGTCTTTTTGCAGCGGCAGGCTTTCGCCAAGCCGGCGCAGCGTTCCGGGATCAGGTCGCTGACCGCCGCCACCTCGACGTTCGGATGGTCCTGGTAGCCGAAGGCCGCGCCGAACTGGCAGACGCCGAAGCCGACGATGCCCACGCGGATCTTGCGATCGGAGACGGGCTTCCACTTCTTCTTGGAGCGTTCGGCGGTCTTCACGCCGGCCTCGCCGAGGATTTTCACGCCGGGTTTCTCCGCGCCGGCCGCGGCGTTGAGCCATCCCCCGGCCGCAATTGCGCCGAGCGAGCCGAGACCGACGTCCTGCAGGAACGTGCGCCGCGAGGGGGAATTCTTCATGGCCGGGTCCTTTCAAGGCGGGAAGGGGAAAGGAAGGAATGGATCAAATAGCGCCGGGCATTATAGCGTTTCGCCGCGAGAATGCAATTCCCGCCAAAACGCTCCATCTTTTGCCCGAAACGCTCCGTCTTCCGCTTGCGGTTTCGCAACCACGCATGGCCGACGGCGGCCGCGCGGCAGTATTCCGGGGCATGGTCATCTCACCACACGGTTTTTACCGGATTGAGGTGGAAATGGATGCTCCGGGATAGCGCGATCGGGTGGTTTCGCCGTAATAGCCAAATTTTTCGATACCAATTTTCCTGCCCGCGGGGATTTGATTTTAGAATGTAGGTTAGCCGCTTTCCCGCAGGCGTTGCTTTTCCTTGCCCAATATCCGATCGAGAGTTCAGATGGGCAGCAATCCGCAAGAAGCGTTCGCCCGACTATTTGCCATGCACGAGCGGCGCATCTATTCCTATATCTTCTCCTTGCTGGGCGATTGGGCCGCGACGTGGTCCAAGACACCTGCGTGGTGCTGTGGACGAAGTACGCCGAATTCCAGCCGGAAGCCGTTTTGGCGGGGATGGCCTGTCGTGGCGACGGAGCCAGTCCCCATTCCCGCGACTCCCGATCCTGCGCAGTAGAATTAGAAGCCGGTTGTGTTTACCAGCCAGGCATGAACGCTCGGGCAAGAGAAAAGACCTGATGGACAAATAGCGTTCACCAGTTCCGGCCATCGATCTGTGAGCAACCTCAATGGCGTTGCCTTGGGCCGGCGGAACCGTTGCCCCTTCCGCCCGGCTAGGGAATCGGAAACGGCCGGCCGGCGGCCCAGATTTCGGTTTCCGTGGCGGGTTCACGCCACTCGACTTGATCGCCGCTCTCGTCCATCAACAAATATCGTTTTATGATCGGCTCCTCGGTGGCCCCGATCCGGAATTCACGCGGCCGCACATTTGGCCCTGCAGACCATAAGAACGGCTTGTGGGCCTTTATTTCACAATCAGGTGGCAACTGGCTTTCATTCCCCGGATACATTACCACTGCCTGCCAAGTGAAGGAAGTCGGCAATCCATTGGGGAAATAAAGGAACGGTTCGCCCGTATACGGGTCGTTCGGAAGGTGATTGATGCAGGCGCCGACCAGTTCGTCGAGCTTCTTCGGCAGCGAGCCGTGTTGAAGTTTCCATGCCTCCAGAGCGAGAACGATCCGTGTGGAGCGTCGCAGGGTCTCGATGTCTGCTCGGTTCCGGCGAATTTCCACCTTGTTCCAATCTAGATTTTTGAAGATGAGGCTCTCCAAGGTGTAGGCATTAGGAGAAATCCACTCTATACACGTAGGATGCAGTGATTTCAGTGAGCCATGCCGCCAGAGTCTTTCCCCCGATTTCGCCTCTCGATCCAATTGCGCCGCAAAGTCGATCAAATTGCGGGTCCGCAAATTCAAGAGCCGCAGGCAGCGGGCGCGTTCCCAGGGAATACGGCGCCAGTATATTGCCAATTTCAGTTGGCCTTTCTGCGTCGATTGATCGAGAAAATATAGATAGTCTGATTCGCCTTCAAGAAATTGCCGAACTGCCATGTGCCTCAAAATGATTGAGTTCCTTATCGAGGCCCCCGGCGCGATCCGTTCCAGTTGACGTATGGCGGTAAGTATCTGCTCGGGTGTTTGCCCCGGTTGCGCCGCCCAAATCAGTAATCTATCGTAAACTCGCTCCCCAATGTAACTCGCTGAATCAAAGTCAAACCGCAATTGATCGGTCATGCGGATGGCCGCCATGAAGCGTCCGAGGGCCTCGTCCAGCTTACCTTCCCGTTCGAGTTCCGTCGCACTTCCGAGCAGTGATCTGGCGAGATGAACAAGCCATTGTTCGGGTAATATGCAGAGGGATTTTACCCGGCTGGCCTTGAGTGCGATCGCCAACGCCTCTTCGCGGGATGTATCCCACATCTGCGCCGCCTGCCCGTATTCCTCGAACGTCGTCCGCTCTTCCGGCGTCATGGGCCTGTCGAACTCCGTGGGCGAGAAGCCGGGATCGACCAGCGGAATCTGATAGATGCGATACAGCGGGACAGCGGTGAGCAAGGCGATCGTGGGAATCGCCAACACCAGGCCGGGACGGAGCCAGGCGTGAAACGTGTTCCGCTCGACGAGCCAATCCCGCGTCCGCAGCCGGGTCGCTAACAGGAGGGCAATCGGGATGGGCAGCATCGACCACAGCCAGTTGACCTGCCAGAGCCACATCAAAGCACACCAGCCGGCCAGGACCAGCGTCAAAATGATGCTGAACAGCCCTGCCAGGATGCCGCTGTGGAAGAACATCGAACACAGTTGCCCGGCCGCAACCGACAGGATCACGAAGCCGATGACCCATGCGCAGGTCGTGGCGACCATCTGCGCGACCGATAGTACACCCCCGGCGTTGGCTGTCGGAGCCAAAAAGTCGACAAACGACGGTGCGAGAAAGAGCGCCGCCGCCAGCAGGGCGGGCAGTGTCGCCGCGGCCGAGCCCCAGCAGACCAACTGCCGGCTCAGCCAGACGTCTTTCGGCGCCGCGCCGCGGTCGGCCAGGAAACGATAGCCGCGGCCCCATTGGTCCGCGTGAAAGGCGATCAACCCGAGCAGCGATACGCCCAAGAAGGCCGGAAAGATGCCAAACACCACGCCGCCCACGTGCGCAACGGGATCGTACGATTTATCGGCCATAAACCACAGTGTTATCGGCGACTTTCCGGTGGCCACCCATTCAATGACCAGCATGACCAGCGGCAAAATTGTCGCGCCGATCAAGACCGCCGCCAGCCGCCAGCTCTCCCGCCAATGCTGCCAGACCAGCCGGCCGACTGTTGTCAATCGACTCGGACGGAACACGCTGTCCGACCAACCCGCCTCGATATATGTTCTCACGGCCTCGAGTTCACGTGTGCCACTGCTGGACAAGCCGGCAGTGGGACCCAATCGCCGCCGCTCGCGCTTCTCGCGGAACCAATTGATGCCGAGCCACACGTCGGCCAAGGCCACGGCGACGGTGGTCGCCACCAACTCAGGCGCGATCCAAAAGTCGTCGCCCCAGAGGTGGCTGTACCAGCCCCGGGCGAAGGCGAAGTTGATCGACCCGACCGCCACGCCCAGCACGGCCGTCACCAACACGCGCCGCAACAGCAACGAGAAGAGCGTGCCCCAGAGCAGCAGTTCCAGTCCGAGCAGCGGCATCCGTTGCCCGACCGCCACGGCGTAGCGTTGCAGCATTTCCGACGGATTGATCTCCGAGCCGGGATAGAGCAACACGCAGCGCGACGCCGATCAGGCCGAACATCGCGGCCGCGCTGGCTGCGGCGTAGAGGAACTTGGCGGCGAAGACCGTTCCGGCCGCGACCGGCAGCGAGCGTTGAAACTCGAACGTGCCCGCCTCGCGCTCGCCGGCGAAGAGCGTGGCCCCGCAGCCCAGGCAATAGAGGGCCGGCAGCACCAGCCCGGCCGACAACTGCCAGCAAAACCGCTCGGTCGAATTCAGCGCGAAGACGTGGAACAGGAAGAGCAAGATCGCCGTGAGCAGGGCCATCGCGATCCACAACGCCCGCTGCAAACGATATTCTTTCCACACCAGACGGAGGAAGATCGAGCGGTTCATGGCTGTTGTCTCCTACTGTGTAAGGAGCGTGAAACGCACCATTCCTGGTTGTGGATGGTGCGTTTCACGCTACCACTGGTCGATCTCTTCGCCCCCGTTGATCGTTGTCATTGCTTCGAGAGCCTCCGGCGCGATTGAATCGTATAAAAACGAAACGGAACCGTCGGCGAACGCTACATGCACACCACCGCTGTGGTCGCTGCGCAGGCCGACATGGTTCGGATCGTTGAGCTTAAAACTCATCGTCGATACGTCCAAGTCGCTAGGCTCGGTCCACAATATGCCCGAGTGAGACAACTCGCCCACGATGATCGTCTTGCCCAACTTATCGGTGATGTCTTCAAGTTTCCTGCAGGTCGATCCGTTAGCAAAGGCGTTCGGCCCGACGAGCATTACGTAGCTGGTAGTGCGACGATCTGTAGGGTCCAAGTATTCCGTTGGACACGAAAATGTCTCAAACAGCGAAGACTCTTCGGCGAAAGCGATATTTTTCGGGCTGTTCCAAGGTTGGTTGAAATCATAATCGCCATTTTTATAGCCGCCTTCGACAAACGGTAGAATAAGCGCACGCCAACTGTGTATCCGCTGGCCACGCCCATCGACGGTGTAGGCCGGTGGAAAGCAACCATAGGTCTTGTGATAGTTGTGCAGTGCTAGCGCGATCTGCTTGAGATTGTTGCGACATTGACACCTCCTCGCGGCCTCTCTGGCAGTGCATCTTACCGGCAACAACAACGCAACAAGAAAAAACAAACCCAGCAATCCGACAATCGTCCACATAATACAACCAAAGCGGGAATGCTTTATTTCTCCCTGGATAGATTTGACGTTTTCCTCAACCTGATTTTCCACGGCCATGATCGTTTCCTTTTGTGATTTCGTAGGGTGCGTGAAACGCACCATTCCTGGTTGTGGATGGTGCGTTTCACGCACCCTACGAATGTGATTACCTCTCAAACAGTATTCACAACATTTGCATGTTGGTCATCCGCCGCGCCGTTCCCCTGCATATAAGCGATGAAAATGTCTTCCAGCCCGGCCGAGTGGACCTCGACGTTTTCGACGGCCTCGTGGGCGGCCAGCGCGGCGAGCTGCTCGTCCGCCGCGTCGCGGACCAGCCCCTGCCACTGCCGTGCCTTGAACCGCTGCGAAAGGATCACTCCGCCCGGCGTCGGCGGTGGCGCGCCGTCCTTGAGCGTCACGGTCAGCCGTCTGACGCGGGCCTTCAACTCGTCGAGCGGCTCGACCAGCAGCAGCTTACCGCGGCGGAGGATGGCCACCACGTCGGCCACCCGCTCCACCTCGCCGATCTGATGGCTCGACAGGAAGACGGTGTTGCCCTCCGCCGCCCGATCGACCATGCTGTCGAGGAATTCGAGGCGGATCATGGCGTCCAGCCCCGAGGTCGGCTCGTCGAGAATCAGCAACTCGGGCCGATGGGCCAGGGCCAGGGCCAGCGCCACCTTGGCCCGCATCCCCTTGGAAAGCGCACGCAGCTTCTTTCGCGGCGGGAGATTGAACTGCCCGATCAGCCGGACGTACTCGGGCAGGAAGCCGTCGGCGTAGAAGCCGGCCGCGAACCAGCCGATCTCCTCGACGCTCATCCAGTCGTAGAGGGTTGCCCGCTCGGGCACGTAGCCGACCCGCTGCCGGATTTGCAGGCCGCGGCGGTCGCTGGGCAAGCCGAGAACCTCGGCCCGGCCGGTGTCGGGCTCGGCCAGCCCGAGCATGATGCGGATGGCGGTGGTTTTGCCCGCCCCGTTCTCGCCCAGCAGGGCAAACACCGTGCCCGGCTGCACCTCGAACGAGACCTCATCGAGTGCCGTCTCCGCGCCGAAATGTTTCGTCAGTTTGTCGAGCTTGATGACCGGGGACATAATCATCTCTCCTGTGCTTCGATGGACGCCAGTTGCCGCTGGACGAGCGCCCGCAGCTTTCGCGGATCGAGTCCGCTCTGTTGGGCTTCGGCGAAGACCTGCTCCAGCCGGGAGCGGATCAGGGCGATTCGCTCTTCCCGGCAGCGGCGGGCGGCCCCCTCGGCGACGGCCAGGCCCGTGCCGCGGACCGCGCCCAGCACGCCGTCGTCCTGCAGTTGGCGATAGGCCCGGGCGACGGTGTTCGGGTTGAGCGTCAGCTCGCGGGCGAGCTCCCGCACGGACGGGACCATTTCGCCCTCCCGCACTACGCCGCCGGCCACCGCGAACTTGACCTGCCGGACGATCTGGTCGTAGATGGCCAGCCCGTTGCTGAAGTCGAGGTGAATGAACATAACGAACCCTCTGTACTATCGTGATAGTACAGTATTCGGCGCGCGGTGTCAAGGGGAATTAGCGGAAATTTTGAAGGGGGAATTTGATTCCTGGCTTTTGGGGAAAGGAGAGGCAGGGATCGAGTGCAGAGTACGGAGTAATAAGTACGGAGTACGGAGCAATAAGTACGGGTAACCGTTCACGGGGCGGCAGGGGACTGGTCCATTTTTCGGCGGGAAAACGTGATTTCATCAATAAACCGTGGGCCGAAAACAGGGACCTGCCCCCCTCCCGCCGCCCCAGGGGGACAGTTCCATTTTCGCGGCGGCAAAGCTAATTCGCAGGGCAACGTCTCTCGCGCCGCGAAAATTGGGGCAGTCCCCCGTGAACGGTTACAAGTACGGAGCACGAAGCATGCAAGTCAGTAGCGCGGATATTGATGTACGGAGGTAACCGTTCACACCCTGGGAAGCAATGAAGGGGCGGGCTGGTGATTCAAATGAGCTTCAATTGCGCAAGTCAGAAAAACGAAGGCGTTGCGGCGCTGTTGGCGGCAGGTTTCGATCACCGTCAACATTGTCTCGACAAAGCGGCTGCCGGCCGCGCTCTGTGTCCCAAACGACAACTTTCGCCAAATTACGGCATGACGCAACGAACGCTCGCCCGCATTGTTGGTCGGCTCGACCCCATCGTGCTGCAAAAACGTCCACAGCCACCCGCGATGTTCGTACAATTCACGGCACGTGCCGCGCGTGTCGGCATGACCGCATTGGGTGCCACGCAGCAGCAAGCGTTCCACCTTTCGGCGTACCGGAGCCATGCGACGGCGCAGCGCCGCCCGCGAAATTTTGCCATGCCGATAATCGGCCCAATGCTCGAACAACTCGCACGTGGCCGCGCAGGCGTTCTCCCTGCCACTTTGCCCGCTTGTCGCCCGTGTCGATCATCGCTTGGAAATCCCGCTTCAGGTGCGCCCAACACCATTGCAGGCGGCCCACCTGCCAATACATCTTCGCCCGATCGCAGGTGACGACGCCGTGGAACTTCTCGGTCAGGAAAACGCCGAGCGCCGTCGCTTCACGAGTGGCACGGACCGCGAACACCGTGAACGTTCGGGCCACGAACGTCCACAGCCACGCCTTGTCGTTTTCTTCCTTGGTTCCCGTTTCGTCGATATTCAGGTGCTCTTGCGTCGGCAGTTCGGCTGCCAACTCCTGATACGACGGCCGCGCGGCCGCCATCACTTGGTTTTGGATTTTCACGGTCAGCGCCGGGCAGCACGGCTGGCCGAGCAACATGCCGAGGAAGTCGGCCGTCCGCCGTTTGCTCTGGCGATAGTAGGCCATCAACAGCGCGACGAAAGCCATCAAATGCGGCCCCGACTGGCCCTGTGGCACGCCCGGGGGCAGGTCCGCACAGCTTGTTTCTCCACAACACGGACACGTCAGCCGATGCCGTTGATACTCCGTCACGTGCGCTTTGATCTCCGGGACTTCCCAGAACCTGATGCCGCAGCGGCTCCGGGTCGCTGCCCGAGAGCTTCGCGCCGCAACGTCGGCACTCGGTCGGCTTGAGTCGTTGCACGTCATCGCACTCGTTGGTTGGCATCAGCGGTCGTTCGTGTTTCTCATGGCCGGGCTGCCCGCCGCGTTTCTTTTTGGATTTTCGTTTCGGTGGTTGCGGCCGGTTGTGCGGATGTTGGCTACTTGGCGGCAGCGAGGAGTTCTGGGGCGTTTTGCCCTTCACCTGCCGTTCCAACTCCTCGATCCTCGCTTTCAATTCCGCATTTTCGGCCAGCAGCGCACAAATGATGGCCTGGGCTTCCGGCGGCTGGCGAGCGATGATTTCTTCAGTGATTCCAGGCAACATGCCTCTGTTGTCGCCGAATACCGCCCTCCGTGTCCAGATCAGTTTGTCGTAAATCGTGTCCCAGGGTGTGAACGGTTACGTACGGAGTGAGAAGTACTCCTACTAAATACTCCATACTCCGTACTAGGTTCTCCATGCTCCGTACTTATTACTCCGTACTCCGTACACGGTACTTCGTACTCGCCCCGTCCGCCAGTTGCCCTCACCCCCGGCCCCGCTCCCGAAGGAAGAGGGGAAATTTTGAAAAGACATCCGCACGCAGAACAATCCTCACGCGGCGTGAGGATAACGCTGCTCAGAGTGAATGTGCAATCCGGACCCGGACGGCGCGTCGGTCGACGGAGCCGGCTCGGCGAAGAGCGTTTCGTCCCGACTCGATCGTCGACCGGTGGTTGCCGCCTGGATCGCCCCGCAGAGGCGTCCGGCCATCTGCATCAGCAGCGACGGATGCCGTACGGCGAGCGCACATTCGCCGATCATCAGCGCGGCGTGGCCCAGCAGCGAGCGGGCCCGGCCGCGGGTCGAGGCCCAGCGCCAGAAGAGCCGCTCGGCGTCGCGGCCGCGGCCGAAGCCCGGTCGCTCGGCGGCCGAGGCGGCGTCGGCCCGCACGATGCACGCCGGCTCCAACGCACAGCGGAACCCCAGACGCTGCAATTTCAGCGCCGTGTCGATTCCCATCAGGGGGTGGGTCGCCTGGCGGGAAAAGCCGCCGACGGCATCTAGGGCCGAATGGCAGTAGAAAGCGGCCGCCAGGTCGGGCCCGCAGAGTTCGGCCCGGCACTTAGCCAACGCGGCCGGCTGTAGACCTTGTCCGACTTTCCAGGCGACCCCTTCGGTTCTGTAACCCAGCCCGGCCGAAACGATTTGTTGCAGGTCGTCCTTGGAGAGGATGACGGCCGCGACGGCGCCCACTGCCGCGTCGCCGAGGTGTCGGACGGCGGCATCGGCCCAACCCGGCGCGACCTCGACGCCGCAAGCCAGCGTGTGGACGACATCGGCCCGGGCGGCGGCAAGACCCAGGTTCAAGCAATCGGCGGCCGTCGCCCGGCGCGGGGCCTCGATAAACCGCACCTCGCCGGCCAACTGGTAGGGGTCGTCGTAGGGTTCGTTGTGGACGACGATGATTTCGCCGTTGTGGGGACGATTTTCGAGGACGGAAACCAAGGTGTCGTCCAGCCGCTTAGCATCACCCAATAGAGGTATAATAATCGACAATCGAATCACGGATGTTTGCTCCCGGTGAAAGTGCCGTGGGATAATTTTCGGATTGTGCGGAATTGGGAGTTTATATAATCATCCTCTTTTTCCTACTTGCCCAAATGAAGAGCGGTACATTTTACGTAGAAGCCGCAGATTCAACCGCCTTGCCCGCTGTAGGGTGGGATAAGCGGAGCGCGGTCCCACCAGCCGATTTTGCCGATCTCCGGCTCCTGGTGGGACTGCGCTCCGCTTGTCCCACCCTACAGGTGCGCTTCGCTTGTGCCACCCTCCGATACTGCTATGCTATCCTGAAGGATTGGAATTACTGGCATGTCCTCCGAACAGAATTCTGGGAGTGCCGCGATGACTCGGATTTATCGCCGCTGGGCGTTGACCTGCATTTTGTTGGCCGGGTGTCTGTTGCCGCTCGCCGGCCGGACGGCGGAGCAGCAGAAGCGGCCCGACTCCTGGGCAGTCAAGCTGGAGCGGCCCGGCCTGCCGAACCTGCACAAGATCGACGATGGCCTCTACCGCGGCGCCCAGCCGACGGCCGAGGGGATCAAGGAACTGGAAAAACTGGGCGTCCGCACGATCATCAATCTCCGTTCGAGCCATTCCGACAAGGACCTTATCGGCACATCTAAGATCGATTACGTGGAGATGCCGTTGTATCCCTGGTCGATTGACGGGAAAGACGTGGCGCGATTCCTCCGCATCGCCACCGACAAGAACCGGCGGCCGGTGTTCTTTCACTGCCAGCATGGGGCCGACCGCACCGGCACGATGTGCGCGGCCTACCGCGTTGTCGTCCAGGGCTGGACCAAGCAGCAGGCGGTCAAGGAGATGACCCAGGGCGGGTTCGGCTATCATCCCATCTGGCAAAACCTCCCCCGGCTGATCGAGAAACTCGACGTGGACAAAGTCAACGCCGGGATGAAGCAAACGCAGAAGTAGCGCGTTGAAAAAGGGGACATGAATGTAGGGTGGGTCACGCGAAGCGCAGCCCCACCATCCCGGCTACTGCGCGATTTGCCGTTCGACCGCCAATCGGCTACCTTCTCGCCAACTGCAAATAGGGCGCGTACTCCTGGTCGTCTTCCTGAATGTGGCTGCACCACCAATCCTTGAGAAAGCGGAGCATGTCGCGGCCGGTGACGAGATTCAGGTTGTTGTGAAAATCGAGGGTCCGCTGCCGCAACCGGTCGTGCTCCAGTTTGTGATCGAAGATTTTGGGATAATCACAATCCCTCATCACCTGCTCTTCATGCTGGAAGTGGGTGTTGGTATAGCGGACCAGCCGGTCGGAGATCGGCTTCGGATCAACGTTTTCCTTTTTCGCAACTACGGCTTCGTACAGTTCGTTGATCAAGCCGAGAATGATTTTGTGCTCGTTGTCGATCGCTTCGTCGCCGACGCTGTAGAACGGTCTCCAAATGGCGTATTCGGCCATGACTGCCTCCTTTTGTTGCTCCCGGGAACTATACAAGCATAGTATCGTCCAGGCTACAGCAACATTGCCGGGCACTCTTTTCGGTTCGGGTCCTGCCGGTTGTGCCGAATAAACCGGCGCGTTTTCTTTCCGCAACGTCCGCTGATGCAAAAAATCTTCGTTGCCTCGGAAAACGTGGTACTTTTTTCATAGTGGAGTAGTATTTCCTGCCTTGCTGGTCCCGAGGAATGGGCCATGTGGCGTTCATGGAAGATCGAATGGCCGGCGTTTGTCCTGCTCCTGCTATGCGCCGCGATGCCGGCCGGTTGCACCAGCGTCTCCTCGGGCATCGATCCGACGGGCGAGCACGTCTTTGCCCCTCCGCCGCCATCTTCCGCCCCCAACCCGGCGGACGAGCGGTATTACGACAACCCGATGGGAAAACTCTCCGGCGACGCCACGGTCGTGCTCCTCTCGCCCCGCGAGACGACTGCCCGAGTCGGCAGCGAGGTGATCCTCCGGGCCGGCGTAGGCGGAGCGGACGGATACTTGCAAACCAATCGGCGGCTCGAATGGACCATTGCCGCCGGCAGCGTCGGCAACTTCACGGCCGTCGAAAAAGGGGGCTTCGTCGATCTCCTGGTGGGCGACTTCAACTGGCCCCGCATCCTCAGCAACACCTCCGCCGTGGGCAGCACCGGACGCAGCAACATCCGGCTGAATCGCGGCACCTGCGCGCCGGACGACGACGTAATGATCCTCCGCGGTCAGGGCTGGATTTCCCTGACCTCGCCCGTCGAAGGAACTACCAACGTGACGGTCATGGCCCCGGAAGTCTACACTTGGGACGCCCGCGTCCAATCGGCGACGATCAATTGGGTGGACGCCCAGTGGCAATATCCGCCGCCGTCGATCAACCCGGCCGGCACGCGGCACCTGCTGTCCACCACCGTCACGCGGCAGTCCGACCAGACGCCCTGCGAAGGGTGGCGCGTACGCTACTCCATCACCGGCGGGCCGCCGGCCGGATTCGCGCCCGACGGGGCGCAGGCCGTCGAAGTGCCGGTCAATTCCGCCGGACAGGCGAACGTCGAAATCTTCCAGACCCAGCCGTCGCACGGGACCAACCAAATTTGCATCGAAGTGATCCGCCCGGGCGATATTCCCGGCGCCGGCGGGCGGAGATTGGTCATCGACCGGGGCTCGACCACCAAGACCTGGTCGGCTCCCGACCTGGCCGTCGCCATGACCGGCCCCGCCTCGGCAAACGTCGGCCAGACGCTCACCTATCGGATCGAACTGAGCAATCCGGGCGACCTGGCGGTCAAGGAGGTGGCGGTCGAATACGACCTGCCCGACGGACTGACCTTCCTCGACAGCGTGCCGCCGGCCGTATCGATGGGAAATAAGCTCACTTGGCCGGTAGCCGAACTCGGTGCCCGGCAGCACAGCGCGATCGAGGTCCGCGTTCGCACGGAGAAACAGGGGAGTATGACCAACTGTTGCCGGGCGACCGCCGCCGGCGGATTGAAGGCCACCGGCTGCGCCACGACGACCGTCGGCCTCTCGACGATCGACGTGCGGATGACCGGTCCCCAGCAGGCCACCGTCGGCGGAGAGGTCTATTTCGATATTGTCATTACCAATCGCGGCCAGACGCCGGCCGCCAAGCTGGTGCTTATCGACCGGTTCGACCCGGGCCTGGTGCATAAGGAAAACATCGGCAAAAACGCCATCCAGCGGGAACTGGAGGAATTGGCGCCGGGCCAGTCGAAACGGATCGGCGTCACCTTGCAGGCGACCCGGCCGGGCCGGCTCTGCAACTCGGTCGAGATCAGCGGGCCGGGCATTGCCACGGCGAGCGCGCAGGCCTGCGTGACGGTCTCCGCCGGCGCCGCCGCCCCGGAAGCCGGTCCGCCGGGCGTCGAGACAAAGCCGTCGCTCACGGTGAAAATCACCGGCCCCGAAAAGCACGTGGTGGGCGAGATGGCCCGCTTCACCATCGAGTTGACGAACACCGGCGCCGCGCCGCTTACGGGGCTGAAAGTCGTCAACACATGGGACCCCGCCCTGTTGCCCAAAGAGGCTACCCGCGGCTCGACGGTCGAGCAAGGCGCGCTTACCTGGACCATCGACGATCTGCCGGCCGGAAAGTCGCTGGCGCTGACGATCTTGTGCGAATGTCAAACCGCTTCGATCAAGGCCCGCGAACACGCGAGCGTCGTTCTGCCCGACGGCAGCCGGGTGAAGGACGAGACCGGCGTGGAGATTACGCCGGCCAAAGAGACGCCGCCCCCGAGCACCACCGAAAACGCTCCGCCGCCGAACAAGGACCTGATGCTCACTGCCGTCGGCCTGCGCAATCCGGTGTCGGCCGGCAACGAGCTGACCTACGAGATTCGCGTCACCAACATCGGATCGATCCCCTATCGGAAGATCGCCGTGACGGCCACGCTGCCCGATGGAATGGCGGCGAACCCGATCGGCACCTCGCCGCCGAAGAAGTTTGAGATCACAGGTCAAACGGTGCGGTTCAGTCCGATCGACGTGTTGCCGCCGGGCGGCTCCGAAACATATCGCGTGCGGGTCCGCGCGTTGCGCGCCGGGAAATATCGCGTGCCGGTCGAAGTGACCTCCCCCGCGCTCGCCCAGCCGCTCACGAAAGAGGCGGAGACCGACGTGTTCTAAGAATCCATTTCATAAATGTGGCACAGCCGCCCTCGGCTGTCTTGGGCGATTCTGCACAGCCGAGGGCGGCTGTGCCACAAGTTATTATTGGACACCAGTTAACAAGTCACGGGCAACACGACGGTGAACGTCGCTCCGCGGCCGGGCTCGCTCTCGACCTCGAGCCGGCCGCCGTGATTGGTGATGATCCGCCAAGCCTTCGAGAGCCCCACGCCCAATCCCCTGCCGGCTTGCCGGGCGGAGTAATACGGATCGAACAGGTGCCGGCGCTCTTCCGGTTTGATGCCCGGCCCGTCGTCGCGAATGTGAATCAGGACTTCTCCAAGGCGATTCGGGGGCGATGGTTTAGCACTGGCGTCGGAACAACTGGGGGACTGTCCCAATTTTCGTTCGACGAAAATGGGACTGTCCCCTTCCAAAGTGCGACACGTACCGCCGGCCGCTGAACTGCTGGGGACCATTTCTACAGTGATCTCGATGCCGCCGCCGCTTTGCAGGGCCTCGAGCGAATTGCGGCAGATCGCCCGCAAGGCCACCCCGATCTGCACGGGATCGAGCAATAACGGGGGCAAGTCCAATTCATCCGGCGAAAAGACTCCCGACCCCTTTATTGACGTCCCCTGCCGCTGGCAGCCGGGGGTCAGCTCGACGATCATCTCTTCGATCAGGCGGACGAGATCGACCGGCTGCAACTCGGGCCGGGGAGGCCGGGCGAAGAGCATCATGTCGGCGATCATCTCGTGAACCCGCATCGCCTGGACGCTGATCAACGCCAGCGCGTGCCGCCTTTCGGGATCGGTCTCTTCGCGCAGCAGGAGCTGCGCCCGGCCCGAGATGACCGTCAGGGGATTGTTGATTTCGTGGCCGGCGCCGGCGGCGAACTCGGCCAGCGACTCGAGCTTTTCGGCTTCGAGTGCCCGCTGAAAGTCGGACTCCAACACTTTCAGCCGGGCAAGCTGGTCGGCGATGGACGGCGAGCCTTCCATGGGCGGTGCGACTGGCTGGCGGACGGCGGCAAGCGTCTTGCGAAACCGCAAGCGGTGCGTCGAAGGTTATCGACTACAACAACGTTTTACGCGTTGGTGGCCACTTCGATGTCCAGATGCTGGCACATCCGCTCCACGAGCCTTTCGACCTCGAACGGCTTGTGCATGAAGTCGTTGGCGCCGGCCTCTTTCAACTCGCTGACCTTGTCTTCCTCGACCATGCCGGAGATGCAGATGATGCGGACGTCGTCCATGCTCTTGTCGCCGCGGACCCGCTGGCAGACTTCCTTGCCGTTGATGTCCGGGAGCATTACGTCGAGCACGATCAGATCGGGGCGATAATCCTTGACCATCATGCCGGCGTCGAAGCCGTTGTTGACCGAGCGGGTCTCGAACCGGCCGTCGCGGTCCAGGGCGTCGGTGATCGAGCTCGACCAACTCCTCGTCGTCGTCGACGATCAGCACCTTCCGCTTGCCGCTCTCCAGGGCATCGGTGGGAATCCCGTTGTCCCGCATGAAGGAGAAGAGTTGCTCGCGGGGGATGCGGCGGAAGCGGCTGCCCGGCACGCGGAACCCCTTCAATTGCCCCGAATCAAAACAGCGAATGATGGTCTGCTGTGAAACCTTGCATATTTTGGCTGCTTCGCCGGTAGTGAACACTGTTTTCATGATTGCATCACCATCCTTGTCAAACAGGCTTGAGAGTTCACCCTGAGTTCGCGACTGCCGCAAACCCTTCACGTTCCTATGCTCTATGCAAACGGCAATAACACCCGGCCCTTCCGACATTGCCGAACTTGCCAATTGGCCCTGATTATAGCTATCTTCCCGTGCCTGTCAATACGGGTTTTGTTTCCCAAAGCCACTGATCCAATTATACTTACATAAAATCGTCCATTTTTAGACCATCCTCCCTCAGAGTGGGAAATGTCGGATATATGCAGAAAGTGGACTTGCCCGGACGATGCCATCTCTAATGTGTATACGTTGCGGAAAGTGGGGTGGGACAAGCGAAGCGCAGTCCCACCAGGAACTGGGAATACTGTGGTGGGACTGCGCTTCACTTGTCCCACCCTACGCGGCTTGCCTTTGCCTGTACTACGGCCTACTGTTTAACGGCCCCTGGGAAAATACAACCTTCAAGGCGAGCGACCATGAACCAGACACACTTGTCAAATGAGCATGGGCATAGTCACGGTGGCTCCCGTGTTTCCGCGCTCAAACGATTGCATCGCGACTGGCGGATTTGGGTCATGGTGGGAATAATGCTGGCCGCCATGTTCGCCTATATCCTTTCCCAAGACGATTCACTCCAGCCCGAAGGTCCACCCCCCGCGCCGCCGTCCGCCGCCACCGCCGGTCAGTGACGGGGCTGGTTGAGTCGGGGGACTGAGGATTTTCGCCCCCCCGGCAGACGCATCCCAGCGTAATTGGCGTCACCGACGAGATACCCCTTGCAGGACAATCGGTGTTCTGGACTCGCCGCTCATTGCGGGGCGGCGTCCGTCACTTTCACGATAACGATCGTGACATCGTCGCGGAGCGATTGGTGGCGGGAGAAGCCCAATATCTCCTGATGGAGGGCCTTGATGATTTCCCGTGGCGGCCGGTGGCGTTCGGATCGAATCGTCTGCAGCGCACGGGCCACTCCGAAGCGGACCCGGCCGGGCGATTCCGCCTCGACCACCCCGTCGGTGAAAAATGCGACTACATCGCCGGGCAGCAGGGCGATTCGGGCCGCCGCCGGCACGACCGTCTCCACATTGACGCCCAAGGGGAGGCTGGTGCTGTCGAGGATCGTCACGTCCAGACCGGGGTGCAGCAGGTAGCCGCGTTGGCCCGCGCTGGCGTAGACCATCGAACGGTCGCGGGGATCGAGCCGCGCCATCGTCAGGGTGACGAAGTGCTGACTGCTGACGTTGGTGGCCAGCAGCCGATTGGCGCGGGTGAGGATTTCGCCCACGTCGCCGTGGCTTTGAGCCAAAGTCCGCAGGCAAGCCCGCGTCTCGGACATCAGCAGGGCCGGCCCCATGCCGTGACTGCTCACGTCGCCGACGACGACCCCCAAACAGCCGTCAAGCATGGGAATATAGTCGAAATAGTCGCCGGCGGTCGATTTGGCCGCATAGACGGCGCCGTCGATCTCGAACCCCGGCAACTCGGGCGGCCGGTCGGGGTAGAGCCGTTGTTGAATCTCCTGCGCCACCCGGAATTCCTCCGTCGTGTCGCGGACTTCCTCCTCGGCGCGGCGCCGCCGGGAGCGCTCGATGGCGTAGCGGATCGAACGGGCCAGCATGCGGTCGTTCACCTGCCCTTTGACGAGGTAATCCTGGGCGCCGGCCTGCACGGCCTTGACCGCGCTCTGCTCGTGGTCCAGGCTGGAGAGGATGACGATCGGCGTTTCGTCCGCCTGGGCGTTAATGACGAAGAAGGTCTCCAGCCCCTGGCTGTCGGGCAGGGTGAGGTCCAGGAGGATGACGTCGAACGTGTCTTCGGCCAAACGCTCGACCGCCGCCGAGAGCAACTCGACCTGGACCATGTCGAACGGCTCGTCCCAGCGGTCGCCGAGGAGATTGCGCATCACCCAGACGTCGTCCGGATCGTCCTCGACGAGCAACAATTTGACGTGTTTTTCGGACATATTTGCGAAACCGCAAGCGTAGGGTGGGACAAGCTTTAGCGCGGTCCCACCGATCACCACGACGAACATGGTGGGACCGCGCTAAAGCTTGTCCCACCCTACACTCTAACCACTCTCCACTCTCCACTATTTATGATGCACCGCCGGGAGCAAGACCTCGAACTCGGAACCCCGGCCGGGGACGCTACGGACGGAGATTTCGCCACCGTGGCGCTGGGCGATCTTGCGGCACAGCGCCAGCCCGATGCCGACGCCCTCGAACGCGTCGCGGGAATGCAACCGCTGGAAGACGTCGAAAATCCGCTCCTGATGGCGCTGCTCGAAGCCGATGCCGTTGTCCTCGACGACGATCCGGCACTGTTCATCTTCGGCGCAAGTCCCGCCGACCGTCGGCTGCGTTCGTGGGCGAAACGGCCGAACACCTTCACCACCGGCGGCTCGTCGGCGCGGTGGAACTTCAGGCCGTTGGCGATCAGATTCTGCAATAATTGCCGCATTTGCAGGGGGTCGGCCTGGATCGCGGGGAGCCGGCCCAACTCGACCCGGCCCCCGACCCGTTCGATCTGCGCCTCCAGATCGGAAACAACCTCGCGGGCCACCTGCTCCAGATCGACGACGACGAAATCGTGCCCCTGGGAGGTCACCCGCGACAGCGACAGCAGGCCGTCGATCAGCGACTGCATCCGCGCGGCAGCGCTCTGGATCCGCTGGAAGACTTCGTTCTCTTCCTCGTCCGACTGGTGGCCGAACTTCGTTTGCAGGCGGTCGCAGAAGGAGCGGATTTTGCGCAGCGGCTCCTGCAAGTCATGGGAAGCGACGTAGGCAAACTGCTCTAGCTCGCGGTTCGACCGCTCCAACTCGGCCGCATAGCGGGTTCTGTTCCCGCTCCGCCTTTTTTTGCCGGCTGATGTCGCGGATGAAAAACGTCAGCACCGGAGCGCCCTGTTCCTGGCTGATGGTCATGGCCAGCTCGGCGTCGAATGTCTCGCCGCCCGCGCGGACGGCGGTCACCTCGACCCGGCGGCCCAGGAACGACCCTTCGCCCGCGTCCAAATAGCGCTCGATGCGATCCCGCTGGCCGGAGCTGTCGCCGGACGGAAAGAGGACGTCCGAGGGTTTCGTGCCGAGGACCTTTTCGCGGGGATGGCCGAAGCATTGTTCCGCCGCCTTGTTGAACTCGGTTACTACCCCCTCGTGATTGATGGTAATGATCGGATCGAGGGAGGATTCGAGGATCGACTTTTTTCGGGCCTGGACCTCAGCCAGCGCCTTCCGCAAGTCGGCTCCTTCGCCGGTTCGCCGCAGAACCATCGCCAAACACAAGGGGTGCCCGGCTTCGTCCGACTTGAAACGGAACATGCTGGCGTGAACATCGATCGTCTCGCCGGTGGCGGCGTTGCGGAGCCGGGCGGGCCCCTCCCAGCGCCCGGAATTGTTGACCTCGGGCACGGCGGCGCTACGCAATTTCGCCCAGGATTGATCGGCGTACAAGTCGCGGAGCGCGATCCCGGCCAACGGCGAGTCCTCGCTCAGCCCGACCATCCGCCGGCCGGCGGGGCTGAGATAAAACGGCTCGCCGTGCGCGGTCGTCAGGCAGATGAAATCCGCGGAGACGTCGGCCAATACGCGTCCCAACCCCTCGGGATCAAGCTGGTCCGGGCGGTCGCTCATCGCAGGACGCCTCCGAAACTCTCATTGGTGTACACACTCACTCAATTATTATACCTCATCCGGGACTGTCAACGTACGGCCGCAACGCCACTTGTGTTCCGCGGCAATCACGGTTAAGTTGGAGGGAAAACACGTAGGGTGGGACAAGCGCAGCGCGGTCCCACCAATAATGTAAACCGGATATTTCATGGTGGGACCGCGCTGCGCTTGTCCCACCCTACGCCCTACACCCTACGTCCTACAGCCTGCCAACCCAAGGGAGAAGCGGCAACATGAGTTCAGGCTGTTACGAGGAAGATTATCGCCGGGTGGTCGAAGGCGTCGAAGCGACGCGGATGTTGCCCGGCACCGCGATCGAGATCATCCGCGAGCCGGACCGCAGCCGGCCGCCGCGGCACGTCCTCTTCGATTTCGACGGCACGCTGAGCCTGATCCGCGAGGGCTGGCCCGAGGTGATGATCCCCTTGATGGTGGAAACGCTGGCCGCGACGGGCACGAGCGAATCGCCGGACGAGTTGCGCGGGCTCTGCACCGATTTCGTCACCAACTTGACCGGCAAGCAGACGATCTATCAGATGATCCGCCTCGCCGAGGAGGTCGCCCTGCGCGGGGGAACGCCCGAGGACCCGCTGGTCTACAAACAGCGCTATCTCGACCGGCTGGGCGAGCGCATCGCCGGCCGCCGCGAGGGCCTGCTCTCCGGCCGGATTGATCCCCGCGAGATGCTCGTCCCCCATTCGCTCGAACTGCTCGAAGCCCTGCGCGATCGGGCGCCTGCGCTCTACGTGGCCAGCGGAACCGACGAGCCGTTCGTGCTCGAAGAGGTGGCCATGCTGGGCTTGAACCCTTTCTTCGGTCCCCGCGTATATGGCGCGAGAGACGACTTCCGCTCGTTCTCCAAGGCGCAGGTGATCGAACGGATTCTGCGCGAAAACCGCTTGGACGGCGCGTCGCTGCTGGCCTTCGGCGACGGCTACGTGGAGATTCAGAACGTCAAGGAGGCGGGCGGAACGGCGGTTGCCGTGGCCAGCGACGAGGCGGGGCGCAGCGGCCGGCCCGACCCCTGGAAACGCGACCGCCTGATCGGCGCCGGCGCCGACGTCGTCATTCCCGACTACCGCGATTGCGACGCGCTGTTGGATTACCTGTGGAACAGAACCGAGGAATGATAGTATCATCAACATCCTGGTTCCCATGCTCCGCATGGGAACCCATTGTACCGACGCTCCGCGTCGGCGAATGAATGTAGGGGGCGACTCCCGTCGCCGGGTGTGCGACGCGGAGCGTCGCGGCAGTGCGTTCCCATGCGGAGCATGGGAACGAGGTGTAATAAAACCGAGGAATGATAATGCCTTTTGCACAATTCGACCGGAGCCGGCTGCGGCTGCTGCCGCTCGCCCAGCGCGAGCATGAGATAGACCGTTCGGTGATGATCTTTCCCGACGGGCCACGGCAGCCGTTCGAGCACGAGTCGCTGCCCATGCTGGCCGAGCGGATCGTGGCGGCGGCCCGCGGCGGCAGCGCGGTAATTCTGCTCTGCGGGGCGCACGTTTTGCGAAAAGGGAACGGCCCGCTGTTGATCGACCTGATGCGGCGGGGACTGCTGACCCATCTGGCGCTGAACGGGGCCGGAGCAATCCACGATTTCGAGTTGGCGATGATCGGCCAGACCACCGAGAGCGTGGCCCGATACGTGGCCGAGGGACAGTTCGGACTGTGGACCGAGAGCGGCCGGATCAACGACGCCGCCCGAGAGGCCCAACGCGACGGCATCGGCCTGGGCGAGGCCGTCGGCCGGCTGATCGAACGGGAGGAGTTCCCCTATCGCGAAACCAGCGTGCTGGCCGCCGGCGCCCGGCTCGGCGTGCCGGTCACCGTTCACGTCGGCATCGGGCTGGACATCATCCACGAGCATCCGAACTGCGACGGCGCTGCGACGGGCGCGGCCTCATACGCCGATTTCCTGATCTTCACCCAGAGCGTGACGCGGCTGGAAGGGGGCGTGTTCCTCAACGTCGGCTCCGCCGTGACCGGGCCGGAGGTCTATCTGAAGGCGCTGGCGATGGCCCGCAACGTCGCCCACCAGGAAGGCCGCCGCATCGCCCGCTTCACCACGGCCGTGTTCGACATAGCCGAACTCGGCGGGCAGTTGCACACCGAGGCCGCCCGGACCGATCCGCGCTACTATTTCCGCCCCTACAAAACGGTGCTGGTGCGGACGGTGGCCGACGGCGGCGAAAGCTGCTACGTCCGCGGCGACCACGCCCGGACTATTCCGGCGCTCTACGATCAAATCAGTGCCGCTGTGGAGAAGTGAACCGTAAGCGAGTTTAGCGGCCGTCCAGAAACAACTTGTAGCACAGCCGCCCTCGGCTGTGCGAATCGCCCTGGACAGCCGGGGGCGGCTGTCCTACATATACCGAAGTTGTTTTTGGACGACAACTTAGCGGCCGCCGGCACGGCGGCCCTGCCTTGTCATAAGCCGCCGTGCCGGCGGCTGCTAAACGGGTCGAACGATGAACGAATTGCATCACTTTTCGCAAGCGCGGTTGGCCGAATTGATGGGACGCTTCGGCCGGCTGCGGATCGCGGTCGTGGGCGATTTCTTCCTCGATAAATATCTCGACGTTGATCCGGCCATCGCCGAGACGAGCATCGAGACCGGCAAGACGGCCCATCAGGTGGCGGCCGTCCGCCATAGCCCCGGCGCGGCCGGCACGGTCGTCGCCAACCTAGCCGCGCTGGGGGCGGGAGAATTGCACGCCGTCGGCTTCACCGGCGACGACGGCGAGTCTTACGACCTGCGGAAAGACCTCGCCGCGCTGGGCTGCTCGACGGACCGTCTGCACGTCGAAGCGGGGCGGATGACCCCCACGTACCTCAAGCCCCGCGACAGCTCCGTGTCCGGGCTGTCCGGCGAACACAACCGCTACGACACGAAGAACCGGACCCCGACCGGCCGGGAAACCCAACGGCGGATCGTCCGCGCGCTGGATGAACTGCTTCCCCGGATCGACGCCCTCGTCGCCTTGGATCAGGTCGATGAGGAGGGATGCGGCGTCATCACGCCGCTGGTCGTCGAGGCGTTGGCCGAGCGGGCGGAACGCCATCCGAAAGTGGTTTTCTGGGCCGACAGCCGCCGCCGCATCCGCTGCTTCCGCCGGGTAATCATCAAACCGAATCAGTTCGAGGCCGTGGGCATCGTCGATCAAACTCCGGACAAAACAGTCGAATTGGACCGGCTTTGCGCGGCGGTCGCCGAATTGCGCCGGGAGATCGGCGGACCGATCTGCGCCACCCGCGGCGCCGAAGGGATGTTGGTCAGCGATCCGCAACCGACGCTGGTTCCCGGTGTGCGGGTGGATGGTCCGACCGATCCGACCGGAGCGGGCGACAGCGCCACGGCGGGCGCGGTGATGGCCCTGGCCGCCGGCGCCGCGCTGCCCGAGGCCGCTCTGATCGGGAACCTTGTCGCCTCGATCACCGTCGGACAATTGTCAACAACCGGGACCGCGCGGCCGGAGCAATTGCCGCCGCGGCTGGACGTTCTGGCTGGCGCAACGCAACGCCTAAGATTTCAGGTGTTGGGGTGGCAGTTAAACTGCCGCCCCAACTCGTCAACTCGTCGTTCAACTGCCACCTCAAGGTGAGCGCAACGTTGGAGATTGCAGCGATAATCCACATTGCAGGTGGACTTTTCGGATCCGTTGACGCTGCGAAAAAACGTTTTGGCTTGTCCGATCCGGTATGATTGAGTAGCATGAATTTGCTGCCGTTGTGAGGGTGTTTGGAATTAGTCCGGCAAAGCCAACCAACTTGCCCCCATCGAATACCCCGGGGGCACAACCGGGCACCCTCGAAATCCCAGGAGAACAGAGATGCTGAGAGCCACCGCGCGACACATACTGGTGGAGAGCGAGGAGGCCTGCGAGAAGATCAAGCAGAAGATTCTTGACGGCACCGACTTTGCCCAGATGGCCCGCGAACACTCGCAATGCCCTTCGAGCGTTCAGGGGGGCGAATTGGGTGAGTTTGGTCCCGGCGAGATGGTGCCGGAATTCGACGCGGTGATCTTCGAGGGCGAGGTGGGCAGAGTTCACGGCCCCATCCGCACCGAATTCGGATACCATCTCGTGGAAATCACGAGCCGCAAGCAATATCCCAAATAATCGGGATGCGGCGAACGACGGCACGTGTAGGGTGGGACAAGCGAAGCGCGGTCCCACCAATAACGGTGAAAATGGTGGTGGGACCGCGCTTCGCTTGTCCCACCCTACTTGCCGCAACAGGAATCTAATTATCGGGATGCGGCGAACGGGAGGATTGCCATGAAAGCCATGCTGCTGCGACGGATCGCGCCGATCGATTCGTCGCCGTTGGAATTGGCCGATCTGCCCACGCCCGAGCCGGCCGCGGGCGAAGTGCGAATCCGCGTCCGTTGCTGCGCAATTTGCCGCACCGATCTGCACGTGATCGAAGGAGACCTGCCGCAGCAGAAACTGCCGATCGTCCCCGGCCACCAGATCGTGGGCACGATCGACAAGCTCGGCCCGCCGCTGGCGGCTTCGCAATCCCTGCAACTCGGCCAACGGGTGGGCGTCGCCTGGCTGCGGCATACTTGCGGGCAATGCGGATTTTGCTCCGCCGGAAAAGAAAACCTCTGCGCGTCGGCCCAATTCACCGGCTATCACGCCGATGGCGGATACGCCGAATACGCCGTCGCCCCGGCCGATTTCGTCTACGAGTTGCCCGACTCGTTCGGCGACGTCGAGGCCGCACCGCTGTTGTGCGCGGGCATTATCGGCTATCGGGCGCTGCGCCGCTGCAATCTGCCGCCCGGCGGCCGGCTGGCGTTGTACGGGTTCGGCTCGTCGGCCCACGTGGTGATTCAGATCGCCCGGCATCGCGGCTGCGAAGTGTACGTGGTCACCCGCGGACAACGGCACCGCGAGCTGGCCCGGCGGATGGGCGCGGTTTGGGTGGGCGAGAACGCGGCCGATATGCCGGTCAAGGTTCACAGCGCGATCATCTTCGCTCCGGCCGGCGAGTTGGTCCCGCCAGCGCTCGAAGCGCTCGAAAAGGGGGCGCGCTGTCGCTGGCCGGAATCTACATGACGCCCATCCCGGCGCTCGATTACCAGCGGCACGTGTTCTACGAGCGCGACATCCATTCGGTGACTTGCAACACCCGCGAGGACGGCCGCGCGCTGCTGGCCGAGGCGGCCGCGGTTCCCATCCGCCCGCACGCGACCGTCTATCCGCTGGCCGACGCCAACCGCGCGTTGCAGGACCTCAAGGGCGACCGCATCAGCGGGACGGGCGTGTTGGCGATCGGTGAATGAGGCCGTGTAATCCGTATGTTCACCATGCCATTTCGCCACACCATTTAGCCCCCGGCGAATACACCAGTGGCACGGCTGGAAGCTATTCCCCGCTCTGCCCCCCCGTGTATTCACGGGGGGCTAACCCGGATTATTCATAAACGTCATCCTGAGCGCAGCGAAGGATCTCCGATGCGCCGCAAACAGCCCAGATTCTTCGCTGCGCTCAGAATGACAATGTTCCTTCGTGTTTATGAATAATCCGGGCTAAATGGCGCGAAGCCTGGACGCCCTCGTATAATTCACTGCGTAATCTGATCGAACACCATTCCGCGGGAGGCAAGGGCGATGAAGACGTTCCTAATCGCAGGCGTTACACTACTGTTCAGTGGAGGATTTAGTATGTTAGGCATGGCGACGGCGGAAGAATTGAAGGTGGGCGACAAGGCCCCCGACTTTACCCTGCCCGGCAGCGACGGCAAGACCTACAAGCTCTCCGATTACCAGGGCAAGCAGGCGGTCGTGTTGGCCTGGTTTCCCAAGGCGTTCACGCCCGGCTGCACCACCGAGTGCAAGGCCTTTGCGGCCGGCGGCCAGAAGCTCAAGCAGTTCGACGCGGCTTACTTCACCGTCAGCGTCGACCGGCCGGAGAAAAACAAGGAGTTTGCCGCGTCGGTCGGGGCCGATTATCCGATCCTCAGCGATCACGAGGGCAAGGTCGCCCGGGCCTACGGCGTCACCGGGGCCGTGCAGAAATGGGCCAGCCGCTGGACCTTCTACATCGGCAAAGACGGCAAGATTCTGTATATCGACAAGAACGTCAAGCCGGCCACCCACGCCGACGACGTGGCCGCAAAGCTCAAGGAACTCGGCGTGCCGGAGAAGAAATCGCCCGAGAACAAATGAGCGGCTAGCCCGCCTGGCTCCCGTAGAAGAAGCCACCGCGCGCAACAATCAATTTTATCCTTTAATCGCGGGAGTATATATAGCCTCCCCCTCGAAGTGGCGGGGATATTGACGATCGCCGCCCGCGCTCTTACGATGGTGGAAACATCATCTTTAGCAACAGAGGAGGCCCGCCATGCCGCTGTTCGAGGTCGAAACCGAATCGCATATCATCATCACCTGGGCCGAAGACGACGCCGCGGCCCAGGAAGTGGTGCGGGAGAGCTATCCGCACGAGCCGCCGATCCGCGTCACACGCCGCCCCCGCGACACCTGGGTGATCTCGAAATCGGCCCTGGGCATCAGCGGGGCGACCGACCCCTGCGCCACCGCCCGCGATTGCCTGGCCAAGGCCGCCGGCGACAAATTGCACGCCATCCGGCTCTACATGCAGCACACCGGCGCCGACCTGGACCGCTCGCGCAAGGCGATCGAGTCGAACATGGTGATGGGCTGGTGAGATACGTCGGGGTTGTTCCGCTCGCGGCGTCCACTCCGCTTGCGGTTTCGCATGACCCCTTCCCGAACGCGGCCTATCGCTGATACACCGTCCGCGTGGGGAACGCGAACTCGATCTGCTCGTCGGTGAAGCGGCGGAGAATCGCCAGGTTGATCGCCTGCTGGATGTCCATGTATACCTTGTAATCGGCGGCGAGGACGTAGTAGACCACCTCGAAGGTCAGGGCCGACGCGCCGAAGCGGGCGAAATGGGCCCGATCGAAACGGACCTGCTCCTGGGCCTCGACCGCCTCGCGGAGCATGGCCGGAATGGCGGCGATCTTTTCGCAGGGTGTGTCGTAGGTTGCGTCGATCGTAAACAGCACGCGGCGCTCGTACATCCGCTTGTAGTTGTGAATGCGGCTCTTCAACAGGTCGGCGTTCGAGAAGACGATCTGCTCGCCGGAGAGGCTGCGGAGCCGGGTGGTCTTCAAGCCGATGTATTCGACGTTGCCCATCTTGTCGTCGACGATGATGAAATCGCCCAGCACGAAGGGCTTGTCGAGCACGATCGAGGCCGAGGCGAACAGGTCGCCGAGGATGTTCTGCGCGGCCAGGGCGATGGCGATGCCGCCGATGCCCAATCCGGCGACCATGGCCGTCACGTCGATGCCCAGATTGGCCAGGGTCAGCAGGGCGGCCGCGGACCAGATCGCCATTAGGCCGAGGAATCCCAGGGCGGAGAGCGTGGTGGCGGCGGCCGCGTCGGACTCCTTGCGCCGCTCGGTGATCCGTTTGACGGCGGACTTCACCAGGGCGTCGCCCCACAGCGCCGCCTGAACCAGCAGCGCGGCGACGATGACTTTGAGGACAACCGCCAGCCCACTCGGAGAGAGGCCGAGCAATAGACATCCGCAGCAGACGGCCAGGATCAGCAGGATCCACGTTTTCGTCCGCCGCAGACAGACTTCGAGGTCCCGGAACCACTCGCCCTTGTTGCGTTCGGCCATCCGGTGGGCGTAGCGGGCGAACAGATCGACGATCAGCCGCATCACGAAAAACGCGATCAGCGCGGCCGCCAACGCCCACAACCAGGTTCCGATGTTTTCCGTTACGGCTACCCACGCCGACTGGAAAAAGGCGGCGACGTTGTGTTGAAAAGACTGGAGGAAGGACACATTCATGGTTCTTGCTCCCGATCAAGCATTTCTCCACACTATGCCGGATCGTCCAACATCTGTCAACCGACCGTGGGCAGAGCATTCCGTCCGGCGGCGCAAGAGTATCGGCCGGTCGATGCGGCATGACGAGAGAAAAGACCGCTTCACGCGCTCACGGCGTGTTCGTCGCGCCGGCCGGATTGGGGACGGCGCTCAATTGCGAAAGCACCTGGAGCAGGCCGTTGAGATGCGCCATCCGCGGGCCGAAGCGGTCGACGAACTCGTTGAGCATGAAATCGCCGTCCAGAAAGTTCTCGTAGTTGGCGTTGATTTCGGCGGTCAGCGAGCCGAGGAATTCGGCCTGCACCTTGCCCAGGGCCTCGGCGGCCATGCGGCAGTTGTGGGCCAGATGCGGATTGGCCTGCTTCCACTGGCCCAACTCGTTGGCCCGCTGTCTTTGGGTCGAGCCGAAGTGGCCGACCAACTCCTCGAGCAACTCGTTTTGCCGGTCTTGGGCCGAAAGGATTTCGCGCAGCAAGCGCGTGTGCTCGGTGTCCTGACGCCCGGCTGAAGCCGCGGCATGGGCGGCCTGCGTAACGTCGATCTGGCTGAAAAGCGGGGGACGGGTTCGCGGCGACTCTCGGTTCATGGGCACCAATCCTTTCACCTTTCAGTATAACCAGATATGAGGTAAATTGTCGAGCATCGGGGAAAAAATCGGCCCCGATTTCTGGTTTGATCGGGGGGTGGGTGGATGCGTCGATGGTCATATTCGTTATCGATCACCCGTCTCCCCACGTCAATCATGGATGCGGCAACCGCCAAGTGCCGAACAAAGGGGCTAATCCCTAAAGTCGCTCCATGCTCCTACCCGATGCCCCTGGAAGCGGCAATGACATTGTGCATCTGCGAGCGAAGAAAGCTGCGCTAAAAGAGGGGGTAAATGGAGTCCAAAAGTTGTAATGCCAAGCCTGCGCTGGGGTTTCTGACTGTCGTCGATCACCCGCAATATGGCCTGTTCGGGGGATACCTGGTGCTGAACCTGGCCGGCAGGCCGCTGGAGTTTCACTGCACTGCCCCGATCAAGCCGAATCGGGCTCAGGAGATTCTCTACGGTCGCACGCTCGAGGCCTTTATCTACGGCGAGCAAATCGGACAAACGCTGATCAACCAGAGCGCTGCTCCGCCTTTGCTGGTATGCACCGATCGGGCGCCGGCGTTGGCTGCTCGGGAACACATTTCGATGCCGATGGCGTTGGTGCTCCCAGCCGAAGCGCCGTGTGCCGCTGACGACGCATCCGGCGACGAGGGCCGCAGGGCGAAAAACTATCGTCTCGACGCGGCCCACGACGGCGGTCCGCGCTTGGCGATCTTTCAGCACGGGCGAAATCGACTGGCCTTGCCCGAACGGGCCGACGAAGACCGGCGGCTGATCGACGAGCGGTTGGCGGGGCTCGACGAATCGTTCGATCTCTCCGAGCCGTTCGGCCGGATTCGCGAGGCCATCGAGGAGGCCCGGCAGGCAGCGCGATGAGTTTCCACTGGCACGCACCACCGCCGCCGCAGAGCTGGAGCATCGACCTGACGTTCGACGTCCGTCAGTGCGGCGGGCCAACTATTTGCGGTGCGGGAATTTGTGGTGCAGGCGTCCCGCCTGCGGCAAATAGTTGTGGTGCGGGCGTCCCGCCTGCGGCAAATAGTTGTGGTGCGGGCGTCCCGCCTGCGCATGCAGCCGAGACGGCTGCACCACAATCCAACCGCTGAACTTCGAGTTTTCGCGTCCGCGGGTAGTTTCGATTCCCATCGCCCGGCCGACGCTGCGGACGCGGAGCTTTCGGTTCTCCGAGTCCGATGTGTCACAGCCGCCCCCGCCGGCGTCTGTTCACGGGTCGGCTGGGGACTGGTCCATTTTTCGGCGAGAAAGCGTGCCCGCCGAGAAAAACATCGGCCGAAAAATGGACCTGTCCCCTTCCTCGTCCAGCCTGACCCGCATCCGGCCGCCGGGCGACATCATAAAACTCTCCGACCGGCTGGAATATCTGTTGCAGCCGTCGCTGGAGTCGCTGCTGGCGGAGAGTCTGCTGGCGTTTCCGCATCGCCCCTTTCCGTTTCAGTTCGAGGGAATCGCCTTTCTCTATCCGCGTCAAGCGGCGATCCTGGCCGACGAAATGGGGCTGGGCAAGACGATGCAGGCCATCACCGCCATCCGGCTGCTGCTCCGCCGGGGCGAGGTGAAAACCGTGCTGCTGGTCTGTCCCAAACCGCTGGTTACGAACTGGCTGCGGGAGTTCGAGCACTGGGCGGCGGAAGTGCCCGTGATGGCCATCGAAGGAGACCAGGCGAAGCGCAATTGGCAGTGGCGGTTGCCCGACGTGCCGGTGCGCATCGCCAACTACGAATTGCTGCTCCGCGATCTCGACGGCTGCGTGGATTGCCCGGGCTTCGACCTGGTGGTGCTCGACGAGTCGCAGCGGATCAAGAACCAGGCCAGTTCGACCAGCCGGATCGTTCGCTCGATCTCGCGGCGGCGGAGTTGGGCCTTGACCGGCACGCCCATCGAAAACAGCGTGGAAGACCTGCTGGGCATTTTCGAGTTCCTCGCCCCCGGCTTTCTCTCGCCGGAGATGAAGCCCCGCTCCATCGGCCGCTCGATCGGCGATTACGTGCTGCGGCGGACCAAGGACCAGGTGCTCGCCGACCTGCCGCCCCGGCTGATTCACGACGCGCCCTTGGAACTATCGCCGCAGCAGCGCGAGAGCTATCGGCTGGCCGAGGAAAAAGGCGTGCTGCGGCTGACCGCACTGGGCCGCTCGGCCGCGATCCGGCACGTCTTCGAGCTGGTGCTGCGGCTGAAGCAGATCTGCAATTTCGACCCGGCCACCGGCGAGAGCGCGAAACTCGAACGGCTGGCGGCCGATCTGGAGGAAATCGCCCAAAGCGGCCGCAAAGCGATCGTCTTCAGCCAGTGGGTCGGCACGCTGCGGATACTCGCCCGGCGGCTGGAGCGCTTCGGCCCGCTGGAATATCACGGACAGATACCTTCCGCGCGGCGCGACGCGGTGATCCGCCAATTCCGCGAGGACCCGGGCCGGCACGTGATTTTGATGAGTTACGGGGCGGGCGGAGTGGGCCTGAACCTCCAGTTCGTCAATTACGTCTTCCTCTTCGACCGCTGGTGGAACCCGGCCGTCGAGGATCAAGCGATCAACCGCGCCCATCGGATCGGCGTGGACGGCCCGGTGAACGTCGCGCGGTTCCTGGCGGTCGAGACGATCGAGGAGCGGATCGACCGTATTCTGGAAGAGAAACGCGAGTTATTCGACACTATATTTTCCGGCGTGGACGACCGCCGCAAACTGGGGCTCACGCAGGAAGAGTTGTTCGGCCTGTTCCAACTGAAATGCCCCGCCGGCACGATCGACGTGGCGGCGTGAGAAATTGGGGTGGGCGGGGCTACGCTTCTGCTTTCTCAGCGGATTTCATCTGCCCATAAGATTCGGGCCGGGCACGGTCGCGGCGGTTGCTCGAGCGGCAGACGAACAGCAATCCCAGCGTCGTGGCAAGAATCACCAGGCCGTAGGCCATCACATAGGCCCCGCTGCCGGTGGTGCTGCTGTCGGCCGCTTTTTCTGCGGCCTTTTTAGCCGCGGCTAAAACGACTCCGTGAACCAATAGCCAGCCGCACAACGTGTAGAGGGCGATTCTCAACGCTTGCCAACGAAAACGGGGGAATCTCATAGTCTATCTCCTGGCGAAGTTGCCATTATACCTTCGCCCGGCTCGCCCGGCAACTCACGCACAATAATGAGTTCGGCAAGATTTTTCGGCGCTCGTAGTCCCGCCTTTAGGCGGAAAAAAGCGTCTGGCCAAACAAGACCGCCTAAAGGCGGAACTACGAACGGCTCGCACCAACGGCGGCTGAAGTCGCCGCCTACCGCGCACTCCCCATTCGGCGGGTGATCGAGGCGGCCATCTCCAGGGCCTGTTCGTAGTTCAGGCGGGGATCGACGTCGCTGAGGTACGCCTTGCCCAGGTCGGCCTCACACGGTCCGCCGACGCCGCCGATGCACTCGGTTACGTTCTCGCCGGTCAGACTCGAAATGGACTCCGCCGAGGCGCGATCCCAACCGGGCATGAATCTCGAAGGCCCGGTCCAGCTCGCCCAGCACCTGCTGGAAATCGCGGGTCTTCAGGCCGCCGCGGGTCAATTGCGTGTTGCCGTGCATCGGGTCGCAGCACCAGAGCACGGCCTTTTCCCGACGCCGCAGGGCCTCGACCAGCGGCGGCAAGCAGGACTCAATCCGCTCGACGCCGAAGCGATGAATGAGCGTCAGCCGGCCCGGCTCGTTGCCGGGGTTCAGCACGTCGGCTAAGGCCGTCAACTCCTCGGGCGTCATCGACGGGCCGACCTTCAGTCCGATCGGATTGGCGACGCCGCGGAAGAACTCCACGTGCGCGCCGCCGATCGCCCCGGTGCGATAGCCGATCCAGGGAAAGTGTGCGGACGTATCGTACCACGTCGTACCGTCCGGGCCGAGCCGGGTCTGTGCCCGTTCGTATTCCAGGTGCAGCCCTTCGTGACTGGCGAAGAACTCCGCCCGGCCGGGGTCGCCAAGCGTTTTGTCCATGTTGGGCCGGCAGTCGCACTGCCGTCCCGAGTCGTAGGGTGGGGCGAGCGGAGCGCAGCCCCACCGGGATTGATCGTTTGTTGGTGGGACTGCGCTTCGCTTGTCCCACCCTACGTCGATGGAAAGGCCGCCGCCGAGCAGCCCGCGGATGTAATGCAACGTCTGACTCGCCCGCTGATAGCCGTGCAAGAGCAACCGCGGGTCGGTGGCGCGGGCCTCGGCCGTGAAAGGGGAGCGATTGATCAGGTCGCCACGATAGCTGGGCAACTCGACGACGCCGCGGGATTCCGTTGCCGCGGAGCGCGGTTTGGCGAATTGACCGGCGATGCGTCCGATGTGAATCACGGGCCGGCCTTGCCCGGCGGCGATGATTTCCCCCATTTGCAGCAGGATTTTCAGCTTTCCGGCGATCGGTTCCGGCCGGCAATCTTCAAATCGCTCGCAACAATCGCCCCCTTGAAGCAGGAATCGCCGGCCGAGCTGCGCCTCGGCCAATTGCCGCTTCAACTCCTTGATCTCGCCGCTGCCGACCAATGGCGGCCGCGTGGCCAAGTCCGCCAAGGTCCGCTGCAACTGCGCGGCGTCGGCATACTCGACGCCTTGCACCAGCGGCTTCGCACGCCAGGAATCGGGGGTCCAATCGGTGTTCATCGTTCAATTCTGTTTCACAGTCCCCTCTTCCTTTGGGAGAGGGTTAGGGTGAGGGCTGATGAGGAATGGTATGCCTCGACTTGCTCAAGGTTGAGCCGCCCTCACCCCCGGCCCCTCTCCCCAATGGAGAGGGGAGATATATAAGTCCAACATTCATCATCACGCCAACACTCTTTTACATGCTCCGCCAGGCGTTTCGCGGACGTAGCGCGGCACGGCATAGCCGGGCAGCCGGGCGCGAAGCGCGGCCATCAATTCTTTGCCCTTCGCCACGGAAACCTCGAAATGGGCCGCCCCGGCCACCGCGTCGAGTTGATGCAAGTAGTACGGCATGACGCGCAAATCGACCAACCGCTCGAAAAGCTCGGCCAGCACGTCGGCCCGATCGTTCACGCCCCGCAACAACACCGACTGGCTCAGCAGCGGCACCCCGGCGCCGATCAGCCGGGCAAAGGCCCGGGCGACGTCCGCGTCGATCTCGGCCGGATGATTCACATGCACCACCACGATCGTCGTCAGCCGGGTGCCGCAGATCGAGCCGATCAACCCCTCGGTCACGCGACGCGGGATCACGACCGGCAACCGGGTGTGAATTCGCAGCCGGCGGAGGTGGGGGACGGCGGCCAGCCGCTCGGCCAGTCCGGCCAGCTCACGATCCGACAACAGCAACGGGTCACCGCCGCTAAGGATGATTTCATGGATCGAGGGGTCGGCGGCAAGCAACCGCAGGGCGGAGTCGATTTTTTCTTCTCGAAACGCCCCCATGCAATGGGGGGGTGATGGCGGCGACATTTCATCTCCCCCTTCAACCACCCCTCGATCGAATGGAAAATGCCGCCGGAAGCAAAACCGGCAATGGACGGCGCAAGCCGCACCTGATACCATCAAGACTCGGCCTTGGTACTTCTGGAGAAGACCGGGGCCGCACTGGGCATGGGCCTCGCCGAGCGGATCGGCCGAGTAACCGGGCACGACGGCCTGCTCCGCCGCCCGGGGCAGGACCTGCAACAACAGCGGGTCCATCCGGTCGCCGCGTCGCATGCGGGCCAGGAACGGCCGCGGAACCAACAGCGGCCAGCGGCCGGCGGCCGTCGCAGCCGCGCCCCCCAACGCGGGGTCCAAGCCCAACAGCCGACACAGCTCGGCCGGGTCGCGGACCGAATCGGCCAAGTCCGATCGCCAATCGGGCCGACGCGACGATTCAGTTCGCAGTGTGCAATTTGCAGTACAACTCGCCATACAGGCGAATCTACCATAACCCACCAACTTCAGAAAGTGAAACGGGAAGAACACACGTGGCCAGCTACAACACCAGCGAATTCCGCAAGGGACTGAAAGTCCAATTGGACGGCGATCCGTACATCATGATCGAGTGCAATTTCGTCAAGCCGGGCAAGGGCCAGGCACTCTATAAATGCAAGCTGCGGAACCTGCTCCGCGGCACCGTCCTGGACCGCACCTACAAGAGCGGCGACTGCGCTCGAGGCCGCCGAAATCGACGAAATCCAGGCCCAATTCCTCTACCATCAGGCCGATCAGTTCGTCTTCATGGAAAACGAGACCTTTGAACAATACGAACTGACGGCCGAGCAGGTGGACGACGCCTGGCGGTATCTCAAGGAGGGCATGGTGTGCAGCATCGTGCTGCACAACGGCCAGCCGATCAGCATGACCCCGCCGAATCACGTCGTGCTCCGAGTCGAGTATTGCGAGCCGGGCGAAAGGCAACACGGCCACCAACGTCACCAAGCCCTGCAAGGTCGAGACCGGCGCCGAGTTCCCCTGCCCCTCCTTCGTCAACATCGGCGACCTGATCAAGATCGACAGCCGCACGGGGGAGTATTTGGAGCGGGTGAAAGAGTAAAAATATTTCAGGAGCGCCGGACCAACGATGAAAGTCATCGGCTCTCTTCAGCATTTGTCGCTTGATGTTGCCGCTTTCATCCTCGTGTTAGTAGGTCTGTGGCTCTTTCCAGAGTTAGCGCTTAAGTGCTCATTGACGATCGGATTGTTTGTTCCAACGTTGGCCGTCTGTGCAGTCTTTGTTCTTTTGTGCAAGGTCAATCTGAAGGTATTGCCCCTCATGGCATTTGGGGCATTGTTGGGATGGGCTTTATCTCCGCAAACTGAAGTTATTCGCGAACTTCAGACCTCTTATGACTGGTACTACGACAATTTTTACTCCTGGGCAGTATATCCTCCAATAGGAGCTGCCCTTGTAGGGATTGTTGCTTGGATTGGCGAGATAGTAGCCAGAAAATCGTCGGCGAGTAACCAAAACGAAGAACGTTCTGGTGACAAAAATTCACCCGAGCGATAGCATGCCCTTACAGCATGCACGGTCCCTTATCAGGGAATGGTCTCGGCGATGAATAAAACAACTATAAAAAGAAACGCCCCCTGTCGGGGGCGTCGACCAGAAGATGCTATCTTCGGGGGGGCACTAATAAAATTATCGGTTAGTTCGACGAATTCGTCAAGTGATTTCGCGCTCATCCAGACACAATCGAGAAAGCTGGGATGAATCGGATTATCGTTTATGTGGACGGCTTCGTGCTGGGGCGACCTGCCAAATGGAAGTAACCTGCCACCCAACCGCTACTTGGGAAAATATGCGTCTGCGGGCCGACATGCTCCATCGGCTGCGGGAGTTCTTTGACTCGCGCGGCTTTCTGGAAGTCGAAACGCCGATCCTCTCGGCGGACACGGTGGTCGATCGGCATCTCGATCCGTTTCAGGTCACAGGTCAGTGGTCAGTGGCCAATGGTCAGAGAGGGGAGAGGGGAGAGGGGAGAGGGGAGAGAAAAAATCTAAGACCTAAGCCCCAAGCCCCAAGACCTACCTGGCTGCAAACCTCGCCCGAGTTCCACATGAAGCGGCTGTTGGCCGCCGGCAGCGGCCCGATCTATCAGGTCGCCCGCGTGTTTCGCCAAGACGAGCTTGGCCCGCTGCATAATCCCGAGTTCACCATGATCGAGTGGTATCAGCCGGGCGACGGCATGGACGAGGGGATGCAACTGACCGCCGATCTGTGTGAGGCGTTGCTCGCTCCCACAAAGCCACCCCCGGCCGACACAAAGCCGCGACCGGTGGTCGCGCCCGAAGAGGGGGCGGCAGTTCAACTGCCACCCCAACGCAACGTTCAACTGCCGCCCCAACGCAACGTTCAACTGCCGCCCCAACGCAACGTTCAACTGCCGCCCCAACGAGATGTTAAATTGCCGCCCCGACAAAAGGTTGAACTGTCACCGCAAGATACTGCCGCCCCATCGCCGGGCGCGACCACCGGTCGCGGCTTTTTGTTCCCGGCACAACGATTAAGTTACCGCGATGCTTTCGAGCTGCTACACAGGAATTGATCCGCACGTGGCCGAGGTGGCGGCGCTTATGGCCACGGCGAAAGAGTTCGGCATCGAGGCGCCGGAGAGTCTTGCGCTCGAAGACCGCGACGGCTGGCTCGATCTGCTGATGGTCGAACGGGTGCAGCCGCATTTGGGCGTCGAGCGGCCGACGCTGCTCTACGATTATCCGGCTGGCCAGGCGGCCCTGGCCCGCGTTCGACAAGACGACGGCTGTCCGCCGGTGGCCGAACGGTTCGAGTTGTTCATCGCCGGCATCGAGTTGGCTAACGGCTATCACGAACTGCTCGACGCCGACGAGTTGCGAAGGCGGAACGCCCGGGTAAACGCCCAGCGGGTCGCCGACGGCAAGCCGCCCCTACCTGAAGAGAGCCGGCTGCTCCAGGCGATGCAGGCCGGGCTGCCCTCGTCGGTCGGCGTGGCGTTGGGCTTCGACCGGCTGGTGATGCTCGCCGCCGGAACGAAAACCATCGCCGAGGTGATGGCGTTCCCGTTCGATAGGGCGTAAAATGCCCGCAGTTCTCGTTTAGCCCCGGCGTCCACGCCGGGAGATTTGCCTTGATTACGATCCCATGCAAACCATCCGCATCGACCTCGCCGAGCGAAGCTACGACATCGAGATCGGCGCGGGCAATCTGGCCGACGTCGGCCGGTTCGTCGCCGAGCGGGCCGAAACGTCGCACGTCGTGCTGATAACCGACGAAAACGTCCACAAGCTCCATGCCCTGCGCGTGGCCGAGACGCTTGGTGAGCGGGACATCAAGGTCGATGTGATCGTCGTTCCCCCGGGCGAGGAGAGCAAATCGCCCGAGGTCGCCCTGAGTCTCTGGCAAGGGCTGCTCGATCTGGGCACCGACCGGCGGAGCGTCGTGGCGGCGGTCGGCGGCGGAGTGGTGGGCGATCTGGCCGGGTTCATCGCCGCCACCTTCGCCCGCGGGCTGCGGCTCCTGCAAGTGCCCACCACGCTGCTGGCCCAGGTGGACAGTTCCGTGGGCGGCAAGGTGGGCATCGATCTGCCAGAGGCGAAAAACATCGTCGGCGCGTTCCATCAGCCCCTGGGCGTGTTGATCGACGTCGCCGTGCTCGGCACGCTGCCCGAGCGGGAATTTCGCTCCGGACTGGCCGAGGCGGTGAAATACGGGGCGGCCCTCGACGCCGAGTTCTTCGCGTATCTCGAGGCAAACGCCGCCGCCATCGCTGGGCGAAATGAAGACGTATTGATTCAGGTCATTTCGCGCTGTTGCCGTTTTAAGGCCGAGATTGTCGAGCGCGACGAACGGGACGAACGCGGCATCCGCGCCGCGTTGAACTTCGGCCATACGTTCGGCCACGCGTATGAAATGCTCTCCCCTCTCCCTCTGGAAGAGGGACCGGTGGTGAGGGCGGATGAGGATTCGGTGTTCAGTGGTCATTGGGCAGACGACAGCACGCGGTACGGAGCACAAAACACGGAGTCCGAAGTACGAAGTACGGAGTACGAAGTAAAAAGTATGGACAGCGAACCTGGGAATAGGGATTCTCCACTCCCAGACCGGCAAGCCGCTCCGTACTCCGTACTTCGTACTCCGTACGTCACCGCCGGCCCGTTGCTGCACGGCGAGGCGGTCTCTATCGGCATGGTCCTCGCCGCGCGGCTGGCCGAGCGCCTGGGCCGCGTCGATGCTTCATTCACCCACCGGCTCCGCGCGCTGCTGCAAACCTTCGGCCTGCCGGTGGAGCCGCCAAGGCTCGATTCGCAACTACTTCTCAAAATGATGATGCACGACAAAAAGGCAAGAAACGAACGCCCGGTTTTCATCTTGCCGAGTTGCTTAGGACACATGGACCTCATTGATAATGTTGCCCTGGAGGTAATCCAGGCCGAACTGAATCAATTGTGAAGCGGAGTGAGTGTATATGGCTACCAACGACATATCCGGCCGGCTTCAAGACAAGCTGCATGAATGGATTCCCAGCATGATATATTTGAGACGAGAGGAATGATTGGTGCGTGCAGCCCCCCACCTGCGCAACTCAAGTTGGCCTAGCTCAAAATTGAGCTGTTCCAAAGCACTAGCTTGTCCGGGCAGGGGCTTGACGGCCTGTCGCACTGGCGGTTAAAATGCGCTTAGAGACGCCGGTGGAGCGGAGATAATACCATGAGCGCCCAAACGAGTGAACCCGTCCGTTTCGGGGACGTGCTAGATGCAGTCGGCTCGCTGTCTCCCGAGGAGCAGTACACCTTGGTCGATATTATTTCGCACCGACTGGCGGAACAAGGGCGGAGCCACGTCTTGGCAAATGTCCAAGAGGCCAGACGCGAGTTTGCCGCTGGGCTGTGTCGGCCCGTCACGGCCGAGGAACTCTGGGATGAGATAAACTCATGAAACGGCTGCTCATCCGCTCTCGCGCTTTCCTGCGGGACGCCAAACGGCTGCGGAAGAGTGATAGCCGAGCAGCCCAATCGCTTCGGGCGGCATTGGTGCAGATGGAGCAAGATGTCTTCCATCCCCAACTGAAAACCCACAAGCTCAAGGGCGGTTTTGAGGGATCCTGGGCGTGCAGCTTCGGATACGATCTGAGAATCGTGTTCCAATTCGTCCAGCATGAAGGCCAAGAGGCGATTCTTCTCGAATCGCTGGGAACCCACGATCAGGTGTACTGAATCGCACTGTTTCCCGAGTTTCCGGGAGGATTTGATTACCGTGGAAGAGTCTTCCGAGCCGAACGACAGCCTGCTCGACGCGCTCCGCCTCTCCATGATCTCCGGCGTCGGCCCGCGTATCCGCAAGGCGCTGATCGAGCGTTTCGGCTCGGCGCGGGCCGTGCTGGCCGCCGCGCCCAGCGAACTCCGCGAGGTGCAGGGCGTCGGACCGAAACTAGTGCGGAAAATCGCCGACGCCGATCACGAACTCGACGTGCAGGCGGAAATCGACCTCTGCCGGCGCCGCGGCATCAAGATCCTCGTCGAGTCCGATCCCGATTACCCGCGAGCGTTGCGCGAGATTCACGATCCGCCCGGCGTGCTCTTCGTCCGCGGCGCGTTGAAACCGGACGACGCCCTGGCCGTGGGCATCGTCGGCACGCGGCACGGCACGCAATACGGACTGCGGACCGCCGAGCGGCTGGCCGGCTCGCTGGCCCGGGCGGGCTTGACCATCGTCAGCGGTCTGGCCCGGGGCATCGACGCCGCCGCGCACCGCGGCGCGCTGGCCGCCGGCGGCCGGACCATCGCCGTGCTGGCCTCCGGGGTGACGAACATCTACCCGCCGGAACACGACCGGCTGGCCGAGGAAGTGGCCGCCCACGGGGCGCTGGTCAGCGAAGCGCCGCCGGGCGGGGAGCCGTTGGCCGGCATGTTCCCGCAGCGGAACCGGCTCATCAGCGGCCTGTCGCTGGGCGTAATCGTGGTCGAGGCAGCCGACCGGAGCGGGGCGCTGATTACCGCCCGGCACGCCATGGAGCAGGGCCGCGAGGTGTTCGCCGTGCCGGGCAACGTCGATAGCCGCACGTCGCGCGGCTGCCACCGGCTGATCCGCGACGGGGCGCGGCTGGTCGAATCGGCCGACGACGTGCTGGAGGAGCTGGGCCCGCTGGTCGAGGCCGCGCCCGTGACGACGGCCGGGAGATACATCATCCCGCCGAATTGCTGTTGAACGAGCCGGAGCAGCAGGTCCTTTCGGCGATCGGCGGCGAGGCCACACCGATCGACGGCATCATCGCGGCGAGCGGCCTGACCGCGCCGCAGGTCCTCTCCACGCTGAGCGTCCTGGAAATGCGGCGTCTGATCCGCCGCCTGAGCGGGACGATGGTGGTCCGACTCTAATCTACCAACTCGGTACTTCATTTTATGGATGCCAACCAGCGTTGTTTCTGATACAATCAACGGCTTCCTATTCAAACATTACCCGCCTGGAGCCGATCCGCAATGAACGCCGCAACTCTGAAGAACGCCGAAACGCTGGTAATGAAACTGATGGCCATTCCCGGGGTGAGCGGCCGGGAAGGCAAGGTGATGGAGTTCATCGCCGCGCAGTTGGCCGAGGCCGGCGCGCCGAGAAACGCGCGTGCGATCCGACGGTGCGCCTGCGCAAGAAAAGGGGACGGGGCCAATTTGTGCGAAGCGCCCGAAGGGCCGTTCCGGCAAATTGGATCTGTCCCCTTTTTTCCCATCCGGCAATTTGGTTCTGCGTCTGCCGGGCACTCTGCCCGGCAAAAGGCGATTGCTGATGGCTCACGTCGATACCGTGCCGGTCTGCGAGGGGACGCGGCCGGTGCGCCGCGGCCGATGCGTCGTGCCCGCCGACAAAAACACCGGCCTCGGCGCCGACGATCGAGCCGGCACGGCGGTGATCCTCTCGGCCGCTCTGGAGATTCTCCGCCGCGGGCTGCCGCACCCGCCCCTGACCTTTCTCTGGACGGTGCAGGAGGAGATCGGCTTGCGCGGGCGCGGTACGGCCGGTTGTCGCTGCTCGGCAATCCGCGGCTGGCGTTCAACTTCGACGGCGGCCCGGCCTCGAAAATCACCGTCGCCGCCACCGGCGGTTATCGGATGGACATCCGCGTCGTCGGCCGGGCGAGCCACGCCGGCGTCGCGCCCGAGCGGGGCGTCAGCGCCATCGCCATCGCCGCCTTGGCCATCGCCCAGTTGCACCGCGAGGGCTGGCACGGCCGGATCGAAAAGAACGGCCGGACCGGCACGAGCAACATCGGCGTCATCCACGGCGGCCAGGCGACCAACGTCGTCACCGACGAGGTGCTCATCAAGGCCGAGGCCCGGAGCCACAATCCCGTCTTTCGCCGCCGCATCATCCGGGCGATCGAACGGGCGTTTCAGAAGGCCGCCCGCAGCGTCCGCAACGTCGAAGGTGTCCGCGGCGAGGTGCAGATCGACGGGCAACTCGACTACGAATCGTTCCGCCTGCGAGACGACGAGCCGTGCGTACTCGCCGCCGAGGAAGCGGTGGCGGCCTGCGGCGGCGATCCCCTCCGGGCGGTCTCGAACGGCGGGCTGGACGCCAACTGGATGACCGTCCGCGGCGTGCCTACCGTCACCCTCGGCTGCGGCCAGGAGAACGTCCACACCACCTCCGAGCGGCTCAATCTCGACGAGTTCCGCCGGGCATGTCGCATCGCCCTGCATCTGGCCACCGGGCAAGAGTAACGAAAACACCGACTTTGCGGGTTATGCCTAATAATCCGCCTGCCGGTTGCCGATCCTGCCCAATATGAAGCGCGGTAGCCTGTAGGTTATGCTTCAGCCTAGCGCGGCGTAGCCGCAACCAATTGTGACGACGTAAGTTCCGATTATCGCCAGAAAAACATTGAGGATGTTTCCTCAATCCTAAAGTCTAATGGTATAACATGTTGGCCCGTAACGCTTTTGTGTAACCGTTCACGGAGCGGCAGGGGACTGGTCCATTTTTCGGCGGGAAAACGTAATTTCATCGATAATCCGTGGGCCGAAAACATGGACCTGTCCCCCTCCCACCACTCCAGGGGGACAGTCCCATTTTCGCGGCGGCAAAGCTCATTCGCGGGGCTACGTCCCTCGTGCCGCGAAAATTGGGACAGTCCCCTGTGAACGGTACCGCTTTTGTTATGCCAAAGCATAACCTACGACCTGCTAACCCGGATTATTCATAAACGTCATCCTGAGCGCAGCGAAGGATCTCCGATGCGCCGCAAACAGCCCAGATTCTTCGCTGCGCTCAGAATGACAATGTTCCTTCGTGTTTATGAATAATCCGGGCTAAACGAGATCTGGCGGTCCACTTGTCGGGCGGGCAAAAATCGGGGGGGATTGCCTCGTGTCGACATTGGTCGAGAAACGCGCTCTTTTTCGTCCTCGCGGCCTGCTTTGTGCTGGCGTCCGCGGCGGGATGCACCTTCCATAGGACGGGACGCGGATTCATCATCCGGGGCCAGTGGTCGGTGAAGTGCGAAAACCTCCCGGGACTCCCGTTGGCGGCGGACAAATCGGACAAACGCCACGAACCAGCCGTCGAGGAGCCCCCGCCCCAGCCGGAACTCTTGCGATGGCGTCTCCGGCGGAGGGGCTATCAGACTCGCCGCCCGGCTGTCCGGTCACGGTGATTCCGATGAACCCGGCACATTTAGCCGATCGGATAAAGCCGCGACGATCGAACAGATTCCCGATCCGCTTGAATACCCCACGAGCGAAGCCCATCCGGAGTCTGCGGTGACGGCCGCTGGAAAAGGACTTTCCGACTCCGTTTCGCCAATTCCGGAACCGACTCCGCCGGATTTGATCGCGGACTGAGGGCCGCCGGAAAGTGGGGTGGGTCAAGCGAAGCGAACCCCCGCCAGAGGTGCTGATTTTCATCGCAAAATCACCGACCGGAGTCGCCTCCCTCAAACAAATTCACAGTGCGGGAGTGATCGCGCCACCCCAATCTTGCCCGGTTTCACGCGCTTAAAACTGGGCAAACTATGCGGGTAATATCGTAGGGGATCAAGCAAGCGATTATACCGGGCCGATCTATCAAAAGTCTCAGTGCATACGCGCGGGTTGGACGTTTCCGCGCGGTGCTCGAAACCGCGCGACGACCACGAGGCGATGGTCTCACCCCTAAACGGCCCAACACCTGCGACGGACATCCCATGACCGATAATTCCGCGCGTCCCGCTCGATCCCGCGCCCGGCTCGCTTGGGCCTTATGCATCTCGCTTGGTTGTTGTCTGCTGGCGGCTTGGGCCGACGCGTCGGAGTTGCGCAACTCGCCGATCGTCAAAGCGGTGCAGCGGGCCCGTGGGGCGGTGGTCAACATCCGCGGCGAGAAAACCATCGCCCTGCCGGCCGGCCAGGCGACCGAGGTCGATTCCGCCCGGCGCGTTAACGGCATGGGCACCGGCGTGCTGATCGATTCCCGCGGTTACATCGTGACCAACTATCACGTCGTCGACGGCGTCCGCGAGATTCACGTCACCATGGCCGACGGACAAAGCCACATCGCCAAACTGGTCTCCCGCGACATGGAGACCGACCTGGCCATCATCAAGATCGACGCCGGCGACGCGCTGCCCGTGATCCCGCTGGGCACGTCCTCCGACCTGATGACCGGCGAGACCGTGATCGCCGTGGGCAACGCCTACGGCTACGAGCACACCGTAACCCGCGGCATCGTCAGCGCCTTGCATCGCGCGGTGCAGGTCAACGACGCCCAGTTCTACAAGGACCTGATTCAAACCGACGCCAGCATCAACCCCGGCAACAGCGGCGGACCGCTGCTGAACATCGACGGCGAGATGATCGGCATCAACGTGGCCGTCCGTGCCGGCGCAGGGCATCGGCTTCGCCATTCCCATCGACAAGGTGATGCGCGTGGCGGTGGGGATGTTGGCCGCCTGCAACGCCGAAAAGACCTGGATCGGCATGGAGTCGTCGCCCAGCCCGGCGCCGTCGGTAAAGGGGATGATCGTCGGCGCGGTCGAGCCGGGCAGCCCCGCCGCCGAAGCCGGACTGAGGGCCGGCGACGTGGTGCTGGCCGTGGGCGACGCCGAGATTTCCCGGCCGCTGGACTTTCAGCGGGCGATGCTCGGCCACACGGCCGGCGAGCAACTCCGGCTGGCCGTGCGGCGGGACGGAAATCCGCTGGAACTGAAGCTCACGCTCGGCGGGGCCACCCGGCAGGTGAAGTCGGCGGATCAGCCCGCCTGGGACCTGCTGGGCGTCGAGTTGAAGGCCATCTCGCCCGCCGAGTTCCAAAAGACCCACCAGACCCGATACCGCGGCGGCCTGCTGGTCACGTCGGTCCGGCCCAATAGCCCCGCCGCCCAGCAGGGGATCGTTCCCGGCGACATTTTGGTGGGCATGCATATTTGGGAAACCGCCTCGCTGGACAACGTGGCCTACATCCTCAGCCGTCCCGATTTCGCCGCGCAGAATCCGGTCAAGTTCTTCATCCTCCGCGGCAACGAGACCCTCTACGGCTATCTGCCGGTGGCCCCGGCCAAGACCGCGCAACGCTGAGCGCCCGCGATTCGCGGCTGAAAGACGTGCGGCGTACGCTGACGCTGGTGAACGGGAAACTGTTGAAAGGCCTGCAGCCGTCTGCTCACTCGGCAAGCCCCCCGCCTCCCTTCTCCCCATTCACTGCACCACCCGCAACGCAATGTGTTTGCTAACGTCCATACCGCCTGCAATAATCGAGCCGAACAGGATTGGGACAGTCCCCGAGCGGCCGCACGGGATTGACGATTCACCGCGGAACGTTGTATTATCGGCGGTTCTGAAGCCTGCGTCGAAATCACGGCAATAAAACTGCATCAGCGCATGACAGAATCCACCACAAGCAGCGCCCTTCGCTGGCGCGAACTGGCCGAGAGCGTGTTGAGCGGGCATCGGCTGACGGCCGAAGAGGGCTTGGCCCTCCTGCGGAGCGGCGACGAGGAACTGCTCGACCTGTTGGCGGCCGCATACCGGGTGCGGCGGCGCTGGTTCGGCGGTCGGGTGGACTTGAACTTCCTGCTGAACGCCAAGAGCGGCCATTGCGGCGAGGACTGCGGCTACTGCTCGCAATCGCGGGTCTCGACGGCCGAGATCCCCCGCTACGGGCTGGCCTCCGCCGAGCAGATGCTCGACGGCGCCGAATGGCCGCCGAGCGGCGCTCGAAGACCTATTGCACGGTCATCTCCGGCCGCGCCCCGAGCGACGCGGAGATCGACGCCTTCGCCGCGGTCGTGCCGCGGATCAAGGAGCGGTTCGGGCTGAAACTCTGTCTGTCGGTCGGGCTGCTGTCGCTCGATCAGGCCCGGCGCCTGAAATTGGCCGGCGTCGATCGGATCAACCACAACCTGAACACCAGCCGCCGCCACTATCCGAAAATCTGCACCACCCATTCCTTCCAAGAACGGCTCGACACCTTGCGGAACGTCCGCCGGGCCGGGCTGGAAATCTGCTCGGGCGGGATCGTCGGCATGGGCGAAGAGGACGAGGACGTGGTCGAACTGGCCCTGACCCTCGGCGAACTGGAGGTGGAGGCCGTGCCGGTGAACTTCCTGCTGCCCATCGCGGGCACGCCGCTGGCGGGACACCGCCCGGCGGACGGCGAGCCGCCCTCACCCCCGGCCCCTCTCCCAAAGGGCGAGGGGAGACAGTTGCCGCCCTCACCCCCGGCCTATCTTCCAAAGGGCGAGGGGAGAATTCCCCTGAACCCGCGATATTGCCTGAAGGTGCTGGCCCTGTTCCGACTGGCCAATCCTCGCTGCGAGTTGCGGATCGCCGCCGGCCGCGAGGTCCACCTGGGTCCGCTGCAACCGTTAGGGCTGTTTCCGGCCAATTCGATCTTCGTCGGCGACTATCTGACCACCGGCGGGCAACCCCCCGAGGACGACTATCGGATGATCGAGGCCCTGGGGTTCACCATAGGGCGTTGACCCGCGGCGGGGTTTCGGGCATAATGGCTGCTCTGTCCATCGACACAAGGAGCCACGTGTGAGTTGTAGCGAACGCAAGAAGGAAATCCGCCGCCGCCGGCATCGTCGTAAAAAAATCTCCACCCTCGCTCGGAAACTGGAGAAAGCCACCGTCTCGGAGCGCGTGACGATGGCCGAGAAGCTCCGCTCGCTGACCCCCGGCGGAGAGATCATCGCCCAGCGCTGGGAGTTGGAAAAGCGGTAGGGCGGCTTCTAATTCGATTCCGTTGCGGAACGTAGGGTGGGACAAGCGAAGCGCAGTCCCACCATGATTCTCCATGCTCGGTTGGGACGTTGGCGGGACTGCGCTTCGCTTATCCCACCCTGCCTGTCTCGTATTTGTAGGACGGATTTCCTAATCCGTCCACAAACCCGGACGGATTAGGAAATCCGTCCTACTTGTCGAGAAACTTGGCCTGATCGGCGATGATCCGGCCGGTCTCTTGATGGTATAGCCAGCCGCCGTTGCCGCTGGGGGTGGCCGGGGGGACTTTTTTGATCGGAACGATCACGTTCCGGCCGGTCAACGGATTCGCGGGTATTCCTTCGGGAAAGTACGGGCCATAGGGGTGATGGCTGTCCCGTCTGCCCGGCACGCCTTGGGCGTCCGTGGCCTCGGTCAGTTGCGGGAAGGTCCCTTGATACAGCAGCGGGACCTCGCCGCCGTGCTGGAGCTTGTAGGCCTCGATTTGCGTGCGAAAGACGTGCAAGTTTTCCCGCAGTGCCGCTTCCTTGGCGGAGTTTGAAGCGGCCTCGACCAGAGTGATCCCGCCCATGGTGGTCAGCGACATCAGAATGACCATTGTCAAGCTGTCGAGGGCCGAGAACGACCGCTCCCGCTGCCTGGCCCGGGCGACCAGGAAGGCGATGGCGGCCAGTGCGGCGATACCGGTGGCGACGGGAACTTCGACTTGAAACAGGGTCATGTCAAACACCCCCGGCAAACGACGGCGTGTATCCCCCGGCTACATCGAAAATATAGGTCGCAGGAGGTGGGGCGAGGAAAAAACCGGCAAAAAACCCATCTGCACTATGGCCTTTCGCCGGTCGCACGGAACGGAGGCGGAGTATTTACCACAAAGACACCAAGGCACGAATTCCATTGGGGAGATTATCAAGGGCCGATTACGCCGGTCCGATGGCGCGGCCGAGATTGATCGGCTTCGGCACAAACGCCACAAGTAGCATGACCGTCCCATAGCACCTGCTGCAAGATGTGGGGACTGACGGCCACCGGCTGCCAGAGGCCGATCATCGGGCCATCTTGGCACTATTGGATTGTGGTAACTGTTCACGGGGCGGCAGGGGACTGGTCCATTTTTCGGCGTGAAAACGTGATTTCACGGATAACGCATGGGCCGAAAACATGGACCTGTCCCCCTCCCGCCGCCCCAGGGGGACAGTCCCATTTTCGCGGCGCTAAAGCTCATTCGCGGGGCTAAGTCCCTCACGCCGCGAAAATTGGGACAGTCCCCTGTGAACGGTTACGGATTGTGAATGCTACGCTTGCGGTCAGACAGACACTTCAGACCGGCTTCACGGCATAAACCCGAACGCTGGCGGCATACTCGTTCACATCGTATCGTCGAAGCAGGTCGGCCAGTTGTCGATGCAAGTCTGCTTTGTCGGACGGGCTGGACGAGCAGCAACTTGTCGGAACCATTGGCAGCGCCGATCCCATCTGCGGAGAACAGCAGCCCGATTGATTCTCGACTTTGGCGTAGGCGTTCAAGTCGCTGCCGGTGTCGATGATCTCTGGTTCGGCAAAGCCGGCTTCCACGAGTTGGCGGCGATACTGCTCGATGGGAACGGCTCCGGCAATGCAGCCGACATAAGCACTCAGGTCGCCGGCAACCTCCGGCGGCAGCGGCTTTTTCAGGGCGATGTCGCTTGCGGCCAATCGTCCGCCGGGCTTCAACACCCTGACGATCTCCCCAAACACGGCCGGCTTGTCCGGGGCCAGATTGATGACGCAGTTGCTAATCACGCAATCGACCGAGGCGTCGGGCAACGGCAGTTTGTCGATCGTGGCCTGATGGAACTCGACGTTCGTGATCGGTCGGCCTGCGTTGCCTTTGGCGGCGTTGCGGCGGGCCAACTCAAGCATCTCGGGCGTCATGTCGATGCCGATCGCCTTGCCTGTCGGCCCAACCCGCGCCGCGGCCAGAAACACGTCCAGTCCGCCGCCGCAACCGAGGTCCACCACCGTTTCGCCCGGTTTCAGACTGGCGAACGCGGTCGGATTGCCGCAGGAAACGCCCATATTCGCTTCGGCCGGAATCGAGGCCAGTTGTTCCGGCGTGTAGCCGAACGCCTCGGCCACGGCCCGCACGCCTGCATGAGCAGTCGATAAACCGCTCTTGGCCACCGAGGCATATTTCGATTGGACCACTTGTTCGATGTTTTCCGCCATACTTTCCAACTCCTTGTGACGAGCGGTGATTACGACTTTGGACAACAGCCGCCGGCTTTCCTGAGCTTGGCGGCCCGCGCGGTGTCGGCTTGGAGTTCCGGCACTTCGCCGAAACATTTTGCGAGGCATTCCAGCAGCTTCTTGTGAAACGGCGTCTTGGCCGGGGCAAGGCAGTAGTGGCTCCACAGGCCCGACTTGCGTACCAGAACCAGATTGGCCTTTCGCAGGTAGGCCAGGTGCCGCGAGATGCGCGGCTGCGGGGCTTGCAAGATTTCCACAATGTCTCCGACGCAAAGTTCTCCGCCCAAAAGGACATGCAGAATCCGCAGACGAGTGCGATCAGAAAAGGCCCGAAACATCGAGTCGGTGCCGCCGGACAACTCGGTTGATGTTGTCTTTACCATATCAGGGGCTTGGTGCTGGCATACACAGGATACGCCATCCGGGGTGATCGTGGGAAAAAGGGGACAGTCCCCATTTGTGCGAAGCACCCTCCGGGCCGTTCCGGCAAATGGGGACGGTCCCCTTTTTCCCTCCATAATATCCAATACCAGAAGTGGGGGTGTGCGGCCATATTTTCTGGCAATCGCTAAATCTTTGTAGGATTTAGGGTTTTCCAGTAAGTTTGCCACATGCGGCTGTCGTCCAGGCACGCAAGGGCCATCATCGCTTCGGCGTTGGAGCCATCCCAGCGGCGACCGCGGCCCTTGACCCGGTGCGTGGTGGTCTTGCACTCGCTTTCCGTGGGCCCGCTGCCAATCTGCCAGCCGCGACGGCGGAACTCGGGGTAACGGATCATTGGTTTACGCTCCGCCACGTAGTGCATCAGGCGGTTGGCTTCCTTTCGTTTGGTCGGCGATCGCAAGGGAGAACGCCAAGCCACCAGTTGGTCCCAAGCGGAATCGTAGCCCACGTGCCGAAACGTGTGCATCACTTCCTCCAGCCACGTCTTGCCCTGCGCGGACTCTTCGCCAAACACAATCCGGCGGCTCTTCTGTAGGTTCTCCCGCAGGTGATAAAAGTCCAAGCCGATGGCGTCCACCAAACCGTGAAACTCGATCTGGTTGCGAATCCAGGGGGCCCCGTCCACGTTGGCCACCTTCTCCTCTGCCTTGGGCAACTCTAGTTGGCACGCCATCCGCTGCATCAAACGCCCCGCCGCTTCGTGGTTGCCGCTGGTCGCCCCCACATAGCGGTGCTTCATCGTTTCGTCATAGAAGTTGGCCACCTTGAATTCCTTGTAGGCCTGATCGGCCCCCGTTTTCGCGCGAGGCAAGGGCCGACAGCGACGGCCGCGCCGGCGCCGTTTTTCGCGAATCTTCGTCCGCCGCTTCTGCTTCTCTTCCGCGGTGACCAGCGGCACTTGGACGCCGTCACACCCCAGATACAGCCGGGAAACGCCCTCGGTCGTGCGGCAGTCCGCAGCCGTCCACGGCGGCTGCAACTCCCCGCGCTGCAAGACCCGCAACACCGCCTTGCCCTCCCCTTCGATCAACTGCCGCAACGCTTCCTTGCTGATGGACCAATGCGCCGCACGCGCCAGATTGGCCGCGGTCTTGGCAAAACTAGCTGAATCTTGATTCAACCGACACGCCATCTCCCGCACCCCTTCGCTGATCGTCGCTTCGGCTTCGTCCAACCAGCGGTCTGCCGGCGTTTCGCTTCCTTCCTGTCGTCAGTGCCAACGAATCCGCCAAACATCAATCCGCCCATTGATGGTCAGGATGCTGGTGGACTGCTTTCCTTTATGCCGTTTCTTCTTTCCCGTCGCGGCGCTGTTCGGAGGGGGGAAAAGCGGCTTCCGCCGCGTTGACTTTCATCTGGATCGCCTTTTCGTAGGCGACCTGGCGAAAGCAATCCAAGGCATCCCTCGCTTTCTCTTCGCTATCGCGAATCACTCGACCCTGCGGCGCACTGTCCACCGCCTCGGCTACCTCCCGCAACGCACGCTCGAACTCCGCTCGCATCTGCTCTTCGTAGGCCTTCCGGTCCAACTTGGGTAGTGCCATCGCAATTTCCTCCTGTGTGGCATTATGCTAAAACCAAGACGCCAACCCAAGTTATACAGCCTCCCTATTGTTCGCGCCAGTCATATTTGCCGCACACAAGTGGGGTGTCAAGCGGCATCGCGGGCATCCGCTCCGTCCGCCGGCTTCTTGGAGGCATCGACGACGTTCTCCGATACGATGGCCCCGCTGGTCAGTCTCAAAACTCTCTTGGCCCGCCGGGCGGCATTAGGGTCGTGTGTCACCATCACGATGGTTCGGCCTTCCTCGTTGAACTCCTCCAAGAAGCCGATGATCTGCCGGCTGGTTTCGGGATCGAGATTGCCCGTCGGCTCATCGGCCAGGATTATAGCGGGATCATTGGCCAACATCCGAGCCAAGGCTACCCTTTGTTGCTGGCCAACGCTCAGTTCGCACGGCTTATGGTGAAGCCGGTCGCTCAAGCCGACTCGTTCCAAGAGAGCCACCGCTCGCTCCTCTTGAGCATCTTCGTCCATTTTGGCGAGAAAGAGAGGAATCTGAACATTTTCCAGCGCCGAGAGATAGGGCACCAGATTGAACGTCTGGAACACGAAGCCGACCTTCTCGCGCCGCAACCTGGCGCGATCACTTGGATTCATGTCATAGACCGAATGATCTTCCAGCAGAATCCGGCCTTGGGACGGCGAGAGCATCCCGCCCAGCATCAACAGCAGGGTGCTCTTGCCGCTGCCGCTGGGTCCTACGATCGAGACAAAATCGCCTCGCGGAATTGTAACCGTTGCGTTATCCAGGGCCGTGACCGTTTGGCCACGATGCGGATAGGCTTTGGTGACGTTTTCCATCTTCAACATGGGTCAAACCTCCTGGGAAAAAGGGGACAGGTCCAATTTGCCGGAACGGCCCAAAGGGTGCTGCGCACAAATTGGACCTGTCCCCTTTTTACCTCAAACCTCCTGGAATGTGGCACAAGGGTCAAGCCGGGCGGCGCGCGGGCCGGGAAGTAACTCGCGGCAAGGGTCAGGCCGACAGAGATGCCAACTGCCGCCAACGCCAGCATAGGCATCGGCAGCACCGGCACGCCGGCCAACCGGGGACCGAGCACTACGGCCAGAACCGTACCCAGCACGTACCCCCCAACTCCGCCGGCAGCGCCCAAGAGCAGGGCCTTCAACAGAAAAACCTTCAAGACCAGCCGCGAGTCGGCTCCCAGTGCCATCAGCGTACCAATTTCCCGCCGCCGCTCGAAGACATTGGCGTACATATAATTGGCGATACTCGCGCCGCCGACGAAGATGATAATCACCAAGAAACATTAGCGACAGATTCGCCATCATCCGGTTGATCTTGATCTGCGAATTGGCGATTTGGGCGATCGTGACGACCTTGGCATCGGGCAACAGGCGGTTGACCTTCGCCACCAGCCCCTGGGAAATCTCTTGGCAGCAGCCGATAACTTCGATGGCGTTGATGACCGGTCCCTTCTTCGTCAGGTCCTGCACCGTGTGCAGATGGGCGAAGATGCGGGAGTCGTCCACCGTTCCCGTCTGCGGCAGCACCGCCGTGACGTTGAACTTCTTGCCGAGCAGAGTGAGCGTTTCCCCGTCTTGCAGGCCGAGCTTTCCGGCAACGTCCGCCCCCAAAAGGACCTCATTGTCCGTGAGCGTTTCGATGACCCGCTTGCGGGCGAGCGTCTTTTTGTCGTCGGAACCCATCATGCCGACCGAAGCTCCACAGCCGATGGGCCGCGCGAAAATGCCCGCGCCGCCCCAGGCAGCCTTCGCCTGAAACTCGTTCTTGGGCAGAATGCCGGTTAGCGTGAAGTTCTTGCCCTGTAGCCGAACCGGCACTGACAACTTCGGCGAAAGATTGTCCAGCCCTTGCAGGTCCGACATCGCCAGTTGCGTGACGTATTCCTCGGGTATCGTCTCGCTCTGCATGTCGGCCGCGTAATAGTCCTGCAAGGTGGCCGACTTGGGCAGCACGAGGACATTCGCTCCCAGAGAATCCATTTCCCGCGCCACCGCCATCTCGGAATAATGCGAGATGTTCTTGATCGAGACAATCACCGTGATTCCCAACAGGATCGCCACGAAACTGGTTAGCAGTTGACTCTTACGCTCGAAGATTTCGCGCAGCACGAGGGTTCGTAATCGCATGATCTAAAAAACCTCCTATTTTGTTTCTGTTGCGGAAAGTAGGGTGGGTCAAGCGAAGCGCTGCCCCACCACCGTCCTTTCCCGCAGTTGGTGGGGCAGCGCTTCGCTTGACCCACCCTACACGGACTTTCCGCAAGAGATGCTATTTTGCCGGGCAACAGCCGCCGGGACCACATTTGCCCCCGGGGCAGCAGCCGGACTGGGCCGCCTTGAGCTTGGCAACGAGTTGCGCCTCCGTGACATCGCCCACAAAAGTGCCGACGACGGCGGCGGGCGGAGCCATCAGAACCGTGACCCGCGCGTTTGTTCGCGGATCGACGCGAAGGTCCTTGAGAAATGACGCCTCCGTGGGATCATTGGCGTTGAGGACCACAACCGCGCTCTTCCCGGCGTACTGCCCGTCCGCCGTGAAGTCCCGCACCCCCTTTTGCAGCGACACCTGCGTGATCTGCGGCGACAAATGCTCGACGCACAGCAGCACGAGCTTGCTCTCCTGAAGGGCCTTCATGCACTCGGCCGTACAACGGCTGACGAACGCGGCGCGAAGTTGTTTTTCGTCGAACGTCTTCGTGATGCCTTTGGTAATCGCGCCGCAGGGGGCAATAGCCAGCACGAGCGGCATGGGAGAACGGCTCACGTTGTATTTGTCCACCAGCCGTTTCTCGGCCGGATCGGTGACTCGAATCGACGCCGCTTCGGCCGAATCCGCAATTTTGGCTGCGGCTGTCTGGAAGGCGCTCCACGCCCTGTCGGTCTGCGCGTTCTTATCTCGCCAGAAGAACAGGAATACGTACTTGTGGGCCGCTGCCGCCCGATCCAATGTCGCCTGGGCTTTGCCGGCGGCAGCCGCTTGATCCGTGGCATTCGGCACACGGGCGACACGATCCTGGGCCGCAGCCGTCAGCGCGCCTGCCGCAAGCAGAACGGCCGCAATCGCTAAATGAAGTGATCTCACTGGTTGACTCCTCCGAGGGAAAGGGGATTGAAAATCACACATTGGTAAATGGGCCCGGCCGGCTGGGAACGGCACGGGCCGAACGGTTGCTATTGTTTTGGCCCGCATCCGCCTGGGCCACACTGACCACCGGCACAGCCGGAACTGGCTTTCTGAAGCGTGGCGACCAACTCGGCCTTGTCGGTCGCGCCCTTGTACTCCCCAATGGCTGAACCGGGAGGAGCCATGAAGAGCGTCACGGCTTCCTCTGTCTTGGCATCAACCTTCAGATCGGCCAGGAAGGAGGCTTCCGCCGAATCGGCGGGATCGAGCATCACGATTTCCGTTGCACTGGCGAAGCGTGCATCCGCTCTAAACTCGCGGACACCTTGCATCGCGGCGTCGTTGGATTTTGTCTTGCCGTTCTGGACGCACACAAATACCAACTTGCCGTCCTGAAGATGCTTCATTACTTTTTCGGTGCCGGGCGTGGTAAATGCACTTAGCAGTTGCTGCTCCTCGAATTTCGTCGGAAAACCGCCGGTGATGGCCCCGTTGGGAGCCATTGCCAAGACCAACGGCATCGGGGCACGGCTGAGGTCGAACTTGGCGACGACGGCCTTTTCGGACGGGTCGGTTATGTTCACCGCAATCGACTGCGCGCGGTCGGCCACCTTTTCCATCGCCTTGTCGAATACCTTGCGCATGGCAAGCGTCTGGTCGTCGTCGGTTTTCGAGGAGAACAAGAAGAGGTACTTGCCGGCATCCGCCGCTTGCCGGATTGCGGTCATACCCTTGCCCAACACGTCCATCTGAGCACCGGACGACCGTGGTAGCTGGACCTCGGATTCAGCAGCTTGAGCGTTCTCCATATTTGCAGCGCTGCCGCCCCAGCCGGTCAGGGCAACAGCCAGGAGGCCGCCTGCAACCAGCACAACTCCGACACCACCGATAATCCAACGCCTCATCGGTCGTTCTCCTATTAAACTATATTTGGCAAGGCGTATATCATAGTATGTATTCGTCTGCGCATATAGCGACTTGAGCCACGCGGATGGATTTCTCTCCAAGACCGCCACGGGTTGGGAAATGTGGGCAGTGTGGGTGGCGGTCAGTGTTGCGCGGGCTGACTAAGGTTGCCGTAACCGTTCACAGGGGACTGTCCCAATTTTCGCGGCGTGAGGGACGTAGCCCCTCGAATTAGCATTACCGCCGCGAAAATGGGACTGTCACCCTGGGGCGTCGGGAGGGGGACAGGTCCATGTTTTCGGCCTACGGTTTATCGATAAAGTCACGTTTTCCCGCCGAAAAATCGACCAGTCCCCTGCCGCCCCGTGAACGGTTGCAGATTGCCAAGAAAGAAAGTCGCAAGGCGGAAGCCCCACCCTATGGCTTGACGCCGGCAGTAGTTGGAACTGCTTGAGTAATCGCAGTGCGGAGCGGTGCCATTGATTGCCCCTTTAGCGCATCCGGCCGATCCCCCAGCGAACGCTCCACGTGCCAAGACGGTCCACCAAGCGGAGTTGTGCGCTTAGGATCGGCAAATTAATAACTGTCGCATTTCAGAAGGGGACAGTCCCATTTTCGTCGAACGAAAATTGGGACAGTCCCCCACTTATTGATTCGCCGGCCCTTACTTCTGGAACGCCGCCTATCGGCGTATCGAGCGTCGCTATCACCCACGATTTGTTCGTGCTCGGCGGCGTCTGAACGATTTCCGCTCGTCTGGTCCCCGCTTCACGGCAGCAAGGCTGATCCATCAGAGCACTCGAAGACATAGGCCAACGAGAAGAAGACTCCGGCCAACACGAATATCCAGCCGGTGATCTGGCGTGCCCACCACTCGATCTTTGCGAGCATGTTGTACGCCTTGCCGACCGACTTGACACTGTAAGCCAGGAGGAAGGCGACTAGTAGCACTGGCACGGCGGTGCCGATGCCATAGATCAGCGGCAGGACCACGGTGGCCCCTGGCAACGACGCTGCGGGGAGATTGATGCCGATCTTCGTCAGCATGGCGGTCACTGCGCCCGCCTCGGAGCCCAACAAGAGTGCGATGAGGCCGAAGAACCAGGCCGCCGAGGTGGGGCAAAAGGCGACGGCGAAGAGAATGCCCAGCAGCAGCGCGCCCCAGACGCCCATTGCGTCGATCCGTTTTTTCATCCCCTCGGACATCGTAGCCCCGCCGCCGCTGAAGGTGATTAGGCCCACCAGGAACATGCCCAGGAGCAAGAAGATGGGGCCGAGAACCAAGTGCATGTATTTCTGAAGGAACAGGGAAACAGCCGGGACCGACATCGCCGTGGTTGCCAGCAAGACCGCTAGGAACAGGTAGAGCAGGCAGCGTCCGAGCGTGTAGAGCAGCCCGGCGGCCATCACCCAGCGCGAGTCGCCGACTTTGCGGCCCACGTAGGAAACCGCCGCGATGTTCGTGGCCAGCGGGCAGGGGCTAATCGAGGTCAGGATCCCCAAATACAGCGCCGCCGCAATGTAGAGCGCATAGGTAGCCATCGGACGATCCTCTCCGCGGAGTATTCGTAGGGTGCGTGAAACGCACCAACCCGCCGCAACCACTAATTCCCGGTGCGTTTCACGCACCCTACGCAGCTATTTCAGATACTTTTTTACGTTCTGCTGAACGTACTCGAAGAACGCTTTCTTGTCGCCGTTTTTCGTCCATATTTCGGACAGGTTCTCAAATTGTTTGACCTTGTTCCCCACGACTTGCGCAACGATCAGCGTGGGACCGTTCACTTTGTAGCCTTTTGCGAGGGCCTCGTTTTTCTTGTCCTGGAAGTCGACGTAGTGAAACTCGACTTTGCCCTCTTTGCGCTGTTGGGCAAACGCGGTTTTGACCGCCTCTTCGGAATAGCCGCCCATTCGGCGACAGGTCGGACAACGCTGGGTGCGGTGGAAGTACATTACGACCACGCGATCGGCGGGCGGGCCGGCCTGGGCGGAAGACTCGGCCGCCGCGACCGCCTGCGGAAGCATGTAGGCCAAGAGGGCGGCAACGCCAAGCGCGGAAAGAACAGTGACAACAGGTCTCATTACTTCGGTCTCCTCGTGGTAGGGCGGAAAAATGCGGTTACTAAAAAACACGGTTAGGTGCTGTAAAACTATTAACTACCGGATTAAGGTCTGTAGGGAACGCCCTCCGTGGCGTTCCGCGGCAGGTTTGAAGGCTTGTTTTCCCCGCACTCGGAACACCACGGAGGGCGTTCCCTACAGGAATACCTCGTCGATGATTTCCGTAGTTAATTGTTTTACAACGCCTTACTCTTGCGGAATCGGAATCGTCGGCGTTTCCTTCTCGGCGGCGCTGTCGGCGTTGGGAATGGGAATCGTCGGCTCCGGCGTCGATGGTGCGGCGGCCTCCGGCTTGCGCCGGACGAAAGCATCCGCTCGATCGCCCCGCTGATGTACTTCGTGAACGCGGGCTTGTCGCCCATCGCCACAAAGGCCATGCACTTGTCCAGTCGCTCCCATGTCTGCACCCGGTCGTCCTTCATTTTTGCGAGCACGACTACTGGGTCTTTCACCTCGAACTTGAGCGCCAGCACGGCACCCGACGGCTTCTCGTAGTTCAGAACCTTCCACACAATGGTCCCCCTGGCCAACTGCGACGCGAAGGCGGTATCCAGCGTCTTCTTCGTCTGCGACTCGATTGCCCGGCAATTGTCGCATCGAGTGCTGCTATGGAAGTAGTAGACGATCAGGGTGTCGCCCAGATTCTCAGGCTCGGCGTCGGCGGGGTGGACCGGCGCCTGACGGCGAATCGACCGCAACTCATCGGCGATGCGAGTCAACTGCGGCTCCAACTGCGAGGCCGTCTGGACATCCAACGAGCGGGCGATCAAGACCACTAACGTCGCCGAGCAGAGCGAAATCAGGCAGACGGCCGCCGCATTTTTAAGTTCCATGCCGATGTTCCTTTCGCGTTATCGCCGACAATACGTCCGATAGGCCGCCGCCAGCGCATCCCGATAATCCGCTTCCTCGTCGGCGTCGACGGCGTGATAAATCTTCAGCGTCGCCAGCAAAGCATCTCCGCAGTCATCGCCGGGTTGCAGTCCCTTCTGCCGCTGCTGCGCGAAGATCAGCGGCAGTCCGGCGACGGCGACCGGCCTGCCCTTGATCTCCAGCTTTCCGTCCGGCGACGGTCGGCCGCAAGCGCAGCAGGCGCCATCGCCGGCCGCGGCGCCGCTTGATTCCTCCTCGAACTTGCGAACCCGCCAGGGCATCGACTTCGGAGGCGATGCGCTCGGCGACGAGCCATACGGCCTGTTCGTCGGCCTTGTCGGCGTCGCGGATCGAGCGGTGGCATGCCTTTGGCCCGATCGCCCAAGATGTCGCCGACCACCAGGGAGGCGCTTACCCGGCCGCTGTACTTTTCCGTTCCCCGTTTGGCGCAGAGCTTCGAGCAGCCGTCCACGGTGATCGTCGGATGTTCGCGGGCGAAGCGGCGCTCGCCCTCTTCGCCGGCCAGAAACAACGGCAGGCACAAGGTCACGGTTTGTTGCGGCCGCAGGGCCTCCAACACGCGGCGAACGGCCTGCCGCGCGACGGTTCCCTCGGGAATCTCTTCGCCGCTACAGGAAATAATGCCGACTTTCGAGAACGCTGCTTCTGCCATGACTGCTTCCTCAAACTGTATCCGGGTGCTGTGCCACTTCGGCGACCTCGGCCGCCAATTCTTCGACGACGGTCCAACCTTCTTCGCTCAGGGCGGTGGCCGTGCCGAACTTCGCCCCGCGATGGCGTTTCATCACGTCGTAGACCCGTATCCCCTTGGCAACCTTTCCGCCCGATAACTCGACGTTCTTGAAGGCGCAGAGTTTGGGGCATCCGTCCAGCGTGATGCAGGGGGTTTGCTGGACCTTCTGCCTGGTCTCGGCGATCGCCCGTCACGAGCAGGGCCAGACAGACGTATCCGCCTGCTCCGGCAACAGGTTGTCGGTAACGTGGTAGACCGCCTCGCGGCTAATCAGTCCATGCACTTTGCCGATCCCGCTGCACGGAATCACCAGCACCTTTTCCGTTTGACCATTGTCGGCCATCGAAGTCTTCCCTTTCCTCTGCTCAACAACTATGCTTGGCTCGATTGCCTACGAATACTCGCCCGCCTTCTTTTTGACGATTTCCGCGTAGGCGGGGCCGTCGATCAACAACTCGCGGTCGGCCGCGAAGTCCCTCAATTCCAGTTCCGCAATCCATCCCTCGCCGTATGCGTCTTGGTTGACTGTCTCCGGCGCATCGGACAGCGCCGAATTGACGGCCGCCACGCGGCCCGACACGGGAGACACCAATTCCAGCGTGGCCTTCGCGCTTTCCACGTAGCCGACGTCTCCAAATTGGTCCACCTCGTCGCCAACCTTCGGCAGGCCGACGAAGCTGATGTCCGTCAACTGTTGCTGGGCGAAATCGGAGACGCCGATCCGGGCGCGGCTGCCGCCGGCGTCCACCTGCGCCCACACGTCGTTCTCGTTGAAAACAGAAGCCGGCGGCGGGAATCTTGAAGAGGAATTTGTCGTGCGCGACCTCAATGTAATCTTGCACGCCGGCGAAGTCTGCCGAGGCGATTTCGCCTGGTGATGGCCGTTCGGCAACTTCAGGCTGTTCGACAACGGCTGCGGCGATCGCGCCGGCAAGTTTCATTTCATCCTGGCCCAGGGCCAGCGATTTGCCCAGCGTCGCCGCCAGCCGTTTTGCCTCTTCCGCCACTTGGAGCTTCCGGGCGATTTTCAGGCCCAAGCGATTTGCCAGCTTCGTGGCGCACTGGGTCGCACAGCCGTCGATGACCAACAGCGGCAGTTCGCCGAGCACTCGCGCGTACCGATCCGGCGAATTGTTCAGCAGCACGGGACAGACCAGCTCGCCGTCCGTCGTGCGAGGCGAGCCACAACGCCGCTTCGCGCGCGACCGGGCCGGCCGACTTGTCGAGACCATTGCACGGCAGAATGGCATACTTCATGGCGTGCTCCTTGCCTCCTCCCGAATCGTCTTGATCATCGCTACGATGGCCGGTTTTTCGGGAAAGGCGAGCGCGTCGGGTCCGCAGGTCTTTGCGCAGGCACGGCAAAACACCACGCAGTTGTTCGGGTTGGCCACGATCGAGTTTCCGCTCTTCCGCCTCCCGACGCTCGAACACCTGGTGCGGACAGAACTTGTCGCACTCCATGCAGTAGTTGCACTTGTCGTAGTCGATCGTCGGAAACCAGGGAATCTTCTCCCGTGGCACGCCCATGAAGGTACTTTCACTCACGGCTGCTTCTCCTCCATGCCGTTCAGGGCCGCTGAAATCTTCTCCACCGCTTCGTCCGTGGTCATGTCGCGGATGTCGATCGCCACCAAGTCGGTTGCGATGTCCATTCCGGCGGCGGCGAAGGCGTCGCGGAACATCTTCTTCTGCATATTCGGCGCACAGCCGGCCACGATCATCTTCCGTTTGCCTTTGAGCATGTCGGCCAAAAAGCGGTCGCCGTCCTCCTCGCACAACTGCGGGTGGATGAAGCCGTACTCGACCGGCAGTTCGATGCGGACCCGGTTGATGAAGTCCCAGATGTCCATCTTGGAGAACCCCGGACACTTGCCCGTGCAAACGCACATAATGAGTCCCGGAAGATTCTGGTCCATGTCTGTTTCCTTTCGTCTTGTCGTGGGTCAGGCTGCCTTGGCTTCCACGATCAGTCTCTTGATTTCCTCGTCGCTGGGCACCCGCCCCGCCGACTTCACTTTGCCGTCAATGACCAGTCCGGGCGTCATCAGAATCTCGAAGGCCATGATCTTCTCGATGTCTTCGACCTTCTCGACCTGGGCGTCCACGCCGGTTTCCTGAACCGCCTTCTTGACCATCTCGTGCAGCGTCTTGCACTTCGCACATCCGGTTCCCAGCACTTGAATCAACATGTTGGTTGCTCCTCGACAACAATTTGCGGTCCAATTACGATTTCACTTTCACGCCCTTGGCGTATCTCGTCGGTGGGGATCAGCGTCGTTTGTGAGTCTTGGCAGACGACGCTGCACAGCAGCACGAACCGGGCTGTGGACCAACGTCGCGGGCTGCCGCCAGTTGTTGGCCGGCTGTCTTCAGCACTTGCTCGGCGATATGCTCCTTGACTTTTCGGGCCGTCGCCACGGCCAGGGCCACGTCGCCGCGAGAAACGCCCTGGCTCAGCGCCTCGCGGAAGTGATACTTGAAACACGGTTCGCAATTGCAGGCGATGGCCGCCCCGATGGCCACCAGTTCGTCAACTGCGGGGGAATACAGGTCCGATGATTCTTTCTCGGTTGCAGCCATAACACATCTCCTAGCGGATGCCGGGGTAACACATATCGCTAATTGGCAAAGTCACCAAGCCTGTCGGCCAAAAAAACAACTGCGCATCAACTCCTATGACACGAGCAGCTTGCGCTGATCCTTCGCGTTGCACTTCATCACCGACTCCACGCACTCGAAAAAGTTCATCACGCACTTTACCCGCAGGCTGTAGTACACCTGCGCACCGCGTTTCTCGTCTTCGATGATGCCGGCGTTCTTGAGCATCGCCAAATGACGCGATACGGTGGACATATCGACGCCGACCATCTCCGTCAGTTCGCAGACGCACCGTTGCCCGCTACGGGCCAATTCATCCACGATGAACAACCGCGTCGGATGCGCCATGGCCTTGATGATCTTGGCGCGGGCTTCGTACTTGGCTTGAGTTCTGGCGTCCATTGTTGCCTTTCATCGGTCACTCACATTTGTAAGTTTAGCCAAATGCCCACGAGCTGTCAAGGTCGATCTCGGTCTGCCTATGTTCACTAATCCCCCAGGATTGAGTCGCAAATGCATGACGCTTCCTTGCCGGCCCCACATGCGGCAGCACTAATTGCCCGATGGAAATAGTCGATAGTTGGGGCCATGACATTCTGCTTCCCGCTGATGCCGATGTAACCCCCGGCGTTTCCAGCATCGCTTGACGAACTTCGTCCACGCCGATGCCCTTTTCCGTGCGATAGAAGCCATACGTCCATTTTGGCGTTGGCGGTCGCTCGGCAATCCAAATGGCAAACACGCTCAGCCCCCGGGGACGCCGCATCGGAGAACATGTGGCCGGCATCCGCCAACAGGGCCAGCGAATTCGTGGCCAGCCCGCCGACGATCTCGGCCACCATGTATCCGCAAGTCAGCACAAGGATCAACGCGAGCCGCTTCCGGTTGCCGGAACGACGGATTCGGTGGTTGTGCTCGTGCATCTTGCCAGCGACATCAGCTTACCTTCGTGCCATTGGTGATCGTCCCGTCTTCCATTTCGTAGATCGTGTCGAATACTTCGAGCGTGCGGTGGTCGTGCGTCACGACGATCACGCCGGCCCCGTGCTGGTGGGCAACCTCTCGAAAAAGCTCCATCACCTGCCGGCCGCGATGGCTGTCCAGGGCGGCGGTCGGCTCGTCGGCCAGGATCACGCTCGGCTGGTTGGCCAACGCCCGCGCGATGGCCACCCGCTGCTGCTCGCCTCCCGAGAGCATCGACGTTCCGTTGTCGGCCCGTTCCGCGACGCCGAGTTCTTCCAGGAGTTCCAGGGCGCGATGCCGCGCCTGACGCCGGCTGACGCCGTTGAGTTCCATCGCCACTTGGACATTTTCGCGGGCCGAAAGGAAGGGAATCAGGTTCGATTTCTGGAAGACGTAGCCGATGTGCTTGCCGGCGAAAACTCCGCAGATTGACCAAAGGAATCGGGCCCGTCCAGGACCGGCACGCCGCCGATGAGAATCTGGCCCGAGGTGGGCGGATTGATGAGTCCCACGGCCGTGAGAAACGTCGATTTTCCCGCCCCGCTTGGCCCCAAGAGCGCCACGACCTGGCCACGGCGAATGCCGACCGAAGCGTCGCGCATGGCGACCACCTCCGTATGGCCGCTGCCGTAGATTTTCGTAAGCTCTCGGGTTTCGATGGCCAAGCCGTCGTTCATCGCACGCCTCATCCCATCAGCGACTCATTTGGTTCCACTCGCATGGCTTTCCAGATGCCCAGCAAACTGGAAAGCACCGAAATGCCGAGTACGATGGCCGCCAATTGCAGCAAGTCCGTGTTAGTCAGCACGACGCGCCGGGGAAAATACGGAAACAGCTCTTGCCCAACGAAATACGCAATCAAATAGCCGACGCCGCCCAAGCACGATTGCCTGCTGAAGGATCAGGCCGAGGATTGTCCGGTTCGGAGCGCCGATCAGCTTCAACAGGGCGATCGAGTGCAGCTTGTCGAGCGTCAGGGTGTAGAGAATCAAGGCCATGATGACGGCGGCAATGATCGTCAACAGTGCCCGAAACATCCCCAACTGCCTCCGGGATCGGTCCACCATGCCCTTCAACAAGAGGTCCTCTTGACCGGCCTGCGTAAAGACGGAAACGTCGCCCCAGGTTGAAATAGTGTTTGCCACGGCGCGGAGATCGACGCCGGGAGCGACCCGCGCCACCACGGCGCTCAGTTCCGGGGAAGCCACGGCCGGCAGTTGCGACGTGGGGCGGGAAAGCTGCTCCGTGAGCATGGGCTGACTGAGAAAAATGTCGTCCGCTTCGCTGCGGTGCTCCCTGCGCCGCCCGTTCCAAGCGGATGGCCTCAGCGGGCGTGTCGAACTGAATCGCCTGCGAATCCCAGACGGTAACGAAGACCATGCCGTCGCCGGCGATGCTGGCCATGCCGCTGGTGATCCCGACGATCGTGTACGTGTCCTTGCCCAATTTGATCCGCTCGTGGAGCCGCAGTCCCAGCGTCTTGTCGGCGATCATTTCATAGTGGTTCTGCGCCAAGGGCCGGCCGGCCACCAACGGCAGCCACTCTCCCTTGTCCAGCGGCCAACTGAGTCCCAACACGGACATCCGCAGGGGCTTGCCGCCGTGTTCGCGCTGAATCGTATGGAAAACGAACTCACGCGCCGATTCCACGCCGGGCACTGCCTGCACCCGGTAAACGAGCGTCTTCGGCACCCGCGAGACTTCGGCAAAAGGGCCGCGGGTGTCGCGCTGGACGATCCACAAATCCGCGCCGATCTGCCGAACCAGCAGAGTCGCCTCTTCGACCAACCCACGGTAGATTCCCCCCATCCCCATCACGATCATCAAGAGCATCCCGATGCCGACGACGGTCAGGACGAAGCGGCCGAGGTTGTGTTGGATGTCTTTGGCGGCAAGATTCATGGCAGCGAAATCCTCCGGCCTTCGAGGGCCGTTGTCTTGCCGTCGGCGGAAACCACGACTCGATCCCCAGGCTCCAGGCCGGCCGCCACTTCGACGGATTCCCTGCCGCGCAACCCAAGCGTCAGGTTGCGCCAGACGGCGCGCCCCGCCTGACGGACGAGCACCCCCGGCTTTCCATCGCGCCAGAGAATGTATTGGGTGGGCAAGACGATCACTCCGGTCTTGCGGGCCGTCTCAATGTAGACTTCGGCACGCTGACCCACGGCCCAGTTCTTTGGCAACTCAAGAACGCGAACGTCCACGGTGAACTCCCTCGTTTCGCGGTCTGCCTCGCGTCCCAACCGCGTCACTTCGCCGCGATAGGCGTGATCGGGCTCCGAGCGAAACACGACCCGCGCCGGCTGCCCTACGGCAACACGGGACATCTCGGTCTCATCGACCCAGGCGGTGATCCACAATTCCTTGGTCGAGATGAGGCTCAGAATGGCGCTTCCCGGAACGGCGATGTCGCCGGGGTCGCGCTGCCGCTGGACGATCAGCCCGTCACTCGGGGCGACGATCTCGGTGTCGCCCAGCAGCGCCTTCCGATAGGCAAGGTTTCTTTCCGCCGCGATCAATTGCTTGCGGCCTTCGACCAGGGCCGCGTCGGCGCGGGCGACGCCGGCCTGCGCAGTCTTCCAGTCGGCGGTGGCCTTGTCCACATCAGACTGACTGATGGCGCTCTTCGGCAGCAGCTCCAGACCGCGTTTGTGCTCCGCCGTGGTCTCCTCCAAAACCGCTGATGCCTGGCTGCGATCCGCTTGCAGTCGATCGAGCGTCGCCCGTGCAACTTCCACCGACGCTTGCGCCATTTCGACCTGCGGCTTCAACTCCACGTCGTCGAGCCTGGCCAGCACCTTCCCCGTCGTCACATGGTCGCCCATGTCCACCAAGACCTCCTGGATGCGGCCCGATATTCTGGGGCTGATGGTGGACTTGAAATGGGCCTCCAGGGTGCCCGTGCCCATCACTTCGGCGACGATCTCACCCGTCGCAACGGGGTGCTCGGCAACCGATACGGGCGAAAACTTGAGCCAATAAACAATGCCGGCAACGATAGCGACAAGAAGCAGGAGCTTAAAAGCCTGCCACAGTCGCCGGGGCAACCAATTCCAACGCTGCTGCGTCATATTCAACCCTCTCATGTCAAACCGCAGTGCCACATTTCCAGATGCCCGCTCCTAAAAATGCGTCTCCACAAACGCCCGGATTTCATCGCGCACCCGGCGATACGGAGCCAGACGCTCTTCTTCCGTCTTGGCACCTGCCGCCAGGCGAGGCGGATCGTCGAATCCCGCGTGGATCACCTGTGCCTTTCCGGGAAACACCGGACATGACTCATGGGCGTGATCGCAAACGGTCACAACATAATCAAACTCGATGCCGCGAAGCTCGCGGACGTGTTTCGACCGCTGGCCGGAAATGTCCACGCCCGCCTCGGCCATGACCCGCACGGCGTCCGGGTTCAATCCGTGGGTCTCGATCCCCGCCGAGTACGCCTCGATCCGGTCGCCCTTCAGGTGGCGTGCCCAGCCCTCGGCCATCTGGCTGCGGCAGGAATTCCCGGTGCATAGGAATAGGACTTTCAGCATCGGTTCTGCTTTCTGCACAACTCGTCGCGGTCCATCTTGAGGATTTGCTTCAACCGTTTGGCGTCCTCTCGCGCTTGGGCATCGTCGGCGAGCAATCGGGCCACCAGGGCGGTCATCTCTCTGGCTTCCGCAGTCGCATCGTCCTCGGCAAGCCGGTAGAACATCCACCGCCCCTCCTTGCGGCTGGCCACCAATCTGGCCTGCTTGAGGATCGCCATGTGTTTGGAGACGGTGGATGGAGCCAGCCCAAGCAACTCCACGATTTGACATACGCAGAGTTCCTTCGGACTTGAGCGCCATCAGAATCCGCACTCGATTCTCGTCCGCCAGGGCCTTAATAACCGCCATGAGGTCACGCATGTATGTTACCTCTCGTCACAGTACATTTCGCCATATAACCAAATAATACCGCGTTTTCCTCCGCCTGTCAACACCATTTGTCAGGCCCTCATATTGTCCTGCAGACGCTTCATCGCCATCCCATAGTGGTACGGCGGCAGGTCGATGATTCCTGGTTCAAGCAGACGAAAGCCCGCCTGTTCAGCCCATTCGCGGCACTGTTCGGGCGCAGAGCGGAGCTCCATCGTCGGACCGCGCGGCGTGGCGGGATCGCGCTCGATTCTGGGGTCGATCCTGGGGTCAGAGCCAGGGTCGATACTGGAGTCGATACAGTCGATACTGGGGTCAGAGCGCCATTAGTCATTAGGCAATTATCACTAATGACTGAGTGCGCTCTGACCCCAGACTCATGGAATCGGGCGCAATTGTCCTTTCCGCAGCCCTCACCCTGATCCTCTCCCGGCGGGCGAGGGGACATCGTGAAAACATGCTGGCCCTATCCCTGACGCTCTCCCGGCGGGCGAGGGGGCTTGTCGTACGGCACGTTCTCGTAGGTCCGGCCGGCGATGTTCTTGCGAAAGTTGTCCAGGGCCACTTCGGCCAGACGCTGGCCGCAGGGGGTGGGATATTTGCGGGTGATGCACGCCCGGCAGAGATGGTCCGCCGGAATGCCGATCGCTTTGGCGATCGACTCGACGGACAGGTAGCGGAGCGTGTCGGCGCCGAGCCGGGCGGCCATTTGGGCCTCGATCTCCGGCGGCAGGCCCTCCTCCTCGCTGAGGGCGGGAAACAGCGGCCGGGCGCCTTTCCGGGGCAGGATCATGGGCCGGACGGACGTGTTACGGTCCTTTCCGGCGGAAGGAGCCTGTCCCCATTCTCCTTCTGTTCCGGGCAGAGGCGTTTGTTCACCTTTGCCGCCCCCAACGTCGAGAAACTTCGGCGCGAAAAGCTCGCCGACCGTGGACATGTCGATGCCGTAGAAGCAGGGGGAGATGATCGGCGGGCAGGCCACGCGGACGTGTATCTCCCGCGGCCGGCCGTATTGCCGCAGGCGTTGCAGGAGGACTTCCAGGGTGGTGGCGCGGACGATCGAGTCCTCGACCAGCAGCACCCGCTTGCCCTCGAGCACTTCGCGGAGCGGGGTGTACTTGGTCTCGGCCTTTCGGCGGCGGTCGCCGCCCCCTTCGATGAAGGTCCGCCCGCTGTAGCGGTTGCGGATCAGTCCCTCGACGCAGGGGATTTTCAGGGCGAAGGCCATCGCGTCGGCCGCCGCCTTGCTGGTGTCGGGCACCGGCACGACCACGGTGTTCTCGTCGATGGGCACGGTCTCCAGCCGGGCCAGCTCCTCGCCCAGCGCCTTGCGGACCAGGTAGACGCTCCGCTCGTCCAGCGTGCTCGCTACATTGGCGAAGTAGACCCACTCGAAGAAGCAGTGGGCGTGGGGCGCCGGCTCGGCGAAGGGCAACAACTCCCATTGCCCATTGCGGACCAGCAGCGCGTGGCCGGGCGGGATCGACTTGATGTTTTCGGCGGCGAAGCCGATGTTCAGCAGGGCCACGCTCTCGCTGGCCGCCGCCACCAGCGGCCCTTCGACGGCGTAACTCAGCGGCTTGATGCCCAGCGGGTCGCGGGCGACCATCATATTGCCCAGCGCGTCGAGGAACACGATGCTGTAGGCCCCGTCGATCGTTTCGGCGAAGCGGCGGCAGACGTCCAGCAGCGACGGTTCCCGCTCGGCGGCCAGCGCCCGGCAGATCTGGTGCATCAGCACTTCGGTGTCGCTCTCGCGCGAGAGGTGGTTGTCGGCGTCGCCGAGCAGTTCGCTGCGGAGTTCCTGGTAGTTGGTCACCTGGCCGTTGAAGGCAAAGCTGAACCACTTGTGCTTCTTGATGTGGTGGCGCTCGAAGGGCTGGGCGTAGCTCCGGTCGTCCTGGCCGCAGGTGGCGTAGCGGACGTGGCCGATGGCCGCCCGGCCGGCGTAGTCGTCCATCAGGCTCTCGAACTTGCCGCGATGGCTGAGCCGGAAGACCTCGCTGACGCTGCCGACGTCCTTGTAAGTGTCGATCAGTTGGTTGCGGCCGGGATTGTAGGTGGTCATCCCGGCGGCCAGTTGCCCCCGGTTCTGAATATCCAGCAGCATCCGCGGCATCAGCCGGGAAATTTCCTCGGGGCCCTGCTCGGGGCACAAGGGGCTCTCCCCCTTGCCGGGGAGAAAATATATCGCGGCCACGCCGCATTCCTCATGAATATCGCTCATACCAACTATCTTACGAGCAATCGGCGAGTTCCACAATCCCCGGTGAATTACGCGGGAAAAGGGCATTGAGGATAATGATTGCAGGGTGCGTGAAGCGCACCAACCCAAACGGATTGTGATGCGTATCACCCCATGATGACTGTGGAACGATCTCAACGAAGCGGAGGAAGGCGAAGAAATGGTCCTCGACCATCCCGTCGAGTAGGAGGGACGAAGGACGAACGCCCTGGGATACGACAATTGGTATCCAGTCACGGTTTTTGTGGAAAAATGGTATGCCGCCAGGGGGCTGAATCGGTTATGAAGGGGCCATGGCGTGATTGTTCACAGAAGATGAAGTACATCGGATGATTGCGGAGGCGGTGGCCGAAGCCGTTGCGCCGCTGAAGGCGCGAATTGTCGAATTGGAGGCCAAGCTCGCTTGCCTGAGCAAAAACTCCACCACTTCCTCCAAACCGCCGTCGAGCGACATTGTCAAGCCGCCGCGAAAGCCGACAAGTGGTGGAAGACGCGGCAAACGACGCGCCGGCGGGCAACCCGGACATGCCCGGCATACGCGACCGGCGTTCCCGCCTGAGCAGGTAGACGAGACTTGGGACTACGAGTGGGAGGAAGTGCCGGCGGGCTGGAAGGCACTCGACCGTTTTCACATCCTGCAACAGGTCGAACTGGTCGAAAAGACTTACCTCGTCACCGAGCATCGCGCCCGGCTGTACAAAAACCTTCTCACGGGCCAAGTCTTGGCTGCGCGACTGCCGCCGGAAGTGCGGCGCTCCGGGCTGCTCGGTCCGCGACTGACGGCGCTGGTGGCCTATCGGAAAGGGGCCTGCCACATGTCGGTGGAGACGATTCGTAGATTTCCGGCCGACGTTTTTCGCTTGCCGATCAGCCACGGACAGGTGCTGAAGACGGTGCGCAGAGCCACTTTGGCCTTTGGGCCCTGCTACGAACAGTTGCAAGAGGCCGGTCGATGTGAAACCATGTGAAGCAGTCCTGGCCGGGGACGTGAAAACACCAGTTCCACAAGCCGTGGCCGCGCTCGGGGTGCCCCGTCTCGTCAATCCCCATGTACGCCTGTTTCGCGTGTGGCATCGGCGCGGGCAGATGCCCGCGGCCCGCTGGCAGCGTGCGATTGCCAACAGGCGCGGCGAAGTATCGGCCGTGGCCCGGCGACCGCCGCCCCGAAAGGAAGCGCAAAACATGGCCCAGCGGTTCCGCGATCATGGCGCCGCCTGTTTCACTTTTCTGGACAGGCCGGGCATCGAGCCGACCAACAACGGCCCCGAGCGTCAAATCCGCTTCCTCGCCATCGACCGCAAGATCACGCAAGGAACGCGGGCTGAAGCCGGGCGTCGCGGGTGCGAACGCATCTGGACAATCCTGGCCACCTGCGCTCAGCAAGGCCGTTCTGCCTTCGAGTTCATCTACCATTCGATCATCGCCCACTTCACCGACCAACCCTTCCCCTCCCTCCTGCCTCTACCTCCGTGACCGGATACGAATTTCGTCATTCGTCATTCCCTCCGCTCTGGCTTCCCACATTCGCCTTCCGCCTCTATAATGCGGTCGGCTTTTTCAACCATACCTGGTGGAAGGGGGTGGTCTGATGCAATGTCCGGCTTGCGGCGTGGACGTGGTCCAAGATGCGATTTTCTGTCATAAATGCGGGCGGCGAATCGATGCGCCAGACGAAGGGTCCCCGGATCTTCCGGCAGATAAGCCCGAGCCGGCGGCCGTACCGGCAGAACCGGCCGACGCGCTCCGCGACCCGGCGGCCCGGCACGAACTCCAGGACGAGCCGGAACGGGAACTCTGGCGCGGCGGTTACTCCTCAAAGGCCATGATCGGCGGCTGGGTCATCAGCGGGCTGGCGACGCTACTGCTATTGTTTCTCGGCGCGCTCTGGGTGCGGCAGGCGGTCTGGTGGCTGGTTTTGGTGGCCGCCATTCTGCTCGTGTGGCTCTACCACGTGGTGATTCTCTGCTACCGCAAGATGAGCGTCCGCTACGTGCTCACCACGCAAAAGTTCGTTCACGAGTCGGGGCTGCTGCGCCGCGTGACCAACCGGATCGAGGCCCTCGACATGGACGACATCACTTTCGAGCAAGGGCCGCTGGAGCGGCTGGCGGGGGTGGGCACGATCCGCATCGTCTCGAGCGACCGCAGCGATCCCAATTTCGCGCTGCTGGGCATCGAAAACGCCCGCCGCGTGGCCGAGCAGTTCGACGACGTCCGCCGCGCCGAGCGCCGCCGTCACGGGTTGCACATCGAGCAGATTTGAGCGACAAGGGGCGATTATAGAGGAAGAAAGCAAATCCGGTTGAGCCATTCTTCCGCTTCGGTCGCATCCCAAATGAGCAGCAAGTCGTCCACGACGGCAGTGACAGGCAGGTGCTGCGGAACCACCAGAACGCCGAAGGACTTGTGGCGGGCGGTGAAATCGGCGAAATGACGAGGCATTGTCCTCTGGTCGTGCGTCACTAACAAGCGACTTTCACGTGAGGCGCGAGTCAGCACTTCCGGGTCTTTCAGGCCAAACAGGCCGGCGGCAGATGCCGACTGAAATTCAATCGCCGGCTCCCGCCGAATTGCAGCCAACAAAATGACTTCATTCAGGTCGGCGTCTGCCTGATAACGGATTTTCATGGATGGCTCACTGCATCCTGCCTCCGGGCATCCGCCAGCTTCTGATAGAACGTCGGATCGCTATTGCGCGCGGCCCGGCGTTTATCCTCGAAATCAGCTCGGGATTTTCCCAGATAAACGTCGATCTGGGCTCGATTGGCCAGGTAGAAGGCAATCGCTCCGTAAACTTCTTCCATAGCCAGCGCGGGAAACGACTGTGCAATGCTTTCGGCGGTTTGTCCGGCCAGGTAGGCGTAGATGATCGAATCGAGCGAGACGCGGCGGCCGGTAATCCAATATCCGCCGTCCCGCTGCTCGACGTATTGTTTGCTCATGATTTCTTCTCCCCGCTCCAATCGCGGCGTTGGCGGGAACTGAGGATGCCCATCGACTTGCGATACTTGGTCACCGTCCGGCGGGCGACGGTCAGGCCCGCGGCGGCCAGTTGCAGGACGAGCTGGTCGTCGCTCAAGGGGTGCTGCTTGTCCTCGTTGTCGATGATTTCCTGGAGCTTCAGGCGGACGGCGTCCCAGGCCACTTCCTCGCCGGCGGCGCTGGTGGTTCCGCCGCAGAAGAAGCGACGCAGGGGAAAGATGCCCCGTGGCGTTTGGATCCACTTTTCGTCGACCGCCCGGCTGACGGTGGTCACGTGGATGCCCACCTTGTCGGCGATCTGCTGCATCTTCAGCGGCTCGATGGCCTCGGGCCCCTTGTCGAGGAAATCCTTCTGGTGATCGACGATGGCCTGGGCCACCTTGGTCAGCGTGCCGCGGCGCTGCTGGATCGAATCGATCAGCCATTGGGCCGAGTTGACCTTGCGCTTGATGTATTCGCGGGTTTCGGCGGTGGTCGAGGCGTCCTGGAAGATTTTGCGGTAATAGGGGCTGATGAACAGGCTTGGGGTCTGCGTGTCTTCCAGCCGGGCCACATAGTGCCCGTTCTCGTCCAACTCCACGAAAATATCGGGCGTTACCGGCGGAACGACGACGTCGCTGTAGTCCGCGCCCGGTTTGGGATTGAGCTTGCGCAATTCGACCAGCGCCTCCTGGATCGCCTCGATTGAAAGGCCCGTCTTCCGCGAAATCACCGGCAGCCGGTTGTGTTCCAGGTCTTCCAGATGGTCGGCAATCAAAACGTGAAGTTGCTCGTAATGGGTATCGCCGGGGACCAACTGCAAGAGGAGACACTCGCGGAGATCGCGGGCGCCGACGCCCGGCGGATCGAGCCGCTGCACGAGTTCCAATGCCCTCCGGGCCAAATCCTGCTCCTCTTGCCCCGCGTCCGGTCCGAGCAGGTCTTCCAGCCGGCCTTGCAGGTAGCCGTTGGCGTCGAGGTTGTAGATTATCCGGTCGGCCATCGCCCGCAACGGCGGCTCCAGGTCGAACCAACTCAACTGATCGTGCAGGTAGTCCTGCAAGGACTCGGGCCGCGCGGCCATGTTGGCCATCGCGTCCTGCCGCCGTTGGCCGACCTCTTCAATTTCGCCGCGGGAAGGATGCGACCGCTCCTCGAAATGGTCGGGCCACTCCTCGTCCATCTCCATCAGCCGCTCGAAATCGTCCTTGTTCGCGTGCGTTTCGTCGATCACCAACTCGCGCTCTTCCTCGGTCGGCGCGTCGGGCGCCTCGCGCTCCTGCAATTCAGTCCCCTCGGCGGCGGCTTCCGGCTCGTCGTCGAGCAACTCGAGCACCGGATTCTCTTCCATCTCCTGCTCGATCCGCTCCTGCAAGGCCAGAATCGGCAATTGCAGAATCTCCATCGATTGGATCATCCGCGGCGCCAGCACCTGCTTCTGCACCATTCGGAGGTCTTGGCCGAGAGATAGTCGCATGAGTCAGGGATTCGGGGTTCGGGGTTCGGGATTCGGGGATCGGAGAGAAAACGAAGACTTCCGCTTGCGGTTTCGCACTGACTGTCCTCGCTCTCTCCTCTCTCTTCTCTCTTCTCTTTCCGCGCTAAAACGCTTGCCGCCCGGTCATGGCGTCGGCGAGTATCTCCTTGTTGGCGAACTCCAGCACGCTGCCGGTGGTGATTCCCCGGGCCAGCCGGGTAATTTTGACCGGCAGCCCGCCCAACAGGTTCGAGACGTGCAGCGCCGTGCCATCGCCTTCGACCGTCGGGTTGGTGGCCATAATCACTTCCTTAATGCCCTCTTCGCGGACCCGGCGGACCAAGTCGTCGATGGTCAGTTGCTCGGGTCCGATTCCCTCCAGGGGGGCGATACGCCCCAGCAACACGTGATACAATCCGCGGTAAACGCCCGCCTGCTCCAAGGCCATCAGGTCGCGAGGCTGTTCGACCACGCAGAGGACGTCGGTCTGCCGGCTGCGGTCGCGGCAGATCGAGCACTCATCCCCCTCCGCCAAATTATAGCACCTGCGGCAGTAATGAACATTGTCTTTGACGTTCCGAATGGCGTCGGCCAGGGCCAGGGCCTCATTGCGATGAATGCGCAGGATGTAATACGTCAGCCGCTCGGCGGACTTCTTGCCGATGCCGGGCAGCTTGGCGAACTCATTCACCAATGCGGCGACGGATTGCGTGAGCTCGGACATGGGATGAAAAGGGGGTTCGGGCACAGGGAGTCGGGGATTCGGGAATGCGGGGATGCGGGGATGCGGGGATAGGGGGTTACGAGGTGGCGATTGTGATCGGTTGGTGTGGATTCAACTCTTTCATGCGCGATTGCGTTTTCTCGCTGCCCCCTTGGTCAATCCCGCATTCCCGCATTCCCGAATCCCCGAATCCCCTTATCCTCTCTCCTCTGGTTCTTCTTCCTCGCTCTCCGAAGAGGTAAACTTTGCCAACGCCTCCTGGATGCCGCCTGGAAGGGGCAGGCCGCCGGTCATCTCGCGGACCGCCTCGGCGTGCATCTGCTTGCCCTTGGCGATGGCCTGATTGACGGCCGCCACCACGAGGTCCTCGATCAGTTCGCGGTCGTTCTGCTCGAACAGCTTCGGATCGATCCGGCAGCAAAGCGTATCCATCACGCCGTTCATTTCGATTTCGACCATGCCGCCGCCGGCGGCGCCCGTCACCCGGCGTTTCTTCATCTCGTCGGTGAGTTGGCTCATCTGGCCGCCGATTTGCTGGGCATGTTTCAGAATGGAACCGAGATTGGCAATTCCCTTGAACACGATAATTTGTTTCCTTATTTAGTTTCTGTTGCGGAAAGCGTGCGTAGGGTGGGACAAGTGAAGCGCGGTCCCACCAATAACGGCGAAAAACATGGTGGGACCGCGCTTCGCTTGTCCCACCCTACGATCCGCGACAGCATCTATTTAACGCTCGGAGACGTCGTCTACTTTTACGGGCTGGGCATCGAATAGTTCGCCTGCCCGTTGCACAAACGGATTGCCGGCCGCGTCCAACAGGCGCTGATGGCTCGGCACGGCCCTGGCCGGGGGTTCCGCCTCCGGATGGTCCCTTCCCGAGAGAGCGAACTCGACGCGGACCGGCCCGCCGGCGACTTTGGCCAATGCCTGCTCGAATCGGGCCGCCTGTTCGGGACGCTCACACACGCTCTTCGAGACAGCATACCCGGACTTGAAGGTAATGACCAGACGATTGGGGGCGGGCAGTGTGATCGAATCGAACTGTTTGGCCTGCTCGACGACCATGCCGGAGAGCAGCGAAATTGCCCGATTCCAGACTTCCACGGCGTTTTCGGGGGTCAGTTCCAGTGTCGGCGCCGTGGGAACGGCCTCCGCCGGTTCTAGCGGGGAGACGGCCGGACTAGGTTTTTTTTTTACCCCCGCCGGGGACACGTCCGGCCGAGCCGGCGGCACACCGGGACCGGCGGCGCTCGCCGCGCCGGACTGCAATTGTCCGATCACTTCGGCCAATTCGTCGAGGTCTTCCAGTTGGCTGATCCTGACCAGGGCCAGTTCGGCGAGAATGCGCCCCTGCGTGCTGTATCGCATCCGGTAGAGGGTCTGATCGAGGATTTGCATGACCGCCAGCAACGTGTTCAGCCCCCACTGTTTACCCAGTTCCGATACCTGTCGGGCGGCTGAAGGGGACGTGTAAAGAAACGCATCCGGTTTGCAATCGACTGCCGCCGCCATGCAATCGCGAAGGTAGCCGAAGAGTTGCTCGATCAGTTGTCCCGCATCCACGCCGGAGACGACCGCGGCGTCCAACTCGGCCAGCGCGGCGGCCGGATCGCGACCCACCAGATGCCCGACCAAGGAGGCCAACCGCTCCTCGCCGGCGGCGCCGAGCATTCCGTTCACGTCGTCGACCGTGATCCGGCCGGTCGAGAACGAGAGCAGTTGTTCCAGCAGCGATTGGCTGTCGCGCATCGAGCCGGCCGCCCGCCGGGCAAGAATCTCCAGGGCTTCCGCGTCCGCTTCGACCCCCTCGGCCGCGACGATCTGCTCGAGCCGCCGGTGGATCGAACGGGACATGATCCCCGCAAAATCGAACCGCTGACAACGCGAGAGAATCGTCACTGGAATCTTCGTCGGCTCGGTCGTGCAGAAGATGAACTTGACGTGCTGGGGAGGCTCTTCGAGGGTCTTCAACAGGGCGTTGAAGGCCTCGCGGGTGAGCATGTGGACTTCGTCGATAATGTATATCTTGTAGCGCGACCGGCTGGGACGCACGCCGGCGTTCTGGCGCAATTGCCGAATCTCGTCGATGCCGCGGTTGCTGGCCCCGTCGATCTCCAGCACGTCGACGTCTTCGCCGGCGCCGATGCTCAGGCAAACATCGCAACGGTTGCAGGGAACCGGCGCGGGGCCGTGCTCGCAATTCAGGGCCTTGGCCAGGATTCGCGCCGCCGAGGTCTTGCCCACCCCGCGGGCGCCGGTGAACAGGTAGGCGTGGCCGACCCGATTGCTCGAAATGGCGTTGCTCAGCGCCTGGGCAACGTGCTCCTGGCCGATCAGCTCGTCGAAGGTCTGCGGGCGGTAGCGCCGCGCGACGACCACGTACCGGCGCGGATCGGCGCCGGCGGCGGGAGTATCGGCGTTGGCGGCGGATGGAGACATATAGGGGGCAGGGGTCAGGGATCGGGGGTCAGAGATCCGATTTCATCATTTTTGATCCCTGTCCCCTGGCCCCTGACCACTCTTGTATTTCGGTTCCCGATGAGAGGTCCACCGCACCTGGAGGTGACCGCTTATGGCTGCTGACTTTCGTCCCTGACCAGGTTCGCAGGCCCCCATTGCGGGGACCCCTCATCGGAGACCGAGACCTGTCGGCCTTGACATTACCCTTTTTACGCCCTGGAGGGCGAAACGTCAAAGGGGGGCGGCCGGGATAAACTCATTTCGGGCCGCTCCGTCGAATCCGCCCGGCAAATAAATGACAAGTCGGAATTGTGATAAAAACCGTTTAGCCCCGGCGTCCACGCCGGGAAAAACCAGAGCCGACGTACCGTCGGCCGCTAACAGCCCGTTGAAAAAGTCAAATGTTGGGGTGGCAGTTGTACTGCCACCCCGGGAGACGCGGCAAAAACAGGGGCGGCAGTACAACTGCCACCCCAACAATCTCTCTTAGGTGACTTTTTCAACGGGCCGCTATTGATCCTCGGATTAGTAATGCAACAATCGTTTAGCGGCCGTCGGTACGACGGCCCTGGTCCCGCCGCAAGCCGCCGTGCCGGCGGCTGCTAAACGATTGTTGCATTACTATTCTGACGGTCAATACACGGGCAACCGGCTGGATTTTATTGCCGGCCGCCGAAGATGCCGGTGGCGTACCAGACACCGTTGCGGCCGCGGCGCATGTCGTAGCCGAAGTAGTTGTGTCGCGCCACCACGGCGCTCCAATGCCCCTCCGAGAGCCGCCAGCAGCGCACGCACTCGATGGCCGACTCGACCAGGTGTTGGCCCGGCCAACTCTCGGCGCATACCTCTTTGGCCGACAAACCGCCCGGCAGCCGGGCGACGATCTTCCGGAACCGCGATCCCCAGCCTTGATGACCTTGCACGCCGACGTCGGCTTGATATTGCGAATGTTCCGCGGCCTCTGCTTCCAGTAAGGGAAGCTCTTGGCCGTCAGTGCTCTCCGGGTGATCGGGATGAATCCGCACGGCATAGATTAGCGTCCGCTGGGTCAGCGTGCCCGGCGGAAGGTCCAAAATCACCACCATCCGCTCAGGTGTGTACCAGAGCGAATCGGTAATCGGGAAGGTGCTGACGACCGCGCCGCGCAAAGGCTCTTCCGTCGAGCGGAAATCGACGATGGCGACGCCCGGCTTGCCCAGCATCTCGCGGAACGACTCGTCCTGCAACAGGACCACGTCCTTGCCCTGGACCTTGATCTTGGCGTCCAACGGAATCCGCACGCAGACGTAGTCTTGCAACTTGCGGCGGACCCCCGGGGCGTCGAGCGTTTCTGTCTCGAAGCGTTGGCACGGCTGGGCGTTGTCCGCGTCGCGGAAATTGATGAACAACATTTTGTCGCGGCGCTCGGCCTCGGCCATGGCCCGGGCGTAGTCGGTGTGCCAAACTACCTTGTCCGCGGGAGCATCATCGGTCGATGGCGCGGCCGCCGAGGCAGAACTTAAGCCAACACACGAAGCGATAACTACGGCCAAAAAAACGCGCACAACGCTCATAACAATCTCCCTGGGTGGCGATGCTGTGTAGAATGGTCGTAAGGCGACCCATCCGTGGCGGGGATCATCCGAAGTTCCGGTCTTCGGGTGACTTGTGCGGCGAATCAGTGCCGCGATGAGACTTGATAGTGCCCCCCGGCCGTCAAATCCCAACTTGTTGCATCTCGTGATAACTGGTAAGCTACGCAAAATCAAGGGGTCAAATGAAATTTTCCGGTTGGGAGGTTTCCGTTGACTCGCCTCTATTAAGGATTTAGGTAATGCATTTCAGGAAGATACTCCGGAAGGAATTGTTTTTAGCCGCTGCCGTTATTCTTGCCGCTCTTGCGCAAAAGCCGTGCGCCAACGCAGCCCAGGCTGAAATTCCCTTCCAGGACCTGCCCGCCGCCTGCGAAAAGGCCAAATCCGAGTTCCACCCGATCGACCTCGGCGACGTGCAGCAATCCAAGGAACAACTGATCGAAGCCCTTTCGCGGCTGGATCGCCGATTGGATCAGGATGGAGCGAACGGCGAAGCCTGGCGAAAATATCTACAGGGGAGCGAGTTGCAGGCGGAACTGCACGCCAACAAGACGCCGGACAAGGCGCTGTTGCTGAAGATTTACGCCCTCTATTGCGCGGAACACGAGGGGCTGGACCTGGTCTGGTTCGGCGACGTGCAGCGGGCTTTGCACAATTTCAACGGCATGCTCTACGCACTCGACAATCCCAATTTCCGCACGTACTTCGACGGCGTCGTCAAACGCTTGGATGTGAGCCTGAAAAAATACGTCGCCCAGCCGAATGCCGCAGACGCCCAGGCCATCGCCGAGTCGGTCCGCTTTTTGGAAGGCGCGCATCAATGTCCGGCTTTGGTGCGGGCAATCAAGAGCAATTTCGATCGGCCGAACTTATATGTGGAAATCTCGCCTACGGTGATCGGGGCCGGCTTGAACGAAAAAGTGGACGACGTCATGCCGATCAGCGACTGCATTCTCGGCACCGACGTTCACGGCACGGCGCACACCGTCGGTGGAACCCGGACCGAGCTTTGGCCCGATCCCCGGTTCGGCGTGATCGACGCGCTGTTTTTCGGCAACACCGACAGCGAAAACGTGGGCTATCACGGCGGCGTGACGATCTGCAGTCACTCGGAGACTGATTTGGCCGCCCGGAAGCGGATTTGGATCGATGCCCACGGACTGTCCGCCTTTCCCGCCGTTTCCAAAGCGGAGACCTCGGTCATGATCGACGACATCCAAGCCCGCCGCCGGCTGATCGCGCGGATGGCCTGGCGGAAGGCGGGAAAACAACTCGGCATGGCCGAGTCTATCGCCTCCCAACACGCCGAAGAGCGGCTCAGCGAGCGCATCGACCGGCAAGCGGCCGATCCGATCGAACGGGCGAACGAAAAATACGTCGAGAAATATCAGCGCCCCTTCAGCGAGCGGCAATTGTTTCCCCGGCAGCTCGATTTCAGCACTAACCGGCAGGCGCTGCAAATAGTCGGCGTGCAAGCGAGCGAGCGCGACTTGGCGGCCCACGATGTCCCCCCGCCCGTGGCCGACGGCGCCGAAATGTCGCTCCGAGTGCACGAATCGACGATCAACAATCTGGCCTTCGAGGCCCTGGCCGGCCGCACTGTGTACGAGGAGAAGGTGCAGAAGGCCGCCGCCGATCTGCTCGGCAAATTGCCGGAAAAAATGAAAGGGGACGAGGACGGCAAGCCCTGGGCCATCTCCCTGGACCGCCGACAACCGATCACCGTGAGCTTCGCCGACCAGCAGATGTCGATCACCATCCGCGGCGTGAAGTTTTACAAGGGAGACGAAGCCCATCCGGCCATGAACGTTTCGGCCACCTATAAGATCGAGAAGACGCCGAAGGGATTCAAGTTGGTTCGCCAAGGCGATATCGAAGTCATTCCACCGGATTTCGTCCCCGGCGGAGAACAAAAAATCGACGCCCGCAGGCACATGACCAGCACCGTGCTGAAAAAACGGTTCGAGAAGGTATTCGAGCCGGAGTTCCTGGCCGAAGGCTTTGAAATGCCCGGCAAATGGAAGGCGGCGGGCAAATTGCGGCCGATTCAGTTTGAATCCCAAAATGGCTGGCTGACCATCGCCTGGAAGCGGGCTGCTCAATGATCGACAATCTCCTTTGACGGTCTTGGGTCTTGGGTCTTGGGTCTTGGGTCTTAGGTCTTGGGTCTTGGGTCTTAGGTCTTGGGTCTTGGGTCTTAGTGCCGAGACCTAAGACCTAAGACCTAAGGCCACAATTGGTTGCAGCTACGCTGCGCTAGGAGATATGCCAACCGACTATTCTGCCCTAGCTTGGGCATGTCCTCGCAATCTGCGAGGCAATGGCAATTGGGGTAATATGCGTTTACCTTGCCGATCGTGTGAATCGGCAAAAGTCTGTCGATTGGGTTGCCGATAACAACTTTGCCGATTACTCCGTCTGGAGCCCCGCGCTCAATTGCGCGAATCCAGGCGAGTATCGGCCGGGGGGAAACAGAGCTTATCGTCCGGCACAACGAACAGGAATGATAGGTTTATGATTCGCCAAGCCCCCCTCATCGGCCTAGTGATGACTGCGATTTACGTCGTCCTGACGGGATGTCAGCCGCAGCAGCCGTTCTACCTCAAAAACGTCGACAACGAGTATCAGTACTACAAGGGTGTAGCCACCGAGATCAAGTACCCCGACGTGGAGACCGATCGGCTCGCCGACGTGAGCGACGCGCTCCGTCCGCTGTCGCTCACGAACAGGGGCAAGCAGGAGAAATGGAATCTGCCCCTGGAAGAGGCGATACGGATTGCGCTGACGAACAACAGGGTGATGCGCAACATCGGCGGTCAGGTGCAGGGTCCGCCCGACTTCATAGCCCGCAACCCGGAAGTGGTGCCGACGATCTATGGCCCGGCGATAGCCGAGAGCAATCCCCGCACCGGCCCCGAAGGGGCGCTGTCGGCGTTCGACGCCCAATTGACCAGCAGTGTAACCTGGGAGAAGCGCGACGTTCCGCAGAACGTGAGTCCGGGCTATGCGTTTATTTTTCCCAACGTCAGCCAGCAGGATCTCGGCACCTTCCAGGCTAAAATCTCGAAGGTCGCCGCCACCGGCGGTCAGTTCTCCTTGACCCACAACGTGGCCTACGCCCTGACCAATCAACCCAGCCGGGCCTGGCCGTCCGACTGGAACGTGAACCTGGTGGCCGAAGTGCGTCAGCCGTTGTTGCAAGGAGCCGGAGTGCAATTCAACCGCATCGCCGGCCCCGGCGCCACGCCCGGTCTCTATAACGGCGTGATGCTCGCCCGGATCAACACCGACGTCGCCTTGGCCGATTTCGAGTCCGCCGTCCGAAACCTCGTCAGCGACACGGAAACCGTCTACTGGGAACTGTACTTCCAGTATCGGAGCTTGGACGCGGTCATCGCCGGCCGCGACAGCGCCTTGCAGACGTGGCGGAAGATATACACCCTCTATACCCACGGGGCAAGGGGCGGCGAGGCCGAGAAAGAGGCCCAGGCCCGCGAGCAATACTTCCTCTTCCGCAGCACCGCCGAGCAATCGCTCAACAACCTCTACGCCACCGAGGCCAAACTGCGATACATGATGGGGCTGGCGGCCACCGACGGCCGGCTGATTCGCCCCAAAGACGAGCCCACCACCGCCAAGGTGGTCTTCGATTGGCACGATGTATTGTGCGAGGCACTGGCGCGGAGCGTCGAGCTGCGCGAGCAGAAGTGGATCGTCAAACGCCGCGAACTGGAACTGATCGCCGCCAAGAACTTCCTCCTGCCGCGAGTCGATTTCGTGGGCCAGTATACCTGGCTCGGCCTCGGCAACCGCATAGACGGCCGACAAGGCTGGGACCAGAACCAGCCCCATCGTCCAAAACGCCAACGCCTACGGCACCCTGACCGAAGGAGAGTTTCAGGGCTGGCAGGCGGGGGTTCAGGCCAGTGTGCCTTTGGGCTTCCGCCGCGAGATGGCCGGAGTCCGCAACGCTCAGTTGATGTTGGCCCAGGAAAAGGCCAGGCTGCAAGAGGCCGAACTGGAACTCTCGCACCAGTTGGCCTACGCCATCCGCGAACTGGACGCCAATTACGTGCTCAGCCAGACGAACTTCAACCGCCGCATCGCCGCCCAGCGGGAGGTCGATGCGGTGAAGGCGGCCTATGAAACCGACACCGTCACCCTCGACGTGCTGTTGAAGGCCCAACAGGCCCTGGCTCAGGCCGAAAGCGATTACTTCCGCAGCCTGGTAAACTACAACAAGTCGATCGAGCAGGTCCACTACCGCAAGGGCTCGCTGCTGGAGTACGACGGCGTCTACCTGGCCGAAGGACCTTGGCCGGGCAAGGCCTACTTCGACGCCCGCCGCCGGCGCGCGAACGGGCCGCCTCGACCTATCTCGACTACGGTTTCACGCAGCCGCGGGTCATCGACCGCGGGCCGTACGAGCAACGCGCCGGCGAAGGGGCGATGCTGGAAGACGGCGCGATGCAACCCACCCCGGCCCCGAACGAGCCGGAGTTGGTGCCCACGCCCGCTCCCAACTCGATCCCCGACGACGCGGTTCCCGCCGAACCGGCGCCGGCCGCCCCGAAGCCTGCACTGGACGAACCGCAGGCCTCGGCCTCCGGCAGCCAGTGGAAAGCGCTGGCCGGCCGCTCGCCGGCGAGCGGCACTGGCGTCTCGCCAGTGTCGGCGCCGCCGGCAAGCTGGCAAAACGCCGGGGCCGCCCGGCCGAATCCGAAGGTCGTGCCCACCAGCGGCTGGTCGGCCGTGGATCGGCTGCGGCGATAGCACCAGCATCAACTCCCCTCTCCTTTGGGAGAGGGGCCGGGGGTGAGGGCCGGCTCAGCGAAATCTCCCCTCTCCTTCGGGAGAGGGGCCGGGGGTGAGGGCCGGCTCAGCGAAATCTCCCCTCTCCTTCGGGAGAGGGGCCGGGGGTGAGGGCCGGCTCAGCGAAATCTCCCCTCTCCTTCGGGAGAGGGGCCGGGGGTGAGGGCCGGCTCAGCGAAATCTCCCCTCTCCTTCGGGAGAGGGGCCGGGGGTGAGGGCCGGCTCAGCGAAATCTCCCCTCTCCTTCGGGAGATGGGCCGGGGGTGAGGGCCGTGGCCCGTCTTTCCCCTCGGCCCCCGTTTTTTGTTTTGGGGCTAAATAAGAATTTTTCCCCCGCCATTGCCCCCAGCCGAAAATCGTCAAACCTCCAGCGACTAAAATCTCTTACCCTCCCCGGCCCCCAAAATAGTTGACAACCGGTATAGTCGCCGGGTAAATTAGCGTACGTACTGTCGGGAGGGTGCCAGGGGAGAGTTTTGTGGGGGGGTGTCTGCGTTTCCATCCTCTCCACAGTTGCCCAGCAGACGTCGCATAGGACGGCTTTCTTAATCCGTCCGCCGGCCCGGACTGGGCAGTCTTCCGCGTCGCCTTTCACCGTTGCCGACAACGTGATGTATCAGTTTGCTCTGTCACTGCAATCACAAATCCATCAACGAGCACGAATCATGAAAGCCGCCATTATCCGGTTGGTGTTGTTCGCCTCGATTCTCGCCGCATCCGTATCCCAACTCCGCGCCGCCACGACGCTCTACTTCAACGCCGAAGGCGGCACGAAGAGTGGGATTACAGTTCGTTGAATTGGTCCATAACTTCCGGGTCATCTTACAATCGAATTTGGGCCGACGATTCCAACGCTTACTTCGAGGGTTCTGGCGGCACGGTAAACGTCTCCGGAACGATCAATTCGGTCAATTCCCTCATCTTCGGCGTGGACGGCTACACGCTCGGCAACAGCCCCGGTAGCGGCACGATCACCTTGACCGGTTCGGGCGGCAACATCACGATCGACAACAACACGTGCATGATCAACTCCACGATTGCCGGCTCGGTCGGTTCGACAAAACTCGGCAGCGGCATGCTGACGCTTGCCGGCGCGAATGCCTACACTGGCTCGACGGCCATTCAAGGCGGCACACTGCGACTCTCCGGCGGCGACGATCGCTTGCCCACGGGTACTGCCGTCACCCTTGCTTATCAAGCCTCCTTGGACCTGAACAACTATAATCAAACAATCGCCTCTCTGAGCGGCGGCGGTTCCTATCCCAATCCTTCCGGTGTCTCGCTTGGCTCCGGCACGCTTACGATCAATAGCAACACTTCCACCGCATTTGGCGGCAAAATTACCGGAACCGGCAACCTGGTGAAGAAAGGCAGCGGAGAACTTACTCTCGCGGGCCTGGGAACCACATTCACCGGCGACACCCGAATCTACGGCGGCACGATCAAGAATGGCAGCACCGCCGTCCTCTGGTACAGCACGCTTGATTACGACAACTATGGCGGGACCATGAACATGGACCCACTGTACAATAATGTATTTGGCGGATTAAAGGGGAATCAAGACCTGGTCGTGCCCGGCTCCGCCAGTTCCCCTACCACAATCGTGCCACACTTGACCATCGGCGGCAACGACAAATCCATGACCTACGGCGGCGTGCTGTCCGGCGTGAGCGATATCTGCAAGTGGGGTTACGGCACATGGACCCTCGCAGGCGCAAACACTCTTTCGGGTAAGACACTCCTGGCCAGCGGCAAGATCAATCTGGCCAACACGCTTGCACTCCAGTATTCGACTCTGCACTTAATGCCAATATCGGGACCTTATGGCCCCAACAACAGCCAGATCTCCTACGATGGCGGAACGCTGATCTTTGATCCCAGCGTCAACTCGCACACGTTTACCATCGGCGGACTGGGCTGCTACCCCAATCGCTCGATCATCCTCCAAGACGGCAGCGACGGCACAGGCAACCCCGTCACCCTACGGATCGGAAACAATAACTCCGATTCGACTATTGCCGGCGTCCTGAGCGGTAGCGGGTCGCTCGTGAAAATAGGCGCCGGCACGCTTGCCCTTTCAGGCAAAAATATCTACACCGGCGAGACGATCGTCTCCTGGGGCACGCTCGCCTATGGAACCAATGACGCCATCGGCGGTGGGCCGGTAACAATCAACGGCGGCATTTTCAACATCAGTGGCTACAGCGACACCGTGGGTACGGTCATCCTTGACAGTGGGAGCATTCTTACCGGAATCTTGACAAGCACTTCCGGCTTCGAGATGAAAAACGGCACGGTTAGCGCAAGGCTGAGAGGTACAGGAATTCCCTTAGACAAGACCACTGCTGGCACAGTCACGTTAAGTGGCGCGAACACCTACACAGGTCCAACTACCGTTTACGCCGGCACGCTGAAGTTGGGATTGGCCGCACATAACGCGGTGTTAAATTTGGGCGGGGCCGACATAGAAAACGCCGATGCCAGGCTGGTGTTCAACTATTCCGGCGGATCGACGCCGGCCGCCACCGTCGTCAACCTCCTGCACGACAGCTACGCAAAGGGTTGGACTGGCGGGCAGTTACGCTGCTCGCTCGCTGACGACGCACACGGCCTGGGCTGGATCGACGACCCGGACGCCAAGGAACTGACCGTGCTCTACGCCTTCTACGGCGATGCCAACCTGGACAATTCCGTCAATCTGCTCGATCTGGCCGAACTGGGGGCCAATTGGCACGGGGTCGGCAAGAGTTGGGAACAGGGCGACTTCAATTACGACGGCGTGGTCAATCTCTTGGACTTGGCGATATTGGGGGCGAATTGGCACGCGTCGGCAACGGGAATGACGTTCAACGAGGCCGTGAAGATGGTCGATTTCGCGCCCGTGCCCGAGCCGGGAACGATTACGCTGCTGCTTGCCGGGCTGGCCGGGCTGCTGGGAATTGCGAGGAAGCGGCGGGAGAGATAGGTCTTGGGTCTTGGGGCTTGGGTCTTAGGGCTTGGTTCTCAGCCGCAAATGTCGATACTGGGGGACCAATATCCAAATCCAAATATCCAAGACCTAAAGCCCAAGCCCCAAGACCAAATGGCCATTTATGCCTTTTTCGCCTCCAGCCGGGCGAGGCCCGCCGCGCCGATGTAGCCGGCGTCGCCGCCGAGACTGGCGAAGTCGATCACCGTCCGCTGGGCGAGTTCGGGGAACGCGCGGCGGGCGACCTCCTCCTTGATCCAGGCCAGGAACTGCCGGCCCAGCGGGGTCTCGTTGCCGCCGAAGGTCATTGCCCCGCCCAACAGCACGCCGTTCGGGTCGATCGTGTGCATCAGATTGACGGCGCCGATGCCGAGCCAACGGGCGGTCTCCTCGATGATCTCCAGCGAGAGCGCGTCGCCGGCCGGCCGCCTCGCGGTCCAGCAACTTGGGCGTCAGTTTGGCGCCTTGTTCGAGCCGATCGCGGAGCGAGGTGGGCCGTCCGGCGTCGAGCGATTCCCGCATCCGCTTGATGACCGCCGTGGCGCTGGCGTAGGCCTCGAGGTGTCCGCGGCGGCCGCAGCCGCAGAGCCGGGCGTCGGCGGCGAAGTCGATGACCATGTGGCCGCATTCGGCGCCGTGGCTGTGCTCGCCGTCGATCGAGAGGTCGCCGATGATGATGCCGCAGCCGATGCCGGTGCCCAGGGTGAAGAGGACCATGCTGTGGAAGTCGCGGCCCGAGCCGACCCAGAACTCGCCGTAGGCGGCGGCGCCGGCGTCGTTGGCGAAGGTGACCGGCAGCCCGCAATGCTCGGCGACCCGGTCGCGGATGGGGAAATCGTCCCAGCCCTTGAGGTTCACCGGGTGGACGAGTTTTCCGGCGGGGATGTCCATCGTGCCGGGCGAACCGAGCCCGACGCGGGCCAGGTCGGTCGGTTTTAGACCGGCCTTCTTGGCGGCGTCATGCACCGCCCGGCCCATGCGCTGGGCGGCGTCTTCCGGCCCTTTTTGCGGCTCGGTGTGGAGCGTCAGCCAGGACAACGGGCGGCCGAGATCATCGACCACGCCGACCTTGATGTTGGTCCCTCCCAGGTCGATGCCCGCGAAAAACGGCGGTTGGGCTTGTTCGAGCGGGATGAATTGGTCTTCGTGGGACATCGGCGGCAAACGGGAAAAAGCCCTCTTAGGGTCGCAAGAGTAATTTGGTATCCTATACACCGCCGGTCGCTTTCGCAACCACGACCGGCCGTTTTTCACGGGAGGAAGCCCATGCAGACAAACGCGCCGATAGTCTTCGTGCTAGGAGGGCCAAACGGGGCGGGCAAAACGACCATTGCCCCACGGCTGCTGCGCGATACTTTGGCAGTGGTTGAATTTGTCAACGCCGACACGCTTGCCCGAGGCTTGGCTGCCTTCGATCCGGATGTTGCCGCGCTGGAGGCGGGCAGGCTGATGTTCCACCGAATCCGACAATTGGGGCTTCAGGGGCGGAGTTTCGCGTTCGAGACCACCTTGGCGAGCCGCTCTCTCGTGCCCTGGCTGGCAAGTTTGCTGAAGTCGGGTTACGAGTTTCATCTGGCATTTCTCTGGCTCCCCAGCGCCGATGTTGCGATCGAAAGGGTATTGTCCCGTTCACTTGTGGGGGGGCACAATGTCCCGGAATCTACTGTGCGCAGGCGCTACGCTCGCGGTTTGGTCAACTTTTTCGGGCTTTATCAGCCGCTTGCCTCAAAATGGAGGATGTACGACAATACAGAGGTCAACAACATGCGGCTGATCGCCGCGGGAAGCGGCCACAACGTAGACGAAGTGGAGGACCGGACTCTTTGGGAGGAGATATGCCGGAGACATCGGGATGCCAAGTAAGCCGCCAATAGACGTATCCGCTGTTTACGGAGATAGTGCCGCCATCGGCCGGGCGATGAACTTGGCCGTGCGCGACGCCATACAATTGCACAAGGAGAAGGGCGTGCCGCTGGTGGTGTGGCGGGACGGGAAGATTCAACATGTTTCGCCGGAAGAGGCCGAACGGACCTGGATCGAGGCGAATCCCGAATTGGCCGCGGAATATCGGCCGACGTAAGGCATTGCGAGGCAACCGGTTTCGGCAAGATGTGCGGGCCGAAAAAAATTATTTGCAGAGGGTGTTGACGCCGAGCCGAGAAACGCTAGAATGACAAGTCTGGCCTGGAGGTGCTGCTTCTGGCAGTGCAATTCGGGTGCGGAAAGTTTGCTCTTTGACAATTTGGTTGTGACAACCTCAATTCTGATTTCTTCAGCCGGTTGAAGACTGGTAGAAGAGTAGATTGAAGCCGGCCTTTTTCCGAGGCCGGCGACTAGGTGAAAGCCATTTGAGAGTTTGCCCACCGTGGCGGCGGCAACGTCGTCGCGGATAAGCATAAAAACAATTGAAGGGTTTGATCCTGGCTCAGAATGAACGTTGGCGGCGTGGATTAGGCATGCAAGTCGAGCGAGAACCGTAGCAATACGGGGACAGCGGCGAAAGGGAGAGTAATGCGTGGATAACCTACCCCTGGGTTCGGGATAGCTACGGGAAACTGTAGGTAATACCGAATAACATCTCCGGATCAAAGGTGAGATTCCGCCCGGGGAGGGGTCCACGTCCTATTAGCTAGTTGGCGAGGTAACGGCTCACCAAGGCAAAGATGGGTACGGGGTGTGAGAGCATGCCCCCGCTCACTGGGACTGAGACACTGCCCAGACACCTACGGGTGGCTGCAGTCGAGAATCTTCGGCAATGGGCGAAAGCCTGACCGAGCGACGCCGCGTGCGGGATGAAGGCCTTCGGGTTGTAAACCGCTGTCAGTGGGGAGGAAATGCCGGTGGGTTCTCCCATCGGTTTGACCTATCCGCAGAGGAAGGACGGGCTAAGTTCGTGCCAGCAGCCGCGGTAATACGGACCGTCCAAACGTTATTCGGAATCACTGGGCTTAAAGGGTGCGTAGGCGGCCCGGCAAGTTGGGTGTGAAAGCCCTCGGCTCAACCGAGGAATTGCGCCCAAAACTACCGGGCTCGAGGGAGACATAGGTGAGCGGAACTTAGGGTGGAGCGGTGAAATGCGTTGAGATCCTAAGGAACACCAGTAGCGAAAGCGGCTCACTGGGTCTCTTCTGACGCTGAGTGCACGAAAGCTAGGGGAGCGAAGAGGATTAGATACCCTCGTAGTCCTAGCCGTAAACAATGAGCACTGGTTTGGAGGCTCCTCCATAGGCTTCCAGACGTAGCGAAAGTGTTAAGTGCTCCGCCTGGGGAGTATGGTCGCAAGGCTGAAACTCAAAGGAATTGACGGGGGCTCACACAAGCGGTGGAGGATGTGGCTCAATTCGAGGCTACGCGAAGAACCTTATCCTAGTCTTGACATGCACGGATTAACTCGCCGAAAGGCGAGCCAGGCCTTCGGGTACAACGTGCACAGGTGCTGCATGGCTGTCGTCAGCTCGTGTCGTGAGATGTCGCGTTAAGTCGCTTAACGAGCGAAACCCTTGTCGCTAGTTGCCAGCGGGTAAAGCCGGGGACTCTAGCGAGACTGCCGGTGTTAAACCGGAGGAAGGTGGGGATGACGTCAAGTCCTCATGGCCTTTATGACTAGGGCTGCACACGTCCTACAATGGCGCGCACAAAGGGATGCAAACTCGCGAGAGAGAGCAAATCCCAAAAATCGCGCCTCAGTTCGGATTGCAGGCTGCAACTCGCCTGCATGAAGCCGGAATCGCTAGTAATCGCGGGTCAGCATACCGCGGTGAATGTGTTCCTGAGCCTTGTACACACCGCCCGTCAAGCCACGAAAGTGGGGGGCATCCGAAGTCGCCGCCGTAACCCGCAAGGGAGCAAAGCGCCTAAGATGAACTCCGCGATTGGGACTAAGTCGTAACAAGGTAGCCGTAGGGGAACCTGCGGCTGGATCACCTCCTTTCTAAGGATTTTTAATCCACCGTCCGAACGGCGACGTTCGCGACGGAAAACTGTGGAGCCGGTCCTTCAACCTGGAGAACGTCGTAGGACAGGTTATTAACCTGTCCAACATGCGGCGAACTGATTGAGGCAACGTCACGCCAAACCAAAGACAAACACGGCCCGGCGAGGAGCAATCCCCGCCGGGCCGATCTTTTTCTTGCGGGGCGGGTATACTTACAAAGGGCGGAACGCAGGCGCCATACCAAGCGACCGCGGCCATGTCGCCGGAAGACCCCCCAGAGCGCGTGCTTCGGCAGCCGTTCGAGCCGTTCCGGATATGCCTCTCCGACGGTGCCGCCTACGAGGTCCGGCAGCCGGAAATGATGTTACGGCCGGCGAATCAATAAGTGGGGGACTGTCCCAATTTTCGTTCGACGAAAATGGGACTGTCCCCTTCTGAAATGCGACAGTTATTAATTTGCCGATCCTTAGAGGGATGAGGGACATCGTAATCTGCGTTAATAACGACGCCAATCAGGCAAGTCTGATCCTTGGCAAAGTCTATCGCCGGCTGCCCGATGCGGAGGCCGAGACACATGAACCGGTCCCCTCTCCCTCTGGGAGAGGGGACCGGGGTGAGGGCCGTTGCGGCATCATTCGCCAGTTGGTCAGCAGAACCTCAATTTTCCAATTTGAGGCTTCTTGCCCCCCTGGTGAGTTAATCGCAGCCGCATCGCTATGCAACAGAATTTCACTTTGCCGGCTCGGCATTCGATGGTCGCATAATGACGCAACACGTTACGCTGCAATTACTTGTGGAATTGAAAACGGCTGTTTTCGTCACCCACTTATGGCGGTAGGGTGTTGCATCGGCAAGCTAGGCAACTGTGTTTGCCCGCCGGCCGGTGGTGAGGGCAGTATCAATCTCCCCTCGCCCTCTGGGAGAGGGGCCGGGGGTGAGGGCTGCATCAATCTCCCCTCACCCTCTGGGAGATGGGCCGGGGGGTGAGGGCGGATCGCGTCCGCCCGCGTTCCTGCTTGTCAAAGATCCTTCTCCGCCGAGACCATCGGCCGCCGCTCATCCTACCTGCCGAGTTGGGCCTATTCAAGGTCAAGAAATGTGCCACGCGACATTTCCGCCACCGGGCGGTTTTTGAATCGACTCCGCAACTCGCCGCAATAGGGCAATTTCCCTCAGTTCCGCTAATCTGCGGTCGTCACTGCCAAGTAGAATTGCACCTCTCCCCGCTTGACATATACTTCGGTACACCATATCATCGCAAGTGTCAGTCCGTGCTCATTTCGGCTCTGCTTTGGACCTATGGGGGGATACTTGAACTACAGCGGCTGTTAGGATCAAATAGTCTGTTGTTTCGCTCGTTCCGTGGGAGGGCCGATTGTGCCGACGATCCAGTTCAAGGGCAAGTCCGTCATCGAGACGTACCATCACACGGTTCCGCACCACCGGCTGGAGTTCCTGCCGAAGCTGTCCGTGTTGCCGAAGGGCGAAAGGCCGGGGTTGGACGGCAACGTGATAATCGAGGGGGACAATCTGGCGGCACTCAAGTCGCTGCTGCCCACTCACGCCGGCAAGGTGAAGTGCGTCTACATCGACCCGCCATACAACACCGGCGAGGAAGGCTGGGTCTACAACGATAACCTGACGCAGCCACAGTTCAAGGAGTGGATCGGCCGGACCGTCGGCAAGGAGGGCGAGGACGCCACGCGTCACGACAAGTGGTGCTGCATGATGTATCCAAGATTGGTTTTGCTTCGAGAATTGTTGCGCGAAGACGGTGTCATGTTCGTCAGCATCGACGACAACGAAGCAGGCGTACTCAGAATGCTTCTCGACGAAATATTTCATGTCGAAATGCCGCTCGCTACTTTTGTATGGAAACGGCGAAGCCCTTCCGGTATGCGCAATGATCCGGTGTCCGTGGATCATGAGTATGTGTATCTGTATGCAAAGAAAAGAGATCAGGTTAAACTCACTGGTCTTGTTCGTACAGCAAATGAATATCCTCTTGAAGATGCAAATGGCCGATATGCCAGTACCGACCTCACCATAGGAATGACTGAGGACGACCGCCCGAATCAGGCATATACTATTCGCAATCCGCGAACAGGGAAAGAATATCGACACAATCCCGATCGAGTATGGAGATTTGAGCCAGACACTATGAAAGAGGTGATTTCAAATGGTCTTGTGATCTGGCCAGACGAACACTCAGGAGAAATGGATCGTCCGAGGTATAAGACGTATTTTGATCCCGCAAATCCAAAGATCAAGCCAGTATCCAGTTGGATTGAAAATTCTGCTTCAACGTCGCGCAACATTGATGACGACGAGGATTTACAGACGATTTCATCTGGCTTGAATTCCGAAGGAGGGCGGTTCCTCAAACGAATTATCGGCGCAAAGGTGTTCGATTATCCGAAACCACCCTCACTTATTAAGTCTCTTGTCCGTCTTTCTACCGCGCAAGATGACATCATTTTGGATTCTTTCGCCGGTAGTGGGACAACCGGTCAAGCCGTATTGGAGGAAAACGCGTCTGATGAGGGAACTCGCCGTTTTGTGCTTATTCAACTACGTCACGATAACAAGGAACAGGAGTCGAAGGGATTCAATGTCTGTAAAAGCGTAACCGCAACAAGAATGAAAAATCTGATTGAAGGATACACGTGGGGGAATGGATCTAAACAAAGAGCAGTCGGACTGGGAGGTTTCTTTACTTACGCCCGCGTTGGCGAGCCGTTGTTCGGCGAGTATCGGGACTTTGGCAAGAACTTTCCGTCGTACGAGGAGGTCGCCAAGTATATTTTTTACACCGAGACGAGCCGGGAGATCGACCTGAAAAAGATCGACGAGGAGAGCGGTTTCATCGGCTCGACCGACGCAGCGGGCGGGACGAGCTATTACCTGCTCTACACGCCCAACCGGACCGCTGACCGGGAAATGAGCCTCACCACGCTCAAAAAGCTGGTCCAGAAGGACAAGCGGCGGCAGTGGGTCATATATTGCGAGAAGATTTGGCTGCACCCCGAGGAATTGCGGCAGTTCGAGCGCGAAAACAACAAACGCATTCGGCCGATGGTGGTCCCGTTCGGGTTGAAATAGGATAGGAAATCCGCGATGGACCTCAAAACATATCAACGCCGCGTAGTGGACGAGGTCCACGCCTATCTCCGGGCGGTCGCCCGCGAACGGGCCGAAGGCACCCGGAAACACGGCTCGTTGGACGCCTGGGAGGCGATGCGGCTGGGCGCTTACACCGAGCGCCGCAACGGGTTGGGCGATGACCTGACCACGTTTTGCATCAAGGTCCCCACCGGCGGCGGCAAAACGCTGTTGGCCACGCAAATGCTCGGCTCGATCCACCGCACGATTTTATCCGACCGGAACGGGGCGGGCCTGGTGCTGTGGGTAGTCCCCAGCAGTCAGATTTACCGCGACACGTTGAAACGATTGCGCGACCGCGGCGACATGTACCGGTTGATGCTCGAACACGCGGTGAGCCGGCGAATCGAAATCTGGGAGAAGCACGAAATCGCCCGGCTCTCGCCGACGCGGCTGCGTGAATGTCTCAACATCCTGGTGATTCAGCTTGCCAGCACGAACCGCGAGACGAAGGAGCAGTTGAAGTTTTTCAGCGACAGCGGCGGGAACATCGTCCGGCATTTTCCGCCCGAGAACGACCCGGCGGCGCACAAAGCCTTGAAAGAGCGGATCACCAATCTGGACATGCTCGTCGAGGACGAGGCGCGGGGTGAATATCTGGCCAAGACATCGATCGGCAACCTTGTGAAGCTGTGTCAACCGGCGGTGATCCTCGACGAGGGACACAAGGCGACGAGCGATCTGGCCCGCAGGACCATCGAGCAATTCAACGCCTCGGTGGTCGTGGAGCTTTCGGCCACGCCGAAGAAGGGGACAAATATCATCTGCCACGTGACGGGCCAGGAGTTGCTCGACGAGGAGATGATCAAACTGCCGCTGAATATTGCCACCAGCGGGCAAAAGTCGTGGAAGAACGTGCTCACACAGGCCCGCGACAAACGGGCATCTCTGGAGCGAAAGGCCCGCGAGTATTTCAAGCAATCCGACGGCGAGCGGTTGATCCGTCCGATCGTTTTGGTCCAGGTCGAGCGCACGGGCCGCGACCAGTTGGGCCCAGACCATATCCACGCGGAGCACGTGGCGGAGTTTTTGGTACAGCGGCTTTCCGTTCCAGCCGAAGCGGTTCGCATCAAGTCGGCGGAAAACGACGGCCTGGAGGATGTGGACCTGATGGACCCCGGCTGTCCGGTCGAGTGGATCATCACCAAGAGTGCGTTGCAGGAAGGCTGGGATTGTCCCTTCGCGTATATTCTGGCTTCGTTGAACAACACGGGCAGCGGACTGAGCATGACGCAACTCGTCGGCCGCGTGCTGCGCCAACCGTATCAACAGCGGACCCCCTTTCCGGAGCTTAACGAGAGCTACGTTTATTGTCTGCATCAGCGGGCGGGTGAAATCGCCAAGCAAGTCAAAGCGGCGTTGGAAAAGGAAGGGTACGAAGGAGACTTGGAAGGGCTGGTGGTGGACGCGGCCCACGACGGCGAACATCGGGCGCAACGCACCGTCGCCATTCGGCCCTTGTTCGCCGAGATGTACACTCAGAGGTTCGAGGGCAAGATATATTTGCCGCGTTTTTGTCTGAAAGAGGGGAGCGGCAAAAAGGTCCACTATCGGCCGCTGGATTATTTCGAGCATCTGATCAGCCGGGTCGATGTGAACGTTTTCGCGTACCGAAAGATCGACTGGCCGCTGACCGAGGAAATCAAGAAGTCGAAAGACCGCTTCTACCGCATCAGCATCGGCACGGAATTGACCCGGGAATATGAAACGGACGTCGACCTGATGGAGACTGACGGGCAAGTTCTCGCCTGGATCGCCGCCGGATTGCGGTTCGATTATCTCAGTTTCAAGCAGCTTCAGACGGTCGTCCGCAAGGTCTACGAACAGTTGTTGCGGACGGAGCTGCGCGAGTATCTCCAAGGGCGGCTCGCTCTGGTTAAAACGGTGGTGCGGGACAAAATCGAGGGATTCGTCCAAGGCGAATTGGACCGCCAGACCGAAGCGGCCTTCGGCGAGTATTTCGACAACGGATCGGTTCAGTTCTACCTTGAGTGCGCGGAATGCCGCTTTGAGATACCGTCCTCGATCACTATTTCATCCCAACGGCCGCTCGTGCCGCTGACGCACGATGACGGTCAACACATGCAACGTTCGCTGTTCGATTTCGTGGAACGCGAGAGCCAAAACGAATACGAACGCGCCGTGGCGCTGGTGCTGGATCGGAATGCCGACGTGCTATGGTGGTATCGCAACCGCGTCGGTCCCGAGAATTTCACGATTCAGGGATACCGCCGCCACAGGATATATCCCGATTTCGTGGTGCAACAGACCCACAATGGAAAAACCCATCATCGGGTGCTGGTGATCGAAAGCAAGGGCGCACATCTCGAAGGCAACCCCGATACCACATATAAACGCAAAGTAGCCGGCTTCTTCGATAGAGCGGGAAAGAAGGTCTCCTGGCAACAACTTAGCGCCGATTTCAAGGACCATGTGTTCCGCTTTCAGATACTCGATGAAGCCCAGCCCCTGGGCCGCGACTGGCAGGACGAATTGCGCGACTTGCTTGTTGGTTGAGGACGGGACGAGCAGGGGCAGGCAGGGGGGTCGGGAGTTTTTATTTTACCCCCCTCAATTACATCATCTTTTCGATGCATTCTTTTCCCGAGACTGAACGCCCTTCTCAACCAAAACCAAGGAGCCGTAGTCATGTGCTTGATTTACATCTCCACACCGAGTCATCCGAATTACGCGGTGATCAGCGTGAATCAGGTCAGCGGCGAAGAAGCGGAGGAGCTCGGCTCACCCGATTTTGCTTATCACTGGCGGAATCACGGGTTTGGTTTCGCCCGTCTGGGTCAACACGGCAGCGGCTTTGCCCGCTACGATCTGCCCTCGGGCACCTGGGAGTTTTTGGATGCTCCCGCGTTTCCCGGGCGATTCACGATCGTGTTGACCTTGGGCCCGCGGGGCATCTGGCAAGCCATCGTCCCGGGTCAGAGCGGCGAGGGCATTCTGCCGTCCGGCGGCGGAGGCTACGCGGGTCGGATCACCGTTTTGACAGCCGTATCGGGCTAGGAACTGAAAAAGGGGACGCACCGCTGTTCCTTTGACGGGCAAGCGCAGTTGCGATAGCTTGACCGAAGGCAACTCCGGCGGCAAGTCCGACGAACGAGCCGTCTTGCAACGGGCACTCCACAAAGGCCATTGCTACGTTGCCGACCGCGGCCATGTGAAATATGCCTTGTTTAACGCGCTTTCGGCCGCCGAAAGCAGCTACGTCTGCCGTTTGCGCGACAACAGCCGCTACGAGGCCGAGGAGGAGCGAAGCGGAACTTCTGCTGGTATCAAAGCGGGATATTTTGTGCCCGGCTCGGGCTGACCGACGAATCGGCGAAGCTGCTGCCGGAACGATACGGCTTCCGCTCGCGGCGGTTTCCCGTTTTTTGGAACAACCGAAAGTTTTGCGAGTGCCCCGATTGCGACCACGGCGGCGCGGCGCCGATTCACCTCCAGGAGTCGCTGCCGCAGACTTTCGGCAAGGCGATCCGCCTGCTGCCCGCCTGGCCGCGGGATTGGGACGTTGATTTCAAGCCGCACGCGCCTTACAATACCGCCGTGCAGTGCAAGGACAGCAACGGCAAGGTCCGCTCTCTGGTTGTCTCGCCCGAGGCGCGTGCCGCCGACGTTGTTTACGCTGAACCGTAAGCCCCGACGAAAGAAAAGTAGGGTGGGTCCATCGCCGCGCGGCCCCGCCGGAATCGGTGAAAAAGCGCGGTAGGGCTGCGCTGCGTTTGACCCGCCTCCAGCAAACCTTCCGCAACAGTGATATCTCGCGCTACGAAAGGATCTTCGCTCATGACAAAAATCGACCGACGGAAATTTTTATCGGCGTCGGCCCTGGCGGCGGCGGGCCTGGCGACGGCCGGCGCTTGGCGATTGGCGGCGGCGGACGAGCCGCAAAAGCCCTCGCCCGGCGGCGAGCGCTTCCGGGGGCAGTTCTTGCGGCTCTGCGACGCGCTCTGCCCCGTGGTGGACTCGGAAAGAAAGGTCCAGTTCTACATCGATTCCTACGCCGTCCGCGGACTGGCCGTGGCCCACGACTTGACCGGCAAGCGGGAATATCTCGACGTCTGCCGCCGCTGGTGCCAGCGGATGGTCGACTTTCAGGACCGGATGGACCCGCCGGGCGCGTACTATATGAACTACGGCCGCCGCCCCGGCGCGCATAAAGGGGATTGGTACATCGGCGACAGCTCGAGCATTGCCCTGGCCCTGCAGGCGGTCGGGCTCCGCACGCCGGACGCGGCGGAGTCGGCCCGGCTGAAAAAATCGGTCCTCTCCTACGCCGGGCTGGTGCGCGACCGGTTCGTGCGCCCAGCGGCGGCGTGGCCGACGGCTACTGGCCGAAGTTCGACGGCGAGTGGTGGTGTTCGAGCGGAATCTTCGGTTCGCTCAGCTTTTTGCTGTTCGACGAAATCGGCGATCGAAACTATCTGAAGATCGGCGAAGGGGCCGTGGGCTGGCTGAACCGGCAGGGCTTCGAGAACGCCACGCACATCGACTTCAAGCAGGCGGCCCCCACGGTGCTGATGTACGTTTTCGAGGCCTATTCGGCCGGAATGCCGCAGTTGCACAAAGACCCGGCGCTGTGGAAAGAGTCGCTGGTGGAGATGCGCCGGGCGCTGGCGTGGATGTCGGCCCATCAGATCGGACGCGGCGCCAAAGCCGCCTGGGACTACGACAGCCAGTGGGGGAGCAAACTCGGCGGCCTTCCCTTCCATCAATACGTCTGGTCGCGGTGGCTGCCCGAGGGCGAACAGGTCTCCGCCGAGGCCGACAAGGAGTTGGCCTACCTCGGCCGGCTGCTGGCCGACGATCCGGCGAAGCACTACCAACTGGCGGCTTTCTCGATGATGTCTTTCGCCGAGCGGGTCAAACCCGGCGCGATTTATCGCATGTCAAAAAGTTGACCGTTAACCCGGATTATTCATAAACACGAAGGAACATTGTCATTCTGAGCGCAGCGAAGAATCTGGGCTGTTTGCGGCGCATCGGAGATCCTTCGCTGCGCTCAGGATGACGTTTATGAATAATCCGGGTTAATGTCGTAACCGTTCACGGGGCGGCAGGGGACTGGTCCATTTTTCGGCGGGAAAACGCGATTTCACCGATCAACCGTGGGCCGAAAAAATGGACCTGTCCCCCTCCCGCCGCCCCAGGGGGACAGTCCCCTGTGAACGGTTGCGTTAATGTCGCCCGAGAAATTATCCGGGCCAATCCTACCGGTCGGCGGCCTTCGGCACGCGGGGGGGCGTTGCACGCTGATCGGCCGGCGGGGGCGGAGCAATGAGCAGGTCGACCTGCCGGTCCTGGTATTGAGCGTAGACGCGGAAGTACAATTTTCCGCTCTTGCCCACGGCGAGACAGAAATTTTTCAGCGCGGTCAGTTGGGCCGCCAGCGGCTCGGTTTGCTGAAGTTGCGCCCGGGCGGCCAGCCGTTTGTTGGGATTGGCCCGCAGATCGTTGAACACGCCTTGCAGTTGTCTTCTGTTGGCCAGCACGTTCGCCTCGAGCTGCTCGACTTCCTTGATTCGCAGTGGGCGATACTGTTTCTGTTCCGGCAATTGACAGACCAGCGGATGCTCGATCCTCACGGCGTTCGGGGTCGGATCGAACTCCACGCGGAGCATCACCGGCGGCATGGCGCCGCCGATGAAGGAGACTTCGATCTTCTTCCGCGGGCCGATCGTGTCCCCGGGGTCCAGTTTCGCTTTTGGAAACGCCGCGCTGAACCCCAGGATTTGCAGCCGCAGCACGCCGGCCTCGGGCAGATCATTCCTCAGGAACACCGCCGGCCGGACGGATGGATGGTTCAAATCGAAGTCGATCGGATCGACGGCCTGCGGCCGGCAAAGAGGCACGAACTTCTGCGCCCCTCCGGCCGAAATCAGCAGGCCGCAGTTGCGCAAATGGCCGGCCGGCGCCTCGGCGGCCCCTTCCAACCAGCGAAACCGCAGTTCGCCTCCGGCCAGCGTCAATCGCGCCACGCCCCGCCGCGCGGCAGGCAATGGCCCACGAGCCTCGGCCTCCCAGATAACCAACCAGGCCGAATCCGGCGGGGCGCCCGAGTCGGGCTCGAGGTAGAAGCCGCGGCCGCTAGGGAATATCTCCTCGCCTCCCACCAGCTTGACCGTCAGCTTGGCCCCGGGGGCCAGATGTACTTTGCCGATCACCGCTTCCTGGTCCGCGGCGGATTGCTCTCCTTCCGCTTTCGTCAAAGGCGGCAACTCTGCCGTCCTGGGCAATTCAATCTGGGTTGCCACGGGCGGCGGTTTCTCGACCGGCGGCGGAGTCGTCTTCGGCTGCGGGTTTGGAGGTGCGGGTTGGGCCGGTTTCGGCTGGGCAGGTTCAGGTTGCGACGGCTGCGTTTCGGCAGGTTCAAGCGGAGATGGCTCTGTTTCCGAAGGTTTTGCGGGGGCCGGTTTCGTCTCGGCCGAGTTTGGCGGAGATAGCGTCAGTTCCGGTCCCTGCTGCTGCGGAGGCTCGGTCGGAGCGGGTTCCGGCTGCTCGACCGGCTTCGTCTGCGGCGGAACAGGCGTGGTTTTGACGGCCGTCGGCGGGGCGTGTGCGGCCGGCTCGACGCCCGATTCAGTCGAATGCCTGTAGCGTTCGTTAAGAAACCACAAGATGCCCAGGAGCACGATGGTCAGTGCCAATATCGCGATGGAGGAACGAAGCGGCGTGGCGAAGAGCGTCTCGAAGAACCGCTCGAACCGGTTGCCGGCCGACGATCGCTCGGCGGGTCCGCCGCGAAAGCCGTCGTCGAGATTAAGGCCGAGGAAATCGGCCTCGTCGGCGTCCGGCAGTGGTTTTGCCTTCAGCAGCGGGACTCGTCTGCGCGAGGGGGAACTCGGCCGCCACTGGGCCAAGGCCAGCCCCGCCTCGGCGGCCGACGAATAACGATCCGCCGGTTTCTTGGCCATCATCTTCGCGCAGATGGCGGCCAGGTCGGCGGGAACGCTCGTCGGCAGACGGGGCGGCGGCTGAGTCTGATGCTTGAGTATTCGTTCGGTCAGGGACCCTTTGGGAAACGGCGGATGGCCCGTCAACAGGAAGTACAGCGTGCAGCCGAGCGAATAGATGTCCGCCCGGCAGTCCAATTCGCCGCTTTCCAGGGCCTGCTCGGGGGCGAGGTAATCGACCGACCCCAGCACCCGTTCCTGCGAATCGCTGATTTCCGGGCGTTCGCCGTGGGTCAGCCGGGCCAGCCCCATGTCGAGAATCTTCACCACCCCTTGCACGTTGACCAGCAGATTCGAGGGTTTCACGTCGCAGTGGATCATGTTCCGCTCGTGCGCGTGTTCCAGGCCCTCGGCCGCCTGGCGGATGTAATCCACGGCCAGCCGGCAGTCCAGCGGGCCTTCCTCGTCCACCATCCGTTGCAGGTCGAGGCCGTCGACGTATTCCATGACCATGTAATAGCGGTCGCCTTCGTTGTCCACGCTGTAGGCCTGCACGATGTTGGGATGGTCCAGGGCGGCGATGGCCCGGGCCTCGGCCAGAAACCGCGCCAGCGAGACGGGGTCCTTGCCCACTTGACGGGAGATGATCTTCAGCGCCACCAGCCGGTTCATGGTCACGTGGCGGCCGAGAAACACGCTGCCCATCCCCCCGCGGCCCAGCAGTTCGATCAGCCGGTATTTTCCCAGATAGAACGAGCTGCGGCCGGCCAACAACTGGCCCGCCTGCCAACGGGTAATCAGTTCCAGCCGGGCCAGCCGCTTGGCGATCGTTTTCGGATCGTCGCCTTGCTGCGCGGCCTGCCGGGCCTGGACCATCTCCGCCGGGGTCAACAGGTTGCTCTTTTGCAGGACCGCGAAAATTCTTCCGGCGTCATGGTCGCCATCGTTTTCGGATTGGTTATGCCTCGAATGTTTAGCGGCCGTCGGTACGACGGCCCCGGCTCGGCAGCAAGCCGCCGTGCCGGCGGCTGCTAAACGGCGATGTACTACTCTACTATTCTGACGATAATTTACGGATGAAAAGGCAGCGGCTTCATTCCCTCGACCTTCGCCCGGATGCCGATGAACCGCTCGACCGAAGCGATGCAGAGGGTGCGGAAATCGCGGCCGCCGAAACAGCAGTTGGCGGCGTGGACTTCGAGTCTGCCCGACCGGCCGGGCTTGCGGATCGAAAATCTTCAGCCCCGCCTTGCCGCAACACACGTAGAGATTGTCCCGCTCGTCGAGCGTCAGGCCGTCCGGATTGGCGCCGAGCCGATCGAGCCAAAGCCGCTCGCCGGAGAGCCGGCCGGGGCCGTCCACGTCGTACCTGTATATCCGCTGGCCGCGGGCGTCGGCCACGTAGAGCGTCCGCCCGTCGGCCGAAAGGAGCACGCCGTTCGGCTTGAAGCAGATCGTCGAGACCCGCGCGACGTGCCCATGATTGGAGCAGTAGTAGACGTCCTCTTTCATCGTCGTCGGCTGGCCGCGGTGTTGGTAATTGGGATCGGAGAAATAAAATCCGCCCGTGGGATCGACGGCCAGATCGTTCGGCTCGTTGAAGGAACGGCCGTCGATGTTGTCGCAGAGCACCCGCTTGGCCTTGGTTTTCACGTCGAAGGCGACGATACGCTGGGCGGCGCCCTCGCAGACGCAGAGTTCCCCCTTGGCGTTGAACATCATGCCGATGGCGTCGGTGCTGTCGTCGACGAACAATTCCGCCAGCCGGCCTTCGGCCCAGCGGTGGATCGAGTCGTTCTTGCCGTCGGAGAAGTAGACGGTCCCCCGGGCGTCGGCGGCCGGGCCTTCGGTGAAACCGTAGCCCTCGCCCAGCACCTCGGGCGCGGCCCCGGACGGAAAGAGATCGTCCAGCGTGAGAGGCATATGTGACTTCCTCCTTCACGTAGGGTGGGTCAAGCGAAGCGCAGCCCCACCAAATGATGTTCGACGCAATTATGGTGGGGCAGCGCTTCGCTTGACCCACCCTACTTTCACTTGTCCCACCCTACTTTCACTTGTCCCACCCTACTTTGGCGGCAAACACTCTTTACCCGCTACATGTTTTACCCTAAACTCAAGCCATATTATACCACCTCCCCGTGCGGACAGGAGACCGACCGTGGCAAAAATCGTCTCGTTCGTGGTGCTGGTCGTCATATTATTGATTATCGGGGGGCTATTTCTGGAAGTGATGTCGGGCTTCCTGCTGCCGCTGTTCATGGCCCTGGTGCTGGCAGTCATGTTTGGCCCGTTGAACCGCTGGTTTCGCCGCCGCTGCGGCCAGCACGCGCGGATCGCCGCCTTGCTGACCACCGCGTCGATCCTGCTGATCGTCCTCGTGCCGCTGCTGTTGTTGCTGGCCGAGGCCGGCTACGAGGCCCAGTCGCTATACCGCTCCGCCACCAGCGGCCAATCCATGGCCGAAATGATGGGAACCGACCTGCAAGGGGAAAAGGCCGAGGCCCCCAACGTCACCGCCTTCGCCAAATGGGCCAGCGATAAAGCGGTCGAACTGGGCGGTCGAGTGGGCATAAAAATCGATCCCAACGACTTGATGAAGAACATCGGCGACGGCGTGCGCAACTTCCTCGCCCCGCTGGCGCTCCGCACTACCCGATTTCTCGGCGCTACGCTCCTCGGCCTCTTCGTGATGGTCCTGGCCACCTACTATTTCTTCGCCGACGGCCCGGCCATGGTGCAGACGATCCTGCGGCTATCCCCGTTGGAGGACAATCGCACCGGCGAACTGCTCGATCAGTTCGGCGACATCACCCGCACCGTGATCGTGGCCACGCTGCTCTCGGCGTTCGTGCAGGGGTTGTTGGCGGGGGCGGGCTTTTTCGTCGCCGGCGTCGGCTCGGTCTTTCTGCTCACCGCGCTGGCCATGTTGTTCACGCTGGTGCCGTTCGTCGGAGCCGCGATCGTGTGGGTGCCCGTCTGCCTCTGGATGTTCGCCGTCGAGGGCCGCACCTGGCCCGCCGTGCTGCTGGCCGCGTATTGCATCGTGGTGGTTTCGATGGCCGACAATCTGATCAAGCCGCTGGTCTTGCACGGCCGCTCGAACTTGCATCCGCTGTTGGCGCTGCTGAGCGTGCTCGGCGGGGTCGAGGCCCTCGGCCCGATCGGCATCCTCGTCGGCCCGATGATCGTGGCCTTCCTCCAGACGCTGCTGAACATGGTCCACGCGGAATTGACCAAGATGTCCGCGAAAGTGTAGAAAAAGCCCCCCGCAGTGGAGCCGACCGGGATCGAACCGGCAACCTCCTGGATGCAAATCAAATCTGGGCTTTTTTCACAACTTGTAGCGGATGTTCCCCTTGGGATGTGGTGGAGTTTTTTCGACGGTAAGCCGTTGGCGCTCAACGGGTTTTGCGGCGTGAGGGGAGTTTTCGTTTAGTGGTTACACGGGCGCCGCGAGCGGGCAGCGCGAGTGGGAGGCGGACGGCGGCGGCGGAAAGTAGTTCTGCGGCCGCCGCGGACGGTTCGGGGATGCTTTGGAAGCTGCCCTGGCCGCCAAACGAAACCTCGCTCGTCGAGAGCGTGCCCAACGCGGCGATGCCCTCGGGCACGGTCACGTCGAGGTGCTGCCAGCAGCGGGCCAGTTCGGCCACCAGCAGGTAGGCCAGCATGACCACCAACGCATGGCCGCGCGTCCGCGAGGCGCGGCGGACGTACACCGGCCGGGCCTCCAGGTGGACCGTCTTGCACGTGCGGAACGCCCACTCCACGCTGGCCAAATCCTTGTACCGCTCGTGAACGATTTCCTTCGTCGCCTGCGACGGCCGTAGGTCCGTCTTCAGGCAATAACAGCCGTCGAGTTTCGACGCCTCGGCCAATGCCTCGCGGTCTTCGACCAACGACAAGCGGCGGCCGTCGGCCACGACCTTCAGCCAGCCGAGCCGCAGCCGCTCGATCTTCGCGGCGACGTTCCGTTGGGCGATCGTCACGCTGGCGCGGCCGTGCTCGGCCAAGTAGGCGTTTTGTTGTTCCACTTCCCGGGCGACGCTCTGCATCTTGTCGCGGCGGCTGGCGGCGATTTCCTCCGCCCGCAACGGATTGCGACGCAGCACGTAGCGCGGCCCCGCCTCGCCGGCGTCACCTCGGCCAGCGTCGCGTCGAACAGGCCCAGTTGCAGCACGCCCTGCCGCAGCAACGTCTCGATTTGCGGCTTCGTGATCGCCGTGATGTAGTGAAAGCCGTGGCCCGCCAAGTCTTCCACCTGCGACGACTTGATCATGCCGCGGTCGCCGACGAAGGTGACCTCGCCGCCGCCGAACCGCTCGGCCACCTTCCGCACCTGGCTGCGGAACGTCGCCGGATCGGCCGTGTTGCCGGGAAACACTTCCACCGACAACGGCATCCCCTCGGCGTCGGTCAAGAGCCCGATGACGATCTGCCGCTTGCCGCGCTTCTTGTCGCGGTTGTAGCCGAACGCCGCCAATTCGTTCCGCGTGCCCTCCAAGTAACTGCTCGTCACGTCGTAGAGAAACAACGCCGGCTTCTGCTGCCCGTGACGATGCGCGAACAGCCGCCGCTCGATCTCGGCTTGATGCGCCGCCAGCCAATCCAGGTTCGCGTACAGATCGTCCTCGTCGAAGCGGTCCAAGTCCAGCACGTCGCAGGCCGCATGCACGCCCGCCAGCCGCACCGCGGAGAGCCGCGAGCCCTGGTCGATCGCGCGGGCCAGCACCTGCCACAGTGCCAGCCGGCCCGCGCGGCTCGCTGCCCAGCGCCGCCGCCACGCCGGTCCGCTTGGCCATGTCCCACAAAGTCCACACCGCGCCGATCGACGGCCCTTGCCGCAAGGCCATCGCCTGGCGGACGTTGACCAACTGGGAGAGGTCGCCCTTGTGCTTCAGCGCCAGTTCGATCGCCGCGATTTCCTCCGGCCGGCAGCGGGAGAGATTCATCAGCGTGCGATGTTTGACCTTGCCGCCTTCGCGGTAGCTATCGCGCAGCAGGTATCGGGTATAGGTCTTGCCCCGCGACTGCGCAGTGTCGAGCGGTCCACGTACATAGTGGCGACATGATACCGCGCCCGAAATCGGCTATGCAAGGCTATTATATCCAAATATATTAGTGGCTACAATAAGACGTCGAAAACTCGCCAACCTCCTGTCATTTCCCAACTTACGCCATTTCGTGCGGGGGAATATCCGCGAGATTTTGGATATTCCCTTTCCCGAAGCATTTTGGCGCCTGTGGACCACGGACTTGGCCCACTGGCATTCAGTTTGTTCCTAGTTCTTCCAAAGGAGTGTTTTATCATGCGTACCAGTTTAGTTGAACGGATTGTCGGAAAGCAGCGCGAGTGGCAAGCGGCCCGGTCGGCCGATTTCCGCGACATTGTGGTTCAGATTGCCGACGGGGAGGAGCCCGACGACGATCTGATCGGCGAGACTATGGCCAAGGCCGGCAAGTCGATCGACGACCTGCACAAGGCCGTCGAATTGCTGAAACGGCGTCGCGAGTTGCGTGAAAAGTGGGATAGCATCTCAGAGTTGACGGCCCGCAGCCAGGAACTGCAACGGCAGATTGAAGATGCCAACCGGGAACTGAAGGCGGCCGAGGACAAGCACGAAGCCACAGTGTATCCGCTCGACTTCGATTTGCAGCAACTCCGGGAGGCCACCCAGGAAGGTGAGAAGGCGAAAGTGGAGTTGTGGCAGACTTGCACTGACCCGGTCCTGCTGGACAAGCTGTCCGACGCGCAGTTGCGGCTGACGAAGCGGCGGGAAGAAGTGAGTGAGCTGCAAAAGCGGGTCGAATGCTTCCGTGGCCTGGCGGCGAGCGATCGTGCCGATGCCCTGCGTCACGAGAAGATCATCGACGGCAACGGCGACGCTCAGGTCAAAATGTACCTTGCCCGGGCCAAGGGGCATGATCGTGAGGCCGGTGAGCAGGATGCCCTGCTGACGAAGGCCAAGAAGATCGTCGCCGGCCTGGAGCGGGAAGAGGCGGCAATCCGGGAGCAAATGCTCGTTCCGTAGTTGTCAACCACGGTTGCCGCTCTTGCTTCGAGCCGGTGAGGCGGCGGCGCTCTGCGGGATTTCCGCCGGCATCTGGCGGATCCGCATCGCCGCCGCTTCCCCGCGGCGGGGCAAGTGGCAAGGCTGTGGCGGATTGGTGACCAATTCACGAGCCATGGCCCAAAAATCTCGGCGGGATTCGGACTACTTGGCTTGCTTTTTCGGCGTGTCGAGCAACACTCGTCCTGCTTTGGAAGTCCTATCTGAGAGAAACATTAGGGAGGAAAACGCATGGCGAGTTTGTACAGAAAGCCGATTCTGATTACCGATCCCGCCACCGGCCAGAAGATCAAGGGTAAGTCGAAGAAGTGGTGGGGGCAGTACAAGGACGTCCACCAGCGTCTAAAGCGCGTGCCGCTGTCCATCGACAAGCAGTCCGCCCAGGCGATGCTCAACCAGATCGTCAAGCGGGTCGAACGCGAGAAGGCCGGGCTGGTCGATCCCACCGAGGAACAGCGCAAGCGCCCGCTGGCCGATCATGTCAAGGAGTTCAAGGACTACCTGACCAACAAGGGCGTCACGCCCAAGCAGGTCGCCGAGTCCACGCGGCAGTTGCAGAAGATGGTCCACGCCACCAAGTGGAAGCTGATCGGCGATATCTCGGCCGGCGGCGCGCTGGATTTTTTGGGCGGGCTGCGCCGCGAAGGCTTGAGCGCCCAGACCTACAACCACTATTTGAAGGCGGCCAAGCAGTTCACCCGCTGGTTGGTCCGTGACCGGCGGACGCCGACGGACCCGCTCATGCACCTATCGCGGATGAATGTCCGCCAGGACCGGCGCCACGACCGGCGGGCCCTTTCGGCGGACGAGTTCGCCCGGCTTGTCGATGCCGCCCGCGGCGGAAAGCGCGTCGAAGGGATCTCCGGGTCGCGACCGGGCTATGTTGTACGTATTGGCCGCCTGGACCGGATTTCGCAAGGGGGAACTCGGGAGCCTTACGTTCCGCTCGCTCCGGCTCGACGACGACCCGGCCACGGCCACCGTGGCGGCCTGCTACAGCAAGCACCGGCGGGAGGACACCCAGGTCTTGCACCCCGAAGTGGTGCGGCAACTCAAGGAATGGCTGGCTACTAAGAAACGCATTTTGCCGGACCAACCGCTATTTCCCATCTCCGGCCGCGTCAAGGGCGGCATCGAACGGAAGGCCTACAAGATGATGGAGCGGGATTTGACTGCCGCCCGCGATAAGTGGCTGGACGAAGTTAAAGACCAGCCGCGGGAGCTTGCCCGCCGGCGGAAGACGGACTTCCTCTGCCACTGCAACCACGACGGCCTGTACGCCGACTTCCACGGGCTGCGGCACATGTTCATCACCAGTCTCGAGCGGGCCGGCGTCAAGCCCAAGATGGCCCAGACCCTGGCCCGGCATTCGGACATCCGGCTGACACTCGGCGTCTACACCCACATTGAACTGTCCGATTGCAGCGCGGCGATCGAGTCGCTGCCGGCGCCGCCGAGTGGTAACCGCAGGGACGATGGTCTCCGCAGAGATAAGTCCGTCGCCTGAGCGCCGAGCCGGTCGGCTTCTACGCTAACGACGTTTGCCTGATCGTTTGCGACGAGCCGGCCGCTCCTTCGTTACGAAGTGCAACTCGGGAAGTGCGTCGTCATAGTCATCGTCTTCTTCGTCATTCTGCTCATAGGCCACGAATTCGTCCACGCGGTGGCTGAGCTTCATCGTCTGAACAAACAAATACGCCGAGGCGATCGTGGAGATCAGGCCGACGAGTATCCCGATCCCGATATTCACGCCGGGAATCAGCCAATGCAGGAGGAAACCAATCCCCACAGCGATCCCCAGCAACAGGGCCTGAACCACGGCATACAACAGGATCAATGCGATAATCGATGGCATCTTATCTGCTCCCAAATGTCTCTTGGCCGGCTTTCGGGCGGCGCGGATCGCTCCCCGTTAGAGCCGGAAGGGATTTCGTTGCTGACTGCAAATCAACACCCATCGTCATTGTCGTTTCGCTTTCCGGGCCTGGATGATAGTGCGGCCTTCGAGCTTGTCCAGGACCTCCATGAACCGGGGGCGATTGCGATATTTCGCGCGAATTTCCACCAATGCCATTTTCCAATCGGCTTCATGGCCCAGCGATTTCATGATCGGCCGCATCCTGCCGAGGTAGACGCCGGCCGACTCATAGGCCGAAAAATCGGCATGCGGCAAGACCTGCTCCAGGCCATGTTGATAGATTGCCAAGGCCCGCTCAGGATGCGATTTGGCCACGGCCGCCGCAACTCGGTCGGCCGTTGTGTCGCCGTCCCACCTCCGGCGAAAGCCGAGCCGCTGTTCGCCCTTGGGCATCTTGTCGTACCACCGCAGCACGTCTTCCGGCTGCTTGACGGCGATGGCCATGTCGAGCAGAACGTTGTAGTGTGGACCTTTCGGCACGAACGACCGCTCCCCGGGCTGCATCAACGGCACGAGATAGTCTGGCGTCGGCAGCGGCCACGCCGGATCGACGCGGAGCGACTGACCGCCTTTTTGCGGCTTAATCCACTGGAAAGGCTGCTGGCCGGTTTCCAGGAATCGTAGGGAGGCAGCCCGGACCGTTTCGCCGCACTTGGCTTTGGTAGCGGCGGATACGAGCGTGTCAAAGGACTTCCTGCTCGGCCGGTCAAAGAAGTCGCAAGCGGCGTGAGCGGCGACGATGCCCCATTGCTTTTTACCCCGGGCAACTTCACACAGCAGACCCGCCAGCGAGGAAGCGATGCCGGGCCATTGCCCGCGGGTCTTCTCGATGCCTTCCCTGGCCCAACGTTCGGCATCGTCAAACCGCTTCTCCGCGATCAAATACCGGACCAAGCGTTCGTAACTGCCGGTCGTCCGGGCCTCCGCTTCGTAGACGGGCAACACTTCGCCGCCGCGGCCGGCCTTCTCCAGCGCCTCGATCAACCAATTGCTCAAGCGGTCTCGACGGTAATTCCGCTGCCAAGAATCGCCGCTCTTCTTCGCGGCCTTCGCCAGGCGCAGGCGAATTTCATCAGCCACTTCCGACCATTCGGCCGGTTTCCATTCGGCGTCGAGAATTTTGCCCGCCGAATCCTGAACCAGGTCGTAATCGTCATTCAAAAACGAGTCGATGGCGAAGAGCAGTTTCTGCGGTCCGGTCATCGTGGACTTCGGCACGGCGTCGAAGATCACGGGAAAACACGCGGCCGCCGCCATCGCCGTCTCGCCGTCGTCGTGAGATTGTTCCACTTGGCTATTCGCCCGTTGAATGAACTCGCGTCCCAGTTCCACGACGGAGTCGGCGTGCCCCAATTCCACGAGCCGCTCCAGACGATGTCTCAGCCGATCGTAATCCGGCGTGTAGCCTTCGTCCTGCCAATGGTTTTGCCAACCGATTTCCGCGGTGCGCTCGCGCATTTCGCGCTTCGCCTGGGCGACGAGCCGATCGACGTCGCCCTCGGCCAGCGCCACCCGCTCGCGATATTCCTCCCGCAACTCCGGAAAACGGCCGGCCAGCGCGAGCACCTGTTCGGCCAGTTGTTCATGGCTCTTGCCGCGAATATGCTCTTCGATCTTTTCATCCCACTGGCTGCGCCTGCGCCGTGGCGGACGAGAGGCGGACGGCTTCGACGACTTGGCTTTGCGTCGGATTAAATCGTCGTCCCATTCATCGTCCACATCACTCTCTTCGTCCTCGCTCAAATCGTCCGCCTCGTCGTCGTCCCATTCATCCAAATCGTCCTCGAACTCCTCGGCTTTGCCGGAAAGTTGGTCCCAACGTGGATCGCTTTCGTCGGTGTTCGACACCGCCGTCCCGTCGGCCAGCATCTGAAGGTATTCGGCCACCGTCGCCACGGCGTGTTTGCAGGCGAGGCAGACGGGGCACGTACAATGGGATTCGATCTTCTCGCGCCCCTTCTCGCCGGCATTCAGCCGGACGGAAACGACATAGCGTTGGCCGCCTTGCACGGTGGCCAGGAGTCGCCCGTCGTCGGAAATCGCCAAGTTCTCGACTCGGCCCTGTTGCTGATAGGCTCGCCCCCGATGCACGCTTCGCCCGCCCGCCCACTGATCCAGATCGTCCCAAGTCAGGGCCGCCCAGCCGTTTGCCGCCTTTGCCTTCTTCCGCTTAGAATTCGTCTTTCCCCCATCGGATCGTTTCATTCCGTGAACTCCTGCCGTGCGAAAGAACAGTCTCAACTGCCGGCCATCTTACCCGAAATAAGGCTTTCCGGGAAACCCTCTTGCAGTCTTGATGGACGGGGGGAAACGGTGCTCCCCACGGTGCTCTTTTTTTTGGGTGAGGTGAGCGCTATGGTGCTATACTGCTCGCCGCGAATAGGTAGCGTCTGCATCGAACTGCACTGAAACCACCCCGAAAACCCCGCTGAGCTTCGGCCTCCAGGGCCGACGCAAGTCCCGACACGGGCTAGAGATAGGGCCCTTAAAGCAAGACGCCGCAAGCGGTTAAGGCTTGCAGCGATTGGACTTGCGACGATTCTCGCTCAAGTATCCCCGACAGGGTTCGAACCTGTAACCTTCGGCTCCGGAGGCCGACGCCACGATTCCGTAACTCCCAACGACGAAAAGGAGTTACGCGAAGAGGAGCATCCCGTGGTGCCCACAGTGGTGCCCACCTCGCCGGAGGCCCTCCGCCAACGCCGATTCGTCGGCCTCTACCGATCCGAATCTGGCCCAGGTTACAGACACCTGGGCGGCAGCTCCCCGCCGCCATCAAGGCAGGGATTCTTGCGATGGTTCAAGCCGCAGGAGGTGCCGATGCATAACGTCGCTACCGCGCCATCGCCTTGCCCAGATACGACACGATCCAGCCGCATACGGCACGTATCGGGATGTGCGTCATTAGCGTCACTTGCGTCATTGGCATCGGGCAATTTCTGCACGGCGATGCAAAGCGGCGCGATTTGCTGTAATCCCGAGGACGTTGCGATGACGCAACCAATGACGCAAGCCCGGGCTGCTGGTGGTGGCAGTGACGCAAACGGATGTACCGCGGTGCCTCGCGACCACGTCGCCCACGTTTGCACACGTCGCGTTCCTCTCGCGTCGCGGCAGTCAACGTCCCACAATCGCCACCCGCCAAACACGGGCCAACGTGGCGTATCACTCCGCATTCCCCCCGGCCGTAGGTACTTGGCGAGAATCTGGGCAAACTGGGGGCCGCGGGAACAACTCCCGTCTAGGGCACAGTTTGTTTTGCTTGTCCGACTTTCCGTAAACTCAAAATCAGCAAGGACTAACATCAACTGGCGTTGATCAATCCAGCCTTAGCGGAGCGAGACGGCTTGAACATGGAATCTCAGCAGAATAACGACGAAAACGCGACCAGTTATGGCCCCCGTTTGCCGGCCAAGACAAGCCAGTGCATAGACTGGTACGCCGAGGGCGAGGAACGGATCGTAGCCCAAGTTGAACAGTTGCGGCAACGAAACCCCTATTTTTATGGCACCGAGAGATAAATATTTCCACTACATCGGCGTTTCAACTTTTAATTGACGGGGCAGATGCAGCCCGAGGCGATCCAGTAGGATCGCCTGGTGGTCCGTGGGGCGAGCCACGCAGCGACGGCGGATTTCAACGTTTTTGTCCCGCGTGGGCAGGACGACGTCTACCAGCCGTATCTTGCCCAACTCCTCGAATATCCGACGCGGTTCGTCGCCCAACCCGGCGGCACGGGTCATCTGATGCAGCGCCTTCCAAAGGACGTAGGCCAAGAAGCAGACCAGGATGTGAGCCTGCACCCGCTCTTCGGTTTGGTGCCAGACCGGGCGGATTCGCAGGTCGCTCTTGTGGATCCGGAACGCCGCCTCGGCGTCGGTCAACTGGATGTACGCCTGCCAGAGATCCTCGGCCGACCAGTCCGTGACGTTCGTGCGGAGAAGATAGCAGCCTTCGTTGAGCGCTGCCCACCGGCGCCAGGCCTCGTTTTTCCGCCAGGAGACGACCGCGCGGCCGTCGACTTCTTCCACGGCCACCTCGTAAAGCCCGGCGGCCCGCGAGTTCTTGGCCATGATCCGGCCGATCCGGCGGTCGATCACTTCCTTTTTCCATTTGCGCTTTTCGCAGCCCGCGCGAACCTTCTCCAGCGCCGCGTCGATGCGAAGCTCGAAACGCTCGTGCATCGCCTTTTCCTTCTCCCGCCGATCGCGGCTGCGGCACAAGATGTACGTTTCCCGACCGCCGTCAGGCGAGGGACACATCTTCACCTCCAGACCTTCGCGGATCGTCCGCCAGTCTTCGCCGAGCAACTGCTGCTCGAACCTTTTGAGCGTCCCCTTCGATGCGCCGATGATGTAACGCCGATTGCCCGACTCCATAAACTCCAGGTTCGCCTTGCTCATCATGCCGCGGTCGCCGCACCAGATGCGATTGGCCCGGCCGTAACGCCTTTCCATCGTGGTCACGATCTCCTGCCACGTTGTCACGTCGTTGCGGTTGCCGGCGAAGACTTCGTAACCCAGCGGGATCCCCTCCCGGGTCACGACCAGCCCGATGCAGACCTGCTTGCAATCAGATCGTTTGTCGCGGGAATAGCCGCGTTGGGCTTGCGGGTTGCCCTCGCAAAGCCCCTCAAAATACGTGCTCGTCACGTCGTACAGCAGCAGATCGTAATCCAAATCAAAGAGCCCGCCGAGGCTCTCCTTCAGGTGCGTCTCCAAGGCCTCTTTGTGCGGAAGCAGTTGATCCAAGGCGCGGTACAACCGCGGATGATTGATTTTGCGCGACGGAACCCCCAGCAGATCGGGCAACGCCGTGCTCTGATAATAGTGCTCGGCGATATGCAGTTCGCTCGACGGGCGGCAGAGGCGGCAGGTCACCAGGATCGTCGCGATTTGTGCCCAGGGGATGTCTTCCTTGCCGCGTGGCAGGAGCCGCCCGAAAAGTTCGTCCAGTCGCAGCCGGCGCATCAACTGCAACGCCAACCAGGCCCCGCCGAAGTCGAGTTGATTCTCCACCCGCACCCTCGCCGTGTCGACCTCCACCCACTCCGGCTCGGGATGGTCTTCGTGATCGAAGAGTTGGAGTTGCGCGTAGGGCGACTTATTGTCGCCTTCCGCCGCTTGCTTGACGCCGGCGCGTTCGGATTCCTTGAGTTTGCCGAGCCAAGCGACCGTTCGCTGACGCGGCCCGCGCTCGGTCCGATAGGACTCCACCAAAGCCCAGTACGCCTGGCGTTTTCCCTTGATTTTTCGGTAGCAGGGCCTGATGAACATGCCCGAATTATCGACAAAAAAATCGTTGCGTCAAACGCAGAAGTTTCCACTACAACGCGTTTTGCGGCTCTCAAGTCCGCCAACGGTGCCCGAATCTATCGCGCGCCGTCAAACCAGAGAAGATGCAGCCGTCGTGGGACCCCATTTCAGGCCGAAAATATTTACAAAAATATATCTCGGGCACCCAACTGTTCAACTTGGGGTAGAAGTCGGTGGTGTGCAGATGACCGTCCGGTTCGTAGGGCGCAAGGGACGACGCGGGCGAATTGCGATTACGGCGCCACCCGGAGCGGCGTTCTTGGCAGGCGACCGTACCCCGACCCTTCCGTTGCCAGATTGCCTCGTATGACAATCGATTTGGTGGCTCGACCACAGGTAATATCGGGCGGGGCGATCTTCGGCTTCGTGAACGGCATCTCTGCCGCCAACGCATACCTCATAAGTGGCATTTACTATCTTGTATTACAGCTTGTAGAATACATATCCTTGAAAATGACCGTAAAGAAGATATAATAGTTCTGTCGAATAGAAGTCGTGGTTCAATGTACCGAGGTGTTGCTTATGTCACTCCACGACAGACTCAAACACGCGCGTCAACGAGCAGCCTTATCCTTGGCACAGGTCCACGATCGAATTGGCATTGGGGAGTCCTCGCTGTCCGAGTTTGAGAATGCCAAACGAGAGCCAAGCCTGAGCCAGTTACAAAAACTGGCGGACCTGTACCGTCGCTCCGTCTCGTTCTTCTTTGACGAAGGCCCGATTGCCACCGAACCGGCGGTTCTATGGCGAATGCGCCCGCAAGACAATGCGGAGGAGATCGAGGTCCGGTTTCTGCGTCTCTGCGAACAGTACCACAACCTTGAGATATGGTGCAACGAGCAGGCCCCGGTGTCTCTGCCACAAGCGAAGGGGGATGCCGCCAAGTTCGGCTACAGCGACGCCGAAGAACTTGCCAAACAAGTTCGTCGAGAATTGCAGCTTGGTGACCGGCCGGGGCAATGCCTCCTCGCGGTGCTTGAAGAAGTCTGTGGTGTGAAGGTTTTCCACCTGACCTTCGAGCCTTCCGGCACGGCCGCCTCGGCCGTCAGTGAGACGTTCGGTGCGGCGGTTCTGCTGAATGCCAACAACGCGCGCTGGCGCAGAAACCACGATCTCGCCCACGAGCTGTTCCATTTGCTGACTTGGTCTCTGTTTCATCCCGTTGCCGGCGGCCCGATGGTGGCTGGAGACTGGGAGGAAAAGCTGGCGACCACCTTTGCGTCAAATCTGCTAATGCCGTCGGAGCCCTTTGAGAGTGCAATCTATTCCCGCGCGGGACGGCAAAATCACCTTTGAGTCGCTCTTCGACATCGCTCGCCAGTTCGATGTATCCGTTGAATCCGTACTGTGGCGAATGCACATTATTCAGCATCGAGGTCAGTCATGCAGTGACCTGACCAAGGGGGAAATTGACCAAGCCAAGCGGCTCAGCACCATTGCTTGAGGATCGCGAGAGTCCTAAGCCCCATCCCTGGCCGGCTCGTTACCGGGCATTAGCAATCAAATCGCTGCGGCGAGGGGAGATCGCGATTGGGCGCTTCGCGGAGTATCTGAATATAAGCCGGCACGAGGCTATGCGGTTTGTCGAGCAGGAGGCGACGGAAGATGAAGAAGTTCCGATTGCTCCTGCTTGACGCCAATGTGGTCATCGAGATATCGCGGCAAGGGCTATGGGACCAGATGACTGCCAAATGTGAGATTCACCTTGCGCAGACGGTCCTCGATGAAGCACAGTTCTATGATGACGACCAAGGAGGTCGGCACTACATCGACCTTAGCCCATACATTTCCGCCGAAAGCATTGCCGTATTCGATCTGACGCCGTCGCAGATGGATGGTTTTTTAGCAAGATTCGACCCCGTCTACTTTGAGAAGCTCGACCCAGGTGAAACGGAGTCGTTGGCGTATCTACTCGATCAGTCAGACGAATGTATGATCTGTTCCGCCGACAAGATCGTCTACCGGGTGCTTGGGTGCTTGGGCAGGCCATACCAGGGAGTCTCGCTTGACGAGGTGCTGGGGCAGGTCGGTCTGGGCCGCAAACTGGAGCGGGAGTTCACCAGGGCCTACAAAGAAGAATGGACCAAAAAGGGATTTCAGGAGGGGCTGGCGGGAATCGGCATCCGCCCTCCAAGACAGGGTCCGGCACGATGAACACGTGCGCCCGCCTCGAGACATATCAACCGAACCAGAATGTACACATGTCCTCTGATCTGCTATAATGAGTTCACGCGTGTAAATCAGCGATAGGCGGTTTTCTGGTCCGCCTGTCCGCCGCCCTGGATTGCCGGGGCCGCACTCCGTAGCTCGGAGCCACCAGCACATCACTTTGTGCCAAAGGTGCGCTCCCATGAAAATCGAGATACGGAAACTCTCCGACATCAAGCCCTACCCGGGCAATCCCCGCCGAAACGATGCGGCCGTCGACGCCGTGGCGGCGTCGATCAAAGAGTTCGGTTTTCGCCAGTCGATCGTCGTGGACGCCGACGGGGAAATCGTCGCCGGCCATACCCGCTACAAGGCCGCCCAGAAACTGGGGCTACAAAATGTGCCGGTCCATGTGGCCACGGACATGACGCCGGAGCAGATCAAGGCCTATCGAATCGCCGACAACCAAACCGCGAACCTGGCGACCTGGGATTCCGACTTCCTGACGAGAGAGTTGTCCGAACTCCAGGAGAAGGGGATCAATGTGGAACTACTGGGGTTCTCGGAGGACGAGTTGGCGAAGCTGCTCAATCCCCTCGTGAAGGATGGCCTTACCGATCCCAACGAGGTTCCCGAACCGCCGGACGAGGCAATCACCCAACACGGCGACCTGTGGATTCTGGGGGACCACCGGTTGCTCTGTGGCGACAGCAGCAAACCGGAGGACGTAGACCGGCTGCTGGCCGGCGCCACGATCCAACTGGTGAACACCGACCCACCCTATAACGTGAAGGTCGAGCCGCGGAGCAACAACGCCATCGCCGCGGGCAACAGTTCATTCACGAACTATCACCATCAGGCGATGGACCTCGCCCGGCACCCGGAGAAATCGAAGCCGACCCATCGGAAGATGCGAGCGAAAGACCGGCCGCTGGAAAACGACTTCGTTTCAGACGAGGCGTTCGAGGAAATGTTACATGCGTGGTTTGGCAACATGGCCCGGGTGCTCGAACCGGGACGGTCGTTCTACATCTGGGGCGGCTATGCCAACTGCGGGAATTATCCGCCGGCGTTGAAGGCCAGCAAGCTGTACTTTGCCCAGGCGATCATCTGGGACAAAGAGCATCCGGTGCTGACCCGTAAGGACTTCATGGGAGCGCACGAGTGGTGCTTCTATGGTTGGAAAGAAGGCGCCGGCCACAAGTTCTTCGGGCCGAATAACGTCACCGACTTGTGGCATGTCAAGAAGATCAACCCCAACAAGATGGTCCACCTGACGGAGAAGCCGGTCGAGTTGGCGGTCCGCGCGATGCAGTATTCTTCACGAGCAGGAGAGAACATTTTGGATTTGTTCGGCGGGAGCGGTAGCACTTTGATCGCCGCCCAGCAGACGGGTCGCAAAGCGTTCTTGATGGAACTGGACCCGCCCTACTGTGATGTAATTGTACAGCGGTACGAGAACTTCACTGGCAAGAAGGCCGTGTGCGAGAAAGCCGTGGCCCCAACTGAGAAAACCCCAGCAGATGCTGGGGTAGTGGAAGAAAGGACTCCCGATGTGGTTACTTGTTAGCCGCGAACTTCCCGCGCTCGGTCTTCACAAACCGCGAGGCGTCTCCCTTCTTGGCGATCTCCCTGATGATCGCGCTATAAACCGTGGCGTGCGGCGTCTTGCCGCCGGGCGATTTCCAATAGCCCTTCGCCTCGGCCGCCTCGACCATCTCCTTGGCGGACATCGGCTGGCCGGACTCCTCGAGCACGCGAGCCGCGGCGTCCAGGCCGCTGACCCGCTTGAGCTTCTTCTCGCCCTTGGCGCTTGGCCTTGGCGCCCTTCGGCTTTGCGTCAGGCGTCTGCGCTTGGGCTGCCGCATTGGTTTCGGCAGCCTTGGACTTGCGACCCGCCCGCTTCGACCCGTCCGATTTGTCCCGCAAGCGTTGGGCACTCTTGACGCGGACCTTCTTGTTGGTAGTGAGGTTCGTCGCGTCCCAACCGCCATTGCGGTTCTCCGCGTCGATCCGCACCTGGACCAGCTTATTGGTCACCTTGGCGGTGTAGACGCCGCCGATCTTTACGTCGCTCTTTTTCATCTCAACTCTCCTTGGAAAAAACAGGGGTTAGTACCGCGAACATTCAACGATCGTCACTTGGAAGGATTGCCGGTTTGGCAGCGTGACCACCAACCCGCGGTTGTTGGTCAGCACGCCGGCCTCACGGAATGTAGTCACTCCGCCGCCGGCCGAGTCCAGGCGTCGTTCCAGCAGGCGGGCCAGCTTCGTCTCGAATTGCTTCTCGCTCAGGCGCCGCTTTTTCATGTGTTTTCTCGAAGGTGTCGTCATTTCGGTTCTCTCCGCATGGGTCGTGGTGTAATGGGCTTGTACACACACATATAAGCCATGTTTCCGCCAAAACATCAAGGGGAATTCGCCGCGAATTCGGCTGGTTTTATGTAATTATCGTGTAATCGTCGCGCTGCCGATCTTGCCGGTGTCGGGCCTTCCGTCACCACCGTCATTTGCGTCATTTCGCGGGAATTGGAGCGGGATTTGCATCACGGCCGACGCCGGTTGCGTCATGTCGCCATCATTTGCGTCATGTGGAGGCGACTTACTCGCATCTCTTCGCACCCCTCTGCATTGGCCACCGTCCGGCCGTGACGCTGCTGACGAACATGACGCACATTTGGAGGTGTTCGCCAATGCCTGACGACGAACAACAACCGCGAAACCAACTCAACCCAACCGCCCTGTCGGTCGAGGATGCCGCTTTGGTGCTGTCCCGAACCAGCGGGCAGGCGATAACCGAAGACATGATCCGGCAAGACGTTGCCGACGGCGCACCGACAAACATAGATGGAACGCTGAACCTGGTCCATTTTGCTGCGTGGCTAGTGAAGGAGATGAGCGGTGGCGATTGATCCGAGACAACTCAGACCGACCGAACTGGTCCGCCTGCTGAACTCCACGCCACTGGGCGAGGTGATCGGCGAACGGCAGTTGCTGCGACACCGCTCTCGGGCTGGATTCCGCATCGGTGATGATCGCCACGTTGACCTCTTCCGTTACGTGGCCTGGCTGGTGCAGGTCCGCCACGAACCCAGGCCGGAGCCCGAGGGCGATCCTTACGAAACCCTGAAAGATCGTGCCCGGGCACGTAATGCCGCGCTGTCCCTGGCCGGACGCGACATCGGTGAGCTGCCAGCCGTGGTCAACCCCGAGCGCAAAGCACGGGCGGAAACCGATTTCCGCTTCTTTTGCGAGTCGTATTTCCCCTTTACGTTTCACCTGGCTTGGTCGCCCGACCACCTCAAGGTGATTGCCAAGATCGAGAAGGCCGTGCAGCACGGCGGGCTATTTGCAATGGCCATGCCTCGCGGCTCGGGAAAAACGTCAATCTGTGAATGCGCCTGTATCTGGGCAGTCCTCTACGGCCACCGCGACTTCGTCTGCCTGATCGGCAGCGACGAGGGGCACGCGATGGACATGCTCGAATCGATCAAAACGGAACTGGACGGCAATGATCTGCTGCTGGAGGATTTTCCCGAGGTGGTCTATCCGATCCAATGCCTTGACGGGATTGCCAACCGTTGTAATGGGCAGCTCTACAATGAAGATCGCACTCACATCGGCTGGACAGCCCGCGAGGTTGTGCTGCCCACGATTCCCGACAGCAAGGCAGCGGGCGCCATCATCAAGGTCGCGGGCATCACCGGCCGTATCCGTGGCATGAAGTTCAAGCGGGCCGACGGCCATTCAGTGCGTCCATCGTTGGTGGTGCTCGACGATCCGCAGACTGACGAATCTGCCCGGAGCATCTCGCAATGTGCCACGCGGGAGAGCATCCTGGCCGGTGCCGTACTGGGGTTGGCCGGCCCTGGGAAGAAGATCGCCGGCGTGATGCCTTGCACCGTCATCCGCCCCGAGGACATGGCCGACCGAATTCTCGACCGCAACAAGCATCCGCAATGGCAGGGGGAGCGGACCAAGATGGTCTATTCCTTTCCGACCAACGAAGCGTTGTGGACCAAGTATGCCGAGATCAGAGCGGACAGTCTGCGGGCCGAACGCGGCTTGGTCGACGCCACCGAGTTTTACGGGCAGCACCGTGAGGAGATGGACGTCGGAGCGTCGATCGCTTGGCCCGAGCGGTTCAACTACGACGAACTATCGGCCATTCAACACGCCATGAACCTGCGGCTGCAAGACGAACGTGCGTTTTGTGCCGAGTACCAGAACGAGCCGCTGCCCGAAGAAACGCCGCAGGAAGACGAACTGACAATCGACCAAGTGGCGGCCAAGACGAATCGCCTCCAGCGCGGCGGACGTGCCGGTCGGCTGCAACCACCTGACGATGTTTGTGGACGTGCATGGGGCGCTTTTGTTCTACGTTGTGGCGGCTTGGGAGGATGATTTCACCGGCTACGTGATCGACTACGGGGCCTATCCCGACCAGCGACGGCCGTATTTCACGCTCCGTGACGTTCAACCGACGCTGTCCCAGGTCGCCAAGGGCGCCGGTCTTGAAGGCTCGATATACGCCGGGCTGGAGGAACTCACCAACCGCTGCCTCGGCCAAGAATGGCATCGCGACGATGGGGCCGGCATGCGGATCGAGCGTTGTCTGATCGACGCCAACTGGGGATCGTCCACTGACGTCGTCTACCAGTTCTGCCGCCAGAGCGCCCACTCGGCCCTGCTCTTACCCAGTCACGGCCGGTTCGTTGGGGCGTCCAGCGTTCCGTTCTCCGAATACAAGCGGAAACTGGGCGACCGCGTGGGACTGAACTGGCGAATACCCAACGTCCAAGGCAAACGGGCTGTCCGTCACGTGGTCTTCGACACCAACTACTGGAAGTCGTTCACCCACGCTCGTCTGGCGGTTTCGATGGGCGATCGCGGCTGCCTCTCCCTCTTCGGCGACATTCCAACTCTCCACCGTCTTTTCGCCGAGCACATCACGGCCGAGTACCGTGTGAAAACCGAGGGCCGTGGCCGAACCGTAGACGAGTGGAAAATGCGCCCGGCCGCCGTGGACAACCACTGGCTTGACTGTTTGGTTGGCTGCGCTGTGGGCGCGTCGATTATGGGAACCATATTGCCCGGCACAGACGCAAAGGCATCGTCACGTCGCACGCGGATTAGACTCTCGGACCTGCAACGGAGCAGATAAAGAAATGGACAACAGTTCGCCAGCACGCCAGAGTAACGAGCAGAGAGGCTTGGAGTGCCGCCACTGCGGATGTAAACATTTTCGGGTTATCTACACAAGACCCTGTCCAGGGGGCCAAATAGCTCGCCTTCGGGAATGCCGGCATTGTGGCCGACGAGTGACGACACGGGAACGGGCTATTGGCTAATCCGCAAACCCACTCGCGGCACGGCTTTTCGGTGCTTTGGGTTCCGTGATGGCGATTTCGGACTCTTATCGCCGGAAATTCAGCCGTAGCGTAGAGTGATCTGCCGCGCCGAGAAACGAACGATTCCTGACAATCCTGAGGGCCGCGGTGTGGCTGGCAATGCCTCGTTGCGAGGGGAGCCCACATTTTCTGCTATTGACAATTCTTCGCGGCCTGCTATTCTACTAGCATGTGCGAGCGCAGTAGCATGTTTTCGTAGGAGGCAAAGCGTGGCAACGAAAGACCATTTGTTCGATCTGGGAAAGCGCGAACGGCAGATCGTCGAGGCCGTGTTCCGGCTGGGTGAGGCATCGGTATCCGATGTCCTGGCCGAGATTGCCGATCCGCCCAGCTACTCCAGCGTCCGCGCGATGCTGGGCACCCTGGTGCAGAAAGACGTGCTCGCTTATCGCCACGAGGGGAAGCGGTATCTCTATCGGCCGGTGGCCTCCAAAGGCAAGACGCAGAAATCTGCGGTGCGGCGGCTGGTGGCCGGCTTGTTCGGCGGCTGCGCTTCCGATGCGATGGCAGCCCTGCTCGACGTGGCCGGCGGGACTCTCACCGATGAGGAGTTGGACCGTATCAGGCAGTTGATCGACCAGACCAGAAAGGAGAACCGCTGACATGACGACTCGCCTAATAGCGTGGCTCGACCAATGGGCGGGACCGATCGCCTTGCAAACCGTCGTTGCGGCGACGTTGATTCTCGTTGTGGCCTTGCTGGTCAGTTGGTGCCTGCGACGATCGGCCGCTTCCCTGCGGCACCGAGTCTGGGCGTTGGCAATCCTCGGCCTATTGGCATACCCTCTGGTGCAGCCGTTCTTGCCCAAGGTTTCACTTGGGCTACGGATGGCGTCTTCGGCAAACCCATCAGATGCAGGGGCAATAGCGCCCGCGGAATCTCCGTCGTTCACCCGCACCGTTCTGCCCGTACAAGATCGGAGGCTTGTCGATGAGACGGCCGCACGTACCAACCTGTCAGTCGTGCCACTGCCCGCGCCAAAGCCGCAGACCGCGGATGATGGTGGCATTCGACTGTCAGTTGCGGAGGCTCCAACGCGAGCATTCGCGTTCCATTGGCCTTCGATCCTTGCCGCACTTTGGGCGATAGGTACTGTGATCGGCTTTGGATTCTTGGTGAATGTTCATCTGGCCGCATCCCGATTGGTTTGGACAGCGACAGAACCTTCCGATCCGTCTTGGGCTGAAATGACAGGAGTTCTCGCTGCACAATTGGGAGTCCGCCGCCGAGTTGCAGTTCGGATCAGCGACCGGATTGCCGTTCCCGTAACAGCGGGCTGGATTCGTCCCGTGATTCTGCTGCCGAGCGAATGCGACGGGTGGGCCGGCTCCCGGCGTCGGATGGTGCTGATCCACGAGTTGTCCCACGTAGCCCGCGGCGATGTCTTGTGGCAGATCACCGCGAAGTTTGCCTGCGTGATTTATTGGCCGCATCCGATCGTCTGGCTTGCCGCCCGGCGGATGCGCGTGGAGCGGGAAGCGGCTTGCGACGACGCCGTGCTGCGGGATGTCGAGCGTCCCAGCGAATACGCATCGTTGCTGCTCGACGTGGCAGCATCCTTGGCCAACCGGCCGATTGGAATGAGCACCGCAGCAATCGCAATGGCCTGCGGCAGATCGGTCGAGGAGCGGATTCGTTGGATCGTGCAACCCGGCCGCTGTCGTCTGCCGATTGCCCGGCGAACTGCCAGGTGGTTCGCGATTGGAGCGATTCTGCTGGTGCTCGGGCTGGGTTCGATCAGCATCTTCGCGTCTCCGCCTGAGCCGGCCGCATCGGCTTCATCACCAAATGCGACGACCAACGGCGCGACGAAGAACGTCGTTACCGAGCCAGCAAAGAAGTCGGAAGCACAGAGGCCGCCTACGCTTCCGAAGGACAAAAACGGGGCAGAAGCGGATAGCGTGATCGTCCACGGCAGCGTGGTCGATGAAGAAGGCCGTCCGGTGGGCGGCATCGCCATCGAGACCATCAGTGCTGTCGATTTGCGAACCGAAGCAAGCAGCGATTCCAGTGGCCGCTTTGAAATCAAGGTCCGAAAGGGAATGCTTCCTGGCCTGTGCGTCGTTGCGCACGGCGGATGGCTCGCGGCAGGCATTTGGCCGATTGGACTTGGACCTCAATTTGGCACAGCCGATTTCTCCGCTGCGGCTTGTCCTCAAATCGGTGCGCGAGATCAACGTGCATGTTGTCGATCACAACAGTGATCCTATATCGGGCGCTGTTGTGGGGATTGAATCCGATTTTCACGGTATCGTTAGCAGCCTATCCGATTCCGAGGGGAGATCATTTCTTCGCGTCCCGGCCGATGCACCGCTGCAAAATGTCTATGCTTTCAAGTCGGGACTCGGACTGGATTACATGTCGTTTCCAGGAAAAGAACGTGCTCAGACTGGTGATCTGCCGCAGCCTCCCGATCTGTCCCGCGCCATCGAATTGACGTTAGCGGGAGTCACGACAGTCAGCCTCCGCTTGCTCGATCCCAAAGGCCAGCCAATCGAGGGAGTAGTGGTTTACCCGTGGTACTTCAAGAAGCCCACCTGGCGCGACGACCTGAACATCGGCGGTGTCCAGGACTTTTCCAAGACAACGGACGCCGATGGCACAGTCACCTTCGACTGGATTCCCGTCTGGTATGACCAACCCATCACCTTCTGGCATCGTGCCGTGGACACCTGGACGCCAACGAGAATCACGTATGATCTGCACAAAGAACACGGCAAGATGATTGTGGTGCTGCAACACACGGTGCCAATTAGAGGGCAGGTGAGATATTCCGATGGACGACCAGCAGCAGGCATCGAAGTCAAAGCAAGCGGTGCTGGTTTTCAATTCGACGGCTTCAGGAAAGACATGCAAACGGACGAGCGTGGCCGGTTTGAATTCCACGCCGATCCAGACCAGATTTACTTGATCGTCGTCAACGATCCCAAATGGGCAGCACCACCACGCGACGGAATCGTCGTGCGCCCTGATATGCCAGTGAACGGCATTGACTTTCAACTCCAGCCTGCCACGCTAATTCACGGGCAGGTGACCATCGGACCGGCCAACAAACCGTTGAAGTGGTCGGTTTCGCTCTATCAGTATGGGGCTGATGAAAATTCAATGCCCGCCGATAAGAAACTGCCTAATCCGGCCCATAGTAACTTGTACGTGCAACCGCTCGTTGTACGCTGGGTGACCACCGATGCCGACGGCCGGTACGAGTTCCATGTCGGCCCGGGAAAGTACGACTTGCGGGGTCCCTCCGCAGCCGCGATCGAGAAGTTCGACATCACCGACCAAAAAGAACTCATGTTTAACTTCCATACACCCCGCCCAGAGCGAGGTCCTGTCGCCGGCCGAGTGGTGACCGAAGAGACGCCGCCACAGCCAGTGCCAGGAGCCCAGGTGACCGGCGTCCCGAGAGGTGGTGCTGGCCACGCCGGGCTGGAGGTCACTACGGATAGTAACGGAGACTTCCGCACTGAACGCTGGCTTGACAAGATGACTGTGTACGCCCGCAGCAAAGACGGCACTTTGGCCGGCGTGGTGGAGATTAGTGAAGACGCTGAGCAAATCACGATTCCGGTATCCCGTCTTGCGTCAGCAAAGGGGAGGTTGATTGACGCCGAAAGCGGTCAACCGCTGGCCGACCGGAATATCGGATATGGGATTCGGATTTATGACAACGGTCGGTTTGGCCCATTCCGTGATAGCTTCGGCGGTAGCGTGAAGACGGATGCGGAAGGCCGGTTTTCGCTTCGAGGGCTGGTTGTGGGCCAAGAATACTCGCTGAGTGTACCGCTTCACAAGGAGACCGATCCCGAGTCTCAGCACCGCTGGCAAACAGTGGGTACAGTGACCGCCAAGGCGGCGGAAACGGTCGATCTCGGCGATGTATTACTGAAGCCGTACCATCCCTATCATCCACCCACGGTTGACGAGCGGATTGCAGCCGCGTTCGGCAAGAAAGAACCGCTCGAAGAACAGTTGAAAGGCATCCTGAGCGACGCGCGGAGAAATCGACAGCGAGTATTGGTCGTCTTTGCCGATCCGGCTGGCGAAGGGTGCCGGCAACTCTATCGCCTGTACTACGAAGACCGCAAGGTCCAGGCAGCGTTTGCCGACTACCGGCTGCTATCCGTCAATAGCGTGAACAAAAAAAAGAATGCTGATTGGGAACAATTCGCCGGACGGTTCGGCGTCACGTCGCCTGGCGAAAAATGGCCGGTACTCTGCATTCTTGACGACGACGGGCGCTTGCTTGCTGCGAACAAGACTGAAGACCTCACAAAGGATGGCCAAATCGACACTGCGCTTTTGGTCGGATTCATCAAGCCATTCGCGCCGAAGCCTCTTGACGCCGAAAAGCTGTTGGCCGACGGTTTGTCGCGTGCGGGTCGCGAGGATAAACGGGTGTTTCTCGTCGAGAGCGGTGCCTACTGCGCGCCATGCGTGGTACTGGGCCGCTTTCTTGACGAGCATCGGCAAGTCCTGGATAAGGACTACGTGTTCGTTACGATCGACCGTTCACGCTGGCAACATGGCAGCGATGTAATGAAGCGCCTTCGGGTAGACAAGGACCAGGGCATCCCCTGGTTTGTCATCCTCGATGCCAACGGTAAGAGACTTGTGACCTCCGACGCTCCAGAGGGGAACATTGGTTTTCCCTCGACGCCCGCCGGGGTCGAGTATTTCTTGAAAATGTTGACCACCACGGCACAGCGGCTGAGCCAGGAAGATCAAGCCATCCTGCGAAAGGCACTGCAAGAAACTGCCCGACACTGAGTCAGCGATTGATCCGTCACTTGAAATCCACCACGAGCATCCGGCGGGCGGTGACATACGCGAGCAGCGCATCGAAGCCCACCGGGCCTCATTGCGATGGGGATGTGTTGGTCCTAAAATGGGGCTATGGCGGCCCACGACAGCAAAATCGAACGATTGCCGGCTCAAAGCGATCGGTTTGCGGCGACGCACTGGACGGCGGTGCTGTCGGCCGCCCGCGGCCATGAAACCCCGCAGTCGGCGGCGGCGATGGCTGAGTTGTGCCGCGACTACTGGTATCCACTGTATGCCTTCATCCGCCGGCGCGGCCATAGTGCCGAGCAATCCGAGGACTTGACCCAAGAGTTTTTCGCCCGACTCTTGGCCAAGGAATTTCTGGCAGGCGTGGACCGGGAGAGGGGACGGTTTCGCACCTTTCTCCTGATGGCGGTCAAACGCTTCTTGGCCAACGAGTACGACCGTGCCCAGGCCCAGAAACGCGGTGGCGGCCAATGGGTGATTCCGCTTGACGCACTGGAGTCCGAGACCCGCTACCGTTTGGAGCCATCCCACACACTGACCGCGGAGCGGCTCTTCGAGCAACAATGGGCCGTGACGCTGTTGGATAAGGTATTGGCCCGCCTTCAGGCCGAGATGACCAGCGGCGGCAAGGCCGCCTTGTTTGACGCACTGAAAGGCTGCCTGGGCGGCTCCAAGGACGAGACTTATGCGGCGACTGCGGCCAGCTTGGGCATGACGGAGGTGGCAGTCAGGGTGGCAGCCCATCGCCTCCGCCGACGTTATCGGGAACTTCTGCGCGAGGAGATCGCCGATACCGTTTCGAGTCCCGAAGAGATCGACGACGAAATCCGTTACCTCTTTAGCTGCCTATAGTTAGGTGTTTTTTCAGCCCCGGCGGTAACGTTTTCCTCCTTTTGCTTATAGTAGCGGTAGAGACAAGACGGATGGGAGGACCGCTATGAGCGAAGAAAACCGTTGCCCTCAATGCGGGGCTGTGCTGCCTGCGCATGTGCCGCAGGGCATTTGCCCCGGCTGTCTGCTAAAACGGGGTCTGGAAAGTCAGACTGCCGCCAGCCAAGAGGGCAGCGGACCTGCCGAGGGTCACTATGTGCCGCCCACCCCGGCCGAGTTGGCACCCTATTTCCCCGACTTGGAAATCCTGGAACTGGTGGGCCGTGGCGGAATGGGCGTGGTCTACAAGGCCCGCCAGAAACGGCTCGACCGGCTGGTGGCTCTGAAGATCCTCGCCCCGAAGATCGGCCAAGACCCGGCCTTCGCCGAACGATTTGCCCGCGAGGCTCGGGCGATGGCCATGCTCAGCCATCCGCATATCGTCGCCGTCCATGATTTTGGTCAGACCGACGGCCTCTACTACTTCCTCATGGAGTTTGTTGACGGGGTAAATCTGCGGCGGCTCTTGGACGCAGGTAAGCTCGCACCGGAGGAGGCGTTGGCCATCGTCCCGCAGATTTGCGAGGCATTGCAATACGCCCACGACCACGGCGTGGTCCACCGCGACATCAAGCCGGAGAACGTGCTGTTGGACAAAGAGGGCCGGGTCAAGATCGCCGATTTCGGCATCGCGAAGTTGGTTGGCAAGGAGGCGAAAGACCTGACGCTGACTGGCGAGGGCCAAATCATGGGCACGCTCCAATACATGGCCCCCGAGCAGATCGAACATCCGCTTCAGGTCGATCATCGCGCCGACATTTATTCCTTGGGCGTGGTCTTCTACCAGATGCTCACCGGCGAATTACCCATCGGCCGCTTTGCTCCGCCGTCGCGAAAGGTGCAGATCGACGTGCGGCTCGATGAAGTAGTGTTGCGAGCGCTGGAGAAAGAGCCCGAGCGGCGGTATCAGCAAGCCAGTGAAATCAAAACTCGCATGGAGACAATCGTGGGCACGCCTTCGCCAGGCGTGACGAACGGCAGTCCCTACGGCCTCGTCAGCAGACGAAATGGGGAACGAGTCATCAACTGGCGAGCGGTAGTTACCCTGAGCCTTATAGTGACCGGCTTTATACTGGCCGGTGAGGTCGTCTTTAGCCTGCTGCTGTCGCCGGAATGGAGCCGCGAGAGACTCCCGTGGTTCATGTTGTCCGCCGTAACCTTTGCCTTGCTCTTTGTGTTCGGCGGTCTCTATCGGGCGTTTCAGGTGCCCCTGGAGGGGCTGACGCCAGTCGATAGCTCCGCGCCACACCCGGAAGCGACCGTTGAAGATGTTGCTCTCGAACAGGCCGGGCGGCAGGTTAAAGGGCCGGCAATTGGGATGGTCGTTACCGGGGTATTCAACTGGCTCGTAGTAATACCCGTGGTGATATGGGCCCTGCTACCTATGGTGGCGGACCTCACCGCACACAATCGTCCGGGTGCCTTGCTTGTCTTCATACCGCTTTCCCTCATGGCATTAAGCAGCCTGATGATTTTCGCCGCGCTGAAGATGAAGCGACTGCAAGCCTATTGGTCTAGCTATCGCCGCCAGCATTCTGGCCATCATTGTTTCGCCTGGCAACCTGATTGGCCTGCCTATCGGTATTTGGGCGCTGGTGGTGTTGAGCCAACGAGACGTGCGAGAGGCATTCAAAGAGAGCAATCGCATCAGGACAGGGCGAACGCTGCCCACTACCGACAGAGAGAAAAAGGTCGGGATCGCCGCCCTTGTGTTATGTTTGACCGGCTTTCCGCTCACGCTGCTGCTGGCTGCGGTTGCCGGAAGGAACTGGTCGGAATGGACTTTCCTAACGCTGATCTCTTCTGTCGTCCTCGCGGCGCTGATCTGCGGTTTGGTAGGCCGAAGGTCCGGTGCTGGAAAGGCTGCCATTGCCATCTCAAGCCTGGGCGTGATTGCCGCCGTGGCGTTTCTGTGTATTGTCCTGTCTTCCGAGTTGTCGAAGATTCATCGTGATTTCGGCGGTTGGCCGTCCATCGAGCGGCTTCCGTCTCACACAACTGCGGCTGAGTCGGGTATCGTTGATATTGCAAAGCATCCAGGCGGTCCGTGGATCGCCAGCCTGCCAAGTGGCATCACGGCGGATCTCCTCGGCGTGGGAGAAAACAAGAAGGGCGATAACGGACGTTGGTGGCGGCCGGATGGGTCACCACTCGTGAATCGTCCCTATAAAACCCTCGGTGGTCTCGTGTCCGGCGAGAACTCCCTCCCCCGTGAGTTTGCTATTCGCTTGGGAAGTGCGCCATCAGAGCCAGTGGGCACGAAATGGCAATTTGAGCCGTCGGGTTCTGCTGCCGGCGGCAGTCAGCCGCAGGCGGGGCCGCAAGACGTTCGTGCGATCGCGGTCGCCTTGCCCGCCAATGCTCGAACTGTCAACGTCCATTTTGGATTAGCCGCTGGCCCCTGGCAGATTGTCACGTCGGGCTCTGGGGGCGAAACGAGTGGCCTAGCTGGTGGAGGCGGCGTCACATTCTCGAAACCATACGAGAAGGACGGCAGCACTGTAATTGTCGTTTCCCACAATCTCGCCGACAAAGAAGTACGCATTGTCGCCGTTGGAAAAGATGGCCATATACATCTCCCTGGGCGCACGGAGACGGGAACCGTTGGAAACATGAGCCAAGTTTCTGTCACCTTTCCCAACATTTCCCCAAAAGAGATTCAGACATTTCGCCTGGAAGCTCGCCCCTACCAGTGGGTCGAGTTCCGCAACGTAGGCGCTGCAACCCGAGCAGCCGAGCACTGGCGAAACCAGCGACACGCCTGCGGCAGAGCGAGAGGAGTTTGGTCCGGTAATCGAGCAGACATTGAAGGACCCTTCGGTGGCTCCAGCGTCCGCCTTCATCGACCTCGACACTGGCAAAATCGTTCCTTTTCCGAAAATCGCAGGGCTTCCTTCCACAGTGTCGCTTTCCGATCGCAAAGAAGTGTGGGCGTGGGCAAGACGCGAAGGCGTTGACGCAGTTGCGAATACCTCGCAGGACATAAGAGGACTGATGGGCTTTGGATTGGAAATAGACCGACTCAGCGACGCAGATTGGAGCACAGCAACCAAGGAATCCCTGGCTCGTGCTATCGCGGCGGAGAGTTTTAACAGGCAGAATTGGTTGCGTCCTGAAGACGCGATGTCGCAGTCAGTTATCACAGCGAATACGGTTTCTACGAATCCCAACATCTCTCGCACCTATGCCTTCAAAACGCGCGAAGGCACGTTAGGACTTCTACAGTTGCTTGAGTATACGGATGAGCCTGGCGGCTTCGTGAAGTTCCGGTACAAACTGGTCCACGACGCGAAGCCGACCACTGGCGCTGCCGTTCGTTCGTCGTCGGATAATTCAACGGACTCTGTCGTGCCTCCTCCGAGCACTGACAAGGCCAGTAGCCGGCCAGCGGCGTCACGGCATTCCGATGGCGACGACCGTGACCGTGAGCAAATTGCCGGCACTTGGAAGGTCGTGGATTCATCGTCCTGGGGCAAGATGTTCAAGAATGCGGGCATCGGAGAAAATGGTAGAGAATTCGGTGTACCCGTCCCGTTCAAAGACGCCCAAGCGATGGCGAAGCGCGAGCCGTTCGTGATAACTAAGGATTCTCTTTTGGGCTTACAGTACCGCTTGGACTGCTTCCAGAAGCCCAAAGCGATTGACTTGTTGCTGAACGGCAAAGTAGTTGTGCGGGGCATTTACGAGTTGCAGGGCGATCGCCTGCAATTCCACCTCACGAAGACACCCGACCGGCCGGAGTCATTTGTCCACCAGCCAAACGACGACACGGACGACATCTTCATGGTTCTCGAACGCGCGAATGCGTCAGCCGCGGCAGCCGAGGCTAGTATCGAGCGTTTGCGCCGCTTCGATCCCGGCATGCGCGTGGGCACCATCGCGTTTTCGCCTGACGGGAAGCGGATCGCCGTCGGCAACGACCAGCCGACGATGATAATGATGAGAGGCGGGCACAGCAGAGTTGCTGACAACTGGCAGCCCGCCGTGAGAATTGTGGATGCTGAGACCGGAAGGCCCGTTGTCTCGCTGAGGCTCACTACCGCCGAGGAAGATGCTGCCCTGGCCGCAGCCGAGCGATTCTCCCATTTTCAAGTAACATCGCTAGCGTTTTCGCCTGACGGCACTATGGTGGCTGTCGGAACCGATGTTGGCCAGGTAAAGCTATTCGACCTGCCCACGGGCGGGCTTCTTCGGTCGCTAGACGACGAGAAAGCGAAACTGGCGGACAAAAACACACCTGAACAGTGGAAGTCACTGAAGCGAGCAATGGGGAACGTCGCGTCGCTGGCATTTTCGCCCGACGGGAGCTTGCTGGCCGTCTGCGGCAGTTCGTTTGCCGATTATTCCTACTCTGGTGCTTTCGACGGCATATTACGGACAGGCTTGCGCACCACAGGTCCCGGCCGGCTGAAACTCTGGGAAGTCAAAACCGGGACGCTCAAGCACGATCTGGCCGGGCACGACCACGCCAATGCGGTCGCTTTTTCCCCAGATGGAAATCTGCTTGCCAGCGCCGGGAGCTGGATGGCTTCTTCCGACGGCAAGACCGACCCGATCCTGGAGCACGGGACCGGCGTGATCTTCTGGAATCTCCGTAGCGGCAGGAAGATCGGTGCCATGACAACTTCTGTTAGCGGCTGGACACGTGCGGTCGCGTTTTCGCCCGACGGCGCGTCGGTGGCCGTCGGTGCCCAGCACTTCGGTCGAGGCGGGGAAAACAGCAGCGGTAGGGTCAGCCTGGCGCAAGTTGCCTCGGGCAACGTGGACTGGTTCCAAACGGTGCCCGGCTGGGCGGCAGCCGTGGCGTTCTCACCTGATGGACAGCGCATCATCGTTCTGTGCGGTAGAAACGTGGTCAGACTCCTTGATGCCAACACCGGCGAATTACAAAACGAGATCAAGCTTACCGACTTCCTGGATGAGCGCGGACGATACCCGGCACTGAGCGCCGCAACGAAGTCGCATCTGTTGGCTATCGGCGGCGTGACCAAGGATAAGCAGGGATACGTTGAAGTATGGGGCTTCAATGCTGCCCAGGCAAATGCTGCTCCCGACTCGGCAACGTCCAAACCCGAGCAAACGGTCGCACCAGAGGGGCCAGTTTTGACCTACGAAGCCGAACCGAGTTCCGCATCGGCCGGCGCGGCTGCTACCGACATGGACAAGCTTCTGAAGGCGATTGACCAACGACTCAACGGCGGGCCAGAGAAGCTTGCCCAGGTTCGGAAAGTAACCGAGGGGCGGATTGAAGTTGCGCTGATGCGCGACAATGACAAAGATCAGCAGCGAGTCGAGCGGCTGTTGGCCAAGCCCGGCACGCTGGAGTTCCGCATTCTGGCCAATGAGCGAGACAACAAGGAATTGATCGAGCAGGCCCGGAAAGAGCCGTCGAAGACCGAAGTGCTCGATGCTTCCGGTAAGCGATTGGCCTGGTGGGTGCCGATCAAGGAGGGCGAAGAAAAGAGCTTTGCCGGAACCCCAGATATTGTTCGGCGCACCAGGAAGATGGATCACCACGAGGTTATGGAGGTTCTCGTCGTCGCCGACCCGTACAACGTGACCGGCGCGTATCTGACAAAGGCCGCAGTTGCTCCCGACCAGCGGGGCAAGCCCTGCATCGACTTCACGTTCAACGAAGCTGGCGGTCAATTATTCGCCAAGCTGACCGGTGACCATCTGCCCGACGCGAAGACCGGGTTCCACTACAGGCTGGGCATTATCCTTGATGGCGAACTCTGGTCCGCACCTTTGATCCAGAGCATCATCCACGGCAAGGGCAAATCGCCGGTTCCTTCACAAAGGAGCAGGCTGCGGAGATCGCCGACGTACTGAATGCCGGCAGCCTGCCCGCCCGGCTGCGGTTGGTGCGGAAGCCAAAGTGAACACCTCCGCCGCCGCCAGGCACGTGAACCCGTGCGGCGTGAGACAAGTCATCAATTGGCCCTTTTCTGGAAACAAGCTTGGTGGCGTGGCGACGAAATGCCGGCGCCAGGCTCGTGGCTTTGCCCATAACTGCCCCGTCGCACAGTGCAGAATGGTGCAGGTTGGTGAAGCCGTGTCTATATGTGTAACGATTTCTCCGCGATGGGCGAATATCTATTTACCCAAGGGTTTCTTCGGGTATAAATGAAGGTAGAAAATCAGACACGGCGACGCTGACGGCTGATCCCTGTCGGCGATGCCAATACACAAGGCCATGCGGGGCCGCATCCTCGCAGGGCCTTTTTTATTTGGCTCGCCGGTTTGGTTTGCCGCGGGTGGACCAGTGTCCGGCGAGGCCTCATACGCCTTGCTCGCTCAGTGCGACTCTGAGACCCGCCACTTAGGAGACTGAAAGATGGCCGACGATTTGACACAAACGATTAACGACAATGCTCAGGGGCCGGCAAAAGCCTCGGGCGATGCGGGGAGTATGGAGCAGCACAGCCTGCCCGACCAGATCGCCGCCGATCGGTATCTGGAGAGCAAGAAGGCGGCTCGCCGGAAGGGACTGGGGATCGGACTGAAGAAACTGGTGCCGCCGGGAACGGATTGAGAGGCAACAAGACGTGTTCGGTTGGCTGAAAAACACCCGTTGCGACAGCAAACAGCGGCAGACGCTCCGCATGGTCCACATGCCGCTGCGGGTTCGTGGGCGCTACGATGCCGCCGCCACGACCGACGAGAACCGCCGCCACTGGGCCAACGCCGATCTGCTCTCGGTCAACGCGGCCAACAACCCGAAGGTTCGGCAGACGCTCCGCAGCCGGGCGCGGTACGAAGTGGCCAACAACAGCTACGCCCGGGGGATCATTTCGACGCTGGCCAACGACTGCATCGGCACCGGACCCCGCTTGCAGATGCTTACCGACGACGCCGAGGCCAATCGGGTGGTCGAACGGGAGTTCATGCGCTGGGCCGACTCGATCAGCCTGTCCGAGAAGCTCCGCACCATGCGGATGGCCCGCGCCGAGTCGGGCGAGGCGTTTGCCATGCTGGTGGCCAACCCGAAGGTGGACTCCCCTGTGAATCTGGACCTGCGGCTGGTGGAGGCCGATCAGGTCGCCACGCCCTTCTTGAACCAATTCCCGTTCAGGGCCAATGCCATCGATGGAATCGTCTTCGACGCCTACGGGAATCCGACCGAGTATCACGTGCTCAAAAACCACCCCGGCGACACGATTGCCGGATTCACCCTGGATTATGACCGCATCCCGGCGGCTTCGATGGTCCACTATTTCCGGGCAGATCGGCCGGGAC
>CAVTCJ010000004.1:0-208468 GCA_963733145.1 uncultured Planctomycetota bacterium | reverse complement strand
ATTGCTGGAGACTATAAGCCACGAGCAATACCTCAAGATCAGGGAAGAGCAGCCTGAACTGTTTGGACTTGACCCCTTGCCCAAGAAGCGGCGATGAACACCTCCGCCCGTGGCCAGGGACTCGCCAACGCAGTTCCCGGCCACGGGTCTTTCAACCTTCTCGATTCCCGTAACCAAGACCCATTGGAGACCCATACGATGCTTGGCACTCCCAGAACCAAGACCTTTGAGACGCGAGTAAAGACCCTGGTCCGCGCGGCATGGAAGGCCGAAGGACCGACGACGAAATCGTGGCGGAATTGGAGAGGACGATCCGAGACCCCGCCGCACCGGGAAGGTCGCTCACCAGCGCCCTTGAGCGGCTGAGGACGTAAGCGTTGGCTCGTTCGATGTTCGTTTCAACATCTTCAACAACTGGAGTTAGTCCCATGCAAGTCTCTGTGCAACCAAGAAAACCCGAGACCCCGGCGGAGCGGAATGTCCGCATTGTTAAGGAGCAAGGCGTGGCCCATCCCGAGGCCGTGGCGGCGATCTTGAAGCCGTTCGACCAGCAGACCGCTGCCGGCTCCATGCCGTTCGCTATGGTTGGCGGCCAGACCATGCCGCTGGCGTCTGCCGTCACCCGGTTCCGCGACGAGAACCCTGGGCTGGCCAAGCTGTTCCACCCCACCGGGAAACTCGACATTGACAACATGTCGCACGAGCACTACTTGGCGATTCGCGCCCATTCACCGCAATTGTTCGGCCTCTTGCCGATTGGAAAGCGGTGGTAGTGCCGCAATTCTGCCCTCGCCCGTCTCCGGTCCTCGGGGCGGGCGGGGGCACCTTCTTGACGCCCGATTCTGGCGGCCCGTTCTCTCTCGGCCGCGAGTCCTTTATTTCAAGAATCGAGCGGATTCACGTCTACCCCTGTGAGATTGCACCATGACATGCGCACCCGACGTTACCCCTGTTTTCGTCATCAACACGGCCGCCCCGCCGGGCAACGTGGTCCCCTCCTTAGCACGGCTGCTGATCGACCTGGGACGGCGGCAGAGCTTGACAAGCCAAGGACGGCCGATGATGCTTAAGGAGTTGCCCCTGACCCCCATCGCCCCTTGGATGCAATCATGTCCAACACCAAATTGATTCCGGCGGCGGCTTACATTCGTATGTCTGGCCGGCAACAAGACAAGTCGCCCGCTGAGCAACGGTCGGAAATCACCAAGCTGGCTTCGCGTGAGGGTTGCCAGGTTGTCGAGTGGTTCACCGATGAAGCGATCACCGGCGATAGCTCCACCGACGCCCGTGTTGGCTTGGCTGCCCTGCTGAGCGCCGCCAAGGCTGGCAAGTTCAAGCTGGTCCTCGCTTGGCATACAAACCGCATTAGCCGCGAAGACCCGATGGACGCCATCGTGTTCTACAACCAGCTACGCAAGGCCGGGGTGGGATTGCATACCTGCTGTGAAGGCTCCATCGACCTCGAAGATTTCGCCAAGCAACTGCTGCTGTTCATCAATCAGAAGGCCAGCAACGACTTCCTGGTGGAAATGTCGGCGCGAAGACGCTGCGGGGCCGGATTGCCAACGCCAAGGTCGGAGGCCACAACGGAGGGCTGGCAGTCTTCGGAATGGACCGTGGCCTGTTCGACGAACACGGGAATCTCGTGCGCCGGCTCCAACCCGGCGAGTACATTCGGCAGGCAGGGCACCGGGTCCATCTTCTGCCATGCACCGATCAAGCCAAGATCGACGCGGTACAATTTGCCTTCAACCGTTTCGCCGACGCGGACCTTGGCGTCCGAGACCTTGCCCGAGAGTTGGAAACCAAGGGCTATCCGAGTCCCACCGGCAAGGGCTGGACCCATCACAACGTCGGCCGATTGCTCAGGACCACGGCCTATGTCGGCACGGCCCAATGGGGCGCGAAAGCGTGGGGCAAGTACCATAGCGCCCAAGGCGAGGACATCGTAACCGCTAACGGAAACGACAGAAACCCGCGACGGAAGCCCAAGGAAGACATGATAGAGGTCGAAGGCGCGCATGAGGGCATCATTGAACCGAAGCTGTTCATTCGCGTACAAGCGAAGCTGGCGGATCGGGAGCGAAAGCCTTCACACCGCACCCGCCATTTCGAGTACCCGCTTACCGGCCTGATCGTCTGCGGACACTGTGGCAAGCCAATGTGCGGCAACTCCCTGCGGACGAACAATCGAACAGGCGAACAGGTCTATCGGTATCAACAATACGTGTGCGCCACCTATGCCGGTTACGGCCGGGACTGCCGCCACAACACCACCTGCGGGCGCAATGCCATCGACGCCAACAGAATCTTGGCGTGGATCGTCCACAAGCTGCAAGAGGTCTTCCTTGGTCCCGGCCGTGGCGTGCTGGTGGCGGAAATCAAGCGGCAGTTGGCGGCAGAGGTGAAGACCACCACCACCGACGCGGCGAGACTGGAGAAACGGGCCGCTGACCTGGACCGGCAAGTCTCTCGGCTGGTCAAGGCAATCCGCACGACCGACGCGGCGGAATTGGTCGAGGAATTGACCCTTACCCAGGCGGAACGGAACCGCGTGAACGCGGAGTTGGCCCACGCCAGCAGGTTTACCGATCCTATGGACATGGACACGGAAGCCGAGCGGATAACTGACAGCCTGTGGGATATGGGAGAGCGGCTAGACGACTCTGATCCAGCCGTCTTGCGGGAAGTCCTCCGGCAATTCGTGTCCCGCGTCACCTGCCGTTGGGAGCCGCACCAGGCGGGAAAGTACACTCGATGCCGACTCGTCGGCGGAACCGTTGAATTGCGGGCACAAACCCCATTTTCTGATTTTGGGGTACTGGCGCAAGCGTCTTGACGCTCGCGCGTCGTTCAATTGTTTTTTGGCGGCCATCACAGGGCCGCGAGGATCATTGGTCCACCTCGTTGTTGTAGCGGGGAATCGGCGACGGGAGCCGACTCCTGCAATTTCATCAGCACAACTCCAAAATCACGCCGAGCGGCGTGTCGATAAACGCAACCTAACAAAAATACCGCCGATGTCAACAATTATCTCCGCCGAATTGGCGGGTTTTTCGGGGGGGCGTGGGGGGTGGTTGCATGTTTTGAGAGCAAAGTATACGATAGTGGCGCTCCTCAAGAAGTACCGAGAGGTCGCTTATGGGCTACTTCATCCGCCGCATATTCGACACCGTCACCTACCCGTTGCGGGCGTTGCTCTACGCGCCGGGGCGGCTGCTGTCGAGTTCGCGAAAATTGGGCGGCTTGTCGCTGCCGGCCCGGGCGGCGCTGCTGGTGGCCGTGTTCCTGGTGATCGCCGCGACGGTCACGCTGATTGCCTTCTACCATACCCAAGACCGGTCGTTCGTCAAGGCCAAGCTCACGCCGGCCTTCATCTTGGTCATTGCGGTGCTGCTGATATTGATTCCCGTGGTCCTCTACAAGGCCCTGAAACTGTGGCTGGAAGGCGAGACTTCGCCGTTTCCCGACATCGACCACGCCTGGAAGGCCGGCCTGGCCGAATTGGCCAAACAAGGCTTGGACCCGGGCAAATTCCCCTCTTTTTGATCCTCGGTTCCGCGGGCGATGTCCAGGAGAAATCGGTGATGGCGGCCTCGCGGCTGAGCTTCAATGTGAATGCGGCGCCCCAAGGCCCCGCCGCCCTGCACTGGTACGCCAATCCCGACGGCATTTTCCTCTTTGCCACCGAGGTGGGCTGTCTCAGCAGCTTGTCGGCCCATGCGGCGGAGGTCTTCGAGCAGGAGAAATCGCGGCCCATGCCGGTCGGCCCTCAGCCGTCGGGCGATGCGCTGCGGGGGACGATCGTCGCCGCGCCGGGCGGCGCCTCCACGGCCGCCTCGGCTTTGCGGCAATCGGCTCCGCCGGCGCCGGCCGCCCCCCAGCCCGGCATCCGCGGCACGATGGTCCTCGGCGGTCAGACGGGGGCCGGCAGTTTCGAGGCCGAAGCGGTCTCCGCCGCCGCCGAAAAGCGGGTCATCAAGCTCGACCAGCACCAATCGGGCGAACAGGAGCAGAGGTTGGAATATCTCTGCCGGCTCCTGCGAAGGTTGCGTCAGCCGCTCTGTCCGGTGAACGGAATGTTGACCCTGCTGCCGTTCGGACTGATCGGGCGCAGCGTGCCGGAGGCCAACGAGGTGCAGCGGGCCGTGCAAAGAGACGCGACGACGCTGCTCGCGGCGCTCAAGACGCGCTGCCCCGTCACGGCCTTGGTCGTCGGGTTGGAGGAGGAAAGCGGCTTTCGGGAGCTGGTCCGCCGCGTGGGGCACGACCGCGCCGTCGGCCAGCGTTTCGGCAAGGGGTTCAACCTCTGGAATCCGCCGCTGCCGGAGCGCCTGGAGGCGACGGCCGTCCATGCCTGCGGCGCGTTCGAGGACTGGGTCTACGCGCTGTTCCGCGAGAAAGGCTCGCTCAGCAAGCCGGGCAACACCAACCTCTTCGCGCTGCTCTGCAAAATCCGCCACAACCTCCAGAGCCGGCTGGTGAACATCCTGGCCATCGGCTATGCCAGCGAGCCGGAGCAAAACCGCAAGAGCGATTCGCTCCTGTTCGGCGGCTGCTATTTCGCGGCCACCGGCGCGGCGGAGGACCGTCAGGCGTTTGTCCGCGCCGTGCTGGAGAAACTCCCCGAACAACAGGAAGAACTCGAGTGGACCGAGGAAGCCTTCCGGGAGGACCAACGTTACCAGTTGGCCGCCCGTTTTGCCTTGGCGATTGACACCCTGCTGTTGGCTCTTCTCGTGGGTATGATCGTCTGGAAGTGGTTCTGGTAGGCGTAGGGTGCGCTAAACGCACTACCTGTCGCCGGGTAGTAGGCACTTTCCGCACACATTACCACAATAACGACGATTTGCCCCCCCTAATGGATAAATCCGAACTATGGACCTGGTATAGTTAGCTGCATACAATTTGCGCGGCTCCAAATGAGAAACGGATACGTGCTATTCAGTCCATCTTATTGGACAGGCAGTGCCTGACGCAAAACAACCCTATGCTCGGTGGCGCTGATCGAGGGCTCAGTGATGTCCAAGATTTCAAATCCGCAAAAGCTGATCGAGGAATGTCAGGGGCTGGTTCGGTCCCTGGCGTCGCGGATTTCGCGCAAGGCGCCGCCGAACATCGACATCGAGGATTTGGTGTCCTACGGGCAAGTGGGGCTGGCCGAAGCGGCGCGAGATTTCGACCCCGATCGCGGAACACTGTTCTCCACCTTTGCCTATTATCGCGTCCGCGGGGCCATCTACGACGGCCTGGCGAAAATGTCTTGGTTTAGCCGGACTGAATATGAGCGTCGCCGCGACCGGAATCTGCCGGTGCAGGTCCTCTCCTGGCCTCAGGTCAAAGACGAACGGACCTGGGTCGATTCGTTGGAGGACGTGGCTACACCGCCGCCGACTGAGGTGGCGATCCTCCACGAAATCAATCAAAGGTTGGATGAACTGAGGCGGTCTTTGCCCGAGGATGCTGGCAAGCTACTCCACGCCACATACTGTGAGGGGGTAGATTTACAGGAAGCCGGCCGGCGGCTTGGGGATCAGCAAGTCCTGGGCCAGCCGCCTGCAAGGCCAGACGCTCCGGCGATTGGCCCGCGACCGCAGATTGTCCGCGATGATTTAATACCTTGAGGGGGCTTGTAAGCGAGACTATCGAATGGTAACTTTGACGCGTTGGAGTTGTGCGGTCGGCGGCCGATTTCTTGTCTTCCGAGCCAAACGCCGCAATGATCGAGAACCGGTGCCCGAGGGTGCCACTGCTGGCTTGTCCAGCAGTGTTCCCCCCGTAAATACACTTTCCACTGCGGGACAAGCCGGCAGTGGCGCCCATATTCAACAAGCGTTCTCAGATAGCGAGTTATTTCCGTGGGGCGAAGATCCGACACCGAGCGGGAGCTACCAGCATGGGGTCGCCTGACGTACTCGATTTCGACCGGCTCTTAACGCCGATCCCCGGCGACAATCCCGCCGGCAGGCCGTTGCGGAGCGACTTTTCGCCCACCTCGTTGTATCAGGCCATCAAGGACGAGCGAACCGCCGCCCGCGCCGACGAGCGGTCCGCTTCCTGGAGCGATGACGCGGAGGTGCAGAGCGGCGATCCGCGGACGCATTGGAAGAAGTTGCTGGAACTGTCGCCCCAGGCGATTGCCGAGGAATCGAAGGATTTGGAGATCGCCGCCTGGCTGAGCGAGGCGCTGGTCCGCGAGCACGGTTTCGCCGGACTGCGGGACGGGTTTCGTCTGATGCGGGAATTGGCCGAGCGATTTTGGGACAACCTCTACCCGTTGCCCGACGAGGAGGGCATGATAACCCGGACGGCCCCGTTGGCCGGACTGAACGGCGAGGAAAGCGACGGCGTGCTGCTGGCGCCGATCGTGGGCGTGCCGATTACGGCAGCGGGAAGTGTTGACCCGCTGACCCTGGCCGACTATCGCCGCGCGGTCGATCTGGACCACATTTCCGATCCGGAGAAGCGGGCGCAGCGGATCGAGCATGGCGCGGTCACGCTGCAGAGCTTTGAGAAAGCCGTGCTGGAGACGCCGGCCGATTTCTATTGCGCCCTGCTGGACGACATGGAGGACTGTTTGCGGGAGTTCCGGGAGCTTTCGGCCGTGATGGATGAGAAATGCGGCCGGAATGAGAACGGGCACTCGCTGGCGCCCCCTTCGTCGGCCATCGTCGAGGCCCTGGAGACGAGCCGCGACGAGGTGCAGAATATCGCCCGCCGCGTGTTGCCCCTCGAGGATGGCGAGGATGCGGACGCAGTTGCGGAAGAGGGAGGCACGAACATGGTCTCGCTCAACGGTCAAGGGCCGACTGGTATCTCCGCGGTGCGGACCCGCGAGGACGCCTTCCGCGCCTTGCTGCAAGTGGCCGATTATTTCAAGCGCACCGAGCCCCATTCGCCGGTGGCTTATGCGCTCGAGCAGGCCGTCCGCTGGGGCCGGATGCCCCTGCCGGAACTGTTGACCGAATTGATTCCGGAACAAGCGGCGCGGGAGCAGATTTTCAAGGTAGTGGGCATAAAACCGCCGGAGGCGCCGTCGGAATGACGGCGCCTCCATAACATCCTCGCTCCCGCGCTCTGCGTGGGAACGAAATGAATTTAGCAGTTCGATAATCCGGGTTGCCGGTGTTGTGCAACGACAATTTCCGTTTAGCGGCCGTCGGCACGACGGCCCTTTCGGCGGCGTTGGCCGTCGTGCCGACGGCCGCTAAACGGCAACGCCCCCGAATTTGAGACCACTGATATTGCATTTTTCTCGAAACTGAAAGGTCACACTCATGGCAAAGAGCATTCACGACAAGCTGAAGCGGGTCCGCCCGCCGCGGGTCCACATCACCTACGACGTGGAAACGGAAGGGGCGGTGGTGGAAAAGGAGCTGCCCTTCGTGGTCGGCGTCCTCGGCGATTTCTCCGGCAACCCGACCGAGCCGCTGAAACCGCTGAAGGACCGCAAGTTTGTCCAGATCGACCGCGACAACATCAACGACGTGATGGCCCGCATGACCCCGGGCCTGAACCTCCGCGTGGAAAACACGCTGAAAGGCGACGGCAGCGAAATGGCCGTCCAGTTGAAGTTCAATTCGATCGAGGACTTCGAGCCGGCCAACGTCGTCCGGCAAGTCGAGCCGCTGCGGAAGCTGCTCGAAACCCGCGACCGTCTCCGCGATCTGTTGACCAAGGTGGACCGCTCCGAGGACTTGGAAAACGTCCTGGAGCAAGTCCTGGCGAACACGGAGCAACTCAAACAACTCTCGGCCGATCTGGGCGTGAACGTGCCCGGGCCCTCAGATAAGGAGAACGATCAATGAGCGTCGGTGAAGAAGCGAAAACCATGGCCAAAGAGGCCGAAACCGTCGTCAAGGAAGGCACCCTCCTGGACCAGGCCATCAAGGCCACCAAGCAAACCGAGCAGTCGCGGGCGCAGGAACTCTTGCGGACCCTGACCGAGGAGGCCCTGAAAGGGACGATCACCTGGAACAAGGACGTTACCCGCACCATTAACGCCGGCATCAAGGCCATCGATCAGGCGATCTCCAAGCAACTCGTGGCCGTCATGCACCAGCCCGAGTTCCAGCAACTGGAAGGGAGTTGGCGCGGGCTGCAATACCTGGTGATGAACTCGGAAACCAGCGCCCAACTGAAACTCAAGGTGATGAACGTCTCCAAGCGGGACCTGTTCAAAGACCTGGATCGGGCGGTGGAGTTCGACCAGAGCCAGGCCTTCAAGAAACTCTACGAAAACGAGTTCGGCACCCCCGGCGGCGAGCCTTACGGGGCGCTGATCGGCGACTACGAGTTCACCAACCACCCCGAGGACCTCGACCTGTTGACGAAGATGTCGAACGTGGCGGCGGCGGCCTTCTGCCCCTTCATCAGCGCCGCCGCCCCGGCCCTGTTCGGTTTCGAGAGCTTCACCGAGCTTTCCAAGCCGCGCGACCTGGAGAAGATCTTCGACACGATCGAATACACGAAGTGGAAATCGTACCGCGACTCGGAAGATTCGCGGTTCGCGGTGCTGACCATGCCGCGGGTTCTGTCCCGGCTGCCCTACGGCTCGCAGACCAAGCCGGTCGAGGAGTTCGGCTTCGAGGAAGCGCCGCTGGACAGCAAGGGGACCGCGCTGCCCATGGAGCACGAGGGCTATTGCTGGACGAACGCGGCCTACGTGATGGGGACCCGGCTGACCGACGCCTTTGCCCAATACGGCTTCTGCACGGCGATTCGCGGAGCGGAAGGCGGGCGGCAAGGTGGAAGGACTGCCGGCCCACGTCTTCACCAGCGACGACGGCGACGCCGACCTGAAATGCCCCACCGAAATCGGCATCACCGACCGCCGCGAGGCGGAACTGAGCAAGCTCGGCTTCCTCCCGCTGTGCCACTACAAGAACACCGATTACGCGGTCTTCTTCGGGCGCAGACCACGCAGAAACCGAAGAAGTACGACCGGCCGGAGGCCACGGCCAACGCGGCCATCTCGGCCCGGCTGCCGTACATCATGGCCTCCTCGCGGTTCGCGCATTACCTGAAGGTCATTGCCCGCGACAAGATCGGCTCCTTCATGGAGGTCGAGGACTGCCAGGCCTGGCTGGAGCGCTGGATCGCCAACTACGTCAGCGCCGATCCCAAGCCGAGCCAGGAGGTCAAGGCCCGCTACCCGTTGCGGGAGGCCAAGGTCGAGGTCCGCGAGGTCCCCGGCGCGCCGGGCAGCTACAACGCGGTCGCCTGGCTGCGGCCCTGGCTGCAAATGGAGGAATTGACGACTTCGTTGCGGATGGTGGCCCGCATCCCGCAACTGCAAAAGTGACACTGCACGCGCGTAACGTACGGTGATTTGGGTCTGTTTAGCCCCGGTGCCCACGCCGGGTGGTTGAGGCTCGTGCCCGTTTGCCACCCGGCGTGGACGCCGGGGCTGAACGCCCGATTATATCCTTGCAGGGCACCCATGAGTGCTGAAGCCGTCCAATCCGATGCGAACGTAGCCCCGGCGGCCGAAGTTCCGGCCGTTGCGGTTCGCGATGTGTCGCAGCCGTCGGCGGGCGGGTGGATCGACTCGGTCGTCGAAGCCACCCGAACCGTGGGCGGCGCGGCCCGGACCGGCTTGGACGACTTCCTTCGCGAACCGTCCCTGCAACAGGCGCTGTCGCGGTGGCTGGCCCTCTCCGGGCGGCGCAGCGGGCCTCTCCAAAGACCAGCTTGTCCGTTTCCTGGGCCGCGACGTGGCCCACTTGGACCGCCTGCTCGCCGAAGGGGTGAACGCCATTCTGCACCACCCCCGGTTCCAGAAATTGGAGGCCGCTTGGCGTGGGCTGAAGTATCTGACCGAGCAGGCGGAAGGGGCGGAGAACGTCAAAATCCGCTTGCTCAGCGTCTCTTGGAACGAGCTTTCCCGCGACCTCGAACGGGCCATCGAGTTCGATCAGAGCCAGTTATTCCGCAAAATCTACAGCGACGAGTTCGGCACGCCCGGCGGCGAGCCGTTCGGCCTGCTGTTGGGCGACTACGAGATTCGGCCGCGTCCCTCGGCGGAACACCCGATCGACGACGTGGCCGCGCTGGGGGCCGTCTCGCAGGTGGCGGCGGCGGCCTTCGCCCCCTTCGTGGCCGGCGTCCATCCGTCGATGTTCGGCTTGGATCAGTTCACTGAACTCGAACAGCCGCTGCAATTGGCCAAACCTTTCGAGCAGCTCGAATTCCTGAAATGGAAGACGTTTCGCCAGTCGGAAGACGCCCGCTTCGTGGGTCTGACGCTGCCCCGCGTCCTGATGCGGCTGCCCTACGAGGACGGCGGCGGCCGGGCAACCGGTTTCCGTTTCGCCGAGGACACGGCGGTGCGCAGCGACTATCTCTGGGGCAACGCCGCTTTCGCCTTCGGGGGCGTGGTGATCCGGGCCTTCGCCGAGTCCGGCTGGCTGGCCGGCATCCGCGGCGTCGAACGCGACTCGGAGAAGGGCGGGCTGGCGCCGGGGCTGCCCGTGCATTGCTTCGCCACCGACAAGCAGGGCGTGGCCCGGAAGTGCTCGACCGACGTGGTGGTGGGCGATTTCCAGGAGCAGGAACTGAGCGAGTTGGGATTTATTCCCCTCTGCCATTGCGTCGACACCGAATATTCGGCGTTCTACAGCAACCAATCGGTGCAAATCCCGAAACGCTACGATGAGCCGGCGGCCACGATGAACGCCCGCATCTCCGCCATGCTCCAGTACATGCTGTGCGTGTCGCGGTTTGCCCATTACCTGAAGGTGGCGGCGCGCGACAAGATCGGCTCTTTCGCCGAGGCCGGGGAATGTGAGGACTACCTGAACCGCTGGCTCCAGCAATACGTCACTTCCGACGGCGACGCTCCGCCCGAAGTCAAAGCCAAGTATCCGCTCCGCGAGGCGGGGGTGCGGGTCCGCGAGAGTCCGGGCAAGCCCGGCAGCTACCAGTGCGTCGCCCATCTCTGGCCGCATTTCGGGCTGGACGAGGCGACGACCGCTTTGAGGATCACCACCGAGTTGACGCCCCCGCAATGAACATCGGAAAAGTATCGCAATATGTACGTTTAGCAGCCGCCGGTACGGCGGCTTGCATAACCACTGGGCCGACGTGCCGTCGGCCGCTAAACGGAGGAACCGTCCCATGACGACTGCCGCGGAACTGTACAAGTCGGGCCAACTGGCGGAGGCCGTCGCCGCCGCCGGCGAAGAGGTGAAACGACATCCGGCCGAGGTAGGCAAGCGGGGATTCCTGGCCGAATTGCTCTGCTTCGCCGGCGATTTCGAGCGGGCCGACAAGCAACTCGACGCCATCGTCGAAATGGACCCGCAAACCGCCGTGGGAATCAGCCTCTTCCGGCAACTGATCCGCGCCGAACAGTCGCGGCAGCAGTTCCACGCCGAGGGCCGGCTGCCCGAGTTTCTCGGCCCCGCCGTCGCCCCGGCTCAAGAGTCACCTGGAGGCTTCGATCCGGCTCCGCGAGGGGCAGCCGGCCGAGGCCGCCGCCTTGCTCGACGAGGCCGAAGAGCAGCGGCCCCTGCTGCCCGGCGCCTGCGGCGAGAGCCCCTTCGACGACATCCGCGACGTCGACGACCTGACGGCGCCGCTGTTCGAGGTGCTGACCAGCACGGGCAAATACTATTGGATTCCGATGGAGCGGGTCGAGATCATCGAGTTTCACGATCCCGTCCGGCCGCGCGATCTGCTCTGGCGGCGGGCGCACATGGTCGTCTGCGGCGGCCCGGACGGCGAGGTCTTTCTGCCCACGCTCTATGCCGGTTCCCACGCCAGCGAGGACGACCGCATCCGCCTGGGACGCATGACCGAGTGGCGCGGCGGCGAAGACGCCCCGGTCCAAGGCTTGGGCCAGCGGCTCTTCGCCCTGGGCGACAACGACGTCAGCATTATGGAAATGAAGCAGATTACGATCGCCTCGCCCCAGTCGGACGGTGAAGACACAATGGGGGAATAACCGCATTAGCCGTTTAGCAGCCGCCGGCACGGCGGCTTGCTCCGCCGGCGGGGCCGTCGTGCCGACGGCCGCTAAACAGGAGTTGAATTACATTTTCACGACGGGGTGACAGTGCAACTGCCGCCCCAACACATCAGATGGACAAAATTGAAGCCGATCAACCGCTGCTCCCCTCCGTGCTCGACCGCCTGATCGACTACGAGCCGACCGCAACCCGCGAGTCGCCCAAGTCGCGGGGCCAACTGCTGCGCGAAGTGAAGCAGTGCATCCGCCGCGACCTGGAAAACCTGCTGAACACGCGGCGGCGCTGCAAGTCCTGGCCGGAAAACCTGACCGAGTTGGAAGTCTCGCTGGTGAACTACGGCGTGCCCGACCTGACGAGCGCGGGCTTGGGCTCGGCCGAGGGGCGCGAGGAGTTCCGCCGCATCTTCGAGTCGGTGGTCCGGCTCTTCGAGCCGCGGTTCGCCCGGGTCGGCGTCGAGATGCTCGGCAACGCGGACCCGTTGGACCGGACGCTGCGGTTCCGCATCGACGCCATGCTGCACGCGGAGCCGGCGCCCGAGCCGGTGGTCTTCGACTCGGCGTTTCAGACGACGACGGGCAACGTGGAAGTCAAGGGAGCGGGCCGATGAGCGACGAGTTGCTGCCCTATTATGAGCGGGAATTGGCCTTCATTCGCCGCCTGGGCGGGGAGTTCGCCGAGGCCCATCCGAAGATCGCCGGCCGGCTGCGGCTCACGCCCGACGCGGCCGAGGATCCGCACGTCGAGCGGATGATCGAGGCCTTCGCCTATCTGAACGCCCGCACCCGGCACAAGCTGGACGACGACTTTCCCGAAATCACCGACGCCATGCTGGGCGTGCTTTATCCGCACTATCAGGCGCCGATTCCGTCGATGGCCGTGGCCCAATTCGCCCTGGATCGAACCCAGGGAGACTTGGTCGCCGGCTACACGGTCCCCCGCCACGCCGCCCTGGAAACGGAGCCGATCGACGGTGAGCCGTGCCGCTTCCGCACCTGCTATCCCACGACGGTTTGGCCGATCGAGCTGGCTGCCGCCGGTTTGACGGGCCGGCCCTTCGCCGCGCCGTCGACCCGTTTCAGCGCCGACGCCGTGGCGGTGCTGCGCATCCAGTTGCAATGCTTCGGCAAGGAGGCGACCTTCCGGCAAATGGGCATGGACTCGCTGCGGTTCTTCCTCAAGGGGCAGACGCAGCACGTCTTCGGCCTGTACGAGTTGATCCTGAACAATACGCTCGGCGTGGCCCTGGCCGGCTCGCCCACCGATCGGGAGCCGGCCGTGCTCGACCGCCGCGCGGTCCGGCCGGTCGGTTTCGAGCCCGACGAGGGGATGCTACCCTACTCGACCCGCTCGTTTCTGGGCTACCGCCTGCTGACCGAGTATTTCGCCTTTCCGCAGAAGTTCCTGTTTTTCGACGTTGCCGGGCTGGCCGGACCACCCTTGGCGAAGGCGGGCAACCGGCTGGAAATCTTTCTCTATCTCAGCCGCAGCAGCATCGACCTGGAACAAAACGTCACCGCCGACACGCTGCAACTCGGCTGCACGCCGATCGTAAATTTGTATCGGCAACGGGCGGAACCGATCGCCCTGACGCACACCGAGACGGAATACCGCGTCGTGCCCGACGCGCGGCGGCCGGCGGCGCACGAGGTCTATACGATCGACGGCGTGACGGCCGTTTCGCCGGAAAACGAGCAAGTCGAATATCAGCCGTTCTACTCGTTCAAGCACGCCGCCCAGCGCCGCGAGCAAAAGGCGTTTTGGCAGGCCACCCGCCGGCCGGCCGATAGGTCGAGCGCGCCGGCCGACGGCGGAACCGAAGTCTTTCTCTCGCTGGTCGATCTGGATTTCGATCCGGCGGCCTCCGCCGGTTGGACGCTCGACGTGGAAACCACCTGCCTGAACCGCGACCTGCCTCACCGGCTGCCGATTGTGGCGGGGGAATCGGCGTTCCGGCTCAGCGCCGGCGGGCCGCTGGCGCGAATTTACTGCCTCAGCGGCCGGCCGACGCGAACCCTGCGGCCGGCGTTGAAGCGCGGCGCCGTGTGGCGGCTGATTTCACACCTCTCCTTGAATCACCTGTCGCTGGCCGACGCGGAAGAGGGTGCCCACGCCCTGCGGGAAATCCTCAAGCTCTACGACTTCGCCGATTCGGAGGAGACCCGTTCCCAGATCGAAGGCATCCAAAGCGTGCAATGCCGCCGGGTCGTGGGGCGGGTGCCCGGCGACCTCCGCGGCGGCTTCTGCCGCGGCATCGAAGTCGCCCTGCACCTCGACGAAAGCCGCTTCGCCGGCAGCGGAGTCTTTCTCTTCGCCTCCGTGCTGGAGCGTTTTCTCGGGCTGTACTGCAACATCAATTCGTTCTCTAAACTGACCGTCACCACCAACCAGCGCGAAGGGGAATTGCGGAAATGGCCACCCCGGGCGGGCGAAATGATCCTGCTGTGAGCGAACGCTTGTTTGCCGAGGCCGAGCGCTTCGACTTCTTTCAGGCGGTGCGCATCTCTGAATCGCCTGGCGCTGGCCGGCGGCGATAGCGGGGAAGCTCCGCAATCGCCGGAAAAGCAGAATGTCCCCTTTTTCAGCGAGCGGCGGCAGCCGGTGGGCGAGGACGCGGCCCCCGGCCGGGAGTCGGCCCGCTTCCGGGCGCTGGTCTCGCACAGCTTTCCCGCCGGCTCGATCAGCGAAATCCATTCGCCGGAAGCGGAAAAAGGGGACAGTCCCCGAAACTTCGGTCGGTCCCGCCGGAACGGCCCGAAGGGTGCTTCGCACAAATGGGGACCGTCCCCTTTTTCCGGCCGCCGGAAGTGGTCACCGCGTTCCTGGGGCTTTTCGGCCCCAGCGGCGTTCTGCCCGCCCATTACACCTCACTGTTGATCGAACGCGTGCGCGCCAAGGATTTCGCCCTGCGCGACTTCCTCGATCTGTTCAACCATCGCATTACTTCGCTCTTCTATCGGGCCTGGCAGAAGTACCGTTTTCCTTTCTGCTACGAGCAGTCTTACTGGTCCTCGGCCGAGGAGCCGGAGGACCTGCTGACGGAGTGCCTGTATTGCCTGCTGGGGCTGGGCACGGACGGACTCCGCGGGCGGATGGCGTTCGACGACGAGGCGCTGTTGTTCTACGCCGGGCACTTCGCCCACTATCCCCGCTCGGCCGTTTCGCTGGAGCGGCTGCTGGCCGACTACTTCGAGTTGCCCATCGTCATCCGGCAATTTCACGGACAATGGCTGTATCTGGACAGGGAGAATCAATCCTCGCTCCCCTGTCCCCGCTGGCCGGAGGGACTTAACGCCCAACTCGGCCGCAGCGCGATCGTCGGCGAGCGGGTGTGGGACGTGGAGGGGAAGTTTCGGGCGGTGGTCGGTCCCCTGGGATACGAGCGCTTCCGCCGCCTGATGCCCTCTGGCGACGTCCTGCGGCCGCTCGGGCAAATGATCCGCACTTATGCGGGACCGCAATTCGACTTCGACGTTCAAGTGGTGCTCCGGGCGGCCGAAGTTCCCTTTTGCCGGCTGGGAGGCGATGCGAGACGATCCCGCCCGTCTCGGCTGGAATACCTGGATTCTCACCGCCCCGGCCGCTAACGATGTTTCCGACGCCGTTTTTTCCTGGGAAAAATAATCATGGATTAGTTCACATCATGAAAAATAGCCGGGGGCTGGGCTGCGTAAAAGCGGCCGATTTTCTCGCTGTTGGAGGATGTGTTTGCTCTACTTTTGTTGCAAATGTTACAAGATGATTTGTGGGCCGAAGGCCCTTCGTTCACCCAGCCCAGGGCATCGCCCTGGGGAACGAGAGGATGCAAATTATTGCCCAACGGCCCAACGGGCCAACCGTTCCCGGCCGCGTCATCACGGAACGGTTGGCCCGTTGGGCCGGATCGGCACCGTCAAGTCCACCCTCTCCCCAGGGCGTTGCCCTCGTTGTTACACACATCTCTTGATTGATATTGGCGAATTGGGATCAATACGGCATTATGGTAAGCAAGTGAATGGACGCAGGGGGGAGAAAACTAGTCAAGGAAGATCGCACATGCTCACTCCCTGGGTAGCGGATGAAATGAAAACGGCCAATTTGTGCGACAAACGCCTGAATCGACGCCTTGCGGAGGTGGTTTCGCAGTTGGCAGAGCGGCCAACGGCGAGCATTCCCGCGGCGTGCGGCGGTCGCGCCGAAATGGTCGCCGCCTATCGGTTTTGCGAGAACGAGAACACCAACTTCAAGACTGTCCTGCAACCGCACATTGACGCCACGCGGCGACGAATCGCCGCACAACCCATGGCCTTGCTCGCGCAGGACACTACGGAAATTGACGTCACCCGGCCGGACCAGCAGGTCGCGGGGGCCGGTCCCCTGGACGGTGGTCCTCGCCGCGGAGCGCCGCTGCACCTCGACGTGCGCGTTCACAGAGGATGGAACGCCGCTCGGCACGGTCGCCGGCGAGGCCTGGGTGCGCAGGGAGGAGCCCGTTAGTGCGCCGCGGACTCGGGCCGAGGCGCCGCTACGCCGATCGAAGACAAAGAGAGCTATCGTTGGGTTACCATGCTTCGGCAGGGCGCGAAGAATCTCTGCGAAACCCCGCCACTCGGTTGATTTGCCTGGCCGATAGCGAAGCCGACATCTATGAAGTAATGGTCGAAGGAATGCGGGAGCCCGGGACCATCGACTGGATCATCCGCGCCTGCCAGAATCGCGCTTTGCTCCTGGAAAACAGCCAAAAACACGCGGAACATTACGTCCGCGACGCGGTCCTGTCTCGCCGGCGCTGTTTGAGCGGACGATCCAGGTGCGGGGGCGAAAAGCGAAGGTGGCTTGCGAAACGCGGGGCCGACGCCAACCCCGCAAATCGCGCAAAGCCGTGGTTGCGGTGCGGGCGATGCGTCTCACGCTCCGTCCGCCGTTTCGTCCAGGCCATCGTCTCCCGGCGATCGCCATCAACGTGGTGTCGGTCAGCGAGGTGAACCCGCCGCCGAACGACGAGCCGGTGGAATGGCTGCTGCTGACGAGCTTGCCGATTGACGACATCGAGCAGGTGCAACGAGTAATCCAATATTATCGTGTTCGTTGGATGATCGAGGTTTTCTTTCGCGTGTTGAAGTCGGGCTGCCGTGTTGAAGAGCGGTTGTTTGAATACATGGACCGCTTGTTGACGTGTCTGGCGATCTATGTGATTGTTGCCTGGCGGACGTTGTACGTGTGCCGCTTGGGACGGAGTTGCCCGGACATCAGTTGCGAGGCGGTCTTCGAGCCGGCCGAATGGAAATCGGTGTGGAAGGTGATGCGCCGCGAGAATCCGCCGGCCCACCCGCCCCCCTTGGGCATGTTCATTCGGCTGGTGGCACAGCTTGGTGGCTACGTGAATCGAAAACGAGCCGATCCGCCCGGTCCGCAAACCCTTTGGATTGGCCTGCAACGGATGCATGACTTCGCTACCTGTTGGCTAATGTTCGGCCCTGACGCTCAAAGGGAGACCTGATTTGTGTGTAACAACGAGGGGCGTTGCCCTGGGCTGGGAGAGCCGGTGCCCCGTTGGGGCAATTTTGCCTCTACCTCGGGGAACAACAACAGGATATATCAGTCACATTATCCATTTCGCCTTTTTGCGCAGCCCAGCCGGGGGCTAACAGCCACCGGAGGAATCAGGAAGGCGTCACTACTGGATTATGTCGCCATTAACCGTGCCTAACACGTCAACAATAACAATGTACACCGGTCTCTCCGGGGGCTGTTAGCCCCCGGCTATTTTTCACTCTGGTTGGGAATAATTGATCATGGATCACATCAGTCTGAAATCATCTGGTGGGCAAGCTCAACGACACCTGCCGCGCCTCGCTGGAAGCGGCGGCGGGGCTTTGCCTTTCGCGGACCAATTACAACGTGGAGATCGAGCACTGGCTGCTGAAGCTGGTCGAGGCCTCCGACGCCGACCTGGCGGCCGATCTTCCGCCAATACGGCGTCGACGTTTCGCGGCTGACCCGCGATCTGACGGCCGTCATCGACCGGTTCAAGAGGGGCAATTCCCGCGCCCCGGCCCTCTCGCCCAACGTGGTGAGCCTGGTTAAAGAGGCCTGGATGGTGGGCTCGATCGGCTTCGGCGCGCCGCTGGTCCGCTCGGGTTATCTGCTCTGTGCGTTGTTGTCCGACGACACGCTCTCGCTGGTGGCCCAGGCGGCGTCGCGGGAGTTCGAGAAGATCTCGCCCGAGTCGCTCCGTGGCGGTCTCCGCGACTTGACGGCCGATACGGCGGAATCGCGTCTCGAGCAGGCCGCCGCGCCGGCGGAGGCGGTGTCCGGCGGGACTGCGGGGGAAGTGCGTCCCGGCGGCCCGCTGGGCCCGACGAAAACGCCCTCGCTGGACCAGTTCACCATCGACCTGACCGCCCGCGCCCGCCGGGGCGAACTCGATCCCGTGCTGGGTCGTGACGCCGAGGTCCGCCAGATCGTGGACATTCTCACCCGCCGCCGCCAGAACAATCCGATTTTGACCGGCGAGGCGGGGGTGGGCAAGACCGCCGTCGTCGAGGGCTTCGCCCTGCGGATCGCCGCCGGCGACGTGCCGCCGCCGCTGCGGAACGTGGCCCTGCGGACCCTCGACCTGGGCCTGTTGCAGGCGGGGGCGGGCATCAAGGGTGAGTTCGAGAACCGCCTGAAATCCGTCATCACGGAAGTGAAAGCCTCGCCGCAGCCGATCATCCTCTTCATCGACGAGGCGCACACGATGATCGGCGCGGGCGGGCAGTCCGGGCAAGGCGACGCCGCCAACCTGCTGAAGCCCGCCCTGGCCCGCGGCGAGTTGCGCACCATCGCCGCCACCACCTGGGCGGAGTATAAGAAGTATTTCGAGAAGGACGCCGCGCTGGCCCGCCGCTTCCAGGTCGTCAAGGTCGAAGAGCCGACCGAGGCCGCCGGCGTGGAAATGATGCGCGGCCTGGTCGAGACGCTGGAGAAGCACCACAAGGTGCGGATTCTCGACGAGGCGGTGGTCGACGCCGTGCGGCTCTCGCACCGCTACATTTCCGGCCGGCAATTGCCCGACAAGTCGGTGAGCCTGCTGGACACGGCCTCGGCGCGGGTGGCGATCGGCCATACGGCGGTTCCGCCCGCCCTGGAGGATTGCCGCCGGCGCATCGAGCAGTTGAACGTGGCGATGGGAATCCTCGACCGGGAAAACCGCAGCGGGGCCGATCACCGCCAGCGGCTCGACGAGTTGGCCAAGGCCAAAGAGGAGGCCGAGGCGGAACTGGCCGCGCTGGAATCGCGCTGGAAGGAAGAGGCGGAACTGGTCGGCAAGATTCGGCAGCTTCGCTATCGGCTGGAAACGGCCGATGCCCCGTCGGAGGCTGCGGGGGCTGAGAGTCAATCCGCCAGTGTGGCACAGCCGCCCCCGGCTGTGCAGAAGGAGCCAGCACAGCCGGGGGCGGCTGTGCCACAGGCGGCGCCCTCCGAGCCCCTTTCCCCCGAAGAGCGTGAACGGCTCGGCAAGGAATTGGCCGAACTCAACGGCCGGCTGAAGGCCCTCCAGGGCGAGAACCCCTTGATGCAGGTCTGCGTCGATTCGCAGGCCGTGGCCGAAGTCGTCTCCGGCTGGACGGGGATTCCGGTCGGCCGGATGGTGACGGATGAAATCCGCACCGTCCTGGGCTTGAAAGAGCGGATGGAGGAGCGGATCATCGGCCAGTCGCACGCCCTGGACGCCATCGCCCAGCGGATCCGCACGGCGCGGGCGAACCTGACCGATCCCCGCCGCCCGATCGGCGTCTTCCTGCTCGTCGGACCCAGCGGCACCGGCAAGACGGAGACCGCGATCACGCTGGCCGAACTGCTCTACGGCGGCGATCAGAACATGACCGTCATCAACATGTCGGAGTTCAAGGAGGAACATAAGGTGTCGCTGTTGATGGGCTCGCCGCCGGGATACGTGGGCTACGGCGAGGGGGGAGTGCTGACCGAGGCGGTCCGCCGCCGCCCCTACAGCGTCGTGCTGCTGGACGAGATGGAAAAGGCCCATCCCGGCGTGCAGGACATCTTCTACCAGGTGTTCGACAAAGGCAGCCTCCGCGACGGCGAAGGGCGCGACATCGACTTCAAGAACACGCTCATCCTGATGACTTCCAACGCCGGCACCGACCTGATTATGAAGCTCTGCGCCGATCCGGAGACGTGCCCCGAGCCGGCCGCGCTGGCCGAGGCGTTGCACCCGGAATTGTTGAAGACCTTCAAGCCGGCGTTCCTCGGCCGGGTGACGATGGTGCCGTACTTTCCGCTTTCGGACGAGGTCATGCGGCAGATCGTGGTCCTGCAACTCGACCGGATCGCACGGCGGGTGGCGGAGAACCATCGGGCCAAGTTCCATTACGACCCGGAGTTGGTGGCCGGCGTGGCCGCCCGCTGCACCGAGGTCGAGAGCGGCGCCCGCAACGTGGACCACATCCTCACCCGCACGTTGCTGCCGGAAATGTCGGCCGAGTTCCTGTCCCGCATGGCCGAAGGACAGGCGATCTCCGAAGTCAAGGTGTCGCTGAATTCAGACGGGACGTTCCGCTATGAATTCACGTAACATTATGGAATTACTGGTTGTGGCTTTGTTCCAGGTCAAGGCCATTGGCCAGACAGGAAACAGACAGGAAGTTGAAGGACAGGAATATGGAAATATATGTGAGGATGTTATGCATTCAGGAACGGCAGTTGGGGATGGGCGGAAATAGTTCGACGGATATTGTTCTCTTTGAATCCTGGGAAAACGGGACACAGAAAATCAAGTTGTGTGGTGCAACTATAATTGACGCTTTCCGGAGTGTTTGATATTAGTGTTCATATTCTTTTCCCACATTTTCTTGTCCACGGAGAGGCATAATGCCAATTCATGTTGGTGCTGAGATTAGACGGCTGAATGATGAGGACTTCAAAGCGATTGTATACGAGGTCATGCGGCATATTTTCGCCATCCAGAATGATCTTGGCCGGCTGTTCGATGAAAAGATATATCAACGCGAGATCGCCTTTCGAGTGCCGGATGCGCAACGCGAAGTGCCGGTCGAGTTGCATTTCCGGGAGTTCCACAAGACCTACTACCTCGATTTGTTGGCCGGGGCCGGCGCCGTCTTTGAACTGAAGACGGCGCAGACGCTCACCCAGCGCCATCGCGGACAGTTGTTGAACTACCTGTTTCTCACCGGGCTGGCGCACGGCAAGCTGGTGAATCTGCGCCCGGAGCGAGTGGAGCACGAGTTCGTCAACAACACCGTGACGATCGCCGACCGCACGTCGTTCGCGGTGGCCGACGACGGCTGGCGGGAATCGGAGACCGCCGGTTTGCAGGAGGGGATGATCGCCATGTTGCGCGACTGGGGTGCGGGACTGGACCTGGGACTGTACGAAGAAGCGGCTATGTATTTGTGCGGCCGAACGCCGGAGGCCGAAACGGCGGTCGAGATACACAACGGTGCGCGCTCGCTGGGCCTGCAATACATGCGATTGGCTGCGCAGGACGTGGCGCTGAGAATCACGGCGTTACCGCCCGATCGGCATCTCGATTATGAAGCGCATCTTTGCCGCTTTTTGGATCATGCCGATCTCAGCGCCGTGCAGTGGATCAATATTACTCGGCCGCTGGTTCGATTCAAGACGATCAAGCAGACAGGAAGATGAAGGACAGGAATATGAGGGGAGAGGGGATTTTATGAGTGTACGTTGCGGAAATATTATCGGAAGCGATGGCGCACCATCGCGCCGGACGATTGCCCTTGGCCGAGCAGGCGTATCGGCAGGCAGTGGAGGCGGATGCCGATCATGCCGACGCCTGGCACTTGCTGGGCGTGGTGGTGCATCAGGCCGGGCGGTCCGAAGAGGCGGTCGAGTGCGTTGCCAAGGCCGTGGAACTGCGGCCCGGCAACGCCGCCTTTCACAACAGCCTCGGCGTGATCCGCCGCGCGTTGGGGGAGTTGGACGAAGCCGTCGCTTGCTATCGGCGGGCGCTGGAGTTGAAGCCGGACTACGCCGAGGCGCACAACAATCTGGGCGTCGCCTTGCGGGAGCAGGGGAAATTGGACGAAGCCGCCGCCGAACTGCCGGCAAGCCCTGCAACTGAAGCCCGATTATGCCGAGGCGCATAACAATCTGGGCATCGTCTTGATGGACCAAGGCCGGGGGGACGAAGCCGCGGCCTGTTACCGGCGCGCCTGTGGAACTCAAACCCGAATATGCCGAAGCACATCACAACTTGGGCATTGTACTGACGGCGCTGGAGCGATTGGACGAAGCCGTTCCCTGCTGCCGGCGGGCGCTGGAACTGAAACCGAACTCGCCCGAGACGCACAAGACCTTGGCCGACGCGCTCTGCATGCAAGGAAATACGCAAGAAGCCGCGCCGTTGTATCGCCGGGCCCTGGAACTCAAGCCCGGCTACTTCGAGGCCCGCAACAACTTAGGCAACGCGCTGTTTGCACAAGGCAAAGCGGAGGAAGGCATCGCCTGCTATCGGCAAGTGCTGGACGAGCAGCCGGACTACGCCGAGTCGCACAACAACCTGGGCAACGCCTTGCTCAAACAAGGCAAGCTGGACGAAGCCGAAGCCTGTTTTCGCCGGGCCTTGGAGCTCAGGCCCGACTATCCCGAGGCCCTCAATAGCCTGGGCAATGCCCTCAAGCAGCAAGGAAAGGCGGCCGAGGCCGAAACCTCCTGGCGCCAGGCATTGGAACTCAAACCGGAAATGATCCAGACGCACAATAACCTGGGCGTTCTTCTCAAGGGGCGCGGCAAGCTGGAGGACGCCCTGAACTCGTATCGCCGGGCCTTGGAACTCAAGCCCGACTATGCCGAGGCCTTCAACAATCTGGCCAACGCCCTCTGGGAGCAAGACCATGGGCCCGAGGCCGAAGCCTGCTGGCGGCGGGCGATCGAACTGAGGCCGGATTGCGCCGACGCCTACAGCAACCTGGGAATGATGCTCTATGAGAAGCGGCGGTTGGACGAAGCGGCCGCCATCGTGCGGCGCTGGCTCGAGCACTCGCCCGGCAACCCCATCGCCCGGCACCTGCTGGCCGCCTTCTCCGGCGAGGACGCTGCCGGCCCGCGCTGCGGACGAATATGTCCGCACCAGCTTCGATCATTTCGCGCTGAATTTCGAGAAGAAGCTGGAGCGGCTCGAATATCGCGCTCCCGAACTGGTCGCGGCGGCCGGGGCCAGGGCGCTGGGCGCGCCGAAAGGAGAATTGGCGGTCCTCGACGCCGGCTGCGGCACCGGCTGGTGCGGTCCGCTGCTGCGGCCATACTCCCGGCGATTGACGGGGGTCGATCTCTCGCCGGCCATGATCGAGCGGGCCCGCGGCCGAGGGATCTACGACGAATTGATCGTGGCCGAGTTGACGGCCCATTTGGAGGCGGTGGCGGACGCTTACGATTTCATCGCTTCGGCGGATACGCTGGTGTATTTTGGCGATTTGCGGCCGGTGGCGGCGGCCGCCGCCGGCGCGCTGCGGTCGGGCGGATTGTTGATCTTCACGGTAGAAAAAGCCGCCGCGAACGACGCGGAAGATCGAGGTTATTTCTTGCAGCCGCACGGCCGCTATTGCCACACGGAGGATTACGTCCGCACTGTTCTGACGGAAGCCGGCCTGACCGTGCGTGAAATGACGACCGGCGTCTTGCGCAAGGAGATGGGCGAGCCGGTCGAGGGGATCGTGGCCTCGGCGTGCAATGCCGGCAGCCGCTGCGATTGACGGCGCGCGTCATTGCAGAGATTTCCCTATAGCGTCGCCGGCATTCTCCCGATTCACATGCCCCGTCGCCTCTTGTCCGCCGGATTCCACGTCCATAGAATTCCACCGGCGTTTGGACCGCCGCCCTATCCTCCCGGGCGGATCGGTTCAGGACGCCGGTTGCTGGATACACTGAGATCATTGCGAGGTCGCATCTGGACAGAGAGATTGGAAAGTGTTGCGGCCTGAAGAGACCAGCCGTGTGTAGGACGGGAAAATGGGATGGGCGGAAAACGGGAATCTTGAGCGAGGACCAAACAGCGGGCCGCTGCATTGTTCTCTCCGTTTTGCCTTTTCCCCCTTCATCTTTCTCCCTTTTTTCACCGCGTTTTATTCTCTCGAACAGTCGCCGTTTCTTGACAATGGAGGATTCCGCCATGGGAACTGCTACGAAGACGCGTCAGCCTACGCCACAGGAGCGGATCAAGCAACTCGAGGAGTCGCAGAAGAGGCAGCAGGCTGATCTTAACCGGCAGCGGAAGTTTAGTTACGCGTCGAATGCACTGACTATTTTCCGGCTGGCTCTCGAGTCAAAGGCCGACGACTGGTTAATGGCTGCCGAAGACGTCGGCTCGGCGTACAAATTGGCCGTCAACAAACACCACTCGGTTCTGGATGATGAAAAGGCCCGCCACGAGTTGAGCGTTGACATCCTCTTCACGGTCCTGGCCGCCATCACGGTCGGTGGAATCTCCTGGCTCAGTTCATGGATTCAGGCGAGGAAAGGCAGCGCCTTGACCGCCGCCCGGGAGAGGCTGGCAGAGGCAGAGAAGCGGCTCGAAAACGTGAAGAATATGTCGCCGCGTATGCCGCAGTACCAGTACCGTTCGCAGAGCTTGATGATAGCGGAAGACCGTGTAAAAAGACTCAAACAGATGCCCAGGCCGCACGGAATGATTGTCGAGGCCCTCGAAGACGGAATCCAGAGCGGGGCGGACGACCTGCTGACCACGTTTGGACCGCGTCTCCTCGCCGAGGACCCGGTCGCATTAAACAAGGACCCCATGGTTTTCCAGAACGAGCAGACGCACGCGATCAGGAGAGTCAAGAAAATGGCGCTGGACGCCTTCCGGCAAATCAGGACGAACTGGCAAAACGAGCCTCCCGAGTTCTGGGACACGTACGACGCAAAACAGCAGGATAAATATCACGCTGAATGGCTGCGAGAAGCCCAAACGCTGGCGGGAGAAAAGGACCTGTGGACGACGGACCTGAAGGTTATGGCCGACGAAATGGAGCGGGGGATCTGGAAGCAGTATATTGTGGCCGGCCATGATATAGCTTTGAACGACCGGCCGATCTATAACCGACTGGTCGAGCTTGGTGTGGTTCATCAGACTTGGGGGGGGGGCAACGCCACGAACCCCTTTCATGTTCCAGCCATGCTCGTCAATTGGGCAACCTTCTATCAGGTGAAGCCCTATCACAAGGCTGCTGCGTCTGTTGTGCCGAGGTATCCGTCCGTAGAGATTGTACGTCCAGGCATCGCCAGCAGCCCCGCCTCCCAACGCGACACCACACGGCGTCCGTTATGACAGTCCACGATCCCCTGGGAGTGGCAAGGAGGACTCTCGATGTCACATCGACGGAAGCGACATAGCCCGGAGCAGATCGTGCGATTGCTGCGGCACGCCGGCGGGCCAACCGGTCGAAGTGATCGCGGCGACGGAGGGAAAAATCTCGCCAGTCGAGAAACGCGGGCTCGTCGCTACGGCTATCAATAGTGCCACAATTGCGGGCGGGTCCAACTGCGGGCCTCGACCTGTTCGTATTTCCAGTCGAAAATCGGCGCCGGCTCGTTGTACAGGCGGCCTCCGGCGGGGTCGACGATGGTCATCGCCGTCGTGTTGTAGTCGCCGGTTCCCACCATGCCGATCACAATCCGCCATGCACCGAATTGGGGCCGGAGACGCCGATGATGGCATGCGGGCCGCCGCGCTTCAACATCGCCAACCAGCCGTCGAGCGTGTAACAGGCGCCCGGCGTCATCGTGCATCCGCACTTCCGCGCGAAATCGCCGTGCTCGTCGGCCGGCAGTCCGGTGTCGGCGACAAAGAGGTCGTAGTACGTCCTGACCGTGGGATTCGCCGCCTGCGCCAGCGGGCTTCGATCGCCGATCAGCTTCGTGAAGGTCTCGATCGTCAGGCATTGTTGAGTGTGCCAGCCGTACAACATGGTGCCCACGGTGGCCCAGCAGGCCATCGGCGAGGGTTGTGCAATCTGGTCGAACAATCCCGGCACGCGGTAGGTGTAGTTCTTCGGCGGCACAGGAGGAACCGGTTTGCCGTCGGCGATGGAGTTCAATTCGGTGATCGTGTTCAGGCCGGGATCGACGATGCCGTCGTGCCAGCCGAAACGGGCAAGCTGGAAATTGAGAATCGCCGCATGCGTCTCCCGCCCGAACAGGCCGTCCTCGGCGATGGGATTTTTCGGCACCTTGATTCGCGCCGAGGCGGTGTTGAGCAGCTTTTGCACGGTCAGGGTGTCGTCCGGCTTGTTCTTGCCCAGATGACCGGAATTGATGTTCTTCCCGACCGATGCCGATATGGTGGCGGGCATAATGTAATTCCTCAACGGTTTGACATTAAACGGACGGAACAGTCTTGCGGACCTCGATTGCGACCAGCGGCGGACAGTGCGGAATTTTATCCAAACGCGGCCACAGTTCGGGATACATGTTCGCCAGCCGGGCGCCGAGACGAAGAATAAACAACGCCGTCGAGCCGATCTTCCCCGAGTCGTGCGCCACGCTGATCTTGCCGTCGATCACGGGATGGTTCAAGGCCTGCTGATGAGCGATAATCGCCTTCACCAGCGGATCGGCATCGGTGCCCAGGCAAGCCCCGGTTACATGCACTTGACGGTAAATCGCTTTTCTGTCTTCGGGCGTAAGCGGATGCACCGCAGCCAGAGTGTAATACCACTGGATGTAAGAAATGTCGCAGGGCAAGCTATTTTGTCCGCCCTTGCCCACCGAACTGTCGAGATTCCACTGAAAATGGAAGCTGCCAAACGCCGGATTCAAGTATGGTTTCATATACGTACCTCTGAATTGTGGAAAAACTGACAAATTCTATGCCCTGACATAGACAGAGGCAAGCAGCACCGGCGGCGATCGCGACATTCTTTGGGGCAGCAACTTCGTGACCTGTCTGCAGGTTTACAAACTGGGGGAACCTGGGCTATTGCGCGATACATGACGGGCGCCGTGGGCCGAATACACGATTGCCCGGTGACGGCTCATCGGGCTTTTCATTACCCCCGCCGGGTTAATGGAGAATTGTTGCTGTAATGAAAAGATTCCACGCAACTTTCCTTCGGCCGCAACGAGAATATAATTGGCGGCAATGAAGCGCCGGGCGGGCGTGCGGGAAACGGTTCCCGCGGCCCTCGGCGGCGAATGCTTCCTACCGAAAAAGGAGTTTAGACCATGGGGTTGTTCATTAAGTTCGACGGGATCGACGGAGAGTGCAAGGACAAGGACCACCAGAAGTGGACCGACTTATCGTCGTTCAGTTGGGGTCTGGACAAGGCGGGGGCCGGGGCCACGGGCCAGACCCGCCGCCGCGGCACGGTCACCGTTCACGACATCACGGCCACCAAGGAGTACGACAAATCGAGCCCAAAACTAGCCGAAGCGATATGCTCGGGCAAAGTCTTTCCCAAGGTGGAAATCCATGATACGGCCACATACGGCGATGCCCGCGCAACCTTCATGAAGTTCGATTTGAAGAACGTCGCGGTCACCTCGCAGAGCATGAGCGCCGCCGGCGGCGGCGACGCGGTGCCGATGGAGTCCTTCTCGCTGAACTTCGAGGAAATCAAGCAGACCTACGTCGAATACGACTCGAAGGGAAAGAAGATGGGCAACGTGGAGATGCAGTGGAAGGTCGAGGAAGGCAGTAAATAGTCCGCCGACCGGCATCCGCTCCATGTCGCACAGCTTGCGCTCGCGTACGGGAAGGCCGGCGTTGTGCTTCCCCGCTTGCCGTTCGCGCACCGACGTCCCGGATGCCGGTCGTCCCAAGGCGGAGTCGCGATTATCATGGCTCCCATAACCACCGGAAAGCAACCGAGCGGAAAATACTGGGTCACTTGGGCCGACGCCAACGCCAAGAACAGCAACCAGCTCGACGACCTCGAACCCGGCTTCCGCAAAAAGGTCGAGGCCTTCATCCAGGCCCTGCGCGACGCCGGCGCAACGGTCAAGATCAGCGCCACGCGGCGGAGCGAGAAGCGGGCGTACCTGTTCCACTGGTGTTGGCTGATCGGGTTGCGGAAGGCCCGGCCCGCGGCGGCCCCGGCGAAGCCCGGCGTCCCCATCCTGTGGAACCACGGCATCCTGCAAAAGAGCATCGAGGGCGCCAAGGAAATGATCGCCGGCTTCGAGTTGGCCGTGCCGCCGAAGAGCACGGTCGCCCCCTCGCTGGCGAGCAATCATATCTATGGAAAAGCAATCGACATGGACATCACTTGGTCGGGCACGCTAAGCGTGAAAAAACAGGATGGCACGACGGTCGAGGTCCCATACCTGAGCAACCCGAACAAGAACGTGAAACTCCAGCAGGTGGGAGCGTCCTACGGCGTAAAGAAACTCGCCACGGACAGGCCCCACTGGTCGTACAACGGGAGATAGGGTCTTGGGACTTGGGTCCCAAGACCCAAGACCTAAGTTGTCGTCCAAAAAAACTTCGGTATATGTAGGACAGCCGCCCCCGGCTGTCCAGGGCGATTCGCACAGCCGAGGGCGGCTGTGCTACAAGTTGTTTTTGAACGGCCGCTAATACCCTTTGGATTAGCGTGAGACAAGCGATGGCACTGAAACAAGAAACACCGACTCCTGGTTCTCAAAACGCCGCTGGGCGCGGACGTGCTCGAGTTGACGGCGTTCTCGGGAGTGGAGGAGATTTCCCGGCCGTTCAGCTACCAACTGGAGATGATCTCCGACAACAACGCCATCCAACCCGCCCAGATCGTGGGCAAGCCGGTCGGCTTCGGCGTCAGACTGGCCGACGGGACGCCCCGGCATTTCCACGGCATCGTGAGTCGTTTCAGCGCCGGCGACGAGGACCGGAAGGGGCGGCGGAACTATCAGGCCGAGGTCGTCCCCTGGCTGTGGCTGCTGACCCGCATGTCCGACTGCCGCATCTTCCAGGACAAGACTGCTCCGGACATCATCAAGCAGATATTCCAGGACGCCGGCTTCACCGACTTCCAACTCCAACTCAAGGGACAGCATCCCAGCCGGACGTACTGCGTCCAGTACCGGGAGACCGACTTCAATTTTGTCTCGCGCCTGATGGAAGAGGAAGGCATCTTCTATTTCTTCAAGCACGAGGAGAGCAAGCACGTCCTGGTGCTGGCCGACGACAAAGGCGCCTACACGGACTGCAAGGAGAAGGAGGTCGATTATCCCCGCGACGCCAGCAGCGTTGCAGTCCACGACCACATCACGCGCTGGGATCACCGCTACGAGTTCCGCAGCGGGAAGTGGACGCAGACCGACTACAACTTCGAGGATCATCCGCCCCGCGACGAGTCCACCCCGGCCAAGCTGATGATGACCAATCAGCCCACCACGGTGAAGCTCGACAACATCCAGAAATACGAGCTTTACGATTATCCGGGGACCTACGACTAAAAAGGACCACGGCGTCAACTACGCCAAGATCCGCATGGAGGAAGAAGAGGCCGCCTACGACGTGGTGGACGCGGACAGCACCTGCCGCTCCTTCACCCCCGGCGGCAAGTTCAAGATCAAGCACCACCTCTCGAAATCGGAGGAGGGAAAGACCTACGCCATCACCTCGATCCAGCACTGGGCCGCCGAGCCGGGGGCGTACGAGACGGGCGAGACTTCCGCGGACGATTACAGCAACTCCTTCACCTGCATCCCCGATTCGGCCACCTTCCGCCCGCCGCGGATCACGCCGAAACCGCTCATCCACGGGCGCAAACGGCGGTGGTCGTCGGCCCGGCCGGCGAGGAAATCTACGTCGACAAGTACGCCCGCGTCAAGGTCCAGTTCCATTGGGACCGCGAAGGCAAGCGGGACGATAAAAGCTCCTGCTGGATCCGCTGTGCCCAGGGCATCGCCGGCAAGAATTGGGGCATGATCCACATCCCCCGGATCGGCCAGGAGGTCGTCGTCAGTTTCCTGGAGGGCGACCCGGACCGGCCGCTCATCACCGGCGTGGTCTACAACGCCGACCAGATGCCCCCTTACGCCCTGCCCGACAACAAAACCCAGAGCGGGCTGAAGACGCGCTCCTCCAAAAGCGGCGACGAATCCAACTTCAATGAAATCCGCCTGGAGGACAAGAAAGGCAGCGAGCAGATCCTCATCCACGCCGAAAAGAATCAGGACATCGAAGTTGAAAGCGACGAGTCGCACTGGGTCGGCCATGACCGGAAGAAAACGGTCGATCACGACGAAACCACGCACATCAAGAACAACCGCACCGAAACGGTGGACAAGGACGAGACGATCACCATTCAGGGCAACCGCACCGAAACGGTGGACAAGAACGAGACACATCACGATCAACGGGAACTGTACTGAGTCCATCGCCAAGAGCCTCTCGATCACGGTCGGCGATCAATTCGTCCTGACGGTCGGCAACTCCAGCATCACCATGAAGAAAGACGGCACGATTATTATTCAGGGCAAAGACATCACGATTAACGCCACACAAAAGATTCTTCTTAAAAGCGTAGAAATCGCGAGTCAGGCTCAGGCCAGGAACGTCATTTCCGGGGCAACGGCTGATGTCCAAGCAATGGGGTTGGTGTCGGTCGCCGGCGCAATGGTTAAAATAAACTGAATGGGGCCGTCGCACCGGACTGTGAGAGATTGGCGGACGGCGATATACTGTCCGGCGGGCGGAAAGGGCCGCCGCGGATGACGGGCATACCTCACGATGCGAGTAATCCTGGAAATCACGTCGGGACCGGACGCCGGCAGGAAGGTCCTGCTGAGCGCTTCGCAATCGCTACAGGTAGGCCGAACCGAGCGCGCCGATTTCTCCGTCCCCCAGGATGGGCGAATGTCGGGTGTACACTTCGCGCTGGAGACCGACAGCGAAATCTGTCGGCTGCGCGACCTGAACAGCACCAACGGCACCCAACTCAACGGCGCGCCGCTGACGGAAGCCGTGGTCCTGCATACCGGCGACAAAATCCAGGCCGGAGAGACCATTTTCGCCGTGGAGATCGAAGGGGACGTGCGGCGGCAGAGTGCCCCGTTGGCCGCTCCCGCGCCAATCGCGCTCGCCGGGTCTGACGTGTCTGACCTGTCCGACCGGTCAGACGGGTCGGGGGCCACCGCCACACTGGCCGCACGCCGCCAGGTCGAGTACACCGTAGAGACCTGCCCCTCGCGGCTGACGCTTTGCCGCGGGAGCGTGGCGGCCATTGCGCCCGCCGAGTTGGCCGTGCTGCTGAGCCGGTCGCTGACCGCGTACCTGATCGTCGATTTTCGCAACCTCGGCAGTCCGCCGCCGGAGGAATTGACGCAGCCCGATTATTTGTTCGACTGGCTCGAACCCGACGTGGCGGCCTTGGTCTCGCCGGTGGTCATTTCGCAGGCTGACCTGCTCACCTGGCCGGAGTTGCTGGGGCAAGGCTGGGGCAACGACGCGGTGATCGGTCTGTTTTCCAGCTCTGAGAAGCCCGCGCTGCTGGCGCATCTCCGCGACGTGGTGCGTGTAAAAGGCAAGCAGCCCGACCAGGGCGGGGCCATCCTCGGCTACTGTTGGCCGGGCGTGATGTCGATGCTCCTGGCCCACAATACCCCCGCGCTGGTCAATCATTTGATCGCAGGCATCGAGGCCGTGCTGGTCGAGTTCGCCGATCTGCCGGAGACCTGGCAATTGTTCGGTCCGCCGCAGGTCGCCGAAATGTTGAATCGCATTGGTTTCGTCCAACAAACACCACAACATGTTTAGCAGCCGCCGGCACGGCGGCTTACGATGGGAGACGGGCCGGCGTGCCGGCGGCCGCTATTGACCGTCAGATAAGTAATGCAACTGTTTAGCGGCCGACGGTACGTCGGCCAGCAGCGGAACACGGGCCGTCGTACCGACGGCCGCTAAACAGTTGCATTAGTTTTCTGAACATCAATAAACAGAGGAGATCAACCATGCCCCCAGCAGCCCGCATCGGCGATGTACACGTTTGCCCGATGGTCACCGGCGTCGTTCCACACGTGGGCGGGCCGCTGACGATGGGTTGCCCGACGGTGCTCATCGGCGGCATGCCCGCCGCCCGCGTCGGCGACGTGGCCACTTGCGTCGGCCCGCCCGACGCCGTGGCCCTCGGGTCGTTTACGGTGATGATCGGCGGCATGCCCGCCGCCCGCCTCGGCGACATGACCGTTCACGGCGGGGTGATCACATTGGATGTCCGAACGTGATGATCGGTTAGCCCCCTTGCTTGCAGGGGGGCTGATGTATACACTTTTTGTGGCAAAACAACTCTTTTTTAAGGAGGTTACGAACATGAAACCCGGGAAAACTTGCGGCTGGGCAATGGTTCTGGTGGCGGTTTGCGCCTGGTGGACAACCGCCGCGCAACTCGCCTCCGCCGAGGAACCGACTTTCCGCGATCTCACGCGGAAATACTTCAAGGACGGCAACGGCGCCGACTTGGCCAAACTGGTCGGCTACTCGAAGCCGGTCAAGAAAGTCATCGCCCTGGAATATAAGGTCCTCTTGTTCCAGGACGGGAAGGAAGTCATCGTCGATCCGAAAACGCACGAGTTCAAAGTGGGCGACAAGATCCGGGTCAGCATCCAGCCGTTGAGCGACTACTACGTCTACATCTATCACACCGGCCCCAGCGGCCAAAACGGCTTCCTGCTGCCGGCCGCTGACGAAGATCCGCCGCTGGCGAAGTCGGGCCATCCGGTGGCCCTGCCCGACGACGGTTTCTTCGAGTTCACCGCGCCGCCGGGCGAGGAAATGCTGGAGGTGGTGGCTGCGGAAAAGCCGGTCCCCGACCGGGCGGTGCTCGCCCGCATCCTCGGCAAGAAACCGGGTGAAAAAGACACACCCGAGGAAGAAGCCCTCCGCAAAACCCTCAAGGCCACCCGGAAGGAAGTCCTCAAGTCGGTGGAGGAAACCCGCAAGGAGGTCCTCGACCACACCGTCATGTGGCGCGGCATCACCGCCCCAAATCCGATGCAGAAACTCGCCGATGAAATCCGCACCCGGGGAGTGAAGGAGGGAACCTTCGAGGAACCCTCGGCCCACGGAACCTCCGCGCTCTACATGAGCTGCGACCCGAACGACAACGAGCAAGCGAGACTGCTGGTGACCATCCCCTTGCGGTCGCTCGAAGGCCAAGAATAACCCCGACGAGCAAAAATAAGCGCTCGATTCGCCGAGCGCCGGATTTAATGTACGTGGGCGAATCCACGATAAAATTCGTTTGTGGATTCTCGGATATATAATGCCAACCTATGTTTAGCGGCCGTCGGTACGACGGCCCTGACGCCGCTGCAAGCCGCCGTGCCGGCGGCTGCTAAACAATATTGACTTACCACGCCGGCGGTCAATTGCCCCGGGCTGTGCGCGGGGCTAAGCAATCAGTGGGGCCGTAACATGAAAACCAACTTTGCTCCGGCATTCTTGTTGGCGGCCATCCTGGCCGCCGGCGTCGGATTCGTCCGCGCGGAGGACGGCGCCGCCGGTAGTCGCGATCTGGCCCGCGTCCGGCTCGCCGCCGACGAAGACCTCTGGCTGCGGATCAATGCCGACGGGCACACCGCCGCCGTCGAGGCGTCTGGCCTTTACGCCCGACTCCTCCCGGCTCTGCTCCGCCGGCCTCGACAAGATCGTGCAGGTCTGGAACCTGGGGGGCATCAGCCGCGACATCCGCCGCGTCTATCTCCGCGAGCGGACCATCCGCTGGCAGGTCGCCCGCGGCCTGCGGGGCAGCATCTACGCCCTCTCGATCGCGCCGAACGACGGTTTGCTGGCCTTCGGGGGCTATGGCGCGATGGGATCGCTGGGCGAAATTCTGCTGGTCAATCCCGTCAGCGGCAACCTGAGCAAGGTCCTGGAAGGCCATCGCCAGACGGTCTGTTCGCTGTCGTTTTCCGCCGACGGCCAGTGGCTGGCTTCGCAGGACACCGGCGGGCAGGCCATGCTCTGGCAGCGCGGGCCAATGGAAGCCCAAGACGCTCTACGAGCCGGACGAAAAGACCTACGGCCCGGAAACAGCCGCCCTGATTGCCCGGCAGCCCAAACTGCGGCCGATCGTTTTCGCCGGCAAGGACCGCGTCGTGCTGCCGGTCTTCGTGGGCGAGGAGACGCCCGGTCGGCTTCGCTGGCGACTCATGGAGGTCAACGCCGGCAACGCCCGGGATTTCCGCACGTGCTGGATACCATCCATTACGGCATGGTTAGCGCTCTGGCCGCCAGCCCCGACGGTGCCCGGCTGGCCTCGGCCGACCTGGAAGGGAACCTCTATCTCTGGGACCTTGCCTCCGGCAGAGCGGAGCGCTTGGAGACGGCCGCGCCGGTCGTCTCGCTCGCCTTCAGCCCCGACGGCAACACGGCTGGCGGCAGGCACGTCGGTTGCTCCTAAAACCGCCAAAAGCCAGTTGCAGATTTGGGACCTCGCCGCGCGGCGGATCGTCTTTTCCCGCAAGCTGCCGGACCACGTCCGCGCCTGTGCGTTCAGCCCCGACGGCAAGCGTCTGGCATACACGGGCGGCAAGAACAACGAGGTCTTCGTGGCGGCGGTCGCCGATCCCGATCAGCCCGTCGCGCTCTCGGGCAAGGGCCGGCGGATCTTGAAGGTGGCCTTCGCCAAGGAAGAGCCTTACTACCGCCTCGCCTTCGGCAGCGACTTACCGCGACCGCGGTTTCAACGACTACGCCGACCTCGAGGAGAGTTTCGACACGACCCGCTCGTCGCTGTCGCGGGATGTCCCCATCAAGGCGTCCGACTGGCTCACCGGCGAGTGGTTGCAGGGCGATTGGCGGGCGAAACCGCTGGCCGACGGCACGCTGCAACTCTACGAAAACGGCGTGCCCAAGGGCAGCGTGGTCCTCGACCCCCGTCTGGAAGGCCGGCCCCGCTGTTTTTGCTGGATTTCCGACCGGGAGGGCAAGCCCTTCGCCATCGCCGTCGGAACCGACGTGCAAAACAGCGTCTACGTCTACCGCGCTGGTTGAGAAGGGGCCGTGCCCGATCCTCCGGCACTTCCGCGGCCATAACGACTACGTCACTTCGCTGGCCGTTTCCCGCGACCTGCGGCTGCTGGCCTCGTCCTCGGCCGACGGCACGATCATGGTTTGGAGCCTGTCGGAATATCAGCGCGGGCCGGGAACCGCTGGGCCGCTGGGGGGCGGAGTTTGCGGTCGGCGACAAGGGGCTGGAGGTGAAGTCCCTCGATCCAGCCGGACCGCTGTATCGCAAAGGCCTGCGCGTGGACGACGTCGTCACGGCCATCCGCTGGCCGGCCGATCGCGAGGATCAGACGGAGAACCGCCCGGCCGCGATCCTGGAAAAGCTGCGGACTCTGCCCTGGATGACGCAGGTCGTCTTCGAGATCAGCCGCGGCGGCGCGGCCCGGCCGCCGTTCCAGCTCCTCCCCGCCTGGCAGCCGCTGGCCACGCTGTTCGTCTCGACGGGCGGGGAATGGGCGTTCTGGACGCCCGAGGGTTACTACGACTCTTCGATCAACGGCTATCACCTCTTCGGCTGGCAGGTGAACCGCGGCCTGCAAGCTCTGCCCGACTTCTACCGCGCCGATCAGTTCTACAAGAAGCTCGAACGCCCCGACGTTATAGACCGGCTGCTGCCCGCCGGCAGTCTGCGGGAGGCGTTCCGCCAGGCGAAGGCCGCCCCGCCCAAGACCGAACTGCACGAGGTCTTGCCCGCGCAAATCGCCGCCACGCCGCGGGTGAGAATCCTTTCGCCCGCGTCGGGCGTGACGGTCGAGGGCAACTCGACGCTGGTGAAGGCCGTCGTCATGGTCCCCGCCGACCGAAAACTGGTCCGCGCCAAGGTCTTTGCCAACGGCGTCGTGGCCACGGACCAGAAACAACTCGGCGAGCGCGACGTGGCCGGCGGAAAGGAAGTAACCTTACGAGTGGAAAGTCCCCTTGCCCAAGGACGAGCGGAACCTGATCCAAGTCATCGTGGGCACCGATGCGCCGACGGCCGCCTTCAGCGACGTGCTGGTCGAGCGGTCCGTTTCCGCGCCAACACCCCCGCCGCGGCTCTATCTGGTCGTGCTGGGAATCAACAAGTACGGCGACCCGGACATTCAGCCGCTGTCCTACTCCGTTGCGGACGCCGAGGCCGTGGCCGCCGAAATTGCAATCGGCATCGAAGGGGCTTTACACGCTCGACAAGGACGTAGTGTTGACCAACCAGGCCGTCACGCCGAAAAAGTGGCGCGAAACGGTCGAACAACTCAAGACGAGTTTCCAGGACGCCCGGCCCGACGACCTGATCGTGTTCTTCCTGGCCGGCCACGGACTGGTGGACGAAAAGACGCGGAAGTATTATTTTGTCGGTCACGATTTCAAGCTCTCGGACCTGGAAAAAGGGGTCTATTCGGACTGCCTCAGTTGGGACGATTTCCGCTGGCTGGGCGATATTCCCTGCCGCAAACTGGTGATGTTGGACACGTGTTACAGCGGCGCCATCCAGCCGCCCCGCGCCGGCGACTTGAAAAACGCGGTCCGGCAATTGCAGGACGACGTGGTCTTTACGGTCACGGCCGCCACCGGCGAGCAGCGGTCGGCGGAAAAGGCCTCCTGGAAACACGGCGCGTTCACCAAGTGCCTGCTGGAGGCCCTGGCCGGCGACGGGCCGACGGAGCGCGGAGTCCGCGATCGTGACCCTCGACGATGTAATCGCCTATGTGAAGCGCTCGGTGCCCAAACTGACCGGCGGCGCACAGACGCCCACCGCGGCCCCGGACGAAATACTCCCCTACACATCGTTGCCGCTGACGCGAGCGAAGTAAAGTCCCGCAACAGAACGAATGACTCGTTTAGCAGCCGCCGGAACGGCGGCTAGCATCGCCAACAGGGCCGTCGTGCCGACGGCCGCTAAACGGGATAACGGCAAAATTCGGAACTACTGAAATCCGTCCTACATCCGACAGCGAAACGGAACCGCACCATGCCCGACGAAAATCCCGGTTCCTCATCGAACCGGCCGCAACGCCCGAGTTGGCGGGCAAAGGCGGCCTCGACGGCCGGCCCCCGCCGCCCGGCCGGAAGCGGGCCGGTTGGACGGAGAAGCGGGACAATCAGTACGAGCGGGCGGCAATCCGGCACCGCTTTCGCCTCGCCGCCTGGTCGCTGCTGTTCCTGGCCTTGGTGGCCGGCTTCATCGTCTGGTTGGCCTGGAAACCGCTCCGCACGCCGGTTTTGCTGGGCGTGACCACCGATTGCCCCTTTCCGCTGCCGCCCAACGCCTGGGCCGCCGAAGACGCCGAGCGGCTGCAATCGCTCGACCGCGAGGAAGTCCTCAAGTGCATCGACGTGCCGTGGGAATCGAAGGAGTCGGGCGTCGCCGAACTCCGCCGGCAACTCGCGGCCGTCCAGCCCGGCGGACCGCATAAGGACCTGGTCGTCATTTATCTCAGTATGCCCGGCGCCGTCGACGGCCAGGACGAGCCCTGCCTGATTCCCCCCGGCGCTTCGCCCTGGCAGAGCGATCAATGGCTCCGCGTCCGCGATCTGCTCGATCAACTTTTTGTAACGGGCGACTCCGCCCGCCACTTGCCCGCCGATGTCAAGAAGCTGCTGATCCTCGACTCTACCCGGATGGGCGCCAACTGGAACCTGGGCCTCGCCTACAACGGCTTCGCCGATCGGCTGCAGGCCGTGCTCGCGGAGATGAACGTTCCCAACCTGGCCGTACTCAATTCGACCAGCCCGGGGCAAATCGGCTGGGCCGCGCCGGAACTGAAAGGCTCCGTCTTCGGCTATTTCCTCTCCCAGGGACTCGGCGGCGCCGCCGACCTCGAACCCTCGGGAAACGGCAACAAAGTTATCGGTTTGCAGGAACTGCTGCACTATCTGCGGGCCTACGTAGGGCAATGGGTAACTGAGAATCGGGCCGACGTGCAGGAACCGATGCTGCTGCCCGCCGAGACGGATTTCCCGGTCGTTTTCCGCCGCTCGAGCCGGCCGACCACGGTTCCCGCCCTGGGCGAAGCCGATCCGCGGTGGCAACAGATCGCCGCCCTCTGGGAGAAGCACGCGGAACTTCGCCGCGGCTTCCCGTATCGCTTTCAGCCTCTGGCCTGGGAATCGTTCCAGCAGAAACTCCTCCGGCTGGAACAATTGGTGGCGGCGGGCTCGGCCTATGAAGGCGAGTTCAACGACGTCGAAAAACAGGCGGAGTCGCTGGCCGGCGCGCTGGCCCGGGACCCGGCCGGCGGCGAGGCGGCGGCCTACAGCTTCCCGCTGCTCAGCGAATACGGCGGATGGCCTCCGGCCGCAGCGGTTATGCCCGCCGCCGCGCCGTGGGTGAAACCGCCGGAAAAAAAGACATCGGAAGCCAAGCCGGCCGATAAGACTATTGCCGCGAAAACCGCCGACAAGCCCCCTGCCGCCAAGCCCACCGAGATGAAAGCCGAGCCGCAACGGCCTTATTCGTACCGCTCAGCCTCGACAGCGGTCTGGGCGTGGCTGCTGGCCGATTCTTCGCACGTCCGCGATCTGCCTGCGGCGCTGAACTACCTCGATGGCGCCGTCGAGCGGCCCGCTTATGATCCGGTCGAGATTCACTTCCTGCGAATGCTCGACGCATATCTCGATCCGCCGATGTTGGAAAGCGGGGGCGACCGCATCCACCGCGCGCTGGCCGCCCGGAACCTTGCCGAGCAGGCCGCGGCGCCCGCCGACGCCCGGGTCCTCTACTGGCTCCAGCCGCCGATGGGGCCGGCCGATCAATCGCGCCGCGAGGCCGAGGACCGGCTGTTTGTCGGCTCGCCCGAGGCCCTCGCCCAGGCCGACGGGCTGTGGAATGGTTTGATCGGCGAAAACGGGCAAGGCGGGACGTTTGCCGCAACGATCCAGCGGGGCGGCGAAATCGCCGCCGCCTTCCAACTCCGCGACCGTGCCTGGGCCGAACTCCCCTGCCTCGTGCAATGGACCCTCGCCAGACGGCAGAACGACAAGCACAATCTCCCCTCTCCCTCAGGGAGAGGGGCCGGGGGTGAGGGCTACGAAACGGCAGACCATCAATTGCGTCAGGCAATTGATGGCGTGCAAAGCCTCGGCCATGAGCTAAACGCGCATGTGTCCGACGCGGAGTGGCCGCCGGAAGCGGCGGCAGCGGCGTCGCGCCTCGCCGCCGCCTTGCAGACGCTGGACGGCACGTTTCAACAGGAATGCGCCGAATTGAAGACCGCCGGCGCCGACAAGCAGACGCTGCATCGGATAGCCGCCGTGCTCAGCGTGCCGCTGCTGAGCGGGCAGCAGCGCAACCGGCTCCGCGACGAGTACCTGTCGATCGCCCGCGAAATCGCTCCCGCCGGCACACAATATGAAGTGGCCGTGAAGGAGAAAAAGACGGAGCAAAACGCCGCCGGCGAACTCGCCGAGCAAACGCTTAAACGGCTGAGCGATTGGAACGAGTTGCCGATGGCGATGATTCTCGACAGCGCCGATAGCGGCAGGTTGGCAGCCTCGCCCACAGGACGTCAGCCCGACCTCGACCGCGAGGCGCTGCTCAAGCGTTTGGCCCGCCAGGGCGAAGACCTCCGCCGCCGGCTGATCGGCCTGCCTGAGCCGGTCGAGGCCGATCTCCGCGCGACAACCAAGCTGCTGGAGGAAAAAAAGGGGCAACCGCCCGACGCGGTTCGGGCGGGAGACGACCGGGCCGACCGGCTCTGCCGCGCGGCGGCCTCGTTCCTCGACGATCGGCTGCGCGGCCGATTGGGCGTGGATCCGGCCGAACCGTTGCGACGGCTCGATCTGCATTACCTGATGCTCTGGCAAGGCAGCCGCACGGCGACCGATTTCTGGGGCGCGGCACCCGGCCAAGCGGAGCCGTACTTTGCTGCCGTCGCCGGCGCTTACGGCGAGTCGGCCGAGAAGCTCCGCAAGGCCATTCCCCGCTGGAAAGCGGCGATCGGCTTTTTGGCGGATGCCGCCCGGCAAGGCGTCCAGCCGAACGTGGAACCGAAGAACGTCTTCGTCGACCGGAGCGATCCGGCGGTGAAGCACGATTTCTCGGTGATCGTGCCGCAGCATATCCCCCCGGGCATGGCGGCGGTCTATGTGCGGGATTCGGCCGGCTTGCTGCCGTTGTTGAACCTGTCGCAGTCGCCGCTGCGCCGCATGGAATTGGCCGTGGGGGGGCCGGGCAAGGAACTCGCTCCGGCCTACTGGATTCCCAACAATGCCCGGCTGGAAAAGGCCGATCGCCTCCAGGCGGTGGCGTTGTACCGGGGCCAGTTGCACTGGGACGATTTCTACGTGCCGCCGGCGACCGGCCTGGACATCGTCTATACGCGGCCCGATTACCCCCGGCCCACGGTCGTCGTCCGCGGCGAAATGCGGCAAACCAGCACCGTGATGTTCATTCTCGACTGCTCGGGCAGCATGGGCGCCCGGCAGGTTGTCGAGGGGAAGGAGACGACCCGGCTGAATCTGGCCCGCAATACGCTCGAACAGATTTTGCGGCGGCTGATCGGGCCGCAGAATCCGTATCACGTGGGTTTGATGCTCTACGGGCACCGCGTCGGCTGGAATCCGGAGAATCCGAGCGAAGTGGTCGTCCGCGACCCGCAAAATCCGCGGCGATTCATTCCCCGGCCGCCGGAGTTGGCCCAGATCAATCCCAGCAACGACGTGGAGTTGGCCCTGCCGCCCGGCCCCTTTGGCCGCAACGAGTACGACGAGATTAGCCGCCGGCTGGCGGGCTTGGACAACCTGGGCGAGACGCCCCTCTATCTGGCCGTGATCGAAGCCATCCGCCACCTGCGGAGCGAGGCGGGGACCGGCCCCCGGCGGATCGTGGTCATCACCGACGGAGTAAACGAGCAGAGCGGCCGCGGGCCGGACATAAAATACCGCGCCGACGTGGAACGGGAACTGAAAATGCCCGGCAATAACAACATTCAGACTCGACATCGTCGGCTTCCAACTGAAGACCGCCAACGACTCGGACCGGCAAAGCCTCGGCGACCTGCAAGAGTTGGCCAAGGGGGCCGGGGGCCTATTCCTCTCCGCTCAGGACCCGACCGCGCTGCTGACCGCGCTGCAACGCTCCCTGTCGCTGAGCGAGTACGTGGTGGAGACGCTGCCCGGCGGACGGCGGGTGACGCCGCGGCCGCTGGAGTTGAACATGCCCTGCGAGCTGGACCGGCCGCCGACGGCCGGCGCCGACTATCTCGTGCGGCTGATCGATCCCGAGCATTCGGCCGATGCGCGGGTGGCGGTCGAAGGGGGCGAGGCCCTCGAACTGTTCGTCGCCCGCAACGGTGAGGAGGGCAAATATCGCCTGATCCATCATCGTTACTCGAAGGGGCTTCGCGACGCGATCGACAAAGTTCCGGCGCCGGGCGACGAGCGGAACCGGCTGTTTTTCCTTGGCGCCCATCTGCCGGAATGGAAATCCGCGGCCGTAAAGTTCTTCGTCTCGGTGCAGAACTCCGACGCGGAGCAATTCAGTCCCCGGCCGCAGGAGGCCTGGATCGAAGTCCGCCCGGTCGGCACCGTCGCCTCGGGCGGCGTCAAAGAGTACGTCTTTTACGACGTGACGTTCCTGCCCGACTGTCCCGTGCCGGTGCTCACGTGCCTGGCGCCGAATTGGCCGGCGTCGATCAAGGAGGCCGAGATCCGGCTGTGGTGCAAGCTGCAGCGAACGCCCCCCGACCGCACGTTCCGCGTCGGCGACTTCCGCTCCGGCAAGCTGGACCTGGCCGCGGCGCCGGGCGTGTCCTTCGAGATGAACTCCGTCGCCGGCCAACGTCCCGGCGATCCGTTCCGGGTAATCGTCGTCGAACGCCATCCGCCCGGCGGCGACCTGTATTCGGTGAAGGTCGAGATGCAGCCGCCGCCCGAGCGGGTCATCCATCGTTACAACGTGAGCACGGGCGTCATCCGCCATACGTTCTTCTACGAGAACGCGGCACGGTCCGAGGTGGACGATTATCGCCTGCTGCTGACCGCGCGGAAGAAACTCGTCGCGGGGGCGATCGCCGCGCCGCGGCCGCTCCGCGTGACCGTGCCGGAGGATTGATCCGAGCGGACCTCAAATATCCACTCGCGATTCAATGTGGCGGTCTCCTCCCCTTCCTGAGCGGATTGTTGTATAATTTGATGGTTGGTGGGACGAGCATCAAAAGGGATATCTGGAGATGTTATTTTGATTTCAGATGCGAACGAATACGCAAAGGCCCGGGAAGAGTTGCGCCGCTTGGAAGCTTGGCTGGCTCGACTTCAGCAGGAACACCCCAATGCCAGCAAGGGGCTCACGAAAGCCGGCATTCGGAAAATGATTGCCCGGCTGCATGAAGAACTGGCGGTATACGAAGGGAGTCAGGAAGTCGCGGCAACGATGTAGTCTCCGGTCTTTTTAGGGCTTGCAAAAATACAACCTGTGCCGTTTTCATTTGTGGTGCAGGCGTCTCGCCTGCCCAACTGATGCAGGCGAGACGCCTGCACCACAATAAAATTCACCAACTTCTTCTTTTCGGCTACATACCCAGAGTGATGGGTACAAAATCATGGCTCACAGTTACACCCAAGGCGACGAGCCCATCCCGGGGTCGGGCTACCGGCTGGAGAGCTTCCTGGGGCGCGGCGGCTTCGGCGAGGTCTGGAAGGCGATCGCGCCGGGCGGGGCCGAGGCGGCCCTGAAAATCATCCGCCTCGGCGGCCTCGAAGGACGCAAGGAGTTCCGCGCCCTGCAGCTCGTCAAAAAAATCCGCCACCCGAACCTCGTGCCGATCATCGCCTTCTGGCTGAAGGACAAGGACGGCTTGATCCTCGACGACGCGGTGACTCTGCAGGAGACGATGCCGGGCGACCAGAGCCAGCCGGCCGCAGATGCGGGCGACGATGGTGGCCCCGCCCGACTTGGGACGCCCGCAAGCCGCCGAATTGATCGTCGCCATGGGGCTCTGCGACGTCAGTCTCTTCGACCGGCTCGAGCAGTGCCGCGCGGAGGGGCTCGACGGGATTCCGCCGGAGGAGTTGTTTCGCTACATGGAGGACGTCGCCGAGGCCATCGACTTCCTCAACAGCCCGGTCCACGAGATGGGATCGGGACCGGCGGCGATCCAGCATTGCGACATCAAGCCGCACAACCTGATGACCGTGGGCGGGGCGGCGCAGATTTGCGATTTCGGCCTGGCCCGCATGTTGGGCGCCGATCGGGCCACGACCGCCGCCTCCACCATCGCCTATGCCGCGCCCGGAGTGCTTGCAAACCGGCCAGCCCAGCGCCTCGACCGATCAATACTCGCTGGCGATTTCCTACTACGAGTTGCGGACGGGCGTGCTCCCCTATCAGAACGAAACGCTGGCGGCCGTCATGGCGGCAAAGGAGCAGGAGAAACTGGACTTCTCCCGCTTGCCAGACGAGCGAGCAGGCCGTGTTGCGCCGGGCGACGCTGCGCGATCCGGCGAAGCGCGTATCCGTCCGTCGTGGCCCTGGTCGAGGCGTTGCACGCCGCCGCCGCCGGAACGGCGGTCGGCGGAGTCCCATCGCGCGGCCCGCCCCGGCCGGCGGCTGGCCGTGCCGCTGATTCTGGTCGCGTTGTTGGGCGGCATTGCGTTGGGCGGTTGGTGGCTGTGGAACAAACGCGGCGAACATCCCTCGACGGAAATGCGAAAGACGAAACACGTCGGGGTGGCAGTTCAACTGCCACCCCAACCAACTCTGGCAGTTCATCTACCACCCCAATATCCGCTCCAAAGGTCACTCCAACCCCGATTCCGCCTCCCGCGCCGCCGGGAACCGAGCGGGCCGACGCGCTCGCCGAACAGGGCGACTGGACCGGGGCGGTGGCGGCCTACACCGCCGTAATCGACGGCAACGGCCCGGCGGACATCAAAGCCAAAGCCTATTTCGGCCGCGGCCGATGTCAAATGAACGAGAGCCGGCTCGGCTCGGCCATCAGCGATTTCGAGGCCGCCATTCGGCTCGACCCCGACCATGCCCAGGACTACAAGGGACGGAAAGAATACGTTCAGGCCTATCTCGACCGCGGGCTGCGCCATCTCCAGAACAAGCAGTATGAACGTGCGCTGCCCGACCTGCAACGCGCGCGAGAAGTGGCGCCGAACGACGCCCGCGCCGCCAGCGCTCTCGGTCAGGCGCTGCTTGCCGCGAAGGAATATGGCAAGGCGGTCGAGCAGTTTTCCGCCGCGCTGGCGATCCGCAAGACGGCCGAGGACCTGACGAACCGGGCCCGCGCCTATCTGCAACTCGACCGGCGCAAGGAAGCCCGGGCCGATCTCGACGGCGCCCTCCAGTTGGACGAGGGCCACACGGCGGCGCGGTTTCTCCAGGCAAACGGCCTGCTGGCCGACAAGGACTACGCCGCGGCCGCCGCCGATTTCGAGAAAGTGATCGCGCTCGATCCGCAGGGCGACCTGGGCCAGGAAAGCCGCCAAAAGTGCGCGGAGGCCTTCCTGCAACTGGGCACCGCGTCCCTGAACAATAACGACTTCGAAGCCGCGATTGCCGATTTCGACAAGGCCGCCAAGTACGATCCCGGCAATGCGCTGATCTTCGTCCGCCGGGCGGCCGCCTGGTACGGCAAGCACGAGTACGCCAAAGCCGTGGACGACCTCATCGCGCGTCGCTCAAACTGAAGGACAATGACGCGGATCACCTCTCCCGCGGGCTTGTATATCAGGACATGGGAAACCTCGATGAGGCGCTGGCCGACTTCTCCGCGGCAATCCGCTTGAAACCCGCAGAATGCCGCGGCGCTGGCCAATCGGGGAATCGCCTACATGGCCAAATTCGGCGAAAGCGGGGCCGCCGCCGATCTCAACCAGGCCCGGGCCGATCTGGACCGCGCGGTCGAGATTTGCCGCAAGACGCCGGACGCATCGTACCGCCTCGAAGACGCCCTGCTGTTTCAGCGCCGCCTGTTACCGGATGGAGGGCAAGCCCGAATCTGGCCGCCAAGGACTTCACCGAAGTCCTGCAATTCGATCCGAAAAACGTCAAGCTGCACGCCCGGCTGGACGCCCTGGCCGCCGACTTCTCCCGGCAAGGCAAGCCGGCGGAAGCGGCCCAGTGGGAGGCCAAGGCCCTCGAGTTGGCCCCCGACGAGCAGACCAAGGCCGAATACCGCTCCCGTCTGGAAAAGTACCAGGCCGCCTCTAAATCTAAGAAGTAATGTTGTAATAGCCGGAGGCTAACAGCCTCCGGTGCAGCACCCTCGTATTTCACGCCCATTCCGGCGGCTTAGCCGCCGGCAGTTTGCTCACGACAGTTTAGAACCAGCGGTTGAACTGGACGAGGCACTCGGCGTCGAACATCCGGTTGTCTCCGGTCCTCAGCGGCGCCACGGCGGCGACGGTCAAAGCGCTGCGCTCGCCGAAGAGGAAATGCAAGCCGGCGGTCAGGTCCAACACGTCCGCCCGATTATAGGTGCTGCTCACGGTCGTGAAAGTATCGTTGGGGCCGAATCCCCGCACCACGTCCGCATTCTGCAAAGTGCTGGTATAATGCAACTCGACGGTCGGCACCACGGCCGTCAGGCCCCGCGCTGACGGGTTCCGATAGAGCCATCGGCCGATGGCCAGGTCCACGAACAGCAGGCTCTGGTCCTGGAATGTGCCCGTGTAATCCATTCCCTCCCCGTTGTTCATGTACACGTCGTTGCCGTTGGTGTCGAAGTTCACTTGGGCGAATCCCTGCACGAACCAACGGTCGTTGGGCGTCCACCAGGCACCCAGGATCGGCGAGACGTGCACCGCCTGGTTGCGGATTAAAAGTTGCTCCTGCCCCTGATAGAACAACTGTGCATCACGAGCCGTGGGCAAGGAAATTCCCACTCCGGCCGAGATCAGCAAGGTGTCCCATTGATGCAAAATCCCCTTGAACACCAGAGGGAGGTTGCCGAACTCGGTCCCCGTCAGTGAAGCGTCCGGCCCGATCGTCTGAACCGAGTTCAGGCCGCTGCCGAAGGGAATGCGCAACTCCACGGAACACTGCTTGTTGAAGAACGTCTTCTCGAACCCGAAGGTGTAGCGGTCGAAATTGCGCTGGTTGAACGCCACGTCCTGCAGCGCGTTCTGATAGTGATTGAAGCCGAAGAACACGCGGTCCCTGGGGAAGGGACTATCATTCTCGGCGATCTTGAAAACGCGGTCGCCGCCGGCGATCGCCACGTTCCCGGAACCCAGGGTTATCGGCTGCAGGCAGGTCCGAATTAAATATGCCGAACGTCATCGTCCCTCCGCCGCTGAACAGATCGCCGATCATGTTCGGCGCCGACGATAAGGGGCCGGAGGCCGCGCCGTAGTTGCCGGCCAGGGCGTTCGACGGCGGAGTGGCCTCTTCGCCGAGGGGGCTGGGAGGAGTCGTCTCGCCGGGCGCGGTTTCGCTCGGCGCTGTCTCGCCGGGCAAACGGGGACACGGCCCAGGGGCGTAGGTCTCTTCACGCGGGCAGGGACAGGGCGGGCACCAACGCGGACGCCGGGCCAACGCCAACTCGTCGCCCGGCGTGCCCTCGTTGCCGTCCTTGACCTCCGCAAAACCGATCGTGCTTCCCGAGTCCCCATCCGGCTGGGAATCTGCCGCGGCCGAATATCCGGCAACCCGGATCGGCTGACCGCGGTCGGGCCGGTAAGTTGCCCCGCCAATGGGTCGCGGCGTGGGCCTGTCACTCCGGCAGAGGCGCTTCCATGCCGGACGGCGGATTCGGTATCGCCGGCGTGGGCTGCAAGGGCAACTCCTTATTCGTCGGAGTCTCGGCCGGCGCCGCTCCCGGCGGAACCTTCCGCTTGCAGGCCTTCAGCGCGTTCTCCGCGGCCGCCCGCACCCGCGACGACGATTCCTTGAAACAGCCGCTGGCGTCCTGTCCGTGGGCCTTCTCCTCCAGCTTGTTCATCACCTCGACGTTGCAGCAGGTCTTGCCGCAGCGTTCGCAGTGGTTTCCGGCGGCCTCGCACAGCGCGATCGCGGCCTGATAGCGGACCTCCTCGGTGCAATCATCCAGGGCGGCCAGCAAAGCCTCCTTCACGCCCGGGTAGCAGCCGCAGCCGATGGTGGCCAGATACTTGATGGCCTTGATCTTTTGCGGGGCGAGGTCCTCTTCCGTCTTGACCTTGGCCGCCGCCTTGATGGCCGGGTTCTGCGATTCGAGGTTGGCGGGATCGCCGATCCGTTTCAGGGGCGGCTTGCGCTCCCGTTCCGGATGGTTCCCGTTCTTGTTCTTATGGGCATCCTTGAGTTTTTGGATTCCCTGCGGAATCCCCAGGAAGTGCCAAAGAGTGTTCGTCGGCGCCGGCGCCGGAGCCGGCGCCTGGGCATAAGTGTCCAATCCGGTCGCCAGAGTGGCGGCCAGGGCAATTAAGCAGATAAGATCTCTTCGTCGCATGACATTTCCTCTCTAATAGGCGAAGCTTCCCGCTTCACTCGTGTTCCCAATCCAATCATTTCACTATATAACGCGGCTCAGAACCGGCGGTTGAACTGCACGACGAACTCGGCATCGTACTCGCGATCTTCCGCTTTTCTCAACGGCGCTACCCCCGCCACCGTCAATGTCGAGAGCCGGCCCATTTGGAAGTGCAAACCGCCCGTGAGGTTCAAAACGTCGCGTCGACCGGAACCGACCGGGCCCGATTGCGGATTTCCCGCGCCGATCACGCCGAACGGTCCCGACACGAAATCCTCGTTCTGCATCGTGGTCGCATAGTGTAGTTCCACGACCGGGGCGATCCCCGTAATAAAGGACGCGCAGGAATTCTGGTACATCCAGTAACCAACGCAAAAATCGACAAACAGCAGATTCTGTTCCTGGAACACTCCGACGGAACTGAGGTCGCCGGGAGTGCTGAGATTGCGCATCAGCACCGTGTTTCCGTGGGCGTCGAGATCGACCTGACTGAACGCCAAGAAGAAGAGCTTTTCGTTAGGCTGCCAAGCGGCGCCCAAGAAGGGCTGAAGGTGCACGGCCTCGTTCCGCACCTTCACGTCGACGGTTCCCGAAACGTCCGCGCACGTCCAGTCTTCACCGGTGGGGAAAACGATGCCCAGCCCTCCCGAGACCTTAAAGGTATCGCGGCGGATGAGAAACCGTTTGACCGCCATGGCCAGATCGCCGAACTCGGTGTCGGACAGTGCCGCCCCGGGGGCCAAGGATTGCGCCGAGTTGTAATCCGAGGAAAACGGAGCGCGAAGCTCCACGGACCACCATCCGTCCCGGAAAGTCTTTTCGATGCCGAACGTGAACCGGTCCAAATTGCGGGCGTTGCCCTCGATGTCCAAAAGAGGGTTCTGGAAATGGTTGTAGTTGAAGAATACGCGATCGGTGGGAATCGGGCTCTCGGCTTCCACGATCTTGTATCTGCGGTCGCCTCCGGCGATTCCCACTGATGCGTTCTGGACGCTCCCCAGCGCACCTGCGCCGAAGAACCGCGCACCCCCGCCGAAGAAATCGCCAATCATGTTCGGCGCCGACGACGCGGGACCTGAGGCCGCGCCGTAGTTGCCGGCCAGGGCGTTCGACGGCGGAGCGGCCTCTTCGCCCAGGGGGCTGGGAGGAGTCGTCTCGCCCGGCGCGGTTTCGCCCGGCGCTGTCTCGCCCGGCAAACGCGGGCAGGGACAGGGCGGGCACCATCGCGGACGCCGGGCCAGCGCCAACTCGTCGCCCGGCGTGCCCTCGTTGCCGTCCTTGACCTCCGCAAAACCGATCGTGCTTCCCGAGTCCCCATCCGGCTGGGAATCTGCCGCGGCCGAATATCCGGCAACCCGGATCGGCTGACCGCGGTCGGGCCGGTAAGTTGCCCCGCCAATGGGTCGCGGCGTGGGCCTGTCACTCGGCAGAGGCGCTTCCATGCCGGACGGCGGATTCGGTATCGCCGGCGTGGGCTGCAAGGGCAACTCCTTATTCGTCGGAGTCTCGGCCGGCGCCGCTCCCGGCGGAACCTTCCGCTTGCAGGCCTTCAGCGCGTTCTCCGCGGCCGCCCGCACCCGCGACGACGATTCCTTGAAACAGCCGCTGGCGTCCTGTCCGTGGGCCTTCTCCTCCAGCTTGTTCATCACCTCGACGTTGCAGCAGGTCTTGCCGCAGCGCTCGCAGTGGTTTCCGGCGGCCTCGCACAGCGCGATCGCGGCCTGATAGCGGACCTCCTCGGTGCAATCATCCAGGGCGGCCAGCAAAGCCTCCTTCACGCCCGGGTAGCAGCCGCAGCCGATGGTGGCCAGATACTTGATGGCCTTGATCTTTTGCGGGGCGAGGTCCTCTTCCGTCTTGACCTTGGCCGCCGCCTTGATGGCGGGGTTCTGCGATTCCAGGTTGGCGGGATCGCCGATCCGCTTCAGGGGCGGCTTGCGCTCCCGTTCCGGATGATTGCCGTTCTTGTTTTTGTGGGCATCCTTGAGTTTTTGGATTCCCTGCGGAATCCCCAGGAAGTGCCAAAGAGTGTTTGTCGGCGCCGGCGCAGGCGCTGGGCGTAAGTATCCAATCCGGGCGCCAGTGTGGCGAAAGCAACCAGCACACCAAAAAATACAGCTACTCTCATATCCCCCCCCTCGGAGAAATCGAGCGTTCCCTCTATTTGATACGACCGCTTCCACCCCACCAATTCTGGTTTCGACACGCAATCATTCGGCCTTTAGTCATAAACGGACAATTCAATCTAGATTGTCTGATCCCCCTACAATAGTCCATTAATCCACATCTATTTCCAATAAGAAATGCCGGTTATAACTACTGGGTGGGTTGTATTGGATTCGCGATACTGCAAAATATAGTCAAAATGCCGCGCTGCATCTGGCGGATATTGATGGTAGGTGAATTTCAACGTGGGACAGGTTGGCAACCTGTCCTACAAACGATCCCCAAGGGTACTTCCCTCGAATACGGAGAAACCTGTCATGCGACCGATTCGGCAATTTTCGATGATCGTGATGTTGCTGTTTGTTGGAATCGGCAGCGTCGCCGACGCCTGCTCCACCTGCTACTGCGGAGCCGTCCGACGGAGTTGCTGGCGCCACGTCTGCTGTCCGTCTTGCTGCACGCAACCTTGCTGCACCATGACCGTCATGAAGACGTGCCGCGAAGTGGTCTATGAGGAAGTGGAGCAGACCTGTTATAAGACGGAATACGTGGAAGTGGTGGAGAAGGTGCCGGTTGATGCCGTTAAATACGTGGAAGGGACGGCCCATCGTTGTGCCCCGTGTACGGTGATGCAGCCCTGCCCGACGCCGCCCTGCGGGCCGGCCAAGACGTGCGCTCCGGCGCCTTGCAGCCAACCGGCCCCCTGTTGCGACATGGCGCCGGTGGAGGTCCTCCGCAAGGTGCCCTACCCGACGGCTACCCCTCAGCACTACCAGAAGATGGAAGAGCGAAAGCGTGTTGTGGCCAAACAAGTCCCGTACACCATCACGGTGTGCGTGCCGAAGGTGGTCTACCGGCAAGTGCCCGTGACGATTTGCTGCCCCACGCCTGCTTGCTGCGCCGCCTGCCGGTAGCGTTTTTGCAGCGTTTCCGGGAATTCAGCGGGCGTTACACCCGGCAGTCATCTGCTCATTACGACTTCTGAAGCGGAAGGCGGCCTGTCGTGACGGGCCGCGTGTCTGCACGTCGGGCATTCACACTCGCGCGGATCATATCCCCGTCAAGCCTGTTGACCGTACGGAACCTCTCCGCCTTGTTAGATTCGCGGGGCTACGTCCCTGGCGCCGCGAAAATTGGGACAGTCCCCTGTGAACGGTTGCCAGAGGAGTTGGCGGATTTAACCGTTTGAAACGTGGGGGTATAAAATACTCCGGGTATCATCCGACGCACACCAAGACGCTGCTGAAGGAACGGCGGTTGGGTGTGGCAGGAACGGCGCAACGAGGCGTGTTTCTGCCTTACAGCAATTCGATTTATGCCAATGTCCATCGAGCGGATTTCCAGCGACGCGGCGGAACGGGAAGATATTGACAGGCTTTTCAGCAGCCTTTCCGCCTCGCGCTAGGGGCTTACGGGCAATGAGGCCAAGCAGCGTCTGGCCCGCTTCGGCCCGAACGCCTTGGAAGAAAGGAAGTTCAACCCGCTACTGAAGTTCCTGGGTTACTTCTGGGGGCCGATTCCCTGGATGATCGAAGTCGCGGCGGTTCTTTCGGCCGTTGTCCGGCACTGGGACGATTTGACCATCATTCTCGTGCTGCTGTTGTTCAACGCCATGGTGGGTTTCTGGCAGGAATACAAGGCGGCCAACGCCCTGGAGGCACTGAAGAAACAATTGGCGCTGAAGAGCCGGGCGCCGCGCGACGGCGTCTGGCGGGACGTTCCGCGCCTGCACCACAAGTTGTTTTTGGACCACCGTTAACAGCCTGTTGAAAAAGGGCGCCACTGCTGGCTTGTCCAGCAGTGAATGGAGAAAACCCTGGGATTTCACTGCTGGACAAGCCAGCAGTGGCACCCATAATCCTCAATACTGACTTATTCAACGGGCTGTTAAGTCTGCATCATCAGGAAAACGCTTCGGGCGGCTTCTCGCACGGCTGCATTTCCGGCTATAATGGGACCGTCGTGGAGACAGTGGATACCGCTTTTCGATTGGCAGCCTTAATTCAGGAGACGGCCCATGCCAGAAAACGCAATCCTAACGATTGGTGAGCGGACCTATGAGTTACCCCTGCTGGTGGGGACGGAGGGGGAGCGGGCTTTGGACATTACCCAGCTCCGCGATCAGACGGGCCTGGTCACTTACGACCCCTCGTTGGGCAACACCGCCGTCTGCCGCAGTGCGATCACGTTCACCGACGGCGAAAACGGCATTCTCCGTTATCGCGGCATCCCCATCGAGCAGTTTGTCGACAAACCGAACTTCGTCGAGGCAGCGTGGCTGCTGATCTTTGGGCGGTTGCCGCGCTCGGAGGAGTTGAAAAAGTTCAGCGGTCTCTTGACGGCCAACGAGTTATTGCACGAGGGCATGAAGCATCAGTTTCAACACATACCGTTGAACGCGCCGCCGATGGCCATTCTCTCCGCGACGTTGAGCAATCTGGCCTGTTACCACCAGGAGTTCTTTGCCTTGGAGACGGAAGAATCGCTGGAGGAAGCGGCCGCGCGGCTGATCAGCAAGGTCCGCACGATTGCCGCCTTTTCCTACCGCCGCTCGTTGGGGCTGCCGTTCACCTACCCCGACCCGAATCTTCGCTATTGCGCCAATTATTTGCACATGATGTTCTCCATTCCCTACAGCCAGTACATCGTGACGAAGGAGGTGGAGGACGCGCTGAACCTGATCTTCATCCTTCATGCCGATCACGAGCAGAATTGCAGCACCTCAACCGTGCGGATCGTGGGCTCGTCGCAAGCCAACCTTTTCGCATCTTGTGCGGCGGGAGTGAGCGCGCTTTGGGGACGGCTGCACGGCGGCGCCAACGTCGAGGTAATCAGTATGCTCGAGCGCATCCATCACGGTGGGCTCATCCCCGCCGATTGCATCCGCGGCGCCAAAGACAAGAACAATCCCTTCCGTCTCGCCGGCTTCGGCCATCGGGTCTACAAGCACTACGATCCGAGGGCGAAAATCCTGCGGGAAGAGTGCGACAAGGTCTTTGCCCAGATGAAGCGGCAGGACCCGCTGCTGGACATCGCCCGGAAACTGGAAGAATTGGCCCTGGCCGATTCGTACTTCGTCGAGCGGCATCTCTATCCCAACGTGGATTTCTATAGCGGCATTCTCTTGCGGGCAATTGGCATTCCCACCAATATGTTCACGGTCTTGTTTGCCATTGGACGGCTTCCCGGCTGGATTGCCCAATGGAAAGAGCAGCACGACGATCCGGGCACCAAGATCCAGCGTCCCCGGCAGGTCTACGTCGGTCCGACGAAAACGGATTACATACCGATCGACACCCGCTGACCGTTCCCCAAGAACAGTAGGGTGGGACAAGCGCAGCGCAGTCCCACCATAAACACCGCAAAATACGCATGGTGGGACTGCGCTGCGCTTGTCCCACCCTACGCGCCGCCGCCCCAGGGGGACAGTCCCATTTTCGCGGCGGTAAAGCTAGTTCGCGGGGCTACGTCCCTCACGCCGCGAAAATTGGGACAGTCCCCCGTGAATGGTTACGGAGGCGGCGGCAACGGCCCTCAGGAGTGTTCCTCGGTGGCAATCGTCGGCCGGTTGAGCAGCCGGTCAAGTTTGTCGCACAATAGGGTGAAGTCGATGGGTTTCTCGATGAATTCCGTAACCGGCAGCAGCGCCGGATCAATGTCGCGGCTGCTGAATGCCAAGGGCATCTGTTGAGAGACCGCAGTGAGCATCAGGATCGGCAATTCCGGGAACTTCTGCCGCAGAGTCCGCGCCAATTTAACGCCCGCCACCGGGTCCTCGGGGAACATAACATCGAGGATTACGGCATCGGGTTGCTTCTGCTCGATCCGTTGCAGCGCCTGGAGCGGGTCGTATTCCATGGCCACGTCGAAGCCTCGCGACTGGAGCACCATTCGCACCGCGCCGGCGAAATCTTCGTCGTCGTCAATAACCAGAAGTTGCGTCATGGGAGATACTCCTTCTGCAAAAGCGAGGATGGGCGAATCAATAACTGTCGGAATTGGCGGTCATCCTGAGCGCAGCGAAGGATCTGGTCTGGATGCACGAAGATCCTTCGCTGCGCTCAGGATGACAGTTATTGATTCCCCGATCCATATCGATTGGATGACTTATCTAAGGCTGTTCTGCAATTGCAATCATAACACAACCACTTGTAGGAGGCGACTCCTGTCGCCGATGGAGTGCTAACCCCCTCTAATCGGCGACAGGAGTCGCCTCCTACAGCAATCAATTCCAGGACGCCCTCACTTATCTCTTCAGTAGTGCCTGCATGGTCAGTCCCATTTCGGCCGGGCTGCGAGCCACGCGGATGCCGGCGGCCTCGAGCGCGGCGACCTTCTCGGCCGCGGTCCCTTTGCCGCCGGAGACGATCGCGCCGGCATGGCCCATCCGCTTGCCCGGCGGCGCCGTTTGCCCGGCGATGAACGCGGCCACCGGTTTGTGGAAGCCCTCGGCGACGAAAGCCGCCGCTTGTTCTTCGGCCGCGCCGCCGATCTCGCCGATCATCAGAACGCCTTCCGTGGCCGGGTCGTCCGCGAACATGCTCAGGACGTCCACGAACGAAGCCCCGACGATCGGGTCTCCTCCCAGACCGACGCAAGTGGATTGACCGAGTCCGATCTGCGTCAGTTGCCACACCGCTTCGTAGGTGAGCGTGCCCGAGCGGCTGATCACGCCGATCGGGCCAGGGCGGTGAATGTAGCCGGGCATGATGCCGATCTTGCACTCTCCCGGTGTGATTACGCCGGGGCAGTTAGGACCAATCAGCCGGCAGCCGCGGCGGCGGATCACCTCCATGGCGCGCACCATGTCGAGAATCGGAATACCTTCCGTGATGGCGACGATGAGCCGGATACCGGCATCCGCCGCTTCCAAAATGGAGTCGGCTGCAAAGGCCGGCGGGACGAAGATCATCGTCGCGTCGGCGCCCGTCGCTTCCACCGCCTCGACGACCGTGTCGAACACCGGCAGGCCATCGACGGTCTGGCCGCCCCGTCCGGGCGTTACGCCGCCAACGATCCGGGTGCCGTATTCGCGGCAATGCTGCGTGTGGAATTGGCCGGCCCGGCCCGTGATTCCCTGGCAGAGGACGCGGGTGTTGCGGTCGACGAGGATGCTCATGGTCCCTTCCCTTCCCTGGCTCTACGAGCCGCGGCAACGGCCTTTTTCGCGGCGTCGGCCAAATCGGTCCCGCTAATGACGTTCAGCCCGCTGTCCGCGAGGATGCGGCATCCCTGATCGGCCTCGGTTCCCTCCAGCCGCACGACCAAGGGGGCGGTGAAGGCCAAGGAGCGGCAAGCCTCGACCAGGGCGTTGGCGACGATGGTGCAGCGCATGATGCCGCCGAAAATGTTGACCAGCACCGCCCGGACGTCGGGATCGGCGGCCAGCATCCGGAAGGCTTCGGTGACTTGTTCGAGGCTGGCGCCGCCGCCCACGTCGAGGAAATTGGCGGGAGCGCCGCCGTGGAGTTTGATCAGGTCCATGGTGCTCATGGCCAATCCCGCCCCGTTGACCAGGCAACCGATGTCACCGTCGAGCTTGACGTAGCTGAGGCCCGCCTCGCCGGCCCTCCGCTCCGCCGGGTCCTCTTCGGCCGGATCGCGGAGAGCGGCCAGTTCCGGATGGCGGTACAAGGCGTTGTCGTCGAAGCTCATCTTGGCGTCCAGGGCCAGCAAACGGTTTTCGGAGGTCAGCACCAAGGGGTTGATTTCCAGGAGGCTGCAATCGTATTTGACGAAGACGCGGCCGATTCCCGCCATGAATTCCTCAGCCCCGCGCCACGCCGTCCGCGGCAAGCCCAGACGCCAAGCGACCTTGCGGACCTGATAGGGCCGCAGTCCGCCGTCGGGATCGAAGGGCTCGGCGTGGAGGCTGCCGGGCGAGGTGGCGGCCACCTGCTCGATTTCCATCCCGCCTTGCGAAGAGGCGAGCAACACCGGTTTCTCGGCCGTCCGGTCGATGACCGCGGCGAGATAGAATTCGCCGGCAGCCGCGCATGTCTCTTCGACCAGCAAATGACGAACGGTCCGTCCCGGCGGTCCCGTCTGCACCGTAACCAGCCGGTGGCCCAATAGATTTTCGGCGACCTCCTCCGCCTCCTGCGGGCTGTGCACCAATTGAACGCCGTGTTGCCCGGGGACGTCCGCGACCTCTCCTTTGCCGCGGCCGCCGGCATGAATCTGTGCTTTCAGCACGGCCGTCTTTCCGCCCAGGTCCGCGAAGGCCTCGGCGGCGGCCGCGGGGCTGTCGGCTACGCGACCCTGGGGCACGGCGACGCCCGCCGCGCGGAGAATCTGCTTAGCCTGGTATTCGTGGATCTTCACGAGTCCCTCGTGCTTTCCGATTCACCGTGAAACAATAATTTGTCCGCACAGTTGCCTTTCGCTCCGCGAAAGGACGTGCTTTCGCGGAGCGAAAGGCGACACTTAGCGGTCGTCCAAAAACAACTTCAGTATATGTAGGACAGCCGCCCCCGGCTGTCCAGGGCAATTCGCACAGCCGAGGGCGGCTGTGCTACAAGTTGTTTTTGGACGACAGCTTATTGTTTTTCAGCGGCCAATTCGTCGCCGGCGCCGCCCTGGTCGGCCTCGCCGTGATTGGCATAGAGTCTTCTGATACGCGAATTCTCCACCAGCAGTTTGCCGAGATAGAACCAAAGAAAGACGATTCCGCTCCAAAACAGCAGCAGGGATATTAAACCGCCGGAAAGACCGTACGTATCTGCTGTAATCGTCTCGGGGGCCTCCTTCACGCCGGGCTCGAGACAGGCCCAGACCTCGAAGATCGCCACGTAAAGCAGCGCGGCCACAAACAAAGCGGTCAAGCCGCGGCTGCTGCGCTCAAGCCGGGCATTGCGGTCCAGGAAAGGAACGAACAGAAAGAACAACGCACCCAGTGCAAACAGCGCCACGCCCAGCATCTCGGGCACGACTTTTAGCGTCTTGAACATGAAGAGGAAATACCACTCGGGCTTGATGCCCAGCGGCGCGGGCTTGAGCACGTCGGCCTTTTGCCCGACTTCTGTCGGCAGGAACACCGCCAGCGTGGCAATCACCCCCAAAAGCAGCAACCACACGCATACGTCGAACAGCAGGAACTCGCTGAAGAAGGGCCGCTCATCCCGGACCTCGTTCGGGGCCATGCCCAAGGGGAGGCTCTGTCCCTGGAACTGGATCATCAGCAAGTGAATTGTCAGTAGGGCTCCGAACGTCAACGGCAGAATCATGGTATGCGCGGCGAAAAAGCGGGTAATCGTAAGGCCCGTCACCTGTTCGCCGCCGCGGAGGAAATGGACAACAAAGTCGCCGATGCCCGGAATCACGGCCGGGATCTCCGTGCCCACGCGCGTGGCGAAGTAGGACAACTCGTTCCAGGGCAAGAGGTAACCGCTGAAGCCGAAGCCCAAGGCCAAGGCCAACATCAGCGCCGGAAAGCCAGGTCAACTCGCGGGGCTTGCGATAGGCCCGGCTGAGGAGCACGGTGAGGAAGTGAAGCAGGGCCACGGCGATGAACAGGCTTGCCCCCCAGGCATGTATCGAGCGGATCAGCCATCCATAGGGGACCTGGGTCATGATATGTTGCACGCTTTCGTGCGCCGTGGCCTCCGACGGCTGATAATACAGCATCAAGAGACAGCCCGTGGCCACCTGCAGACCGAACAGAAACAGCGAAGCCCCGCCCAGCAAGTAGATCCAGCTATGGCGATGAATAGGCACGGTCTTCTTCGCCAAGAATCCGACCAGGGGGTCCCAGTCGATCCGCTCGTGGAGCCACGAGACGGTCTGGGCGCGGAGGGCCGTCCAGCGGTACTTTTCAAGTCGCTTTCTCAAGGTTTGCTTTCTCCAGGTTTGCCTCTACGAGGGCAAGGATCAGTTTCCCGTCGCTGAATTTCATGAAAATTTACGCAGGGAGCGTGGGGGCGGGCCCGAGATCACGCGGCCGTCGGTGTCATAGACTCCGCCATGGCACGCGCAATAGATGCGGTGCTCGTCCGGCTGGTAGCTGACGATGCAATCGAGATGGGTGCAGGTTGCGTCCAGCGCCCGCAAGGTCTCATCGCCTTCGTCGGGCCGCAAGAGCAGCACGGGGATGGGGCCATAGGGGACTATCTTCGCCGTTCCCGGCCGCAACTCGTAATCGGACTTTTGCAGGACGACATAATCCGGGGGCGGCTCCGGGCGGAGATTGCCGGCGTATTCCAGCAAGGGGATTGCCGCGCCGGCCCCGATTGCCGCCGCGCCGCCGCCGAGCATGCCGCAAAGGAACCGCCGACGAGCTAAGTATGATTGATCAATCTTCATGGGTTGTTCCCGGAACAATGTGTTTTACCTGCTGGACGAAGAGCCGCCGCCGCACGGCGCGGATGCCGTCCGCGGGGCGGACATCCTTGGGGCATACGTCCACGCACTTCATCATCGTGTGGCAGCCCCACACGCCTTCCGTCGAGTTTTCCGCCCGGTATTCCCCGGCTCGGCGCTGATCGCGGCAATCGGCCAGAAAGCGCTGCAATTTGGCCAAGGCCGCCGGACCGGTGAAGGCCGGATTGAACTCGACTACCGGGCAGGCGGAATAGCACAAAGCGCAGAGAATGCACTGCACGTATTGGTCGATCTGCGCCCGCTTGGCCTCGCTCATCCGGCTTTCCTTGGCGGCGGCGATTTCGGCGTGCAGCCAAGGCCGGATGCGCTCGTACTTCTCCCAGAAAGGAGTCATGTCCACGACCAGGTCCTTGATGATCTCCATGCCCGGCAGCGGCTCCAGCACCACGCGATCGCCCGGCAAGGTATGCAATTGCACCCGGCAAGCCAGATTCGGCGTTCCGTTGATCGACATGCCGCACGATCCGCAGACGGCGCCCCGGCAAGAATAGCGGAAGGCCAGGGACGGGTCTTGTTCGTCCTGGAGCTTCCACAGCGCCTCGAGCACGGACATCTGACGGTCCAAGGTCAACTCATAGCTCTGGAACCGCGGCGGCGCCTCAGAGGACTGGGCGTAGCGGAGAATTTCAAAACGCCAGGTTTTAGTAAGTGCGTTCTTTTGGTTCATACAGGCTGCAATCCACGTTGGAATAGGAGAAAACGATCCGCTCGCCGTCGAGCCGGGCCAGCGTATGCTTGAGCCAGGCTGAATCGTCTCGGGTAGGATAATCCGTGCGGAAGTGGGAGCCGCGGCTTTCCCGCCGGGCAAGCGCGCCGCGGGCAATGATCTCTCCCATATAGAGCAGCTTCTCCAACTCCAGCACGTGCTGGATCTCGTAATTGAACGGTCCCTGCGGCGCGCGGCAGTAGACTTCCCGGTATTGCTCCCTTAGCTCGGACAATTTGTCCACGGCACTAGACAACTGCTTTTCCTCCCGGAAAACGCTCATCTGCTCGGCGCACACCTGGCGCATCTCGTCGCGGATCTGGTAGTACGGCACTCCTTGCCGGCGGGCCAAGATAGATTCCATTTCGTGCGTCTGTTTGGCCAACGCCCCTTCCAGGACGGCTTCCTTGGGCGAGAAGTCGTTCTCTCCTTTGCGGGCGTTGATGGTTTCACCGACGATGCGCCCAAAGATAACCGTGTCCGCCAGGGAATTGCCGCCGAGGCGATTGGCGCCGTGAACGCTGACGCAAGCGCACTCGCCCGCCGCGTAAAAATTGTCGAGTCTCGTTTTGCCCGTCGGATCGGTGTCGATGCCGCCCATCGAGTAGTGTTGCCCGGGCTGGACGGGAATCGGTTCCTCGATGGGGTCGATTCCGCTAAACTCGATGCAGATGGTGCGGATGCCGGGAAGCCGCTCGAGGATCTTTTCCCGGCCCAGATGGCGCAGGTCCAGGTGCATGTAGGCGTCGTCGAACCCGCGCCCCTCGTTGATCTCGGTCTGGATGGCGCGGGCGACGATGTCGCGGGGGGCCAGCTCCATGGCCTTGGCCGCATACCGCTCCATGAACCGTTCCCCTTCCCGGTTGAACAGGTATCCTCCTTCGCCGCGGGCGCCTTCGGTGATGAGGATGTTGTTTCCGTAGAGCGTGGTGGGATGGAACTGCACGAACTCCAGGTCCTTGACGGGAACGCCCGCCATCAGCGCGATCCCGATGCCGCTGCCGGTGTTGATTGCCGCGTTGGTCGAGTTGCGGTACAGCCGGCCGTAGCCGCCGGTGGCAAAGACGATGTACTTCGCGGCGAAGGTCTCAAATCGCCCGTCATAGAGGTTGTAAGCGACCAGGCCGTGACAGCGATCTTCGTCCACCGCCAAGCGGGTGACAACGCGCTCGTCGAAGACTTTGATCCCGCGTTTCAGGGCCTGTTCGTAGAGCGTGTGCAACAGGACGTGGCCGGTCTTGTCGGCGGCATAGCAGGTCCGCGGAAAGCCCCCCCGCCGAAGGGCCGCTGGGCAATGGTGCCGTCGGCAAAGCGGCTGAACGGCACCCCCCAGTGCTCGAGCTGATAGATCACTTCCGGCGCCAGGGCGCACATCCGGGCCACCGCGCCCTGATCGGCGAGATAATCGCTCCCCTTGATCGTGTCGAAGGCGTGCCTCTCCGGCGTATCGTCGCGGCCCTCGGGCGAATTGCACAACGCGGCGTTGATCCCTCCCTGCGCGGCGACGGAATGGGAACGAAGGGGGTGGACCTTGGAAACCAGCGCCACGTCCCAGTGCGGGCAGAGTTCCACCGCCGCCCGCAGCCCCGCCAGGCCCCCCCCAACCACTAGCACGTCGTGTTTGTTCATCATGTTGTGGACGATGCTGAAATAGGCGACAAGGAAGCCCGCAAAAATCACCGCTCCCAAAATGGTGCAGCACCAGAACAGGAGCCGTTCCCGCTTGCTCCCCAAGTCCAGAATGATGGTGCGGACCCCGTACAGCGCGTGGAAGACCACCAGGAAAACCAACACGCAATTCAGCGCTGCATTCTGATGCAATGCCGCAATGGCCTTCACGGCCGCGGAATTCGACGCGCTGGCCTGGAAAAGACCGGTGAACAACTGAAGGGACAAAAAGCCGATCAGAAGAATCCCGCTTACGCGGTGAAATACCCAGACGAACACGGTGGCAACTCCCTTCTTTGATTGTAACTTATTTGAGGGTGTCCTGAAAGTAAAGTCTGTAGGGAACGCCCTCTGTGGCGTTCCGAGGTGTACGCCATCTCAGCGGTACGGGACAGAGCCCGTTCCCTACAGGAATATACGCCTTTTTGAATTACGGGACGCCCTCACTTATTTCTTCGCGCCTTCAACAAGCGTCGAGACCTTCTCGCAGAGGAGTTGAAGATCGACGGGTTTCTCCAGGAAATCCGCGGCCGGCAGCCATTTTGGATCGAGATCCCGGCCGCTGAAACCCAGAGAAAAAGACTGATTCACGGCGGTCAGCAGCAAAACGGGCAACTGGCCGCAATTTCGACGAATGGAACGAGCCACCTCAAAACCGGCCGCGTCGTCCTCCGGAAACATGACGTCGAGAATAACGGCGTCGGGGCGACGCTCGCGGATGCGCGGCAACTGCGCTCGGAAACCGTCTCCACGGCTGTCTCGTAACCGTGGCTTTCCAACGCGCTCTGCACGGCGGAGGTGAAATCCACGTCGTCATCCACAATCAGAATATAAGCCATAGACCCTTCTCCTTGCTAGTCCCCCCCCTGGAATCCCTGCCCAGCGGGGAAATTGAGGGAAAAAACCGTACCCTGGGCGGGAGCACTCTCCACGCGCACCCCAATCTGCCCGGCAACCGCCGCTTGCCGCACGATCGCCAGCCCCAACCCGGTCGAGGCGCTGTTGTGGGCGACCGCCTCATTGGTGCGGAAGTAGTCGTCGAAGATCCGCGGCAGCTTTTCGGCGGCAATGCCGATGCCGTGATCGCGGACAACGACGGTCGCGCCTCCCCCCATCTTCGGTCGGCAGGAAACCGATACCTGTTCCCCGTCGCGCGAGTAATTGATGGCGTTGGAGAGGAGGTTCTCGACCATCATCTGAACGTGTTCCGGGTTGCCGCTTGCCCAGGCTTCCGGCAATTCTTCATCCAGGCGGACGCCGCGTTTCGCCGCTTGAGGCCTGAAGCTGTCAACGCAGGCGCGGATCAAGGCCGGCAAGTCGATCGGGACCGGCGCGGGTGGGGCCACGGCGCGGGAGCGCAAATTGGCCAACTGCAGCATGGCCTTGATCGACCGCGACAACATCTCACACCGGGCCGCGATCTGTTTGATGACGGCCGCGGCGCGCTCCGGCAGCGGCCCGCAGTAGCCGCCCAACAACAGTTGGGCATTGGCGTGGATGGCGGCAAACGGCGCTTTTAACTGGTGCGTCGTGCGGAGCATGTATTGCGTCCGCTCTTCCGTGGCGGCCCGCAGCCGGCGGTTGCTGGCCTCCAGCTCCACGTCGCGCTGCCGCAAGGCGCCGGCCAGGCGGGATGCAAGATACCACACCGTAACGGCGATGAAGGCCACGGAGCAGAAATGCAGGGCTACGAAGACCAATGGCGCCGCATTGCGGACCGGTAATCAGCGGGCTCAGCCAGCACCGGAGCCGGCGCGATCACGCCCGCGCTTTCCAGGAGAATACACACCAGATACATCCCCATCGCCGCCAGCGTGACCAGAAGGCTCTCTCTGCGCGGAAAGAAAATGCAGGCCAGCACTATATGGAAGATGTACATAAAGGGCGCGAAGGTATCCAGGCTCCCCAGGTAGTGGACGACCACGGTAAGCACTGCCAAGTCCAAAAGTATCTGCATCCATAAGCCCCACAGAGCCCGCGAACGGCGCACGCTCGGCGGTGGAAGGGGCGCGGATCAAGAGAAGGTAGATCACATTGACGGCCAGCAGCACGGCGGTAGTCCCCAACGGCCAGCCGGGATCCAGGTGAATCCCGTACTGCCGGAGTCTGCCGTCGAAGGTCAGCGCCAACACACCCAATCCCAACAGGGCGGCACATACCAACCAACGCAGGGCACAAAACCACACCCCGTTTTCAAGTAGCAGGGATTCCTCATCTTCGCCAAGCGGGGCCGAGGCGTCGACTGCAGCGGGGCGGGGCTGGTCGTGCAACGGCAGTTCATAGGAGGCCCAATCAGCGTCAGCGGCTTCTGTTATCAAGTCGGCTGCTCCTATTGCGTCCCTGACAGCTCTAGCGATTCCCCCGCTTGGCAACGTCACTCGACGCACCACGTCGTTCCGGCGTTAAACAATTGCGACAGATCACCCCGTCCATTTCCGGCAACCGCGGAGTCGACTTGGGCCCACAGTAGGTCTTCATACGTCGCTTTATTCACGTCGCGGAAGACGCCGTATACGGTGGGAAAATCGGGGGGGCGAAGTGCCGCCAATAGATAAGCCTGCGCACGGGAAGGCGCGCGGGCATCATGCACGAGCAGGTCTTCCTCCCGGACCCCATCCTCGCCGACCACCGCTACCGCGGGCGTCATGCCGCGGAGCACAATCCCCTTGCGGCCACCCGCTCCGAAACGGATTGGCTGGCCTTGTTCCAGACGGGCCCAATTGGTCATCGCGGAGAGCACGGTCGCGAAAACTGGCCAGCATCCGCTCGTTGAAGACCACGCAATGTTGCAGGATTTCCACGAACGAAGTGCCCCGATGACGTGCCGCCGCCTCCATCGTCGCGCCGAGATGCGCCTGGTCGCTTGCCAGTGAGCGGGCAACGAACGTCGCTTCGGAGGCCAGCGCGATCTCGATCGGATGGATGGGATGCTCAATCGTGCCCAGGGGACTGGACTTCGTCTTCTTGGCGAACTCCGAGGTAGGAGAGTACTGCCCCTTGGTCAAGCCGTAGATGCGATTGTTGAAGAGCAGAATATTGATGTCCAGGTTGCGCCTCATGCAGTGGATCAGGTGATTCGTGCCGATGGACAGACCGTCGCCATCGCCGGTAACGACCCACACGGACAACTCGGGCCGCGCGCACTTCAGACCCGTGGCGATTGCCGGGCGCGGCCGTGGATGCTGTGCATGCCATAAGTGTTCATGTAATAAGGAAACCGGGAAGAGCACCCGATGCCGGAGATAAACACGGTCCGGTCGGGCGAGATGCCCGAGCCGCGGCAATAGCTTCTGCACTTGAGACAGAATGCCGAAATTGCCGCAGCCGGGACACCATTTCACCGCCTGGTCGGAGCGGAAGTCCGCCGACGTAAAGGACGGGAGCGCGGCGTCATCAATTGGAGCGATGCACTTTTCGGGGACGTTGCCGATCATGGAGATGCTTCTCCCAAAATATGTTCAATTTTCGAGCGGATGTCCCGGATGCGGAACGGACGGCCTTCTACTTTGCACAACCCCTCCGCCGGCACAAGGAAGCGCTCCCGGAGCATTAACAGGAGTTGTCCGAGATTCTGTTCCGGAACGAGAATCCGCCGATAGTTGGCCAGCAGCGGGCCGAGATTGGCGGGGAAAGGATTCAAGTGCCGCAAGTGCAAATGGGCCACCGATCGCCCTTCCTGTTGCGCGGCATCGACGGCGGCGGCAATCGCGCCGTATGTGCTGCCCCAGCCGATCACCAAGAGATCACCCGTCGGCGGGCCGGTGACCTTGGCCGGAGGAATATCGCCGGCGATACGTTCGATCTTCTCGCGCCGCAAAGAAACCATCCGCTGATGATTGGCCGGGTCGTAACTGACCGCTCCGCTAACGTCCTCCTTCTCTAGGCCGCCGATGCGATGCGCCATTCCCGGCGTTCCGGGGGCCACCCACGGCCGCGACAAGGGTCTCCGAGTTGCGGAGGTAGGGCGAAAAGGGCGTCGGCGGCGCCCAGCCGATGCCCTGCAGATCGGGAAGGTCCGCGGGGTCGACTATCCGCCACGGTTCGGAACTGTTCGCCAGAAAGCTGTCCGAGAGCAACACCACGGGCGTCATGTACTTGATTGCCAGCCGGACCGCCTCGAACGCCATCTCAAAGCAATCGGCAGGCGTGGCCGCGGCCAGCACCACCAGGGGGCATTCCCCATGCCGGCCGTACATGGCGGTGAGCAGATCGGCCTGCTCCGTCTTTGTCGGCATGCCCGTGCTCGGCCCCGCCCGCTGCACGTTGATAACCACCAGCGGCAGTTCGGTCATCACGGCCAGCCCCAGCATCTCCGCCTTCAACGAGAGGCCGGGACCGCTGGTGCCGGTCGCCCCCAGCGCCCCGCCGAAAGACGCGCCGATGGCTGCGCCGCAGGCGGCAATCTCGTCCTCGGTCTGGAGGGTCAGGACGTTGTATTCTCTTAGCCGCGATAGCTCGTGCAGAATCTCGCTGGCCGGCGTAATCGGATAACTCGCGTACACGAGCGTCCGGCCGGCACGGTGCGCCGAGGCGACCAAGCCGAGCGCGGCGGCTTCGTTTCCCGTTACCCGCCGGTAAGTGCCCTGCCGCAACTGTGCCGCTGCGCACCGTAGTGCTGAACGCTGAACAGTTCGGCGGTGTCGGCAAAGTTGTATCCTGCCCGCAAGCTGGCCCCGTTAGCGGCCAAGACGGAGGGGCTATTGCGGAACTTCTTCATCAGCCACTCCAGCACCGGCTGCAGGGGACGGTCGTACAACCACAGGCTCAATCCCAGGGCGAAGAAATTCTTGCACCGCGCCACGTCCTTATTGGGCAATTGCAAGTGCTTCAGGGCCCCTTCGTTCAACCGCGTCATGGCCACGGGAATGACGCGGAATTCCGAGAGTTGACCGTCGGTCAGAGGATTGGAGGAGTACTTGGCTTTAGTCAGGTTGGCCGCCGTGAACTCATCCTCATTGACGACAATGATTCCCCCCGGCTGCAAGTCGGGCAGCGCTAACCTTTAGAGCCGCCGGATTCATGGCGATCAAGACGTAGGGAGAATCTCCCGGAGTGCGGACTTGGTGATCCGCGAAATTGAGTTGGAAGCCGCTCACCCCGGCCAATGAACCCGCCGGCGCGCGAATCTCGGATGGATAATCCGGAAAAGTACAAACCACCGTCCCCGTCACAGCCGCAATGTCGGCGAACTGACTGCCCGCCAACTGCATTCCGTCCCCTGAATCGCCGGCGAACCGCACGGTCGCGTCGTGAACTTGGACGAATTTCTTTTCCTTGGACTTCGACAATTGAGCCACGGACATAATTTAACTCACTCCACGCCGCCCACGGAAAAGGCAAGCCGGGAACATTCACCGCACCGGACTGTCTCGACCTTTCACTGCCACTTCGGCCACCCTTCAACCGCGGGAAGCAGTACAATGCTTACCAAGCTGAACATTTGTCGAACATGCGCCACCTTGGCGGGATGCCAACCGCTCACACCGCTACTTGGGAGATACCGCCCACTTTACCGCCGACCACTGGGTCACAATGGCTCTCACCATAGGGATTTTACTCACTTCAGCACTTTAGTCAACACCATCCCTAACCGCAGGCAATGGTATCATATCTCCAATGTTGCCCTTTGAACGTGAAAAGGCCGGATTGAAGGAGCCGATGCGCGGACGAGCCTTCTTTCCGTCTCTCGCTTCACACCGCGATCGCCGTCTGGTTGGCGTGGGATTCCAACGCGGCGGTGAAGAGGCGATGCGAAAGGGCGGTTTCCTCCGGCGTGACGCAACCGGCCAGTCGCGCCGCCGGCCGGCCATGAACCAACTCGTGGAGAAAGGCCGCCCACATCTGCAACATGGCGTCGCCGAAGCCGAACTCGAAGATCGGCCCGGTGACGGTCTTGAAGGCCGTTTCGTGGCCCATGTCGATCTGCCCCCAGACCTGCTCCCCGCCGGCGTAATCGAGCAGTTCCAGCCGCTTGGGATTTTTCGTCGAGAACCGCGCCGAGCGGCGCGTGCCCAGCACTTCAAGATACCAGGTGTTCTTCTCGCCGGGGGCGATCCGCTGGGTCTTCAGCGTCATGGGGAAGACATCGCCGGCGGCGGGATCGAGCGCGTCGCAGAGCAGCGTGGCGTTGTCCCACGTGTCGCAGGGGGCAATTCCGCCGCGGCCGTCCGGCCGTTGGGTGACGATGTTCGAGAGCACCGCCCGGACCGTCCGCGGAATCCAGCCGGCGCGAAAGGGCACGTGGCAGACGTGCAGCCCCAAGTCTCCCAGGCAGCCGTATCGGCCGTTCAGCGCGGCGATGCGTTTCCAGTTGAGCGGCTTCTGGGGATCGAGGTCGCTGGAGTGCAGGAATCCGGCGTTGACCTCGATGATCCGCCCGAACGCCTGCTGCTCGATCATCGCTCCGATCCGCTGCACGGCGGGAAAGAAGGGAAACTCCGAAGAGCAGCGGACGAAGACGTCTCGGGGTGTTCGGCAAGGCACGCCAGAATGGCGTCGTTGGCCGCCCGGTCGATGCCGAACGGCTTTTCGCCCATCAAGTGTTTTCCGGCGGCAATGGCCGCGCAGTAGATTTCTCGGTGCAGATGATGAGGCACGGCCACGTATACCGCCTCGACTGCGGGATTCTCGAGCAGTGCAGCGGTAATCTCCGGTCGCCTGGCGCACCGAGGGCAGCATCTCGGAATACCACGGCAGCAGGTTCGTGGTTGGGGTCGCAGACGGCCACGATCTCCGGCCGCACGTCGATTTCCGGCAGATGGCGCCATCGGGCCACGGCGCCGGCAAACTCGCGGCCCATCAGTCCGCAACCGATGACGCCAAATCGGATCGTTCGCATGATGTTTATTCCCGGAACTACATTAAGCCAGTTGCCATGGCCACGCTTCCGCGCATGAAACCGCTCCTTCAACTAACCGTACCCGAGTTCCCTCTCCGTCTCGCCAATCGCCTCGTCGATCATCTCCAGTCCTTTCAACAGCGTGTCGTCGTCCATCACGATGGCCGGGCTCATCCGCAGGATATGGCCGGCGGGAATCCAAGACAGGCCCTTGCGGAAGGCCTTCTGATAGACCAACTCGCCCGCTTGGTCGAAGGGCGTCTTCTCCGCCCGGTCTTTGACCAGTTCGATCCCCATCAAACAGCCCTTCGCCCGCACGTCGCCGATGATCGGGTGCCGGGATTTCATTCGCTCGCAGGCGATGTTTGGGCGATTTCGCCCAGGTGTTGGGCGTGCTCCAGCAGGTTCTCCTCCTCGATGACTTCGGTCGCGCTGAGCGCCGCGGCGCAGGCCATCGGATTGCCGCCGTAGCTGCTGGAGGCCGAGATCCGCTCGAAACTCTCCGCGTACGGCTCGCGGACCGCCACGCAAGTCACCGGAAAACCGTTGCCGAAACCCTTGCCGATGGTGACCACGTCGGGCAGGACGCCCCAATGCTCGAGGCACAGCCACTTGCCGGTCCGGCCCCAACCGGTCAGGACCTCATCGGCCATCAAGAGCAGTTTCTTGCGATCGCAGAAGTCGCGGAGTTTGGGGAAAAAATCGTCCGGCGGCATGACGGAGCCCGCCCAGCCCTGGATCGGTTCGAGCACGAATCCCGCCACGTCCCCCACTGTGCCCTTTTCGATGTATTCGTCGTAGAAGGCGATGTAGCGGTCGGTGTCGATCGTTCCGTCGGGCTTGGACCAAAGGGGGCGATAGACGTCGGGACGCGGCAGCATGTGGGCACCCGGCATCCGCACGCGGCCATAGACCTGTGAGCGGATGTGGGCCAGCGAAACCGCCCCGTATGTCTTGCCGTGGAAGTCGTCGAAGCAACCGAGCATCTCGCTGCGGCCGGTGGCGGCGCGGAGCACGCGCATGCCGGCCTCGACCGCCGCCGTGCCGGCGTCGTAGAACTGGAAACCGCTCAGGTCGCCCGGCAGCACCGCGGCCAGTTTCTCGACCAACCGGGTCTTCACGCGGGTGGTGAAGTCGTGGGCGTTCATCAGTTGACGGGCATAGCGGGCGATCGCCTCGCTCACCTTCGGATGGCAGTGCCCCAGCGTCGTCACGTAAATGCCCGAGGAAAAGTCGATGTAGCGGTTGCCGTCCACGTCCACCAGCACGCAGCCGTTGCCCGACTCGAAGGCCACGGGAAACAATTTCACCTGGCTGCTAAGTCCCTTGAAGTGCCTGGTGCAGCGGCGGTGGTATTCATCCGATACCGGCCCAGGCGGCGGGACAACGATCCGCGGGCAGGAGGACAGATCCACACGGGCCCAATTCAAGGAGGAAAAATCATCGGCAGGCATATAGATAGTCTTTCGGTAAACGCTTATGGATCATCTTCACTTTTAGAACGTGTATTAAAATGCAAAATACGGTCCCCTCTCCCTTTGGGAGAGGGTTAGGGTGAGGGCCGTCTTAGTCTTCAAATAGAGGAAAGCCGTGAACTGCCCTCACCCCCGGCCCCTCTCCCTTTGGGAGAGGGGAGATTTTCAAAACACGTTTTCAGGCAAAACGCCGCAGCCACTCCATGATTCGCGGGTCTTCAAAGCGGTTGTCGCTCACCTCGCAGGGCATCGACAACTCCAGCAACAGCGAATTGCCCTGGCCCTCAAAGCTGTGGACCCGGCCGGGCGGAACCGGCAACACTTCGCCCGGCCGCAACGTCAGCGACCGGCCGTCCATCTCGACCTTCAGGCAGCCGCGGAGCAGGAAGAACGTCTCGTGTTTCGTGCGGTGCGAATGCGCCGGGCACTGCTGGCCGTCGAACACAAACAGATACTTGCCGCAATAGCCGGCTTGTTGCTCGTTGGCGATCCAATACTCGATCAGGCCGACGCGGTCGAATTCGCCCAGGCCGAAATCGAGCACCAACGGCTCCGCCGGCGGGAGAGCGATTTGCCAGGCTTCCATCTGGCGGCGGAACTCGGCCAAGGCGTTCTCGGCCCTTGGTCCCGCAATGGAAATGCTCAGCCCTTTGTCTAATTCGTCCATTAGCCCTTGGTCCTTTCGTGTTGAATGAGATCAGCGATCTTGCGGCAGAACCGGATGTCTCCGTCGGGCGGCACCTGGTCGGCCACGCCGATGATAAACGGCCGCCGGCCCCAGCAGTCCATCAGTCGGAGGACGTGGGACCGCATCTGTTCCCAAGTGTAGGGCGGAGCGAACATGATGCCCGGCACGCCGCCCCAGAGGATCGCCGTGTCGCGGCCGGCGAGATCCCGAATTTCCGTCACGTCCAAGTCGCCGGCGGGCTTGGGCGTCAAGGCCTCGATCGCATCGAAGCCGGAGCGGATCAACTTCGGCAACAATCCTTTGACCGTGCCGTCGAGATGGACCGCGCACTTGACGCCGGCGGCGTGCAACCGTTCGAGGCGGCGGCGGTGGCCGGCGGCCATGTACTCGTCGTAGAGCCGCGTGGTGCATTCGCTCGTAAGGTTGTCGGGAAAGTGAACCAGCGGAGGCGACAATTCACACACGGCATCCATGATCGGCGCCTCTTGTTCCTCCATCAATCGCAGAACGTCCGCCACCTTCGCGGGATGATCGAGCAACAGGTAGCTGGCATTCTGGATGCCGGCCCATTCCACCAAGAAGGCCGCCAGCGGGGATCGCGGCAAGCCGATGCACGGCAGACCGTCGTAGGCTGCCCACAGCCGCCGGCGGGCGGGCCAATCGGCCAGGTTCGCCGGCTCCAGACGGCGATGTTCGAGAAGGTACAACAGAACGTTCAGGTCCTCTATGGATTCGACAAAATGTTTGGTAATGCCCTGTGAACAACTGAGCGGCGAATAGCGGCTCTCCTCTCGCAGTTCGCCCACGGGCGTGCGCAGACGACGGATGGTGGTGTGGTCTTGCTTGGCGTCGATCGACTCGACGTGGCTGTCGTAGCGCGGTTCGGCGGCCCAAAACTTCTCGTAGTAGTAATAGGGCAGAATTCCCAAATCTCGGTGCAACCGCAGGTAGCCCTCTTCGGTGTCCCAGGCTGGATCGGCGCGGCCCGCCTGCTGTTGGCCGGCAATCCAATAGGTAATGTCGGCGGTCCAAACGAGCTTGGTCCGGACGTCCTCCGTCGAGTAATGTCAAAAATGCTTCCAGCATGTTGTCGCCTCAACAGCAGTCGCCATCTTGGGAGGGCAGGTTCAGCGGATAGGTTCCGTACTTATGGGCCACTTCGACGTAGGCGCGGATGTTTTCCAGCGGAATGTCGTCGTGCAGGCTGTGGTCGGTAGCCAAGACGTATCCGCCACCCGGCGCGGCGATGCGCAGACAGTCGAGCGCTTCTCGGCGAACGTCCTCGGGCGTGCCGGAGACCATCGTCGTCTTGTTGTTGATGTTGCCGATCGGGCACAGCCGTCCGCCGTAACGTTGCTTGACCACGGCCAGGTCCATTCCGGCGGCCCTTTCCACCGGGTGGTAAGCGTTGACGCCGGTGGCGACCAGGTCATCCAGCACGTCCCAGATTTTTCCGTCGTTGTGCATGATAACCGGAACCCCAAGCCGGCGCATTTCGGCCACGATTTCGGCGTAGGGTTTCAGGAAGAACTCGCGGAGGTGCTTGGGCGACATCAGCAGCCCCGATCCGCCGCCCCAATCGTCGGCCAGATAGAAGGCGTCGATCGGGCCGGCCTCCACCGCCAAGCGGATCGCCTCCACCGCCCACCCAACGTAGGCGCTGCACATCTCGTGAACCAAATCGGGGTCCTCGTAGAGTGTCATCGAGAGGGTCGGCGCGTCCATCAAGTACCAGTAGGCCATCGTCAGCGGCCCCAGCAGGATAACGAGAATGGCCAACTCGTCTTGGTTGCAGCGGACCGCCTCGCGGATCATCCGCGTGCGGTGCGGAGCGTGGGGATCGGGCAGATGATAGTTGCCCCAGTCGGCCCGCGATTTGATGGGCGCGGCGGTCTGCGTCATGATCGGCCAGCCGTGCTTGACATAGGTTACGCCCCATTCGTCCTGATAGTGTGAGCCGTCGGCGTGGGGCTCCTCTTCCACGCCGCAAAAGCCTCCCAGAAAGACTGGAAAGGCGTCGAAGCCCAACATTCGGGCCATCTTGGCCTGGGTCTCGGCCTCGTACAGGTCGGTGGTGTAGCCCAGCAATTGCCTCTGCAGTCCGCGGCCGCCGATGAAATCGTACACCGGCACCCGGTCGGGCACGCCGCAACGCAACGCGGTTACGAATCGCTCACGCGGTTTCATGCGATTTCCATTCTGCCAGGCAGGTTGGGGCCGGCGAATCAATAAGTGGGGGACTGTCCCAATTTTCGTTCGACGAAAATGGGACTGTCCCCTTCTGAAATGCGACAGTTATTAATTTGCCGATCCTTGGTGGTTGTCCAGAATAATTTGCGGCACGGCCACCCTCGGCTGTGCAGATTTATCCTGGCACGTTTTCCAACTCATTGACAAGCCAGCCGGGCTTGGTAAGATGCGTTCATTTTGAACGCGGTGTCCTACTTTGTCAAGAGAGCCGCCGCCCTTGCGGCCGCTTGGGAACGCTCCTATGGCCCGATGTCTTGTTGCCGGCGCCGCCATCAGCGACATCACGCCCGAGGGGCCACAGTTCCTGTTCGGCTATCCGCACGTCCGCCGCTACAGTACGGGCGTCCACGACCGGCTGTTGAGTTCGGCGCTGTACCTTTCCGACGGCGAACGGCCGCTTTTACTGGCAGCCAACGACGTCATCTTCATCCGTCGCCAAACGGCCGAGCGCGTCCGCCGGCGGATAGAGGAGGAAACGGGCGTCCCGGCGTCCAACATCATGGTCACGGCGACACACACCCACAGCGGGCCGATCACCGTGGACATGATCAGCAACTCTCTGGACCCGGTGGTTCCCCAGGTCGACCCGCGGTATATCGAACATCTGGAGCACGGCATTGTGGATGCGGCGGTGCGGGCGTGCCACGCGGCCCGGCCCGCCGAAATCGGTCTGGCCCTGGCGGACGGATCGGGCCTTGGCACGCACCGCCACGCGCCGGACGGACCGTCGGATCCTCAGACGCCGGTCCTGGCGGTGCGCGATGCCGGTGATAAGGCGTTTCTGGCAGTGATCTTGCTCTGCTCGATGCACCCGACTGTGTTGCACGAGGATTCGACGCTGCTGAGCGGGGACTTTCCCGCGATGGCCCGCCGACTGGCTGCAACGACACGTCGTCGGCGGGAATTGCCCCGTGCTCCATCTCACCGGACCGTGTGGAAACCAGAGCCCGCGGCACGTGACCAGGGCAAACACGTTTGAGGAGGCTCGGCGGTTGGGAGAGGTCTTGGGCCGGGCCGCGGCCGAGGCGATCGCCACGATCCGCTATGCCTCCGAGGTGACGCTCGGCTGCCGAGCGAGTGCTGGTACGGCTGCCGGTCCGGCGTCAGCCATTGCCCGACGATGCCCAAGCAGCGCTGGATCGTGCGCACGAGCGGCTGGAAACGCTCCGCCGCACGGGGGCGGACCGGGCGGACGTGCGCACCGCCGAGTGCGACTGCTTCGGCGCCGAGGAATCCCTCGCCTTGGCCCGGGCGGCCGCGGACGGACGCCTCGATCAGGCGATCGCCTCGGTGCTGCCCGCCGAGGTGATGTGCATGCGGATCGGCCCCTGGGCGCTGGTGGGCTGGCCGGGCGAGGCCTTTGTCGAGTTTTCGCTGATGGTCAAGGCCCGGCGGCCGGACTGCTTCATCATCAGCCTGGCCAATGGTGAGTTGCAGGGCTACTTGACGACTGGGCAAGCGGTGGACGAAGGTTGGTACGAGGCGCTGAATTCGCTCTTTACCAGTCCTGAAGCGGGCATACTGCTAGTGGATGAGACGCTGGCGCTGCTGGGCGCACTACGCCGGCATGATCGCTGCGGGAACGCACAAGATGACTAAAATCCTCGCAATCGATCTGGGCACGACCTTCTTCAAATTCGCCTTGTTCGATCGCGCCGGCAGGTTATGCGATAGCCATCAGATGGCGCCGCCCGTCATCAAACCGCGGCCAGGGTGGATTGAGCTTCCCGCCGACGGGATGGAAGAGACAATTGCCGGGGGAATTCGGGAATTGGGCCACCGCTCCGGCGGCTTGACCGACGTCGAAGCCGTGACGTTCGCCACGCAGACGAACAGCTTCCTGTTGTTGGACAAGCACTGTCGGCCGCTGACGCCCGTCATTCTCTGGCCGGACGCGCGCGCCGCGGAATTGGAGGAAGAGCTTCAAGGATATTGGGCGACCGCGGCGGCCTGTCGGATTACCGGCGTTCCACGGCTAAACCACCAATTCATGCCGGCCAAACTGCTCTGGCTGCAACAGCGCCGCCCGGAACTCTGGCGCCGGATGGATCGCATCGCTCTGATTAGCGACTACCTGACTTTGCTTATGACCGGTGAGCACGTCACCGAGGCGGGAGCGGCCGGACTGACCGGCTTGGTGGATATTCACTGTTGCCGCTGGTCGGCAGACCTGCTCACTCGATTTGGGGTGGACGAGCGGCGCCTGCCGGCAATCGCCCGCGCGGGAGTCGATCTGGGTCCGATTCTCCCCTCGGCCGCCGACCGCTTCGGACTGCCGAGATCGTGCCGGTTTGTGGTGGGCTGTCTGGATCAATACGCCGGAGCGATTGGCTTGGGGAACGTCGAGCCGGGGATGGTCTCGGAGACCACCGGGACGGTGCTGGCCACGGTCCGCTGCGCCGAGGGATTTTCCGAGCGACTTGACCCGGCCGTGTTTCAAGGGCCTGCCTTTCGAGAGGGGCTCTACTGGCGGATGGTCTTCGGCGAGGTCTCGGCAAACTACTTGCAGTGGTATCGGGACCAGTTGCCGGACCGGCCGGAGTTTGAACAGTTGACGGCTTTGGCCGAAGCCGTCGAGCCTGGGGCAGCCGGCCTGCGGCTGAGGGCCGGCGCCGGGTTGACCGTCGCGGAAGAGGTCTTTGACGGTCTGACGGACAGGCACGGCCGCGGCCATGCGGTACGCTGCATCCTGGAAGCGGTGGCCGGGGCGCTTGGCCCGTCAAGTGACAGCCCTCGGCGACGGTCGGCCGCCGGCTGAAATCCGCTGTGCCGGCGGCGCTGCTCGCAGCGGCTTGTGGCTGCAAATCAAGGCCGACGTGCTGGGCACGGCCACGGCCGCCACGGCTTGTTGCGAGCCGACGAGCCTGGGGGCGGCGATGTTGGCCGAGGCAGCGCTCGGCGGCGCCGACGTCGGAGAAGTTGCCCGGCAATGGGTGCGGCTGAAACCGCCTCACCGCCCCGATCCGCAACGTCACCGACAGTACCAATCGCTGTGTCTTAATCCGATCGGCTCACCCTGAACGCACGAGGAGGATTGGGGATGGTAGATCTTGTGGAAGCGAGACCGCGCGGCGGGGCAAACGAAGAGCGCCAGCCGGCCGTATCTGTATGCGATTGTGCTGGTGGCGGCCGTGGGCGGATTCCTCTTCGGATACGATCTCTCCCTGATCTCCGGGGCAATCCTAACCCTCAACGAGGTGTTTCATCTCTCCGACTTCTGGTACGGGGCCACGATGGGCAGCGCGGTGCTGGGCTGCCCCTTTGGATTGCTGGCCGGGGTCTGGGTGGCCGACAAGTTCGGTCGAAAGCGGACGCTGATCTTCTCCTCTCTCTTGTTCATGGTATCGGCGCTGGCCTGCGCGTCGGCCGGCGGAATCGTCTCGTTGTTCGCCTGGCGCGTGGTGGGTGGCATGGGCGTAGGGCTCGCCTCCGCTGTTTCGCCGATGTACATCGCTGAAGTTGCCCCAGCTCGCTTGCGCGGACGGTTGGTCGTGGTGAACCAGTTGGCCATCGTGATCGGACTGTCGATGTCCGTGTTCGTGGCCTACCTGCTTTCGCACGGCGGGCATTGGCGTTGGATGTTTGCCTCGCAGGCCGTGCCCGTCCTCTGTCTGATGGCCGGCGTGGCCTTCGTGCCCGAAAGCCCCCGCTGGTTGGCCATGGTGGGCCGATTGCCGGAGTCCCTCCGGGTCCTGGCGAGGATCAACGGCCGGGCGCGGGCCGAAGAAGAGTTGCGGGAGATCCGGGCGGAGTTGGGCGAGGAGACCGGCAGTTTCGGCGAATTGCTCCGGCCCGGCGTGCGGATGGCGCTGATGATCGGAATCGTGTTGATGGTGATTTCGCAAATCAACGGGGTCAACATGATCCTCTTTTACACGCCCACGCTGTTCGTCAAGGCCGGGATCACCGACAACCCCGGGGCCATCCTCAACAGCGTCTACATCGACGGCTGGATTACGCTTTGCACGGTGATCGCGTTCTGGCTCATCCGCACCTTCAGCCGCCGCTCGATCCTGATCTGCGGCCTGATCGGCATGGCGGGTGGGCACTTGCTCATGTTCTCGAGCTACTACTTCCATTGGCGCCCCGCGTTGACCTTGGTGGCGATGCTCGTGCCCACCGGGGCCTTCACGTTGACGTTGGCCCCGTTGAGTTGGGTCGTCCTTTCGGAGATCTTTCCCAACCGCGTCCGGGGCAAGGCCATGTCCCTGGCCACAGGCGCCATGTTCACCGCTTCCTTCATCACCCTGTACCTGTTTCCTTGGATTTTAAGGCAGTTTGAAAAGGCCTATGGTCAACCCGGAGGCGCCTTCCTGATCTTCTTGGGCATCTGTCTGGCCGGCGCCTGGTTTATTTGGCGGGCGGTTCCGGAAACGAAGGACAAGACCTTGGAAGAAATCGGCGCATTCTGGCTGCACAAGCAGCGGGCCTAATACTACAGCGCTACGTTGCCGATTTCGCGTGACGTAACCCTTTACCAAGTTTGATCTTTCGTAACCGTTCACGGGGCGGCAGGGGACTGGTGTCCTGATCCAGGGAGATTATAGAACCGATCAGAGGAGCGACTGTTCCCCACTAATGGCGGACAAAGAGGGACGTGAACAAGCGATTTTCCGGCAGCGTCACAGCGAGTGGCGCTGAGAACCGGCTTGCTGTTTGACAATTTGGTTGGGCCTTGATCGTGCTTGCATCATAGGCGCACACTGGCAGCGCGGCGGTCAAACGAGTGCCGCATTGCTGCTCAGGCTGCCCGCTTGAGCGCGACAACGGGCAGGTGCTTCCGTCCTCGGTAGAAGTTGACTTCGATCGTCAGTTTCACTCCTGGACTGCCGCGAACAAGCGCCCAAGGTTTCGCACAAGGCGAGCCGCGCGGCCAACGCGGTCGAACTTCAAATCGTGGCTTACGATTGGCGGGATGACAGCCGAAATACACTTCGTCGGGTGTTCGGCCGCCGAGCCATTCGTGCGGGCGATGTTGGTTGTACCACTCGACGATTGCCGAAAGCTCTTGCTGGAACCTTTCTCTCCGATAGGGAATCGGCAACAAACAGCCGAGCAGGGTTTTCAGCGTGAGGATGAAACGCTCGACCACAGCGATTGAACCGTGTTTGCCGATCGCGCCAAAACGGGGCTTGATGTTTTTCCGTTTGCACCAACGCTTGAAGCCGTCGTTCCAGAACTGGACGCCTTTGTCACAGACAAGGTGCTTTGGCTTGGCGTTATACCCTACACGGCGAGTAGTGACACATTTTCAAAGGTTTGAAATCTGTGGGTGATGAGGTTGTCGATTTCGTCCTTGTACGTGGTCGTGAGCTGGTTGAGGCAGCGGTCAATGGCAGCGTGGAAGTCGGCGTAGTTTGTATGGTGGCGGCAATGCAGCGATTTCTTCTTGACAAACTTCCACAACCGCTCGATCAGGTTTAGGTTTGGTGAATACGACGGCAGAAACAAGAGTTCAATCCCCAACTCGCAGGCCAGACTCTGTACCAGTTTACAGCGTTGGTAGGCGGCATTGTCGAGCACCAGCGTGATCGGAGTCGTCAATCCTGCCGCGGCGATCTTCCGCAACAGTTCACACACCGTTTCCGCCGTTATGTACGTGTGGTTGGTCACGCGGGTCAGTTCATGGGTGACGGCATCCAATGCGCCCAACACGTTGTACCGCTGTCGTCCAGACGCTCCGCGCACGAACAGGCGAGTTGCACACCACAGCCACCCCAGAAACGACCCTAACACGAAGTGAGCGGCGTCCACGAAGAACACCGTCCGTGTGCGGCCATATTTTCTGGCAATCGCTAAATCTTTGTAGGATTTAGGGTTTTCCAGTAAGTTTGCCACATGCGGCTGTCGTCCAGGCACGCAAGGGCCATCATCGCTTCGGCGTTGGAGCCATCCCAGCGGCGACCGCGGCCCTTGACCCGGTGCGTGGTGGTCTTGCACTCGCTTTCCGTGGGCCCGCTGCCAATCTGCCAGCCGCGACGGCGGAACTCGGGGTAACGGATCATTGGTTTACGCTCCGCCACGTAGTGCATCAGGCGGTTGGCTTCCTTTCGTTTGGTCGGCGATCGCAAGGGAGAACGCCAAGCCACCAGTTGGTCCCAAGCGGAATCGTAGCCCACGTGCCGAAACGTGTGCATCACTTCCTCCAGCCACGTCTTGCCCTGCGCGGACTCTTCGCCAAACACAATCCGGCGGCTCTTCTGTAGGTTCTCCCGCAGGTGATAAAAGTCCAAGCCGATGGCGTCCACCAAACCGTGAAACTCGATCTGGTTGCGAATCCAGGGGGCCCCGTCCACGTTGGCCACCTTCTCCTCTGCCTTGGGCAACTCTAGTTGGCACGCCATCCGCTGCATCAAACGCCCCGCCGCTTCGTGGTTGCCGCTGGTCGCCCCCACATAGCGGTGCTTCATCGTTTCGTCATAGAAGTTGGCCACCTTGAATTCCTTGTAGGCCTGATCGGCCCCCGTTTTCGCGCGAGGCAAGGGCCGACAGCGACGGCCGCGCCGGCGCCGTTTTTCGCGAATCTTCGTCCGCCGCTTCTGCTTCTCTTCCGCGGTGACCAGCGGCACTTGGACGCCGTCACACCCCAGATACAGCCGGGAAACGCCCTCGGTCGTGCGGCAGTCCGCAGCCGTCCACGGCGGCTGCAACTCCCCGCGCTGCAAGACCCGCAACACCGCCTTGCCCTCCCCTTCGATCAACTGCCGCAACGCTTCCTTGCTGATGGACCAATGCGCCGCACGCGCCAGATTGGCCGCGGTCTTGGCAAAACTAGCTGAATCTTGATTCAACCGACACGCCATCTCCCGCACCCCTTCGCTGATCGTCGCTTCGGCTTCGTCCAACCAGCGGTCTGCCGGCGTTTCGCTTCCTTCCTGTCGTCAGTGCCAACGAATCCGCCAAACATCAATCCGCCCATTGATGGTCAGGATGCTGGTGGACTGCTTTCCTTTATGCCGTTTCTTCTTTCCCGTCGCGGCGCTGTTCGGAGGGGGGAAAAGCGGCTTCCGCCGCGTTGACTTTCATCTGGATCGCCTTTTCGTAGGCGACCTGGCGAAAGCGATCCAAGGCATCCCTCGCTTTCTCTTCGCTATCGCGAATCACTCGACCCTGCGGCGCCTGTCCACCGCCTCGGCTACCTCCCGCAACGCACGCTCGAACTCCGCTCGCATCTGCTCTTCGTAGGCCTTCCGGTCCAACTTGGGTAGTGCCATCGCAATTTCCTCCTGTGTGGCATTATGCTAAAACCAAGACGCCAACCCAAGTTATACAGCCTCTCTATTGTTCGCGCCAGTCATATTTGCCGCACACCACCGTCCGTTGTCCCGCACGGGCCGCGGCGAGTCTCGGCTCAATTTCTTCCTTTTAAAAAAGCCGCCTGTGTGCGGGCGTGCTCCTCGACCGATTGTTTGGGCGGTACGGGCACGGCAGCCACCTTGCGCAGCGAACCCCAACCTATCGCGCAGAAACAGCCGGACTTGTGTGGGCCTACGAACCACGCCTGTCAGTTGCTCAATGCGGGTGCAAGCCTCGGCGATGGTGCGCGGCGGTCTTTCGCGGAACTCGATTTCCAACGACCCTTTATGCAGAACCAGATGGTTGGCCTTTCCCTTATAGTCAAAATGCCGCACGGCTTCCAATCGTCCCGCCTCGAAAAGGTCCAGCACCCGCTGAACGGTGCGCCGCCCCACTCCAGCCAACTGTGCGATACGCTCGTGCCGCTCTCCCTGAGACTTCAACCACAGTATTTCCATTCGCCGCTGAACACGTGGGTCAGGATGGTGATATCGTTCCCCGGCGATGGCCTGCTTCTCTTTCTTCGTGAACTCAAATCGGCGCATCCATGCACCTCGCTTTCCCAAAGACAACCCTTCCCGATCAATCTGCGTATGTTCTCTAATATTGCCCTTTTCGTCCACCCCAATTTGTGCCATATTCACCCACGCGCGGTATAGCGGAGTGCATCGTCCTGCCCAAGAATGCTCTCACCTGTTCTGAAGTCGGTTGTTTGTCGAAGGAGGCGACGCCCATCGCGCGGCGGGAGAAGTGGTCTTCGGCGACCGCCAACCAATGACAGAACGGCCATTGCTGCAGCAAAGCGAAGGGCGACCACGGAACCCAGAAGCCCGCGCCGGTGGGAACCACCGTCAAATCGACATGCCACAGATGGTTGGGCCGTTTGGCTGTGACGACGCGCCGCTTGCCGTCGGTTTCGGCGTCGTCCGCGGGCGGATGAGGGCGACGGCGTTTCTCCTTGAGCATCCGGCCGACGGTTGTCGAACCCAGGTGCAAGCCGGCTCGGGCCAGTGTCTCCGCGATTTTCACTTTGCCCATCGACGGGCAAAGCGTTTTCAGCCGATGGACGACGTAACGGGCGAAATCCGGGAACTTGTTGACCGGCTGGCGGAGCTGCACCAGGGCATCGGGGCCTTCTTCATCCAACCTTCTCATCCACGATGAGATCGTAGCGGCGGTGACGAGAAAGGCTTTTGCTGTTCGCTCCAAGGACCAGCAGCGGGCCGCTTTGAGCTCCAAAATTGCCATACGTTCGGTAGGCGGATATTGTGGCCGGCGGTGCGGCGGGATCGAAGCCATGCGGGCATCCTTGATGCGCATTTCTTCTCGAAGGTTGGCGATTTCCTGGTTTGCCCGGTCGAGCTTCGCTTTCAGCCGGACGCGGGCGATCGGGCAATCCGCCGCCCAACTGCGGGTGAAAACGGCAACGTACTGGGCCAAGGCAACGGTGTGGATCACGGCCGATTTGACCGAGGCAGGCCAGCCCTTGGGCATGGGAATGCGTGTACGCCGGGAGCGATTGAACATGGTTCTGCCCCAACGATACTGCGAGAAAAGAGAGCAAGAGATCTCGAACGAGTGCCCGATTCTAGCGTGAAAACGAGGGGTGCGATAGTAGACTCCCTGCGGGCGTTAAGGGCGTACAATCTCGCTTGTGTCTTGTGTTTTCACGCAAAATGGTGCAAAATGGTGAAAATGGATGCGAGCTGCACGGCACCAGTTTGGCACCGTGACTTTACTCAACAACGTATCCATCGAAATATTTTGACCTTGCGATTGTCATCGGGCAGCGACGTCGAGCATTAAATGGTGCCCACAGTGGTGCCGAGATTTTCAGAAAGGTGCCCACTATGGTGCCATCCGGCTCGCGCTCCACACGTACCACTTGACACCAATTTGCACCGAACTATTATAGTGGCGGGTCGCCGTAACTGGCGACCCGTTCTAAGTTTCCGCGACGTTATGCCAAGCCGCATAACGACTTCCGAAGCGGAGGGCACGGGGCTCGAACCCGCAACCCCTTTCGGGGCACCACATTTCCAGTGTGGCCGCTGAGCCATTCGCTTACCCTCCGTAAATCTCTACACAATAATAGTTTGCGACAGAGATACTAGCCTGTCAAGGGCCTCTTCTATTTGTTTGACGCATGCCGCAGTGCTACCGCAACGTCAGCTTGTAGGTGCGTTCAGCATGTGTTGTCGCGGGGCACACAAAAAACCGGCCGGTTCGGGGCGCGTTGAAACCAGCCGGTGAATCGTTGGGTTTTCGTCATTTTATTCCTTTGCTGAAGCGTTGCCCAGTTCCGATAGTAAAGATTCTTCAGCCTTTGACGCGATCGAATCCCGGTAACCGTTCACGGGGCGGCAGGGGACTGGTCCATTTTTCGGCGGGAAAACGTAATTTCATCAATAAACCGTGGGCCGAAGACATTGACCTGTCCCCCTCCCGCCGCCCCAGGGGGACAGTCCCATTTTCGCGGCGGTAAAGCTAATTGGCAGGGCAACGTCTCTCGCGCCGCGAAAATTGGGACAGTCCCCTGTGAACGGTTACGGCCAAAGTCTACCGCCGTTTATGCTATCCTGACATGATCCTTATCCGCCGCTAACACACCCTCGTCAAAATGAGTTCCTTCTCAGGGGAGGGTATGTGTGATTATTCGAGCGAACAACCGATCGAAGGCCGCCGGAGTGCTTCTGCCGGCCCTGCTTGCGGCCGTCGGCGGTTCTGGCTGCAGCCGGAGCGACGGTTATACAGCCAGCGGTTTGGCTAAGGAGTCGCTCAAGTTGCCGAAGCGGCGGCCTGCGTCCAGACCTCGTTTAGCCCCGGCGTCCACGCCGGCAAGAGCGCGTCGGTCTCCCATTGCGCAATGCACCCCGCGTGGACGCCAGGGCTAAACGTTTTTTTCACGTCGCCCCGTTGAGGTGAAGGATATCCATGATCGAAGCAATGGAAAATGTTACGCGGACAGTATTGTGTTGCCCGCAGTGCCGCGCGGAAAACCTCCCTCAGTGGAATTACTGCGCCCAATGCGGTTCGGCGCTCTGGGAGCCGTGCCTCAGTTGCGGCGAGCTGTGCGCGGCGGGCGAAAGCTTCTGCGGTGATTGCGGAACCTGTCTGGACGATGCCGCCGCCGAACGGATCGAACGCCTGGAGGCCGATCTCCCGCGCCGCGGAGAAGCTGGCCGCGGCCTTTCGTTACGAGGAGGCCATTGCCCTGCTGGCCCGCATCGCCAAGAACGAGCATCCTCGCCTAGCCGATCGAGCCGCCCGGGCGAAAGAGCTCATCGGCCGTTTGACCGCCGACCGCAAGCGGCAACGGACTTTGGCCGAAGAGGCCTGCCAATGCGCCCGGCAGCGGCTGGCGGCTTTCGACTACGAAGGCGCGGCGCAGTGCCTCGATGACGTGCCCGAGCCGCTGCATAACGACGACCTGCAACAACTGCGGAAGCAGATCGAGGACCGCCGCCGGGAGATCGAAGCGCTGACCGAAGAGCTGCGCGACGCCGTCGGCCGGAAACGCCTGCTCGAACTTCCCGTCCGCATCAAACGCCTGTTGGCCCTGAAGCCCGACCACGCCGCCGCCAAGGAACTGGCCGCACAGCTTCAGCGGCGGTTCGTCGCCGCGGCGAAGAAAATGCTGGCCGAGAATCGTTACGAAAAGGCGCATCAACTTTTGGAGCAGCTTTCTTTTGCGTCCGATGCGCCGGATTTCCAACAACTTCGCCGGCAAGCGGCGGAATTGGCCTGGCTGGCCGGGGATCTGCAAAACTCGCCCGTCGTCGACGACACGTTGACGGCCGTCGCCGAGCGGTTGCGTGGCTCGGCGCCGGACGACGCCCGAACCGTCCGCTTGTGCGACGAGCTGCAACGCCGCAGCCGGATTGCCGCCGGCAAGCAAAACCAACAAACTCAGGAATGGGCGAAACCGCCGCAAAAAACCCCCTTCGGTGTCCCCGTCGAGTGGCTGGCCGGCTTCCGGCGAACGGACTTCGCCGAAGCCTTCGACCGGACCGAATTGCTGCGTCATCCCGGCCGCTTCGCCGTCGCCTGCGGCCTGGCCCTGGCGGGCTTGAAGCGGGCCACGCTACGAATCGATCTCCTCGCCGCTCAGCAGCCGGGCGTGCTCCGCCGAGTGAAAAACCTGATGCAGCAACCGCTCGGCTCGCGCCCCGCCTGGGGCATCGACGTCGGCGTCAGCGGCTTGAAGGCCGTCAAGCTGTCCTGGAATGAATCGAAGCGGCAAGCTGTCGTCGAGGACGCTGCGTTTGTCGAACACGCCAAACCGCTGAGCCACGCCGCCAACGACGCCGATGAGACGAAAGTCGTCGCCGAAACGCTGAAAAAGTTTCTCGAATCGCACGAAATCAAGACCGAGCGGGTGTGCGCGGGCTTGCCGGGGCGAATGACGCTCGTCCGTCAGATCAAGATGCCGCCGGTGGGTGCGGCCAAGGCGGCGAAGTTGGCCCGGTTCGAGGCGGCCCACCAGTTTCCCATCCCCTTCGACCAATTGGCCTGGGACTATCAGCTTCTCGACGACGCCTCTCCCAACGGGGATGCCAAGCCGAAGGCCGCGGAGGAAAAGAGCCGCCACGCCCTGTTGATTGCCGCGAAACGCACGACCACTGAGCACTTCCTCACCCCTTTCCAACGGCACGACGTGCGCGTCGACGTCCTGCAGGCCGACTTTCTAGCCCTGCACAATTTCCTCGCCTACGACTGCTTCGCTGCCGCCGATCCGCCGTCGGACGGGCCGCCTCCCGCGACGGCCGCTTTGGACGTCGGCTGCGACGTCACGAACATCGTGGTCAGTTCGCCCGATTCGTTGTGGTTTCGTCGTTGCGGGGTGGCCGGGCAGAGCTTCACCCGCGCCCTGGTGCAGGAGTTCAACCTCAGCATCGCGCAGGCCGAGCAGCGGAAACGGGCGCCCGCGACCGCGGAGCGGATGAGCGATCTCTACGCGGCCCTCTCGCCCGTGTTCGACGACCTGCTGACCGAGGTGCAGGAATCGCTGGCGTCATACTCCGCAGCCCATCCCGATCGTCCCGTGCAGCGCATCCTGGCCGTCGGCGGCGGCTTCGCCCTGCACGGCCTGTTCCGGCACTTGCGCTGCGGGCGATAGGCGTCGGCCGCTTCGGGGCCGGGATACGCTTGACGCTGGCTCCACCAGAGCTTCGGGGCCGGGACATGTTCGATGTGGTGGGGTTGTTTCACGCGGGCCTGGCATCCCCGGGGCAAAAGTTCAGGACCCCGGCCGGCGTCACCCGAACCGGGCGAAGACTGCGTCCGCGGCGTCCGTCCGACGAGTGCCCAGGGGAAGCAGGCCGTCCATCAGACCGGTCTCGACGTGTTCGGCGCCGAGGACGTGGCCGAACTCGTGCATCACGGCCGTCAACAGATCGGCCCGGCCGACGGGAGAAGCAGAGCTGCCTGCGGGCGATATGGCGAGGCCGCCGCTGAACTCGGCGTCGTCGTCGGGCGTCGCATCGACGAACCAACCGTGGCCGGCGGCGTCGCGGTCGATCAGGATTTTCCCGTCGGACACCGCGCCCAGCAGATTGCCCGGCAGGTCGGCGAACTGCACCGAGACGCTGCTCAAGGCGGTCGAGACCCCGCTGCCGAGCGACGCTTCCAGACGCTGCATCGCAGCGGTGGCAATCGAGGCCAGCCCGGCGTCGGTCAACGATTCGACCGAGCCGGACGAAGCGGGCGAGGCGTCGAGCGTCAAAGCCGCGTAGACCTCGAACGTGCCCTCTAGCGTGGAGTCCTGGCCGGTGGTGTCGGTCGCCTGAATGGTGTAGTGATGCGTGCCCTGCGTCAATTGGCCCAATCGGCCCGAGTAGGCGTTGCCGTTGTTGGGGCCGTAGAGCGGGGCGATTGTCGTTCCATCGACCGACAGCGACTTCGTGGCAATGCCGTCCACATCGGTCAGCGTCCAGGAGAGGACCAGCGTCTCCTCGGTGGTCAGCAGGCCGTCCCGGGCGAGGTTGGCCGTCTCGGCCACCACGACGTTGCCGATTTCCGGGCTGGCGCCTGCGGCGTCGGCCACGATGAACGTGCCGGTCTCGGTGGCGGAAGCCCCGTTGGCGTCGGTGATTTTGACCGTGTAGGAGTGCGTTCCGGCGGCCAGCGGTGCAAGAACGCTGTAACAGCAGCCGGTGGCGTTGGGGCCGCCGATAGCGGTTACCGCCTTGTCGTCGATCTTCAGCGACCGGGCGGAGATCGCCTCGCCGCTGGTTTCCCGCCAAGTAAACACCAGTTTGTCGGTCGATTCCTTCACGCCGTCGTGGTCGCTGCCGGCGCCCGCCTCAGCGACGATTACATTAGAAACGGCCGGACCCACAACCGCCGCGGCGGTCACGTCGAACGTGCCGGAAACGTTGGATGTGCCGCCGTTGGCGTCGGCAACCTCGATCGTATAGGTATGTTCTCCCGCGGCCAGCGGCCCGAAGACGCTGTAGCAGCAGCCCGCGGCGTTCGGGCCGCCGATGGCCGCGACCGCCTTGTCGTCGATCTTCAGCGACCGCGTGACGATTGCCTTGTCGCCGGTCTCGCGCCAGGTGAGCACCAGTCTATCGGTCGATTCCTTCACCCCGTCGCGGTCGCTGCCGGTGCCCGCCTCGGCGGCGACAATGTTCGAGATTTCCGGCGCGGGCGGCGTGGTCACGTCGAACGTGCCGGTGTAGGCAGTCGTCCCCGCGGTTTCATCCTCCGATTGGATAGTATAGGAATAAGTTCCGGCCGCCAACGGGCCGAACGTTCCGGCGTACAGGTACGCTCCGTCCGCCGACATGTAAGGGCCATAAATTGTTTGCACTGCTTGGCCGTCGACCAAAATCGATTCGACAGCCGGGGCTTCGATTCCCCGCACGGCCCAGGTAATGAGCAGCTTGTCGCTCGATTCCAGGACGCCGTTCTTCGTGGGGTTTGTCCCCGCCTCGGCGACAACCACGCTGCCGATCCGATGCTGGGTGGAGACAACGTCGAAGGTCGCACTCGATCCGGCCGCCGGGGCGACGTTGCCCGCTAAGTCCGCGGCCGTGCCGGCGGCGATCGCGATGCTCAGCGTCCCCTCGCCGGAGATGTCGCTGATGGTGACGACGCGGGAATTGCCGTTTCCCTCGTCGACGGCGATCGTTCCCGCGGCCGTGCCGGTGGTGATGAGCGTTACGTCGGCCGGAGTGAGCGTGCTAACATCGAAGTTGGCGTCGTCATAGGTCACGATGAACGTGACGGGACCGAACTCCGTGGTTTCCGCCGAGGGATCGCCGATAGAGACGGTAGGGGCCGTTAGATCGACGACCATCACGGCCACGTCGCTTTCGCCCTCGTTGCCGGCGGCGTCGGCGACCCGCGCCTGGAGGTTGTAAGTTCCTTCGGCCAAGACCGGGTCAACATCAAAGGTAGCCGATCCATCGACGAGCGCCGCGGTGGCATATTCCATTTCGCCGGCGTCGTCGAAGTCGCCGTCGTGGTTCAGATCCACGTCGAGCAAAACGCTGTCGCCTTCGGTTGCGGTCGCTGTTATAGAAGGGGTGCCATCGTTGGTGATGGCCGGAGTGTCCAGCGAGACTGTCGGAGGCGTCAGATCAACGACCATCGCGACCACGTCGCTGACGCCTTCATTGCCGGCCAAGTCGGAAATGCGGGCGCGAAGATTGTAGGTTCCATCGGGCAGATCGAGGGTGAATACGCTTACGTAATAAGCGATTGATGGGGCTCTATCAGTAGTGGTCGCATAGCCGATTTCTCCGTCATCGCCGAAATCGCCGTCGTTGTTCCGGTCAACGTCCAAATAGATGATTGCATCATCGGCAAAACGGCTTCCTCCAAAAGCGGAGCCGCTAAGAGTAAAGAGGATATCTTGAGTGTTAACCGTCACGGACTGCTCCGGAGCGTTGCATAACTCGGGCGCGGAGATCAATATATAAGGATCGACGGTGTCCTTAATCATGGTGGCCACGGGGCTGGATAATTCCTGCTCCGAAGCATCCGTTAATCTGGCGCGCAATTGGTATTCGCCGTCTTCCAATTCGGGCGTGATCTGGAAGGTCGCCGTTCCGCCGTCGAGCGTTCCCGTGGCGTAGCCCAACTCGCCGTTATCGTCGAAATCACCATCGTAATTCAGGTCAACGTCAAGCAGGACGGTTGTGCCGTCGGGCACGTCTTCAATCCCCTCGGCCAAGCCGACCATCACCGTCGGGGTCGGGCTGTTGACGTATTCCGCGGCTTCCAGTGTCAGGCCATAGGAAACGTCGACGACACTGATCGAAAAGATTTCTTCGATAGATTGCCCGTAGTCGTCGGTGGCCCGGATGCGGACGGAGTAGACGTCTTTTAGCGAGGCGTCGAAAACCTCGGCGGTCAGCAGCCGTCCGAAGCCGTCAATGGTGAAGGAACCGTTGCCGTCGTCGCCGTCGCCGGATACCAGTCTGAAGGTGAAATCATCGGTCGAACGCGTATCGACGGATAATTCGCCGACCACGACTCCAACACCGACCCCAGCATCCACTGTGTTTGATGAGAGCAGAATATCGGTGGTCGCGGAATAGTGGGATAGCCGTCGCACGTGGATTGCAACGTCGTTTACATTAAAAAAACCCACGTGGCCTAGAGTGTAGACGCCGTAAAAAGTGCCGTCCTCTCCAAATGCAATACCCCCGCTGTAATAATCTCTTGTAAAACCTTCAGCATGACCAATCGAGACGTTATCTACTCGATCCAACTCATAGATACCACGGGAATTTCCCGTAGTGTCCCACGATGTCAATATATATGCATAGTAGCAGTGAATGGTATCAGGCATACCGTCGTACACATCAGGAGGATTCTGCCACGGAATCACTTCGGTCCAACTTCGTCCGACCATGACATAGAAGTTCCCGTTCGACCCCATGGCGGCGTCGAGGGATTTGCCGTCGTAAGACACGTTCATGGCGTCGGCCCAGGCTAAATTGCCGTCCGAGTCGAGCTTGAGGGCGAAGACTGTCGTTTGGGAATCCGCGGGGGTAAGAATGCAGGGATCACCGCCGAGGCCGAAATCCGTCGCGCCTTGAAATGAACCGGCCACGTACAGCGATCCATCGGCGGCGGAAACGATGCTGTGACCGACGGTATCGCCAGATCCGGCCGCGCTTCTTGCCCACACGAACTCGCCGGCCGAATCCAGCCGAAGCACAAACAGGCCCGAATCGGTTATTTCATTGGCGGTTAGGAAATACTCCCCGTCGCCGGGGTCGAAATCTACCGTAAATTCATAAGAGCCGGTGACGCACACGGCGCCATCGGCGGCAATCGCCACGTCGTTGGCGATATCCGACCCCGATCCGCCGAGGCTTGCCGCCCAGGCGAAATTTGCCGTCGGAATCCAGCTTCAAAACATAGCCGTCGGCGAAGCCTTCGCTGGTAAGCTCATACGCTCCCGCGCCGGGATCGAAATCCACCGTTCCCCGATAGGAACCGGTTATGCAAACCGATTCGTCATCCGCCAAAGCAATGGCGGTTGCTTTGTTGCTTATGATAATTGTGGGGTCGTATGAAATAATATTTTGCCAAGAGATATTTCCACCGGTGTCCAGTTGTGTGACAAATACACCCCTGTCGCCGCTATTTGAGTCGTAATAATTACCCGTAGCGAAAACAGTTCCGTTGTTGGTAACGGCTAAATCTATTCCCTCAGATTCAGATGATATGCTCGGCGCAACGTATGAGGCCCAAACCAAAGCTCCCGCCGAAGTGTATTTAGCCACAAATGCTTTTTCCGAAAGCAGCATCGTCGTTCCCGGTCCCGGATCCATGTCTATTTCCGACGGCTCCGCTTCAAAAGGATTATTTTGAGCGCGACCGACGATATAGATGTTTCCCTTGCCATCGACCGCCAAGGCGTTGCCGCCTGAATACTCGGCATATAAACTGTCCCCGATGGAAAATGACCAATCGGACGCGGGCGATGCGCCCACCAACCCGGCGTCGATGTCCGTTGCCGTCGTGTCCGGGGCAACCGCGAACAGGCTCGTCGCCCCCACCGCATCGGCATCGCTGTCCAGGGCATCGTCGCCGCCGGCGTGTTGAGCGGTGAACTCGTAGCCGACCGGTGTGCGGAAGACGACGTAGAAGTTGGGGCTGTCCGGCAAGTCGGCGAAAGAGTATTGACCGTTTGCGTCAGTCACGGCCGTGCCGAGGGAAACGTCGTCGGCGTTGCCGGCCACGCCGTCGGTCGAGGAGAAGACCTCGGCCACGGCGCCGGCGATGCCCGGCTCGTCGGTAGAACGCACGCCGTCCGAGTTCAGGTCGTTCCAGACCATGCCGCTGACGCCCACCGACAGCAGCGTGCGGTCCTCCAGGGGTTCGAGTTGCAGCCGGCGGCAGCGGAGATCGCGACCGCTGGCCATGCCGAGCCGTTTTCCGCTCGACGACCGGCGTGAACCGAATAGAGAATGTGATCCGAAATTGGCGTGGCGGAAGAATGACATGGCGACAATCCCTTGTGTTTAGAATGGGCTTTTTGTGTTGACAATGCGGCCCGAACCCGGCAGCGAAACCCCGACGGCAGCCGAAACAATCCCACCTCCCCTTAGATGGGACATGCAGATACCCATTCTAAGTACACACAAAACGGGTGTCAAGCGTTGGATGTGGAATATGCCCATCTGGTGAGGGGGTGAAAAATGATTCGTTGCACGCTCCAACAGAAAACGGAAGGGGAACACTGATTTACGCTAATCTACACTGATAAACACCCTCACGAACACCCTTGCTCTCACGCACAGCGTGGGAACAAGGAGTTCAATACGACGCCCTTTCCCGCCGGGGTACAATGTTATTGGTAGTTGTCCGGGGTATCACAGACGGCAAGCAGGAACCAAAACATGAAGACGCAATTGCCCTTGGATGTGTTGCCGGAGGTGGCGGAGTTTTTGGAGGGAAGCCCGCTGCCGGGTGTCATCGGCGGAAGGGATGAAATGGCGTCGAGCGGCGAGACGCTCACCACGCGCGATCCGGGCTCGGGGCTGCCGCTGGCCGAGGTGCCGGCCATGCAGGCGGAGGACGTGGATCGGGCCGTAAAGGCCGCGCAGAAGGCCTTCGACACGACCGGCTGGCCGCAACTGTCGCCCCACGAACGGGGCGCGCTGCTGCATCGGTTGGCCGACGCCGTCGAGGACCGCCGGGCGATCTTCGTGCAGATCGAATCGCTTGATGCGGGCAAGATTCCCGCCAAGGCCGAGTGGGACGTGCAGGAGTTCATCGACTCGCTGCGCTACTACACCGAGATGGCCCTGCACGCTCGATCGCCGCAGCCCGCTGGCGGTCGCCCGGCACGAGGCCTTCATCGTGCGTCAAGCCGTGGGGACCGTGCGGCTTCATATTCCCCTGGAACTTCCCCTTCCTGCTGATGGGCTGGAACGTCTCGCCGGCGCTGGCGGCGGGCAACACGGTGGTCGTCAAGCCGGCCGAGGACACGCCGCTGTCGGCGATTTACCTGGCCCGGCTGGCCCGCGAGGTCGGCATCCCCGACGGCGTAATCAATGTCGTCACCGGCTACGGCGATCCGGTCGGCGCGGCGTTGGCCGCGCATCCGGGCATCAAACGGATGTCGTTCACCGGCTCGCCCGAGGTCGGACGGCTGGTGGGGGCGGCCTGCGGACGAAACCTCGTCCCGGTCAAACTCGAACTGGGCGGCAAAGGGGCCGCCGTGGTCTTCGACGACGTCGATCTGCCGCAAACCGTCGAAAGCCTCGCCCAGGCGATCACCTTCCACGCCGGACAGGTCTGCTGCGACGCCACCCGCTGGCTGATCCAGCGCCCGATCTACGATCAGTTCGCGGCGGCCAGCGTCGAGCGGCTCGGGCGAGTGAAGCTCGGCTACCAGTTTGACCAGGGGACCGAGCTCGGGCCGCTGGTCAACCGGAAACAGTGCGAACGGGTGCTGGGCTATCTCCGCCGCGGTTGCGAAGAGGGGGCCACTGCGCTGCTCGAAGGCGGACCGGGGCAGGTGCCCGGCCGCGACGGCTGCTACGTCAAACCGGCGCTGCTGGCCGGATCGCTCGACAACGTGGCCGCCCGCGAGGAAATCTTCGGCCCCGTGGCCTATCTGACCCCCTTCGACGACGAAGCGGAGGCGGTCCGGCTGGTCAATCATACCGACTACGGCCTGGCCAACAGCGTTTGGACCAGCGACCTGGCGCGTGCCCGGCGGGTGGCCGAGGCAATGGTCGCGGGCAGCAGTTGGATCAACGCCCACAACGTCCTCCCCTTCGGCGTTCCCTATGCCGGCGTGAACAAGAGCGGCCTGGGCGGCGGAGTGCTTTCCGAGCAGACGTTGTTCGACTACTGGCGAAACACCTCGGTGGTGCGGCCGCTGTAAGAGGCTGTCCGATAAGTCGCTGGTCAAAAATAAGTTAGCCGTTTGTATAATCTGCGTATTCCGCTTTCATGGATGGAGAGACGGTCATGGCAGACAAGGATTGCAGGCGCGTTCGTCGGTGTCGCTGCCGAGGGTGTCGCTCGCGTAGCGATGCGGATTTGGTTGCGTACCGTCGGGCTATCAATCGGGTGATGGCCGAGTTGGACGAGCGGAGTCGGCGGTTATTTGCCGGGATCGTGGCCCGGCAACGCGGACACGGGGGCGTCCAGTTGGCGGCGGAAATCACCGGCCTGAGCCGCATGACAATCCGCCGGGGATTGCGTGAAAGCGAACGGGGACAGGCAGCGTCTTTAGACCGGGTACGGCGTCCCGGCGGTGGACGAAAACGCGCCGAAAAAAAACGCCTCGTGTGCGGGAGTTGTTGAAGGGGCTGTTGCGGGATGCGACGGCTGGCGATCCGATGGGTGGTCTGCGGTGGACGCACAAGACGACCCGCAACCTGGCCGCTGCATTGACGCGACGTGGCGTACCGGTTGGGCATGTGACGGTGGCTCGGTTGCTGCGCGCACAGAAGTACCCGTTGCGATCGAACCGCAAGCGGTTGGGTGGGAAGAGAGATCCCTATCGGGATCAGCAATTCCGCCTGCTGGGGCGTCGGCGACGGCGATTCCAACAGCAAGGATGGCCGGTAATCAGCGTGGATACGAAGAAAAAGGAGTTGGCGGGCAACTTCAAAAATAACGGACGCACTTGGCGGCGTGAGGATCGCGACGTGCTGGACCACGACTTTCCCACGCTGGCCCGCGGCCGAGCCTATCCCTACGGCTGAGAGCTTCATCAGCCTTGTGGCCACAACGATTTCTGGATTTGGCGAGAGGACGGCGTGGACGTATGATGCTATCAACGGTTCAAACGAACGCCAGTCGCCCCGACTAAGGCGTCGTCCGACAATAAACTACCGATTTCGTCCTGTAGGGAACGCCCTCCGTGGCGTTCCGGGATTGGCGAGAAAGGCTTTTTTTCGGCTCACAGAACGCCACGGAGGGCGTTCCCTACAGGACGTGCGAGCCCCTGTAATTCGGTAAGTTATTCCCGGACAACGCCTAAACCTAAATCGTTTACAAGAGGCGCCATAGCTTATTACCGACGGTCGGCAGCGCGGTCTCATAGTCAGACGAAAGGGGTAGCGGCCACCCTCAGACTATGAAGGCGCTGCTGCCTATCTCTTGCGGCCGTTTCGATCCTGAAATATCGCCATCTCAAGAGAAATGCCCAACCTCCTTGGCCCGGGGATTGTGCCAGCAGCCGTGCGGGGCAATCAGGGCGTCGGCCGTTTTTGGGCCCCAACTGCCGCGGTTGTAGGGCGCACGCGGTGGTGAGTCGTCAGGACCGGATCGACCACCGCCCAGGCGGCTTCGACGGCGTCCTCGCGAGTGAACAGCGCGCCGTTGCCGGTCATGGCGTCGCTCAACAGCCGCTGGTAGGGCAATTCCATTCCCGTCTGCTCTTCTACGAGGTACAGTTCGCGCTGATCGCCGACGAACTCCTTCCCCGCCTGCTTGACGCGCGCGGCCAGGGCCACGGCGGAATTGGGAGAGAGGCGGAATCGCAGATAGTTGGCCCGGCCGTCGGACGGCGACGAGTCGGCAAACAGCTCCTGCGGCGGGGGCTTCAACTCGACCAGGACCTCATGCACGGTTTCGGCCAGGCATTTGCCGGCGCGGAGATACCAGGGCACGCCCTCCCAACGCCACGAGTCGATGAACAGCCGCAACGCGCAGAACGTCTCCACGTCGGAGTGTGCCGCCACGTGCGGCTCTTTCCGGTAGCCGGCGTATTGGCCGCGGACCAGGTCGTCGGGCTGCAGCGGGCGCATGGACTGGAAGACCTTGGCCTTCTCGCTATGCACGGCCCCGAAGCCCCGAAAGGCCGGCGCCTCCATGGCCAACAGCGCGACGACCTGAAAGAGGTGGTTCTGGATCACGTCGCGGAGGCAGCCGGCGGATTCATAAAACGCGCCGCGGTTCAGCACGCCGAACTTCTCGCCGAACGTTATCTGCACACTGGCCACGTAGTTGCGGTTCCAGATCGGCTCCAGAAACGAATTGGCGAAGCGAAAATAGAGGATGTTCATGATCGCTTCCTTCGCCAGGAAGTGATCGATGCGGAAGATCGAGTCTTGCGGGAACACCGACCCGGCGACGCGGTTGAGTTCTCGCGCGGAGGCCAAATCGCGTCCGAACGGCTTTTCGACGACGACCCGCGCATTATCGGCCAATTCGGCGGCGCCCAGCCCTTCAATCACCGTCGGAAAGAGCGCGGGCGGGATGGCGAGGTAGTAGGCCGGGCGGCGGGCGCGGCCCAGCGTCTCCTTGATCTTCGCGAAGGTGCCCTGGTCGTGGTAGTCCCCGCTCACGTAACTGAGCCGGGAGAGCAGGCGGTCGAGGGCGTGTTGGTTGTCGATCCCGCCCGAGCGCTTGATGCCGTCCCTCACGCGGTCTTGAAGACGCATCAAGCTCCATTTGGGCAGAGCGACTCCGATGATGGGGACCTTCAGGCAGCCCCTTTTCGCCATCGCGTAGAGCGCCGGGAAGATCATCTTGTGGGCGAGATCGCCCGTCACGCCGAAGAGCACTAGTGCGTCCGAATGCGAAGTATCCATTAGCCGTCTCCGTAATGCGAGCAGATGGGATTTCGTGATTTTATTGACCGTCAGATAAGTAATGCAACTGTTTAGCGGCCGACGGTACGTCGGCCAGCGGCGGAACACGGGCCGTCGTACCGACGGCCGCTAAACAGATGTTGCATTAGTTTTCTGAACATCAATAGTCGTCTGTAGTTTAGCCCGGGCACAAGTGCCGGGGCTAAACATCCGGAATCATACACGTTTACTTGGTCTTTTCCGCGTGGCCGCCGAAGGCGTAACGCATCGCCGAGAGCACCTTGTCGGCGAAATCGGCCTCGCCGCGGGAACTGAAACGATCGTAGAGCGCGGTGCTGATCACCGGGGCCGGGGCCGACTCGTCGATGGCCGCCATGACCGTCCAGCGTCCCTCGCCCGAATCCGAGACCCGGCCCTGGAACTTCCTCAGATCGGGGCTGCCCAGGAGCGCCTCGGCGGTCAAGTCCAGCAGCCAGGAAGAGATCACGCTGCCGCGGCGCCAAACCTCGGCGACGTCGGCCAGGTTCAGTTCATACTGATAGTGTTCGGGGTGGCGCAGCGGGGCGGTCTCGGCGTCGTCGGATGCCCGCCGTTTGCCGGCGTCGGCGTGATGGAGGATGTTCAGGCCCTCGGCGTAGGCGGCCATGACGGCGTACTCGATGCCATTGTGGACCATCTTGACGAAATGACCGGCGCCGGCGGGCCCGCAGTGCAGATAGCCCTGCTCCGCGGCGCCAATGGTCTTATCCCGCCCGGGCGTCCGCGGGGCGGCCTCGATGCCGGGGGCGAGGGCCGCGAAGATCGGATCGAGACGCCGGACGGCCGTTTCGTCGCCGCCGATCATCAGGCAGTATCCGCGGTTCATGCCCCAAACCCCGCCGCTGGTGCCGACGTCCAGATAGTGAATGCCTTGCGGTTGCAGTTCGGCGGCGCGGCGGATGTCGTCGTGATAGAAGGAGTTGCCGCCATCGATGATCACGTCGTCGCGTTCGAGAAGCGGGACGAGGTCCTTCATCATCGGATCGACCGCGGCCGCGGGGACCATCATCCAGACGGCACGGGGCTTGGTCAGTTTTTGCACGAAATCATTGAGCGAGCCAGCCCCGACGGCCCCCGCTTTGACGAGTTCCTGGATGGGTTCCGGATGGATGTCGTAAACGACGCACTGGTGGCCGGCTTTCAGCAGCCGCCGCACCATGTTGTCACCCATCCGCCCCAAGCCGATCATGCCCAGTTGCATGGCGTGTTCCTTTCAAAAAAACGCGTGATTCCCGTAAGTTTAGCCCCGGTTAGTGGGTGTCCAAGTATTACATTGGAGTTTGTGGGACAGCCGCCCTCGGCTGTCTTGGGCGATTCCGCACAGCCGAGGGCGGCTGTGCTACAAGTTATTTTTGAACGACCTCTTAGTCCCGAAGGGACGATAGTCAATAGCCAGGGGCGTAAGCCTCGTTGTTACACACAAATCAGGTCTCCCTTTGAGCGTCAGGGCCGAACATTAGCCAACAGGTAGCGAAGTCATGCATCCGTTGCAGGCCAATCCAAAGGGTTTGCGGACCGGGCGGATCGGCTCGTTTTCGATTCACGTAGCCACCAAGCTGTGCCACCAGCCGAATGAACATGCCCAAGGGGGGCGGGTGGGCCGGCGGATTCTCGCGGCGCATCACCTTCCACACCGATTTCCATTCGGCCGGCTCGAAGACCGCCTCGCAACTGATGTCCGGGCAACTCCGTCCCAAGCGGCACACGTACAACGTCCGCCAGGCAACAATCACATAGATCGCCAGACACGTCAACAAGCGGTCCATGTATTCAAACAACCGCTCTTCAACACGGCAGCCCGACTTCAACACGCGAAAGAAAACCTCGATCATCCAACGAACACAATAATATTGGATTACTCGTTGCACCTGCTCGATGTCGTCAATCGGCAAGCTCGTCAGCAGCAGCCATTCCACCGGCTCGTCGTTCGGCGGCGGGTTCACCTCGCTGACCGACACCACGTTGATGGCGATCGCCGGGAGACGATGGCCTGGACGAAACGGCGGACGGAGCGTGAGACGCATCGCCCGCACCGCAACCACGGCTTTGCGCGATTTGCGGGGTTGGCGTCGGCCCCGCGTTTCGCAAGCCACCTTCGCTTTTCGCCCCCGCACCTGGATCGTCCGCTCAAACAGCGCCGGCCGAGACAGGACCGCGTCGCGGACGTAATGTTCCGCGTGTTTTTGGCTGTTTTCCAGGAGCAAAGCGCGATTCTGGCAGGCGCGGATGATCCAGTCGATGGTCCCGGGCTCCCGCATTCCTTCGACCATTACTTCATAGATGTCGGCTTCGCTATCGGCCAGGCAAATCAACCGAGTGGCGGGGTTTCGCAGAGCTTCTTCGCGCGCCTGCCGAAGCATGGTAACCCAACGATAGCTCTCTTTGTCTTCGATCGGCGTAGCGGCGCGCTCGGCCCGAGTCCGCGGCGCGCTAACGGGCTCCTCCCTGCGCACCCAGGCCTCGCCGGCGACCGTGCCGAGCGGCGTTCCATCCTCTGTGAACGCGCACATCAGGTGCACCAGCGCTCCGCGGCGAGGACCACCGTCCAGGGGACCGGCCCCCGCGACCTGCTGGTCCGGCCGGGTGACGTCAATTTCCGTAGTGTCCTGCGCGAGCAAGGCCATGGGTTGTGCGGCGATTCGTCGCCGCGTGGCGTCAATGTGCGGTTGCAGGACAGTCTTGAAGTTGGTGTTCTCGTTCTCGCAAAACCGATAGGCGGCGACCATTTCGGCGCGACCGCCGCACGCCGCGGGAATGCTCGCCGTTGGCCGCTCTGCCAACTGCGAAACCACCTCCGCAAGGCGTCGATTCAGGCGTTTGTCGCACAAATTGGCCGTTTTCATTTCATCCGCTACCCAGGGAGTGAGCATGTGCGATCTTCCTTGACTAGTTTTCTCCCCCCTGCGTCCATTCACTTGCTTACCATAATGCCGTATTGATCCCAATTCGCCAATATCAATCAAGAGATGTGTGTAACAACGAGGGCCTAAGCCCCTGGGAAAAGAGAGCTGGCTTCTGCGAGAGCCGCGAAGCGGCGGCAGAGACTTCTGCCGCCCCTACGGGGCTTTCCCCTGAAAAACGCCTCCTTCCAGGGGCTAACGCCCCCCGGCTATAGACTTCCGCCGCTTCGCGGCTATAAGACCTGCCCCCCGTGTATTCACGGGGGGCTAAATGATTCAAATCATACGTCGCGGCGTCATCCTTTCCATTTCCAATCGCGAACCTCCGGCATGTCTTCGCCGTGCCGGGCAATGTAGTGCTTGTGCTCGATGAGCTTGTCCTGGAGTTGCTGTTTCAGGTAGACGCCCTTGTCGCCGGCCTGCGGCAGCCGGTCGATCGTGTCAATCACAAGGTGGAAGCGGTCCAGATCGTTCAGCACCGTCATATCGAAGGGCGTGGTGATCGTGCCCTCCTCCTTGTAACCGCGGACGTGGATGTTGTCGTGATTGGTGCGGCGGTAGGTCAGCCGGTGGATCAGCCACGGGTAGCCGTGGAAGGCGAAAATGACCGGCTTATCCTGGGTGAAAAGCTCGTCGAAATCCACGTCGCTCAGTCCGTGCGGGTGCTCGGTTTGCGGCTGCAGCTTCATGAGGTCGACGACGTTGACCACCCGGATTTTCAACTCCGGCAAATGCTCGCGAATAATGGATACGGCGGCCAGCGTCTCCAGCGTGGGCACGTCGCCGCAGCAGGCCATGACCACGTCCGGCGCGGCGTCCCGGTCGTTGCTGGCCCACGGCCAGATGCCGATGCCCTCGGTGCAATGCTTCACGGCGGCGTCCATCGTCAGCCACTGCGGCGCCGGGTGCTTGCCCGCCACGACCACGTTGACGTAGTGCCGGCTGCGCAGGCAGTGGTCCATCACCGAGAGCAGGCAGTTGGCGTCGGGCGGAAGGTAAACGCGCACAATCTGGGCTTTTTTGTTCACGACGTGGTCGATGAAACCGGGATCCTGGTGCGTGAAGCCGTTGTGATCCTGCCGCCAAACGTGGGACGCCAGCAGGTAGTTCAACGAGGCGATCTTCCGCCGCCAGGGCAGGCCGGACGTGACCTTCAACCACTTGGCGTGCTGGTTGAACATCGAATCGACGATGTGGATGAACGCCTCGTAGCAGTTGAAAAGCCCATGCCGCCCGGTGAGCAGATAGCCTTCGAGCCAGCCCTCGCATTGGTGTTCGCTGAGCATTTCCATCACGCGGCCGGCCGGGGCGAGGAACTCGTCGTTGGGTATCGTTTTGGCATTCCACTGGCGCTCAGTCGTCTCGAAGATCGCTTCCAAACCGTTGGAGAGCGTCTCGTCGGGGCCAAAGACCCGGAAGTTCCGTTGCGCGCCGTTCAGCTTTGTCACGTCGCGGAGGAAACGCCCGAGCACGTGCGTGTCGCCGATGCCGGGGCGCCCGGCGTCGGCACGTCCACGGCGTAGTCGCGGAAATCGGGCATCCGCAGGTCGCGGAGCAACATGCCGCCGTTGGCGTGCGGATTGGCGCCCATGCGCTGCTGGCCCCGGGCGCAAGTTCGGCCAGTTCCGGCATGAGGCGGCCCTGCCCGTCGAAAAGCTCCTCCGGCCGATAACTCCTCAGCCAGTCTTCCAACAGCTTGAGGTGTTCGGGATGGGTGGCCGGGTCGGAAAGCGGCACCTGGTGCGCCGGAATGTGCCTTCGATCTGCCGGCCATCCACCACTTTTGGCCCCGTCCAGCCCTTGGGCGAGCGCAGCACGATCATCGGCCAGCGCGGGCGGGTCGGATCGTTGTTGTTCCGCGCATGGTCCTGGATGCGCCGGATGTCCTCGACGGCCCGGTCCAAGGTGGCGGCCATGAGTTGGTGCATCTGCGCCGGATCGTCGCCCTCGACGAAATACGGCGTCCAGCCGCAACCGCGCAGGAATTGCTCCAGTTCCTCGGGCTCGATGCGCGCCAGCACGGTTGGATTGGCGATCTTGTAGCCGTTCAGGTGCAGGATCGGCAGCACCGCACCATCGGTTACCGGATTGAGAAACTTGTTCGACTGCCAGGCGGTGGCCAGCGGTCCGGTTTCCGCTTCGCCGTCGCCGACGACGCAAGCCACGATCAGGTCGGGATTGTCGAACACCGCCCCGAACGAATGGCTGAGCGAATAGCCCAACTCGCCGCCCTCGTGAATCGAGCCCGGGCACTCGGGCGATACGTGGCTGGGAATTCCGCCGGGAAAGGAAAACTGAATGAAGAGCTTTCGCAGCCCGGCCTCGTCACGGCTGATGTTGGGATAGATCTCGCTGTAAGTGCCCTCGAGGTAGGTGTTGCCCACCAGCGCCGGGCCTCCGTGTCCGGGACCGGAGACGTAAATCATGTCCAGGTCGTATTTCTTGATGACCCGGTTCAGATGCACGTAGATGAAGTTCTGTCCCGGCGTGGTGCCCCAGTGCCCCAGCAGCATGTGCTTCACGTCCGCCAGCGTCAGCGGCCGCTTCAGCAGGGGATTGTCGTATAGATAAATCTGCCCCACCGAGAGATAATTGGCGGCCCGCCAGTAGGCGTCCATTTTTCGCAGCAGATCGGGCGACAACGGCTTGTCGGCAGCGCCGATCTTCCCATCAACCTCATGTTTTGTCTTCCCGGAAGCGCTCCGTTCGGGCGCCTGTGTGACTGCCATGATCGTACTCCTTTTCGATTGAGAGACCTATTGATGTTCAGAAAACCAATGCAACATCTGTTTTGCGGCCGTCGGTACGACGGCCCGTGTTCCGCCGCTGGCCGACGTACCGTCGGCCGCTAAACAGTTGAATTACTTATCTGACGGTCAATAATACGTTGCGGACGGTATCGGCGATCATCCACTGCTCGTCCGTGTGTATGACCCGAACGGCGACGCGGCCGGCCGCGACGGAAATCACGCCCTCGTTCCGCGCGTTTTGTTTCGCGTCGAGTTTTATTCCCAGGAATCCGAGCCCGTCGCAAATCCGGGCGCGTATCACCGGGGCATTCTCCCCGATTCCGCCGGCGAAGACCAGCGTGTCTAGTCCGCCCAGCGCCGCCGCGAAGGCGCCAATCCATTTCTTGACCTGGTAGCAAAACAGCGCGACCGCCTCGGCCGCACGAACGTCCGTCGCTTCACGGTCGAGCAGGTCGCGCATGTCCGAACTGGTCTCCGATACCCCCAGCAGCCCGGACTGGAAATTGACCATCTCGTTGAACCCCTTGGCATCGATCCCCTCGGCGCGGGCCAGATACCACACCAGCCCAGGATCGAGATCGCCGGAGCGGGTGCTCATCGGCACGCCGGCGGCCGGGGTAAAACCCATGCTGGTGTCGATGCTCCGGCCGCGATGCACGGCCGCCAGGCTCGCGCCGTTGCCGAGGTGGGCGAGGATCACCCGGCCTTGCGCCGCTTCCGGTCCGGCTAGGCGGGCCAGTTCCCCAATCAGGAACATGTATGACAGCCCGTGAAACCCGTACCGCCGCACGCCCTGTGCCTCAAACTTCCGCGGAATCGGCAACAATCGGGCCACCCGCGGCAGGTCGTGGTGAAAAGCCGTGTCAAAACACGCCACTTGGGGCAGCTCGGGAAACCGGCGCTGAAACGCTTCGGTCAACTGAATCTCTTCCGGCAGGTGCTCCGGATCGAAGGGTTCGAGCCAACGCAACTCCTGGATCATTTGCTCGGTGATCAACGCCGGCTCGTGGTATTTCGGCCCGCCGTGGACGATCCGATGCCCCACCGCGGTAATCCGTCGCGGCCGATGCGTTGCTCGATCCAATCCATCAGAACCTTCACCGCCGCCGTGTGGTCCGGCGCCGCAATCGGCCGCGAAAAGTCGTCCTCCCGGTCCGCGCCTGTCACCTGAAAAGCGGCCTCCGGCAGCCCGATCCGCTCGATCCGGCCCTCCAGAATCCTGCGGAGCGAGTCGGCCTCGAACAGTGCGAACTTGATGCTCGACGATCCGCCGTTGATGGTCAGGATGCGTGGGTTAGCCGATTTCATGGACGACTCTTTCGTCACCGCGTCATAACAAGTTGATTACTTTTTGTGGTGCAGGCGTCTCGCCTGCATTCTCTGGAGGCAGGCGAGACGCCTGCACCACAATGAATAACCAAGCGACATATTTTGACGCGGTTCGTTTTCATCATTCGCCGTTTCGCAATCCGAGCGACGCCAGCGTCGCGCGCGTGGACCGGTAATTCGTATGATGGATGCCGCGAATCCCCAGACCTTCCGCGACCTGGACGAACATCGGCTGGTCGTCGATGTAGACGACCTGCCCGGCCGGCGTCTGGGAGATGTCCAGCGCCAGGCGAAAGATGTCCGCGTCGGGTTTGCGGCAGTGGACAAAACAGGACGAAATGAAAAAGTCCGCCAACTCATTAAGTTTGAACTTTTCGATCCGGTACGTATTCAATTCGCGGGCTTCGTTGTTGACCACGGCGATCTTCAATCCGTATCGCGACTTGAGATTGCGGACCAGCTCGATCATTTCCGGATGAGGTTGCGACTGGGCGAGCATGAAATTGCGGAATTGCTCCCGTGTAAACGCCCGCTCCGCGTGGAACACCGTCCGCGTCAGGTATTCGTCCAGCGTAAGTTTGCCCTCTTCGTAGGTATCGAAGGTCAGGTGATGCCGCTCTTCAAAATCCTCATAGTCGAGGCCGAACTCCTTCGCGGCCAGGGTCCGGGATTGACGGCCCCAGCCTTTGGTCAGCAGCACGCCGCCGACGTCCAGAAACAACGTCGTGATCGGGATCGATCTGTTCGATTCTCTTTGAGACATTTTCTGCATCGTTGCCGGATGTATAGCTTACGCCGCTACACGACAGTTGTATTGCGGGCAGTCCGAGTAGGGTGGGTCAAGCGAATCGCAGCCCCACCAACTGCGGGAAAACTGGTGGTGGGGCTGCGCTTCGCTTGGCCCACCCTACTTTTCCGAGTGGCATCGAAAGTATTGTATGGCGCTGATCTATTGGGGCAAGGGGGATGCCGTAAACCATTGATTCACGTGCGGTTCCATCGTCCTACCAACGGCCAAAGCACTTTGCCTACCGGAAATTCACCGGGGGCTAAATTGGGCGTTCCAACTGCTTACGCCGTCTGCCGCGTCGCGGCTTCCCGAACAACTCGGTACAATTCCTCGGGCTTGATCGGCTTGGTGATGAAGTCGTCCATGCCGGCTTGCAGGCAGCGCTCGCGGAATCCCATCAGCGCGTGAGCGGTCATGGCGACGATGGGGACGTGTCCGCCGCTGGTGCGTTCCCGGTCGCGGATCGCCGCGGCGGCCTCCATGCCGTCCATTTCCGGCATCTCCAGGTCCATCAGCACGAGATCGAAGGCGCTCCGTTCCAGGGCTTCGAGCGCTTTTCGGCCGGTTTCGGCAACCTCGACGGTGTGGCCCTGCATTTCGAGCAGTCCGGCCGCGACCTCTTGATTCACCAATCCATCTTCCGCCAAGAGGATATGCAGGCTGCGGACCGGTTTTTCGGCCGCGCCATCGGCGGCGGAATTTTTGCGGCCAACGCCGAGAAGCGATGCCGCGGCGTCGATCAATTCGGAATACGTGGCCGGTTTCGTGAGGAATTGTATCCCCGGCAAGCGGCGGTAATGATCCGGAATCCGCGCTTGACCGGCGGAGACCAGGACAATGATCGCACACGCAGGGCGCGTTTCGTCCTTGTGGATTCGGTCGATCAGCGGCCAGCAGTTCCCCTTGTCTACGGCGGCGTCGACGATCGCCAGCCGGTAGGGCGTTCCCGCCGTTGCGGCGCGGTCGATTTCGGCCCGGGCCGACTCGACGTCGGCCACCGGAACCGGCTGCATCCCGTAGCGTGACAACGCTTCCGCGTAGATCGGCCGGCGTCGGGGATGAGCGGAGACGAGCAGGACGGGCAGCAGGTGAAGTTCGGATGGCAGGCCGGGCGCGGCGGAGACCGCGCCGCCGGCCGGGTTGAAATCGGCCGTGAAATGGAAGGTGCTGCCCTTGCCCGGCTGCGCTTTCCACCCAGATTTTCCCGCCCATCAGAACGACCAGTTTGGCGGAGATCGCCAGTCCCAGCCCGGTGCCGCCGAAGCGCCGCGTGGTGGACCGATCGACCTGGCTGAACGACTCGAAGAGGCAGCCCAATTTGTCGGCCGGTATGCCGATACCGGTGTCGGCGACCGAGCAGTGCAGGGATACGGTTTGCTCCGTGCGCCGTTCCAGCCGGACTTCGGCGAAGACTTCGCCCTGTTCGGTAAACTTGACGGCGTTTCCAAGGAGATTGACCAGGATTTGGCGCACCCGGCCCGGATCGCCGAGCAGCGTCTCGGGCACGTCGGGGGCCACGCGGAAGAAGAGATCGACGTTCTTTTCGGCCGCGCGGATGGTCAGCAATTGGGCCGAATCCCCCACCACTTCGCGGACGTCGAAGGGGATGCTTTCCAGTTCCATCCGTCCCGCCTCGATCTTGGAGAAGTCGAGGATGTCGTTGATCAGGTTCAGCAGGCAATCGGCCGAGAGCTTGACGACGTTGAGATAACGTCGCTGTTCGGGAGTCAGGGAGGTGGCCATCGCCAGCTCGGCCATGCCTACGACGCCGTTCATGGGCGTGCGGATTTCGTGGCTCATCATGGCGAGGAACTTGCTTTTCGCCTCGTTGGCCGCTTCGGCGGCCTCCTTCGCCACCCGCAATTGCTCCTCGGTCCGGCGCAGGTCGGTGGTCAGCAGTTCCAGTTCGCGGTTCGAGACGGCCAGTTCTCGGCGCGGGCCTCGGCGGCGGCGGTCCGCTCGGCGACCCGCGCTTCCAAAGTCTCGTTCAATTGCTGGAGTTGCTGGAACCCCTCGGCGTTTTCCAGCGCGGCGCCGGCGATGGTGGCGATGAAATTGGCCAGCCGCTCTTCGTCGGGGCCGAACAGGTCGTGAACTTGTTCGTGGGCGACGTACATACACGCCGCCGGGCGGCCGCGGACCAGCACCGGCACGCACAGCGCGGAGCGGTCTTCCTGGGCGGTCGTGGCGCTGGTGGCTTCCTCTCCGGCGGGCACGGCGTAGGTAATGGCCCTGCCCGCTTTCAACGCCTCGCGCAGCCGAGCAACGCGGAATCCATCGACGGCGGGACCGGATATGACCCGAAACTCCTCTCCGCCGTCTTCCCGTACAATCTCCATCACCGAACAGTGCTCGACGCGGAGGAGACGGACCGCGGCGGCGGCGGCTTCGTTGAAGATTGCGTCCGGCGAAAGAGCCGAGGCGATCGAGCGACCGGCGTCCAGCACCGTCTCGAACCGGTCGGACAAGGAGAGGGAGGCCGGCTCCAAGGAGCGTTTCCCGTTGGGGTCGGCGATTTCCTCGGGAATCGTCATCTCTTGAAGCAGCGCTTCGGCTTCGCGGACCTGTTCGTCGGCTTTGTCCCAGCCGAGTTCCCGGCCCAGTTTGCCGCGGACCAAAAGGGTTTGAGCATATTCATAGCGGGCGTTTTGACGCCCGGCGACGGCCAGACTCTTGTCCAACAAACGCCGCACGCGGTAGGTTTTGCCTTGAATGCCCGAATTAAGGCCAACTCGCGCAGCGCGTGCGGCCGTTCGTTTTGCAGTCGGCGAGAAATGCGCACCGCCTGGCGGGCAACCTTTTCGGCGCGGATCAGCAGGCGTTTGCGCCTGGTGGGGACCATGCTCGAGTCGGTTTCCGCCTGGCGGCGCAGGGCCGTGGCGAGCCAGGGCCGATTGGATGCCGTGTAGGCATTGGCCAGGCCGAGTTGTTGGTCGCCGATGTCCACGGCCTCCTGGAAAGTGGCCGCCGCCCGTTCGTACCGGCCGGCCCCCATCTGTTGCACGCCTTTTGCCAAGAGGACTTGGATTTTGCCCTGCGCGTCGGGCCGTTGGCGGTCGACTTCCGCTTCGAGTATTTCCTCCGGCACCCTGCCGCCGGTGGCCATAGCCCAAACGTCCATGCTGATTCCGGCGGCCTGTGCTTCGCCGAACTCCATTCCCGACCGGTGTATGTCCTGTGCTTCCTGCATCGCCTCGCGCAATCTTCCCAGCCGATAGAGCGAGGCGGCGATTTGATAGCGGGCGATGCTCTCTTCCCAGTGGTCCCCGGTGCGTTCCAGCAGATGAACGGCTTCGCGGCATTTCTCGATGGCCTCTTTGAATCGCGAAGCCGCATATAATGCGCAGCCATGGAAACTGAGCGATTGCCCTTGCCCCCAAACGTCGCCCAATGAGCGCCGAATATCAAAGGATTTATTCGCGTATGCATACGCCCGGTTAAACAGTCCGAAAATCGTCATCCCCATGACGTGTTCGGAATAGAACTGCGCCAACTCCAGGCTGGGCGCATAGCGCTCCGAGAGGTTCATGCCGTGGAGATGCACGAAGAAGGTAATCACCTTGCCCTGTGTGAACCAGTAGGTGTATCCCAGCCGCGTGTGCAGGCGCAGTTCAAGCAGGACCAACTCCGAAGGCTCTCGGCGTTTGCGGTGTGGGCGACCATCCCGGCAACAGCGTGTGCGCAATTTGAACGCCCGCCTCCCAGACGAGCATGAGGTGTGCCCTCAACCAGCGCGGCGGATAGGAGCATCCCAGGACGCTGCAGCGCGTTCTCCAGCATGTGGGTGGCTTTTCCCATCTCGCCTTGCTTGAAGTCCAATTCGCCAAGCTGGCCGGTGATCTGCGCGATCGCGTAATTTCCCTCGGCCACCTTCGCCGCCGCAAGCAGTGTTTCCCGGGCTTCATCGTACCGCCCGCGAAGCATCAGCACCTCGCCCAGGCCTTGCAGGATCAGATACCAAGTGGGCTTGTCGACCAACCGCTCGGCCCGTTTGGCGATGAGATATTGCTGCTCGGCGATCTCCAGGGCGTGCTCGGCGCGCGACTGCTCGGCCGCCGCCAAGGCGTAAGGGAAGCGCCTTGGCAATTTCTCCGGCCTCGGCAAAATGGTAAGCCAGATCGAATACCCGGTTCGGGGCCTCGCCTTGCAGCAGCCGGGCAATATCGCCATGCAACTCGCGACAGCGCTCCGAGCTCCAGCCGCGAGAGCAGGGCCTCGCGAACCTTGTCATGCACGAAGGTGCATTTCGCGCTCTCGGGGTGCGTCCAGATGAAATGTCGGACGCGGGCCTCTTCCAGCACCCCCTCGACCTCGCCGGAAGGTATTCCGGCAATCTTCGCGACCAACCGCAGATCGAACTCTTTTCCCATCATCGCGCCGACCGTCATCAGGTCGATCGCCTCCCGCGGGAGGAGTTCCAAACGCCGGGAAAGGAATCCGGCCGCCTGGGACGACGAGCGCAGATCGGCCAGGGCGTGCGGTTCGATGCGCCAGCCCGCTGCGGCGGCCACCAGCGCGCCGGACTCCACCATCCCCCGCAACACCGCGGAGGCCATGAAAGGGCTGCCGTCGGACAGCCGGGAAACGACGTCGATGGCCTCGGCGGGCAAAGGCCCGGCCATTGACTCGGTCAGCCGCCGCACTTCCTCCGCGCTGAAAGGGGCAAGTTTCAGATGGAGAGAAGGCCGCATCCGACGCAAGAGATGTTCCTCGTAGACTTCCTCCGAACGGTATGCCACAATCAGCAATATCCTCGACGGCGCCCGCGTTGCCGCGGCAGGACCCGATTGCCAGCGGGCCAACACCTTGAGCGTCATCTCGTCCGCCCACTGGCAGTCGTCCAGAACTATCATTACCGGCCGCTCGCCCGAGCCGAGAAAGTCGAGCAGCCGCCACGAGGGCTTGGATGCTTCTGGTCTCGGCGAACGCCGCCGGGCCGGTGATTTTCGAGGTCTTCCATCCCAAGGCGTCGGCCAATTTCGGCAGCGCGTCGGCGACGGAGTTGACGTTGTCGCCCAACCCGTCGTACAGCGCCTTGGCAAACTCCGGCGACGTTCCGGCGGCGGCGATCAGATTGTCTACGATGCCGCTGAGAATCCGATACGGTTGCTGGCCGACCTGTTGTGAGCCTTGTCCGCGGAGAATCCACATTCCGGCCTGCAATCCGCGCTGGGCGATCTCGGTCAGCAACCTGGACTTGCCGCCGCCGGACTCGGCCTCTATCACCACCAGCCCCGCTTCTCCGGCCGAGGCGCGGCGGATTTGTTTTTCGAGTTGCTCTAATTCGTCCCGGCGTCCCACAAAAGCAGGCTCGGTCAGGGTCGTCCGGCGGTCGTGACAGCCGACTACGCAGGACGGATCGGCCGTGCCGCGCAACGCCGCTTCCGCGATGGCATTCAAATCCATCAGCACGGCCTCGGCGCTTTGATAACGATCGCGCGGGTCCTTATGCAACAGCCGTTGCACCAGTTCGTCCATGGCGCGGGGGATGGGCCCGCCCAGGTTTCGCAATTCGGGGACGCAGGCGGTCATGTGCAGCAGCAAGGTGTCGCCCACGTTGTCGCCGGAGAAGGGCGGATGGCCCGCCAGACACTCGAAGAGCACGATGCCGGCCGAGTACAAGTCGGACGGTTCGGCGACGTCGTATTTCAGCGAGCCGGCGTATTCGGGCGAACGGTACACCGCCGCCTCGATCAACTCCTCCGCCGAAATCTCCTTGGGGCGGAAACAGCAATTGACGCTGAAATCGGTCAGTATGGCGCGGTGCAACGGGGATTTATCGTCCAGGATCAGGTTGGCCGGCCGAATATCGTGGTGCAGTATGCCTTGGGAGTGAAGTGCGGCCAACGCCGAAAACAGAGACTTCCCCACCGCCAGCGTATCCTGAAAATCGAGAGGCCCGCCAAGCAGGCGCGGCGGAGCGAAATGCCGGGAACATAAGGCCGTACGACGTAGAACGTCTCCCCGTCCTGACCGAAGTCTAATACGCGAGTCAGCTCGGGACAGTTGAGGCCGCCAAGGAGTTGTGCTTCGTATTCGACGCGTTGCCTTGCTCCGGGCGAGAGATGGGACGAAGTCCGGCAGGCGACGACGACCGCGGCGCCGTCGTGCACGTCCTCGGCCAGGAAATGCTCGGCGGCCCGTTCCTTCTTCAACAGTCTTACGACCCGAAAACGATTGCCGATCAGTCTTGCCGAAACCGGCGTGGGAACCGGCGTTTCGGTGGAAAGATATGCGGCATTGGCGAAGGTTTCGTTCATCGAAGCGAATATGGGATGCTGTCGCCGATTACAGCCTGCCGCGCACAGACGACGGGCCGGGTATTGACTTTCACCCAGTAAGTTCCCGGCCAAAAACAACTTAAGTATATGTAGGACAACCGCCCTCGGTTGTCTTGGACGATTCCACACAGCCGAGGGCGGCTGTGCCACAAGTTATTCTTGGTCGCCCACTAAATGTCGAATAGAGGTTAAGCTATTGCCGCCGATTACCTTAAAAATCTTAGCTTTAAGTGGGCCAGAAAACCGCGGCAAAGGCGGGAAAAATGCCGCGATTCAGTCCCAGAGACGGTTCGGTCGAATTTCGCCGTTGCGGCGTACCCGACCGAACCGCTATTTCCGGTGGAATCCGCAGAATCCTTACCGGACCCCTGCCGCGACGGCGCGGGAACTCCCGCGAGCCGGCCGTTCGGCGTGGGGACGGCGAACGTAGCTGGGACTGTCGATCCGCCGGTACGGCCGATTTGACTTGACGGCCACGCACATGGTGATCAAACGCATTGGTTCGTGGTCGCAGAGGGCGATTTGCCACCCGGCTTTTTCGAGTTCCGCTTCCAATTCTTTCCTGTCGCGGAGGCGCATTTTCCATTGCAGGCCGCGCTCCACGAATTTCACGCGGTCATGGAAATCGGTTTGACTAATGATGAGATTGCCTTCCTCGCGCATGCAGGCCAGCACGGCCTTCAGCATCCGTGAGAGGGTATCGTTGCCGGGGAGTCCGAGGTCCATGTATTCGGCGATTCCGTGACAGACGGCGATTCCCACTCCGTCGAAGGGGACATCGAAGCGCCGTCGGGCGCCTTCCAGGACCGCCTGCAAATCGTGCTTTTCGGCAACGTCGCCGGTGAACACGAAACCGCGCCCCGCCAGCCCGTAACGTTGCATAACTCGACGGTTCTCCTCAACCGCCTTTTCGTCCTTGTCCACCGAGCAATAATAGACGTTCTCTCTGGACGAGCGGGAGATGGCGCCGGCTTCGATGTTTCCGTCGCCTCCGCCGAGCGCGAGCACGAGCAGCGGCGCGTCGGCCGGTTGCTCTCCCAGGCAGGCGCCGAGCATCTGCTCGGCGAGCGCACGGCGGTTTCTGGCGGCCTTGGCGGCGGGAGACTGCATGAGAATCCGGTTGAGGAGGTCCCCGCGGCGGTCGGGGTCGTTGAAGTCGTACATCGCGCGAAGGACGCGATACGATCCGCCTTCCATGTCGACGCAAAGTCTTTGCGCCAATTCCCCCCGGCTCCTGGCGAACAGCCGCGTCGCCGCGCGGGGAAAAGTATTCAACAACTTGCCGACCACACGCCGGTTGAGCAGGTCGCGGAACCAGGTGTCGTCTTCCAAAGGCGGATCAATGCGGTACTGTTTGTTCCAAAAATGAAGTAGCGGTTTCATCGGCGTACTCCAAAAATCGATCTGCTACGCCTCGATCGGCGCGTGATCCGCGGCGGCTTCGCTCTGCTCGCAAACGTCCGCCATGACTTCGATCAGCGGCTCGCGGCCCGGCCCGCGGCCGAAATGGTCAATGTCGTAATAGTGCGTCACGGCGTGCGGAATCAGCTTTCGGGCGTGTCCTTCATAGCGATTGCGTCCCTCCGGCGTATGAAGACCCATTATGGAATCGCTGCATCCCAGGAAGAGGTGGCAGGGGATCGAGCTGGGCACTCTGACGTTGTCGAAATAGCGCGCCTGCAAAAATTGCAGCAACGTGGCCTCAAGGTCCATTCGCCTGTACGACAATTCCTCGAAAGAATCCCGTGTAACGTTCAGTTTGGGAAACATGTTCGTCAGAATATCCGTAGAGCGCTTCCCGGCATGACGGTCCGTTCCAATCAAACTTGTGCCCGATCAGCCCTGCCAGCAACCTGGCCTTGTCCAATTCCAGGCCGAGATTGCGTGATAGGTGGGGTACGAAGTCGTCGATTTGCAGGATTTGGTCCATGCTGACCAGCGCGGAACCCAGGCTGATCGACTTGAAGGCGACCGCGCATTTGCCGCCCGCGAACTGGGCGAGCAACGGCACGGTGCCGTAGCACTGCGTCAGGGCGTGCAAGGGTAGGCCCCGTTCCTCCGCGTAATCCCTCGTCCAGAACATGGCACGTCGTACGTCGGCAACGCTCTTGTCAAGATCGAACGTGCCGGAGCAACGCGGGTGTCCCCGATATTGAAACGAAAGAAGTATGCAGCCCCGGCGGACCATGTTTCGGAAGGTCAGCGGCCCTTGCGCGGCGCCGGCCCCGATCAGCGGAGGTATGAAGACCACGCGCCGGGGCCGCTTGGGGATCATCGCCATCGCATACAGAAAGTGGTTTCCATCCGTGGGTATTGTGTATTCCTCATACAATCGCGACTTGGAAATGGTGATGCTCATAACAACCCTGACAAGGTCTCGTGCCCAATAGACAAGAAGCCCGGTAAACCGCCCATCTCTGTCCGATCCTACCGGATGTGGTTTTCCGAAGCTAGTATTTTTCGCCCGTTTCCACTCCGATTTTCCAAAACGTGCGCCGCATATATCGGCGGGTGAAGTTCTCTCTTCTGGGCAAACATTTCCGGCGGCGGAAGCCGGATATTCTCCGCAAGAAAATACATTTCGGCACGCAGCGGAAGACAGCCCGTTCACCAATCGTCGGGGGCGACTCAGGGCGGTTAAATCGGAACATAAGGTGCGGTTTAACAATCTCAGACGCCGATGCTGAACGAGCAGGGCGACTGTCGGTTTGTAATTTTTACAAAATCCACATCGTTTGGGAGGGAGCCGTGTTCAGTCCGCTAAGGATCGGCAAATTAATAACTGTCGCATTTCAGAAGGGGACAGTCCCATTTTCGTCGAACGAAAATTGGGACAGTCCCCCACTTATTGATTCGCCGGCCCTAGGACCGTTCGGGTGCGTAATTTTCGCATCTATACTGGCGCTCACATTGGCGGGCGAGGCGTCCGCGCAAGGCATCGCCCTGGACGGCGCCGGACCGATCAACAGGGCGATGGGCGGAGCGGCCACGGCGGCCCCCATCGATTCAATCGGCGCCATCCTCTGGAATCCGGCCTCGATCAGCGGCCTGCCGGGTTCCGAAATCGCTTTCGGTTTGGAACTGTTGCTGCCCACCGAGAACCTTTCCTCCTCGATCTCCGCCGGCGCGCTGGGCGGCGGAATGCCGCCCATCACGTTGGCCGGCTCGACCGGCGGCGAGCCGGGCGTTTGCCCCATTCCCAGCATGGCCTGGGTGCATAAATGCGAATGTTCTCCTTGGTCTTACGGCTTCGGCGTGTTCGGAATCGCCGGTCTCTGCCTGAACTACCCCGCCGATCCGACCAATCCCGCACTCATGCCGCAAAGCAATCAACCCGGCGGTCTGGGAGGAGTCGGGCACGTTTATACCGAAGCGCAATACTTCCAGATCGTGCCCACCGTTGCCTACGACGTCACCGAGAAGCTCTCGATCGGATTCGGGCCTACGCTCACACTGGGGCGTCTCATGGCCGATCCGCTGAGTTTTGCCGCTCCCGACGACGCCGACGGCAGCCTGGCGGCGCGGTATCCCGCCGGCTGCGCCACGCGATACGCCTGGGGCGGTGGTTTTCAGGTGGGCGTCTATTACGCCGCCAACGAACGTTGGCAGTACGGTTTCTCGTTCAAAAGCCCGCAGTGGTTCGAGCCGTTCCGTTACAACACCTCCGACGAGGTCGGGATGCCGCACTTGGAAAAAATCCATTTCGACTATCCCATGATTCTCTCGCTGGGTACGGCATATACCGGCTTCGAGCGGTGGTTGCTGGCCTGCGACGTGCGCTACTTCGATTATCACAACACGGCCGGATACGGCGACCCGGCCGGCTATAGCCCCACCGGCGCCGTGACCGGCCTCGGCTGGCGGAGCGTTGTCTCGGTAAATATGGGCGCCCAATATCAGGCGACCAAACGCATGATTCTGCGGTTCGGCTACGCCTATAACGACAGTCCGATCGACGGAAACGCGGCCTTCTTCAACATCGCCTCGCCGTTGATCGTGCAGCACATCGTGTCCACGGGCGTGACCTACTCGCTGACCGACCGGCTGCTCCTCTCGCTGACCTACCTGCACGGGTTCGAGAACTCCGTCACCGGTCCGATGGTCCTGCCCGGCGTCGGTTCGCTGGCCGGAACGCAAGTCACCAGCAATATCTCTGCCGACGCGCTGGCCGCCGGGGTCACTATGCGGTACTAGGGTGTTGGATTACAATGAGACGGTTTAGCCCCGGCACTTGTGCCGGGTTGCAGGTCTTCGGTCTTGGGTCTTAGGGCTTGGGACTTAGCCGTAGATGTCGATGATGGGACCAAGACCCAAGACCTAAGACGACCTAAGAAAATCAAGACTGCCATGACCAAGAAAACCGTTCGCACCGGCATTGTGGGGTCGGGCTTTTCCGCTACCTTCCATTTCGAGGCCCTGCAGAAGGTCTACGGAACCAACGTCGAGGTCGTCGGCGTCCATTCGCTCGACCGCGCGGGCGGCACGGCCTACGCCCAGCGGCGCGGCATCCGCTTCTTCGACCGTCTCGACGATCTGCTGGACAACGTCGAGGCGATTCACGTCTGCACGCCGCCGATGGCCCACGAACCGGTCGCCACGGCGGGTCTGCGCCGCGACAAATACGTCATCTGCGAGAAACCGCTGACCGGCTATTTCGGCGACGGCTCGGCCGATTTCCACTGGGAGCGGGCCGACATGGCCGCCGCCCGCGACGCCGCCCTGGCCTCCGTCCGGCGGATGCTCGACGCCGAACGCTCCGGCCAGGGCAAATTGTTCTACGCCGAGAACTGGGTTTATGCCCCGGCCGTGCAGAAGGAGCGCGAAATCCTGGAGAAGACCGGTGGTCAGATTCTCTGGATGCACGGCGAGGAGGCCCACAGCGGCTCGCACTCGGTCGATTACGCCTACGCCGCCCGCTGCGGCGGCGGGGTGCTGATCGGCAAGGGCTGCCACCCGTTGACGGCGGCGCTGTATCTGAAGCGGGTCGAGGGTCGGGCCCGCGACGTCGCGCCGATCCGTCCCCGCACCGTCTCCGCCCGGACGCACGCCTTGACCCGGCTGCCCGGCTTCCGCGACGAGGGGCACATCCGCCGCGACTATTACGACATCGAGGATTTCTCCGCCATGCACGTCGAGTTCGACGACGGCACGATCGCCGACGTGTTCGCTTCAGACATCGTGCTGGGTGGCATTCACAACTGGCTCGAGGTCTCGGCCAACAACCACCGCGCGATCTGCAACATCAATCCGAACACGGCCATGCAGACCTACAACCCGGTGGACCAGAACTTCGCCGACGTCTACGTCCTCGAGAAGATCGGCACGAAACAGGGCTGGGCCTGCACCTCGCCGGAGGAAGACTGGTTCACCGGCTATCCGCAGGAGATCGAGGCCTTCTACCGCTCGATCGCCTACGGCGAGCCGGCCGAGAGCGACAGCCGCCTGGCCGCCGACGCGGTTTCGACAATTTACAGCGCCTACGTTTCCGCCCACCGCGAGGGCGCGGCGACGCCGGTCGAGCAATCGCTCGAGTCTTAGCCGGTGATTGGGCCAGGGCAGCACGGTCGGTTCGGGGCGGTCCCACGACCGCCTTGTTCCGGTCCGACGAGGCAATTTGGCGCACGACCCCCTTATGCTGCAACAGAGGAGAGAGTCGGCGAACTCAAGCCAAGTTCTTGTGCCACGTGCGGAAAACCCGTCACCCGGACGGCCGGGCAACGTTGAGTTTCCAGTGGATGGACTGGACGAGATCATCTGGTGGGTTCTCGGCTGGTCGGGCAGGCGAAGGTCGTTCGGCCGGATCAACTGCGCAAAATAGTGATCGAAAAACTCCAACATGCCTTGGCCATGCAGCAAAGCTAGGCGACTGTCCATTTATTCGTCCGGCAAAACGGGCTATTCCCTTATGCCGACAGATTGGCGGTCTTCCGATTTCCAGATGGGGGATGTGACAAATTCTGGATGGGTGATTGTAACCCAAACCCCCTCCAGTATACTGGCATTCATCTTTCTCAAGTGGCGGGGGATCATAACCGGGCTAGGGGGACTGTCCCAATTTTCGTCCGACGAAAATGGGACTGTCTCCATCCCGAGTTCAAACAGAGCTTTCCCAAAATTATCTCAATCGAATACTGACATCATCAGAATTCTCAATTTCCAGTTCTGAAGGGGTTCAATCATGGGTCGAGGTCTTCATTTTCTGAGATGGGCGACGCGAACCGAACGTCAGGGCAGCAAACCACGTCAGAGCAATCTCGGACTCTCTCCATATCACCGCCGTTTGGTCTGTGAGACACTGGAGGATCGGCGGTTGCTGTCGATTTCCTGGCCCGGTGGCCCCATTACAATAGACACCACATGGTATGCGTCAAATGTGACCTATAACCTTACTGGCAGTGTCTATGTTGAGAACGGAGCTACGCTGACTATTCAGTCCGGCGTTCAGGTGCAAGGCAGTGCTTTGTACGTCAACGACAGCAGCAACACGGGCGGAGCGCTGTCCGCCAATAATGTCAACTTCCAAAACCAGGTGGAGTTGTATCCGAACGCGGTCGTGTCCCTGAGCGGGCGCAGTTCCTTAGCGGCAAGTTAAACGTTGCTCCGCAGTTGGCGACTTCCCTTGTCAACAGTGTCTTCCAAGCCGGCTCGACTGTGAACATTATGGGCGGTACTCTTACCGGCCCTGCAACGCTTCCGGCAATCACCAACGTCAGCAAGTATGATCTGTGGCCCACTCTTTATGTCCAAAGCGGCGGAAGCCTTACCATTGCCGGCGGAAACACCATCATCGACGCGAGCCTGTACGTCAACGACAGCAGCAACACGGGCGGAGCAGCTGTCCGCCAATAATGTCAACTTCCAAAACCAGGTGGAGTTGTATCCGAACGCGGTCGTGTCCCTGAGCGGGGCGCAGTTCCTTAGCGGCAAGTTAAACGTTGCTCCGCAGTTGGCGACTTCCCTTGTCAACAGTGTCTTCCAAGCCGGCTCGACTGTGAACATTATGGGCGGTACTCTTACCGGCCCTGCAACGCTTCCGGCAATCACCAACGTCAGCAAGTATGATCTGTGGCCCACTCTTTATGTCCAAAGCGGCGGAAGCACCTACCATTGCCGGCGGAAACACCATCATCGACGCGAGCCTGTACGTCAACGACAGCAGCAACACGGGCGGAGCGCTGTCCGCCAATAATGTCAACTTCCAAAACCAGGTGGAGTTGTATCCGAACGCGGTCGTGTCCCTGAGCGGGGCGAGTTCCTTAGCGGCAAGTTAAACGTTGCTCCGCAGTTGGCGACTTCCCTTGTCAACAGTGTCTTCCAAGCCGGCTCGACTGTGAACATTATGGGCGGTACTCTTACCGGCCCTGCAACGCTTCCGGCAATCACCAACGTCAGCAAGTATGATCTGTGGCCCACTCTTTATGTCCAAAGCGGCGGAAGCCTTACCATTGCCGGCGGAAACACCATCATCGACGCGAGCCTGTACGTCAACGACAGCAGCAACACGGGCGGAGCTGTCCGCCAATAATGTCAACTTCCAAAACCAGGTGGAGTTGTATCCGAACGCGGTCGTGTCCCTGAGCGGGGCGCAGTTCCTTAGCGGCAAGTTAAACGTTGCTCCGCAGTTGGCGACTTCCCTTGTCAACAGTGTCTTCCAAGCCGGCTCGACTGTGAACATTATGGGCGGTACTCTTACCGGCCCTGCAACGCTTCCGGCAATCACCAACGTCAGCAAGTATGATCTGTGGCCCACTCTTTATGTCCAAAGCGGCGGAAGCCTTACCATTGCCGGCGGAAACACCATCATCGACGCGAGCCTGTACATCAGCAACGATGGTAGCGGAGGAACCCTTGCGGCAGCTGGTGTGACGTTTAAGAATCAGGTTACTCTTGGCCCGAAGAGCAATGGTGTGCTCGAATATGACACGTTCAACTATACCGACTACGAGTATTTCGATGGCCAAATGCAGGCCATCGTAACAAACAATAATTTTTCCGGGGCCAAGGCTCGGGCACAAGGCACTGGCGGCCCAATCAACCTTGAAGGCAACTACTGGGGACCCCACGACGCGAACTGGATTGCCCAGAACATGATTTACGACCACGCAGACGCCTCGTATCTACCGGTAATTGACTTCGAGCCGTTTCTGGCTGCTGCACCAGTGCCGCCAACGGAGGCTTGGCAGCGCCAAGTGTACCAGCTTTCGGCTGCCGCGTTCGACGGAGCCGGAAACGACATCAGTCTGTGGCTTGGCGATGTGGTCGCAGGTCAGCAAGTCCAGGTATTTGCTGGTCAGACGTTGCAGGACCTCCGTTCCGTCGGGACCTTTACAAGCAGCGGTACGTCACCTTGGTTTCTCCCGGTGGACATCCACGCGGCAAATCCTTCCCTGATCGAAGCCGAGTATGTCGCAGTCGGAAGCGACAAGCCCGTCATCGTCCTTTCCGCAGCCGGCTTGCATCCCAATATCGCAGACTTGTCAGGGTCAGGCTACCAGCAGTATACGGCGACTACAAGCAGTCAACCCAATCCCACAAACAACAATTACGCAAATGTCGCTCAGCTTTATCAATGGAATGTAAACACGAAGCAATTTGGACCCTCTCCGCTGTCACCATCCGTGTGGTCAACCGCCGTGAATTGGAGCAATCCAACAATCATTTTGACGCACGGTTGGAACGGCACCCTTGATATTGGCACCAATGGCGTAGAGTCGGATGGCAGCCAGGAATACATCTGGGCGTTCGCCAAGAGCCTCGGCCAGTCTGCAAGCCAGTACAACATTCTCGCCGTTGATTGGAGCGGTCACGGCGATTCCTTGTTAGTTCCGCTCGGCGCGAATCCGAACGGGAAGTCCCTGGCTTACGACTTGGCGTTTGACTTAGGTGACGCTTGCACCTCCGCGATTAACGGAATACTTGTTGGGCAATCGTTTGCGGAAACCCTTGTGGATACCTTGAAGGCGGCCAGCATTCAGCTAAACCCCGGCAATCTTATGCTGGTTGGGCACAGCAATGGGGCTGGCTTCATGGCGAGCATGGCCATCGAAATAAACACCCTGACGAAGGCAAAGGTCGCGGAATTGGACGCACTAGACGCCCCGCATGTACCGTATCTAACGCTTCCGTGGGACGAGGTAAAGCGGGCGGCAGCCTCGACAACGGAAGTGGCAAACTACTACATGCCGGCGGGGGTCGGTCTTGGCGCTGCGATTGATGGCGTCACAAACCTATCCAATTTCAGCTTGGACTACGTGCTAAGCGTGCAAAATGGATTCAATCTGTGCGGACATCTCGCGGTGCCGCAGGAAGATGCGCAAACGGGAGCCGCAACGTCCAACTGGGGTTTTCAGGGTTCATGGTTCGTGCAAAAGAACAACTACGCCTATGGATCGCCGTATTGGGTGCAAGAGTCATCGCTTGCCAACTTTGTTTCGGTCACAAAGACACAATTGACGGGCGAAGAGCTAAAGGCTGAGACCCAGGCAGCCTACCAAGGGGCCAAGAATGCGGTGACATCATTTTGGAACAAAGTATCCGGGGATGTGACGCAAGCATTGAAAGGCTTGGGAAGCAGTATTTGGACGACTGGTACTCTGATTGGCCCCCTCAATTTCCAGGCACACAGCCCCGTGTACGGTTCCGTTGACGTGAACATACCCTCAGACGCCGACCTCTTGACTTTCAATCTGTCGGTCGCAAATCCGGGCAACGACGATCACCTGCTAGTGATGATCGGGAATGACACTGTGCAGGACATTGATCTTGCCTCTGTTCAGTCGCTTGGAGGCGTGACGGAGCAGGTGTGGGTTAAGAGTTACGCAGGGGCCACCGAGACGGTTACGTTCTATATGCCGTCCGCGCAATCTAGTTCCGCAGTTTTTTCAATAGCGGATATGAACTTCGTGGCCTTAGACCTCCCCCCTGTTGCGTCGTGGAATTCCAGCAGCGTAGCAATCGACGCCTCTACAGCCACGTTTGCGGTGACCTACACCGATCCAGATGATTCTGTGCAATACTCTTCGATTGACGGTAACGACATTCTGGTGACTGGACCTAACGGATTCAGCCATCTTGCTGCGTTGGTTAATGTGGATCAGTCTGGCGACGGGCAAACTCGCACCGCGACGTACCGCATCACAGCGCCAGGCACATCATGGACACAAGCGAATGCCGGCACATACACAGCCTGGATGCAATCCGATCAAGTGAGCGATTCGAGCGGGAATAATTACGTTGAGGCCGGAGCGATTGGCGCTTTTGACATTGAGTTGGTGACTGTCGGGGTGGCGGTCTCGCCGTCGTCGGTGGCGGAGGATGGCGCGACTAATCTGGCGTACACATTTACGCGGACAGGTTCTACGAGCGGTGCATTGACGGTGAACTTCACGGTCGGCGGGACAGGGACGTACAACACGGACTACACGCAGAGCGGGGCGGCGACGTTCTCGGGGACGGCCGGCACGGTGGTGATCCCGGACGGCAGCAGCACAGCGGTGGTGACGATCGACCCGACGGCGGACACGACCGTGGAGGCGGACGAGACGGTGATGCTGACGGTGGCGGCGGGGACGGGGTACACGGCGGGCAGCCCGAGCAGCCAGACAGGCACGATCCAAAATGACGACACAAGCAACATCACGATCAACGATGTGACGCTGGCGGAAGGATCGCCGAGCGGGACGACGGCTTTTACGTTCACGGTGAGTCTGAGCAAGCCGGTGGCGTCGGACGTAACGATGGACTACGGCACGGGCAACGGTACGGCGACCACAGCGGACAGCGACTACACGGCGGCCAGCGGGACGTTGACGTTCACGGCCGGCGGCGCGCTGACGCAGACGGTGACGGTGAATGTGACCAAGGACATTAAGGTGGAGCCGGACGAGACGTTCTACGTGAACCTCGGCAATGCCAAGTTCGGCGGGGCGACGGACGCCACGCGGGCGGCAATCACCGACAACCAGGGCGTGGGCACGATACTCAACGACGAGCAGGTTCCCCAAGTTATGATTGGCACGCCGGCGGCGATCAGCGAAGGGGATACGGGGAGCAAGACCCTAATGTTCACGGTCACGTTGTCGGCGTCGAGTTCTCAGACGGTGACGGTGAACTACGCCACCAGCAACGGGACGGCGACGGCGGGGAGCGATTACACGTCCACCAATGGCACGCTGACGTTCAATCCTGGGGTGACAAGCCAACCGATCAACGTGCCGATTCTGGGAGACTATGCGATCGAGGGTAACGAGACGTTCACGGTCACACTGTCGGGAGCGGCAAATGCGACGATTGGCACGGGCGCGGCTACCGGCACGATCCAAAATGACGATGTGGCAGGGGTTACGGTCACGCCGACCTCGGGTCTAGTGACGAGCGAAGCGGGCGTGACGGCGACGTTCACGGTGAGACTTGACACCCAGCCGGCGGCGAACGTGACGATCGGGCTGTCGTCCAGCGACACCACCGAAGGGACGGTTTCGCCGTCGAGCCTGACCTTCACGTCGAGCGACTGGAGTACGCCGAAGACGGTGACGGTGACGGGAGTGAACGACCTGATCGTGGATGGGAACGTGGCGTACACGATCGTGACGGCGGCGGCCGTGAGCGCCGACGCAAACTACAACGGCCTCGACGCGGCGGACGTTTCGGTGACGAACATCCAGCCGCCCACCGCGCGGTCCATCGGCATCTACTCAAACGTCAATTGGTATCTCGACGTCAATGGAAACGGCGTCTGGAATGGCACGCCCAGCGATTCCTGGCATCAGTTTGGCGGGCAGGCCGGGGCAATCGCCGTGGCCGGCGACTGGAATGGGGACGGCGCGAGCGAAATCGGCATCTACTCGAACGGCAATTGGTATCTCGACACCAATGGAAATGGGGTCTGGGACGGCAAAGGCATCGATTCGTGGTATCAGTTTGGCGGGCAGGCCGGGGCAATCGCCGTGGCCGGCGACTGGAACGGCGACGGCAAGAGCGAAATCGGCATCTACTCGAACGGCAATTGGTATCTCGACACCAATGGAAATGGGGTCTGGGACGGCAAGCCCACCGACGCCTGGTATCAGTTTGGCGGGCAGGCCGGGGCCATCGCCGTGGCCGGCGACTGGAACGGCGACGGCAAGAGCGAAATCGGCATCTACTCGAACGTCAATTGGTATCTCGACACCAATGGAAACGGCATCTGGGACGGCAAGCCCACCGACTCCTGGTATCAGTTTGGCGGGCAGGCCGGGGCCATCGCCGTGGCCGGCGACTGGAACGGCGACGGCAAGAGCGAAATCGGCGTCTACGTAAACGCAATTTGGTATCTCGATGCCAACGGAAACGGAGTCTGGAACAATACGCCCACAGATGCGCGGTATGTGTTCGGCGGACAAGCGGGGGCAAGGCCAATAGTGGGCAATTGGCAGCAGAGCGGCTCGCCTTTGCTGGCGGCCAGTGTAGAAACCGTCCAGCAGCCGGATGGCGCGATTCTGACGGAAAATGAGTTGTCGCCGATCGTCCGCGCGGCAGTTGCCCAATGGGCGAGGGCGGGACTGGCCGCCTCTTCCCTGGACATCCTGACGCATGTACAACTCAAAATTACCGATTTGCCGGGTCGCGAGTTGGGCCTGGCACGGGGCGATGTCGTCTACATCGACCGCGACGCCGCCGGATTCGGCTGGTTCGTCGATTCCACGCCCGGCCGGAACGAGGAGTTTCGCCCGACGCTGCTCTCCTCGAAACTCCGGGCCCTCGATCGGCGCACCGTCGATCGCGTCGACCTGCTGAGCGTTGTAGAACATGAATTGGGGCATACGCTCGGGCTTACGGATATTGAAGCCTCGTTGGACGAACTGATGAGCGCCGTTCTGCAGCCGGGATTCCGGCGCGGCATCGGCCGGGCCGACGTGGAGGCCGTCTTCGCCGATCAGGCGTAGCACTTGATCGCATTTGTTTGTGGGTAAGGGCGTTTCAGTTTGATTCGCGCGTTCTTGGAACGGGACCGTAAATCGACGGTCTCGGCGGCCATCTCCTCGGCCTGAGCGGCCACCAGGCCCACGAACTCTTGCGAGAACAGCCGCCGGCGGCGGCTCTGCCGGTCGCGGAAGTGTTGCACCTTGAAGCGGGCGACTTGGTAGGCCCAGGCCACGAAATCGGTCCCCGCTCGAAAGTCTTCGAACTTGCTCCACAGCGTGGCGGCCGTCTCCTGGAGCACGTCCTCGGCATCCGCTCGATGCGGTATCTGGGAGCGGATATAGGCGTAGACCCTCGGCTCGGCCTTGAGAAACAGACCGAGAAATTCGTCGGTTCTATTCGTTTTTGGGTCCATTGCCGACTCGGCGGCCTGCCGATGAAAATAAATTAGGGCGTGCGGAAATTGGCTGGGCATGTTTCACTATTTTGCCCCGGTGAATGCACCGGGGGCCTGCCCCCGTTTTGCCTCTCTGCCCCCCGTGTATTCACGGGAGGCTAAATGGTCCAGTTCCCGAACATCCTCGAATAATTGAAAAGGACGGAGATCAAAAACAAATTGTGGTGCAGGCGTCCCGTCTGCATTGTGCAGCCGAGACGGCCAAATCACAAATCCGCTTTCTACATACTAATCACGCGAGCCGGCCGATAGGGTCAAAGATTTTCGCCGGACGAGAAGAATGTGAGAGCCGATGAAAACGTGCCGTCAAACTTGACACATCTTCCCCAATCCCCAAATCCTCGCCGGGATTCTGCTATGTCGATGGAGATTCTGCTATAATAGCTCCGATCCATACAGATAGGGGAGGCTACAGATGAGCGAAAACTGGCTCTTCGAGCGTTTGGCTCAATACGGCGACCGCTGCGCTCCGTGTGGCGGCAACAAGAGTTCGGCTACGACGAACTGCTCCGCCGGGTGAAGGAGTGGCAATTCACCCTCTCGCGGAGGGGCGTCGAGCCGGGCCAATGCGTCGCCTTGCACGGCGGTTTCTCGCCCGCCGCCGCCACGTTGCTCATGGCCCTGGCCGACAAACGGAACATCGCCATCCCGCTGACGACCAAGGTCACGGCCGAGCAGGACCGGGCGCTGCGGATCGCCGCCGCCCGCTGGCTCATCGAGTTCGATCGGAATGACGACTGGGAGCTGTCGCCGCTGGAGCCGGAGGCCGATCCGCCTTTATTGCAGGAATTGCGGCGCTCGGGCGAAGCGGGGCTGGTCGTCTTCTCGTCCGGCTCGACCGGCGAGATCAAGGCCTCGCTGCTGAGTTTCACCCGGCTGTTGGACGGCTATCGCGACCGCCGGGCGACCCCGCTCCGCACGCTCTCCTTCCTGATGCTCGATCACGTCGGCGGCATCAACACGCTGTTTCACATCCTCACCGGCGGCGGCACGATCGTCACGCTCGCCGAGCGGACGCCCGAGGCGATCTGCGCCGGCATCGAGCGGCACCGCGTGCAACTGCTGCCCACGACGCCGACCTTCCTGCGGATGCTGCTGATTTCCGGGGCCTACAAGAAATCCGATCTCAGTTCGCTGGAAATGATCACTTACGGCACCGAGCCGATGCCCGAGGCCACGCTGAAGGCCCTGCACGCGGCATTGCCCGGCGTGCGGCTGAAGCAGACCTACGGCCTGACCGAGGTGGGCATCCTGCCGACCAAGTCGGAGAGCAACGATTCGCTGTGGCTGGCCGTCGGCGGCAAGGGTTTCGAGACGAAGGTCGTCGACGGCATCCTCTGGATTCGCTCGGCGACGTCCATGATCGGCTACTTGAACGCCCCCTCGCCGTTCGACGCCGACGGCTGGATGAACACGGGCGATCTGGTCGAGCAGCAGGGCGATTACATCCGCTTCCTCGGCCGCAAGTCGGAGATTATCAATATCGGCGGCGAAAAGGTCTTTCCCGCCGAAGTGGAAAACGTCATTCAACAGTTGGACAACGTCAAGGACGTGACCGTCCGCGGCCACTCGAATCCGATCACCGGCAACATCGTGATCGCCACGGTCGAATTGAACGAGCCCGAGGACCCTGACGCGCTGGAGAAGCGGGTCCGTGCCGCGTGCCGTGCCCGGCTGGCCCCCTTCAAAGTTCCGGCGATGGTCGAAGTGGCCTCGGAAACGCTGTGCGGAGAACGGTTTAAGAAGAAACGAAAGGTCGGAGTGTAAACTGGGTGGCATTGGAATTTTACCAGTGTCATCCGCTGTTGTTTAGCAGCCGCCGGCACGGCGGCTTGCGATGGGACCAGGGCCGTCGTGCCGACGGCCGCTAAACGAGTGTAAGCGAGTTCCAATTACAAAATGAGTTCATCAGAAGAAAACACAACCGCCGGCCGCCGCGTGGCGGTCGTCAGCGGCGGAAGCCGGGGGCTGGGACAAGCGATCGTCACGGAATTGCTCCGCCACGATATGATCGTCGCCACCTTCAGCCGATCGAAGACGCCGCTGGTCGAGGAGCGGCTGGCGGCCGATCCCGGGGCCGAGTCGTTCCACTGGGCGCCGGTCGACGGAGCCGATCCTCAGGCCCTGGCCGAGTTCGCCCGCGACGTGCTGCGGCGGTACGGGCGGATCGACGCGCTGGTGAACAACATGGCCACGCTCGGCGAGGGCCTGTTGTCGATGATGCGCGACGCCGACATCCACGCCCAAATCAGCATGAACCTCGAAGCGGCGATATTCCTCACCCGGGCCTGCCTGAAGGGAATGCTGCCGCAAGGGGCCGGCTCGATCGTGAACATCGCCTCGGTCAACGCCCTGCGCGGCCACGCGGGCGTGTCGGTCTACAGCGCCACGAAGGCCGCCCTGATCGGCCTGACGAAGAGCCTGGCCGTCGAGGTCGGACCGGCCGGCATCCGCGTCAACTGCGTGGCGCCGGGCTATTTCGACAGCGAGATGACCAGCGGATTTTCGGACGACCAGCGGTCGCGGATCGCCCGCCGCACGCCGCTCCGCCGGCTGGGCACGACCGCGGACATCGCCAACGCCGTCTGGTTTTTCCTCTCGCCGCAGTCCGCCTTCGTCACCGCCCAGGTCATCGCCGTGGACGGAGGGTACGTCGGATAGTGAATTGCGTTGGATGCAAATCAACTTAGGTTATTCCGTTTAGCGGCCGCCGGCACGGCGGCCCGTGAACCGCCGCTGGCCGCCGTGCCGGCGGCCGCTAAACATCACGATATTTCATTCAGCACACGATTGCAACATCATGCAAAACCTCAACGAAACGATTCTCGCCGTGGTCCTCGACGTGGTGCAAGACAAGTCGCCCGAGATCGAGGCCGTCCGCCCCGACCAGATGCTGGTCGAAGACCTCGGACTGCGGTCGCTCGACCTGGCGCGGATCATCGCCAAGCTGGAGATGAAGTTGGGCGTCGATCCGTTCGCCGAGTTGGTGGCGGTGACGAGCATCCGCACGCCGGGCGACCTGATGGCCGCCTACGGCAAATGTTTTTCAACCGACGAGCAGACGGCGCCCGAGGCGGAAGCGGCCGAAACGCCCGCCCCACGCTCCCGCGCCGGACTGGCCTCGCAACGTGAACTAAGACAAAAAGCCCGCGGGGAATAATCGCCGTGACCGAATCTTCGCACGAAACGATTCGTCCTAATTCGATCGCCGTTATCGGCATGGCCGGGCGTTTTCCAGGCGCCCGGAACATCGAGCACTTCTGGTCGAACCTGGCCGCGGGGGTCGAGTCGATCACCGCGTTCAACGACGAGGAACTGCTGCAAGCGGGGGCCGACCGCGAGTGGCTCGACCGGGAGGACTTCGTCAAGTCGGCCCCGGTGCTCGACGATTTCGACAAGTTCGACGCCAAGTTCTTCAAAATCTCCCGCCGCGAAGCGGAGATGATGGACCCCCAGCAGCGCATCATGCTCGAACTCGCCTGGGAGACGATGGAGCGGGCGGGCTATGCCGGCGACTCCTATCGCGGACTGGTCGGCGTCTTCGCCGGCGCCGGCGGACTGATGAGCAGCTACCTGCTCTCGCCAATGCACCTCAGCTCGCGGCTGATCGGCTCGACGGGCAGCATGCAGTGCATCGGCAACGACAAGGACTATCTGAGCACGCGGATTTCCTACAAGCTGAACCTCCGCGGCCCGAGCCTCACCGTGCAGACGGCTTGCTCGACTTCGCTGGTGGCGGTCCACCTGGCGTGCCAAAGTCTGCTGGCCGGCGATTGCGACATGGCCCTGGCCGGCGGGGTCACGATTCGCGTGCCGCATCGGATGGGCTACCTCCACGCCGGTCAGGCCCTGCTCTCGCCCGACGGCCGCTGTCGCCCCTTCGACGCCGGCGCCAACGGGACCGTGTTCGGCAGCGGGGCGGGCCTGGTCCTGCTGAAGCCGCTGGCCCAAGCCATTGACGACGGCGACCACATCCACGCGGTCGTCCGCGGCTCGGCCGTTAACAACGACGGCGCCGCCAAGCTGAGCTACTGGGCCACCAACGCCGATGGACAGGCCGCCGCCTGCGCCGACGCCCTGGCCGTGGCCGAGGTCGATCCGCGCTCGATCGGGCTGATGGAGGCCCACGGCACCGCCACCGCGATGGGCGATCCGGTCGAGATTTTCGGCCTGAACAAGGCCTTCCGCCGCGGCACGAAGGACAAGCAGTTCTGCGCCATCGGCTCGGTGAAGAGCAACTTCGGCCACCTCGAGGCGGCGGCCGGCATCGTCAGCTTCATCAAGGCCGCGCTGGCGCTGGAACACAAAAAACTGCCGCCGAGCATCAACCACAATACGTCCAACCCGGCCATCAACTTTCCCGAGTCGCCCTTCTTCGTCAACACGGAGTGCCGCGATTGGGAGTCGGCCGGCCAGCCGCGCCGGGCGGCGGTCAATTCGCTCGGCATTGGCGGGACCAACGCCCATGTGATTCTCGAAGAGGCGCCGAACATGGTATGTTTGTCGCCGTTTAGCGGCCGCCGGCACGGCGGCCAACAGCGGGCGGACCGGGCCGACGTGCCGTCGGCCGCTAAACATCCCGATGCCGATCGGCCGGTGCAGGTGTTCACTGTTTCGGCTCAATCACCGGCGGCACTGCGCGAATTGGCCGGGCAGTACCTAAACTATTTCGACGCCAATCCGGCGGCCGATCTGGGCGATGTTTGCTTCACGGCCAACACCGGCCGCGGCCGCTTCCAACATCGGCTGTCGCTGCTGGCCCGATCGACCGACGAAGCCCGGCGGGCGCTGGGCGCCTGGCGTCGAGGCGAGCCGACTTCAGCCTGCTGGGACGGAGTCGTCGAGATGCCCAATCCGCAGGTGGCGTTTCTATTCCCCGGCGAAGGTTCGCAAATTGCCGGCGCCGGCCGCGAGTTGTACGAGACCGAGCCGGTCTTCCGCGAAAACTTCGACCGCTGCGGGGAGTTTGCGGCCAATTCCCCCGCGGCCTTGTTCGCGCTGCAATGCGCCTTGGCCCAGTTGTGGAAATCGTGGGGCGTAGAACCGACGTCGCTCCTCGGGCATGGGCTGGGCGAATATGCGGCCGCCTGCGTGGCCGGCGTCTTTTCCCCGGAGGACGCCCTGCGCATGATCGCCGCGCGGGAAAGGCTGATCGAATCGCTGCCCGATGATGGGTGGATGATCGTCGTCCTGGGTGATCGGTCGCGGGTGGCCGAATTGTTGCAGCCTTGCGCCGGCGAGGTTTGGCCGGCGGCCTTCAACAGCCCGCGGCAAACCGTCGTCGCGGGCCGGGCCGGCGCCATCGAGGCGCTGGCCGCACGGCTGGCCGCCGAGGGCATCCGCACTCGGCCGTTGCCCGGCACACGCGGCCTGTACTGCCCACTGAGCGAGCCGATCGCCGACGAGTTTCGCGGGGTCTGCGAGCAGGTGGAATTCCACAAGCCCCGCATCCGGCTGATCTCTGGGCTCTCGGGGGGGCCGGCGGAGGACGAAATCGCCTCGCCCGGCTACTGGCGCCGACAGATTTGCGAGCCGATCCGCTTTGCCGAGGGCATCGCGGCGCTCGACCAACTGGATTGCCGACTGTTCGTCGAGATTGGCCCCCGGCCGCTGCTCACTGGACTTGGCCGCCGTTCGATGCGACAATGGTCGGGGACGTGGCTGGCGAGCCTCCGGCCGGGAGAACCCGAACGGCCGGCCATGCTCGCCGCCGCCGCGCGGCTCTTCACGCAGGGGGTGAACGTCGATTGGGCCGCCCTCGACCGCGGCACGCCGCGGCGGAGAATCCTGTTGCCGACGTATCCTTTCCAACGCAAACGATATTGGATCGAACCCATGCCGATTATCAAACAAGAGGTTAAAGGCGAGGTCCGTCTGCTGTCGATCGACGCCACCCGGCTGGTCGACACCGAAGCCATCGACCAATGCTATCGCGAGGTCGCGGCCGCCCTCGATCAGTCCGAAGAGGGCTGCGTGCTGCTGGACTTCAGCCGGGTCGGCTTCATGTCCTCGATGGCCCTGGGAATGCTGGTCCGCGTCAACAAGCGGTGCAAGGAATACAAGGTCTCGTTGAAGCTGTGCGGCATCGTCCCGGAAATCATGCAGGTCTTCAAGATCACCGGCATGAACAAGATTTTCGACATCCACGCCAACGCGGAGGCGGCCATCGCCTCGCTGAAGGGGACCGGCGGCATGTTCTTCCGCAAGAAAAAGCCGGCCAGCTACGAAGTTTCCTGAACATCGGATCTCTCATGCCCGACAATCGAAGCCTCTACGAAAATCCGCTGATTTCCCGCTACGCCTCGCCGGAGATGAGCGAACTGTGGAGTCCGCGGCGGAAGTTCGGCGTCTGGCGGCGGCTATGGGCGGCGCTGGCCGAGGCCGAGGCGGAACTCGGCCTGCCGATCAGCGGCGGGCAGATCGAGCAACTCAAGGCCCACGTGGACGACATCGATTTCGCGGCGGCCGACCGCTACGAGCGGAAGCTGCGGCACGACGTGATGGCCCACGTCCACGCCTACGGCGACGCCTGTCCCGAGGCCCGGGGAATCATCCACCTGGGTGCCACGAGCTGCTTCGTGACCGACAACGCCGACCTGCTGCTCGTGCGCGAGGGGTTGCGGATGATCGCCCGGCGGACGGCGGGGGTGATCGACTCGCTGGCCGCATTCGCCGCGAACTACCGCGACCTGCCCTGCCTGGGCTTCACCCATTTCCAGCCCGCCCAGCCGACCACTGTGGGCAAGCGGGCCTGCCTCTGGGCTCACGACTTCTCGCTCGACCTGGCCGAAATCGAGCACCGCATCGACGGCCTCCGGGCGCTGGGCAACAAGGGAACTACCGGCACGCAGGCCAGTTTCCTCGAACTGTTCCACGGCGACCACGATAAAGTGCGCCGGTTGGAGGAATTGATCTGCCGCAAGATCGGCTTCGACTCCACCTACCCGGTCAGCGGCCAGACGTATTCGCGGAAGATCGACGCGCAGGTGCTCGGCGTGCTCTCGGGCGTCGCCCAGAGCGCGCATAAGATGGCCACCGACCTGCGGCTGCTGGCCCATCGCAAGGAGGTCGAGGAGCCGTTCGAGGCCGATCAGATCGGCTCGTCGGCGATGGCCTACAAGCGGAATCCCATGCGATCGGAGCGGATTTGCGGGCTGGCGCGGTTCATTATCAGTTTGGAATCGAGCGCGGCCGCGACGGCCTCGGTGCAGTGGCTCGAACGGACGCTGGACGACAGCGCAAACCGGCGGCTGACCATCCCCCAAGCGTTTCTGGCCGCCGACGCCGTGCTGATTCTGTGCCAAAACGTGTCGGCCGGGCTGGTCGTCTATCCGAAGGTGATCGCCGCCCATCTCGACGCCGAACTGCCCTTCATGGCCACGGAGAACATCCTCATGGCGGCCGTCGCCGCGGGCGGCGACCGGCAGGACCTGCACGAGCGCATCCGCCGGCACTCTCAGGCCGCGGCCGCGGTGGTCAAGCAGGAAGGCCGGCCGAACGACCTAATGGAGCGGCTGGCCTCGGACCCGGCCTTCGCCCAGGTCGATCTGACCGCCGCCTTGGACGCCCGGCAATTCATCGGCCGCGCGCCGGAGCAGGTTGACGAGTTCATCGCCGAGGTGGTCAAGCCGATTCGGGCGAGATATGCCGGTTGCCAAGCGACGAAAGCGGACGTCAACGTTTAGAGAGTACTTATCCGTTTATCTGCCGCCGGCGACCGTCCGGGGAACAAAGGCCTCAGAGCCGACGGCCGCTAAACATGCGGGTGCTGCGGCACTCGGTTCAGCCGATCTCGTCGAGCAGCCGCTCGAGGGCGACGTTCAGTTTGTCGCGGGTCTCGTAGGTCCCCTCGGCAATCTGCTGCCGGACGGCCTCGATGCGATCGCTGCGCATCTCGGGCATCTGCTGGACTTGCTCAACCAGCCGGGCGGCCTCGGAGATGTCGACCTCGTCGGCGATCTGCGGCGCCTCGGGGCGCGCGATTTGTTGTGCCGGTTTGGCTCCGTGGGGAGCGCTGATGGGTTGTGGGCCGTGCAACTGACTGGGTCCGTAAATGTGCATTGTTTCTTCTCCACTAAGATAAGGTTGACAGTCGTGTCATCGGCCGTTGCCTGCTCGGGGATTAAACCAATCGCTCGATGCCCCGCTTGTAATGAACAGCGCGTCCTGGAAAGTATTGTAACGCCTGTATCGGCACGATCTTTTACCCAATGATGTTTCGCGGAATCACCGGTTGCGTTCGGTCAACGCCGGCCCGCCGTGATTGGCCCGTGAAACGCGCGACCGCGCCGGTGTTAGCAACGGGAACTCCTCCATGATTTATATGCGAGATCGGGATGGTGGCGAATATGCTTGCAATTCCATTATGCAACGCCGAGGGCCGACGGCCAAGCCCGACTTTGTTCGTTCCACACTGGATGAGCGCCTCCCGCCGAACCGCCGGCCGGGCAATCCCTGCCCGCTCCCTCCGGCACTAGCAACTATACGGGTTGTCGAGAAAGATGGTTCAAGCACTCGTTCGATGGACGGGATTATAGGCGATTCCAGGAGGCTGGACAAGATTGATCCGATCGCGACACCCCACCTATGCGTGGTGGGCCGGACGAGGGGCCGCTTTTTTGCCGAAATCGCGGAACTTCTCCCTCTGCCAAGGGTTTATCAGGGCGTGAGTGGTTTTGTAATCCCCATCCAGTAGCTGAGGTAGTTGGGTGCGTGAAAGGCACCGATGCACTACCGATTGTGGTGCGTTTCACAGCCACTACAGGTTTCACAACGTCGTAGAGATACTTTTTCCCCACCCAAAACTGAGGAGAATCGCGATGCAGAGGATTTTGTTAGGACTGGCGACGGCCTTGGCGGTCGTCGCATTGCCGTCGATCTTGGCGGCAGAGCAAGGGAAACGTCCCGATCGGCCGCGCCCGGATGGCGCAGCGGCAGGGGCCAAATCCCCGGACAATTTTCATGCGACTCGACGCTAACCACGACAACGTGATTACCGCCAATGAGTTGCCCGCCGACGTGCCCCAGCGGATCAAGCTGTTCTTGATCCGGGCGGATGTCAACAAGGACGGTAAGCTGACCCGTGAAGAGTTGCAGAAGGCCTTCCAGCACCGCGGAGAGGGCCAGAAGGCGCAGGCCAAACCGGCGCCGCGCGGAATGCACAACGGCAAGCCCGGCGGGATGCGGGGGATGCAGGCGAAGGGCTGCCCGGGCATGCAATGCCCCATGAAGGACGGAAAACCGCAGGCGAAACGTTCGCCCAAGAAACCGATGGCCGGGGGCATGCAGCCCAAGTTGGCAGCCAAAGCGATCTTCGACCGCTTGGATACTGACAAGGACGGCAAACTGAGTTTTGCGGAGTTTTCCGTCGGCTTGCGCCATCTTCGCCAAGCCATGACCGCGCGTGTAAACACATGGCAGTCGCCCAAGCGCCCCGGTGCCGGCAAACAGTTCGCCACGAAGCATTCGGCCAAGAAGCCTGGCCCCCAAAAGTTTGCCCAGGGACATCAGGGTTTCGACGGCAAAAAGTTCGCCCAAGGTCCCAAAGATCACGGCGGCGAACAGTTTGCCAAGGGATATCATCGCCCTGACGGCAAGGATTTCGGCAAACAGGAATGGCGCCGTCCCGGTGGCCAGTTTGCCAAATGCCCCTGGTGCGAACACTGCAAGCAGTTCAATAAGGGACCGTGGCAGCACCAGGACATGCAATCCGGCATGGGTCCCTGGCAGCATCGCGGCATGGAGTCCGAGATGGGTCCCTGGCAGCACCGAGGCCCGATGCCTCCTCGCGGCATGCAATCCGGCATGGGTCCCTGGCAGCACTCGTGGCATGGAGTCCGAGATGGGCCCCTGGCAGCACCGAGGCCCGATGCCTCCTCCCGGCATGCAGTTCGGCATGGGACCGTGGCAGCGTCCCGGCGAGAACCAGGCTTGGGGGCAAGGCCGCCCGGATGAGAATTTCTTCTTCATGAGGGAGCGGAATCCGGATGGACAACGGAAGGAATGGTCGCGGAAGCCCGGGGCAAAGAAACCGGCAGACAAGCAGCACAAGGCCAAGGCCGGCAACGATCAGCGGATCGAGCGGATCGAGGCCCGGCTGACTGCCTTGGAGCACCAGCAGCAAGCCATGCTGGTCGCCATCCAGGAGCAGCAGTCGGCCATGATGGCGGCGCTGCAAAGGACCAACGAGTTGGTCTCCGCGAAGCTGGCTTCTTTAGGCAGGCAGCAAGAGAGAGCCCGTCCGATGTGGGATGAGGCAAGGCCCGAGCGTCGAGCGAAGGAACTTGCCAAGCGTGAGAAGCAAAACCAACAGCATCCGCGACAGGGGGAGGAGGACGATCGCGACTAAGGTCGCGTCGATTCGGCTCCTAACACTGTCCTAACACCCGATGCACCCGGCGTGGAACCTTCTCCACGTCGGGTTTTTTATTGCCTTGAGAGGAACTCGGTAGAGACATCTGGGCGAACGCCCGCCGGTGGGCCGAACCCTTTTTCATCGGCCGCCGTATTAAAGGGCGAAGGGCATGAGGACGATTCCCATGAGCAATAAATCACCTACCGTCGCGGATTGCGTGTTGATCGGCCGCGAACATTGGGACGTTCCGGTTCGGGTCGAATTGCGGTCTTACCTGGGTTTTATCCGCCGGATGGACTGCCAGTTGCGTTGGTTGGTGACGCGCTGGTCGCCGGGAACTCCGCCCTCAGCAGGGAGGACTCAGAATGACATTCGAGGAGTAGATGCCGCCCGTTTTATCCCCCCCGGGCGGCGTCCGCCGTAGGGCTTGTCCCGAGCGCGGCCCGAAATCCGAGCCTCCCTGTCCGCGCCGCGCCGGGCAAGTCTTGCGGCGGATTTCTATTCGCCGCAAAGACGGCAATCCGTTGGGGCGGCAGTTCAACTGCCGCCCCAACAGCATTTCTTGGCCGATCGGGATACGACTGGTCGCGGCTCGGGAAAATCACCGTCATTCTGAGCGCAGCGAAGAATCCCTTACAATATCATCACGGCTCGGCTGAGATTCTTCGCTGCGCTCAGAATGACTGACGCCCAGTGAACGGTAACATCACGAGACAAACACGGCCACCGACACCACCGTCGTCCACAGGCCGTCCTTGTTTCCTTCGGCGGTCTGGACGCAGGCGCGGGTGTTCACGATCTTGCCCGACATGTGATAGATCTCTTTCCGCTTGTCGTAAGCGGTTTCCGGGTCGAATTCGATGCCCAAGGTGGTGGCCAGCATGGTGGCGGCCATGTCCTCGACCAGGTCGCGGAGCCGCGGCTCGGTGATGCCGAAGTCGTGATGCTCGGAAATATACCCGTACTGATCCCCCTGGGCCGGGACGGCCAGCCCGACGCCCGCCCCCACCATCCGTGACGGTTCGTTGGTCGCGGCTTCAGCGAGCACGACGTGAACAATTTGGCCGGGCTGCAATTTCTCCAGGCCGCGGCTCTTCGGGACGACCTTGCAATGCGGCGGAAAGATGCTCGATACCCGGACCAGATTGAAAACCTCGATGCCGGCGTCGCGCAGGCGCCAACTCGAAGCTCTGCAATTTGGTCCGGTGTTTGCCGACACCTTTGGTGAAGAAAACCCTCTTTGGCACAAATGGTTCACCCACTTCAATATCCTCCTGGGGCTGAAGGCGGGAAGGCAAGGGAGAAAACGGCCCGATTTTTCGGCAGCGGGATAAGTTACCCGATTTTCGCTCGCTTCGCAAGTTGCCTAGCCGAAAAATTGCGACCGGCCCCTGCCTTGACACGGCGAGGGTAATAACCTGAAATGGGGTCACTATGAGAGAACTACACGACGGCCGCCAAGACGGCCTGCAACCGCTCGAATCGCTCGACGTCCGCCGCGCCGATGGTTTTGCCGATCTGCTCCGCCGAATGGGCCGCACGGCCTTCGGCGGACGCGAACTGGGCGAAGCCTTCGAGGTCCTCTCGGCCATGGCCGACGACACGGAATGCCTCATCGTGGTGACGCTCTCCGGGGCCATGACGGTGGCCAAGATGGGCCGCCTGTTGTGCGAAATGATCGACGAAAATCTCGCCCACGCCGTCATCAGCACCGGCGCGATCATGGCCCACGGACTGTCCGAGGCCACCGGCGGCGCCCACTTCAAGCACGACCCGAATATCCCCGACAGCCAGCTCTACAAGTGGGGCTACAACCGCGTCTACGACACCGTCGAACTGGAGGCCAACCTGCTCCGCGGGGAAGAGTTGGTTTCGCGGGTCATCGCCGACTGGGACCCGGACCGGCCGATGTGCTCCTGGCAACTGAACCGGGAAATCGGCCGCCGGCTGCACGACGAGGGGCAGATGCCCAGCGTTCTCGGCTGCGCCTATCGGCGGAACGTGCCGGTTTATGTCCCGGCGCTGACCGATTCCGACGTGGGGCTGGGCCTGGCCAGCGAGTTTCTCAGCCGCCAGACGCCGCCGGGCAGCGACGCCGACCTGGAAAAGTTCTTCGCCGACGCGCCCCCTTACAATCCGTTCCTCGACCTGCACGACTACACCCGGCGGATCCTCTCCGCCAAGCGGCTGGGTATTTTCACTATCGGCGGCGGCGTGCCCCGAAACTGGGCCCAACAGGCCGGGCCGTTCATCGACATCCTCAACATGCGGATGAACGCCCGGTTGTCCGCCCCGCGGTTCCATTACGCCGTGCGGATCTGCCCCGAGCCGGTCCACTGGGGCGGGCTGAGCGGCTGCACCTACACCGAGGGCGTGTCGTGGGGTAAATTCGTCAGCCGCGAGGAAGGCGGCCGCCATGCCGAAGTCCACTGTGACGCCACGATCGCCTGGCCCCTGCTGATCCGTGCGATATTGGAAACCAAGGGAAAGTGCGCCTGATTTATATGTCTCTCGATCCCACACAGTTTCTCGGACTTGCCTCTCCCGGCGAGGCACATGCCGACGCATTGCTGCTACCCTTGCCGGTCGAAAAAACAGTGTCCTATGGTCACGGCGCCGCCGGCGGGCCAAAGGCCATCCTCGACGCCAGCCTCAAAATCGAAACCTTCGACGAAGAGACGCTGGTGGAGTTTAGCGAGGCCCCGCGGCTGCATTACCTGCCCCCGCCGCCGACCGATGGGGACATCGAGGATTGTCTCGCGGCAATCCAAAAACACGTCCGGCCGTGGCGGGACCGCTTTCTGTTGGCCTTCGGCGGCGAGCATACCGTGACCTACGGAGTGGTGAACGGTCTGGTAGATGACCCGGCCGAGGTCACCGTGGTGCAGATCGACGCCCACGCCGATCTGGCCGACAAGCTGGAGGGCCGGCACTGGTCGCACGGCACGGTGATGCGCCGGCTGTGGGAACAAGGGTGCCGGTTGGTGCAGATCGGCATCCGCAGCCTCACCCGCGACGAATACCAACTTGCCGCCGCCGGGCCGCGGATCACGACCTTCTACGCCCATCGAGTGAAGGAGCAGTGGCCCGAAGTCCTGGCAACGCTCCGCGGCCTCGAAGGAAAGGTTTACTTGACCATTGACGTCGACGGTTTGGACCCGTCGATCATCCCCAGCACCGGCACGCCGCTGCCGGGCGGATTGTCGTGGGCGGAGACGATGGAAGTCATCCGGGCGTTGACCCTGCAGTCACCCTGCCGGCTGATTGGCAGCGACATCGTGGAGTTCGTGCCTTCGCCGACGCTCCCCGGCTGCGATCCGATTGCCGCCCGCCTGGCGGCGAAATTGCTGGCGTGGTGGTGGACCGGACGGCGCGAATCACCTAAATAAAAGTGCACAATTCCGGAATGTTTACGCGCCGGCACTTGTGCCGGGCGCCCGACACAAGTGCCGGGGCTAAACGACCTCGCCAATTATTCACCATGCCAACCGGCTCGAAGCAAAATACTAAAGTCTACAACGTCGGCGTCGTGGGCTTCGGCTTCATCGGCAAAGTCCATGCCTACGGCTACCTGACCCTGCCGCTGTTCTACGATCCGCCGCCGCTGCGGGCGCGGATTACTCACGTGGTCGCCAGCCGGCCGGAGACCGCCGAAAAGGCCAGGCTGACGGTCGGAGCGGATACCGCGGCGACCGACTTCCGCGCGGTGACCGAAAACCCGGCGATCGACATCGTTCACGTCTGTACGCCGAACAATCTGCATAAAGAGGCGCTCCTCTCGGCCATCCGCTACGGGAAGCACGTCTATTGCGACAAGCCGCTGACGGCGACCGCGGCCGAGGCCGAGGAAATCCGAGCGGCGCTGGCCGATTACCGCGGCACGGCCCAGATGACCTTCCACAACCGGTTCTTTCCGGCCACAATGCGGGCCAAGCAACTGATCGACGAGGGCGCGTTGGGCGACGTGCTCGGATTCCGCGCCTCTTACCTGCACGGCGGCGGCGCCAACCCGGCGGCCCCGCTGACCTGGCGGCTTCGCGCCGCGGCCGGCGGGGGCGTCATCGCCGACCTGGCCTCGCACGTGCTGGACATTGTGGACTGGTTGATCGGTCCATTTCAGTCGCTCACGGCCGCCACGCAGATCGCCTATCCCGAGCGTCCCTTGCCCGGCGATCCGGCGCGGATGCGCCCCGCGGAAGTCGAGGATTGCGTGGCCCTGCTGGCGAAGATGCGCTCCGGGGCCTTGGGCACGATCGAGGCCACGAAGCTCGCCACGGGCGTCGAGGACGAACTTCGGTTCGAGATTCACGGCTCCCGCGGCGGGTTGCGCTACAACGGGGCCTACCCGCACCACCTGGAACTGCACGACGCCGCGGCGCCGGACCGGCCGTTGGGCGGAGCCCGCGGCTGGACCCGGATCGAGACCGGGCAGCGCTATCCGCGGCCCGCCACCGGTTTTCCCAATCCCAAGCTGGCGATCGGTTGGATTCGCGCCCACGTCGCCTGCCTGAACAATTTTCTCGAAGCGGTCGCCGCCGGCCGGCCCGCCGAGCCGGGACTGGAACAAGGCGTTCGCATTCAACGCCTGATGGATTGCCTCCGCCGCTCCGCCGCCGAGCAACGTTGGGTGGACGCGGAGAGCGGCGCGTAAAAATTGGCGGGAATTGGACCTTTTTGCCCATCGTGAAAACACCGCGGGCAAAGGGTAGGTTATGCTTTAGCCTAGCGCGGCGTAGCCGCAACCAATTGTGGTCTTGGGTCTTGGGTCTTAGGTCTTGGGTCTTCGTGCCAAGACCTAAGACCCAAGACCTAAGACCCAAGACCGTCAAAGATTGAGGACGATTTCTCAATCCCAAAAACTAATGGCATAACAAATGGGTTTCAGGCAAACGTGTTATACCATTAGACTTTAGGATTGAGGAAACATCCTCAATGTTTTTCTGGCGATAATCGGAACTTACGTCGTCACAATTGGTTGCGGCTACGCCGCGCTAGGCTGAAGCAAAACCTACGGATAACCCGTCATTCCGGGAAGGTCGGAACACCAGCGACGGAGCCGGTGCGGCAGCCGATTTACGACGGGTCGTCCTCGCTCTTCGGCAGGTCGGCCAACGATTCCAGTTCAAACAACTGCAAGAAACGGTCGGTGGTGTGATAGTGGGGCGTGCGGCGGTTCGGCTCCGGCCGCTCGATCCGCAACAGACCGCGGCGCACCAGATGGGCCAACACGTGCCGGCTGGGCTTGCCCCGGAGCCGGTGTATCTCCTCGCCGGTGACCGGCTGACCGTAGGCCACCAACGCCAGCACGTCGATGGCCGCCTGCGACAGCCGGGCCTCGCGGATGCGGCCGAAAAATCGGTTCCGCAAGGAACGATGCTCCTCGCCGAGCGCAAGCCGGTAGCCGCTCCCTTCGCCGACCACGCGAAACGGCGCGCCGGACGCTTTGTAGCGCCCGTTCAACTCGTCTACCAACGGCGGGATCTCATCCACCGGCACGTCCCGCATCAGGTCGGCCGCAGTTTTCGGCAACAGCGGTTGATTCTCACGGTCGCCTACGAAGAGCATCGCCTCCAGAATGGTCCGGGGATTGATCGGACAGGGGTCTTCCTCGACTACTTGCTCGGCCGCTTGCGGCTTCGCGTTGGCCGCGATCTCCTCGACCGAATCGGCTTCGCCGACGGTGATCGGCGGCCCGTCCGCCGGTGACTCATCGCTCCGCGGGGGGCCCGCCTCCATCACTTGCGAGAAGGCGCGGGCCAGTTCGTCCAGCGATATGCCCTGCGGCTCGGAAGCGAACGGCGGTTCGGGAGAGGGTGACATTATGCCTGGAACTTCCTGTCGAATTCGCTTGCCGGTTACCGCCGCTTGTCCACTTCCCCCTTCATAAACGCCAGACCGTCGGCGGCCAGTTGCCGCTCGGTGTCGTACATCCGCCGCCAAATTTTCGTGGCGGGCAAAAGCCGGTCCAGCGACAGCCCGAAGGCCTCGATCACCATCAGGTTGTCGTAGCCGATCTCTTCGAGCGTGTCGAAGGTCTCGTTCCAGCGGACGTTGCCCGATCCGGGCGTGCTGCGGTCGTTCTCCGAAATATGGACGTGGACCAGCAGGTCTTTCAATTGGCGGACCGCCGCCGGGGTGTTTTTCTCCTCGATGTGCGAGTGGAACGTGTCGTACATCATCCGGCAGCGCGGGTGGTCCACCTCGCGGCAGAAGCGGGCGCCGTCCGCCGCCGTGTTCAACAGGTAACACTCGAAGCGATTGAGATATTCCAGCCCCAGCGTCACGCCGCACTGCTCGGCATACTCGGCCACCTCGCGCATGCTCTCGACCGCCCAACGCCACTCGTCCTCGGTCGGTCCGGCGCCGCTGAAATATCCCAGGGCGGAGTGGAAGGGGCCGACGAGCGTTTCGGCCCCGGCCGCCCGGCAGCAATCCAGCGCCGCCTTGTTGGCCTCGATCCCCTTGCGGCGGATCGTGGGGTCAGCGCTCATCGGGTTGTCGTCCGGCCCGCGGACGGTCACGGCGGTCCGGGCCAATCCGGCGTCGTCGAGACGCCGGTTCCAGGCGGCGTATTTCTTCACGTCCGACTCGAACACCGGCAACTCGACGGCGTCGAAACCGATCTGCTTGATGTCATCCAACAGCGGCAGCGCCTCGTCGCAGATCACGTCGGTCCAAAGCAACAGGTTCATTCCGTAACGCATGATGGTGGATAAGTGGTTAGTGGCTAGTGGTCAGTGAATAGCAGCTAGAATCTTGTTATGTCGTCCATGCCGCTTGCGGTTTCGCATTGATCGGTAATCGCCGGCGCATGGATTTTATCCAACAGCGCATCCCGTCGCTCGGCGACCATTTTCCGCGCGGGCGGCAGAACGGCGGCGAGGCGGTCGGGCAAAGGATCGAGCCGCACCCGCCGCATCACCTGGCCCAGCCGCCTCATTAGTGTGCCATCTTCGAGATAATCCCACAAGACCCGTTCCCGGCGAAACAGACTCGATAAACCAGGCCAGTTGCCGGGTAGGGCGCGGGGCCATGCGGTTGACCGCCGCCTCGATTTGCCCGGCGTCCAAATCGTCCAGCAGTTGATAATACTGCGTCAGCCGGGCCGTGTCGTCGGCGATCAGGGTCGCGTCGAGCAGGAGTTCCACGAGCAGATGGCCCAGGAAGGCCGGACGCATGCCGCCGTCGCCGGCTAGGGCGTCGCGCACCAAGACGGCCAGTTCGAGTGAGGTTTCGGCGAAGGCCCGGGTCTTGTGGAATCGGGCGTCGTCACCGAGGTGTTGCAGCACGCCGGCCGCCACTTCCGCCACGCCGGGGTCCGCGTCGTCGAGGAACGCTTCGGCGTGCCTCGGCCGCAGCCGCAGCGGCCGGTCAGCCACGGTCAGCCAATCGGGCACACACGCCCCGGCGACGAACAGCGGCCGGTCGAGAAACGGCAGGGCGTGGGCGAAATAGTTCATACAATCTCGAAGTGTAGCACAGTCGCCCTCGGCTGTGCAATAAAAAGGTTGTGGCCTTATTTTGGCAACTTTGCGAAGCCGCAAGCGGCTTTATGCCGGAATATCGACCCACTGGCCGGTTTTCGCGCTCTCCAGCACGGCGTCGCAAACCCGCTGCGTGCGGAGCGCGTCGCGGACGGTGGGATGGAACTCCGGCCCGCCGTCCAGGCTGGCGAGGAAGTCGGCGAATCCGTTGATGAACGTGTGCTCGTAGCCGATCGTGCAGCCCGGCACCCAGTAGTGACGCATGTACGGATGCTCGAAGTTGGTCACGTGAATCCGCTGCCAGCCGGTCAGATGGTCCTCGATCTTCTTGCCCGTGGCCGGATCGGTGTAGCGGAAGTATTGCAGGATGTGCGGATCTTCGAGGTCGAAGAAGACCGAGCCGTTCTCGCCGTTGAGCTCGAAGGTGTTGTAGTTTTTCCTGCCGCGGGCGTAGCGGGTGCTCTCGAACGTGCCGCACGAGCCGTTGGCGAAAAGCGCCAGGAACATGCAGGCGTCGTCGATGGTCACCGGCTCGAGCTTGCCCGTCTCGGCGTGCTTCCGCTGCTTGACGAAGATCTCGGTGTGGGCGACGATGCGCTGGATCGGTCCGTTGAGCCACTGGGCGGTGTCGATCGAATGGGCCAGCAAGTCGCCGGTGACGCCGGAGCCGGCCACCCGGGCGTCGAGCCGCCAGAGGGCCATCCCGCCCTGCGGAACGTCGGCCGAGATGGTGTAGTCCTGGTTGTACACGGCGCGGTAGTGGAACGGCCGGCCGATGCGCCCCTCGTCGATGATCTGCTTGGCCAGCGAGATGGCGGGCACGCGGCGGTAGTTGAACGAGACCATGTTCGCCACGCCGGCCTTTTCGACCGCCTCGGCCATCTCCTCGGCTTCCCGGAGATCCATCGCCAGCGGCTTCTCGCAGACGATCATCTTGCCCGCCTCGGCCGCGGCAATGACCACGTCGTGGTGCATGAAGTTCGGCACGCAGACGTCGATCAGGTCGATGTCCGGCCGGGCGATGAGCTTCTTCCAATCGAGTTCCATCGACTCGTAGCCCCAGGTCTTGGCGAATTGCTCGAGCTTGTCCTTCTCCTCCGGCCGGGCGCAACAGGCCTTCAACACCGGGCGGCGCTCGCTGTGAAAAAAGTGGTTTACCTGGCAATACGCGTTCGAGTGGGCGCGGCCCATGAAGCCGCAGCCGATAACGCCGACGTTCAAGGGTTTCGACATGACAAATTTGCTCCTGATGGTTTGTGAAAAGGATCTATTTCAGTGGTTTGCGACATATTTTTCGAAAGAGCCGCAAATCAGTCGATGTAGGGCCAAAGGCCCGCCGGTTCTCCCAGCCCAGGGCAACGCCCTGGGGAATGTGCGGTCGCATCAATTCCACGCCGGCCCAACGGGCCAACCGTTCATTAGGACGAAGGGTTGGCCCGTTGGGCCGACACAATCTTTACGTTCACCCGCGTCCCCAGGGCGGCGCCCTGGGCTGGGAGAACGGCTGCCCCTTTGGGGCAACAAACAGTTGAAGTGTTAGGTGTTTACAAATTCGCGTTTTTCGCCAGACGGGCCAGCGCGGCGACGTCGTATTCGGGTATCAGGCCGTGTTTGTCCGGGGGCACGTCCAGCAGCAGGTTCACGCCCCGCTCGCGGCACGTCCGATACAGCTTCAGCAACTCGGTGTCCGGCCGGGGTTTGTCGCCGGCGACGAAAAACCACTCCTTGCCGATGGTTTCGCAGACCTCGCCGGGCAGATAATACTCCCGGCCCTCGATAGTCCGCCACTTCCGATGGCCCGACGGCGGCGGCAGCCGGCGCTCGATGGAAATCAGATCGCTCGGCCAGGACTTCGCCGCCTTGAAGTTCTCGCCCGTCGTGATGCCGTTGTTCATCATGACAACTGTCTCCGGCTGGAGCTTGGCAATATGCGCGTAGAGCGACTCGCGGTAGCCGCGCCCCAGCACGACCGGAATGTCGATCCACATCTCGGCCACCGGACCGAACTGGGTGAGCAACTCCGTCACCTGCGCCGTTTGGAAGTTCTGATACAGCGAGGTGGTGAAGGCGGGCAGTTCGTCGTAGGGCAACTGCTTGTCGGGAAACCACATCGAGGCCCCCGGACGCCCTCCGTCCGACGGCGTCTTGCTGCCGAAGCGGTTGTGGTTGTCCCACGAGCAGTAGTAGAAGCCCGGCAGCACGCCGCGCCGCTTGCAGGAATCGACGAACTTCTCCACCACGTTGGTCTTGTTGCCGCTGACGGCCACGGTGTAGTCGGTCCATTTGCTCGGCCAGAGGCAAAAGCCGGCGACGTGCTTGGCGCAGAGGATGGCGTACTTCATGCCCGAGTCCCGGGCCACGGCGACCCATTGGTCCACGTCGAGCTTGTCGGGGGCGTAGAGCGCGGCGGGGGCCTTGCCGTCGGACAACTCCCTGCCGTCGTAGGTGCTCATGCCGAAGTGGATGAACATGCCGTAGGCGAGCGACTCCCACTTTTTGACTTGTTCGAGCGAGAGGCGCTGGTCGCCGCGCTTCTCGGAGGCGGGGACATCGTCCGCCGCCTGAGAAGCCGAAGCGCCCAGCCCCGCGGCCCCGACGGCCAAGGCGCTCCGGGCGAGAAAATCGCGACGGGTCGTAGGCTCCATCATGAGTGAGGCTCCTTTCAACTGGTGATCTGCTGCAAACTATTGGCGTAACCCAACAAGATCGCGGAAGCGACCAACACGACGTTTCCAAAGATAATTATGGCCAGCGGGCGCGGGGCGTCCTTCCATTCACCGCCCAGGATGCCCCAGGCGTTGCTGACGACCAGCGAGAGGGCCAAGAACATGGTCCAGCCGATAACCACGCCCCGGTCGCCCATCAGCGCCGCGCCTTGCCCGTAAAACGCCAGGGCCAGGAACCACATCACCGTGGTCGCCAACGCCCATAAGTATCCTTTTGAAGCCCCGCGGGTGCAATAGCTGCGGTAGCTCTTGTTCCGCACGAGGAGAAACGCGACGTAGCCGACGTTGACGATGACGCCGCCCCAGAAAAGCACCACCCATTGCACGATGCTGGCGTTTCGGGCCAGGGCGGCGCGGGCCGCCGGCTCGAAGGTCGCGCCTTGCTCAATGGCCGCATTGGCGATCGGCGCGGCGTAATTGAAGCCGATGTTCAGCAGCGCCGCGGCCACGCCGTTGAAAACGCAGAAGAACAGCCCGATCCAGAACAGCCGGCCCGTCTGAATGCCGGCGATCGGTTTTCCGCGGGCAGCCTGGAGCCGGTCGCGGTCGATTCCCGCCCAAGTGGCGATGGCCACGCCGATCACCATGACGAGATTGCCCAGCAGGATGGCGATCGTCGCCCGGTCGGCCGAGAGGTTCCCCTTTTGCAGCAGCGGAACCATCGAACCGATTACCGCGGCCAGTCCCATCGTCACCCCGTAGGCCAGCGAGACGCCGAGATAGTTGACCGCCAGGCCAAACATCAGCGCGCCGACGCCCCAGCAGGCCCCGAAAAACATCACCTTGAATACGGTAAGCGTGCCGACGGAGGCAATCGCGCCCCAGGGGTCCGGCACGGCCGCCACCGCCCAAATCGTCGGCAGGACGATCATGCCGACGATCGAAAATATCAGCCAGAACGCCTCCCAGGCCAACGGCGCGAAGCGCCTCATGCCCAGGCCGAATGTCCCTTGAAAAAAGCCGGACAACAGAATCAGAACAATCGAGAGTGTGAAAACGTCCATGGGTTATTCCTTCCAGCCGTGTGCGTCGCGGACGGCGATCATTGCCCGCAGGATGTCGTTCCAGGTTTCGCGCTTGGTCATCACGGCGTTGGGAAACATGCAGCCGTCCCAGCAGAGGTGGCGAATCCGCTTCGTCGGCTCTCCTGCGCCGTCGCGGAGCCAGTAGCCGGCCGAGCGGGGAATGTCCAGCTTGCCGTTCTGGTCCGTGGCCAAACAGTGCCGCCCGGTCTTGTCGTGCGAGCCGCTGCCGTGGACCGTGGCGTCGTTCTGGGCGACGTGGAAATCGATCGTCCAGGGCCGCAGTTTCCCGGCCAGTTCGGCGTAGGCCGCGTAGAATCGCTCCTCGTCGCTCCAGTCGAAGTCCGGCGGCAGCAGGGCGTCCTCCGGGGCGTTGTGACCCAGCAGATACAGCAGCGTGTGGGCCATGTCGGCCTGAAAGCCGAGCGTTTTCGGGCGATCGACCATTTCGAGCAGTTGCAGCATCCGCCGCCAACTGTGCATGCCGCCCCAGCAGATTTCGCCCTCGGCGGCCAGCCGTTCGCCGTGGTCCTCGGCGATCCGGCAGGACTCGCGGAAGGTCTCGGCGATGCGTTTTTGATTGGCTTCCGGGTCGTCGGCCCATTGCTCTACGCCGCAGGCCGAGTCGATCCGCACCACGCCGTTCGGCCGGACGCCCAGTTCGCGGAGCTTTTCGGCGATGCGGCAGGCCTTTTCCACCTGGCCCAGAAACTTCTCTCGTTCTTTCGCGTCGCCCATCGCCGATCCGCCGCCGGTGGGCGGCCAGACGGGCGCCACGACGCTGCCGATTTCCAGGTTTCGCGTCCGGCTTATGTCGGCCAGCCGTTTCAATTCTCCGTCATCGGCGTCGATGCTGACGTGCGGATCGAAGAGGAACAGGTCGATGCCGTCGAAGCGGACGCCGTCCACCTCGGCCGCGGCGGTCAGGTCGAGCATCGTATCGAGCCCGATCGGCGGTTCGCTTCCCTCGCCCTTGCCGACCACGCCCGGCCAGGCGGCGTTGTGAAGTTTAGGGTAGTTGTTCGAGTGGTTGTCGGTCATTGTCGGTTCTCCTTCGCGGGGTCATCGTCGGGCAATAGCGTTTCCAGTTTGGTTAGCAGCGGCGGAAGGCTCAATGTCGCGGTTTGCCACACAATGTCATAGTTGATTTCCAAATAATCATGCACCACCTTATGGCGCATGGCGATGATCTTGTTCCAAGGAATTTCGGAATGCGCTTGCTGAAAATCCGGGGAGGTTCTGCGGGCGGATTCTCCAATGTTCTGAATGAGGTGAGCGACGGCGATCCGCAAATTCTCGTCGTCGTCGAAATCCGAGCGCGAAATGCCGGAGATTTTTGAGAGGATCGAGCAGGCCGTTTCATACATGTGGCCTACATATACCAAATCATCCTTGCGCATATTGAACCTCCGCACTGGAAAGGATTCGGTCCTTCAACCTCCAATAGATGTACTTGTCTTGCACGATGTCAACGGGATGCCCGGCGAAGAGATGAGACAACTCCTCCTCAACATCAATTATCTCGAAGCCGAGTTCGTGTCCCGGCTCGAACTCCACCAGCACGTCGACGTCGCTATCCGGCCGGAAGTCGTCTCGCAGCACGGAACCAAACAGCGACAGTTTGCGGATATGGTGTCGTCGGCAGAAATCGGCGATGGCGTCTTTGGCAACCAATTTGTGTTGATTCATTGCGATCTCTCCCACAAGCATTTTCTCCAACAACTTGTTGGATTCCTTATCCAATTGTCGTGCAGCCTGCGCGACAATTGGCGGAGTCTCCCTTTCCTTGCTGCGCAGGTTGTGGGACAGTTTCAGCCGTCAATTGTCCCACAGGCTGTGAGACATTTGCAAGTTCTTTCGTATAAGCAAGATATAACGCCCGCATACGATGGATATTGGCCCGCGAAAAGCCTCCCTGCCCTGGAAACGCCTTCCGAAGATCGGTCGCCAAAAGGTCGATCACCTTGGCCCCCCAACCTTCCTGTTCCTGTCGATGGACAATTTTCCTTCCGATGTCCCAATACAGCCGGATCAACTCCCTACTCACGGCCCTCGCCGCTCTGACTTGAGTTTGCCGGATGCGGCGTTTGAGGTCTTCCAACAGTTGGGCATAACCGCTTGGAAGGCAAACATTGTTCTCGCTGCTCCTATTGGCCCCTGACTGTAGCTGAATTGCCGCCTCAGCTTTATTGGGAAATAATCCATACCTGCGGTGCATATCACATAATGATGACCAAAAGGTTTCATATTGTATTACATTCTCGTGTTTTGCGCGCAATGCACATCAACTCCATCCCACCCATTGCCTTGGAAGCAATGGTTACATAAAGGACAAATACAGGGACCATGTGTTGGCAAGTGGTAACGACAACATAGACACTGTTGTTTCTGCTGTGTGTTATGTTCCATTTGGCGGACTCACTCATGTGTTGGTCTTGTTCTCACCCAATGCTTCACTTATGGCAATATCGAACGTTGAGCCGGCATCACGTTTTGGATCTTCCTTTGGGATTTCTGCGCCGGAAAGACATCGGGAGTTGTCGAAGTAGTAGAACTCCCAGATAATCCAGTAGCGTGGCTAGGTGAAGGCGAAGGAAGTGACTGCAATTCGCATCCGCAATACCGACAAACCAAGGCTGCTGCTTTTATGGATTCGGCACACCTTGGGCATACACGAGTTTGGATCAGAGAATTATCGCTACTACTCTCTCGGATTGTTCTCTGGAGCTCTCGATTTCTCCAATCGGCGCAACTGTGGAGAGTTGCAAATAATAGAAAAATCATGATGCCAATTCCAACGGATAATACTATCATTCCACCGGTTTCTGCTGGAAATAATAGTGGAGCGGAGATCATCCACATCGCTGCTGAGCCAAGCGATGTTGTATATCCATGATACTCGCCAGTAACTCGGGCCAGACCGGAAAAGCAACTCATCAGGATACTTCTGTTGGTTTGGCATGGCTTGCCTTCTCGAATACCGGACAATTTTGAGGGAGAGAGATGTTTGGGATATGCAACGGAATTCTTTTGTTTTGTCAGTTAATGTGTCGTTCTAGTATTTTTGTTATCCGATGGATGTTATCTGTGCCGCTTTGACGCCCGTTCACGGGCGTTTCCGCTTTAGCGGTATTAGGCCCGGCGTTCACGCCGGGTTGGCTATGTGTTTAATATCGCGTTTGTCAGCCGCGTTTACGCGGCTCCTGCCCGCGCGGTTAGCAGGAGCCCGGTAAACCGGGCTGACAACATCAACATATCATCAATCGAAAAAAGTCGTTGCATCCGCCCGACCCGGCGTTAACGCCGGGCCTAATACCGCTTAAGCGGACAAGGGCCGTTAACGGCCCTCGGGCATTCACGCGAGTCGCACGTGCGATTTCACCTCTTTCACTCGCCGGCCAACCGGATCGCTTCGTCCTTGAGCGCTGCGCTGAGGAAGAACCCCGCCTGCTCCAATCGTTCGATTAACGGCTTGACCGCTTCCAACTCACCGATTTGTCTTGCTTTCAAGATGCAGCCGAGCGTGCCGATCACGCGCAGATTCAAATCGGCCGCGATGGCCCGTGCCTGCTGATCATCCAGTATTACTCGAATGTCGCGCTCCTTCGCCAAGGCAATGACCTCGGCCTCGCCTTTATCCACGAGCAAGCCCAAAGAGGCTGTCAAAGCCGTGTTCACCGGCTTTTCAAGCCGAAGCCAAGGAACCGGAACGCCGAACTCGCGCTCCACCTCGGGGGGAATGAAAATCGGCTGGAACAGAACGGGCAGGATATCCAAAGCGCCTATCCGCTCCAGCGAGATCAAGCACGTGCTATCCGCCACTACGGGTTCTTTCACGGCTCGATTTCCTCCGCCAGTTCATCCGCGGAATAATTGAAGACGGATACTTGATGCTGTGCCAACACGTCCAGAAAGCCCCGCTTGGAGAATCCGGCCAGACGGGCCGCCTGCCCCAAGGAAACCCTGCCGGCCTCGTACAGCGAGACCGCGAAGAGAACTTTCGCCTCATCCTGAGACACGGAAAGCGGCAATTCCAGGCTAACTACTCGCGCAGTCATAATGATGTCCTCCAAATCAAGGCATCACAAATTCTATCTGTTAGAGCGAATATCAGCAAGCGGACGCAGAAGCGACATTGTCCATCCGCAGCATCCCTACACTCGTAATATTATTGCGCAACCACCGGTCGCGGCTTTATGATCTCTTCCGATGATCCCCGATCTCCGGCATGTTCTTATGCGTGGCCGGGCCGAAGTAGCGGAGGCCGACCAGCGGCTCGCCGCCGGTGTTCTCGACCTCGACGCCGGCAATCGCCGCGTCGTGGGAAATGAACACCTCGTCCCACGGCTCCTCGCCGAAATGGATCATCACCGGGGCCTGGATGGCCAACTTGCCCAGCCGGCCGCAGCCCTGGACCGTGATCCAACCGCTCGCCCCGGGGTCCTTCAAAACGCACTTCGCGCCCGGCAGCAGCGTCAACTCCTTGGCCGAGACCAACTGCTCGCCGTCGAAGCGGCCGTAGTCGATCCAGCGGTCGGTATAGCCCGGCCCGGATTTTTCGGCGTCCACGATCGGCTCGACGTAGTTGCTCTTCACGAAATACGGATCGACGTTCTTCTCCCAATCGAGTTGCTCGACGATGAAGTCGAGGTCGTGGTGCTTGTCCTTCGGCACGTCCTTGACCAACAGGTCCCAAGGAACCTCGCGCCCCTCGACCAGCGACTGGTACATGCCGAACACGTCGGATCCCCACTGCGGCTCGTAGGTACACATCGAGCCGGGGGCGTGCAGCACGCCGGCGGGCACCATCCAGCCGGTGCCCGCCCGCAAGCGATACGCCTTCGAGAGGTCGAGGATGCCGTTGTCGCCCTGGTTCCAGTTTTCCAGGCAGCGGCGGACGTCCTCCTTCGTGGTGCCCGGCTCCAGGCCCATGAATGTGTAGTCGAAATGGTTTTCGGCGGCGTTCAGTTGGGGCGGGAAGTAGTAGCACTCGGGCTTGCCCTGCTGGCCGGTCAGGGCGGCGTGCTCGGCCCGCTGGTGCATGTGATGCGGGATCGGCCCCATGTTGTCGAAAAACTTCGAGTAGACCGGCCAGCGTTTGTATTTTTCCCAGATTGCCGGGCCGACGATCCGTGGGCCGGCCTCCTCGACGGCGTCCTTCAGCAGAAACCGCTCGCCCTCGAAGGCGCAGTAGCTCAGCCCTTCGTCCGGGGCGCGGCCGTCGTTGGCGGCCTCGGTGGTGCTGGCGAACCAGCGCTCGTCGATTCCGCCGCGGTGCGTGCCCAGCGCGTACCAGTCGGTCGGGGCCAGTTTGATCCGCTTGCCGGGGTGCAGGAAGTTTCGCGGCACCCAGTTCGGCGTCAGCCGCAGCAGTCCCCCGCCGGCGTCCAAGGCACGTGTCAGAATCGCAGCAACGTTGTCCCGCTTGACTATTTTCGATGCACACATGGTCGTTGATTCTCCGCTATTTGATTTTCGAGGACCGCAAAACGCCAGGAGATGCGGTATTTGTACCCCTTATAAAGGCCTTTTTCAAGTGACCCAATCAGCCTCGCTAAAATCAGGTAATTTGACAAATGGAGCCCGCTAATCCGGGTGTCTTGATTTTCGTTCGTTGCGGGAGGATGATAGAGGCTGTCGGGTCGGCCCAGCCCAGTTCACTTACGCGCCGCCGCGCCGCGCTTCAGTCGGGGCCGACCGTCTCGCGGCTGGCGGCGCTTTTCTGGGGTATGATGAACCATGTCCAATGTGCCAAAGCAAGTATTTGTGGGGCTCGCCGCTGCTATCATCTTTATATTGGGCGTTCCCCACGTTGGCGGTCAAACCCGCGAGGATCAGAGGATAATTGGCCGCGCCCGCGTATTCAGGGCGCAGATGTCACAAAGAAAAAAGGAACTTGCGACCAGCCTTGAAACCGCCTGCGATCAAATTGCGTCAGAAATTGAATCCACCCAGCGATCCAAATCCGACCGTGGGAAATCAGAATTGATAGACCGAGTCTGCCGACTGACTGACAAGGACGTTATTAAACTTCCCATGCTCCCCTTCGATCGGATTTCAACAGGCAAGCTCGGTTTTCTCTGTTTCCCCGAAAACTGGATATTGGAATCAAACCGCTTTCAAGTATTTCAAGTGGTTGACGCGAACAACATGCTTCTGACAATCGACGAAAAAATCTATTGGATCAAAGGCGTTTCCACCCAGAACGTGGTCAACGACTCGAAAGTGACCTTGAATCAACTCTTCTACGTAAACGGAACCAAACGTTACAGTACGGCTCTCGGAGGAAGCAACACAATTTTTGTCTTAGAGGCGGTTCATTTCACCCCTAAAGCTCTCCAATCATATAAAGACGACACGAAAAAAACCGCGATCCTTTCTTTGGTTGGTGAATGGTTGAATGCCCAACTCCAACGTGCGCAAAAGAGGGAAGAGGCTGAAAATTTAAAGCAACAGCAGCTTGAAAAAGAGGCCAGTATCGAGGCAGCCCGCTGGCGGGTATGGACAAAGGCCAACGGCACCACCATCGGCAAAGCCCGCTTCATGTTCGTCATCAACGGTAAAGTGAAACTCAAAACGGCCGATGGGAAGTTTCTCCTCGTGCCAGTCAAAGACCTCAAGGCTGCCGATCAGGAATGGATTCGGAAGCGAACTCACTGACCTTACAGAGCCTTCAATGGGGGATATTGACGATGATTTATATCATCTTTGGGGTATTCACTTGCGCTGTGATTGGGGCGTTGATCGGAATCCTCCGGGGACATCCCGGCTACGGCGCATTCTTGGGATTCTTTTTCGGTCCGCTGGGCTGGCTGCTGGCGGTGATGGCCGACTCGCGGATCAAATGCCCGGATTGCAAGGAATCAATCCAACGTGAGGCGCGGATTTGTCCGCACTGCAAGGCGTCGATCCGTTGGGAAAACAAAGATGCCCCCTACGTCTGGCCTAGACGCGATTCCCAAAGCACGGTCAAATCGGACCCAGAGGAAGAGCGGCGGCTCCGTCAGGTTATGTACGGCGAGGGGGCGGGAACCGATTTCGACTCGATCATCGACGAGGCACTACGCTAGAGAGAGCCGCCTCAATCTTGAGAAGCCTTCTCCTCCTGCCTGATGGCCAGTAGTCCCATCCGCTTGATGCAGTAAATGTCTCCTGGACAAGCCCACCGCCGGTTCACATGGAGCGGTATTTTCTGCTACAATGCTGATGACTTATGAAGGGGAGCCCGTTTATGACCGTTAGAATGCCGGACGAGTTAAGAGTGGCAGTCGTTAGCAACCCCGGCGTGCCGGTGGAGTTGGTCGACGACCAGACTCATCTCACCTATGTCCTCTTGCCAGCGGATGCGTTCCAGCGGCTCCAGATGGCCAATAAGGACGATCTGAGAGCCACCTATGCGGCTCAGGTTGAATCGGCCCTGCTGGCGGGCTGGGATGATCCGCGTATGGATGAGTACGACGATTACAACGCACACCGCAAACAGAGCTAAGACCATGCCCCGAAAAACCTGGACCCTGACCGACCTCGCCGCGGACGAATACATCGAGCAGATTTGCATCGAACCGGAAGACGTGGGCGGCCCGGCCGCGGGATACAGCGTCTCGAAGCGGACCCTTCGCGGCGGACTCCGCGACGGCGTCGACATCGTCGAGGTGGACAACGGACTGCTCTGGTTTGTGCTGATTCCCACCCGCGGCATGGGCATCTGGGGCGCGATGTGCGGCGACATGCACCTCGGTTGGTCCTCGCCCGTGGATGGACCGGTGAATCCGGCCTTCGTCCCCCTCTGGGAGCCGAGCGGCATCGGCTGGCTCAGCGGCTTCGACGAGATGCTGGTCCGCTGCGGCTTGGAGAGTAACGGTGCGCCGGAGTTTCGACCAGACGGCACGCTGCAATGGCCGCTGCACGGGAAAATCGCCAACACGCCCGCCAACCATCTCGAAGTCACGATCGACGGCGACTCGGGCGAGATCGCCGTCAAAGGCATCGTCGACGAGACCCGGCTCTTCGGCAACAAGCTGCGCATGGTCTCGACCGTCAGCACCAAGGTCGGCCAACCCTGGTTTACCGTCAGCGACGAAATCATCAACCTGTCGGCCGAGCCGGGCGAACTGGAGTTGCTCTATCACACCAATTTCGGATTGCCGCTGCTGACGCCCGGCGCGAGCCTGCTGCTGCCGATCGAGAAAATGGCCCCCCGCGACGCCGTGGCGGCGGCCGACGTCGACCACTGGAACGTCTACGATCCCGAGACGCCGGGCCTGGGCGAGGCCTGCTTCTTCTTCGATCCGGCCGCGGACGCCGAGGGCCATACCCACGCCCTGCTCCGCTCCGCCGACGGCCGTCAGGGCGTGAGCGTGAAGTTCAACAAGCGGCAGTTGCCGTGCTTCACGCTCTGGAAAAACCGGCAGGCCGCGACCGACGGATACGTCACCGGCCTGGAACCGGCCATCAATTTCCCCAACCGCCGCTCGTTCGAGAAGGCGAAAGGGCGGGTGGCCGTGCTGGCGCCGGGCGAGTCGCGCCGCTTCGAGTTGACCATCGAGGCCCACCCGGACGCCGAATCCGTGGCCGCGGCCGAACGCGCCGTCGCCTCGATCCAAGGGACCGTCGCCCCGAAGATTCTCGCAAACCCCGATCCTGATTGGTCGGCGACGTAGGCTGTTATGGTGCGGCGACCGCTTCCTCGGAAGAGTTGACGCCGCGGCACTCGAGTTTGGCGATCTTTTCATTTCGCCGGGCATGGCGGCCGCCCTCGAACGGAGTCCGCAGCCAAATCTCCACCAGCCGGTCGGCCAGCTTCTCGCCGATCAGATCGCCCGACAGGCAGAGCACGTTCAGATCGTTGTGCCGCCGGGTGAGCTCGGCGGTGATGTCGTCGTGGCAGGGGGCGGCGCGGACGCCCGGTATCTTGTTGGCCGCGATGCACATGCCGATGCCGGTCCCGCAAACCAGGATTCCCCGATCCACTTCTCCGCCGGCCACTTTTCGGGCGACCGCGGCGGCGACGTCGGGATAATCGACGGGCTGCGAGCCGTCGGCCCCCGCGTCGACCACCTCTTCCCCGAGTTGTTCGAGGAATGCAATCAGTTTCGCCCGCAGTTCCACGCCCCGATGATCGCTTCCGACGGCAATTCGCACGGTTATTTCCCTTTAACTTGACTACCTCACATCCCCACCATCTTCAGCAGTTCGCGGGCGATGTCCAGCAACGATTGGGCGACCGCCTGGGGATTCTGGGCGATGGCCCAAATCACGGCCGCAATCAGCAGCAGGCCGGCGACCACCAGCGTGACGCCGTGCGGATTCCGGCCGGACTCTTCGCGGTCCAGCGCCGACTGCAACTCCGTCTCCAGCCGCCGCCAGCCGGCGTGGCTCTGATGTCCTCCGGCCGAGACCAGCGAGACGCAACGCAGGGCCGCGAAGCCGTCGACGTACAGTTGCACGCCCGCCGTGGGCAGCGTCAGGCTATCGCCCGCCCAGCGGGCCTCGGCGTCGAGCCGCTCGACCACCTCGGCCAGGATCGGCCGCAGTTTGTCCGCCGTGATGTTGTAGATCACCAGCCGCGGCCGCAGCAGCAACAGCCACAGGACCACGAACATCGCGTACAACGCCAGCAGCATCAGCCAAACGAACGGGCCGTAGACCATCGCCGCCTCGAACGGAAACAGCAACTCCATCGGACCGATCACGACCAACCCGGACAGCGCCACGGCCAGGGTGGCGGCGTCGCGGACCCCGGTCGCCAGCAGCGGCCGCCGCGACAGATTCACCGCCCCCAGCAGCAACATGTACATCGCCACCGGACCTAAAGCCAAGCACACTCGAAACGGGTCCATGAACCGAATCCCCTGATGAATGGTGCCGCAAGCCCAGGCCGTTATTTTACCGGCCGGCGGAGACCGGGAACAGGCGGGGGAAGAGAGAAAGGGGAAAAGGAAGAGCGAAGGGAGAAGAGGGAAGAGAGAAGGGGGAAGAGAGAGCCGTGGGAACAAACGCCCTGCGACTGCGGTTGCAGGGGGCTTGCGGTTGGGGTGGCAGTACAACTGCCACCCCAACGCCTCAAAACAGGATTGCCAAGCCACTAGCCACTAACCCCTAGCCACTAAGGCGTTGTAAAACAATAAACTACCGAAATCATCGACGGGGTATTCCTGTAGGGAACGCCCTCCGTGGCGTTCCGAGTGCGGGGAAAACAAGCCTCCAAACCTGCAACGGAACGCCACGGAGGGCGTTCCCTACAGACCTTAATCCGGTAGTTTATTGTTTTACGATGCCTAACCACTAGCCGCTAACCGTTACTTCGCCGCGTACCGTTGCGGATCGTCGTTGAACCGCGATTGAGACGCCTCGCTCGAGAACATGTAGAGCCGCCCCTCGTAGATCGCGCAGAAATCCAGCCGTCCGGGAACCGCTTTCCGCTGATCGACCAGCAGCACCCGGTCCTTGCCCGACTCGACCGGCGTAAAGCGGTCCGGGTTTGCCAGGAATGCCCGCCGCTGCTGGTCGCCGCTGAGCCGGAATATCAGCCCCTTGTGGACGACCGTCCAGCGCAGGTCGCCCGGCGTCCAGCGGCCGTTCAGGACCAGTTCGACCGGGCAGTATCCGTTCAATGCCACCGGGGGAACTTTCAGTTGATCGCCGGCTTCCGCCCTTCCGGCCGATTCGGCGGTGGCGTAGGCGGCAGGCTCCACGCGTTCGCTTGCCCGATCCGGCGCCGTCGCTGCAATCGGATCGGCGTGATACCCGTTTAATCCGGGGTTCCGTTCCGGCTCCATGCTCTCGGCTACTGGAACCACGCCGCCGATTCGGACTTTGGGGGCGGCCGGCGCCTTCGCCGGCTCGCGCCACGGAGCATCGTACCGTGTGTTCCGTTCCGGCTCCATCGCCGCGGCCATCGGGACCACGCCCGATTCGTTCGCCAACGGAGCAGGCGGCGTCGCCGCGGTCTCCTGCCGCAGCGGAGCATACCGTTCTCCCGGACGCGGAGCTCGCCCCTCCGACGACTTCTTCTCCGGCGTTTTCGCCGCGGGTTTCGGCTCAACTTTTGGCTCAGGTTTTGGCTCGGTTTTCGGCTCGGTTTTCGGCGCCGTTTTCGGTTCCAGGTTTAATTCGGGCAGGCCGGGCAGGCCGGGCAATCCGTTCTCGAACAAGGGCTTCGTCTCTCCACCGGGTTTCGGTTCCGGCGGAATCGCTCCCGGCTGGTTGCCCGGCAACAGAAGGCCCTCGGGCGGAACGATCGTACCTTCGGGCAACGGCTGTTCCCCCTGGGGCGTCGGCGAGCCCGGCGGCGGCATCGTCGCCCTCGGCAGCGGGACTTGCTCCTGGCCCGCCGGCGTCGGAAGCACCTCCAAGCCTATCGAACGCGGATTGGTTTGCTCGGGACGCTTTTCGCCCGGCCAGGTGCGCCAATGCGTCTCGAAATAGCCGAATCCTCGGACATTGGGGACGCAGCCATTCGGGCAAGACTGCGGACAGGGCGCGGAAGGCTGGCCCCAACTCAATCCTGAGAGCCATCCGAGCAGCAACATTGCCCCACCGATCGCCGTCAGCCAAAGTGAACGTTTCATAATCCCGTGGTCCTTATTTTTCTGTCGTCAATCGTAATTCTTAATAACCATCCGTGATTGCAGGAGCAAATCCGTTTAGCCCCGGCGTCCACGCCGGGTGCATAACCGGACGGCAATAGCGACTTTTCTTCCCGGCGTGGACGCCGGGGCTAAACGGTTTTCTTTCTCCCAAGCTCGTTGTCGTCGGTGCGTTTCACGCACCCTACTTAACTAACCACTACGTCAATAAGACCGGGTCCGGTTGTAATTTCGGCCCATGGTTTGCCAGCCGCGGACCGCCGAGGTGCTCAACGAGGCGATGCCCAACAGCCGTTCCACCGGCGCCGTCACCTTCGAGATGAACGTGTTCGCCGCAATCAGGTTGTCGCTGGCGATGAACAGCCGGTCGCCCGGCATGATCTGATAGTTTGTCGCCGCCGAGCCGCCCTGGGCGATGGCCGCGTAGTCCACCGGCATGATCTGCTCGCAGCCGAACCCGCCGGGCGCGGGCCGGGCCACCCAGATGTCCGCGCTCGACACCTGCGACAGCCCGTCGACCGCGCTGATCGCGTCGAGCACCGTCTCGTTGCCGGTGATGGGGATGCGGCGGACGTTGTCGCCCAGTCCCCCGCCCGCCGTGATCACGTAAAACACCTTGCTGTTGAATTGCCGCACGTCGACCGCCACCTGCGGCATGTCGAAGTATTGCGCAAGGTGCCGCTGCAGGTCGAGGCGGATTTGCGTCACCGTCTTGCCGGCCACGTTCATCGTGCCGTACTCGCGCAGGTTGATCGTGCCGTCCGGCCCGACCATGTACTCGCCGGTCACCGGCGGGAGTCCGGCGGTGCGGGCCAACTGCACCGACACCTCCGGCTTGGTCAACACCTCGCTGAGTTTGGTCTTGATCGCCTCGGAGGCCCGCTCGACGGTCATGCCGGCCACCCGCACCCGGCCGTAGGCCGGACCGAGCGTGACGATCCCCTCGCCCTCGACCAGGAAGAAGCCGTCGATCGGCTGGTCCAGCAGCGTCCCCAGCACTTTGATTTGCAGCACGTCGTAGATGTCAATCCGGTAGGGCGGACGGGGGACCATTTTGAGCATCTCAATGCTCAAGATGTCGGGCGGCTCGACCCTGTAGGCCGGCAGCGAGACCATCTCTTTTTCCCGCGGCGGGGCCAGTTGCCCCGGCACCGGCTGCTGCAACGACGAGTCGTAGTAGTCGACCGCTTGGCAGCCGGCCAGCACGATCAGCCCGCAGATCGTCAACAGGAGCGGCCGGAGCGATCGAACAGGCAAGCGAGTGGTGGTCATGGTATGTCCCGCGTTTCGCGATAAGTGCGATTCGTGTTAATCTACGTATGTATCGGGCTTTGCGCAATCCATCCGCAAAGCCTACCTACTCAACGCCGTCGAAATAATCGGCAAAGTTGAACGTGGACTTTGCCTCGATTTGGGGAAATCCTACATGCGGCAACTATTTATCCCCCCGGCAAGTACAATTTAGCCCCCGGTGCAATCTCATTTAGCCCCCGGTGAATACACCGGGGGCGGCGCTGGATGACGTTCCAAACCGTGCCCCCCGTGTATTCACGGGGGGCTAAATGGGTTGCGCAGCCTTGTACACCGCGCACAAAAAAACCCGCGGGCCGAAACCCACGGGCTTGATCTGCTTTGGCGGGAAATCACGTCAACTAGAAACTACTCTCATTCAAAACCCCTACCGGGCCATCGTTGGTGGGTGTGCCGCCATTACCATAGGTTGTGTAACCTGCGCCATAGGGCGTCATCAGATGCTTGAACGTGTTCAGATCCATACCAAGATTAATCTTCGACTGACGGCCATCGCAGAAAGCCACAGTAACTATATCGCCATGGTGGGAGTTGATCTGATCGCTCAACTTTGGATTCGATGGGGGTGAACCTGTTCGGGCTACGCTAAGACCACTCCATTCAAACCCCAGCACCAACTCGGCCAGTACGTCAGGGTCAGGTAGGTTATTCGTTTGTCCCGGCATCCAGTTGACTGACCCTCCATCCAGAGCCCAAACACTTGTCGGGCGATAATAATAGATTGAATTGGAGGAACCGCTCGCCACCAGATATAAATGATTCGTACTGGGCGCCGTACCGCCGGCGGGGTACGTTCCACCGGGTGTTAACAACGACTCGGACGTCAGCAGCGTATTCGAGGTGCCGTCGTGCGCGCTAATATAGTCGATGCTGACCTTGCTGCCGACGGTCGTCGGGATGTTGTTAGTGACTGTCGGTCTGAGATCGAAGCAAACCCCCACGGCGGGAATGTTATTCACGCCATTCCTGCCCCGGTTTACAACATAGGACAACTTCGGCCCGGGACCTTCAGGAGGATCGCTAGGGCAAAGCAGTACTTTCAGCGTTGATTGCTGGAGCGCAGTGTTTCCACTACGTGCAAATGCATCATAAAGGTCCTTTCTGTCCAAGCCGGGAAGCAGAGGTACGACCCAACTAACTGGGATGTAACTTTGAACCATTTGGGACGGGTTGGACATGTCAAACCCGGTCGTGTAGCCATTTAGATACCCCGGGAAAAATTTGTGGCTTGACTCAAAGCTCAGCATGGCCAGGGAAATTTGCTTCTGGTTGTTGAGGCACTGTGCTTGGCGTGCGGCTTCGCGGGCGGATTGCACGGCCGGCAGAAGCAATGCCATCAACATGCCGATGATGGTGATCACCACCAGCAGTTCCACCAGCGTAAAGGCCGCGGAATTAGACCTAGTGCGATTTTTCATGGATTCTCTCCCCAATCTCTGTTACTTGTTCACGGTCGAGCCTTGCCCATAACCTATTCTCTCATAAACGCGCGGGAAAATCCAGCGACTTTCGGAAGAATCGCGGGAAAAGTCATTTCGAGGCGATCCGGCCGGCCGAAATCAACCCGCCCGTCGAGGGGGTTGCACCTCGTTCCCATGCTCCGCATGGGAACGCAGTGTTCGGACGCTCCGCGTCCGTGACGTAAGGCGTTTACGTTGAATATCTTCCAACTTCGCGGACGCGGAGCGTCCGGGCAGTGTGTTCCCACGCGGAGCGTGGGAACAAGGGATTCTTGGGCCTTCGTCTCGCCGGAGGGGCAAGATTCGCAAATCCCGCTGGATATTTCCGCCGAATTCTGAAACAATAGGGGTTGGAGGGCAAACGGCCGACAGAGGATCGCGTTATAATACCGCGTAGGACAGGTTGGCAACCTGTCCTGCCTGATGGATGGGAAACCCGTCTCGTGCAACAGCGGGGGACAGGTTGCCAATCTGTCCTATTTGGTTTTTGTTGCGGAGAGCCTTTTGTCGCCTTTCGCTCGGCGAAAGTTGCGGGCAGTCCACGCTGCTTTCGCGGAGCGAAAGGCGACAATCCGACCGAATTAGCCTTTCCGCAACAGAAACTACTTAACGCGGCCCGATTGGAACCGGCAGAAGAGGAGTCGAGTTATGACCCGTAACGCGCAAGTTTCGTGCAACGGCATCGGGCGGCCGGACACCGCCAATTGTTATCCCGCATCGCGCCCGTCCCGCTACGCCGCGTGGACGCGGCGGCCGGACGGCTTTACGCTGGTCGAGCTTCTGGTCGTGGTGACGATCATCGCCATGCTGGTCGGCCTGCTGCTCCCGGCGGTTATTAATGCGCGAGCGCGTGCGCGAATGACGCAATGTTCGAACAACCAGCACGAGCTCGGCGTGGCGATTCAGAGTTATGAGAACGCCAAGAGGCAACTGCCCGGATTTGCCAATCGGGTTCAGGGAACTACGATAGGTTGGGTGCCGGTATTGTTCCCCTTCCTTGGCCGCATGGACCTTTGGGAAGGCGCGAATGGGTGGCGGCAGGGCGGAAATACTGCTCCGCCGACGTACATCAAGCAACTCGTCTGTCCCGACGACGTGACGATGACGGATGTTCCGCAATTGACCTATATTGTGAACTGCGGCGTGTATGGAGATCCGGCTACCCCGGGAACAATGACGGCCCAGGGTGTTTTTCGCAACTATAGCGGTGGTTCAAACGGCGCCATTTCGATGTCCGACATTCAGTCTCCCACTCAGACTGTGATGCTTTCGGAAAGCCTGCCGTTGGTTCCGCCAAGGCGCTGGGACACGAGACCCAATCCTTGGCCTCTACGCGCCGACGTATGCCGGCTTCCTTTGGCCTTCTTATCCGAATATGCGCATCCCGAGTTGTCGGGCACGCTCATCGGTAAGAGCTTAGTGAGTACTGACGGAAGTGTCACATTACATGCCCCCTTGCCGGCCATCCATCCGGGCGTGGTGATTGTCACGTTCTGCGATGGCCACGTGGCTGAAATTGCCGAAGACACCGCCTGCACCGTCTACCACGCGGCGGTTCCCTGATTTTTCCACGGGGCGGCGCTACAGCCGGAACGGAGGTCACGGCAAGCAGGGCGTATTCCGCATTTTGCCTGGAGCCGGGCGTATTCTGCGCGCGACGGCGGCTGGTTGCACACAAGTCGCTACCTATAGAGATCGAGGGTCGTTCACGACCCTTTCCGCCTACAGCGGACAACGCCCGTGAACGGGCGTGGCTTCTGCCGCCACAAGATCGTTCGGAGAGCATGTGAGTTAGGACTGGACTTTTGCAAATTTGAAAACGGAAGTCCCCTCTCCCTCCGGGAGAGGGTTAGGGTGAGGGCCATTGAGCGAAAAATGTCTTGCCTCGTTTGCGAGTCTTCACTAAGCCCTCACCCCTTACCCCTCTCCCAAAGGGAGAGGGGACGAATTTGCAAAAGTCCAGTTAGGAGAGAACATACGCCGTGAATGGGCGCGGATACTGTCTCCGCAAGCACATCCTCAACCTTGGCCGCCGGCGTCTTGATCCTTAAGGCCGTCGAACTTCGGCGGGCCGCCGAGGGCTTGATCCACCCAGCGGTGCTCGCGGCGCATCGAACGCCAGGCCACCAGCCAAACGACGAGCATCCCCGCGATGAACAGCACGCCGACGATGACGTTGGTGCGGGTTTGGCCGGCGGGCTTCGGCGGCGGACGCCAGACCACCGAGCGGCCGATCAACAACGGCGACAACTGGAGCCGGGTCTTCGATTCACCCGGCTTGATGACTTCGTCGGGCGACCGCCGGACCGGGTAACTCCAGGTCTTGAAAAAGAACCCCGCTACGAGCACGCTTTCGCCGTAGCGGGGGACGTTGCCGAAAGGCATCCCCTTGGGCAATTCCCGCACGCAAAACGTCAGCGGGTTGCCCTGCGAGTCCTCGGTGAACAGCATGAGTTGGTAGTAATGGTCGATGCCGTATTGGGCGACGATGTCCGGCTCGTCCACGTGGACCTCTTCGACGAGCCGGGCCGTGCCGCGCAGGGCCACCAATTGCCCCTCTTCCTCCTTCGGCTCGTTGAACAGGGGGACGACGGAATACAGCACCTGGCCCGCGGGATCGGTCCAGCGCCGTTTGGCGGCGACTTTCGGCAGGTCTTCCTCAGCCCGCCGGACCAGTTCGCCCGGTTTAGCCCGGCCGGCCGCGGCGAGCATGGCATAGAAGGCGGCGCGGTCCTTTTTGGTGAGAGGCTTTTGGTTCTCGACGGTGTCCAACAGGCCGGCATCCATCCCCAGCCGTCCCAGGAGGTTATTGGGATACCAGGCCAGCCGGGCGCGACGAAGATCGGCCGGTCCGCCGCATCGAGTTTCAGGAACACGCCCAGGGCGCCGCCGGCGGCGTTCGGTTTCGCGCCCCGTTGCCATCGCTTGGGGACGGCGTCGGTGAAGACGATCACCGGTTTTTCGAGGGACTCGAGTTTCAACCGGCAGGCGTAGTAGGTTTTCAGCTCGAAGCGTTCGGCGGCGTCGGGCGACGGTTTCAGCGGCATGACGTCTTCGATGCGGCCGCGAAGCCGGAAGATCGTGCCGCGGTAATCCTTCGGCTGCCGGAGCGCGGTGTCGAGCAACTCGGGTTCCAGGGCCAGCCGATTCAGATCGAAGGCCGGGAAGACCCGCAGCCGGAACATGATCCGCAGCAACGATTCCCGCTCGTCGGAGGTCATCGGTTTGCCGTCGGCGAGGCGGTCGAAGTAGGTGTCCGCGAGGCCCAGTGCGCGGAATTGCTCCCGGGGGTCGTTGAAGACCTTTTTTTCGGCCGCCAGAGAAGCGGAGCAAACCGCACAAACGGCACAGAACGCCGCCAGCGCAAATCGCACGGCATCCGTTGAGAAAAGTAGGGTAGGAGAAGCGGAGCGCGGTCCCGCCACGATTCGCTGCCCTCACCCCCGGCCCCTCTCCCAGAGGGAGAGGGGAGACTTTTTGGGCAAACCCAAGATTTCGGGCAAACCCAAGATTTCGGGCAAACCCTCGCTTTCGGTCAAACCCACGAATATGGTCGGTCTTTAACGAATATTTGTCAGCTCTCATCGGTGCTTTCGTTCCGTTGATCCATTTCTTTCAGCACATCGAAGTCCGGCGGCGAGTCGGGCAAGGCGGGGTGCGTCGGCCGGGTGCGCAAGTAAACATACCACGCTGCCAGCAACGCCAGTATAGCGGCAATGACCACGACCAGGGAAATGTTTCCCGCGTTCACGGCCGGCTCCTGAGCGATGGCGGGCCGTTTTTTCCACTGGAGCGTTTTGGCTAATATAGTGGGCGCGGTCCGCAGCCCGTCCTCCGACTCGTAAGCCCAACGCTTGAAATAGAAGCCGGTGACCGCCGCCTCCTCGGAAACCTTCATGCCGGTGGGGAAATCCTCGGGCAGATGCAAGCAATATACCACCACCGGCGCAGTGGGGTTGTCGTTCGTGGCAATCCAGATCTGGTAGTATTCGCGGATATTGTACTTGTTTTCGGGCAACTCGATCGGATTGACACGATGGACAACGCCTGCAATCGTCACCAGGCGGCCGCGATAGTAAGTGGACTGGTGGAACAACTGGGCATAAGTAACCTTCCCCACCGACGCCTGGCGAAGTTCCTTCTGATCGGCCTTGTTGAGGATATTGAGCAAGCTCATCGAACAAGCCCGCTCGCCCTGGGAAGAAACCGTATCGTCGCGGACGGAGTCGAGCATGGCCGGATCGACGCCGGGAAAATACCCTTTTTCCTCGGGGACGGGTTTTTCCGCCGGTGGCCGGGGCTGGCCGATGATGAAACTGTCGGCATCTTGCCCGCGGGCAGGCGGCAGACGGTTGTCGATGCCGCCGCCGGTGGCCTCCGGCGAGACTTCCGTCAGGCGGTCGAGCCACTGACAGCCGCCGGGCCTCCGCAAGTCCTCGAAGAGGACGAAAACCACCCCCATAAGCAAGATCAACCAGAGCAGCCCGCGGCGGCCGAGCGGGCCGGGGCTTTTTCGCCGTTCGGTGGGGTGACGAAAGTCGAGCACGGTTATGTACTTCCGGTGTTCAGCGGCCGACAATGAACGCTCCCATTGTATCTAATCTGTTGTCGGGGCGGCAAGCATGGATTACACTAACATAGCGGCTTTCGGAACGCTGCTCAGTGGTTCTACCCGAATTACGTATATATTGTGTAGGACGGATTTCCTAATCCGTCCACAAAGTGGGGCGGATTAGGAAATCCGTCCTACAACGAGCCGAAAACCACCCTATGCAGGGGCAAGCTATGCTACGCCCGAATGTGCCGGCGAGGTTCCTGGCCGGGATCCTCGTCATCGGTTGCTTTTGTCTGAGCAGCACGCCGATAGTTGCCCGCGACAACACCGAGGCCTTCCTCGACGGCCTTCGCCAGCGGGACCTCTACAACATTGCGCTGGACCTGTTGAAAACGTTGCGCGACGACCCCAAAACCCCCAAGGAGGTCCGCGAAACGCTCGACTATCAGTTCGGCGTGACCCTGATCGGCGGCGCCCGGCCTCTGCCGTTGGCCGAGCGTGAGAAGCAACTCGACCGGGCCCGCGACCATCTGGAAAAATTCCTCGCCGATCACCCTCAGCATCCGTTGGCCGACAGCGCGGCCCGGAATCTGGCCGATCTGAAGCTCGATCGCGGCGAGGCGATGCTTGAGGAGTCGCGGCAGCCGGGAAAAACGCCGGATGAGAGGCAACGCTGGAAGGACCGGGCACGGGCGATGTTCGATGATGCGCAGAAATCGCTCGGCGAGACCGAGGCCCGGCTCGTCAGGAAAAAACTCTATTTCAATAAAATTAAGGGCAAAACCGCCGAGCAGACCGAACAGCGCGACCGGTTGGTAAGGGAGATGATGTTGGAGCGCTTCGCATTGGCGAAGACGTACTATGATCTGGCCCAAACCTACGAGCCGGGCGGCAGGGAGTACACGACTCTTCTCCGCGAGGCGGGGAATAAGTTCGCCGATTACTACTGGAAGTACCAGCGCTGGCGGTTCGGATTGTCCTTCCGGCTCGAGCAGGCCCGCTGCTGCAAGGAATTGGGCGACTACGACAAGGCCGGCGAGATACTCGACGTGCTCGCGTCGCCCGACCCTGACGAAGACGAAGGATTCCGCAAGATCCGTTCGGCGGCGACGAAGATGGCGCTGGAAATTTACCTCTTGCCGCAGGTCAAGAAGTACAAGGAGGCCTGGGAGTTGTTCCGGGCATGGGAGAATTTCCCCCGGCGGCCGGGCAGTGGCGCAGGAATTGGAGACGGAGATCGACTACCTGGGCGGCGAGACTGCCTTGGAGTTGGCCCGCGCGCTGAGCGAAAACGATCCCCAGCAGGCCAAGCTCCGCGGCGAGTATCGGAAGCGCGCCCGGGAGTTGCTTTCGTTTTCCGCGCGGCAGCCGGGCGAGTACCAGTTGAAGGCCCGATTGAAATTGACCGACCCGCTGCTGGAGTCCGGCGAAATCAAAATCGATCCGCCGAAAAACTTCAAGGATGCCGTCGACCGGGCCAATCTCGCCTGGGGCCAGATGTGGCAGTCGGACCTGAAACCGCAGCAGTCCGAGCGGATGCGGGCCGAGGCGCTGGTCTGCCTGCGGTATGCCCTGGCCCATCCGCCCGTCGATATCAAGATCGACGAACTGAACACCATCCGCTATCGTCTGGCCTGTCTGGATTGGATCGTGGGCGATTATTACGACGCGGTGGTGTTGGGCGAGTTTCTCGCGCGGCACTACACGGAGCGGCCGGAGGGACTGCAAGGGGCGAAAATCGCCTGGGCGGCTTATACGGGGCTGTTGCAGGACCGGACGCCGGGGACGGACCGGCCGTTCGAGTTGAATCGAATCGCGGAGATTGCCCGATTCGCCGCCCAACATTGGCCGAACGACTCGCTCGCCGACGATGCCCGGTTGACGTTGTTGAAGATCGCCGTCGCCGACGACGACCCGCAAAAGGCGGCGGAACTGCTCGGATCGATCTCGGACGCTTCGCCCCGCCGCAGCGAAGCCGAACTGCTGGTGGGGCAAACGTTATGGAGGGCCTACGTCCGAGCCGCCAAATTGCCCAAACAGAAGCAACCGACCACGGCCAAAATGGCCGAGATGCTCTCCTCCGCCAAGCAAATGCTCACCGATGGGGTCAAGCGGCTGCGAAAAGACGTCGAGGCCGGCCACGAGGTCTCTTATCCATTGGCAGCGGGAACGCTACTGCTGGCACAGATCTGCCTGGAAGAGGACCAGGGTGAAAAGGCCATCGAGTGGCTCGACGACCCGGTAATCGGCGCCCACACCCTCGTCAAGGCGGGCAACCCCGCGGTCGATCGAGGAAACTTCCGCGTCGATGCCCTCAAGACGGCATTGTGGGCCTACGTGGCCACGGAGCGGTTGGATCAGGCCACGCAAGCCATGGACGCCCTGGAAAAGGCCGCCCCAGGCGAAAATCTCACGCAAACCTACATGCTTCTCGGCCGGCAACTCGAGACAGCCGTGAAGCGGTTGCAGGCCGAAGGCAAGCCGGCCGAGGCGGACCGGGTGGCCCGCGGTTTCGAGGTCTTTCTCACCCGCATCGCCAACCGTCCCGCCAACGAGATCACTTTCAACTCGCTCTATTGGGTGGCGGAGACCTTTGTGGAGTTGGGAAACCGCCTCTCGCCGGAAGGAACGAAACTGTCGTCCGAGGCCGAACGATACTATCAGCAGGCCGCCCTCGTCTACGGACGGATCGTCGATCTCTGCCGGGCGGACAAGGAGTTCGCCCCGCGGGAGGGAATGGCCGAAGCCATCGAGATCCGGTTGGCGCGTTGTCTCCGCCGCTTGGGCAAGTACAAAGACGCTCTGGATATGCTCGTGGAAGTCCTGGCGGAACACGACAATTTACTCGACGCTCAACGCGAGGCGGCTTACACCTACCAAGACTGGGGGCAAGAACAACCGGGCTACTATGGCCTGGCAATCCGCGGGGGGCGAAAAGCCAAACTGAAGAACGGCGACGTCGTCTATCTGGTCTGGGGGTGGGCCGGCATCGCCCAAAAAGTGCAGGATGACGACAAACATCAGGACGCCTACAATGAAGCCCGATACAATCTGGCGCTTTGCCGCCTGAGTTACGCCATCAGCCTTTCCGGCCAAAAACAAACCGAACAGTTGCGGCGGGCGGAACGAGACATCCTCCTGCTCCAGAGACTGCGCCCTGAAATGGGTGGAGAGAAGTGGTACGATAAATACGACTCGTTGTTGAAAAAAATCCAAGAACGGCTGGGCGTCAAAGAGGACCAGCGCGGACTGGAAGCGGCCGAGAAAAAAATGTCGGGCGCCGCGAAATAGCGTCAACCGATAACACGTATGCACCTTGTTCCCACGCTCCGCGTGGGAACACACTGCGCGGACGCTCCGCGGCCGTGGCGCAGGGAGTATTTAACGTTAATCGTCTACGGCACGGACGCGGAGCATCCGAACCATGCGTTCCCATGCGGAGCATGGGAACGAGCGTGTGCTGGAAACTGAACAGAGGAGACAGCCATGAAGCGGTGTCTGATTCCAACCGTGATCCTATGCCTGGCGATCGGCGGCGCGGCCCGGGCCTTCGACACCATCAAGACCAAGCAGGGAACGGTTCCCGGCCGGTTCATCGGAATGGATTCGACAAAGGTCACATTTCAGAAATCTTCGATCGACGCCCAGCCCAAGGAAATCCCCGTCAACGAAATTCAGATGATTTTCTTTGACGGCGAGCCGTTCGACCTGAAAACCGCGAAGACTCACATTCTGGGCGGGCACTACGCCGAGGCCCTGGCCGCGCTGGAGCGGATCAAGGATGCACCGAGCCGGCCGGAAATTCGCCAGGACGTCGAGTTCTACAAGGCCCTCTGCTCCACCAAATTGGCGCTTGGGGGGAGTCTGAAAATCGCCGAGGCCGGCCGCTTGATGAAGGCCTTCGCCGACAACAATCCGAACAGTTACCATTATTTCGACGCCGCGGAGGCGGTCGGCGATTTGCTGGTCGCCATTCAGGAATTCGCCCCAGCGGCCGAATACTACGCCCGGCTCCAGAACGCGCCTTGGCCCGACTTCCAAATGCGCGGGGAGTGGACCTGGGTTGGGCACTGCTCGATCAGGGAAAAGCCGGACCGGCCGCCGCCGCCTTCGACAAGGTGATCGCCACGAAGGCGGAAGGGCAAGCCGCCGGGCGGCAACGCGCGCTCGCCCAGGTAGGCAAGGCCAGCGCTCTGGTCAAGATGGATAAACCCGCCGACGCAATCAAGCTGGTCAATGAAGTCATCGATAAGGCCGATGCGGAAGACGTTCCGCTGATGGCGCGGGCGTACAACGCGCTGGGCGCCGCGGAGCGGCAGCTCGGCCACAGAGAAGCGGCGGAGCTGGCATTCCTGCACGTCGATGTGTTATACTCCGCTTTGCCCGACGCTCACGCCGAGGCGCTGGCAAACCTCGTCGAGCTTTGGCAGCAAGACCACAAGATGGATCATGCAAATCGGGCCAAGCGAACCCTGCTGGACCGCTACCCGGAAAGTCCCTGGGCGAAAAAGATCGGAAAATGAATATTGGGATTTATTGTGTTCCATAGGCGGAAGATGCGGATTGTGCCGGCTTGCCCGGAAAAAGGGACGGATCGTCTTCCCCTTCGGCAGTGTGGGTAATCGTTCGCTTTTCCGGCTGCGAAAAAACCGAAGTACAATAGAGATAATGCGTTTCTGACGGAAAGTCGAGTTTTGGAGGTTCTCATGCGTCGTGGGATATTACGAACCTGGACGATGGCGGTTCTGTGCTCGCTGGCGTTGGCGATGATTGCGCCGCTGCTCTTTTCCGCTCTGGCCTCAGTCGGCGCTTCGCCCGCCCAGGCCGCCGACGTGAAAAGTTTAGAGGTCACGTCGCCCGGTAAGAAAGCGCCGGACAAAGCCGCCACCCGTCTCGAAGACGAAGTCGCCGATAACTCGTCGGCAGAGGCCAAGGATTCGACCGCTTCGCGGGAGAGTTTTCTGGTCTGGCTGTACACTTCGTTGAAGTTCCGCTACGTGCTGATCTTCCTGATTCTCACCTTCAACGCGGTGGCCCTGATTGTGATGATCGTCTTGGGCATGCGGCGCAGCAGCATCTGTCCCGACGACCTGGCGGCGGCCTTCGAGGCGAAACTCAACCAGAAGCAGTACCAGGACGCGTACGAACTCGCCAAGAGCGATAAATCGTTCTGGGCAAAGTGTTGGCGGCCGGAATGTCGAAAATCTCCGAAGGCCACGACGCCGTCCACGACGCCATGCAGGAAGTCGGCGAGGAACAAAACCTCAAGATGGAGCAGCGGAACGGATACATCGCCCTGATCGCCCAGATCGGCCCGATGTTCGGCCTGCTGGGCACGGTCGACGGCATGGTCATGGCCTTCGACGTGATTGCCCACACCCCCACCACGCCCAAGCCTTCCGAACTGGCCGTGGGCATCGGCACCGCGCTGGTGACGACCATCGTGGGGCTGTGGATCGCCATCCCGCTGATGATTTTCTACCATGTTGTTCACAACCGCTTGTCCAGGCTGGTGATCGAAGTCGGCGTGGTCAGCGGCAACTTGATGAAGCGGTTCGACACCGTTTCGGCCCCGCTCAAGAAGAGTTGATCCGCCCGTCGCCCCTAACCAGTTCCTGGATATGGCATGCATTTCCGAAGCCGCATATCGTTCAGTTGCAATCCCGATTTGACGCCGCTGATCGACTGCACGTTTCAGTTGGTGATCTTCTTTCTGTTGACGCTGAACTTTTCCTCGGACGAGCAGAGCGAGAAGATCCGGCTTCCCACCAGCGAGCTTGCCAAACCGACCGAAGGGGCCCTGGAAACGCCCATCACGATCCAAATTCTCTCCACGGGAATGGTGCTCTTCGGCGGCGACCAGATGACCCCCGACGCCCTGAAGGTCCCCCTGCGGCGCGAGCGGGACGCGATCCGCAACGTGCTCGGGCGAAACGTGAAAAACGCCACGGTCGTCATCCGCGCCGACCGGGACGTGGCCACCGGAATAGTGCAGAAGGTGATTCGCTTGTGCCAAGAGGCCGATTTCGAGAGGTTCGTGCTGCGCGCTAAATGGGAGCGGCCGTGAAAATCGAAAAACGCAGCGGCGAATTCAAGAAGTTCGAGCTCAACATGACGCCGATGATCGACGCCTGCTTCCAGTTGATCATCTTCTTCATGTTGACTCTCAGGCTCTTTTCGCCGGAGGGGGATTTCTCGATTACCATGCCGCTGGCCTCGCCGCGCCCCGGAACCCAACCTCCGCCCGAGTCGCCGCCGATCAAAATTCGCCTCGCCGCCCATCCCGACGGCAAACTGGCCGCGATCCAGATGGGCCGGCGAAAACTGACCTCCTTCGCCGAACTGCACAACCAGATCCGCGAGGTGGTCGGGCTGGATCGCGGCCCCGCCGCCTCCAGCAACGCGGAGGTCGAACTCGATTGCGACTACAACCTCAAATACGAGTACATCGTCGAGGCCCTGAACGCCGTCTCCGGCTACGTCGCCAACGACAAGCAAACCATCGTCCGCATGATCGAAAAGATCAGGTTTGCGCCCCCCAGGAATCCCCCCAAGGAAACCGAAGGCGGGAAAAAGAAGGAGGGCGAAAAGCAAAAAGCCGACGGCGGAGGGAAAAAGGGAAAAACTTAGCTCCGCCGGCCGTGATCTGTTCTCTGACGCCGCGCGCCGTCCCGTTTGTTGAGTTTCCGGTAGATCAACGGTGAAACGCCCCGCGACTGCGCTCGCGGGGGGAGTTGCGGCGCGTTCCACCCCGCCGGACGCAGCCGGCGGGCGTTTCCCCCGGCATTGCTTGAGAAGCCGTAGCCCCGGCGTCCGCGCTGCACAAGACGTTCCGATTTCTCTCCAGCCCTTCATTCTCATCCAATCCCCGTTATGCTATGCTAAGCCTAATCTGACCTCTGACCTCTGACCTCTGACCCCACCCATGTCCACCGCCGAAGCTTGGACCGTCGGCAGGCTGCTGCAATGGACGACGGACTATCTGAAACAGCGGGGAGCGGACAGCCCGCGGCTGGACGCCGAGGTGCTGCTGGCCCACGCCTTGGGTTGCCAACGGATCGAACTCTACACGCGCTTCGACGAAGAGCCGGGCGAAGCGGCCCGCGGCGAGTTCCGTGCGTTGGTCAAGCGTCGTGCGGCGGGGACACCCGTGGCCTATCTAGTCGGCCGCCGCGAGTTCTACTCGCTCGCCTTTCGCGTCACGCCGGACGTGCTGATTCCCCGCCCCGAGACCGAGTTGCTCGTGGTCGCCGTGCTCGATCTGGCGAAAGCGGAGGGGTCAGGGGTCAGGGGCCAGGGGGCAGAGGACGGAGAGCAGAAATCTCCCGGCCCCTGGCCCCTGGCCCCTGATCCCTTCAGAATTGCCGACGTGGGAACCGGCAGCGGCTGCATCGCCGTCTCATTGGCGAAGCACCTGCCGACGTGCCGGGTGACGGCCATCGACGTGAGCCCCGCCGCGTTGGCCGTGGCCGAGGAAAACGCCCGGCAAAATGGACAGGCCGACAGAATCGAATACATCACCGGCGACCTGCTGACAGCGGTCCCCGGTAGCGGGCAATTCGACTTCATCGTCAGCAATCCGCCCTACGTGGCCGATGGTGAATGGGACGGTTTGCCGCGGGACGTCCGCGATTTCGAGCCGCGCAGGGCGCTGCTGGCCGGCCCCCGGGGCACCGAGATCATCGAGCGCTTGATCCCCCAGGCGGCCGAGCGGTTGCGCGGCGGCGGGTGGCTGTTGCTGGAGATCGGCCCGGCCATTCACGACGCGGTTCGCGGGCTGTTGGAATCCGACGGCCGGTTCGAGCTTTTTCCCACGATCAAGGACCTCGCCCGCCTGCCGCGAGTGGTGCAGGCAAAGAAACGTTAGCTCGCAACCATTTAGCTCGGGCAGGCGTGCCGAGGGAGTGAACGCCGGGTATAATTCGATCGACATCACTTTCATTATTCGGTGAAAGTCACAAAACCCGTTGACCGACCCAGTCATGGATAATTCCTCCTGGCAATGTCCGAACTGCGGCGAGCGGGTAGACCCCGAGTTCGCGGTCTGCTGGAACTGTGGCACGGGTCGGGACGGGACCCCGGCCGCCGATTTCCAGCCGGAAGCGGACGATCCCACGGTGCCCGATCCGGGACCGGACGGCGAAGAGCCGGCTGCGCCCGAGGCGGACTTGGGCCCGGCGAACGAGCGGATCGTCGAACTGTGTTCCGCGGCCAATATCGTCGAGGCCGAAGACATCTGCATCGTCCTGGCGGACGAGGATATTCCGGCCCGGGTAGTGGGCAACCTGCTCGGCAACGCGGCCGGTTGCTTGCCCTTGGGCGAGACGACGGCGCCCCGCGTCTGGGTCCGCCAGTCGGACGCGGCCCGCGCCCGGGAGGTCCTCGTTCGCCGGCTCGCAGAGCAAAAATCGAACGCCGCCGATGTAGGACAGATCGCCAACCTGTCCTACGAACGGCCGGAGTGGGAGGAAGCCGAGCAGGAAGAAGAACCCTTGCCCTCGGACGTGCGATTCCGCTTCCTCAGCCAGGGTTTCTACATCATCGGGGCGATTTGCGTTCTGGCCGGGATATTTTGGGCCTGGCACAACCGGCTCATCCTCGCCGAGTATCCGGCCACCGCCGACGGCCGATGGATCGGCAACACGTTTGTCGGCGTGGAAGGCATATCGGTGCCGGGCGACGATAATCTTCCCATCCCCAGAGTGCGGGAAGCCATCGACATATTCCGCCCGGAGTACGTTTACATCGTCGACGGCAAGAGATACCAGGCCCTGGGCGAAGTTGCGGCAATCAGTCCCGGTCGCGTCCTCATCCGTTACAAACCGGATCGTCCGTATGAGCACGTCGTCGGTCCAATCGCGCCGCCCGGGCTAATCCTGGTCTTTGCCGTCGTGATCGGATCGTTCCTGATGTTCGTCGGCTTCAAGTTCCGTTGACGGCCCGACCCCCGTAGGACGGATTTCCCCGTCCGTCCCCAAAAAGCCGGACTCCGTGTTGCCTATGGACTTGCTGATTATAAAATAGTAAAGACACCCACCGGGTTAAAGAAACCCCACCTTTGCAAAACTACTGGGTTGACTGGCCGGGCACGGCGAAAGCCCTACAATGGCGGCAACTATGACGGGTTGGCACTCTGATCGCAGCACGCTCTACGAGGCCTTGGCGGCGGAACGGCCGCTACAGATAGCCGGCGCGATCAACGCCTATTGCGCGTTGATGGCTCAGCGGGCGGGTTTCCGGGCGCTCTACCTGTCGGGCGCCGGCGTGTCGAATGCGTCCCGCGGGCTGCCCGACCTGGGGTTGATTCGTCTGCGGGACGTGTTGGAAGACACACGGCGGATTTATGAGGCCACCCGGCTGCCATTATTGGTGGATGCCGATACGGGCTTCGGCCCGGCGGCAAAGATCGGCCGGACTGCGGCGCGGCTGGCAGCGGCGGGGGCGGCCGGGATGCACCTGGAAGATCAGGTGGCGGCGAAGCGTTGCGGGCACCGGCCGGGTAAGGTCCTGGTCTCGGCCGGAGAAATGTCGGATCGCGTCAAGGCGGCCGTCGACGGCCGGCCCGATCCCGCCTTTGTCGTCATGGCCCGGACCGACGCCGCCGGCGTTGAAGGGCTGGAGGCGGTCATTGAGCGGGCCTGCCGCTACGTCGAGGCGGGGGCGGACATGATCTTTGCCGAAGCCCTCACCAGTCTCCCCGAGTACAGCCGCTTTACGGCCGCCGTGAAGGTCCCCGTGCTGGCAAACCTGACGGAGTTCGGCCGCACGCCGTTGTGCACCGTGGCGGAAATGGCCGCCGTGGGCGTGCAATTGGTGCTCTATCCGCTGACCGCGTTTCGCGCCATGAGCGCCGCGGCGCAGAACGTTTACCGGACGTTGCGCAAGGAGGGGACGCAGAGCGCGTTGCTGCCCCTGATGCAAACCCGCGAAGAACTGTACGACGTCCTCAACTATCACCTGCAAGAACAGCAGCTCAACCAGAAACTGGCGAAAAAAGGCCGGCGGTAAGTTGTCGGCCAAAAACAACTTCGGTCTATGTAGGACAGCCGCCCCCGGCTGTCCAGGGCGATTCGCACAGCCGAGGGCGGCTGTGCTACAAGTTGTTTTTGGACGACCGATAAGGATGAGCAAAACAGCCGAGCAGACTACGGACTAGGAGGTAAGTTGCCGATGACCGCCGTCATTTCAAAGGATCGACCGCCGCCGGACAAGGTGCTTGTCGACTTGGCCGATTACACCGTGAAAGCTGCGATCGAGAGCCCCGCGGCCTATGACACGGCCCGGCTGTGCCTGATGGACAGCCTGGGCTGCGCGCTTTTGTCGCTTGGCGATCCCAACTGCATCCGGATGTTGGGCCCCGTGGTTCCGGGCGCCGAATTGCCGGGCGGGGCCCGCGTGCCGGGGACCGCCTGGGAACTCGACCCGGTCCAGGCCGCATTCAATATAGGGGCCATGATCCGTTGGCTCGACTTCAACGACGCCTGGCTGGCCGCCGAATGGGGCCATCCCTCCGACAACTTGGGCGCGATCCTGGCTTGCGCCGATTGGGTGAGCCGGCGACAGGGCGTGGCCCGCCGGGAGCCGCTTCGCGTTCGCGACCTGTTGACGGCCATGATCAAGGCCCACGAAATCCAAGGGATCATTGCTCTGGAAAACGCCTTCAACGGGGTGGGACTCGACCACGTGCTGTTGGTGCGCGTGGCCAGCACCGCCGTGGCGACGGCCCTGCTGGGCGGCTCGCACCAGCAGGTGCTCGACGCCCTCTCAAACGCTTGGATCGACGGCGGCTGTCTGCGGACTTACCGCCACGCGCCCAACACGGGTTCGCGCAAGTCCTGGGCGGCCGGCGACGCCACGAGCCGCGGCGTGCGGCTGGCGCTGTGGACGATGCAGGGCGAAATGGGCTATCCCACCGCGCTCACTGTGCCGACCTGGGGCTTCTACGACGCGGTCTTGCGCGGCCGGCCGCTGCGGATCGCCCGGCCTTATGCGAGCTACGTCATCGAGCACGTGTTGTTCAAGGCGGCCTACCCGGCCGAATTCCACGCCCAAACGGCCGTCGAGGCCGCGGTCCGGCTGCACGCGCAGATCGGCGACCGCCTCGGCCGGATCGAACGGGTGAGGATCGAGACGCAGCAGTCGGCCATGCGGATCATCGTCAAAAGCGGTCCGTTGCACAATCCGGCCGACCGCGATCACTGCCTTCAATACATGGTCGCCGTGGCGCTGCTGGAAGGCACGCTCTCGGCGGAACACTACCGCGAACCGTACGCCGGTGACGCGCGGATCGACCGGCTCCGCGAGAAAATGGAGGTGGTGGAAAACCCCGAATACTCCCGCGACTATCTCGATCCCGACAAGCGGAGCGTAGCCAACGCCGTGGAGGTGTTTTTCAACGACGGCAGCCCGGCGCGAACGCGTGGAGGTAGAGTATCCGCTGGGCCACTTCCGCCGCCGCGGCGAGGCGATTCCACAGTTGGGACGGAAGTTTCAGTCGAACGTGGCGGGACGCCTGCCGGACGAACAGTGCCAGGCGGCGCTCGACCTGTTCCGCGACGGGGAACGCCTGGAGTCGTTGCCGGCCGACCAGTTCATGGCGATGTTTGTCGCGCCCGGCGAAAAGTTTCTTCCCGGCGGATATCCGGCCAAATAAGTCCAAACATGAGGAGCCGACCATGCCTGAATCGAAAACGCAAACCGAAGAGCGGGCGTTCCCCTTTCTCCGCCTCAACCGGCGACCGGCCAAACCCCGCACCACCGGAGTGACCGAGATCCGCGGTCCGTATTACTCGTCGATGGGGACGCGGTATCTCAGCGACGTGCTGGAAACAATGGGCGCGTACGTCGATTCGCTGAAGTTCGCCGGCGGGTCCTTCACGCTGATGCCCCGCCGGGCGGTCAAGGAGATCATCGACCTCTGCCACGATCACGGCGCTCTCGTCTCCACCGGCGGGTTTATCGAATACGTGCTCACCCAGGGGCCGGAGGCGGTCAACCAATACATCGCCGGCTGCAAGGAGCTGGGGTTCGACATCATCGAGATCTCGGCCGGGTTCATCTCCATTCCCACCGATGATTGGCTGCGGCTGGTGGAGCGGGTGCAAAAGGCCGGGTTGAAAGCCAAGCCGGAAGTGGGCATCCAGTTCGGCGCCGGCGGCGCCACGACCGCCGGCGAACTGGAGGCCGAGGGAACCCGCGATCCCCAGTGGGCGATTGCCCAGGCGCGGCGGTTTCTCGACGCGGGGGCCTACATGATCATGATCGAATCGGAAGGAATCACCGAAAACGTCACCACTTGGCGCACCGACGTGATAGCTGCGATCGCCAATTCCCTGGGGCTGGAGCGGGTGATGTTTGAAGCGGCCGACCCGGAAGTTTTCAGTTGGTACATCAAGAACTTCGGCACCGAGGTGAACCTGTTCGTGGACCACAGCCAGATCGTGCAACTGGAGTGCCTGCGGTCGGGGATTTGGGGCACAAAGAGCCTCGTGGGGACGCGTGATTACGTATCACGAGGATTGACGTGCGTTGGCGTCCTTGCCCGGCCTCGTCACCGTGTTGCCAAAGCATCGGGCGCCTATTCGGCAACGCGCACCAGCACTTTTCCGAGGGGTCCTTGTGCGAGTCGCGAGAAGGCTGCCGGCAAATCCTCGAAGGGGAAGACCCCGTCCACAACCGGACGCTTGCCAATAGTTTCCAGGCGCTCAACGATCTGCTTCCACGTAGCTTGTGCGGTCTCCGGCGTATAGTCCCCCACCGCGACCCCGCCGATGCGGTTTCGCCGAAACAGCAGCGTTGCGGTGTTGAACTCCGGCACGGCGCCGCCGGAGCGGCCGACGACGCTGATCCGGCCGCCGCGGCCTAGCATTCGCACCAATTCGTTGAACGGCGCTCCGCCGACGGTGTCCACGGCGAGGTCCACGCTGCTGGGAGCAATCGCTTTTCTCACGATCTGACTCAAGTTCGGGTCCGCCGCGTCGAACACAAAGTCGGCACAAGTTCCTTCAACTTCTCTCTCCACTCGGCGCTGCGGGACAAGGCCAGCACGGTGAGATTCATGGATTTGCCCAACAACACCGAAGCCGTGCCCACGCCCCCGGAAGCCCCGGAGACCAGCAGCACCGAGCCCGCGCGAGGCGGGGCCGGCGGATCGCTCCATTGCGTGAGGGCCTGCCAGGCCGTAAGGAACACCAAGGGAGCGGCAGCCGTTTCTTCCTGGGACCAGTTTCGAGGTACGGCGACGATGTTGGCCGCCGGGACCACAACTTGTTCGGCAAAAGTCCCCCAAACTTCCACCCCCGTGTCGCCGCGCAGGATGCCTCTTGTCTCGCCCACACGCGCGTTCTCAACGCCGGGCCCCACGGCCAGAACGTCGCCCGCGCCGTCGCGGCCCAGGATGTGCGGCAGAGGCGGCTTGGCCGGGTACATCGCCTGCGCCAGGAAGGCATCGGCGGGATTGAGCGCTGCGAATCGCATCCCGAGCAGCACCTGCCCCGGGCCGGGGCGGGGATCCTCCACCTCGCCCAAACGCAGTTTTTCCACCCCATCATACGAGTCCATCAGCCATGCACGCATAATCCGACCTCTTCTTGTGCCGCGCGTCGTAACCGTTCACGGGGCGGCAGGGGACTGGTCCATTTTTCGGCGGGAAAACCTGATTTTATCGATAAACCGTGGGCCGAAAACAGGGACCTGTCCCCCTCCCGCCGCCCAGGGGGACAGTCCCATTTTCGCGGCGGTAAAGCTCATTCGCGGGGCTACGTCCCTCACGCCGCGAAAATTGGGACAGTCCCCTGTGAACGGTTACCGCGTGTCGCGCCCGCTTGCTCAGTAAATCATAAATAGTTTCTGTTGCGGAAAGCCTTCTGTCGCCTTTCGCTCCGCGAAAGTTGCGACGAATTTGCGCTGCTTTCGCGGAGCGAAAGGCGACAATCCAGCGGACCTTGTCTATGTCGCAAGACGATCTTACCTGCCGTCACAGCAATAATACCGATCTAATGGTTTCCAGCCAATGCGAGCAAACCCGGAATTTCTCCACCGGGGGCAATGTTGCCGATCGAGCGGTTTGTGGCAGAAACGGAGTGTCCAGCGGGTCCCGCGGCGGGACGGGTATGGCTGCAGGTTGCACCTGGAGCCTTCTCACGTATGGCATCTCTCCCCTTCCGCTGGCAGAGCCGGATATAATTCGCCAGAAGGTGAGGTGATTACATGGCTGCATCTCTTCTGAAAAGCCGCCGCGCGGCGCGGGACACTCACGGACCGGCAGACGCGCCGTTGGACGCTTCCGGGAGGCCGTGGGTCGAAGGTCTTACATTCGGGTCGGTCTTGCGGCAGACGGCAGAGCGGTTTCCCGCCTGCGATGCGATGGTCTTTCGCCAGGCCGCGATTCGTTATACCTGGGCCGAGTTCGACCGGGAAGTGGATCGCGTCGCCCGCGGTCTTTTGGCGCTAGGATTCTGCCGGGGCGAGCGCTTCGGCATCTGGTGCACGAACTGGCCGGAGTGGGTCTTGCTTCAGTTCGCCACGGCCCGCATCGGCGTGGTCCTGGTGACGGTGAATCCGGCCTACCGTGCGGCGGAACTCGAATATGCGCTGGGGCAGTCGGAAGTCCGGGGATTGGCCTTGATCGAACGGTTCAAGTCGTCTCCTTACTTGCAGATGCTGTGCGAGGTTTGTCCGGAGTTGGACGGCGCACGGCCCGGCGAACTCAGCATCGCGAAGTTTCCGCATTTGCAGTGGGTCATCGGTTTGCGGGGTTTGGAGCATCCCGGCATACTTGCCTGGCAGGACCTTATCGCGGCTGGCGAGCGCATCACCGCGGATCGCCTGGCCGAAGCCGAGCGTGAGCCGGCGCCCGGCGACCCCGTCTGTCTGCAATACACGTCCGGTACGACCGGGGCGCCCAAGGGGGCCTTGCTCAGTCACCGCAACCTGTTGCTGAATGCGTTTTATGCCGCCGCAGGTCAGCGGCTCAGCGCGCGCGACCGGATCTGCATTCCGGTGCCGTTGTACCACTGTTTCGGCTGCGTTCTGGGCACCCTGTGCGCCGCCGTCAGCGGCGCCGCGATGGTCTTCCCCCAGGAATTGTTCGACGCGGCAGCCACGCTGGAGGCCGTCGAGAGCGAGCGCTGCACGGCGCTCTACGGCGTGCCGACCATGTTCATCGTCGAACTGGAGCATCCCAGTTTCGGCGACCGCGATTTGTCCTCGTTGCGGACGGGCATCATGGCGGGCAGCCCGTGCCCCGTGGAGGTCATGAAACGCGTCACGCAGGACATGGGCGCCCGCGAAATCACCATCGCCTACGGTCAGACGGAGGCCTCGCCGCTGGCAACCATGACCCGCACCGACGATCCCCTCGACAAGCGCGTGGGCACGGTGGGGCGGACGCTTCCCGGCGTCGAGGCGAAGATCGTCGAACCGATCTCCGGCCAGCAGCTTCCCGACGGTAGTCCGGGGGAATTTTGCTGCCGGGGGCACGGCGTGATGTTGGGCTATTACAACATGCCCGACGCCACGGCCAAGGCCATCGACGCGGACGGCTGGCTGCACACCGGCGACATTGCCGTGCGCCAGCCGGACGGTTACTTTCACATCACCGGGAGGCTTAAAGAGATCATCATCCGCGGCGGCGAGAACATCGCCCCGCGGGAGATCGAGGAACTGCTCTATCAGCACCCCAAGGTGGAGCAGGTGGCGGTCGTCGGCGTGCCCGACCGGAAATTCGGCGAGGAAATTCTAGCCTGCATCCGGCTCCGCGCCGGCGAGTCGGCCACGGCCGCGGAGATCCAGGATTTCTGCCGCGGTCGGCTGGCCTACTTCAAGACGCCCACTTACGTCAAGTTTGTCGACGGCTTTCCCATGACCGTCACGGGCAAGGTCCAGAAGTACAAGATACGCCAGCAGGCCATTGAAGAACTGGGGCTCCAGGAGGTCGCGTTCATCCACACGGCATGACTCGGAACGTGACAGCATGACTCGGAACGTGTTTTGAAATATAAAACATGGTCCCCTCTCCCTTTGGGAGAGGGTTAGGGTGAGGGCGGTGCGATTCATCAAGTCCAAGTAGGATCGAGTTGACCGGATCGGCCCTCACCCCCGGCCCCTCTCCCAAAGGGAGAGGGGAGATTTTCAAAACGCGTTCTCGGGCCGCTCTAATGTAGGACAGGTTGACAACCTGTCCTAAGAAGCGGGAGCGACTTTTGCGGTCAAAGCCGGCACAAACTGCATCACGTCCGCCACGACCAGCACGTCGGCGATTTCGCCGATGGGCGCGTCCTTGTCCTTGTTGATGGCGACGATGAAATCGGATTTCTTCATCCCCGCCAGATGCTGAATGGCGCCGCTGATGCCGCAGGCCACGTACAGTTTCGGCGATACCGTCTGGCCGGTGGTGCCGACCTGGTGGCTGTGCTCCACCCAGCCGGCGTCAACCACCGGGCGCGTGGCGCCGAGTTCACCCCCCAGCGCCTTGGCCAAGGCGGCGATCGCGGGAACGTTGTCCTTTTTGCCGACGCCGCGTCCGGCAGAGACGATGATTTCCGCCTTGCCGAGATCCACGTCTTTCTTTTCAGCCGGCTCATAGCCGATGAACTCCAGTCGGCCCTCTCCTTCCGCGGTCAGTTTTTGCAGTTGGGGAGCCCCTCCCGGCCGTTCCGCCGGGAAGGCGCCGGCCTGGATGGTCAGAACGGCGGGGGAGTTGTTCGGCTTGACTGTGCGGCGCATCTTGGCGTTGCAGCAGCCCACCTCGAAACCACCCGGCACGATGCCGATTACCTCGGACACCTGGGCCGCCTTCAAAGCGGCCGCCACGCGCGGCGCCAGGTCCCAGCCGTAGGACGAGTGCAGAAATACGATGTAGTCCGGATTTTCCTTTTGCACCGCATCGAGAATCAGCCTCTTGTGCAGGTCCGGATTGTATTCGCCGCAGGTCATTGCCTCCGCCAGATAGAGCGTGCCGCCATAGGCCGGCAACTCCGTTTCGCTTCCCACCAGCAGCATGGCGGTTTCGGACCCGATTTGAGAGGCAAAGCCGAACAGCTCGTACGTCGAGTCGAGCAATTTGCCCTCGCGGTATTCGCCGATTAATAGTGTTTTCATGGTTATCTCCGAATGTGCAGTTATCGCAATACCGCCGTCTTATCTTTCAGTATGGCCACCACCTTATCGACCAAAGCGGCCACCTCGCCCTCCAGAACAATGCCGCCGCTCTTTTTGGCCGGAGGATGGAAATCGGCCGTGGTCGAGAGCGCCGCTTCGCCGGGCAGGTCGGCGACCGCTATGACATCGATCTTCTTTTTCTTGGCCTTCATGATATTGGGCAGTGTCGGGTAGCGCGGCACGTTCAGCCCAAGCTGGCAAGTCACCACGGCCGGGGTTTTCAGCTTGACGACCGCCTTGATGCCGCCTTCCAACTCCCGTTTGGCGGTGACTGTCCCGTCCTCATATTGAAACCCGACGACGGTTGTAGTACAGGCAAACCCGAGCTGCTCCGCCACCGCCACTCCCACCTGTGCGGAACCCCGGTCCTGGGACTGCATGCCGGTGAAGATCAGCTCGAAATTCTTGTCCTTGGCGTAGGCGGCGATGATCGAGGCGATCTGCCAGGGGTCTTTGGCGGCCGCCGCCATGTCCCGGACGTGGGCGGCGTTGTCGGCGCCCATGGCCAATGCTTTTTTGATTGCCTCGACCGTCCGGTCGGGACCGATCGAAAGCACCGTCAACTCGGCGTCGGCCCCAAGTTGCTCGCGGAGCTGAACGGCCTGCTCCACGGCGTACTCGTCGTATTCGTTCATTCGCCAGGCGAGGTCCGTTTCGTCGTACCAGACGCCGTCAGCGTTGGGCTTGAAGCGGGATTCCAGGTCGGGGACCTGTTTGACGCAAACCAGCAGTTTCATATTGGCACCTTTTGGGGCTTAGGTCTTAGGACTTAGGTCTTGGGTCTTAGGTCTTAGCACTAAGACCTAAGTCCTAAGACCCAAGACCGTTTGGCTATGTACATATCCGCTCCGCCACAATCTCCGCCAGATCTCTAACCTGCAACCGGCCTTCGGCGCCGCCGGTCTTGATGCCGTCTTCAAACATGGTCAGGCAGAAAGGGCAAGTGGACACCAAAAGCGGCGCCGGTCTCCTGGGCCATCCGGATACGCGTTTCGCTTATCTTGGTGCCCAGCTTTTCCTCGGCCAGCACAAGGCCGCCGCCGCCGCCGCAACAGAAACCATCGTAGCCCGATTTGTCCATTTCGGCAATGTTTCCGCCGGCCGCCTTGAGCACGCCGCGCGGTTGGCCGATGATGTCCATATAGCGAGCCAGGTAGCAGGAGTCGTGGTAGGTGCAGTTGAACGGCTCCGGTTTGAGTTTCAGGCGTTGCGCGCCAATCAGGCGATGGAGGTAGGTGCTGTAGTGTTCCACCGGTATATCCAGCCCCAGGTCCTTGTAATCGCGCGCCAGAGTATTGAAGCAGTGCGGGCAGGTGGTGACGATCCGCTGGACGCCGTAGCCCTTGATCAGTTCGATATTTTCCGCAGCCATCATCTGGTACAGGTATTCGTTGCCCAGTTTCCGGAGCGGTTCGCCGCAGCATTTTTCTTCCTTGCCCAGGATGCCAACCTTGACGCCGGCGGCCTGGCAGACGGCGACGAAGCTTTTTGCGACCTTCTGGTTTCGTTTGTCGAAAGAGGCGTAGCAACCGACGAAGTACAGGACGTCGACCTCTTCGCCGCTGGCCATCGTGACGGGGGCCGGAAAAGGGGATAAGTCCAATTTGCCGGAACGGCCCTCCGGGTGCTGCGCACAAATTGGACTTATCCCCTTTTCCGGCTCGGCCCATCGGCCGCGATCGGCGAAAGCCAAGCCGAAGGGATTGCCGTTGACTTCATAATTGGCGACGGCCGTACGGACTTCTTCGCCGGGAAAGACGCCTTCCATCAGCGCCAGGTTCCTTCTCATCTCCAGAATCTTGTTGACGTGTTCGATGTCGGCCGGGCAAACGTCCTGGCAGGCACGGCAGGTGGTGCAGGCCCAAAGGGCGTCCTGCGTGCAGGTTTCGACCAGGTTGCCGGAAAAGGGGACTGGTCCAATTTGAGCGCAGCTTCCCGGAGGGCCGTTCCGGCAAATTGGACCTGTCCCCTTTTCCGGCCCGCAGGTTGGCCTCGGCCAGTTCCCCGATCTGCTGCACGATCTTCATGGGCGACAGCGGCTTATCGGTGGCCCACGCCGGACAGCGGTCCTGGCAGCGCTTGCAGGCGGTGCAGGCATCGGCGTCGAAGATGTCTTTCCAGGTCAGGTCGGTAATGGCCGCCGCCCCATACTGCTCGACGTTTTCGTCTTCCAGGTTGATGGTGGCGATCGAGCCTTTGGGCTCCAGCGGCGCGAGAAAAGCATTGGTGCTGGTGGTGAAGACGTGGCGCAGTTTGGTGAAGGGAATCGCGGCGATGAAGCCCAAGGCGAGGACAAGATGAAACCACCACAGCCCGACGTGCATGGCCAGCAGTGCGTGGTCGCTCATCCCCGTGAGAAGTTGGGCCGTCAGCAGGCCGATGGGCGAGTAGCGCGCGAGGTTGGGGTCGATATGTTTCTCTGCGACCCAATGCGGGTTGAGTTCCGTGGCCGCCATGCGGGCGCCTTCGACAAAATAACCGGTGACGAGAATTACGAAAGAGCAATGAGAGGACAATGTAGTCGTCCTTGACGATCTCCAGCCCTTTGGGCCGGATGACGAAGCGCCGGATTGCAAGTCCGATAAGCATGAGGATCGCCACAAAGCCCGCCACGTCCAGCACCAGCGAGAAACCCTTGTAGAACGCCCCCTTCAGGAATTTGACGCCCCACAAGAGATCGGTGAAATCGGCCTGGGCCATCACCAGCAGGGTGCCGATGAAGAGGAGCAGGAAACCCCAAAAGAAAAAGGCGTGATAAATTCCGCCGTCTCTGACCCGCAACACCTTGATCTGGCTAAACACCTCGGTAATGAACCGCCTGCTCCGCTCGCCATAACGATCGAAGCGGTTGAGCGCCTTTCCCTGGCGCCAGATGCGGACGCGCCGCCAGAACCCCCAGGCCATGACGGCGAAGGTGGCCAAGGTGAGAACATACATCGGTATGACAACCGCATGACCGACGTTCCAGTAGATTTCGCGTGTCGCTTCCACGGTGAGACCTCAGTGGAACATGAAAATAGTTCTGACACCTTCTTACGAAAGCAATAATTTTGAGACCACGATCCGCTGGACCTCGTTGGTCCCTTCGTAAATCTCCGTGATCTTGGCGTCGCGGAACATCCGTTCGACCTCGTAATCGCAGATATATCCGTAGCCGCCGAAAATCTGCACCGCCTCTTTCGTGACGTACGCGGCCGATTCCGAGGCCAACATCTTGCACAGCGCCGATTCCATGGTGTAGGTCTTCTGGTTGTCTTTCAGCCAGGCGGCCTTGTAGGTCATCAGCTTGCTGGTCTCGATGCGGGCGTACATGTCGGCCAGCTTGAACTGGATGGCCTGGAACTCGCTGATCGTTTTGTCGAACTGCTTGCGCTCCTTGGAGTAGGCCAGTGCCCGCTCGAAGGCCCCTTCCGCGATGCCCAGGGCCTGGGCGGCGATGCCGATCCGCCCGCCGTTGAGGGTGTCCATGGCAATGTTGAAGCCTTTTCCTTCCTGGCCCAGCAGGTTCTCGGCCGGCACCCGCAGGTTGTCCAGGGCGAAGGCGGTGGTGTAGGTGCCGCGGATGCCCAGCTTGTTTTCGTTTTTCAGGATGGTGACGCCCGGCGATTTCAGATCGACGATGAAGGCGCTGATCCCCTTGTGCTTCAAGGCCCGGTCGGAGGAGGCGAAGACGACGGCGGTCCCCAGGTAGCCGCCGTTGGTGATGAAGATCTTGCTGCCGTTGATGACGAACTCATCGCCTTCCCGCTTGTACGATGGTGGCAATTGCAGCCGCGTCGCTGCCGGCGTTCGGCTCGGTCAGGAGGAGGCAGCCGATGATCTCTCCGCTGCAGAGCGGAGGGAGCCATTTCTTTTTCTGCTCTTCGGTGCCGAAAGCGTAGATCGGATTGCAGGTCAGCGAAGTGTGCACGAGATCAGCACCCCGTTTGAACCGCAAGCCTTGGAGACCTCTTCCACCACGATGACGTAGGCGAGCATGTCCAGGCCGGCCCCACCGTATTCTTCCGGGAGGTAGCTTCCCAGGAAACCCATGTCGCCCATCTTTTTAACGAGCGCGTCGGGAATCGAATGCTCTTCGTCGATTTGCACGGCAATCGGCTTGATCTCTTTTTCCACGAACTCGCGCACGGCCGCCTGCAAGACTTTGTGATCCTGGCTCAGTTCAAAATCCATGGACCTTCGTCATCCGTTTCAGCGAAGCGACATTCTTCGCGATGATTAAACTGATTATGAGCTCGCTATTTGGCTTTGAATTCAGCTTTCCGTTTTTCAATAAATGCGCCCATGCCTTCGCGTTGGTCCTCGGTTGAAAAGAGCACGCCCAACAGGGCCGCCTCGTAACGGAAGCCGTCCTCCTTGGCCATGTTCAGTCCGCTCACGATGGAGTCCTTGCTATATCTGACTCCCAAGGTTCCCTTGGCGGCGATCTCCCGGGCCGTTTCCAAGGTCTTTTTCATAAGTTCTTCGGGGGCGAAGACTTCGTTCACGATGCCCCAGGCGAGGGCCTTCTGGGCCGTGATCATTTTGCCGGTGAAGATCAACTCCTTGGCTTTGTTCGGTCCGATCAGCCGTGCCAGATTCTGGGTGCCGCCAAAGCCCGGCATGATGCCAAGTCCCACTTCGGGCAAACCAAGTTTGGCTTTCTCTGCAGCATAGACGAAGTCGCAGGCCAGGGCCAGTTCCAGAACCGCCCCCCAAAGCAAAGCCGTTCACGGCGGCAATCACCGGCTTTTTCATCTTTTCGATAAACAGCATCACCCGCTGACCGGTGCGCATAAAGGCATGCGCCGCGAACGAAGTCAGGTTGGACATTTCCTTGATGTCGGCCCCGGCCACGAAGGCCTTTTCGCCCGCTCCGGTAATGACGACCACCTTGACCGTGTCGTCGAGGTTAAGCTCGTAGAGGGCGCATTCCAATTCGGCCAATACCGAGCTGTTGAGCGCATTCAGGGCTGCGGGGCGGTTGATCGTCAGGGTGGCGACGCCGTCGTTGGCATCATGCAGCAGATACTTGTATTCCACGTTATCCTCCTTAGTTATCGCATCAGAATAAGTTGATTACTTTTTGTGGTGCAGGCGTCTCGCCTGCCGCCGAAAAATGCAGGCGAGACGCCTGCACCACAATGAATGATCAACCAATTTATTGTGACGTAGTTCCTTAATAGACATAAAACCCGCGCCCGGACTTGCGGCCCAGATAGCCGGCATTGACCATCTTCACCAGCAGCGGGCAAGGGCGATATTTGGGATCCTTAAAACCATCGTAGAGGACGTTGATGATGGCCAGCACGGTATCGAGGCCGATCAAGTCGGCCAGGGCCAAGGGCCCCATGGGTTGGTTCGTGCCGAGCTTCATTCCCCGGTCTATGTCGTCGATGGTGGCGATGCCTTCGTAGAGGGCGAACACCGCCTCGTTGATCATCGGCATCAGCACCCGGTTGACGATGAAACCGGGATAATCCTGCGAGACTGCCGTCTCCTTTTCGAGTTTGGCCACCAGATCGCCGGTCGCCGCAAAGGTCTCGTCGCTGGTGGCGTGTCCGCGAATCACCTCTACCAGCTTCATGACCGGCACCGGGTTCATAAAATGCATGCCGATTACCTTGTCGGGGCGCTTGGTGACCGAAGCGATTTTGGTAATCGGGATCGAGGAGGTATTGGAGGCCAGAATAACACCTTCCTTGACAATCCCGTCCAGTTTCCTGAAGATGTCCAGTTTGAGCGATTCGTTTTCGGTGACGGCCTCGATGGCGAAATCGACGCCCGCCAGATCGGCCATCTTCTGAGTGATCTTAATCCGCCCGAGAGCTTCGCCGACCAGAGTTTCGGGGATTGTGCCCTTCTTGGCCTGCCGGTCCAGATTCTTGCCGATGGTTTTCAGCGCGTGTTCCAACTGGCCCTCGACAATGTCGAAAAGCAGCACCTGATACCCGTACTGGGAAAACACGTGGGCGATTCCGCCCCCCATCTGTCCAGCACCAAGAACGCCGATTGTCGCGATCATAATTTCCTCCTATTGACCGTCAGATAAGTAATGCAACTGTTTAGCGGCCGACGGTACGTCGGCCAGCGGCGGAACACGGGCCGTCGTACCGACGGCCGCTAAACAGTTGTTGCATTAGTTTTCTGAACAACAATAAATCTAATTGACGATTACCGCCCCGGCGCCGTTACAGGAACACAATCTGGTCCGGCATGTCGGTGATTTTTTCGCCGCCGTCCGCGGTGACGGCGAAGGTGTTTTCGATGCCGATGGCCCCTTTCCCCGGGAAAACGAATTTCGGTTCCATGGCTATCGTCTGGCCGGCTTGGAGCGGGGCCTTGAATCCTGGCGCCAGAATCGGCAACTCATCCAATTCAAGTCCGACTCCGTGCCCTACGAATCTGGCTTGCTCACCCGGCATTCCCATGAAGTTGTCGCCCAAACCGGCCTCCTCCGCCATGGCGGCCGCCACGAAGAACAGTTTCTCACAGACGGCGCCGGGTTTCAATGACTTCCGGAGGGTGTCCTGAATTTCCAGCGAGAGATCGAATGCGCGTTGCAACTCCCCGTCCAGCGACCCAAACACGAAGATACGGGCCATATCGGTTATGTAGCCGTCCAGGACGAAGGGATAATCCACCAGGATCGGTACGTTTTCAAGGACCAGTTCTCTCGACGCTCCTTGGGGCGACGCGCTAGACAGCCCGCGACCGGTGACGGGACCGTCGATGAAGCCGTAACTGGCTCCGCCGGCCGCAGCGATCAGCCCCAGGGACAACTCCTGATTGAAAGCCCGCATGCGGACATGGCCTTCACTGCCGGCCTTGCGCAAGCGGCACTCGATCTCCGCGGCGATATCGATCTCGCGCATGCCGCGTTGGAGAAACTCCGGGATGGCGGCATAAACCGAACAGCACTTGGCGCCCGTCAGACGCATCTGCTCCAGCTCGAAGTCGGACTTGACCGAGCGGAGTTCGCGGTGGGGCCCCGATACGTCGACAAACTCCCGTCCCGGCAGGAGCTTGCTGAAAAAGTTCAACTGCTGCACCGGCGCCACGTCGAAGGTGAAACCGATCTTTTTCAGATCGTCGGGGAAGAGGGCCGGAAAATCCCGGCGGGAAGGAAAATGCCTGACGTCGGCCAGAGGGCTGTCTTCCTTGGCCCGGGCGTAGCTCTTGCGCACCAGCAACATCGGCCGGCCTTCGGCGGGCAACCACAGCGTGGAGTTCTGCCGCGTGCCGGCGTAATAGTAGACATCGACCGGGAAGATGAACAGGGCGCCGTCCAGCCCCTTCTCCCGCAGAAGGTGCTGCATGGCGGTTATGCGCCGTTGGGATTCAGCCGGAGTAATCATGCCGCTCCTACATGTTCCTTCGGTATCTGCCGCCGACCTCATAGAGTGCGTGTGTGATCTGGCCCAAAGAGGCCACTTTGACCGTTTCCATCAGTGCGGCGAAAATGTTGCCCCCTTGGATGGCCGTATCTTGAAGACGCCTGAGCGCCGCGGGGGTTTCCTCCCGGTGGATCTCCTGAAAGGCGCGGACGTTGCGGATTTGTTGTTCCTTCTCCTCTTTGGTCGCGCGGGCCAGCTCGCCCGGCGCGCAATAGCCCTCCTCGTCGGCGCGGGGGTGGAGGAACGTGTTGACTCCGACGATGGGGAGCTCGCCACTGTGTTTCTTCCGCTCGTAAAGCATCGACTCATCCTGGATCTTCCCCCGCTGGTACTGGGTCTCCATGGCGCCCAGCACGCCGCCGCGCTGGTCGATCCGCTCGAATTCGGCCAGGACGGCTTCTTCCACTAGATCGGTCAATTCCTCGATGATAAAGGAGCCTTGCAGAGGGTTCTCGTTCTTGGTCAATCCGAATTCCTGGGTGATGATCATTTGGACGGCCATGGCGCGCCGCACCGACTCCTCGGTGGGCGTGGTGACCGCTTCGTTGTAGGCGTTGGTGTGCAGCGAGTTGCAGTTGTCGTAGATGGCCCCGAGCGCCTGAAGCGTGGTGCGGATATCGTTGAATTGCATCTCCTGGGCGTGCAGCGAACGGCCCGAGGTCTGGATGTGGTATTTGAGTTTCTGGCTGCGCTCGTTGGCGCCGTATTTCTGGCGCATGGCCACCGCCCAGATGCGCCGCGCCACCCGTCCGATGACCGTGTACTCGGGATCCAGGCCGTTGGAGAAGAAAAAGGAGAGGTTGGGGGCGAAGTCGTCGATGTCCATGCCGCGGGAAAGGTAGTACTCCACGAAGGTGAAACCGTTGGCCAGCGTGAAGGCCAGTTGCGAGATCGGGTTGGCCCCCGCCTCGGCGATGTGATAGCCGCTGATGGATACCGAGTAGAAGTTGCGCACCTTGTTCTCGATGAAGTACTGCTGGATGTCGCCCATCATCCGCAGCGCGAATTCGGTGGCGAAGATGCAGGTGTTCTGTCCCTGGTCCTCCTTGAGGATGTCGGCCTGGACCGTGCCGCGGACGGTCTGCAGGGTGCAGTGGCGGATTATTTCGTACTCCTTCGCGGAGGGGTCCCGGCCATTTTTCTCCCGGAACTTGTCGACCCGCTGGTCGATGGCCGCGTTGAAGAAAAAGGCCAGCATCATCGGGGCCGGCCCATTGATGGTCATGGAGACGCTGGTGTTGGGGGCGCAGAGGTCGAAGCCGGCGTAGAGCTTCTTGATGTCTTCGACGGTGCAGACGGAAACGCCGCTCTCGCCGACCTTGCCGTAGATGTCGGGCGGATAGTCGGGGTCTTCCCCATAGAGGGTGACGCTGTCGAAGGCCGTGGAAAGCCGCTTGGCGTCGTCGTCTTTGCAGAGATAATGAAAGCGCCGGTTCGTCCGCTCAGGGGTTCCCTCCCCCGCAAACTGGCGCTTGGGTTGCTCCTCGGCCCGTTTGAAGGGGAACACCCCGGCGGTGAAGGGGAACAGGCCCGGCGCGTTTTCCAACATGCTCCAGCGGACGATCTCGCCCCAATCGGCAAAATCGGGAACGCATACTTTGGGGATGCGGGTGCCGGAAAGGGACGTGGTGAAGAGGTCGTTGCGGATCTCTTTGTCGCGGACTTTGGTCACGAGCTGGTCGCGGCGGTACGCGGCTTTACATTCGGGCCACTCCTTGAGGATCCGCTTGGGTTCCTCTTTGAGTTTGCCCTCGAACAGCTCGATCTGCCGGCCCAACTCTTCCTTGGCGCCGCTCTCGCGGAGCACCTCTTCGGCGCCGTTGAGTTGAAACAGCCGCCGGGCGATGCCGGCCTGTTCCCGGACTTGTTTGCGGTAGCCCCGCACGGCCTGCACGATCTCGCCCAGGTAGTGAACCCGGTCGGACGGGATGATGTGTTTTTTCGGGCCCTCCCGCTCGGCGGCGGGCAGGGAAGAATGCCAGGCCGTGCCCTTTTTGGAGTTGATGGCGCCGAGCAGCGCCAGATAAAGGGCATTCGTTCCGGGATCATTGAACTGGGAGGCAATCGTGCCAAAGACGGGCAGCTCTCTCCGCGGGTAAGCCGGACAGCTTCCGGTTGTTGCGATACTGGTAGCGGACGCTCCGCAGCGCATCCTCGGCCCCCTTGTGCTCGAATTTATTGATGGCCACGAGGTCCGCATAATCGAGCATGTCGATCTTTTCCAGTTGGATCGGGGCGCCGTACTCACAGGTCATTACGTACAGAGAAACGTCGCAGATGCCGACGACGCCGGCGTTTCCCTGGCCGATGCCGCTGGTTTCCACGAATACGAGATCGAAGCCGGCCGCCCGCACTACGTCGATGGCGTCTTGGATGGCGGCGGAGAGTTCGGTTTGCGATTCGCGGGTGGCCAGCGACCGCATGTAGATGCGGTCGGAATTGATCGAGTTCATCCTGATCCGGTCGCCCAGCACCGCTCCGCCGGTCCGCTGGCGCGACGGATCGACTGCCAGAATGGCCACGCTTTGATCGGGGAAGTCGTGGTTGAAGCGCAGCACCAACTCGTCGGTGAGGGAACTTTTGCCGGCGCCGCCGGGTCCGGTAATGCCCACCACGGGCACGTTCCGGGCCAGGGCCTGAATCTTTTCCCGGACGGCGCCGTAACCGGCGGTTTGATCGTAGACCGCCTGCTCGGCCAGCGTGATCAGCGTGTTCACGGCCCGGATATCCCGCTGGGCCAAGCGGCCGATTTCCGCGTCGAGTTGCCGGTCGAGGGCGAAGTCGCACTCTTCCAGCATGAGATTGATCATCCCCTGTAGCCCGATGCGGCGTCCGTCCTCGGGAGAAAAAATCTTGCTGACGCCATAGCCCTCGATCTCGGCGATTTCATCCGGCACGATGACCCCGCCGCCTCCGCCGAAGACCTTGATGTGCCCTCCGCCCTCTTCCCGCAGAAGATCGATCATATACTTGAAAAACTCGATATGACCTCCCTGATAGGAACTGACGGCAATGCCCTGGGCGTCCTCTTGAATGGCGGCGGAGACGATTTCCCGGACCGAGCGGTTGTGGCCCAGGTGAATCACCTCGGCGCCGAGGCCTGCAATAGACGACGAATGATGTTAATCGAGGCATCGTGACCGTCAAAGAGACTGGTGGCGGTGACAAAACGGACCTTGTGCTGCGTCTGGAATGGTTTAGCGGCGGCTACCTGCATGAATTCCTCCTGTTTGTCGCCTTTCGCTCCGCGAAAGCACGAAGGCTGCTTTCGCGGGGTGAAAGACGGCTGTGTGGAGCTGAAAAGTATAGCGGCCGGCATTGTACCATGTCGTGCGGGGGAGTAAAAGGTATAGTCGCCTGTCGCTCCCCGAAAGTTTTGCTCGATTCGTGCTGCTTTCACTCCGCGAAAGTAGCGATCCATGCAACTTTCGCGGAGCGAAAGGCGACAATATAAAACGCGGCTATTCGTTGTATCGGCGGTACAGGTATTCGCCGGGTTTCAGGCCGGCTTTGCACGGGTTGTCGGCAATGTATTGCCTCAGGTACTCATATTCCTCCAAACTGCGGACGAGATGGTCGAACGGTTCTTGCTGCCAGAATTTACCCCTCTCGCCAATTGCCCGGTTGATCTGAAACGCCGTGTAGTGCAGCCATGAGTCACATTGGTTCGCCATAACGTCTGCCGTTGCAAACGCGGCCAGCAGATGCACGTGCGTGGGCATGACGATGAAATCCCCCAGACGATAGCGGCTGCCGTCGAAATGCAGCAGCGCGTCGGCCACGATCTGGGCGAGTTCAGGTCGCCGGAGCAGGCAACGACCGTGACACTTATCAAGGAAATCCTCGCGACAACGGTGGAACTCCTTGTGGAAGTTCGCGCGAGTCTTCTCAGCCAACTTGGGGACAACCACGGACCAGTGCTTCGTGCCGTCGTGGCCCTGACGCTTCAGCCAATCTTGTTTCTCCCGTTCCCACCGCTGGAGCACCGCGCGGAATCGAGTCGTGCGTGCGAAACGTAATAAAGGCGACCGCCCCCGGCTGGGACCAGTGCGGCCGGAAATGCTCGTGAACGAACCACTCGGCTTTAAAATCAAATATCTCGCCGAGCATTGCGGGAATCTCTCGTGGCGAAAATCGTTGTCTTTTTATTGCCTTGCGCTCCCCGAAAGCAGGCGATCCACGCTGCTTTCGCGGAGCGAAAGGCGACAATTGCGACCTCACAGCCCCAAGACCTGCCGGGCAACGATCAGGCGTTGAATCTCGTTCGTACCCTCGCCGATGGCGCACGAGCGCTGGTCGCGGTACATGCGTTCGACGGCATATTCCCGCACGTATCCGTAGCCGCCATGAATCTGTATGGCCTTGTAACAAACGCGTTCCGAAACTTCCGTGGCGAACAATTTGGCCATGGCGGCCTCTTTGGTAAAGCGGGCGCCCCGTCCCTTTAGCCAGGAGGCCCGGTGAACCATCAGGCGGGCGGCATCGATGTCCGTGGCCATTTCCGCGATCATCCACTGGATGGCTTGGAATTGGGCAATCGGCCGGTCGAACTGCACCCGCTCTTTTGCATAAGCCACCGCCCGGTCGAAGGCGCCTTGCGCCAGGCCCACGGCCATGGCGGAGATGGCCAGCCGGCCTGCGTTCAACGTGGTCAGGAATTGCTTAAAGCCTTCATTTTCAGTGCCCAGCAGGTTTTCGGCGGGGATGCGGCAGTTCTCGAAGAAAAGTTCTGAAGTCACCGAGCCTTTCAGGCCCATCTTCTTTTCGTCGCGTCCCAACTGGAAACCGGGGGTCCCTTTTTCAATGATAAAAGAAGAGATGCCGCGAGTCCCTTTATTCGGGTTCGTCTTGGCGGTAATCACCACCACATCGGCCAGGGAGCCGTTGGTGATGAACATTTTCTGGCCGTTGATGACCCATTCGTCGCCGTCGCGGACGGCTTGGGTGCGGGTGGATCCGGCGTCGGAGCCGGCGGTTGGTTCCGTTAACCCGAAGGCGCCGATCTTTTCGCCGCTGAGCAGCGGAGGCAGGTATTTTTGCTTTTGCGCCTCTGTGCCGAACAGGTAGATCGGCTCGCAGCAGAGTGAGGTGTGGGCATCCAGGATGATGGCCACCGTGCCGGAAACTCGCGCGATCTCTTCCAGGGCAATCAATAGGCTGAGATAGTCGCCGCCCGCGCCGCCGTATGTTTCCGCAAAGGGAATGCCCAGCAGCCCCAGTTCGGCCATCCGCTGGAAAATGTCGGCGGGAAACTCGTCGGTGGCGTCGATTTCCTCGCGCGGGGGGCAATTTCTTTTTCCGCGAATTCCCGCACCGTGTTTTTGATCAACACGTGTTCGTCGGTCAACTGAAAGTCCACGCTGCACCTCCTGTGGTTTTGAGCTAGCCCGGATTATTCATAAACGTCATCCTGAGCGCAGCGAGGATCTCCGATGCGCCGCAAACAGCCCAGATTCTTCGCGGCGCTCAGAATGACAATGTTCCTTCGTGTTTATGAATAATCCGGGCTAGGAGCTTTGAGCTAGGAGCTTTGAGCTTTGAGCCGGTCATGAAGCTCATAGCTCAAAGCTCAAAGCTCACTTTCCGATCACCATTCCGCAGGGGTCGATTTCCCGCAGAATGCGCACTTGTTCATCCGTCGGTTCGGGACTGACCCCAATGCGGTCCGGGATGAGGATTTCAAACTCGCTGGCCTCCTGGACTTGTTCGACGGTGGCGCCGGGGTGGAGGGACAGCAACCGCAGGCGTTTGGTCTCCTCGTGGAAGCCGTACATGCCCAACTGAGTGATGACGCGATAGGGGCCGGTGCCCGAGGGGAGCCCCGCCCGCTCGCGCGCCCCGGGCCCGGAAAGATAACCGGGGGTGGTGATGAAATCCAGCTTATTGACAAAGGTCCGCTTGGATTGCTGGCGCATGAGGTAGATGGTGCGCCAGCAGGAAGAGCCTACGTCGTTTCCTCCGCCGCTGCCGGGCAGTCGCGTTTTGGGATGGTTCCAGTCGCCGATAACGCTGGTGTTGACGTTGCCGTAGCAGTCCATCGCCGCGCCGCCCAGGAAACCGTAATCGACGTAACCGCCTTGCGCGGCCGACATCACGTCTTGCATGCTGGAAGCTGCCGCGGCCTGATGATAAGTGCGCGAGTCGCCCACGGAGATGGGCACGCCCGGCACCCGGGGGCCGATGCCGCCGGCCTCGAAAATGATCAATAGCCCCGGGGCGTGAGTGCGCTGGGCCAACATTCCCACGACCACGGGAAAACCGGTCCCCACAAAAGCCGAGCAGCCGTCCTCCAGCAGTCCGGCCGCCACGCAGGCCAGCAGTTCCGTCAAGTTGTAACGAGGCTTTTCATTCACCACGCGCCCTCCTTCGCGTCTCAAAATCGGGAACAGTCCCCCCCTAAGTATCGGGGAATCAATAACTGTCATCCTGAGCGGAGCGAAGGATCTACGTGCATCCAGACCAGATCCTTCGCTACGCTCAGGATGACAGCCAATTCCGACAGTTATTGATTAGCCCATCCTAAGCGAATTTTTTCGTTGGGATTGACGTTGATTGGGATGGGAACTGTCCTCCTATTTCAGGACGAGGTCCCCGGTTGCAGCTTCATAATCCGTCTCAGTTCGGCCAGCCTGCGGAGACCGCCGATTTTTTCCACGTAAGCGTCGAAATCGGGCACCCCGAATACATACTCCGCAAAATACTGAGCGGTCCCTTCCGGCGTCTTCGAGAGCTTCAGCCATTGGGCGATATGCTCCTCGTCGGAGTAGTAGTCGACGGACATTTCGGTGGGGTGGGCCCCGAAAGGGACCTCGATCACCGCGTCCACCAGGTAGAACGGGATCACCGTGCGCCACGGACAACGGCGAATTTCATCGTCGTCGACGATCTCTTCCGTGGTCATAATCAGCCGCCGCGTGGCCCGCGCCAGCTCAAAATCGTCGGCCAGGATGCCGTCGATCTGCGCATTCCCATACTTGTCGCAACGCGGAACGTGGAACAGCGACACGTCGGGGTAACAGGCCGGGACCAGGCAGATCGGGTTGCCGCTCCAGGGATCTTCGATCACCTTGGCCGAACTCTGTTCGAGGGTGCTAGTCCCCAGCAGGGACCGTATCGGCATGAAGGGCACTCCCATGGCCGCCGCCAGCAGACGCCGCTGGTAGCCGGCGTTGCTCGTCTCGCTGGCGACTTTCACCTGGCCGCTTTCGACGGCCCGGCGTCCGCAGGGCGATAATCCCCGCAATTCATGGCCGAAGGCATAGGCATTGTCCACGCGGCTGACGCAACCGCCGCCGATGAGAACGTCGATGTCGTGGCAGCCCGGGTTGCAGACCACCGTGAGGTCGCGTTTGCGCTGGCGGATCACTTCATAGACCAGCGCCATGGGAACGCGGATATGGCCGAAGCCGCCGATGGCCAACAGGCAGCCATCCGGCACGTGCTTCCGCACGGCTTCGGCCACGGTGGTGCGTTTGTCCGCCAGTTGCCGGGACTTGTTTTCCCGCACCCACCGGCGGTTTTCATCCGGGTCGCGCCAGCCGACAAGCTCGCCGCTAAATTCAACCGGATCGTTCATGGTCTATTCCAAACCTTTGTAGGAGGCGACTCCCGTCGCCGATAGTTCCCGGAACCAAAGGCCAATCGGCGACAGGAGTCGCCTCCTACAAACTTTGCTGTATCCCTATTCCGCCAGATTGAAGTAAATATCCGTCGGCTTGAGTTTGGCGTTGCGGAGGAACCGCCCGCGCACCTTCTTGCCGATCCATTCAATGTTGGCCGCGTGCGGGTCAACGCCGATCAGGCGGCCCAGGAAGAGGGTGTTGCATCCTTCAAACTCCACCTGGATCAGCACGAACGGACATTCCGGCAGGAAGGCCTCCGACCCAAAATGACAGACGGTGAAGGCGTGGATCTTGCCCTCCGGCTTGATCTCCACCCACTCGGTCGGCCGGCCGGAGTACATATCGTGGCCGCGGGGTGGCATAGGTGTAGCCGCTCTGCGGTTCACGGCACACGATAAAGCGCCGATTCGCCAGGGCGGCGAAGAAGGGCGAATCCTGGCCGTAGGAATAGTTGTAGTCTATCGAGTACGGTTGCTTGACTACGAGGGGCGACATCTCCTTCAAGCCCGAGAGATCGTCGCCGGTGGGGAACGGAACGCCGAAAACGACCGTTCCTTCCAGAGTATCTTCAATTCGCTGGGGAATTATTTCCTTAGACATGGCGGTTATCTCCTATTTTTCCTGTTCCAAGATGCTGACCGTAACGTAAGTTCCGGTTCCGGCGTGAGAGTGAATGACGCCGCGCCGCGCCTGCGGAACCTGGAGCACTTCGTCGCCGAAATGCTTCTTGATCGTCCCCTGGAGCTGCCACAAGGCAAAGACGGCCTGCATCAACCCGGTCGCGCCGACGGGATGGCCGCAGGCGATCAGTCCGCCGGAGGGATTGACGGGGCAGACCGGTTTCTCCGGCAGATTGAGCCCGTAGTCAATGCCCGGCATAAAGGTCTTGCCGCTGGCCGCAAAGGGTCCGCCTTCTCCGTAACGGCACAATCCCATATCCTCATAAGTTTGCACCTCCGACGAGGTGAAGGCGTCGTGCAGTTCGACAAAGTCGATTTCTTTAAGCGGATCGGTGACGCCGGCATTCTTGTAGGCCTCGCGCGAAGCCATCCGGCCGGCCCGGAACGAATGCACGCCGGGATAGCGGAAACCGTGTTCCCAGAGCTTTTTGTAGTGCGCCCGAGAATCGTCATTCATCTCGTTGGGCAAGGCGTTGTACTTGTAAAAATCATCATAGGATTGATGGGGACGGTCGGCCATGCGCATGGCGTCGGTCCCCCGGCCGATGCCGCCCACGCGCACCCGGGGAATACTATGACCGGCGGCCTTCTCCAGTTTCGCCAAACCCTCTTCCGAGCATAAGACGACCGCGGCGCCGCCGTCGCTCATCACGCATATATCGTTGCGCGTCAGAGGCCAGGCCACCATCGGCGACGAGCGCACGTCATCTATGGTCAATCGTTGGCGTTTTTGGGAGTATGGGTTGTGGTAGGCGTTGATGTGATTCTTCACGGAAACATGGGCGAGTTGTTCCACCGTAGTCCCGAACTCCGCCATGTGACGGGTAACCATCATCGCATAGTAGCCGGAGTAGAAACCGCCCACGGGGTAATCGAAAGAAATATCCGAGGCCAGAGCGATAAATTCATTCCCTTTCCAGGTTTCCACGTGGCTCATCTGCTCAAAGCCATAGGCCAGGCAGATGTCCATGTAGCCGGAAGCCACGGCTTTCCACCCCTCCTGGAAACAGATTCCGCCGGTGGCGCCACCCCCTTCCGCACGATGGGACGGCTTGGGGCACAACCCCAGATAATCCTGAACCATGATGCCGGCCATCAATTGGCGGGTGAAATGGTCGGAAAAATACGAGCATACGCTGCCGTCCACCAGTTCAAAGAACTGTGGATGTTCGATCCCCAGATCGGCAAGGGCATAATCGTAGGCTTCTTTTACCAGGGCCGGAAAAGTCTTGTCGGGCCGGGCCTTGGCGAATTTCGACACCCCTCCGGAAACGACGTAAACCGGTCGCATCTACGCCTCCTTTTCGCTTGACAAAGAATAGAGAATAGTGACAACACGAGCGTCAACAAGCGCGGCAGAGGAGCGGTTTGGGACTAGGGTGGATGCTCCCCGCTCTCTCGGCTGCACAGGAGAAGGCGCCGGAGTCGGGTCGCAACCGCAAGTCCTAGTCGGCAACTGCTCAACCCCAGCACACTTGTAGCGGATCGAGGCCAACAGTCTGGGCGTGATTTTACCTTGCCCACGCGAAATGTAAAGCACCTCCCGCGGAAAAACCGAGAAAAAGGCGTCAGAACCGTTTTTCTCCTCTGATCGAGCCGTTCCGCCGGTAAATTGGCGTCATGCCACGCCCGATCGCCCTATGGACCGCGTAGCGGTCACCCGTGAATAGCCGGTGGTGAAACCCCCGGATCGCTTCTCGCCGCTCCGCGGCGCCGATTGCTCCGACGCACAAAACAAGAACCCGAACGCCTCCAGTTCCTCGACGAGCATTCCCGCTTCTACGCGTCAACGAACGCACAAGGAGATACTAATCGTCCGGCGAACCGCCGCCATCCGCCGCGTCAGCGAGACGGGCCTGCACTACGGGGCTTCACCGTGGGTCAATGCGCTTTTCCGGCGGCTGAAGATCGAGCTCACGATCCGGCCGCGCGGCCGGCCGGGAAAACGCCTCGATGGAACAGGAAAATGGTTCTGACGTTTTTTTCGGCCTGCTGCAGACGGCACGCCGCCCGGACGACTTCCAGTTGGTCAGCGCATCTTCGTTTTTCCGTTTCAAGACCATTTTTATCAGTTTGACGCGGCAATAAGGCTTGATTTCTGAACAGGAGGAAACAGAGAGAACAGAGGTCGGTCGAACTGCAATCTACCCTGCTCTCTGTTTTCTCTGTTCCCTCCTGTAAAACAAATGTGGGCCGTTGCGGCGTCGTTCGCCAGTTGGTCAGCAACTCTTCAATTTTCCAAATTACGACCTCCCCTCGCCCTCTGGGAGAGGGGCCGGGGGTGAGGGCCGCCTCTATCTCCCCTCGCCCTCTGGGAGATGGGCCGGGGGTGAGGGCCGTCTCTATCTCCCCTCGCCCTCTGGGAGAGGGGCCGGGGGTGAGGGCCGTTCGGTGTCGTTCGCCAGTTGGTCAGCAAAACCTCAAATTTCCAGTTTACGACCTCCCCTCGCCCTCTGGGAGAGGGGCCGGGGGTGAGGGCCGTTCGGTGTCGTTCGCCAGTTGGTCAGCAACTCTTCAATTTTCCATTTTACGGCTTCTCGCCCCCCCTCACGAGTCAATCTAAACCGTGTCGCTATGCAACAGAATTTCACTTTTCCGGCCCGGTGCTCGGCGGATTCACGATTTCGCAAATCACTACACTACAAACACTTATGTGCTGTAGAGCGGCCTCTGAAATCACCCTTCTCATGGCGGTGAGGTGTTGCATGAGAAAGTAAGATAGGCAAACCTGTATGCCCGCCAGCCAGGGTTTGAGTATATAAGGCGATTCTGGTTCGCCCGCGTTCCGGCTTGTCAAAGAGCATTCTCAGCCGAGACTATCGGCCATCGCTCAGCCTACCGGGCGAACTGGGCCAATTCAAGCTCAAGAATTGTGCCGCAGCCCGATTCCACCCCCGGCCGGTTTTGCATGACCTACGAAGCCTTGCTACCGACAACCCTCGATTGACTGTCCCTGACAGAAAAGCTATACTCAGGGCGTGGCGGCAATGCATCTGACTGGGGGGGCGGTAAGGCTTCGTTGTACATAAAGCTGCGCCGCCTTTTCGCTCCCAGAAATGCAAGCCAGAAAGAGAAATTACCCAAAATTCCATAACTAGTATTATGTCCCTGGATTAATCCTCCGCATTTCGGCTGGCCCACGGCAAACTCCACTCCAGGGGTAGTTGCGGGCCTCCAGCCCTCGGATTATGCTATCGGATGATTGGAAAGACGCTGGGAACCCGCCCAGCCTGACTTGGAACAGTGGGAGAACCGAACGAGGAACGACCAAAGGGCCGTAGACCGGCCATGAAGACAACTTGAACGACGCGAGAGCGTCAAGTCTGCTTTCAGAGAAACGACCAACCTGAGCCGTTCTTCGGCTCTTGAATCAGAAAAGCAGTGCTTGGCACGACCGCCCCGAGATGGGGCGTCGGCCGGGCGCTGTTTTCTGGTGCCCCTTGGTCGGGGCTCCGTGAGCGGCGTTGCGGGTCGGCATCCTTTTCGTTGGTGGAGGATAGAGCAATGTCCATCGCGGTTCAGTGTTCTGGATGCGGCGGCAAGTTTCGTGCGCCGGACGAAGCTGCGGGCAAACGGGCGAAATGCCCGAAGTGTGGCAACCTGATTCAGATTGGGAATGTCGTCCAGCAGCGACCTGCACAGTATCCGAAACCTGCTGCAAAAGCCACACAAACTCTACCGCCTGCTGCGTCTTTACAGCGACAAACACAGATGACCCAACAGCGGACCCCCGGCACTGGGGCCAACAGGGTTAGCGTAAACGCCAGAAACTCTACATCGACCCAAAACAACCCGCTGATGGGCGGGGCGAAAGACGCGACGAAGCATCACTTGGGGATGCAATGGCAGGCACGCGAGTTGAGGTCAATGCTGGATCATTGGGCTGGGGACAATCCGCGAAGTCGCTCGGACGCCACATTTTGGGTCCTCCTGTACATGGGAGGCGGGATCGCGTGTCGTGTACTAGGTATTGTGTTGCTCAAAGTCTTTGGCCACGTTCGCGGTTCCAGTATGCTTACAGTGCCCCTGATATGCTGTTCACCCTGTTTCATCATCGCAGGACTATACTGGCTGGTCATTGCGTTTTCCCCTCAGACGACTGTCATCTGTCCTCTATGTGGCAAGGCGACAGGTACTGTAAAGGAATGCGATTCTTCCAGAGACTTATCCTGAAAGGCATCCTGGAAACGACGTGGCCTTGTGCCCGGTGTCATGGTCCAGGAGTTGAAACGGGACGCAGCTAGTTTTGGAAAGACAGCAAGGTCGGCTACGTGTCTGCTGCGTGAGCACTATGTGATGTGTCTGTCCAGCGACCTTTTAGAACCGAAAAGAGAGAGCCTGATTTCCCGAATAATAGTGAGGAAAAGGCATTTGATGAGGCGTTTTCCGAGTGCGTTGTGATAGATACTGCCACGAGCCGAGTTGTTCTTTGACAATTCTGATAACCATGTGCTCCGTCTGCGTTTGATGCGCTTAAGCGCGCTGTGGTCTGAAAACAGCCACTGCCCCGCTCAAGCGGCGCTTCAGTTTGACTACCGACAGATGCTTGTGACCTTTGTGGAAGCTGACATCCAACGTCACCTTCGCCTTCACTTGGCCAATGCCGAAGGCTTCGCGCAAGGCGAGCTACGCTGCCAGCGCGAATGAACCTCCCCTTTTTTTTTTTTTTTTTTTTTTTTTTTTTTTTTTTTTTTTTTTTTTTTTTTTTTTTTTTTTTTTTTTTTTTTTTTTTTTTTTTTTTTTTTTTTTTTTTTTTTTTTTTTTTTTTTTTTTTTTAGTGCTTCGTTCCTCGTACCATTTTTTTTTTTTTTTTTTTTTTTTTTTTTTTTTTTTTTTTTTTTTTTTTTTTTTTTTTTTTTTTTTTTTTTTTTTTTTTTTTGGCCCTGGCGGTTGCCCGCCCAGGCTCCCACAGACCCGAACGTGCTGCATTTAACGCATTCGGTTCCTCCAGTTATCCGTTTGCTACGCTTCGGCACGTTGAGTGGATGACACGCAGATAAGGCACTGGGTAGCGTGTCAAGAGCCGGCGAAACCAGTCCCACGAACTACGCCACGCACCGTCGCCGCATGAGCCACTTGCCAGACCTTGAGCACCTCGTGGTAGAAACGGGCCAATGCCGGGCTGTTGCCCACGATCCCGTAGTACCCCGCGTGCCCCCGAAGCTTCTGGCAAAGTACCGCGTGTTGCTCGGCGATCGGGTCATGGCGATGGAGCCGGCACCACTGGTCGATCGTCCTGACCGCCCGCGTGAACCGGCTGGCCGCCGTCTTCCGCTTCAGACTACCAGTTGCCCTTCCGGGATCGCGCCAAAAGTGCGTGAATCCCCAGAAAGTCGAACGTGCCCGGGCCGTCCTCGTCGGGTGGTATCCGCTCGCCCTGCGGTTTGCGGAACGGCACCAGCCGAGTCTTGTCCGGGTGGATCGTCAAGCCGTACTTGCCAGAGCGTTTTGGCAGCACGTACATCACGCCCCGCGCTCCTCGTCCTCGGTGAACCCGATCACGAAGTCGTCGGCATAGCGGATGACATACGCGACCCTTCAGACGAGGTTGCACTTCCCGTGCGAACCATTGATTCCAGCACATAGTGCAGGTAGACGTTCGCAAGTACGGGTGAGACCACCCCGCCCTGCGGGCTTCCGGCTCCCGGATGCGTCACCGCACCGGCTTCCAGCACGCCCGCGTTGAGCCATTTTCCGATCAGCCGCAGCACCACACCGTCGCGTATCCGTTGTTGGAGAAACGCCCGCAGATGGGCATGATCCAGCGTGTCGAAAAACTTGCGGATGTCGACTTCCAAGAGGCGGCTTACCCCGCTCCACATGGTCTGCTTCGAGAGACTGTCCAACGCATCATGCGCGAGCGGTGCGGTCGGAACCCGTACGAGCAGTCGTAGAAGTCCGCTTCGTAGATCGGTTCCAACAACATGACAATCGCCCGCTGAAGCACTTTATCCTCCAGCGTCGGAATGCCAATGGGGCGGGTCTCTGGGCCGGTGCCCTTCGGGATGTGTACCCGTCGCACCGGTCGCGCCAGTACGTGCCCGACTTCGCGTTCCAAGAGCGAGCGGAGATTGCCTTCCAGGTCTTGCTCGTAGTCCGCGGCCGTCTGGCCGTCCACGCCCGCCGCGCCGTCCTTGCGCTTGTACTCCGATAAGCCTCACGCAACCATGCCAAGTCGAGGTGCTGGTTCAGGGAGGTCAATCCCTTCTCCGGCATTTGTTTCGCCAACTGTGCTATCCGTCGTTGTCGCGTAGACACGAGTTCGGAGTCCGATGTCTCCGTCATGTTTCCCTCAACGGTCTGATAAACTCACGCCCCGCTCTCCTCCCCCGGTCCAAGGCGGCGCAGGTTCCCCGGCTTCCACGGTACTATCAGGGCGCTATGACTTCCTGCCGTCCGTTCCGCCTCGCTTCGTTTCCTTCGCACGGACGATACCACTCGCTGCCCGTGTTTCGCTCGCACGCGGCCGGCGCTGCCGCGGACGGGTCTGCCTGGAGTTGGTCACCCGGTATCTCCGGCCGGGAATTGGTCAGTGGAGACGACAGGATCTCCTACGTTCCTGGGGAACCCCGATTGTGCTGTTGCCCTGCTCTCCGACCCCGGTAGGACCGACGCATCAGGCCCTTGCGATGCGGCTACGCGGCCCCCGCTATGTCCACGACGAAGGCTCCCGCATTCGTACTTTCGAGCTGTCAATCACACGGCTTTCCGCACTGGCTGCTTACGCTTCGCAGGCCGGCCCGATCGCCACGCAAGATTCTCGCTTCCGGCTGTTGGCAGATCTCTTCGGACCGGTCTTGACTACCCGCAGGGTTCCATAGAAAGGTTTCTCGATGTATCCTACATCTCATCCTCCTTCCCCAAGTTCAACATCGCGCAAGGACACAATACTAGTTATGGTATTTTGCGTAGTTTTGATGGACGGCCGCCTTTCTGCGGTCGCAGGACACGGCCGACCTTGCTTTCCAAACGGTCGAGAAACGACGCACTTCCAAGCGGCGGCCGGTGCGACCGTGCTCTCGCAAGTCTTCGAGTTCCTTCGCGTCATCGCACTGTCCAGAAAGCCGCGCCAATCGGCGACCATCGCCAGCAGCGGTGCGACTTTCACCAAGCGGTCGTCGCGGCCGGACAGGTGGGCCTTCGCACTGCTCCACGGCCACTGTCCGGCCGCCTCGACCAGTTTCGCCCGCACGGGATTCAACTCCACGTACCGCGCGGCCGCCAGCAGGTACGGCTCGTCCATGACGAAGGAAGCGAAGCGCCCTTGCCACAGGTAACCTCGCCATTTCTCGCGGAAATTGATCCGCCGCGTGTAACGTCGATGGGCCTCGCCGATGGCCCGTCGCAAGCCGTCGGCGGTCTTGCGGCACGGCGATCAGATGAACGTGATTCGGCATCAGGCAATAGCCCCAAATCTCCACGCCTTCTTCACGGCACCAATCGGCCATCAGTTCCAGGTAGGCCGCATAGTCGCCGTCGTTGAAGAACGTCTGCTGCCGCCGGTTGCCGCGCTGCGTCACGTGGTGCGGCAAGCCAGGGATCACCAGCCGTGCCAATCTTGCCATGTCCGAAGAATATAGGATATCGCCTATTTTGTCAATACTAGTATTGTGTCCCCTCCCTGAAAGAGCCTTGTGTGTCAAGGGTGGTCTCTGCGAATTGTATCGCTTGTGAGTGGTTGTTTTTCGAGTGCATGTACAAACGATCTACGCGGTTCGCATTGGCGAACTGTTTGGAATATGGAACCGTTTTTTGCCGCTCCGTGTGCGGATGTCTCGTGTGAGTGCCTTTTTTTGACTTGTTTCCGTGTTACGATTTCTTCCGCGAGGTCTGTTCGGTCGTTCTTTTCTAAATGCGACCGTGCCTCAACCCGTCCCTTCGTGGACGCCCGCGAACCGTCAATTACGTCCGCGCTCGGGCGCGATTCGCCCGACACCGATAAAATCTTTCGATCGTCCTGCGGGACTCCTCGCCGCTCCAATCAGGATCACGCCTAGTCATGCGACCAAGTCAAGGGGACACGTCGAGACTGGCGTGGAGCCGCAGGGATTCGCTCGCCGAAAGCGGCGAATCAACACCGTCACAAAAGTCAAAAATGTTTCTCCAAGGTACTTGCGTTAATGCTACACTTTTTTAACCTGGGCGGAGGATAGGGCAACGGTGGGAACCGACCCGAGCGTCGCGCCAGGGCTCGAAGAGGAATGGGGGCGGGCCAAACGGTTCGCCCTTGTTCTTTTCATTGCCTTGCATTCCTCTTTGAGCTTTCTGCGTTAAATCCTTCGGGGGCTCGGGGGACGTCCCCCGAAAAACCTGCCTTCAGTCCTTCATGCCGCTTCCGTCGAGCCTTCAAACTCCACGAATTCCCGGTGTTTCTTGATCGGCAACGCATAGCGGTACTTCTGTTTCTTCTTCAACATGTGCCACATAATCGTCGCCATACGCCGCATCACGGCCACCCGCGCGATCTTCGAGCCGCGACGCTGCTTGATTCGCTTGAACCAAGCACGCATTACGCCGTCGAATCGCAACACTTTGATCACGGCCTGCCCGAGCAAGTAGCGGACGATCCTGCTGCCTTGTTTCGTGATCGAACCAAGTCGCTGCGTTGCTTCGCCCGAGTTGCGGCAGCCGGGCGTCAATCCGAAATAGTTCGCCAGGCTGTCGGGCCGCTTAAAACGCTCGATGTCGCCGATCCGCGACGTAATGGCCACGGCGCTGTAATGTCCCATGCCCGGCATCGACTCCAGCAGTTTCGCTTGTTCGTCGGCCGCCGCACGCTCCGCAATCTTCGCTTCGACGACTTCCAACTGTTCGTCGAGCAACTCCCATTGCGGCAACAGCAAGTTCATCTCCAGCCGGTCGATTGCGGGCAAGTTCATCTCGGCCAGCCAGCGGCGGACCTTTTGCGTCTGAAAAACCTTCGTCGGACACTCCTGCTCCAAGTTGTGTTTCCGCAGAATCTTGTGGATGCCGTTGAGCACCGCCGTGCGTTTCTTCGTCAGCCGAGCACGCAACGCCGTAAACTGCCGATCGTCGGCCTCCTGGGCCGTGGGCGGCTCAATGCGCCGCAGCCCGAGCGGATGCTTTCCATCGAGAAACTGTTGCCGATGAACCCACAGCGGGTGGCCCAACTGGCCGGCATCGCGACGGTCGGTCTTCTGCTTGGATCGCTCCGTCGGCTGGATGACGACGATTTCTCGACAACCGTATTCCTTGAGCATTTCCAATAGCCAGGGGTTCATGCCGCAAACTTCGAGAATCGCCAGAAAGCCGCCCTCCGGCTCCGCCTTTTCGGCAAGATCGGCAAAGAAGGCACGAACCTTCTCCCACTGCGTGCTCACCTGCCGCTTGAGGATCACCGATCCGTCTTCGTTACGCAAATTCACCGTCAATTGTCGCTTGTGCTGGTCGATACCGAGGTATAACATTCTGGGGTCTCCTGGAAAGGGTAAACTTGGGGTTTGGAAACGCTCCCAAGCGTACTTTTCTTGGAGACCCCGGCTCTTTCATGGTATCTGGAGGGAGAGGACCGGAGAGGGCTTGTTTGGGGGCAGAGGGGCCCTTCGCGGGGGGGGAGCAAGCGAGAAGAGAAGAGCTCTTATGTGTGTGAGGAGGGGGGAAAGGGGCGGAAAGCCGGGGGGTAGTGAATCCCATTTTACCAATACTCGTATTGTTCCCCTCCCTGAAAGAGCCTTGTGTGTCAAGGGTGGTCTCTGCGATTTTTATCGCTTTGAGTGGTTGTTTTTCGAGTGCATGTACAAACGATCTACGCGGTTCGCATTGGCGAACTGTTTGGAATATGGAACCGTTTTTTGCCGCTCCGTGTGGGTTGTCTTGTGGGAGTGCCTTTTTTTGACTTGTTTCCGTGTTACGATTTTTTGCGCGAGGTCTGTTCGGTCGTTCTTTTCTGAATGCGACCGTGCCTCAACCCGTCCCTTCGTGGACGCCCGCGGAACGTCAATTACGTCCGCGCTCGGGCGTGATTCGCCCGACACCGATAAAATCTTTCGATCGTCCTGCGGGACTCCTCGCCGCTCCAATCAGGATCACGCCTAGCCATGCGACCAAGTCAAGGGGACACATCGAGCTGGCGTGGAGCCGCAGGGATTCGCTCGCCGAAAGCGGCGAATCAACACCGTCACAAAGTCAAAAATGTTTCTCCAAGGTACTTGCGTTAATGCTACACTTTTTCAACCTGGGCGAAGGGTAGGGCAACGGTGGGAACCGACCCGAGCGTCGCGCCAGGGCTCGAAGAGGAATGAGGGCGGGCCAAACGGTTCGCCCTTGTTCTTTTCATTGCCTTGCACTCCTCTTTGAGCTTTCCGCGATAAATCCTTCGGGGGCTCGGGGGACGTCCCCCGAAAAACCTGCCTTCAGTCCTTCATGCCGCTTCCGTTGAGCCTTCAAACTCCACGAATTCCTGGTGTTTCTTGATCGGCAACGCATAGCGGTACTTCTGTTTCTTCTTCAACATGTGCCACATAATCGTCGCCATACGCCGCATCACGGCCACCCTGGCGATCTTCGAGCCGCGACGCTGCTTGATGCGCTTGAACCAAGCACGCATTACGCCGTCGAATCGCAACACTTTGATCACAGCCTGCCCGAGCAAGTGGCGGACGATCCTGCTGCCTTGTTTCGTGATCGAACCAAGTCGCTGCGTTGCTTCGCCAGAATTGCGGCAGCCGGGCGTCAATCCGAAATAGTTCGCCAGGCTGTCGGGCCGCTTAAACCGCTCGATGTTGCCGATCCGCGACGTAACGGCCACGGCGCTGTAATGCCCCATGCCCGGCATCGACTCCAGCAGTTTCGCTTGTTCGTCGGCCGCCGCACGCTCCGCAATCTTCGCTTCGACGACTTCCAACTGTTCGTCGAGCAACTCCCATTGCGGCAACAACAATTCATCTCCAGCCGATCGATTGCGGGCAAGTTCATCTCGACCAGCCAGCGGCGGACCTTTTTCGTCTGAAACACCTTCGTCGGACACTCCTGCTCCAGGTTGTGTTTCCGCAAAATCTTGTGGATGCCGTTGAGCACCGCCGTGCGCTTCTTCGTCAGCCGAGCACGCAACGCCGTAAACTGCCGATCGTCGGCCTCCTGGGCCGTGGGCGGATCGATGCGCCGCAGCCCGAGCGGATGCTTTCCATCGAGAAACTGTTGGCGATGAACCCACAGCGAGTGGCCCAACTGGCCGGCATCGCGACGGTCGGTCTTCTGCTTGGATCGCTCCGTCGGCTGGATCACGACGATTTCCCGACAACCGTATTCTTTGAGCATTTCCAATAGCCAGGGGTTCATGCCGCAAACTTCGACAATCGCCAGAAAGCCGCCTTCCGGCTCCGCCTTTTCGGCAAGATCGTCAAAGAACGCGCGAACCTTCTCCCACTGCGTGCTCACCTGCCGCTTGAGGATCACCGATCCGTCTTCGTTGCGCAAATTCACCGTCAATTGTCGCTTGTGCTGGTCGATACCGAGGTATAACATGCTGGGGTCTCCTGGAAAGGGTCAACTTGGGGTTTGGAAACGCTCCCAAGCGTACTTTTCTTGGAGACCCCGGCTCTTTCATGGTATCTGGATTCTCGGATTCTTCTGTGATCTTTTCAGAGGTAAAGGCGAGTTCCAGCCGCCAGGAGGCGGTATTGGTATAGATATTAAAGGCTATTGAATAAACGCTGCGATCACTATCGACGCTCTAGTTCGAAGGCCATTTTCGAAATATGCTGTAATTCTCGATAAACCATCTTTGGTGACATATGAAGATTGTTCACGGACCTGTCGTCAGAGTGTTTATAACGTCTTTATCGTTATGTGTATTTGCATTCCCATCCAATGCAGGTGATACCGCAACGCATTCGATGTTGGGTGAACAAGCGTTGGAAAAAGGTGATTTGAGCAGTGCAATTGCGCATTTTGGTGCCGTGATTAAGGACGACCCCATAGAGCGGCGCGGCATATCGACAAAGAGGTATCGCCCGCGTGAGAATTGGCGATGCGGACCACGCGTTGATGGACCTGAGCACGGCGATACAGCTTGCTCCCGATGATGCCAGGCTACCGTTATCGAGGACTCATATACTTCGTGCGTGGTGACCACAAACGTGCCATCGCCGATTGGGGTGAGACGATTCGTCTCAATATGGGAGATGCTGCAACATTTAATAATCGTGGATATGCATATTTTTGTATAGGAGATCTATCGAAGGCAATAGCCGATTTCGATGAGGCAATTACGATCGATCCGAATTACGCCCTTGCTTATTCAAATCGGGGAAATGCGTGGTGTAAACGATGGGCTTTCGACTCTCGCCGTTCAGACGTTAACAAAGCAATACGCATCGATCCCACGGTAATTGGCCCTTGGTTGATACGCGCTTCGATTTATCATCACACAGGGCGGCGTCGAGAAGCGGCTGCGGATTCGAACGAAGCGATTCGTCTTGATCCCAAGTCGTCTCTGCGCATGAGAAACGTGGACGGTATTTGTTGGCGAAAGGCAATGTCGCCGATGCCTTGGCTGACTTTAATGCTGCGATTTCCTGGCAATCCGAAGATACGGCGCTGCGTACATAGGCCGCATGAAGTGTTTTTCATTAGAGAAGCGATACGGTAGAGCGATTGCGGATGCGGACAACGCCGTTAAATTGCAGCCGGAGGAAGACGATCACGTATTATGAGGTGCGTGTGCAATATATATATATGTCATGACAACTGATCGTGTAACTCGACGATTTTCAGAAGGTGATGCAGGCGAATGCTAGCGATTTGGCTACGAACTTTGAAAACTGGCCCAAATCATCGCTTGGTTCGGAAGTATTGAGACATGGGCGGGAACAGGTGACATGTATGCTAAGAGACCGTCCTGTCATTAACGCTACGGTGAGAAAGCCGCGGTCTTATATGAGTGGGCGGCCCGCAAATTCGCGGGTGAAGATATGTGTGGGAAGATAGTCTGGGATCGGAGCGAGCCGCCGCCGGACGCAACCTGCGGCACAATTGCCCGGCGACGCATTGGGAGCCGGGAAGGGTCTAGCGTTGCTCTAAAATATAGAGCCGGGGAAAGTACAGGGGCAAATCGGGATTGTGAAGATTTATGGCGACATTTTAGGGTTTGAGCTGCCAGCAATATAGCAATTTTGGGTGAAAGGAACCGGCTTCATGACACTGTAATTTCAGGCAAACTCACGAAGAGTGAGAGACATGCTTTTATTCGATCAAGAGTGAAGCGTTAGCGGCGGGAGAAAACTCGTGCATTTTATGTGCAGATTTAACCTTCCCTGGCTAAAGATTATACCTGTCGTCCGATCCGGTAAAATGGTGTGTTGCACTGAAGACCGATGACGCCCAGAGCATGTGGGAGCGTATTTACGATGAGCGCTCTGATCTCTATGGCGTGTTTACGCAACGCAAATATGATTTGACTGTACTCGAGAAGTTGGTGGTCGACGGAGAATATGAGAAGGGTATTCAGTGGTCGTCAGAAATCCAAAAACAGGCGGAAGGAGTCGATGAGTTGGCGGGGATCAGTTATTGTCGGGGTTATTGCTTTCTGAGTATGGATAAGCCGCTGTCCGCCATCGCTGAGTTTAATAAGGCTCTCCATTATCTGCCCATGCATGCCGATCTTTTTCGACTTCGTTCAAGAGCATACCTTCAATTGAAGGACTACCTGAACGCAATTAAAGATTCCACGGAGGCGATACGGCTACGCCTATCCGATCCGGAAATGTATTTAAATCGTAGCGACATTTACAGCGAAATAGGAGATCGTGAAAGTGCTAATGCTGATTTAGCTATAGCCCGGCAATTACAAGATAATAAAACAAAAAAGTGATTAAGTATTACTGTGTCCCGGTAGCAGAATAATTACACAAAAGGGGATGAGTCCAATTTAA